>JAFTFL010000004.1 GCA_017449525.1 Bacteroidales bacterium | reverse complement strand
GTATGCGCAAACCCATAGTTCGGCATACGTGGCAAGCATGAAGGCATCAGTATTACAGTCCTCCGATATTTTTTGGCGAAATTTCAGTTCTCGGACCTTACAAATGCTTCTGCAAGTGATGCACTCTCTTGCATCTTTCGGGGTGCAAAGGTACGCATTTTCTATAATACTGCTGCCTGCCTGCGATGAGGTTCGCACCTTATACGATGCAGTCCAGCACTGTAGCATATAGCCATGCGCAGTGTTGGACTGTTGCGCAACCCGTGCCGCTGGCCCTCCGCTCATCAAGTTTTTATCTCCCTGCGCACATCTATTTTATGAAGTGCGCAAGGAGATAACTGGATATGTGCATGTCGGCGAACGGATATGCGCATGTCTGTTTTCGAGCATGCGCGACACATATAATATTGGGAATCAGTCTTGATCCAATAAATTCCAACAAAATTGTTGGCGCATCTGTGGGCAAACCTTCCCAAGAGCAGTACAGACGTTATTTCTCCAACAATGACAATGCACGACAGGCATTCTTGAACTGCAAGCAGCACGGACTTGGCCTGTCGGACAACGTGTGGCGTTATGCAGACCTCTACAAGCGCGAGATAGAGTTGGGGTTGGACGTGGGCTTGCGTGCTGGCTCAAGTGCTGACGAGTTAAGCCGTGAACTGCGCTCCTACCTCAAATTCCCCGACAAACTCTTCCGTCGGGTGCGCGACGAACGGGGTGCGCTGGTGCTCTCACAGGCGGCGAAGGCGTTCCACCCAGGACAGGGTGTGTACCGCTCATCGTATATGAATGCCCGACGGCTGGCTGCTACCGAAACCAACATTGCCTATCGCACCGCTGACTACGAGCGATACCAAGACCTCGATTTCGTTGTAGGCATAGAGGTACACTTGTCCTCGAACCACACCTGCAAAGGGGTCGAGGGTGTGTTCCGCGACATCTGCGACGAACTGCAGGGCAAGTACCCCAAAGACTTCAAGTTTACGGGCTGGCACCCCCATTGTCGCTGCTACACCACCACGATACTCAAGACCCCTGCCGAATTGGAGGCCGATGAGCAGCGTATACTGCGAGGCGAAGAGCCGTCAGAGGGGAGCGAGAACGAGGTGCAGGACGTTCCGCAGGCGTTCAATGATTGGCAAAAGAGAAATGTCAAGAGAGCCGAAAAACATTATTCAAAGCCCTATTTCGTGAGCGACAATCTTCGTTACGTGATGCCCGAACTCGCTGATGCTTATGGCGCACGCAATCCATACTCGACGTTTGCCGAGTATGAGGCTGCAATGAAATATAACAGAAAACATGCATCGTTCAGCGATATAGTAAATGAGAATATCAAGGAGTTGAATGATGTTATGCCAGTCATGCAGGGTAAAGTAATGGATATTGCCGAGGCTGACAGGGGAAAGTGCAACCCGAAGTATGGCACAGAAAACTATGTTGAGAATGGCTACTTGGATAATTGTCAAACTTGTACAATGACATACGAAGCAAGGCGTAGGGGCTTTAATGTGAATGCTCTCGGAAATCCTGTTGTTACCGGAAGGCGTGATTTCGATACATTCTGCGACAAGAATGGCCTCGATTGGCAGGAACGCTTCCTCACTGCTGACGGAAAAAAGGCAGAATATACATGGTCACTGAAACACGTGAGCAGAGACACCAATGAGGCGAAACGGAAATTTATTGAGGATTGTCTTACTGATACTGGTCGGTATGAGGTTTATTGTGAGTGGAAAGGGAAAATACCTTCCGCTCACGTGTTCATCATTGAAAAGCAGGCTGACGGAAATGTGATGTGGTTCGACCCACAGAGCGGAGAGGTAGGAAAGGCTGTTGAGAAGTATCTGCCGAAGATGAAAATGGCTAAAATTGGCGTGGTGAGAATAGACGACAAGATACTCAATCCGAAATTTGTAAAGCGTTTTATTAAATCATAGCCATTCAAATACTTCGTTACCTACCACGGCACGTGCTTTCCCTGCCTTGAATATCACGACCTTTGGAAGCCCTGTCGGGCATGTTAATGCTTCATTCTCGCTGGGAGTACCTACACTATAAACGGCAAAACCCCTGCGGCGGTGTTCGTATGTTATTTCTGTGCCGAGGCCGACTGCGGCCTCTCTGACTTGTTTTGGTATTTCCATTGTTTTTCTGCTTATTACGAGTTATTTTTCTCAAATTTACGCGAGGATCAATCTTCCTGCACACTCCTAACACTCGTGTAGGGCGGCGTGTGTTCGTCGGTCTTTTTGCTGCTGTGTGATACCCTTCTTGATGCGTATCTTCCTGATGGTGTCCATTGTCTTGCTCATATTGAGTGTAACGTATAACTCATGTTTTTATTTCATTATATGTATATGTAGTGGTGGGGCTGTGCTACGGCTGTTCAACCTGATATGTTCTGTGGTAGTTGGCTATGCGCACCGCATATCGCCTGCCGTGAGCAGGGTAAACTCCATCGGCATTGGATCCTGTCTGAGATTCGACCTTGATAAGGAATTCGATGCTACTTACAATCAGACTGCCGAAATCAAGCATTCCCTCGACGGCATGCTGCAATTGAGCACTGGTATTATGATGGAGGTGGGCAAGCATGTGCTGGCAGTGGGAATAGACTACACCGCCTATTTTGCTCCCGACTTACCAGATACTGAACGAGCATTGCCAGAGCAATGGCTATACCTTCTACGAAGAGCACGGCAACAACCCTGTAAGGCTAAACGCGCTGTCGATCAATCTCACCTACTTTTTTAGCCACTATAAGAACTTCTCTCTCCGTGGATATTCGCATCCACATCCACCTTCGCCCAGGGCTGCACCCACTGAGAGAGCCTGCCGATGTGCTTCGACCTAACCAGTAAGCCCAGTTCCCATTGGAAATAAAGTTTTTGTACGCAACAAACTACCCCAATCCAAATATTCTTTGTACTTTTGCGCATTCCAATAGTGGCGTATCGACCCTGTAGCATGCAGTACAAGGCCGTCGATGCGAGTGTGTTGCGAACGATAAAACGGATAAACGAACAGAGGATAAACCATGATAAATATCACCCTGCCCGACGGTTCAGTACGTCAATATGAAGATGGTATCACTGCGCTTGACGTGGCCAAAAGCATTAGCGAAGGCTTAGCGCGAAACGTCTTGGCAGCCAAAGTCAATGACCGTGTGACGGAACTCTACCGTCCCATCAATGAGGATGCCACCCTGCAGCTGCTTACTTGGAACGATGACGAAGGTAAATCCACCTTCTGGCACACCTCGGCACACCTGTTGGCAGCCGCCATTGAGGAGTTGTACCCAGGTGTCAAGTTTGGCATTGGGCCAGCAATAGAGACGGGCTTCTATTACGACATCGACTTCATGGACTATCAAGTGAGTAGCGATGATTTCGATAAAATAGAGAAAAAGATGCAGGAACTTGTGCAGGCCAAGACGCCCATTATGCGTCGGGAGGTGAGCAAGGCCGAGGCTTTGGACTACTTTAGCCGCAAGGGCGACGAGTACAAGATGGAACTCATCAGCGACCTGCAGGACGGCACCATTTCGTTCTACGAGTCGGGCAAGTTCACCGACCTCTGCCGCGGTCCCCACTTGGTGGATTTCAGCCCTATCAAGGCGGTGAAACTGATCAATCTGGCCGGTGCTTACTGGCGTGGCGACGAGAAGCGCAAACAGTTGACGCGCGTTTACGCCGTAAGTTTTCCCAAAAAGAAGGAACTTGACGAATACTTGACAATGCTGGAGGAGGCTAAGAAGCGCGATCACCGCAAGTTGGGCAAGGAACTCGAGTTGTTTATGTTCAGCGATACCGTGGGTAAGGGGCTTCCCATCTGGTTGCCCAAGGGCACAGAATTGCGGCTGCGGTTGCAGGCATTCCTCACCAAGATACAGAAGAGGTATGGTTATCAGCAGGTGATGACACCCCATATTGGTTCGAAACAACTCTACGTTACCAGTGGCCATTGGGATCATTATGGTGCCGACAGTTTCCGTCCTATTACTACCCCGGAGGTGGGCGAGGAGTATTTACTCAAGCCGATGAACTGCCCGCACCACTGCATGGTGTATCGCAATGCGCCCCACTCATATAAGGATTTACCTCTGCGCTATGCCGAGTTTGGCACAGTATATCGCTACGAGCAGAGTGGCGAGTTGCATGGCTTGACGCGTGTGCGCTCCTTTACGCAGGATGATGCACACATCTTCTGCCGCCCCGACCAGGTGAAAGAAGAGTTCATTAAGGTGATGGAGATTATCGAGATTATCTTCAAGGCTCTCAGTTTCGACAAGTTTGAGGCACAGATTTCGTTGCGCGACCCCAATGATAAGGAGAAGTACGTAGGTAGCGATGAAGTGTGGGAGAAAGCCGAGGCCGCCATCGTGGAAGCTTGCAAGGAGAAGAACCTGCCTGCCCGTGTGGAATATGGTGAGGCTGCTTTTTACGGTCCGAAGCTCGACTTTATGGTGAAGGATGCCATCGGTCGCCGGTGGCAGTTGGGCACGATACAGGTTGACTACAACCTACCTGAGCGGTTCGATTTGGAATACATCGGCAGTGACAACCTCAAACACCGTCCAGTGATGATACATAGGGCACCATTCGGTTCGATGGAGCGCTTCGTAGCTGTGCTGATTGAGCACACGGGCGGCAAGTTTCCATTGTGGCTCACTCCCGAGCAGTTTATCATCTTGCCAGTCAGCGAGAAGTATTCTGATGAGGCTCGTGTTATGCTCGCCACGCTGGAGGGAATGGACTTGCGGGGCACTATTGACGAGCGTAGCGAGAAGATAGGCCGCAAAATACGCGATGCTGAGTTGAAGAAGGTGCCGTTTATGCTCATCTTAGGAGAAAAAGAAGTGGCTGACGGCACTATCTCAGTACGCAGACAAGGCGCTGGAGACCTCGGGAGCATGACTCCGCAGGCGTTCTCCCAAATCATCAGTGATGAGATTAGTCAGGTGATGCAGTAAGTTGGCTTATGCTCCCACGGTCGACTGTGGCACAGTGGATCGTGGCGGCACGTGCATATAACCAATGAGGTGTGAGAATCGAGAGAATACAAGGAATAAGAACCGAGGCTGACTAAAGTGCAGCGGTCGAGACAAGAAACAGCACGTAAAGCAAGATATCACAAGATGTAGGCACGGGGGTGCCGAGGAACACGATACGAAGGAATACAAATTATCCAAATATAGGAGACTCAAGTTATAGCAACACCCTTTAAACCTCAAGGAGGTCGTCCCATGAGAGGACGTGGCCCTGTCAAGAAGGAGCCAGAACACCGTATCAATGAAAACATCACTGCCCCTGTGGTAAGGGTGGTGTGTGAGGGTCGGGAAACCGCCATTCACCCTATCAAGGAAGCCCTGCGCATAGCGTACGATCAGGGGCTGGATTTGGTGGAAATATCACCCAACGCTACGCCACCAGTATGCAAGGTTATTGAGTACCAGAAGTATCTCTACGAGCAGAAGCGTAAACAGAAGGAGATTAAGGCCAAGTCGAACAAGATTACGGTAAAGGAAATACGCCTCAGTCCGCAGACGGATGACCACGATTTCGAGTTCAAATTAAATCACGCCATCCGTTTCCTCAAGGAAGGGAACAAGGTGAAGGTGGATGTCTTCTTCCGTGGCCGTGCCATCATCTATAAGGATCAGGGTGAGGCCATCCTGCTGAAGTTTGCTGAGGCACTGCTCGAGTATGGCAAGCCAGAGGTGATGCCTCGGTTGGAAGGGAAGCGTATGCTGATGATTATCGCACCGAAGAAGTGAGGAGAATAAATTTTGCCACCATAAAGAGGTCGAGTTGTAGACAGGCAAACGATGTGAGGTGTTGACCAGTGGGCGATGCGAAGCGTCGACGCGGTGAAGCCTTGATGGGGAGATAAGACGAGAAAGACCGATAGATTCAAACAGTATAATTGACAACCAAAAACAGTAAAGAAATGCCTAAAATGAAGACCAAGGCGAGTGCCAAGAAGCGTTTTACGTTTACAGGCACTGGCAAAATCAAGAGAAAACATGCTTATCACAGTCATATCCTGACCAAGAAGGAGACGACGCAGAAGCGCAACCTCGACCACACGGCTCTCGTTAGCCGCGATGACGAGAAGCGTGTGAAACGCATGTTGCTTGCCTAAAAGGCGGCATGCAGGAGCGCCGGAGCCAACGGCTCGGGTCTGCTGCAACAACGGAGTTATTAACCATTGTTTAGAGCCCCCAAGAGCCGTGTCGGATGCCCGTAAGGAAGCCACGAGACGGCCGCTCGAACGAAAAAAAATTGAATTATTATGCCAAGATCAGTCAATGCAGTTGCTTCAAGAGCACGCAGAAAGAAAATCCTCAATCGAACCAAAGGTTATTGGGGTAGAGGAAAGAACGTTTGGACAGTAGCCAAGAATAAGTGGGAGAAAGGTCAGACCTATGCTTACCGCGACAGGAGAGCCAAGAAGAGAGAATTCCGCGCGTTGTGGATTAACCGTATTAATGCCGGTTGTCGCATGAACGGAATTTCCTATTCTGTGTTTATGGGTGAGCTGCACAAGAACAACATCGAGTTGAATCGCAAGGTCCTTGCCGACCTGGCTATGAATCAGCCCGAGGCATTCGCAGCAGTAGTAAAAATGGTAAAGAAGTAACCAACTTCCCCAATTCATTAATCTCTTAAACCTTTCATGTCATGGGAAAGAATGAAATCATGCAATATGTAGAGAATTTGGCCGAACGCAAGACGTTCCCCGAGTTCAAGGCTGGTGACACCATTACCGTTCACTACAAAATCAAAGAAGGTGGCAAGGAGCGTATCCAGAACTTCCAGGGTGTTGTACTACAGCGTTCCGGAAGTGGAGCCACAGAGACCTTTACTGTTCGCAAGATTACCAACGGGGTAGGTGTGGAGAGAATATTCCCTATCGCATCGCCTTTTATTGAGCAGATTGATGTCAATAAGCGCGGCGCTGTTCGTAGGGCAAGAATATTCTACCTGCGCAACCTCACCGGTAAGAAAGCTCGTATCAAGGAGAGACGCCACTAAGAGAGTCCTCCTCCTGTTTGGAAATATTGGATCGCGAGAGCCTGTTGCAGACGCAAGTCTGTGGTGGGCTCTCGCCTTTTGTGTCCCGAACGTGAGGGTATGTCGTTCGGAGGACAGTAGGGGCATTTAGGGTGCGACGGGTGGGGAATGAGGGTGAGCGAAAGAGAGACCCTATGAGGTGATAGAATGAGGCAGAATTAGACGAGAGGGGACGATGTCGTGGGGGGTGGATTGTGAGGTATGGAGGATTTGCGGTAGCGAGAGGAAAAGTGGTGAAAGAGGTTCGCGCAAAGAGGTCACTACTCCTGCGAGACGAGAATATTAGGAGTATTCGGGGTGCGTGTATAGGAGGTCGTGGGGTAGGGAGGGTTGAACCTATGAGGTAGATGGGCACTTCTATGAAGCTGTAAGACGAAAGGGGCACTCGTCTACGGAGAACACCTTTGCTCGTTTGTCGAAAATTTCTATGCTCGTCTATTGAGCGTTTCTTCGCTCAGATGTTAAGAGTCCCTCCGCTTGGATTTCATGGATGTCTTGGCTCTGTTGTCGAGATTTCTTCTTTCGATAGCCAGCCCTTCGCCTGTATTTCAGGAATGCTCTGTCTCAGCTTTCGGGGCGTTTTCGCAAAGAGTGGGGGAAAAGGTTAGTGGTGTTCAGCAACGATGGCGAAGTAGGTTAGGGGCTCGGTGGGGCTGGCGTTTATGAGACTGTGTTTGTGGCCTTGGGGGCAGTAGTGGCATTGGCCAGCACTGAGTAGTTCTTCTCTGTCGTCGTATAGGCATCGGGCGTGGCCGCTGAGGATGAGGATAGTTTCGCTGTTCTGTTCGTGGCGGTGCAGACCGATGGAGCAGCCTGGGTTGAGGCGGCCTTGCATGATTTTATTGGTGCCATCGGTGAAGTTGCGAGTGATGGTGGTGCCGAGCCCGTCTTTAAAGTGGAGGATGTGCTCTTCGGGAATGAGGGTAAAGTCAATGGTCATTTTGATGGTGGGTTAGGGTTATGTGGTTTATAAGGATAGGATTTCGAGTCGAGGTGGTGGTGGCCTATTGTCCCATGAAGACGTATTGCAGGATGTTTTGACCCATGCGAAGGGCTTTGAGACGGGTGGCGGGACTGTCGCCGTGCACGTCGGGGTCTTCCCATCCATCCCCAAGGTCGCACTCCCAAGTGAAGAGGCATACGAGTCGGCCTTCCCACACGAGGCCGTAGCCCTTTGGGGGGAGGTTGTCGTGCTCATGGATTTTGGGCAATCCATTGGAGAAGTCGTACTTTTGGTGGTAGATGGGGTGGGAGAAGGGCAGTTCGACGAAGTCCAGCTCGGGGAAAACGCGTTTCATTTGGGGAATGATGTAGGGGCGCATGCCGTAGTTGTCGTCGATATGGAGGAATCCTCCTCCGATGAGGTAGGCGCGCAGGTTCTTGACTTCGGCGTCGGTCAGTTGCACGTTGCCGTGGCCGGTCATGTGGACGAATGGGTAGTCAAACAGTTCGCTGCTGCCCACGTCAACTTCGGCTTGCTGTGGAGCGAGGTTCATGCCGAGGTCTTGGTTGCAGAAGGTTATGAGGTTTTTGAGCGAGGTGGGGTTGGCATACCAGTCGCCACCGCCGCCGTATTTGAGGAGGGCTATCTGCGTCTGTGCAGCCGAGCCGAGGGGCAATAGCAGGGCGATGAGAAGGATAAGGATGAGGTGGGGGGTACGCATGGGGATGTGGTTAGGTGAGGGATGTTTGGTTGGCCAGAGCGGCGCAGGCCACGGCCATGAGGGCGGCTGTTTCGGTGCGCAGGCGGCTTTTGCCGAGGGTGATGGGTACTACGCCTTGGACTCTGGCTGCAGCCACTTCGCGTTCCGAGAAGTCGCCTTCGGGGCCTATGAGGATTGTGGTGGGCACGCCTGCCTGGTAGGCGTGCCCGATGGGGGTTCGGTCGGTAGAAGTGCAGTAGCCCATCAGGCGCAGCCCTTCGAAGGGGGTGGCCAGCAGTTTGTCCATCGTGGTGGGCGCATTGAGGCGCGGTTTGTAGGCTTTGAGTGATTGCTTCATGGCGCTGACGACAATGCGCTCGAGGCGTTCGAGGTTGAGGTCGGTGCGCTCCGAATGATCGCAGCGTAGGAGGGTGATTTCATCCACACCTATCTCGACGGCCTTCTCTACGAACCACTCGTAGCGTGCCGCGTTCTTGGTAGGAGCCACGGCCATGTGCAGATAGTAGGGTCGGAGGCCGTAGCCTGTGGTGCGTTCCACGATGTGGAGCGTCGTAGCTCGAGGGTCGGACACGTCAACCTCGGCGCGACACATTAGGCCGCATCCGTCGGTGAGGTGCAACTCGTCGCCACGGCGCAGGCGCAGCACCTTCGAACAGTGGCGCGACTCTTCGGCTGGCAGTGTAACCCAATCGTTGCAGAGGTCTTCAATATAGAACAGTTGCATGGCTTCTCCTCTGTTTTGCTTTTGGGGTGCAAAGGTACGAAGAAATTACCAACCCTCCCTTATCCCGTAAGGGTGGTTGCCTATTGCCTCGCATCAGTTGCTGCCTTTTTATCTCGCACGAGTCGCACGCGCTTATGATGTGTACGCCTCTTTGCTCTTTTATGTGTACTAAGGAGAACGAATGCCCGTTACCAACCGCAGACATTATCATCACATCATGAAGCACACACACGCCGCTGTCCCCCGTGGCAGCCTCCGGTTCCCCTTCTTTGCGTTCGCCCTTGTGGCACTGATAAGCCTTGGCCTGTCGGCATCGGCGCAGAAGACTCGTGTAACTCATTTCGACGCACCCACTTTCATGGCTCAGATGCTGGACTATCTCAATGCTGCCACTTCCGACAAGGATAAGCAGAAAGCCAACGCGGCACTGGTGGAGCGCTTTGCCAAGGCCTATGTGGGCATGAGCGCCCAGCGGCAGGAGCAGATACTTAGTTCGGCCAACGGGCTGCTGCAGCAGAAGATGCGCCCCTTGCCCGATGCCTATAACTACGTGGAGCAGCTCACCCGCTTTGCCACTATGCAGGGGCAGACAGACAACTTCGGCCGCTGGCTTGAAGCCGTCCTCTTTCTCCAATCCAAAGGGCGCAAGACGAAAGATCTGAACGACTTTGTGGCCTTCACCGACGGCTTCCTTACCAGCCGCACCCTCGGTGCCTCGCGAGCCGCCACCTGGCAGGCACAGCCCACAGCACCTTTCACCCTGAGGCTGGAAGGACAGCAGATAGTGATAGACTTCGCCACCCCCATGGAGCTGTACTACGCCAGTGATAAGGACAACGGCACCATATATGGCACCACTGGTCGCTACTACTATTTTGATAGCCGCTGGGTGGGACAGGGAGGTCGCATTAACTGGGACCGCACCGGCATACCCACTACTGCCTGTTGGGCTCAACTGAGCCGCTACGAGGCCATCACCAAGTTCGCCAAGTTTGCGGCCGACTCAGTCATGTTTACCAACAGCAACTACTTCACCACACCCATCATGGGACGTGTAGAGGAACAACTCTCCGCCAAGATGGAGCCGGACAAGTACACCTATCCCAAATTCCGTTCCTACCAAAAAGACTTCCGATTGAAGGACATCCTGCCTGGTGTGGACTACAGCGGTAGCTTCATGATGAACGGCGGCAAATTCATCACCTCCGACACCAAGAACCCCGCCACCATCATCTTCTACCGCGATGGGAAACGCTTTGCCACGCTCACCTCCACCAAGTTCACTATCACCCACGACCGCATCGTCAGCGAACAGGCCTCGGTGCGGCTCTATGTGGGCGACGATTCTATATATAATAATGGTATTTTGGCACGCTACCTTGTGGGCTCCAAGCAGCTCGTGCTCGTCAATGACTCCAAGCGCAACTACTACAGCCCCTACACCAATAGTTATCACCAGCTCGACATGTACTGTGAGTCCATGGTGTGGCGCATGGATGCCGATGTGCTCGACTTCTCTATGCTTGGTCAATCAGGCGACCAGTCATTCTCCACCTTCGAGTCGAACAGCTACTACTCCGAGCGCAAGTTCCGCGAACTGCAGGGCATCGAGGATGTGAACCCGGTGGAGCGCGTCTATGCCTACATCAAGAGCCTCGGCATGGCCTATGAATTCTATGTCGACGAGTTTGCCCAATTCCTGCATCTCGACATCATGCAAGCCAAGTCGATGGTGCATACGCTTGCCCGTTCGGGCTTAGTGGCCTACAACGAAGCCAACAGCCGCGTCTATGTGAAGGACAAGCTCATAGACTACCACGAAGCCTTCACCAAGAGCCCCGATGCCAACTACGATGCCATAGTCCTCGAATCGGCCTCCACCAAGGGCAACGCCCGTCTCGACCTATCGTCGGGCAACCTGCAGATGGCCGGTGTCAAACGCTTTGTGGTGAGCGACAGCCAGCAGGTGGCCATCTACCCTCGGGGCGGTAACCTGGTGGTAAAGAAGAATCGCGACATCGACTTCTCAGGTCGCATCGATGCGGGTCGATTCGTCCTCTTCGTATCTGGTGCCTCGTTTCGCTACTCGGCCTTCCGCCTTGACCTGCCCCAGGTGGACTCCATGATGTTCTACGTAACCCAATTCAACAATCCGCAGGAAGACCACATAGTCTACACCCCACTCTACAACCTCAAAGGCTACCTGCAGATTGACGACTCGAGCAACCACAGTGGTCTCCGTAAGACCAAAGACTACCCCATCTTCAACAGCATAGAGAACAGCTTTGTCTATTACGACCGCAAGGACATACACGGTGGCACTTACCGCCGTGACAAGTTCTACTACACCCTCCATCCTTTCGAGATACGCAACATGGTGGACTTCGCCACCGACAGTCTTATGTTTGGCGGTGTACTCACCTCGGGTGGCATCTTTCCCGACATAACAGAACCCTTGCGGGTGCAGCGCGACTACTCTTTAGGATTCACCACCAAGACGCCGAAGCAGGGCTACGACTGCTATGGTGGCAAAGGCCACTTCACCAACCTCATTGACCTCAGCTATCAGGGCTTGCGCGGGGCGGGCAAACTGGAATACCTCACTTCGCAGATGGCCTCCAAGAGCATCCTCTTCACCCCCGACTCTGCAAGCGGCTTCACCGACACCTTGCTCGTGCGAGAGCAAGGCGGCTTCCCCGACGTGCACAACGGTCGTGCTGTGGTGCGCTGGTTCCCCTATGCCGACTCTATGCGCGTACAGCAGCTGCGCAACGGCCGTCCGTTCACCATGTATCGGGGCGACGCCCTCTTGGCTGGCAATGTAGTGCTGCGTCCCCAGGGTGCTTTGGGAGAAGGGGCCGTAACCATCGGCGAAGGCACTGTGGAATCGGACCGCTTCGACTTGCACTCCAGACAGATGGATGCGCAAGTGAGCGCTTTCACCCTGCGCAGCGATGTGTATAATAATGTGGCTTTCTACGCCACCAACATGCGCTCACATGTGGACTACGACAAGCGCCGTGCTGAGTTCACAGCCAATGCTGACATGCAACGCACCCTGCTGCCGTTGCTCTCCTACGCAGCCTACGTGGACAAGTTTGGCTGGGAGATAGACCGTAAGGAGCTCGACCTGATCAACAGCAAGAGCGAAGGCTCAGGCGGTATGGAGGGCTTGACTGTGCGTGAACGGGTGGAACGCAAGGAGATGCCTGGCGCACGCTTTGTCAGTACCGACCCCAAGCGTGATAGCCTCACGTTCCGGTCGACGCGCGCCTCCTATCGCTACAATGCGGGGCAGCTCTCCTGCCGAGGCGTATTCCTTGTGCGTACGGCCGACGCAGTGGTGGCTCCTGCAGCCGATACGGTGCATGTGCGTGCGGGTGGCAGCATGGACCTGCTTAAGCATGCCCAGCTTTTGGCTTCGGCCGACAACCGCTACCACCTCATCTACGATGCCGACGTGCTGGTCGACGGTGCCCGAAAGTATTCGGCCAAGGGGAACATAGACTATGTGGACGAGGACGACAAGAAGCAGCGCATCTACCTCAGCGAGGTGGCACCCGATGCCAAAGGGCGTACGGTCGGTCGCGGCTTTATCAGCGACAGTGTGGGCTTTACCCTCAACAGCGCCTTCGGCTTCGCTGGCAGCGTGCGCGTCGAAGCCGACAGCCAGTACTACTACTTCGAAGGCGGTGTGCGCTTGCTTCACAAGTGTGCACCCACCGAGAAACTGGGTCTGCTGGCCTATGCCTCCTACCTTAATCCGCGTCAAATCCGTGTGGTGGTGCCCGAGATACCCACCGACTGGCGGGGCAACCGCATCACGGCCTCCATCCTGCTCGACCGCACCAAGGCACTACAGCCTACCCCAGCTTTCCTCACCAACGACCGCGCCGCCGACAATGAACTCATGACGGCCCACGGTCTGCTCACTTATGATAGCAAAGAGGGACGCTACATGATAGCCTCGGCTGCCAAACTGGAGAACCCCGACGAGGTGGTCAGCCCCTACCTGGCTCTCGACACACGCAGCTGCTCCGTCGAGGGCGAAGGTCCCATCAACTTCCAAGTGAAGCAGAACCATGTGCGCCTCTTCTCCTACGGCACTGCCGAAGTGAGCAGCAAGGAGCCTGAGGCTACCGAGCTGAAGACGGTGCTCGGCTTCACCTTCCCCATCGATGAGAAGGTGCTCGGTGCCATGACCAATCTGCTGACCGAAGACCTGCGGCTGGCACCCTCCAGCCCCGACAACGATGTGGTGCGTCGTGCTATGATGCACTACCTCGGCCCCGATGCAGGTGCCACTGCCTACACCACCTATGTGAGCACTGGCTTCTATGAAAAGATACCGCGCGACTTCGAGAGCACGCTTCTCCTCGAAGGCATTAACTGGAAGTACTCGCCTGTGTTGGGTTACTACTACAACGGGGTGGCCGGTCTGGCCGCTGTGGGCAAGAAGCAGGTTCATTTGGCTGTGAGGGTCAAGGCCCAGTTCTACCATCGTGGCAACGGGCTCTATCTGGTGCTCTACCTGCAGGCTGCGACCGACCATTGGTACTACTTCTGCTATGAGTTCAACAGTCAGCAGATGACCATCCAGAGCAGCGCCGGCGAGTGGGTCGACATGATAAAGGCCTTGCCTCCCGATGCGCGGCAGGTGTCGGGCAAGGGTGCCTTCGGCGATTACCGTTACCGTATAGGCACAAGCCGTACGGAGGTGCCCAATTTCCTCATGCGCATCGACAATCTGAAGCAAGACCCGAACATGGCCGACGACGAGGAGGAAGAGGATGAAGAGTAGGCCACCGAGCCGCGCCCTGTAGGTGCGGAGCGCGATAAGCAGAGAGCCCTGCCTTCCCCAACTGGGGAAGGCAGGGCTCTCTGCTTGTAGGGGTGTGGGGGTGTCGAGGGCTGGCGGCTCAGGGCTGCGCCGCGCGGCTGAGCGACAGTGGTACGTGCAGCCGCACCACGATGTTGCGCCCAGGGTTGCACACGCCAGTGGCGTGGGTTAGGGGGTTGATGCCGGCATACTTCAGTCGGCTCAGATGGTCCTGATAGGCGCAGTCGGTCAAGTTGTTGATGGCTACGGTCAGTTCGGCCGCCTTGCTACCGCGGATGAGGAGGGAGGTGTGGCATGCTATTCCTATTAGGGTGTAGGCCGGAGTGGGGGTCTCGGTGGCGTTGGCGGTGTGGCAGTGGCGTTGGGCAAAGTGGTGTTCGCAGTTCAGTTCGATACGTGTAGTTCCCAGCAGCCGACCTATCGACGGCAGGCGGTAGGCCACCCGTGCCGAGGTCTGTGCGGGCGGAATGAAAGGCAGATAGCGTGCCTCGTCGGGCTGATGCCGCTGCTGTGCGTCAAGGAGTGAGGCGGTAGCTCCTACGGTCCAGTGGTCGGAGGGGTGCCACTCGGCGGCGGCTTCGCCTCCTATGAGGCGTGCGTCGCCTTGGGTATAGCCAAAGGTGGGCAGCGAGGGTTCTATGTCGGTCGGTAGCCGTTGCAGGTAGATGTAGTTGTCTATGTAGGAGGCAAACAGGGCAATTTGCACGCTGAGTCGTTGGCTGTGGTACTCGGTGCCCCAGTCGGCTTGCAAGCTGTGCTCAGAGGCGAGTGCCGAGTTGCCTATTTCGTAGCGACCTGTGCCCTCGTGCACTCCGTCGCAGGTTAGTTCGTAGACCGACGGGGCGCGGAAGGCTCGGGCCACATTGAGCCTGCTCTGCCAGTGGGGCGACAGGTGGCACACGGTGCCGATGCTGCCGCTGACGTTGCCGTAGTGCAGCACGTCGTCTTCCACCACGAGGTGGCGCATGTCGGCGCGCAGCCCTCCCACAATGTCCCACCGGCGTGCAGTGTACTCGGCTGTGGCAAACAGGCCTCCGTCGGCCTGCCTGTAGTCGGGCAGCAGTGTCTCCTCGCCGTGGTTGCCCATCTTCTGCGCCATGAGTGCCAGCCCCGTGTTGTAGCGGAAGTCGTGCAGTTGTTGTTGCCACGAGGTGGTGAGCTGCGCCGTGTGCAGCCGCATACCGAGTTCGTATTCATCCTCCTCGTCTTCATATTCCCTACGGTCGTTCTGCTGCAGGCTCAGCGTGGCGAGCAGGGTGCCCGTGCCGAGGTGCAGCTGGTTGTCCCAAGTGAGTTTGTTGTGGTTCACCACCTGGAAGGGCAATTCGGCGGCGTAGCGCTTGGGGTCGGTGGTGAGCACAAGGCTGCCGTCGGTGCTGTCGCGTTCGCCCTCCACGATGCCAGGCACCAAGTGGTAGTGCGAGAAGCTGAGGCGGCTCTGCCCCCTGTCAAATCGGCGTCCCAACTCGGCCGAGAGGGTGCGCCGAGCCAACTGCGAACCAGGCACGTAGCCGTCGGCATGGTTGCGGTAGGCGTGGGCAGCCTGCTCGCCGTAGTGGGCGCGGTAGAAGAAGCCCCGTTGGGCTCCGCTCAGGGTGGCGTGCCCCCCCCACAGCCCGTTGACACTCTGGTACTCCCCTCCGGCGTTGAGCCGCAGTTCCCCATCGGGCAGGGGGGAGGCTGGCCGCAGCACGATGACGCCCCCCATGGCGTCCGACCCGTACATCAGCGAGGCGGGGCCTTTGATGATTTCCACTGCCGACACGTCGGCTTCGTCCAGCTCCACTCCGTGCTCATCGCCCCACTGTTGACCCTCCTGCCGTACGTTGTCGCTCACTACGACGATGCGGTTGTGGCTCAGACCGCGGATGACGGGCTTGGAAATACCAGTGCCGGTGGCTATTTGCGCTACGCCAGGCTGGTGGCTCAGCGCGTCGATGAGGTTGGTGGCTGCGGTCTGCCGCAGTGTGAGGCCGTCCACGGTGGAGACTGCCATTGGGGTGTGGGCAGTGGTGGTCTCGCCGGTCGGGCCGCTGATGTGCACCTCGTGCAGGGTGGAACGATATAGGCTGTCGTGCTTTTCGTGGGGCTGCTGCGTCCTGCCGACGGCTGGCATCAGGGCCAGCAGCAGCGCGGCCGCGAGATATGGTATATTGGTGTGTGTTGTTTTCATGTGTATGCTTGTATGTGTTGGTTTGGTTTGAAATGGTTGAGCTGTGCGGCACGGCAGGAACCCCTTCGGACGCAGTCCGTGGTGGGATGCTGCCGTGCGGATGCCGACGGCGGTGCGCAGGCACAACGCGTTGAGCCCCCCTATCTGATGTGCGGTTGCTTCAGCAGGAGGGTGAGGCCATATGGCGAGGGGAAATCAGAGCAGGCAGGGCGGTGCACGGGGTGCGTGAGCGTCTGCAGCGCAGGTCGTCAGCAGCGCGATGGGGCGGCTGATGAAGTGCGCCTCGGCGCAGAGTGCCCCCTCTGCCTCGACTGGGGCGGAGGGCAGGTAGACGGTCCACCACACCTGGCACAAGGGGCAGTCGCCGTTGTGGTGCAGCCCGTTGCCCATGTGGCCGCTGTGCTCGTGGCAGCAACTGGAACATTCGGTGTGCTCCTGCACGCTGGGCAACTCGTGGATGTGCACCACTGGCATCATGAGTAGCACGCCGACGGCTGCCAGCATCAGAATGGCGGCTATCGAGGTGCGGTTGGCGTGTCGGTGCTTTGCGGTGTGCATGCCTTTGTGGTTTGACTGTCAGCACGACGGTGCAGCATGGTGCGCAGCTCGTCCGTCGATGCGAGGCTGCAAAGGTACGCAAATTATTGTATTCTGCCGTTGGCTCCGAGGCTCGATGCCGTACGACACCAGCTACCACATCCCACGGCATGAGGGGCAGGTGCTGTACGGCATTGGGGCGGCACAACAGCGTGTGGCGTAGCGATGTAGAGGTATGGCAGGGTGGGGACTGTACTGCAAGAGGCTCGATGCCGTACGGCACCGAGCCTCTCACGCGTTATGGCTGTATCATTGGAGAAAACTCCCAGTCCCTGTTGGCGCAACGCTTCATCCTGCTCTTCAGTTCCGCTTCGTGCACTGCGCCGTAGCTGCTTTGGCATGCTACAGTGGTGCAAAGGTACGCACTTTCTCCGACATGAGGCCATTTTTTCAAGGAGAAGATCTTATAAAGGCTGCTTTTCAGTGTCTTATGGCGTTATGCAAACTGTTGCCCATTCGTTGAGGAAAATGTCGTCAGCCCAAGTCGGGCAGCCGAAAAATGCCGCTATGGAATGCGCACTTGTGCCCGAACAAAGATAAGGTTCAGAGCGCTGAATGCGATGTCGTTGCTGCAGTGAAAGCAGAAATGAGTGAAATAAATTTGGTCAGTCCCGCAAATTGTAGTACCTTTGCATCCGCTTTCCGAGAGTGGAAACTCTAATGTCCAGGTGGTGGAATTGGTAGACACGCTACTTTGAGGGGGTAGTGCCGCGAGGCGTGCAAGTTCAAGTCTTGTTCTGGACACTGAAGAGGATGAGCCCAGGTGGCGGAATTGGTAGACGCGTACGTTTCAGGTGCGTATTTCGAGAGGAGTGCAGGTTCAAGTCCTGTCCTGGGCACCAAAAGAGAGCAGATTGAAGAATCTGCTCTCTTTCTCTTTTCAATGAAAGGCTTGGTTACTTGCGGCGGCAGAGCAGCCCCACCTTACGGCCGGACAGGGTGGTGGCTACCACGTAGAGGTCGCCCCCCTCGCGCAGGCGCAGTTGGTGGCGCAGCGCGTCGGCGCCCACGGGGTAGTTGTGGCTCAGCACATGGGCTTGTCCCTCGGGGAGGAGCGTGCGCAGCGTCTTGGCGTGCAGCGCCACGGTTTCTACCACCTCCAGACAGCGGCCAGGAAAGTCGGCCACGTGGTGTGGGGCGGTGTAGAGGTGGGTGTTGCGGTCTAATTTCTCTACGCCGTACCATGCGCTGAGGCTGCGAAAAACGCCCCCCTTGAGCAGTGCTGCGTCGGGCAGGTAGAGGTAGCGGCTCACGGAGGCCGCAAAGCGCACTTCGGCCTGCGCCTCGGCCTGACGCGTGGTGGTGAGGTGGAAGCGAATGCCTCCATCGGGCATCAGCCCCACGATGTGCAACTGGGGCTCCTCGGCTGCAGCGCGCAGTTCCAGCAGCACCTCTTTGCATTCCCCCCCGACGGAGAGGATGTGAACGGCCGCCACGCTGGGCAGTCGACCGAGCAGGTCGGCAATGTCGACCATGGGCGAGGCCTTGATGAGGATGCAGGCAGCGCGCTGCAGCATCCAGGGCAGCTCGGGCACCAAGTTGGGTTCGCAGGCCTCCATGGCGTAGACTCTCCGGCCGAGGTCGTCGCGTCGCGCTGGGTCGGCGTAAATCATGTCTAAGGGCTGTGCCTCGTTGGCCTTGAGCCAAGCCAACCCGTCCGTGCAGGCGGTGGTGATATTGGTCTGGCCAAGCAGGGCGAAGTTGTGGGCTGCCGTGTCGTGCAGTGTGGAATTCAGTTCGCAGTAGTACGCGGTGGAGGCGCGGCGAGCCAGGTGGTACGTGTCGATGCCCAGTCCGCCAGTGAGGTCGGCCACGCAGCCCCCGATGGGCAGTAGCGAGGCCTTGTAGGCAGCCGTGGCTTCGGACGAGCACTGCTCGCAGTTGAGTTTCGGAGGAAAAACGAAGCGCGGCACGGTCGACAGCGTGGGCAATTTGCTGCGCATGCGTTGTCGCCCCTCTATTTGGGCGACGGCAAAACGCAGGTCGAACCCAGCATGGCTGCCGAGGAGCAGACGGGTGGGGTCATCGTTGGCGTGCTGCTCCACAAAAAGCCACGTGCGCTCATCCTCCCACGGCGCAGCGGCCGTGAGTGGGTGAGCGCACGGGTCGGGAGTGCAGGATGAGGTGCGTCCGTTAGTATTCGCCTGCATCGTGCAGTTTACGCAGTCGTTCCACCACCATGGGGCGGTCCTCTTGGTAGGTAACACCAAACCACTGTGCACTGGTCTGCAGTACGCGCATGGTGGCGTAGCCCTCGTCAATGAGGCTGTTCACTGCCCACGGTATGTAGTATTCCGACTTCAACTCGTGGCCGTGCTCACGCAGGAAGTCGACAAAGAGGCGTTCGCTCTCGCGGAAGTAGTCGGGCGTGAAGCCAAAAAGGTTCATACTGACGGTGGTGTCGGCTGCAAGGGGATGCATCGTGCCGTCGGCCTCTTTGTAGCAGATGCCGTTGGGCGTGCGTCCTATAGAGGTGCGCTCGGTGAGCCCGATGAGCAGGCCCTGCGCGTCGGTGCTGCACACGCCGCGGCTCACTGTGCCATTCTCGCTGAGCGTGTTCTCCAATCGGTAGCCCACCATGCAGTAGCGTCCTTCGCTCTGCTCAAGGCTGCGCAGATGCTGCGCCATAACCATGAAAGCGTCGCGGCCGTAGAAGTCGTCGGCATTGATAATAGCGAAGGGCTCGTGGATGACCTCTTTGGCCATCAGGATGGCGTGGTTCGTGCCCCAAGGTTTCTCGCGACCTTCTGGCACTTGGAAGCCGGCAGGCAGCTTGTCTAACTCCTGGTAGACATATTCCACTGCAATGCGTCCGCCAAAATGGTCTGCATTGATGTGCTGTTTGAAGTTCTGCTCAAAGCTGTGGCGAATAACGAAGACCACCTTGCCGAAGCCGGCTCGGATGGCATCTTCAATGGAGTAGTCCATGATGATCTCACCGTGGGGGCCTACGCCGTCCATCTGCTTGAGGCCGCCATAGCGGCTGCCCATGCCGGCAGCCAGTACTAATAGTGTGGGTTTCATGTGTCGATATGCTATTGGTTTATGTATACAATGTGCTATGATAGTTCTTTGGGTTTGCTGCCCAGCCTGTGGCTCTCGAAGAAGTCGAGCAGTAGTTGGCTGCACGTGTCGGCCAAGAGGCCACCGACCACTTCTGTTTTGGGATGGAGCATGGCCCGTCCGAAACGCTCAAAGCCGCGCTTGGGGTCGCTGGCACCATAGACCACTCGGCCTATCTGGCTCCAGGCCAGTGCACCAGCGCACATCGGGCAGGGTTCCAACGTAACGTACAGGGTACAATCGGCCAAATACTTGCCCCCCAGGGCGTCGGCAGCAGCGGTGATGGCCTGCATCTCGGCATGGGCAGTTACGTCGTGCAGACACTCGGTGCGGTTGTGGGCACGTGCCACAATGCGGTCGTGGCACACCACCACTGCTCCGACGGGTACTTCCTGTTCGTCGCGGGCGTAGCGTGCCTCGACGAGTGCCTGCTGCATGTAGTACTCGTCGCTATTGTCTATGATGCTCATTGCTGGTTGGGATTGGATGTGGGTAGGGGGCTGTCTAATGGTATCTGCACCCGATAATCAAAGATTTCTTTCCTCAGTGGGAGGTAACGATAGGAATGAATGACGGTGGTGCGCATAAGGCCTGCCTGATACTCTTCCACGGACGGCAACAGCATGCCCCCTACGGGCACGTACTCTCTGACGGCGCGCCAATCGGCGTGTACACTATCTTGTACCTCCTCCTTGTGTGTGGGTAGTTCCTGAATGAAGAACAGCAGACCACTCCCCTCCTCAAAGAGGTAGTTGCGGTCGAAGCGGGTTGGCTGGCGCACAAATATACGGTGGGCTCTGCCCCCACCAGGCCAATTCCACAGCCCTTTGTACTCCATCTCTAAGCCAGATGTTTTCCAGTAGTAGAGATGGCCACGGAAATCGTAACCCGAATGGTAGTGGTAGAACTTCTCGGCGCTGATGCTGTCCCAGCGGAGGGTCTTGCCGTTGAGACCACGGTGGTGCAGTCCGTCGGAGCAGAGGCCGACGCGTTGCACAGTGTCAATCCACACTTCGGTGCGGTAGCACGAGCGGGCTGCCGCCCAGCGCCGCATGCGCAGGGTGTCGCGTTTGCCTTGCGCGTTGTTGAGGATGGTGGTCTCTATGTAGAGTATGCTGTCAGCTTTAAACGCGTCAAGGTTCTGACGGGTAACGAAGCGATCCATCACGATGGCGGCGGAGTCGGCCGTGTAGAGATGGTTTTGGGCTTGGGTACAGATACTCGCAAACAGTACGAGTAGAAAACAGGTAGCGGTGTGGATGAGTCGGTTCATGGCAGTTGGTGCATATAGTTGGTTGCGCGAGAAGAAGACGGCTGTTCAGTGTGGTGGGTTGCAGATGGTGTGCTATAATTTGTTAATGGGGGCCTCGGCCTCGGTTATCTCCTATTGGGCGGCGGGAGGCCACAGCAGAGGCGTGTCGTGTGGCACGGCATAGGGGAAGGAGAGGGGAAGGTCGAAGACCACACGGCTGTAGCTCAGGTGTACATTGTTATAGAACCGGCGGTCGTTGAGGGTGATGTCGAGGCTGAGAGGAAGCTCGTGGCCATCGATGGTGTCGAAGTCGTCGTAGTCGACCAGCAGCAACGCCTTGCGGCTGCCACCTCCAGTGAGAACGGATTGCACGGTGGCAAAGTCCACGTCGAGTTGTAGGTCGTTGTGTAGCTGGTCGTAGGTACAGGCGATGTGCTGGTTGGTCAGTTTGATGTAGGCTCGGCAGCTGTCGGGCGTCAGTCGGACGCGCCCAAGTTCCACCAGCTTGGTCAGTGAGACCCATATCACGCTGTCGCGGTGGATGCGCAACTGCCCCGAGGCGCGTATGCCGTTGAGTTGGCAGGTGAAGTTGGTCTGCATGTACTCGTAGCCCTTGGTAGTGTCGGCGGTGTCGGTAAACTGGGTGAGGGGCTTGGCTACTTGTGGCACAGCATCCACGTGCTGAGCCTCTTTGCATGCGGCCGCAGTTAGCAGCAACAGAAGACCGAGGAGAGTGGGGAAAAGGGACTTGGCGTGTTTCATTGATTAATCTTCTCCCAATGTTCGCGCAGGGTAGCGCTGTTCGTCTTGTCGTTGTCGAGCGCTTGGCGCATGTAGTGGCGCGCCTCGTCGGTCTTGCCTCGTTTGAAGAGCACCCAGGCGTAGGTGTCAAGTACAGTGGCTTCGGAGGGCTGCAGCTCCACGGCGCGACGTGCCATGGTTTCGGCTTTGTCCAGTTCGAGGTCGGCTTCGGCTAAGAAGTAGGCGTAGTTGTTGAGCGTGCCAGCATCGTTGGGACGCAGAGCAAGCAGCTTGTCGTAGTAGCTGAACGTGATGTCTAATGAATCAATCTGTCGGTAGCACTCCGCAACGAGCTCGTAGGTGTCGGCCTCGAGATAGCCCTTTTTGAATCCAAGCCGTTCGCAGCCCTTCAGTGCATTGATAGCCTGGCGGTAGTTCTGCATGCGGTAGTGGGTCAGTCCTTTCATGAAGTAGGGCAGTTGACGTAGGGGGAACAGGGCGAGGGCGCGCTCGGCATCGTGCAGCACGGCCTGGGGGTTGGACAAGTCGTCCGATTCGCAAACAAGCAAAGACTCCCACAACTCGTAGCGTGAACTGTCGTGCAGCAAGGCGAGCTGAAACTGATGCGCAGCAGCGGCATACTGCTCGCGCCGCATCAAGACCTCGCCGTAGAGGGCAGCGTAGGAAAGGCTGTCGACACTGTGTGCCATGATGCTGTCCAGAAGGGGGTAGGCGTATTTGGAACTGGTACCGAAGAAGTCGTCTCCGTAGAAACTGGCTAATAGGTTGATGCGCGTGTTGTCGTCTAATTTAGGATTGCGCAGGCCAATCATCAGTTCATTGAAGGCTTGGTCGGGCTTGTGGGTCTCTTTGTAGTATTGGGCAAGGGAGAGGTGTACGTACTCGTCGTTGGGGTCGGAGGCCAGAATGCGGTCGTAGCACTGCTTGGCTTTGGCATAGTTGCCTGCCTGCATGTAGCTTTCGGCCACAAGCGAATTGTACTTCTTGTTGTTGGGAAGGGCGGCTGCCAACGCCTCCATTTCGCGTAGCGCCTTCTTGTTGTCGCCTGCGTGCTCCCACAGTTTTTTCTTCTGAAGAGAGATGGGCTCGGTTACGCCTATCATAGACTCTACGCGGTTCAGCACCTTGATAGCACCCTCGATGTCGTTGGCATCGATGTAGCTATTTGAAAGTTCGTAGTAGTTTTCCAGCACGTCGGGATTCATCTTGACGATGGCCTCCCACATCTCTATCTCTTTGCGAGGCTGGCGGGTGGCCTTGTAGAGGTTGGCGGCCAGTTTGCGGTACCACACATTGCTGCCATCGCCCTTAACCGCTTTCTCGGCGTGAACCATCGCACTATCCAGCTCGTAGCTGGCGGCCAGAATGCGAGCCATCTCGTAGTGTGCCACCGCTGGATACAGCGCACTGTCGGCCAATCGGGACAGCAGTTCCATGGCCTTTTTCTTGTTGCCCGCTTCTTCCTGCATTTTGGCCTCAATGAGCAACCCCTCCTCGGACAGCTGACGTTGGCTCACCTCCACGATGGGAGGACGCGTCAGTTTGGAGGAGGTGCTGGCTGCTTGCTTTGCAGAATGACAGGAAACGGCTGTAAGGAGCACGAGACTCATGATGACTGGCCAGGAAAGGCGCATCAGGGGTCGGTAGGATATGTGGTGCATGATGTTGTAGAAATTCGTTGTTGTGAATGCAGTGATGGGGTGAGGGAACTGGGAGGGAAGCAGGAGCACACCTATTATATTATGTATGGCGCGATGGACGCTATCCCAGAGCACACTTATGGGGATTGGAGACAACGGATGGTGCTTTTCTGTTGGTGAAACATAGGGGCATAACGTCGGCAAGATTGCTTTATTATACGAATGAGCCGTACGGATGCAGCGTGGAACGTCTGCCTCCGTGCAGTTTTGAAATTGGGCTTATGCCCTACTGTATGACGATGCGGGCACACATAAAAGATGCAAAAAAAGTTTGGGGAGTGGAGCGGTTTGTGTATATTTGCAGCCGATAAATGCAAGTGCACATTTTGGAGTAGGCCTTTATTTGGCACAATGAATGAGTAAAATAGAAAATTGGATAAAGTAAGGAAACTATTAATCAAAACCCAATTACCAATGAAAAAAACAGTATTGACCGTTCTTTGCTTGGCGCTGGGAGCAACTATTGCCACCGCCCAAACAAATGCTGTGAAGTTGCCCGATGCAACCCTCAGCAACACGAAAACCCAGTACGATGCTGCTGTTAGCCCCTCGAACAATGTAGTGAAGGGTTCGGCTGCTGGTTACAAGGGCACGATCTTCTCAAAGGCTGGTGAACTCATGACCTGCACCTTTGCTACTGATGGTACAGGCTATTCTACTGGTACTATTTCTAACGGCAGCACCTATATCAATGGTGACCTCGTTCCGCAGCACACCCAGCAGGCTTACCACTCACAGTGGCGTCGCATCCAGGATACTTTGTCGTCGACCTGCTCGAACCTGCGTACGCAGGGTAACTATCCTGTTACGTTCGGTTCAGCAAGTACTGAAGGCTTCAAGTCGTTGAATGGTTTTGACAGCGAGACTGCTATGCAGGGTATCATGGTGATGACCATGCAAGACCAGATTGCAGGTTGGGGTGGTACGGGTGCAACGGGTGCATTCAATGCTTTCATTGCTTTCCCCGCCATCAACGCATCGTCTGTTGCAGGTATTGATGTTACCTTTTATCAGTACTACCGTTGCTTCAACAATGACCACTGCTGGATTGACTACAAGGTGGCTGGTGACACCGCTTTTAGAGCGGTTGAAATCAATGTCCGTGGCGTTGACGTAACAGGAGGTAGTTCGCTGCTTTCTAATCTTACCACCACTCTCCCCAGCACAGTGGCACACAACTCCAGTGTGGAACTTCGTATTCGTTGGAGCTGTGATAACCCCGCTGGTGGTGCGTATGGCTACTACTGGTTCCTTGACGATGTGAAGGTTGTGGCTACTCCTGCAGACCGCTTGAAGATGGTTAACCCGAACTACTTCGAAGGTTTCTATCAGCAAATGCCTGCTGGTATGTCTCTGCCTGTGGTGTGGCGTTCCTGGGTTACTAACAATGGTCTTAATACCCAGAACAACATCGTGGCTAAGGTTTATGCTTACAACGAGGATGCTACCACTCCCGTTGAGATAGCTAACAGCGGCGCTGGCAAGGTTCTGCCTTTCGCCCCAGACAGCACGATGCCTCTCAATATTGACCCGTTTGGCTATCATAACTGGTTCCGTGGTTGGGGCTATGACGTGGATGACACCTGCTTGGCCTATGCAAGCGGTACTAAGGGTTATCTGCCCACCAACCTCAGCAACGATGTGGCTGGCTACTTCTTCACGAATGTGAGTACGACCAACCTCACCAGCGCTAACGATGGTGCAACTCTTGATACTATCGGCTACCACGTGAACAACAACATGATTGCTACTGCTCCTAACACTCGCGTGTGGAGCCACACCAACGGCATCATGCGTAAATTCTCACACTACCTCTCCGGCTACACCACCGAAGGTTATACGTCGTTCGAGGCAAACAACATTGGATGCTTCCGCCAGGGCTACCGCATGCAGATAGCCTACACCACTGGTGATGTAATTCCCGAGGGCTGGGTAATCCGCGGTATGCGCATTGTTCCTTCTACCTATCAGAACGAGGTGGAGGTTGGAACACGTATTACTCCTCTGCTCAGCTACGACTCTGTGTACGCGACCTCTTCTGGCACAAGCGTTAAGTTCAAATACTTTGAGACTGGTGTTGATGAGTACCAGGTTGCTACTGGTGACATCCTCAGTAATGACACCCTTTCTACTCTTACCTACAGAACTCTTGGCAACTACAAGGCCATGACCATCATGTTCCCGAACCAGGTTCAGCTGCAGCCCCGTACCACCTACCGTGTGGGTTACATGCTGCCCGAAGATGGTTACTTCCTGCCTGCTGCCTCGACCAACGCTTACTACAAGCTACAAGACTCGACCGCAGTGTGGTTCGATACTGTACCTGGTATGAAGTCGTATGCTCGTGTGCTCGGCAACGGCAACCCCTATAGCATTCTCATGATTGACCCGAACCGTCCTATTCCTGCAGATGGTAGTTCAGTTACTTGGATGGGTACCCACCGTGGTAACATTCGTCCTATGATGGACCTCATTGTGGGACCCGCTGTGTTCATCCCGAAGCACGGACTGACCTTCCAGTGTGGTGAAGGTGGTGAGTTCTTGAGCCCCAGCTACGAGACTCTTTGCGAAAGGACCGATAGCGTTTACGAAGGTAGTACTATCAGCGTCTACATCATGCCTGAGGATGGTTATGAAATCGATGAGGTGTTTGTTGACGGCAGCTCGGCTGAGTATACTTTGCAGCATGCTACGGGTGGTGATGAATATGGCCTGATTAGCCTTGAGAACATTACCGCTTCGCATACGCTCCGTTGCACCTTCGTTCAGTCTGAGAATCCAGGTCCAGGACCTAACGCCATCGACGAGTCGTCGGCTATTGCTCTTACGCTGCAACCCAACCCTGCTACTTCGCAGGTGCAGTTGAGCGTCAACGGTGCTAACGGCGTTGTGAACTACAGCCTCATTGACATGAGCGGCCGCGTCATCACCACCAACAAGATGGCTGCTGATGCTACTGCAACTATCGATGTGTCGAACCTCGCTAAGGGTGCTTACTTCGTTCGCATCACCAACGACAAGTTCAGCAAGGTTGAGAAACTCATTGTTCGCTAAGCGAAACAGAGTATAACAACGAATGTTCAGAGGGATGGCTACTTTGGCCGTCCCTCTCTTTTTTATCCGTATCGGAGTGCAGGAAGTTACGCATAGGTGCTGTGCATAACTCTTTATATCTTTCAAGGTGGGTGATGCAGCCGTGTACGGATTTGTGCGTATCTTTGCACCAAGATTGGTCACTGGAGGGAAGAGTCCCAAGGTGCTAAGAGGGAACAAGGTGAGAGTCCTTGACAGTCCCGCTGCTGTAAGCTCCGTTAGGCCGTGCGGCAAAAGAGTAACGCCAAAAAAGCCACTGCACCGAGTGTGGTGTGGGAAGGCTGGCGAAAAGAAACCCAAATGGAGAGGGAAAAGAGTGGAAAGGGGGTTCTTGTAAAGTCGCTCGGAGGAGTAAGTCAGAAGACCTGCCAGTCTGGTGAGTGTACGTTTGGAGCCTTCGAGGGTTAGGGCACAGCGCATGGACTTGTGGTGAGACGAATTTATACTGTGAGACGGGTGGAGTAGGGGCATGAGCTTCGTCTTTTTGATTGCACAAGTCGGCAGTATGGATGATGCTGCAAGTATGTGTTCCTTTCCGTTGTCTTTGTAGAAGCGTTGAGTTCTTTTCGGTACACCAGTGCGAAGGAAGAGGTGTTCGACATGGATGATGTCGTTGGGAGGGTTATGTGGGGGCGTGGGGTGGAGCAAGTGAGCAGGATGGGAAGAGAATAATATAATATAATATGTATAATTAGTAAGTACCATGAGTAGTGCAGAAATACGCATCAGCAAGCGCAACGGTAGCAGTGAGTCGTTCTCCGTTGACAAGATTAAAAACGCCATAAGAAAGGCCTTCTTGAGTGTGGGCGCTTTCGCTACAGAGGAGGACCTCAACTCGATTCTTGCTCGGGTGAAGGTGGGCAATGGTATGAGTGTAGAGGATATTCAGAACCAAGTGGAGGTGGCGCTGATGGCGGAGCAGTATTTCGCTGTGGCGAAGAGCTTTATGCTGTACCGACAGCAGCATACCGAAGACCGTGAGGTGCTGGACAAGTTGACGTTCTTGATGGACTACTGCAATGCAGCCAATGCGGCCACGGGTAGCAAGTACGATGCGAATGCCAATGTGGAGCAGAAGAACATTGCTACGCTGATTGGAGAATTGCCAAAACCGAACTTTATACGCCTGAACCGTCGCCTGCTGACCGACCGGCTGAAGGATATGTACGGGAAGGAACTTTCGGATAAGTATCTGCGCTTGCTCGGGCAGCACTTTATCTACAAGAATGATGAGACCAGTTTGGCGAACTATTGCGCCAGCATTACTATGTATCCATGGCTGCTTGCTGGTACGAAAGCCATAGGTGGCAACTCGACAGCACCGACCAATCTCAAGTCGTTCTGCGGTGGTTTCATCAACATGGTATTTATTGTGAGCAGTATGCTTAGTGGGGCATGCGCCACGCCCGAGTTTTTGATGTACCTTGACTATTTTGTGCGCAAGGAATACGGAGATGATTATTTCCGCCATGCGGAAGAGGTGGTGGATATGTCGGTGCGGAAGAGGACGATAGATAAGATTGTCTGCGACTGCTTTGAACAAATAGTCTATTCCATCAACCAGCCTACAGGTGCTCGCAACTTCCAGGCTGTGTTCTGGAATATCAGCTACTATGACCGTCCTTACTTCGAGAGCCTCTTCGGAGAATTTGTGTTTCCAGATGGTAGCCGTCCGCGTTGGGAGTCGTTGAGTTGGCTTCAGAAGCGTTTCATGAAGTGGTTTAATAAGGAGCGGACTAAGGCTCCGCTGACCTTCCCAGTAGAAACGATGGCTCTGCTGTGCAAGGATGGTGATGTGCAGGACAGCGAGTGGGGTGATTTTACGGCTGAGATGTATGCCGAAGGGCACTCATTCTTTACCTACATGAGCGATAATGCGGATAGCCTGTCGTCGTGCTGTCGTTTGCGCAACGAGATACAGGATAACGGGTTCAGCTACACATTGGGAGCAGGCGGTGTCAGTACGGGCAGCAAGAGTGTGTTGACGATTAACCTCAACCGATGCGTGCAGTATGCAGTGAAGGGAGGTCTGTCATACATGAGTTATCTGGAAGAGATAGTGGACCTTGTGCACAAGGTGCAGTTGGCATACAATGAGAATTTGAAGCAGTTCTATCAGAAGGGAATGCTACCTTTGTTCAGTGCTGGCTATATCAACTTGGGACGGCAGTATCTGACTATTGGTGTCAACGGACTTGTTGAGGCTGCTGAATTCTTGGGTATTACTATTGACGACAATGCAGAGTACAGACGGTTTGTGCAAGATGTGCTGGGGTTGATAGAGCGTTATAACAAGAAGTATCGTACGAAGGACGTGATGTTCAACTGCGAAATGATTCCTGCTGAGAATGTGGGTGTGAAGCATGCCAAGTGGGATAGGGAGGATGGATATCAGGTGCCACGCGACTGCTACAACAGTTATTTCTATATTGTGGAGGACAAGACGCTGAATGTGTTGGACAAGTTCCGACTGCATGGACGGCACTATGTGGAACATCTCACTGGAGGCTCCGCTCTGCACCTCAACCTGGAAGAGCATCTTTCGAAAGAGCAGTACCGACAACTGTTGCGTGTGGCGGCTCAGGAAGGATGTAACTATTTTACATTTAATATACCGAATACGATATGCAACGACTGTGGTCATATAGACAAACGGTACTTGCATGAATGTCCGCATTGCCACAGCACGAATCTGGATTATATGACGCGCATCATAGGCTACATGAAGCGTATTAGCAATTTTTCTCAGGCGCGTCAGAAGGAGGCCGCCAGACGGTTCTATGCGCGGTGGGAGGACAACGCGGAGCGTGTAGAAAAGTTGCAGATGATGGATGGAACGGATTCTATGCCAGATAACCCCATGGCAGATAGGCGCAGTGTGCTGCTGTCGGAGGCAGATTCGAACGCCGAAGTGCGCAAAGCTGTAGTGCGACTGTAAGACGTATGACGTATATAATAATATAAGGTGTAGGAAAAACCTGCTGCAGAAAAAGACGATGGGCGATGCTGAAGGTGGCTGATTACGATGTGGTATTTGCGGAGGTGCCCGACGAGGTAACGCTGGCGATGAGCCTGTCGCTGTGCCCCATTCGGTGCACGGGTTGTCATAGTCAGCACCTGTGGGGCGATGTGGGGTTAGAGCTAACAACCGATTTGGTTGATGGCTTGTTGCATCGATATGAAGGACAGGTTACCTGTTTGTGCTTCATGGGAGGAGACAATGACCCCGAAATGCTGCATCGCATGGCTGCATACGTAAAGGGCAACAATTCTGGTCTCAGGCTGGCTTGGTATTCGGGTCAGCCTCAGTTGCCCCAGTGTTGGGATGCATCGTTGTGGAATTACGTGAAGTTGGGCCCTTATGTCAAAGATTTGGGCCCGTTATCGACACCGACCACCAACCAACGGCTCTACCGCATAGATGAGGATGGCACGCTGGTTGACATCACCTACAGGCTGCAAAAAGGAGCCCGTCCACAGGATGACACGCTGTCCATTGCTGCAAGATAAAACGTAATATTGAGGCTTCGTGTTGTACGGAATCGGCACATTTGCTGATTTTTTTGTACTTTTGCACCTAAATTGCACGGCAAAGGTTGCAAGAATGCAGTATGGATAAGCAGTTGTTTAGCAAGAAGCTGAGTAATCCGTGGGAATATTCCGTAGAAGAAAAGCGAACCATAATGGATACCAAGAAGGAGTATCCGTATTGTTCGTTGCTACAACTCTTGGACTTGCTGAGCGATAAGGCTGCGGGTATTCAGCAGTGGAAAGAGCGGTATTATCCGCGAGTTGCCCTGTATGTGCCAGACCGTTCTTTGTTGACACAGCATCTGAACCAGACGCAGCCTATAAAGGCGATGGATGCTTTGGCCACCGAGACGAGATTTCAAATTGAACAGCATAAGAACGATTCCTTTGCAAGCGAGGGTGGAGAAGGCTATGATATAATGAAGGAAATTAATGCATACCAGGAGGTTTCTTTCAAGACCGCACCTAAGAGTGTTATTCTCTCGCAATTTTTGGATGTAACGGGAAATCGAGGTTCGGAGAAAGGTGGAGGAGATTATGTTGCACCAGCTGAGACCGACAAAAAAAGTCTCAAGCAGCATTCGCCTTTAGAAACTGAAACTTTTGCCGTTATATTGGAGAAGCAGGGCAAGTATCAGCAAGCTGCCGAAGTATATAGGAAAATCATAGAGAAAAATCCAGAGAAAAGTAGTATCTTTGCAACCCGTTTAGAAGAATTAGAGAAGAAGATAGATAATCAAAAGTAGGGAGACTATGTTATACACAATTCTTGTTATATTGATAATCATTGTCTGCATCTTGCTGGCATTTGTTGTTCTGATTCAGAAGTCGAAGGGCGGCGGATTGGCGTCGAATTTTGCGTCGCAGAACCAAATCATGGGTGTAAGAAAGACTACAGACTTCGTTGAGAAGGCCACATGGACGTTGGCTATCGTGCTGATGGTGCTCTGCATCATATCGACGGCTACCATTCCGCGTCCGCGTTCGGAGCAGCGCGCCACGCAGGTTTCTGTTGAGAATAATGAGCCTGCAATGCCGGTGTCGCCCGTGGATCCTGTGGCAGCAACGCCCGTTGAGGCAGCAGAATAGGGTGAGAAAGTATTTATAATATTCATTGATGAGTTGGAGAGGAGGCTGTGTTACAGTCTCCTCTTTTTCGTAATATGGTTGAAGCCGGAAGAGGAAAAAGATGTGAGAGTGTGTGGAGTATTTCTATGATAAAGTGGATGATGTTGGAAATAAAAGAGGTTGAAAAACGTAGAGAAAAAGGGGATAAATCCAGCGAGGAAAGAGGATAAAGAAGACGGGGAAAGGTGATGAAATCGAATACAAATGAGTATAATGCGTTACGGGAATGCTGAGCGTTGTGCAGCATGACAGGGTTTGTAGCCTCATTTATTCTCATTTGGGGCATGTGCCAACGGCAGACCAGCGGCGTGCGTGTGGTGAGATTGTGAATTTTCTCTTCGATGAGGATGAGTGCGCGGCTTTTGTTCTCAAGGGGTATGCCGGTACGGGCAAGACATCGCTGGTGTCAGCTCTTATCAAGTCGGCTCCTCAACTGAAGATACGTACACAGTTGATGGCTCCGACTGGTCGCGCGGCCAAGGTGCTTTCGGCTTATTCGGGGAGGAAGGCGTACACGATTCATAAGCGCATCTACACGACGGTTCCCGACAGCGACGGCATGCTGCATACGGTGCGTGCTGCCAATAAGTTTTCCTACACGCTGTTTATTGTGGATGAGGCGTCTATGATTGGGCGCAATCATGATGTGGGGTCGGGTCGGAATTTGCTGGACGATTTGATTGATTATGTGCTTGATGGCAACCATTGCAGGCTGCTTCTCATTGGTGATGGGGCGCAGTTGCCACCCGTCGGGGCTGCGGAAAGTCCAGCGCTGCAGGCTGATGTGTTGGAGGCTATTTCACCGCTGCATATTCGGGAGAGTGAACTGACGGAGGTGGTACGTCAGGGCAACCAGTCGGGCATTCTGCGTTGTGCAACCACGTTGCGGAACGAGATCGTTCGAACGCGCAGTGCCTATTCGGTGGAGTTGCCTCTGATGGATGTGCGAGGAAAGGCTGACATGGTGCGGTTGCCTGGTGCTGATTTAGAGGAGGCTCTGAACAGCGAGTATTCGCATCATGGCGAGCAAGGTGTGGTGGTGGTGTGCCGCTCCAACAAGCGTGCCAATCTCTTCAATCAGGCCATCCGTAGCCGTGTTCTTTTCAAGGAGGGCGAGCTGTGTACGGGCGATTTGCTGATGGTGGTGAAGAACAATTACCATTGGTTGGAGTCGTCGTCGGCTATGGGCTTCATTGCGAATGGTGACATTGTAGAGGTACTTGCCGTGAGGCGGCAGCAGGAATTATACGGGTTCCATTTTGCACAGGTAACGTTGCGCTTTGTGGATTATCCTGACGAGGCCAACTTGGACTGCACATTGCTGCTCGAGACGCTGATGTCCGAGGCTCCAGCCCTTTCTCAGGCCGATGGACAGCGTTTATTTGCTTCCGTCATGGAGGATTATTTGCATCTCCACACTCAGGCCGAGCGGCTGGCGGCGGTGTACGAGGATGCCTATTTCAATGCGTTGCAGGTGAAGTTCGCCTATTCGCTCACCTGCCACAAGACTCAAGGCGGTCAGTGGCCCGTGGTCTTTGTGGACCAAGGTTATCTGACGGACGACATGCTGGATAGGGAGTATCTCCGCTGGCTCTACACAGCGTGTACCCGTGCCAAAGATCGGTTGTATCTGATTAATTTCCGCGACGATTTCTTTGCGGATGGCGCCTTCGAGCTATCCGATGATATGCCGTCCGACATCTGACGATGCCGACGTTGCGAAGCGGCGATATTCATCTCGAATGCGCTTTTTGCGTACAGATGTGGGGCGTAATGCGTGTTATGATGATTATTTTGTGTACTTTTGCATCTTGATTCTTGAGAAGAAAGGCATGTTGAAATGAAAATATCTGTGGCAGGAACAGGCTACGTCGGCCTCAGTATCGCTACGCTCTTGGCGCAGCACAACGACGTGGAGGCTGTCGACATCGTGAAAGAGCGTGTCGATATGGTGAACAACCGTCAGTCGCCCATTCAAGATGATTACATTGAGGAGTATTTGCGCACCAAGCCGCTTTCGCTGCGCGCAACGCTGAACCACGCTGAGGGCTACCGTGATGCGGATTTTGTGGTGATTGCCGCGCCGACCAATTACGACAGCGTCAAGAACTTTTTCGACACCAGTGCCGTGGAAGACGTGATAGAGAAGGTGCTGCAGGTGAACCCCGAAGCGGTGATGGTGATTAAGAGTACCATTCCCGTGGGCTACACCGAAAGCGTGCGTCAAAAGTTCACCACGCCTTTTGGGCAGCGCCCCCGCATCATCTTTGCCCCCGAGTTTCTACGCGAAAGCAAAGCGCTCTACGACAATCTCTACCCGAGCCGCATCATTGTGGGCTACGATCAGAATGATGAGTTTCTGGCCGTTCAGGCACGCCGTTTTGCCGACCTCATCAAGGACGGTGCCATCAAGAAGGAGGTGCCCGTGCTCTACATGGGCAGTACTGAGGCGGAGGCCGTCAAGCTGTTTGCCAACACCTACTTGGCACTGCGCGTCTCTTACTTCAACGAGCTGGACACCTATGCCGAACTCAAGGGTCTGAATACGCAGCAAATCATTGAGGGTGTGTGTCTCGACCCACGCATCGGAACCCATTACAACAACCCCAGCTTCGGCTACGGAGGCTACTGTTTGCCCAAGGATACGAAGCAACTTTTGGCCAATTACGAGGATGTGCCGCAGAACATGATAAGCGCCATTGTTGAGAGTAACCGCACCCGCAAGGACTTCATCGCCAATCAGGTGCTATCCATGGCGGGCTACTACGACTATTACAGTCAGGGCCAATTCTCATCTGAGAGCGAGCGCGAGTGCATCATCGGCGTCTACCGGCTGACGATGAAGAGCAACTCCGACAACTTCCGCCAAAGCAGCATCCAAGGCGTGATGAAGCGCATCAAGGCAAAGGGAGCCCGCGTGGTGATTTACGAGCCCACGCTGGAGGACGGCTCCACTTTCTTTGGTTCGGAAGTGGTGAACGACATAGTGCGCTTCAAGCAGCTGTCGCAGGCCATCATAGCCAACCGCTATGACAGCGTGCTAGACGATGTGCGCCACAAGGTCTACACGCGCGATATTTTCCGTCGCGATTAGCTTTTCGGTATCCTCTGCCAGTGTTTTTTAGCAGCATTGGTTTTGTAGATAATCAGGCGGTCGGTCACCCGACGAAGGGGGTGGTTGTTCGCCATTTTTGTATGCACTTTCCTTCATCAGCTTAGGCATCGAAGCCGCATGCGCGCATACGTCTTCGGAAGTTTTACTATGCCAAAAATCAGCATTCTGCACTGCGTACTTTGTGCGGCATTTGGTGATGCTTTGTCGCCGGTTATACTCGGCTTATTCCGCAGAAAATACATCGTGATGCGGAAGTGGATGCACCATAATGTGCATTGTCTGCCCCCAATAATACGCATTATGTACTCCGAATAATGCGCATTATCTTTTCCGCTGGTGGTGAGACCTGGGAAAGAGCCATCGGGAGTGTCCCATCAAATGGCACCCGAAGTCGTCGTCGGCTGTCCTGTCGACGGCCACAGTATGTGACGAAAAAATGGTCTGGTAATGCGGATGTTATGGCGTAGAGAATGGTACGGGAGACTTGGGCGCACCGCATTGAAGCAGTGCGCAGTGAGGGGGATTACAGTCCCCAGAAGCGGTAGCTCAACTCGGCTTGTGCGCGGAGCATGTCAAGTCCATCGAGGGCAGTGGCGCCGCGGGCGGCAGCCTGCCGCAGGAATTGGGTGGGCGAGGGGTTGTAGATGAGGTCATAGCAGATGTGGGCGGCCGTCAGCAGGTTGGGGTTCGGCCAGGGCGACTGGTCGACGTGGGGCGACATGCCGACGGGCGTGGCGTTGATGATGAGGCGGATGCAGCCCGAGAGGCGGCAGGCTTCGGCGTAGTCGATGGCACTGCTCCGCGGCGAGCGGCTGACAATGAAGGGGCTAACGCCGAGCTGTCGCAGCGCGTAGGCTACTGCCTGCGCCGCGCCACCGCTGCCGAGAATGAGTGCCTCGGTGAGGTCGGCGGTCAAGTGGGGAGTGATGCACTGGGCAAAGGCGGGTGCGTCGGTGTTGGTACCGATGAGGCGGTAGTGCGTCGACGACATCCACTCCACCCGTACACAGTTGGTGGCTCCAATGGCTTGGCAAGCGGAATCGGCCTCGCCCACCAGCGCGTAGCTCCACTGTTTGAAGGGGGTGGTGACATTGAATCCTACCAGATGGCGGCTCTGCAACTGGAGGTGCAGCCAAGCGGCAAAGTCCTCTGGTCGGCTGGCCTGCTCGTGGGCCGACAGCAGTTCGTAGGTGCATGAGCCGTCGGTGTGCCGCTGCTGGAAATACTGCTGCGAAAGGGAGTGCGACAGCTCTTTACCTATCAGTGCGTAGCGCTTCATGTGGGGGCGGGTCGGAAAGCCAACACCCTCCGAGCATTTGGCGAGAGGGCGTTCGTAATCCAATTCTGTGTGGGTGTTTTCCTAATGATTGAGTCTCGTTGTCAGCATGGATCCGACTGTCCGTGCGGCAAAAGCGCTTTCGGTCGGCGCGACGATGTGTCGGTTTTAGCCCACCGCCTCCTTCAGCCGTTCGGCGTTCTCAGCCAACTGCAGGGCATCAATCACGTCGTCAATCTCGCCGTCCATGAAGGCCGACAGGTTGTACATCGTGTAGCCAATGCGGTGGTCCGTAACGCGGCTCTGCGGATAGTTGTAGGTGCGCACCTTCTCGCTGCGGTCGCCAGTGGCCACCATGGTCTTACGCTTCGACGACATCTCCTCCATGTACTTGTTGTACTCGCGCTCGTAGAGTCGAGTGCGGAGCACAACAAGCGCTTTTTCGAGGTTCTTTATCTGCGATTTCTGGTCCTGACAGGAGACCACAATACCTGTCGGAATGTGGGTGAGGCGCACGGCGCTGTAGGTCGTGTTGACGCACTGTCCGCCTGGGCCACTGGCACAGAACGTATCCTTCCGGACATCGGCCATGTTTAGCTCCACGTCAAATTCCTCGGCTTCGGGTAGCACCACCACGCCAGCAGCCGACGTGTGGACGCGCCCCTGCGTTTCGGTGGCTGGCACGCGCTGCACGCGGTGCACACCGCTCTCGTATTTCAACCGACCGTACACTCCTTCGCCACTCACGTTGAATGTGATGTCTTTGTATCCGCCGGCCGTTCCTTCGTTGTAATCCACTACATCCACGTGCCAGTGCATCTTCTCGCAATAGCGTGTGTACATGCGGAACAGGTCGCCAGCAAACAGGCAGGCTTCGTCGCCGCCCGTGCCGCCGCGTATTTCCACTACCGCATTTTTGCTGTCCTGTGGGTCTTTGGGGATGAGCATTAGGCGTATTTCCTCCTCCATCTGCTCCTTTCGGCCTTGGCTTTCGGTCAGTTCTTCCTTGGCCATCTCGCGTAACTCCTCGTCGCGCTCATTGCTCAGCAGCTCCTTGCATTCGGCAATAGTGGCCAGCAAATCTTTGTAGTCGTGATAGGCCTTCACGACGGGCTGCAAATCCTTATAATCCTTGCTCAGTTTGACGTATCGCTTCATATCCGACGTAACGGCCGGATCGTTCATCTGCTGCTCAACGTCTTGATACCGTTCGTATATAGCCTCTAATTTATCTAACATTTCGCTTGGTTATTTGGTGTGCAAAGATACAACTTTTCAGCCGATTGCGTACGAAGTCCGCATGCTCTATGCGGACGGTGAACGCCCCTATTCAGCGTTATAGCATATTATTTGCAGACCAACCGCAGTCGAGGTTGTGCCTGCATGAATTCCTACAGGGAAATGTCTGACACAATGGTCAGCATGTGATGGCCGATGAATCCTCGCCTCAGAGTCCGTGGGGAAAATCTCCTCATTTGCAGGTTTTACCGTATATTCAAGCATCAAAACGCGCCTCTATTTGAAATGATAAATGTATCAATTTCTGTGAAATAGCAAAGTGTACAACCATGCTCCCGAAGGCTGTAGTTGGGCAAGTGCTGACTCTTCTTTGATTTCCTTGCCATTGGTGGTACGGGCGAGGTGAACTTCACCAACAACCGTCGTGCCGACTTTGCTGATAGTACCATCGTTGCAAACCGTGCATGGATTACATTCGACAATGAACAGCCGATTGCCACATCTACGTGGGTGACCATTGTTGACGCCACACCGCCCACGAGCTATGTGTGGACATTGTTGCAAGGGATATGACGGGGATAATGTGATTAGGGACGGTGGCCGAAGATAACCTGTCGAGCGGTTGGAAATATAGTCCTTATGGCATGCTCGGGAAAGCCGATGTGCTGATTGCTATGGGCATTACAATTGACTCTATGGTGGCTGTAGATACGACGTTGCTGCATTATGAAAGTTTCTACACATTGGCCACTGATGTGGCAGGTAATGTGGAGGCCAAGCATGTTGCTCCTACATTCTATACTCTGCTGCTGGCATCCAATGATACCACGATGGGACATGTTATAGGAGGGGAAACATACCCCAAAGGTGAGACTCTCACCTTTGAGGCAATAATATGAGCAAGGCAATTTCGGAGCCGGTTGTTGCCTGCGACAGTTGGCAAGTGTACACATTGGACACCATACTGGTTTGCAACTTGTAGACTGCTGAGCGCTGCGACAGTACGTACCATGTGGGGCTTATGCAGCATCAAGGAGTAGATACAGCTATAACGGACACGGCATTGTTGAGCTATACCTGGAATGAGAGGACTTATACAGAGAGTGTTACCTATGTATGGCAGGGTGTTACTACAAATGTGTGCGAAAGTACATTTGCATTGATACTGATAGTGATAGGTGATGTATCAGCCGTCGATATGCCTTCTGTTTCTATTCGCGCTTATACTATCCCGACTACGGGATTGCTGACATTTGAAGTCAATGGGGTACTATCCCCTGAGGCGTATAATATTTTAGGCCGTCGCGTAGCGCAAGTTAAGAACTCAAGACAAATTGATTTGCACGCTCTGCAAGAAAGAACTTACCTCATTCGGGTGCGATTGCTTTCGGGCATTGCAATTCTGCATGTAGTCAAGGTGGACTTAGGATGAGTTAGAGGAACTTACTTGTTATGGAGTCCGTATTCCAATGGATAAGAGGACAGTGCTGTAGTCGTTTTACAGCGCTGTCCTCTGTGTATTTGTGTTCTTGCGCCTAATATGATTATGAGTGGAAGGCTATAGGTTGATGTAATAGCGACAAGTTATTCCTCGCGGACGATAGGTTATTTTTTCAACAGAGGAAGAAATCGTGAAAGCAGGCTGTCAACCTGCGGCGATACAGATAGGTGGCGCAACAGCAGTACGCCTACGGCTGCTATCAGGAGCGAGCTGACAATGCCGTTGGCCACGACCCACAAGGTCGTTGAGGGGAGCAGGGGTGTCAGTACGGCGTGCCACCCAATGCCCAACAGGCCGAGCATGGCCACCAGTACGACCACTTTCCACATGGAGCGGTCGAAGATGGAGACACCTGTTGTTTTGCGTACATACAGCAGTAGTGGTAGGTAGTAGAACAGGTAACTCAGCAGGGTGGCTGCGGCACTGCCGTAGATGCCCCACAGTGGGATGAGTAGCCTGTTGAACACGATGGCCAGCACCGTAAGTAGGGCGATAAAGGGCAACGACATGGCATAACGCCGCGAATAGTTGAGCACGCTTACCCCCACCGAGCAACTGCAGTTGACTATCTTGGCCACGCCCATGATGAGCACTACACCGATACCACCCACATATTCGGCTCCGTGCGGTATGACGCGAAAGAGGGGTTGTAGGTTGATGGCGATGAAGAGAAAGATGACCGATGCCACGAGGAACTGGTGCAGGGAGACTTGGCGCGACAGTTCCGACACGCGGCGCCAGTCGTCGTCTCGCACGGCGGCGGACACGAGCGGGTTGGATACAGATCCGAGCGAGCGGTAGGGCACCTCCACAATGTTGGCAATATAGATGGCTATGGTGTATACGCCCGTGAGCGCAAGCCCCTCTTTCGAGCCGAGGAAGAGGGTGTTGATGAGGGGGACAATGGAGGCTAGGACGGTGGCCGTCATGAAAAGGGTGTAGCGTAGCAGGTCGCGGCCGTGCTCGTGCAGGATGCGGAAGTCGATGCGGAGAGATACATGTCCTAAGGCGATGAGATAAACCAAATCGAGCAGCATGGCCAGCGCATAGGATAGGCAGAAAAGTAGGACAAAGGTATGGAAGTCGATGATGCCGTGCCCGTAGAGCAGGTAGCTAATGAGGTTGAACAGGCGGATGCCCACTTCTCGGACGGCTTTGGGTACGGCGATGCGTAGCAGAACGCTGGCATTAGTTTCCAGTACACTGGTGTAGAGCGTGAAGAAGGTGAGTGGGATGAGAAGGTAGGCGTAGTCTACGAGAAGCGGCGATTTCTCGATGTAGGCCGACAGCAACGTGGTTCGAAATAGGAAGAAGACCCCAGTAAATAGGGTGAAACCCACTAAGGGAATCAGCAGCGAAAGTCCGAAAAGGCCGTGATGACGGTGCGTTTCATCGTCGCGAAAGTATGGGAAAAAGCGAACTACGGAGGCGGAGGTGCCCAGTTGAGCCAGCGACGAGAACAACGTGGCGAAGTCCACCATGACCCGGGTGAGCCCAATTTCCTCGGCCGTCAGGCAATCGGTGAGTACAAAGAAGGTGGTTGCAAAGCCGATGGCTACCCCGAGGTAGTTGGCTAAGGCTCCTTTGATGCTTTGTTTCGCTATGACTCCCATTGGCCCTTTTGGCTTTGGCTTTATTTTGTACCCTTCACGTTGGAGGATTTTCCGCCCGACCTATGGCTTTTCGATACTTTGAGCAAATATCCTCTTGTGTTAGCAGCTTTCGGTGCACCTGCAACGGCAGTTGCTCGTTGCCTAATTTGGTTGTGCTACAAAAAAGGCGTTGACATGCCGAGGAGAAACCTCAGACATGTCAACGCGATTGTTACTCGTATGGGTGGTAGTGTGCACCATGGCATCAACCACCAAAGTCATCGTACATGATGCTTTCGGAGGCGACTCCGAGGTTGTCAAGCATATTGACGACGGCTTTGCTCATTGGGCCAGGACCGCACATGTAGTATTCGATATCCTCGGGAGCCTCGTGGTCTTTTAGATAGTTCTCGTACATAACGTTGTGTACAAAACCTGCCGTGTACTTCACTCCTGCTGCATCGGCGGCTGGGTCTGGGCGGTCGAGAGCCAAGTGGAAGTGGAAGTTGGAGAACTCCTTCTCCAATTCGAGGAAGTCATTCAAGTAGAACACCTCGTTGAGTGCACGCGCGCCGTAGAAGTAATGCAGCACTCGGTCGGTAGTATGCAAAGTCTTGGTCATGTGCATGATTTGTGCGCGAAGCGGAGCCATACCAGCACCACCGCCGACCCAAATCATCTCGCTCTTTGAATCGAAGTGAGGGTGGAAATCGCCGTAAGGACCGCTCATCACCACCTTGTCGCCTGGTTTGAGGGAGAAAATGTAGGACGAAGCGATGCCGGGGTTGATGTTCTGGAAGCCGCTGCGGTCGGCCTTGAACGGCGGTGTGGCGATACGGACGGTCAGCATAAACACGTTGCCTTCGGCCGGATAGTTGGCCATGGAGTACGCACGTATGGTCGGTTCGGTATTGACGCACTTGAGGTCGAACATTTTGAACTTCTCCCATGAGGGCAGATATTCCTCACCGATGAGTTCGCGGTCGTAATCAGCATAGTTAATGCGGAAAGCTGGAATCTTGATTTGTGCATATGAGCCAGGCAGGAAGTCCATGTGAGCACCTTCGGGCAACTGCACCTTGAACTCCTTGATAAAGGTGGCCACGTTGCGGTTGGAGATAACCGTGCACTCATATTCCTTTACGCCCAGTACGGATTCGGGTACAGCCATTTTGATGTTGTCCTTCACTTTTACTTGGCAAGCCAAGCGCCAGTGGTCTTGAATTTGCTTGCGGGTAAAGAAGCCAACTTCGGTGGGTAGGATCTCGCCACCGCCTTCCAAAACACGGCATTTGCATTGCCCACACGAGCCTTTGCCACCGCATGCCGACGGCAGATAGACTTGCTGAGCCGAAAGTGTTGATATGAGGGAGTTGCCAGTGGGAACGGTGAGTTGTCTGTCATCGTTGATGGTGATAGTTACATTGCCTTGAGGCATCAGTTTAGCACGTAGCACCAGCAACAGGGCTACCAGTAACAGGATGACCACCAAGAATACAACAAGGCTTGTTACGATTACTGTTGTCATGATTGTTTAATGTCTATCTTTGGTTGAGATGTGGATGATTATTCGCTAATCACAGGTGCAACGCCATTAAAGTTTGATACCCATGAAGGACATGAATGCCATGCCCATAAGACCTGTGATGATGAAGGTGATGCCAACCCCTTTTAGTGCGGGAGGAATGTGGCTATAGCGCAGTTTTTCGCGTATGGCAGCAATGCCAACGATGGCGATAAGCCAGCCAATGCCTGAACCAAATGCGAACGAGGTTACCTCGCCGATGTTGCTGTAGTCGCGCTGCTGCATGAAGAGAGACCCACCCATGACAGCGCAGTTCACTGCAATCAGGGGAAGGAAGATGCCCAGAGCATTGTACAACGATGGGGAGAACTTCTCCACAATCATCTCCACTGCTTGCACGATGGCGGCTATCACAGCAATGAACATAATCAAAGAGAGGAAACTTAAGTCTACGTTGGCGAAGCGTTCGCCCATCCAGGCCAAAGCACCAGGCGCCAACACGTACTTGTTGAGCAGATAGTTGACGGGTACGGTGATAAGGAGCACAAACGTAACGGCTACACCCAGCCCGAATGATGTTTTCACCGTCTTCGACACGGCCAAATAGGAACACATGCCGAGGAAGAAGGCGAATATCATATTGTCTATGAATATAGACTTGATGAAGATATTGAATATTTCCATGATGTCAATTGTGTTAGATGGTTATTACAAGGTGGTGAACATCGAGTTATTTTTCTTGCAACTCCTTGTTAGAGGAGCGTTGAATCCAGATGATGATACCCACCAGTATCAGAGCCATGGGAGCCATGATGACCAGACCGTTGTTCTCATAGCCAATGTTGTACAGACCCAATTTTTCCATGATAGGGTAGCCCCAGAGTGTTCCCGAACCGAACAGTTCGCGAACGAAACCGAGGATGATGAGGATGATGCCGTAGCCAAGTCCATTGCCGATGCCGTCGCAAAGCGATGCCCACGGCTTGTTGCTCATAGCAAAGGCCTCAAGGCGTCCCATGACGATACAGTTGGTGATAATCAGACCTACATACACCGACAACTGTTTGCTTACATCGTAAACAAAGGCCTGCAACACTTGGTTTACCAAGATAACCAGTGCCGATACCACAACCAGCTGCACGATGATGCGAATGCGTGGCGGGATGGTGTTGCGCAGGAATGAGATAATGAGGTTGGAGAGGGCTACAACCACCGTTACGGAGAGCGCCATGACGAATGCAGGCTTCAGCTGGGCGGTTACGGCCAAACAGGAGCAGATACCGAGTACCTGCACGGTTATTGGGTTGTTCTTACCCAATGGATTTGTTATAAGTTTTGTGTTCTTACTCATTGGAGGCCTCCTTTTCGCTTTCTTGATTTGATGTTGTAGGTTTGGAAGCTTGCTGTGTCTCTGCGTTGCGAGCCTGTGCGATGTATGCTTGATAGCGAGCCAAGTCAGCGGCGAGCATCTCGCTCACACCGTTGCTTGTCATGGTGCCACCGCTGATGGCATCCACTTCGTGTAGTGCGTTGGCATCAGCGTGTTTCTTTACGGCAATGGAAACCACGTTGCCCTGTTCGTCCAAGATTTGTTTGCCAATGAAAGGCTGCTGAAACTTCTCGGTTGTGATTTCTGCACCGAGACCAGGTGTTTCGCTTTCGTGGTCGAACGTAACGCCGATAATCGTGTTGAGGTCGGCATCAAGGGCGATGTTTGCAAAAACAGCACCCCACAATCCGTTCCCCTGGGTGGGAATGACGTAACCCTTGCGGCCGTCTTTTTCAAATACGTATAGAGGGAATGCCCCCTGCTTACCTTCGCGCTCCCGTACCTGTTGCTCTTTCAGCTTGATATCGAATGCACGGGTTTCGCCCTGGGTGAGAGTCTGCTGTGGCACGTCATAAACCGAAAGCACTTCACCATTGGTTCCAACTGTTAATTCGGTCGTGAAGTACTGACTGTAGGCTTGGGCTGCGTCGTCGCGATCCACGCTGACGTTGATGGCAGCGAGCAGAGTCTGCATTTTCTCGTTTTTGATATTGTTCTGCTGCTGAGGTTTCAGCAGTGTGGCCACCACGGATAAGAGTACGGCCACCACCGCCACAAGTGCGGTAGCATATAGGAATATATATTTATTGTTGAAGTTCTTCATCGTTGAAACTCCTTTCTTACTGGGTTTATGCTGCCTTGAGGGCGCGCTTGTTGCGACGATTGATGTTAGCTTTCACCACGCAGTGGTCAATCAGCGGTGCAAAACAGTTCATGAGAAGAATAGCGAGCATCATGCCTTCTGGATAGGCGGGGTTGACTACGCGTATCAGCACTGCAAATGCTCCGATAAGGAATCCGTATATCCACTTGCCACAATTGGTTTGAGCGGAAGTAACGGGGTCGGTTGCCATGAACACGCATCCAAAGGCAAAACCGCCCATGAGGTAATGGTAGTAGAACGGTACCGACATGTAGTCATTGGCTCCGATGGCGTTGAAGAGTAGGCCGATGATGCCGCCTCCAATAGCGATGCTGAGCATGGTACGCCAGCTGGCAATGCCCGTTACGAGGAGGATACAAGCACCTATCAATATGGCAATGACAGAGGTTTCACATGTGGAACCTGGTATAGTTCCAATCAGCATGTCTAAGGCCGATGCCGATGTACTGTGGCCAGCCATCAACTCGCCGAGCGGTGTGGCACCTGTTACGGCATCGCCTGCGTAGTGGAAAGGCTTCGAAATCCACACACTGTCGCCCGACATGTGGGTGGGATACGAGAAGAAGAGGAATGCACGAGCCACTAAGGCGGGGTTGAGGAAGTTCATACCTGTTCCACCGAACACCTCCTTGCCGATGATGACAGCGAAAGCCACAGCCAATGCCAATTGCCATAGCGGGGTCGTTACGGGCACAATCATGGGGATTATAAGTCCCGACACAAGAAATCCTTCGTTGACCTCATGTCCTCTTATTTGTGCAAACATGAATTCTATGAACAATCCCACCACGTAGCTCACTACGATGAGGGGCAGCATGCGTAGGAAGCCGAACCAAAACGACTGCCAGAAGCCGAAGTCCAATCCGTAAGAGATGGAGGTTTGGTGGCCGATGTTCCACATGCCGAACAGCAGTGCTGGTAGCAGCGCGATGACCACGATTATCATGGTGCGCTTTAGGTCGACTGCGTCGCGAATGTGAGAACCCTTCTTCGTTATGGTGTTGGGGGTGTAAGCAAAGGTTTCGAAAGCCTCAAAAGTGGAATGAAGCTTTTCAAACTTGCCTCCCTTCTCGAAGTTGGGTTTAATCTTGTCTATATAATCTCTCAGTTTCATGTCGAGTGCTTATTATATATGATAGGTATAGTCCGATTTTAGGGTGTGTGGTCGTTAGTTCGTACGCACCAGCTCAAGGCCTTGTCGTATGGCGGTCTGGATCTCGGTTTTCGATGTGTCAATAAACTCGCAAAGGGCAAAATCTTCGGGTTCAACCTCGTATATACCCAACTGTTCCATGAGGTCAATATCTCCTATAATGCAGGCCTTTAGCAGTTGTAGCGGGTAGATGTCCATGGGAACCACTTTCTCAAAGTCGCCAGTAACCACAAGTGGACGCACGCTGCCGTGCATGCCTGTGTTGATGGTGCAACGCTCCAGATACCGCTTGTTCTTGCCGCAGCTACATTTCATGAATCCGCTGAGGAACGTGCGCGAGAAGCTGTATTTCTTCAATCCTGGCATCAGCCAGCCCATGAAGTCATATTGGTTGCCTTCGGGAATGACACTGACGATGTTTGCTCCTGTGCACAGGAAGCCGTCTTCTGTAATGGTGGTGCCACTGAGGATGTTGCCCGATATGTAGCGTACATTGTCCTCTGTGGTTTTGACAAGGTCGCGAATGTAGGCACCTTCCACCACTTTGACGTAGTGTGGCTTCTCCACCACTGGCCCTGCGATGGCCACCGTGCGATCGGGACGATAAACACCACTTCCGAACAAACGACCGATGATGGCTACTTCCTGCACGCCGAGAGTCCACACTCGCTCACCCTTGTTGATAGGGTCAATATGTGCTATCTGAGTGCCGACCAATCCTGTGGGGTGAGGGCCTTCGAAGTAATGAAGATGGGCACCCTTAATGGAATTAAACAATGTGGGATCCGATTGACGCGAAGGTGACAGGCTGATGTGAATCTGTGATACGAGGCGGCCTAAGGCGTAGATGCCCGTCTGGAAATCGGCCATGCTGTCCTTCATCATGTAGTCGTAGTCCGCAGCCAGTGGTGCAGAATCGAATGCGGATATGAAAAGAGCTTTCGGCGTGGTTTCGGGCGGAGGCACAATTCCGAATGGACGTTGACGTAGCAGTGTCCATGCGCCAGATTGCAGCAGTATAGCTCGCACCTCTTCGGCCGACAGGGCTTGTGGGTCTTTCACCGCAAAGGGTAGGCTCTCATTCAGTCCGTCGGGTTCAATCTCGACGCGCAGAAGGGCGCGCTTCTCGCCGCGCACTATCGCATGCACCGTGCCGCTTATGGGCGAGGGAAACTTCAGAGCCTCGTTGTTCTTGTCGTAGAACAGAGGAGATCCGGCTTTCACGTTGTCGCCCTCTTTCACCAAGAGTCGCGGTGTCAGCCCCACATAATCTGTAGGCTTGACGGCGACCATCTTGATGGCGGTAGGCTGCTCGGTCACGGGCTGTGCGCTTCCGGCTACGTGGATGTCGAACCCTTTCTTTATTCTTGTAACTTTGGTTGATTCTGACATGACGTATTCTTTATTCTTCTTCTTTTGGTTCTATTCTCAATGTCTGCCACTGCTACCGTCAACAGGCATTGCCACCGCCTTTTAGCACGAATGGTTCTGTTTCTGCCGTTGTAGCAAGAGGTTGCAAAGGTACATTTTTTTCTGCAGTCGTACGGATATTTTTCATTGTTGACCCACCATAGGCGTACTGTTTTACGCTGAAAAAAGTTGATGCAATAGTCAACAAAGACGAAACAATAGAGAAAACAACGGGAGGGGGCACCCATTTGAGTCAATCAGAATGTGGAGGCGATCATTCGCGAACACTTTTGAAAGGGTGATTCAAGGTCGGTTGGCGAAGAAGTATGGGACTCTCTGCCGAAGGTAAGCTGCGTCATCAGTAACTTTGCAGCCACAAAAGACAAAAGTGCGCTACTGATGCAGAACAAACCCATAGGTGCTCAAGTGGAAGAACTGAAGGCACTGCGTGTAATGGACAACCAGATGAAGAAACGCTTTATCCGTATTATAGGGGCAAGCATCAAAGGACGTGGCATGGCATGCACGATTTGATGAAGTACATGTGCGACGACATGCGACGCGACCCCGAAGGGACACGCTTCTGCTACAAGTTTGATATCTGTAAGTTTTATAAGAGCATCAATCAAGAAGATGGGTGAGCTTTAGACCTGCTTTGTCTTAGCGATCTGGTGATGGGCATACCCGACGTGAAGCGCTGGCACAGGGGTATCGGCAAACTCCCACTTCGCCCATGTGGCTGCAGGCACCACCCCCGACAAGCCTGCCGTGGTGTGACGGGACGAGATGGTGTACCAAGAGGAATACGAGCAGTCTCCCGTTAAGTAGTTCACCTGCCTCGTAGCGCATAATTCTTTGTCGATTTATCCGACGAGGAGTTGCCTGTTATTACCTTATTATTTCGCACGTTGGCAGCCTCTTTTATATTTTGAGCCAAATAGAAATAAAAGTTGAGCTAAATGGAAATACCTACGCTCCTCAGATATAGTATTTTTGCTCTTGATTTCAAACAAACGTATAATCTATTAAATAACTGAAAGAATGAGAAGTAACATTGATGATTACAATGATGTGGTGGAGGCAGCAAGCCAATTCACGCGTAGTGTGGCCGAGGGCAATAGTAAATATGCCAAACAGCTATTCACGGACGATGCATGCCTTTTCGGCTTTCTGAACGGCAAACTGGAACGCGGCAGCATTGAGCAGTTCTACCGCAATGTAGATACCGTAGGAGCTGGCAGCGAGTTCAAGACGCGCATAGATGTGCTGGAACTGGAAGAGACGTTAGCCGTTGTGCGTGTGCTTGAAGAAGGGTGGGGTGGCAGCATCGATTTTACCGATGTGCTACTGCTTTTGAAGATCGAGGGCGAGTGGAAGTGCGTGGCCAAAGCCTACAACCAGAATTCTGACACGATTACCAACAAATAAAAGAAAGGAAACTAAAATGAACAAGAACAACGAAACCGTGCAGAGTGTCTTGAATGCCATTGAACTTTATGCCGAAGCGGGACGCAAAGCAAACCGCGAACTGGGTGAGAAAGCTTTCACAAAAGAAGCTACTATGTCGTGGGTTGAAAACGGCACAATCACTACTGTGCCAATCAGCGCACTCTTCGATGTGCTGGAACAGACGGGCGAGGAGGAAGTATCCTACTGTGTCGAGGATATTACCGTGGCTGGCAATGTCGCCTTTGTCCGCATTTCGTCATCGTTCAGCAAGCTGACCACCTTCAACGACATGTTTACTTTGGCCGAGGAGAATGGTGAGTGGAAGATTGTGAGCAAGATCTATAGTGTGAAGTGATGGCAGGAAAGCAAGTCTTTACTATCAACGGCAGCCCACGTAAAGATTTCAACACGGCGGCATTGCTTCACGCTTTCGCTGATGGGGCGCGCGAGGTAGAGACAGAAGTGGAGGTGGTAGAGGTCAATCTCTACGACCTCCATTTTACTGGCTGTCGCGAGTGTTACGTCTGCAAGCTGCGCAATGGGCGCAGTTATGGGCATTGTGGTTTCTGCGACGACATCACCGACTATCTCGACCGCGTGGCACATGCCGACGTGGTGGCCTTCGGGTCGCCCATCTTTTTCTCCGAAATCACTGCACAGCTGCGTGCTTTCCTCGAACGGCTATGGTATCCATTCGTGCAGTTCAAGAGAGGCGAGGAACAAATCATCGCACCGCAGCCTGTACGCACCGCTTTTCTGATACCGATGAACCTCACCGAACAGGCCATGCTTCGGAGTGGCTACGACGCGCTTCTCAGCCCTGTGTTGCGATGGACGCAGTATATCTTTGGCCACGAGCCACGAGTGCAGTATTGCTTCGACACACTGCAATATCGCGACTATGACCGCTACTGGGCCGACGCATGGAATATTGCTGCCAAACAACGTCGCCACGAACAACATTTCCCGACCGACCTCGTGCAGGCGCACCAGTTGGGTCGCTCGATGCTGGAGGCATCTTTAACGGAGTAATAATCCCCTTCGCTACGGGAAAGGCCATTGGTTGCACCCACTCCTTGAAATGAGCAAAGGGAGGGCCAGATGTCAAGAAAGTTGTGTATCTTCGCAGTCGCGCAATGCAATAGATACTTCAACGACAACAGAAAACCACATTCTTACGGATGACAAAGCAAACGAAATTCCCTTCGGCCTTGATCAGTGGCGACTGCGCCACTTCGTCGCTTGTGCTTGATGGTGGCAGCATCATCGACCAATGCATTGTTACGGCTGGCGAACGTGGCACATTCTTCCTCGAACAGCACCTGCTTTATGTTGTACTGGAAGGCAGTGTGCGATTGACCAATGGGCGGCAGGAATGGATAGTCGGAAAAAACCAAATGCTGCTGCTACGACGTGCGCAGAGCATAGGCTACGAGAAAACAGGTGCCGAAGAGACAGGCGTTTTTGAAAGCCTGCTCTTCGGCATAAACGACGACATACTGAAGGACTTTTTGACCTCACAGCAGGTTCATATTTCTTATTCAACCGAGGAACTGCACCCCAAAGTATCACCCATGAGCAACCAGCTTGTGGCCTACTGCCATTCGCTTACCCCTTATTTCGTGAATCCATCTCAAGTCAACCCTGCACTACTACGGCTCAAGGTCATGGAGTTGTTGTTTAACGTGATAGATTGCTCGAAAAACATCTTTCGCCAGATATTGCAGCTGCGTAGCCCAGTCAGAGCAGATATTCATCGGGTGGTGGAGGAACACTACACCTCACCCCTCTCGCTCAAAGAACTGGCTTATCTCTCCGGTCGGTCAATATCAAGCTTCAAGCGCGACTTCCAAAGTATCTATGGCGAGTCGCCAGCCAAGTGGATACGCGAAAAACGCCTGTCCAAGGCCTATCAGATGCTCCAATCGTCGCAGATGTCGGTATCCGACGTAGCCTACAGTCTTGGATTTGAGAATACTTCCCACTTCAGCCGAATATTCAAGCAACGATATGGGACTTCGCCCTCGGCAATAGCCGGTCATGCTTGAGAAAAATTAATCAGGTAGCCTACGCAAGGACGGTACTTTCAAACTTTCAGCCTTCAAGATAACGACATCATCCGCATAATGAAGGCGTAGCAGAAAAAGGACATTTGCCAGTCGGCTGCCGTCTAATCAGACCACCCCTGTAAACAGATGAAACACGGCGGACGTGCTTTTATTGTGCGTTGGGGCTTTGTGCTGGTGAATGGTTGCCGCAGGAGGTCGTGCTCGGTTTTAGAAAATTTATTTTGCAGCCCCGATGGAAATAGCGAACTTTGCACACGTGCATGTGCTGGCGCCCCTTTGTGGTAAGCGTACCAGCGGCAATGTGTTACTGCTCATGAGCCATCGTGAAAAAACTATCGGAATTTTGTCGGGCATCGTTGCCGCCGTGTGTTATGGTACCAATCCGCTGGGTGCGCTGAAGCTCTACGCCGAGGGCATGACCACTGGTGGTGTGCTTTTCTACCGCTTTGGGTTGGCCTGGGTTATCATGCTGGTGGTGATGCTGCTTCGTGGCGAGCGGCTGTGGGTTTCGTGGGGGGAGCTGCGCACATTGCTGGGGCTGGGGCTGCTGTTCATTGCATCTTCGGTGTCGCTCTACTTGAGTTTTCGTTATATGGAGGCCGGCGTGGCCTCTACTATTCTATTTGTTTACCCTGTCATCACGGCGGTGATAATGGCGGTGCTGTTCCATGAGCGGATGACGCTCGCGGTGGTGGCGGCATTAGTGCTTTCGCTGGCCGGTGTGGTGTTGCTCTATGTCAACGGGGGCGGCGTAACGCTGTCGACGACGGGGGTGCTACTGGTGCTGCTTTCGGCTGTTACTTATGCGGTGTACATCATCGTGGTGGATCGCTCACCGCTCCCAATGTCGTCGTTCAAGATTAACCTCTATGTCCTCATGGTTTGCGCGCTGGGTGTGCTGCTGTTTAGCATGGCCACAGGGCAGGCCATTACGCTACCGCGTACGGCCTCCAGTTGGTTCTATGTGGGTTGGCTGGCCGTCGTGCCGGGCATTATGGCTCTGTGTCTGATGGTCTACGCTGCAAAATACGTGGGCTCCACGTCGACGGCGGTGCTCGGTGCGCTGGAGCCGCTCACGGCGGTGCTGATAGGCATTGTGGTTTTTGGTGAAAGCTTTTCGGCGCGTATCGCCACGGGAATATTGCTCATATTGTCCTCGGTTGTCATCGTTGCGCTGCGCAAACAACCCGAAAGGACAGAAACTATATAGTCGTTGTTTATGGAAGAAAACAATGTGTCGCCAGTGGTCGACCCCTCTGCCACAGAGGATGTAACCATCACCTACGTGCTCCACAGTTGCTTCGTCGCTGAGACCGAGCGAGCCGTCATCGTGTTCGACTACTGGAAGGATGCCCCAGACGGCAGGCTGCACGCCTTGCTCGAGCAGACCCAGAAACAGGTGTATTTTGTCCATTCCCATTATCATCCCGACCACTTCAACCCCGATGTGTTGACCTGGAATGTGGGGGCGTACCACCAGCCCATCCTCTTGCTCGGAGCCGACATCGTGCGCCGCTACCGCGTCGAGTCTCCACGTGTGGCTCTCTCCATGAGGGCTGGCGACAGCTACGAGGATGCGGAGCTGAGGCTGTTGGCGTTCCGCTCCACCGACGTCGGTGTGTCGGTGGGCGTTACTCTGCGCGGGACTGGCACTACGCTCTTCCATGCGGGCGACCTCAACAATTGGTACTTCGCCGCTGGCGACAGCCGTCTGAAGGTGCTGCCCGACGAGATGGAGGGACTCTTCATGTCTGTACTGCGTGAGATTATGGCCACTTATCCGCGGATTGACCACCTGATGTTCCCAGTCGATACCCGCCTTGGAGATAATATGCTGCGGGGGTTGGCTCAGTTTGTCCACCACGTGGAGTGTCGCCACGTCTACCCCATGCATTATTGGGAGGGCTACGAGGCCATGTGCAGCAATGTCGTCATGCTGAAGGATATGTTTCCTAAAACAACGTTTCACTTGCCCGAGGCTGCGCTGTGTGTGGCACTGCCCGATGAGGCACGGAACGATAACACTTCTGCCCAATGAGCATAGCAGCACTGGTGTCGGGTGGTGTAGACAGCTCGGTGGTGGTTCACCTGCTTAAGGAGCAGGGGTATGAACCCACGCTGTTCTACATCCGTATAGGCATGGAAGAGAAGGAGGGCTTCATTGACTGCCCTGCCGAAGAGGATATAGAAATTACCTCCTATCTGGCGCGCCACTATGGGTTGCGTTTCGAGGAGGTTAACCTGCACCGCGAGTACTGGGAGAACGTGGTGTCATACACGATTGATGCAGTACGTCGGGGGCTGACCCCTAATCCCGACGTGATGTGCAACAAGCTCATCAAGTTCGGTGCCTTTGAGCAGCGGTGGGGTAAGGAGTTCGACTTTACGGCTACGGGCCACTACGCCACCACTACTCGAGTGGACGACACGGTGATGCTCTCGTCGGCCATGGACCCTGTGAAAGACCAGACCGATTTCCTTTCGCAACTGTCCTACACCCAAATTCGTAAGCTGATGTTCCCCATAGGCCACATGATGAAGGCCGATGTGCGACGGGTGGCGCATGAGGCACACTTGCCCAGCGCCGACCGCAAAGACAGTCAGGGCATCTGCTTTCTCGGCAAGATCAACTACAATGACTTTCTGCGTCGCTACCTCGGCGAACGTGAAGGCAAGATTGTGGAGTTGGAGACTGGCCGTATCCTCGGCACGCACCGAGGCTACTGGTTCCACACTATCGGGCAACGCAAAGGCCTGTTTCTGAGCGGAGGCCCCTGGTTTGTGGTGAAGAAGGACATCGCCGAGAATGTGCTCTATGTGTCGCAGGGCTACGACCCGTCGACGCAGTATGGGCAGTCGGTAGTGCTGGCAGACTATCACTACCTTTGCGATGTGAACCATCCGCCCCTCAAGGTGCAGCGGTGGGAGCAACTGCTACAGGCTGGGCAGTCGGTGGACGTGAAGTTCAAAATCCGCCACACGCCCGAGTTTGCACAGGGTCATCTGCGACTGATGGATGAGGGGGTCGTGATCGATTCCGATGTGCGTATTCAGGGCATCGCTGCAGGTCAGTATGCCACCATCTACGACAACGATGCGCACCTTGTGGTGGCCACAGGGCAGATTGCTATGAGTCCTAAGTTGTAGGACGAGTGGGTGATATGAACTTAATGCAAGTCGGTTGGCAGTTTCTTCGTACCTTTGCCGTCGCTATGGCGCGAGCCGCATCGGCATGCACTCTTACGAGCGCGTTTTCTTTGGTGTGAGGACAAGGAGGAGGGGGTGCGCTCGCTGCCAAGCCGTGTAGCGTACACTTTAGGGGGCGATGCCTGTACGGCATCGCCCCTTTCTTTTTGCGATAATATTGGGACACACCTACTTGTGGTTGTTCTAAGCCGTACAGCATGGCACTCAGTACCGTACGGCGTAGCACGGCGTGCCGTACGGGGGTGAGGGCTGATGCTGCAGGACTGCTGCTTCGAGGGCAGCTGAGCTTTGCACGTTGTGCCGCTTAGGCCGATTGGCCTGCCAGTTGAAAACATCGGCCTGTGCAGCACGCATCGTGTATGCCTGGAGTTCGCTCCCCGAGATGGTGCCGTGCAAGCAAAAGAAAGAAGGTGTGCGGTTTTGCTAAAACAGAACCCCTGCATGTCTATCGACTTGCAGGGGTCTGTGCATAATGAAATGTTGTGTATCGTCGTTTGCGCAGTGAGGCGTAATGCCTCGATGTTCGGCAGCTTAGTCGGCGCGGTTGAAGAGGTAGCTGTTCAAAGCCCTCATCTGCCCCTTGTCATTCATTGAGACACGTTGCACGTCGGACTCACTGGAGTGGGGTGCCTGAAATACGGCCTCGTTCGTCAACTGCTCGGTCGTCATGTTGGCCACAATCTGGGGGCCGTCTGGGTTGTTGTGCAACAACTCATTCATGCGTTGTATGCGCATGGCGCGATCCATTGCCATGCGGTCATTGTTGCTCTGTTGCAGGTGCTGCATGGGTTGTGCAGCAGGCGTGAAAGCAGGGCGTGGGGAGCTCTGCATCATTTGCGGCTGTTCCACCTCTTGGCGAGCAGGCTCCTCGGTGGGCTTCACTTCGGCTTCCACCACCACGGCCGCCTCATAGGTCTGAGTAGCCACTTCTGCTTCGGGCATAGGGTTCTGCACCACGGCTATGTGGGGCTCGGCTACCGATGCTTGCGGCTGTTCGCTCGGAGTAGAGGGGGTGTGCAGGGTAGGGGTTTCAGCCTCACGGCGCACCAGGTTTATGCCATCGTCATACACGTCTCTGACCTGGGGCTGCTCGACGGGCTCTGGACTGTTTTGTGTCGTGGTGCACAACTGTTCCAACTCTTCACTGGTATAGAGGTTGAGTACTTTCTTGACATCTTGAGGCTGCTCAGTGTTCGACTTGCTGGTATTGTCGGCAGGGGTGTCCTTCTTCGGTGCTGCGGGAGTTTGTCCAGCAGGAGCAGCAGTGTGCTCCTCGGACTGCTCAGGTTTCAGGGTGAAGACGGTCTTGGTCTTGTCGGCATTACCAGGCATGTTCTTCTGCGACTCAAAGCCAGTGGCTATCAACGTCACCTTCAACTCGTCGGTGAGCGAAGCGTCGGCACCCGAACCCCAGATGACGTCGGCCACGTCGACACCAGTGAGGTCGGTAACATACTCCGTGATGATGGCCATTTCGTCCATCGTCAGCTCCTTCTCGGGCGAATAGGAGAAGTAGAGCAGCACGTTCTTTGCACCGCAGATGTCGTTGTCGTTGAGCAGCACCGAAGTGGAGGCTTCGACTATGGCGTCAGAAGCGCGGTTCTCGCCGCGGCCGACTCCGGCACCCATCAGTGCAGTGCCGCTGTTGGCCATCACTGTATTGACATCGTGGAAGTCGATGTTGACATAGGCCTTTACTGTTATAATCTCAGCTATACTCTTTACGGCAGTGAACAGCACGTCGTCGGCTTTTTTGAAGGCCTGACTGAGCGTGAGGTTGCCCAACTGACGGAGTTTGTCGTTGTTGATGATGAGAATGGAGTCTACATGCTGGCGAAGCAGGGCTATGCCCTCTTCGGCCTGCTGGCGGCGACGCCTGCCTTCGAACGAGAAAGGCACAGTAACTACGGCCACTACCAGTATGCTGCCCACCGTCTCGTCGTCGAGCTCAATGGACTTTGCCACCTCGGCAATGACGGGGGCTGCTCCAGTGCCAGTGCCACCACCCATACCAGCGGTGATGAATAGCATCTGCGTGTTGCGGCTGATGGCCTCACGGATGTCGTCGCGATGCTCTAATGCAGCTTTGCGTGCTACCTCGGGAATGTTGCCTGCTCCCAGTTCGCCCAATATGATTTTGTTGGGGACTGGACTGTTGTTAAGTGCTTTCATGTCGGTGTTGCACACAATGAAGTCGACGCCGGTGATGCCCTGGTCGTACATGTTGTTGACAGCGTTGCCGCCACCTCCGCCGACGCCAATGACCTTAATATACGATGACTGCTGCTTCGGAGAATCAAAATTCAGTATGTCTTCCATCTTACTGAGGTTATATTTATTCGTTTGATAACTATGTGGTTGTTGTTGGGTATGCCGCCAACGTACCAAGTGTAAAATTACATCTAAACAAGGGGATGAAAATTTGTCCTGTTATATTATTTTCAACAAATTGTTGAGGATAGATGTTTATTTCGTTTTGGTTACGTGATTGGTGGCGTACCTCGAAGGGGTGGATTCTATTCTTGAGGAGTGTCGACCGAGTCGCGGAAGAGGTTGTCAAGGTAGCCAGCAAGTCGGTTGAACATGTTGCCTTTGTTTTTTTCTTTCTTGCGCGGTTTCTCCTCATCTACAACTTTTTCTTCCGTAGTGTCGGTCTTGGGCTCTTCTGCCACCTGCACGGGTTCGGGTTCGGATTGGGGCTGCGGTTCGGGTTCGATGGAGGCCTGTTTGTGCGACAGACGTTCGGCTTCATCAATGCCATAGAGCACCAGACCGATGCCGGTAGCATACATCGGGTGGATGTACTCATCGGGAGTCTGTGCCACTAAGTGCTCGTCGGGGATGCCGATGCGGGCGCTGCTGGCCGTTACGTATTCGGCAAGTTCCTTGATGTACTTCAGTTTCGCGCCACCACCAGTCAAAACCACGCCGGCGATGAGCTGATTTTCATAGCCCGACTTGGTGATTTCGTAGCGCACCTGTTCCAGTATGGTTTCGGTGCGTGCCTTGATGATGCCAGCAAGTGTCTTGAGGCTCACCTCGCGTGCGGGCTGCGAGCGAATGCCAGGCACCGATACCACCTCGTTTTCATTCTCTTGTTGAGGCATGCAGCTGCCGAAACGCGTCTTGATGAGTTCGGCTTGTTCCTTAAGTAGTTTGCATCCCTCCTTGATGTCGTTGGTAATTACGTTACCAGCCACAGCCAGTACGGAAGTGTGGCGAATGATGCCCTCGTGGAAAATGGCTACATCGGTGGTGCCACCCCCGATGTCGACGAGTGCCACACCTGCCATTCGGTCGGTGTCGTCGAGCACGGCGTAGGCCGATGCAATGGGTTCAAGAACCACACCCTTGATGTGCAAGCCAGCCATACGCACACTTTCACGTATGTTGAGTAGGTTGGCCTCGTTGGCTGTAACGATGTGGAAATTGGCCTTGAGTTCCTTAGCTGGCACGCCTACTGGATCGAGGTCGTTGCTCAGTTCCTCCCCGTCAACATAGTAAGTCTGGGGGAAGACGTGGATGATGACTTCGCCAGGCGGCAGGCTGATGTGGTGCTGGTCTTCGATGAGGCGGTCAATGTCCGACTGCTCTATGTAACGGTGATCGGAGGGTATCATGACAAGCCCCTGGTTTTGCATGCTCTTGATGTGCTGTCCAGCTATGCCAACATAAACCTCGTCGATGTCCACGTTCGCTTGATCGGCGGCTGCGTTGACCACCTTAGCAATGGTGAGCGAGGTGTTCTTGACGCTACGCACAACGCCGCGTTCCACTCCGACCGACTCGGCACGGCCATAGCCCAGTATTTTTACTTTCCCTGTGGCGGAGTCTTTCTGCCCGACAAAGCAGGCGATTTTGGTGGTCCCTATGTCGAGACCGACGATGATGTCATTCATTATGCTATGTGTTTTTGTGTATGCTTTGTATTGTCTTGTGAACTATAATCGGGTTTCGTTATCGACGGGTGCAGACCACCTGTCTATCATATTTGAGGTTGATTTGCTTGTAGGTGTCCCAACCCACACGGCTGAGACCAGCCGTGTACAGTCCGTGCAGTCGTTGCAACTTGTTGTCGAGCGACGATGTGTCGCCGAGAAGGACGATGTGGTTTCCTACGCGAGGCACAAGCAGCATGTCGCCATCAGCACGGAGGTAGAGCTGGTCGAAGAGTTGGCCGTAGAGAGGGGTGTCATACAGATAGCGTGCTACGTACCACAATTTGTAGATGTCGGATGATTGGGTGCTGTCTGTCTCGAGAGTATTGAGGTCGAGGCTGCTAATGGGAGATGGCAACGTGTCAGCTATGCGACCGTTGGCAACGAGCACGTCGGCCATGTACCGGGAATTGGTGGGCATGGCGCGCCCCTCGTGGTCTATGTAGCACTCCCCATGGGAGGTGAAGAGGTGGATGATGGGTACGCGCTGCTTCAGCTGTAGCAGTACGGTGCTACTGACGGATAGCTGTACGTCGCACTGACTGATGTATGGGCTGTCCTCGACGATGCGGCTTACAGCCTCGTGGGGAAAATCTTTCACCTTAGTGCCCACAAGGGTCGGCATTTGCTGTTGCAGGGTTTCGACGATGGAGGAGGCTGCCACAAGTGTGTCGCCCCCACCATAATCTATCACGGCTTCCACACGGCTAATACGTGCGTTGCGGTGTGCAACGTTGCTCGCCACCACGGCCACCACTACCAGAAGAAGGAAGGCCATGCCGAGAAGGACTTTGTGGGTGTTGGTCAGTACGGGTTTACTCATGGCTTTACATGTTTTCTCTTAGGGTGCGCTCCATTTGGGGTACTAAGCGGTCGATGTCGCCTGCGCCCATGGTGAGAACGATGTCTGGACATAGGGCGACGACCACGTTGCAGACCTCTTCACGTGCTATGAGGTAGCGGTTCATCTTCTTCATCTCTCGCATGATGAGACGTGAGGTTACGCCAGGAATTGGTTCTTCGCGAGCAGGGTAGATGTCCATGAGTACCACTTCGTCGAGCGTGCTGAGCACGTCGGCAAACTCCTTGTAGAACTCGGCTGTGCGACTGTAGAGGTGCGGCTGAAAAACGCCCACAATGCGTTTGCCAGGGTAGAGGTAGCGCACCGATTCGATGGTGGCTGCAATCTCCTGTGGGTGGTGGGCATAGTCGTCAATATAAGTAAGTGAGGGTTCGTTGATGTGGTAGTCGAACCGTCGCTGTATGCCAGCAAAACTCTTCAGCCCACTCCGTAGTTGGCTTTCGGTCAGTTCGCAGCTGATGGCTACAGCGGCTGCCACCACAGCGTTCTCCACGTTGTAGAGGCACGAGTTGGTGAGTTGCAGGTCGTATAGTACGCCATCGGGCGTGCGCAAATCGAAGAAGAGATTACCTCTGTAGTTGCGCACGTTCACGGCGTAGTAGTCAGGATTGAAAGAGCGTGCACCATAGGTGTGAACCGTCAGGCCTTCGCGGAGGGACAACCCGTGCAGGACTTCAGCCTCTCCTTCGTGGTGATGGTGGCTGTGGGAGTCGTGCTCGTGTTCAGCAAAGCCAGCGCCCTCTTTGATGAAGAGGGCTCCATTGGGCTCGGTCTGGTCGGCAAACTGGGTAAAGGCTTGCAGCAGATGCTGGTGGTCGCCATAGATGTCCAAATGATCGGGGTCGGTGGCGGTGATGATAGAATAGAACGGATGCAGCCAAAGGAATGAACGGTCATACTCATCGGCTTCCACCACCACATACTCACTCTCGGGGTGGACAACAAGATTGCTGTTGAAGTTCTTTGCGATGCCCCCCATGAAGGCGCTACAACCCTGCTCGAGTTGCATCAGCAGGTGGGCTATCATGGCGGTGGTGGTGGTCTTGCCATGACTGCCTGCTACGGCAATGCACTTCTTGCCCTGAGTGAGTTCACCCAGAGCCTGCGAGCGCTTGATGACGGGTACACCCATGCTGGCTGCAGTCTGGTAGACAGCAGTAGTGGTGGGTACGGCAGGAGTGATGATAATCTTGTCTACATCGGTAGGAATGCGACTCGGGTCGTCATCGTAGTGTACGTTGATGCCCTCCTTGACGAGCTGTTGAGTGAGAGGACTTTCGGTATGGTCGTAGCCGCTCACTGCGTGGCCCTGCTGCTTGAAGAAGCGAGCCAGGGCGCTCATGCCAATGCCACCTATGCCTATGAAGTAGTATTTCATTGGTGCTTTTTGTTTGAAATCAATGACTCGATTTCGTCGACTATGCGGTCGGCGGCGTGGGGAAATCCCATTTGGCGTATGGCTTTGCCAGCGGCTTCCTGCATGGAGGTGTCGGACAGTAGTTGTTGCAGCATGGAGATGCCATTCTTGGCTACCGAGTCGTCGCGCACCACGAATGCGGCACCTTTGTTGGCCAGCGCCATAGCATTTTTAGTTTGGTGGTCTTCTGTAACGTTAGGGGAAGGTATAAGCAAGCAGGGCTTTCCGACTAAGCACAGTTCAGAGATGGCCAATGCGCCAGCCCTCGAGATGACGATGTCGGCTGCGGCGTAGGCCATGTCCATGCGTGTTACGAATTGATGCACTTTGACCAGATGCTCTAATCCAGCCGTGGACACCAACTGTCGAGCCTCTTCGTACATCTGCTTGCCAGTTTGCCAGATGAGTTGCACGTTGTGTTGGCGGAAGAACTCGAGATTTTCCTCTATCATGGTGTTCATGCTGCGAGCTCCTAAACTCCCTCCAACGAGCAATACGGTTTGAAGTGTGGGGGTGAGGTCGAAGTGTGCCAAACCCTGCTCTCGGCTACACTGGTTGTTTTCAATTTCTGCACGGACGGGGTTGCCTGTCAGCACAAGTTTCTCAGGTGGGAAGAACCTCTCCAGTCCCTCATAGGCCACGCAAATCTTGGCGGCCGAGTGGGATAACATTTTATTGGTTAGGCCAGGATAGGAGTTTTGCTCTTGCAGCATGGTGGTATAACCCATGCGCGAGGCGGTGCGAAGAGTCGGTGCACTGGCGTATCCTCCTACGCCGATGACGATGTCGGGTTTGATACGCTTGATGACTTTTCGGACAAGCAATTGGCTGTGCAACATCTTGAATGGGACGGCAAAGTTTTTGAGTGTCAGTCGTCGTTGCAGGCCAGCTATAGGCAGGCCGACGATAGAGTAGCCCGCTGCGGGCACTTTCTCCATCTCCATGCGACCCTGCGCTCCGACAAATGTAATCTCAGCATCTGGGTAGCGAACTTTCAGTGCATTTGCTATGGCAATGGCGGGGAAAATGTGTCCGCCCGTTCCGCCTCCACTTATTATTGCTTTCATGATGGTAGTTTTATTGTGCATCCGCGTTGTTTATCCGTTTGTCCAGTTCCTGCAGTTCTGTAAACTCGGCGTCTGAACGAATCTTGTCTTGCCGTGCCTTTTCGGCAGACATGATGTCGTTGATTACAGACTGAATGGCTCCTATGGCCAAGCCCATGCTCAGATAGGCAGAACCGCCAGAACTAATGAGAGGCAGGGTTTGTCCGGTTACGGGCAGCGCACCAACCGATACGCACATGTGGACAGCTGCTTGAAGGAAGATGAGCGTACTACATCCGATAAGGATGAGTGAGCCGAATAAGCCTTTGCACTGGTTGGCCCACCACAGACATCGAAAGAAGAAGATGCAGTAGACAATGAGTAGAATAATGGCGGTGGCGGAACCGGTTTCCTCAATAATGATGGAGTAGATAAAGTCGTTGTCAGCTTGTGTCATTAAACGGGCATGGACCGTATTGCCAACACCAACACCGAGAAAACCGCCCGACGCAACGGCCATTCGAGCCATGTTCTCCTGTGTTAGTTCTTCGGGATTGGGGTTGAGCCACGAGTGAATACGATGTCCCCAAGTACTGCTTCGACTCAGTAGTCCAGCCTCTTCACCCTGAGTGAAGGCGTTGTAGGATGATGCCATCATCAGTCCACCAATGGCAGCGGCCACCAGCAAAACGGCGAGACTATAATTCCATAGCTTGGTATTGACTCCGCCAAAGCGCATCATGATGAAACAGGTAACAAACAGGATGAGAAAGGTGGATAAGTTTTCGGGCAAGATGAGCCCACATACAACCAGGACGACTACCAGCAATTTGCGGTAGAGCGAAGCATCCTGTATGGTTGATTGATTGACAGCCATGACTCGCGCCACAAGTACAATCAGTATTACTTTGGCAAACTCGGAGGGCTGGAATTGAAAAAAGCGCAGATTAATCCATCGGCCCTGTTTGGTGATGAGCATGTAGGCCAAGAGCCCTACGATGAGGATGTAGGCTACCTGCGATATGCGGGAGAAACGTCGATAGTCTATGTTGGATGTGATGAGGATGAGGATATAGGCTCCTGCTATGAAGAGGGCGTGTTTAGCGAAAGCTTTCAGGGGTGTCGAACCATGGACGACGGCTGTACGCCCTATGGCACTATACACGGCGATGAGCGATACAATGCTAAGCAGGATAAAGATAATCCAAATAACTTTGTCGCCCTTGAATATGTGCGTCAGTTTCTTCATGCTACGAGCAGTGCACTGTGGTGGGCTATATTTCGTTCACTTCTTTATTGAAACAAGCACCCATTTCGGCAACGGATTCTTGTGATACAGCAGCGGGAGAGAACAGTACTTTTTTACGCTCCAGTTGGTTATAGAAAGCACGATGCACAGCTTCTTGGATAGTCTTGACATCTTCGATGACGGGTACAATGCCATCAAAGGCTTCGTGTAGTGCCGATGTATTGTCGCCAATGCAGAGCAACATTTTTACTTTTTGTGCTGCAAGTCGCTCCAATTTCGTGTAGGTCTCAGCTGTGTTTTCACTGCCCAGGGCTATCCACACCAGAGGTCCCTCGATACTTTCTAAGGCGTACCATGTTGAATTCACCGTAACGGAAGCGGCATCATTGATGAACTCCGTGTCATGTATGGTTGCAACATATTCCTGTTTGTACAGTTGTTCCTCCAAGTGGCGGAAGCAGTCTTTGACTTGTTGGCTGCGCAGTTTGCTCAGTTTGGTTACGTCAATGCCGGCGAGTGTGGAGTGGGTGTTTACCTTTCCAAAATTGGTGAAGACGTCAAGATCCATTGGTCTGTGTTTTGTAGATTATACCTTAATATTATATAGATGTTGTTGTGTCTTGATTGAACGGTTACCGTAGTTTGAGAGTTACGATGCTCACTACAGCCAGCAATACTGCAATGATGAAGAAGCGTTGCACAATCTTCTCTTCGGGGATGCCCTTCTTTTGATAGTGATGGTGAATTGGGGTCATCAGGAATGGTCTCTTGTCAATAGGCACCTGCTGACTGGCGGGCAGGCGGTGGCGTTTGCGGTATAGTTTGCAGCCAGTCGTTTGGATTATTACTGAAAGATCCTCAATGAGATATATTCCACAGAGCAACGGAAGGAGTAACTCCTTGCGAATAAGCAGAGCAAACACAGCGATTATGCCTCCCAGGGCCAACGACCCAGTATCGCCCATGAATATCTCTGCGGGGTGGGTGTTGAACCACAGGAAGCCCAAAGTGGCACCCATGTAGGCTGCAATGAAAACGGAAAGTTCGCCTACGTTGGGCAGAAACATGATGTTTAGATAATTCGCGAAGATGATATTACCAGAAACCCAAGCCAGCACAGCCAACGCGCCGCCATTGACGGCTGCAACTTGTGTGGCCAATCCGTCGATGCCGTCGGTTAGGTTGGCTGCATTGGATACGGCTGTTACTACTATTATCACAACTATCACGTAGACCAGCCACACCCATTTCTTTGTCCAGTCTCCCATCCAAGTGATTATTTTAGCATAGTCCAACTCGTTGTTCTTGAAGAAAGGTATGGTTGTTTTGGTGGATTTTACGGGGTCCTTCGAAAACTCAACGACCGCACGCTCGTGGTTGCTGCTGTTTACGTTGTGTTGACTGACGTAGCTGTCTACCGTACTTTTCTCCTTGATTGTAATGTCGGGGTGGAACATGACCAGTAGCCCCACTGCCAGTCCAAGTGTTACCTGCCCAATCACCTTGTACTTACCGGGGAGCCCTTTCTTGTTTTTCTTGAAGACTTTGATGTAGTCGTCAATGAAGCCCACCATGCCGAGCCATATCGTGGTGCCGAGCATAATGAGGACATAGATATTGTCCAATTTGGCGCAGAGTAGGGTAGGAACGATTATGGAGGCCAGTATCAAAAGTCCTCCCATAGTAGGAGTGCCTGATTTCTGTTTTTGGCCTTCTAAGTCAAGGTCGCGAACCGTCTCCCCAATTTGTTTTTTGCGGAGCCACTTCACAAACGGACGACCCAGCGCAAGCATCATGACGAGCGACAGTATGACAGACAGTGCAGCACGGAAGGATATGTACTGAAATACACCGGTGCCGGGTATGTCGAACGTTTTGTCAAGCCAGTCGAAAAGGTAGTACAGCATGGTGCGATGTTCTTATTGTTCGAGGTTATTGTTGATTGATTCCAGTTGTGTATTGAGTTCTTCCACATCATCGAAGTGGTGGCGCACACCGTTCACTTCCTGATATGTTTCGTGTCCTTTCCCTGCCACCAAGATGATGTCGTCCTTGTGAGCCATCATGCAGGCCGACTTGATGGCCTGTCGGCGGTCTGTGATGCGGAGGGTCTTGAACTTCTCCTCATTGGATAGTCCTGTTTCCATGTTGTCTAAAATGACTTCAGGATCTTCGGTTCGAGGGTTGTCGCTTGTGAGTATGACGCGGTCGCTGTGCTGGGCAGCGATGTGCGCCATGATGGGGCGCTTGAGTGGATCACGGTCGCCACCACAGCCCACCACCACAATGAGACGCTGGTGGGATTGTTGTACTTCATTGATGGTTCGTAGTACATTCTCCAGTGCATCGGGCGTGTGTGCATAGTCCACTATGGCGGTGATTCCTTGACGGTCTACGTGCTGGAATCGGCCTGGTGCAGGATGTAGTGCGCTGATCAGACGCAGGGCTTCTGTTTCGCTTGTGCCACACAGCCGAGCTGCAGCGTATATTGCCGTGCTGTTGTAAGCATTGAACTGTCCTACAAGTCGTGTCCATACCTCCTTGCCGTTCAGGGTGAGAAGTGTGCCAGCAAAGGTGCTTTCCACTACTTTGCAGTTGAAGTCGGCTGCGGTGTGCAGGCTGTATGTATAAGTGTGTGCTTTGGTGTTTTGCACCATCACCATGCCGTTACGGTCGTCGCGGTTGGTCAATGCCCAGGCGGTCGAGGGCAGTGCGTCGAAGAAAGCCTTCTTGGCTGCTATATAGGCGGCCATCGTTTTGTGAAAGTCAAGATGGTCGTGGGTGATGTTGCTGAATATAGCTCCCGTAAAATGCAGTCCTGCTATTCGTTTTTGTATAATGGCGTGGGAGCTCACCTCCATGAAACAGTGTGTGCAACCTTCGTTCACCATCTCGGCGAGCAAACGGTTTATCTCGACTGCGTCGGGGGTGGTGTGAGTAGTGGCTACCTCCTTGTCGTCAATTTTGTTGACAATGGTGGACAGCAGTCCAGTTTTATGGCCTGCCAAGCGAAACATCTCGTGCAGTAGGGTAACAGTAGTTGTCTTGCCATTGGTGCCAGTGATGCCCACCAGTGCCAATTTGTGGGAAGGGTTATTGTAGAAGTTGGATGCAGCTATGCCCAGAGCTTCATCACTGTCGTTTACCACGATGTAGCACACTTGAGGAACAGTGTTTTCGGGCAAATGTTCACACACGACGGCCGATGCACCAGCGGCTACTGCCTTGTCGATGTAGTTGTGTCCATCAGTGTGGACACCAACCTGTGCCACAAACAGGCTGCCCTTTTCCACCGAACGTGAGTCGAACGTTATCTGTGTGATGGGACGGCTGTTGTAGTTGAGCCTCTCTCCTGCTATTCCTTGTAGTATGGTCTCTAATTGCATGGTTTGTCTCTTGGCGTTATTTCAGTTCGAGTACGACGGTGCTGCCAGTTCGTTGCTTGCTCCGTGGTTTGGGTTGTTGAGAACTTACACGGCCGACACCGCTGAAGCGTGCGCGGTAGCCGCACTCATTGAGCAGCCTGATGGCGTCTCGCACAGTCATGCCGGTGCAGTCTGGCACTGTACCTTGCTGTAGGCTGTAGTCTTTGTATAGGTATTGCTTGGGTAATGAGTCTCTCTCGGTGGTGGCCACACACCACTCGCCACTGCTGTCCGTGCTCACAAACGGCAGATGCAGGGAGTTGTAAGCCAGCATCAGATTCTTGATTTGTGCTTTGCGTACGGGGGAGGGGACTGCTGCGGTGTGGTTGAAACTGTCGAGAATCCAGCGTCCGTGGTCAAGCTTAAGCTGTCCATCCTGTAGTTTGATGTTGCCCATGGAGCGGTCCAAAGCCATCACGCAATCAGAGATGGACTTGAACACCGTAGCGGCTTGGCGGCCGTAGTAGGCCACATCTTTGAGTACTACCAAGCAGGTGTAGCGCGGGTTGTCTGCAGGGAAGAAGCCTGCGAACGAGGCGTTGAACCTACGTGTGTTACCGTAGCTGTGCCAAGCCGTTCCAGTTTTTCCAGCTATACCGTAGGTGTTGTTGCGGATGTTGTTGCCAGTGCCGTATTCCACAACGCCCTGCAATAGGTCTTTGATGACAAGTGCTGTCTCTTTGCTGCAGATGGCTTCATTGAGTACGACTGGTTCGATGGAATACCTTTTTCCCTTGTCTATAATCTCCTTGCAGAACAGTGGTTTCACCATTTTCCCTCCGGCACCGATGGCGTTGTAGAAGGTGATGAGCTGCATGGCCGATACGTTATTGGCGTAGCCATAGCAAAAGTTCAGAAAGTCGCGCCAAGAGGTGTTAAGGTTGTTGATGTGCCCTTTGTATTCTCCTGCTGTAACGTCCAAGTTTAGAATATTGTAGGGGAATATTTTTTCTACTTGTTGGCGCAAGTCATTGCGACGGTTGCGATAGTATATCCACCCCAGTTCGCTCATGCCGACGTTAGACGAGTAGGCAATCACGTCGCGGAGTGATAGAGTGTCGCGATTGTTCACGTCGTGGTCGTCCTTTATTTCGCAGTCTTTGTAGGGGAACACTTTGTTGCGCACTCTCAAGCGCATGGCGGTATCGATGTGCACCGATGTGTCGTTCATCATGGCGGTGAGCACCACCGTCTTGAATGTCGAACCTGGTTCGTAGATGTCCGACACGGCCACATTGCGGTTGGGCATTTCGCGATAAGTGTGGGTGGCGGTGTCTTTCGAAAGGTTGCTGCAAGCCAGTACGTAGCCAGTGTGTGTCTCCATTAGGATGGCACATCCAGCCTCTCCGCCATAGTTCGTCAGGGCAGCGCGGAGCGCGCTCTCGGCCACGTCTTGGTAGCGTGTGTCGATAGTGCTCACTATTTGCTTGCCGTCTATCACTGGCTTCACCATGGTCGAGTCTATTCTGATGCTGTCTGGGTCGTAGTCGAGTGTGCTTCCTTCGTCAATGGGCAACCACACCCCCTTGGTGAGTCTCCTGCAGAGGAACATGCCATCCTTGCCACTCAACTGCTTGTTGTAGTAGCCTTCCAGTCCGGTGTATGTTTCACTTTCCCAGCTATTGCGAAAGCCAATGGTGTTTTCGCAGAGGTTGCCGTAGGTGTGGGCGCGTACGTCTTTGATGACGCTGTGGTCATCCACACGTTTTACTACCAAACGGTTCCAGCCCTGAAACTGAGTGATGCGTTCCCAATATGAGTAGGGGATGCCACGTTGTACCAAAAAGCAGCGGCTTGGCTTGTCTTTAGAACGTTCGGTTGTGATGCGGTCTTTGAAGTAGCCAGCTGGTCTCTGCGGAGCAGCCTCTTGCAGTAGGGCACATACTTGGTCGATGTATTTTGTGTAGTTTGAATCGGCGATGAGCGACTGAATGACTGGTTTCCCAGTGCTGTCGCACACAATGTTGCCATTCTTGTCGCGTTGCGTCCACCGTCCGAGGTCGAAGTAGAGGTCGCATTGTGGAATGGTGGTGGCCAGTATCTTTCCGTCGGACGACATGATGTTGCCGCGGTGGGCTTTCTCCACTTGCAGTCCTTTCTCACGTGGAGCGCCTTTCTCGCGCCAAGTGTCGCCATGTACCACCTGTATGTTGATGATGCCATACACCACAGCCACCACCGTGGTGATGGTGAGCAACAGATAGAGCAGCCCTATGCCTGATGGTTTTCTGTTTTTTTTCTCTTTCATCTCTGTTCTGTGCTGTGGTGTGTGGTTGGGTATACCTATATATTATATGTGTAGTCGTCGATGTGTCGTTGGGCGGTGGTCTGCTACTTGTCGATGTCAATTTCGTAGGGAGGACCAGCAATGAGGCCAACCCCTACGCTGTCAAGCATGTGTGCCATGCGCGATATCTTCACCGACTCTTGGTAATCTTTCTGCATCTGTATGCGCTGTTCGCGTAGGAACTTTATGTGTTCTTCGGCTTGAATCTTCTCTCTTGACAGTTTTTCTACATGATATCGGTTGGTTACCAGCAGGAGCATGAAGCCTACGATGAGGGCTATCAGCCCAATCTGTCTTCTCAGCCACTGTCTGCTGAGAACTTCGCCTCCCAGAATGGAGCTCAGTGCAATCCGTCTGCGTCGTGGTGCAGCCTGTTCTTGAGGGTTGCTCTGTTCGTTCTCGAGCCGAGCCTCTTCGGTCTGCTGAGCCTGCTCTTGTTCGCTGAGCAACCCCTCTTCTACATCTTTTCTTTCTCTGAATGTGTTGCTCATGCGAGGTTCCTTTCTGTTGGTGTACCAATGGTGGTGCGTCTGGCAATGCGCAGCTTGGCACTGCGAGCACGGTTGTTGCGTTGCAGTTCCTCAGCGGAGGGTGTGATGGCTTTGCGCTCTACTGGGACGAGGGTTGTGATGGGGTTGCCGTAGAAGTCCTTGTGTAGCTCGCCCTCCAAGTTGCCCGTGCGCATCATGTTCTTTACCAGTCGGTCTTCGAGCGAGTGGTAAGAGATGATGACCAGCCTTCCGTCGGGAACAAGTAGCTCCACAGCCTGTTGCAGCAAGGCGCGCAGGGCATCCAGTTCGCCGTTAACCTCTATGCGTAGCGCCTGAAATAGCATGGCCAAATATTTGTTCTCTTTGCCACGTGGCAGCAGTTTTGCCACAGTGTCGCACAACTGCTTGGTAGAGGTGATGGGCGTAGTGGAGCGAGCTGTGCAGATGGAGCGAGCCATGGCCGAGGCGTTGGGTAGTTCGCCGTAAAGCCACAGTATCTTGCGCAACTCTCCCTCATCGGCAGTGTTGACGAGGTCGGCTGCGGTGGAGGGCTGTCTGCGGTCCATGCGCAAATCGAGAGCACCTTCACTGCGGATGGAGAAGCCTCGCTCGGGCACGTCAAACTGGTGACTCGATACGCCGAGGTCGGCCAGCAGGCCGTCCACTCTGCGCACGCCGTGCATGCGCAGAAAATTCTTCAGGTAGGCAAAGTTCTCGTTGATGAGGGTAAAGCGTGGGTCGGCAGGGGCGCATGCTGTGGCATCCTCGTCGCGGTCGAAGGCCAGCAGTCGACCATTCTCGTCCAGTTGTTCAAGAATGGCTCGCGAGTGGCCGCCGCCACCGAATGTAGCGTCCACATAGATGCCTTCGGACTTGATGGCCAAGCCTTCAATGCATTCGCTGAGCATTACTGGTTGATGGTACTCCATGATTCCTTTCCGTCTCGTGCTTTGTTACGTTGTGTCTCGACGGAAACAGGAATAGCGTTGGCAGCTTATGACTGTTGCGACATGGGCTCACTGCCCAGACGACGGTCGGCCAGCGCAGCGAAGTCGGTAGCCGACTCGTTCATCTGCTGGTAGGTGTCGTAGTCCCAAATCTCTATAAAGTCACCGATGGACTGCAGTACAAGTTCCTTTGCCTTTTTGAGCACGGCCTTTTGTTCGGAAGGTATTACCAAGCGGTCGTTGGTATCCATCTCTATAATATTACCTTCGCTCATTTTGCGCAGCAGCTTGCGGTCTTCGGCTGAATAGGGATTGAGGTGTTGCTGCAGCTTCTTGATTTCAGTCTCGAAGCTGGCATAGGTCCAAAGTTCTAAACATTCGGCGTAAATGCTCGGCCGGATAACAAAGCGCCCATCGTCTCCCTCCCCCAGCTGTCGTTTTAGGGCAATCGGGAGCTTGAAGCGTCCATTGCTATCCAGTTTACAATATTCTTTGCCAAGCAATAAGGCCATGCCTGCTATTCTTATTTCCGAATGTAAAAGTACTAACTTTTTCCCATAAAATCCCGTAGAGTTCCAGTAATTGTTGATAAGTTCCAAAAACTTCCCTCTGTACTGCTTTTACGACGAAGCAGTGAAAATGTTTCAATTGGACAGAATAAAATGGAATGATATTGATTGCGAAGTAGATGAAATTTTTCTTCGGCAGATTGGTGGCCGATAGAACGGAATGGAACTTTTTGGAAGTGGGTGGCGATGTGTTGATAAGTTCTGGTGGTTGCACGGTGGCGATGTGAGAGGAGGGTAATTTGCGTTGTGGGGCTACTATGGCAGCGGTTGAGGAAGGCTTCTGTTGTGGTTGTGATGGAGTGTAAGCACGGTTGTGATGGGGGTGCAAATGCGGTTGTGGAGGGTCCCTATTGGTGGTTACGAGAGAGGGGTGGATGATGTTGAGGAGACGTAGGGATGTCGTACGGGAAAGATGTGCAAGGCGTGCGGCAACAGGGCGGATGCTGTACGGAATGAGTGTGTTGTAATGTGGTGCAGAATAGTTGTATAGATATGTGGATAGCTCGGTGCTGAACGGCACATGGGGCAACAGTCGTAGGCCTGCGGCATCGGCGGTCAAGGAGGAATGAATGAAAATGGAGTTGGGTGGAGTCTTTGCTGCGAACGGATGCCGACTGTTGAAGCGAGCGGCGTGGGTAGCGCAGACCGTGGGCGCAAAGGTACGAATAATCTGGCAACGAAGGGTAGGACAGTGCGCCAATAGTGCGGAATCGGCTGTTAGTAAGCCTCCAAGGGCGGGGCTTATCGGGTGCCCTTGTGCACGGGGCGAGTCGGCGAAAGTGTGCAGCGTAGTCGTATGCGAAGAAATTTGTATCTTTGCAACGATGCACGGCCGTGGCCGGAATGGACAAGACCTGTGAAAACCAAGTCGAAGGAATGGGCGAGCAGAGAACGACACATTAGTACATAATAAATAAACAGAAACGACATGAAACTAAAACAAATGGTACTGGCCGTGGGCTTGATGCTCCTGCTCCCATCGGCAGTGCGTGCCGACGAAGGCATGTGGCTACTTTCTCTCATAGGCAAGAATTACGCCGACATGCAACAAGCGGGCTTCAAGTTGACGCCTGAGGATATTTACAGCATCAACCAGAGCTGTCTGAAGGATGCCGTTGTGGGTTTGGGCCGCGAAGGGATGCCTTTCTCGCACTTCTGTACGGGTGAAATCGTGTCGGACAAGGGTCTGATGACTACGAACCACCATTGCGGCTACGGTCAACTACAGCGTCATTCCTCCGTCTCTCACGATTATTTGCAGGATGGCTTCTGGGCCTACTCAATGGACCAAGAGCTTCCGTGTCCAGGCATAACGGCCTCGATACTGGTGCGCATGGAGGATGTAACCGATGCTGTTGTGCGTACGCTCAGTGACGACATGAGCGAGGCCGAACGCGCCAAGGCCATAGCCGAGGTGTCGAAGGAAATAGCCGACGACGCTGTGCGGGGCACCAAGTTCCAAGCCAGTGTGCGCTCCATGTTTAACGGCAACCAGTTTTTCCTGTTTGTTCACATGATATATCGCGACATCCGTCTGGTGGGTGCTCCTCCCTCGTCCATGGGCAAGTTTGGCGGAGACACCGACAACTGGTCCTGGCCGCGCCACACGTGCGACTTCTCGATGTTCCGCATCTACACCGCACCCGACGGCTCGCCAACAGCTTACGCTGCTGAGAACGTGCCACTGCGCCCCAAGCACCACCTGCCTATTAGCATCGGTGAGCTTCGCGACGGCGACTATGCCATGGTCATGGGATTCCCGGGCCAAACACAGCACTACATCACCTCCTACGGACTGAATGAGGTAATAAACGTTACCAATAGGTTGCGCCATGACATCCGCGACGTTAAAATCAACATTCTGCGCGAGGAAATGGCTGCCAGCCAAGCAACCCGCATCAAGTATGCCAGCAAATATGCCTCCTGCTCCAACTATTGGAAATACAGCAGCGAGCAGAACAAGGCTCTGGAGAACCTCAACACGATGAGTATTAAACTGGATGTTGAGAATGAATACCGCGATTGGGCTCGCGACAAAGACCCCAAGTATCTGCGCGCACTTGAACTGCTCAGCCGCGCATACACCGAGCGCCGCCCCTATGCCGAGTCCAGTATCTACCTGTCTGAAGGACTGTGGAATGGTCCAGAGCTGTTGAATATAGCCGTCGTATTGGGCAACTCGGTCATTGCCGCCCTTGAGGACAAGGATAATACTGACCAGCGTATTGCCGCCATCAGAGAGAGTATGGTTACTCCTTTCTACAAGGATTATGACGAGCAGACCGAACGCCGTCTGGAGGCTGGCCTCTTTGAATATGTCAACAGCCACATGGACCAGAACTTCTGTCCCCAGTTTCTTGGCGATGCCGACCGTAAATATAAAGGCAATTGGCAGCGCTGCGTGAACGACATGTTCGCAAAGTCGGTCTTCGCCAACGAAGCAACATTGCTCAAGTTCCTGCAGAAGCCCTCTAAGAAAGCAATAGAGAAAGACCCCCTCTACATAGCAGGCAAGTCGGTTCAAGAGAGCGGCAAGGAGATTTCCAAACAACTCAGCAATATCCAGCCAGACCTCGTCCGAGGCAACCGCGACTTTGTGGATGGCATCCTACAGATTAATCGTTACAGACGTCTGCTGTCGCCCGATGCCAACAGTACCATACGGTTGACCTACGGCAACGTGAAGGCTTACGAGCCGCGCGATGCAGTGGCTTACAGCTACTACACTACGCTGCAGGGTGTCATGGAGAAGGAGGACCCCGCCAGTAGCGAGTTTGCAGTGCCTGCTCGCCTCAAGGAGCTTTATGCTGCAAGAGACTACGGTCGCTATGCCAACAGTAAGGGTGAACTGCCCACCTGCTTCATCACCAACAACGACATCACTGGTGGCAACAGTGGTTCGCCCGTCATCAACGCCCGTGGTGAACTTATTGGTTTGGCCTTCGACGGTAATGGAGAAGCCATGAGTGGCGACATCGACTTCGAGGAAAATCTACAGCGTTGCATCTGCCTCGATAGTAGATATATGCTTTGGGTCATCGACAAGTATGCCGGTGCCACCAATCTTATCAATGAGATGACCATAGTGCAGTAAGCCGATTTGCGTGCTGCCGAAGGGGAAACGGTGTACAGCACCTTCCTCGCCGCAGCGCAAGTTATTTCATAATAGAGCGGCAGGCCTCCACATGGAGGCCTGCCGCTCTATTATGAAATATGTGCAAAGTTGCAGCCGATGGTGTTTAGGCGGTTTGTTGCCGCCGAGCAAATGGTTTTGCAGGCGGCGTTTGGATACATATATATAAGGTGTACGGACACCTATATATAATAGGTGCAACAGGGCTGTCGCGGTCGTTAGGTCATGTGGTGGCTACTTGCTCGGCTTGGGGGCAGAGGTGCTTCGCAGGGGCAGTCGGAGTAGTAGTATTTCGACGAGTAGCATCAGCAGGGCAAGGACAATGCACCAGGGCCACAGCTGCTTCCCCTCGTGGCGGTGGCGCAGATAGGTGGTCAGGTCGGAGGTGGCTGGTGCTACGCTGATGGAGGCTGCGTCGTAGTCGTTCACCAGGTTTCGCAGTTCGTTTCCGCTGAGGAAGCTGAGGTCCGACTCCGTCCGGGCGTAATTGAAGGCGACTGCCTCCCGTGGAGCTCTGTCGTCGCCAGTCAGCACAAAGTGGCCAGCAGGCGTTGAGGCATCGTGCTGAAAGAGACAGTAGCGACCGCCTCGCTGGTGGATGTCCACGATGCGAGTGCTGCCGTCGGTGGTGCTCAGCAGATGTGTAACGGGTTGGCCGTCGTAGGAGGCTGTGAGGCGGTAGGGTTGGTCGGAGCCGATGGTGGCGTAGGGGTCGCCCACGGGCAGACTTTGAAGCGCCATGTTGTAGAACGTCGGTACGAAGAGGGTGATGCTGCTGAAGTTGCTCCATTGCGGTTGCAGGGGGGAGGCCAAGACGTACAGGCGGCCTTCGCCACACGGGGTCTCCCACAGCAGGGGGCTACCGTCTTGGAGGCCTATCACCTGCCGCATCAGCGTCGAGGCACTGGCCTGCGTGGGGTAGTGCCCTTGGGTGGAGGGCGCTTCCTCGTCGTCTGCACGGGTGGTGGTGAAGACGTTGCTGTAGAGGGGCTGTTCGTGGTCGGGGGACAACGCGTGGCGCACCTCCTTGCGGAATGAGGCGAAGGTGGGGGCGGAGAACAGGGAGAGCAGGTTGTTGTACGAGGAGGGGTCGCCTTCGGCCGAAGGGATGAGCAGCAGTGTCCCACCGCCTTCCACAAAGCTGTGCAACGCTTGGGCTATGCCAGTCGAAATGGTGCGCAGGTGGTCCACTACGACCATGTCGCTGCGGTTGAGGGCGGTGAGGTCGAGAGCCGTTTCGCGCATGGCGGTGAAGCGTACCGACGAATCGTCGGCAAAGAGGCGTGTCATGCTTTCGCTCGGGCTACTTTCGGCTATGTCGAGTAGGGCAACGCGTGGTCGCACGTTGAGGGCAAAGTGCAGTGTGTCATCGAAGGTGATGGGGAAGTCGGCCGTCTCCACATGTCCCGATAGGGCACCCTCCTCGTCCACGACGAACGACAACTCTACATTGCGGCTTTCATGTGCCGACAGGTCGACGGTCTGCATGGCGCGGCCTCGCCCTGCAACATACAGTTTGAGTGGCACTTGTTGGGCTGGCTCGTCGCCGAGGTTGCGTATGCGCACCTGCACTGTGGTAGTGGCACCTACGTGGCTCACGGGCGAGAGAAATAGCAGTGTGTCAAGGGCTATGTTGTTGTGGGGCTGGCCAGCTACTGGCACGAGGGTGAATGCTACGGTGCTGTCCGAGGGCAGCCGCTCGGTGTCGGTGGCATCCTGTTGGAAGTCCGACACGACGTAGGCATGCCTGGCGGAGGAACGGGTGCTGCGCAGCAGGTCGAGTTGGCGGTTCATGGCTTGCGACAGGGAGGGTGAGGTGGGCACGATGTCCACCTCGTCAAGAAGCGACAGGTATTCGTCGCGATCCATCCAGCGCATCTGCTCTCCGCGCAGTTCGGAGGTGAGCAGTTGGAAGCGCGTGTCAGCAGGGTAGGCGGCGGCTATCTCGCGGGCTCGGTCTTTGGCGGTGAGCAGCAGGATGCCGCGGCTGTCGGTCTGCCCCATAGAGAAGGTGTTGTCTAAGTAGACGCTCACCGTGGCGTCGATCTCGGGTGTGATGTTGGCTCCTCGGGGATGGATCACTGGGCGGGCGAAGGCCAAGACGAGGAATACGATGGCCAGTATGCGAGCAGCCAGCACCAGTCGCTCGCGCAGGTTGCGCCTCCGACGCGTTTCGTGCTGCATCTCTTGCAGTGCGGCCACGTTGCTGAAATACACCTTGCGGTAGCGTCGGAAACTGAACAAATGGACGGCCACCGGAATGGCTATGGCCACGAGGCCGAGCAGGAAGAGGGGTGATGCCAGGGTCATGGGAGGGGGTATGCTATTGGGTTTTAGAACGGGTGGTCTTGGCTTGCTGGCGGGCGGCGTGTGCGGCGCGTTGGCCAAAGTATGCACAGCAGTCGCACAGGCCGCAGTTGGCGCAGTGGGGTGTCCGCGCAGTGCATACGTAGCGACCATGTAGGATGAGCCAGTGGTGTGCCCGCGTGATCTTGTCGGTGGGGATGTGGCGCAGCAGGGTGCGCTCGGTCTGGAGTGGGGTCTTCGAGTTGTGGGTGAGGCCTATGCGGTTTGCTACGCGGAACACGTGGGTATCCACGGGCATGGCTGGCTGGTCGAAGGCCACGGCACGCACCACGTTGGCGGTCTTGCGCCCCACGCCGGGCAGTGCTTCGAGGGCTTCGGCCTCAGAGGGCACTTCGCCCCCGTGCTGCTCCATCAGTTGCTGCGCCATGGCCACCAGGTGGGAGCTCTTGCTATTGGGGTAGGACACCGAGCTGATGTAGTGTAGCACCTCGGTGGGGGTGGCCTGTGCCAGGGCGGCGGCATCGGGGTAGGCGGCGAAGAGGGCAGGGGTAACCTGGTTGACGCGTTTGTCGGTGCATTGCGCTGAGAGCATGACGGCCACCAGCAGTTGGAAGGCAGAACCGTAGTGCAGCTCGGGGCCTGCCTCGGGCATGGTAGCCTCGAAGTGGCGTATGACTTGTTCGTAGCGGTCGTGTTGTGTCATCGGGGTAGGTGTGGCTGATTGTGGGGTGAGGGGGTGCGGTGCATCTGGGGGTGGCTGCCTCAGTGGGAGGGCAGTTCCACAGTGGCGAACAGGGGGTAATGGTCCGAGATGTCGTTGCGCACGCGGCTGTAGGAGAGGGTGCGCAGCGAGGGGGAATGGAGTATGTAGTCAATGCGAAAAGCAGGGAAAGGCCCGTGGTAAGTGGTGCTGAATCCATGGCCGCACTCCCTATAGGCATCGACAAGCAGGCGGGTGGCCTGGTGGTAGGCATAGGAGGCCGGTGTGTCGTTGAAGTCGCCTGCCAGCAGTACGGGGTAGGGCGACTGCTGCACAAGGGGCATCAGTCTGTCGATCTCCTGCTCGTGGCGGCGCGAGGTGGAGACGATCTTGCTGAGGGTGCCGCGCACCGAGTCGCGGTCCACCGTGCCGTGCGCCACACGCCCCATCTCCTGATAGTCTCCTTCGTCGAGGTGGTAGGAGTTGAAGTGGACGCAGAACAGCCTAAGGGTGTCGCTTCCTTGCACCACGTCGGCCTGCAGCATCGTCAGCGAGTCGACGCGTTGCACCGCGCAAATGGGCAGTCGCGAGAAGAGGACTACGCCGTTGGGCGTCTTGCCTACCGAGGCCGAGGCCCAATGGGTGTAGCCTCGTTGGGCGAGGCTGTCGGCCACACGCAGCCCACGTATGGTGGGAACAAACTCCTGCAGCATCAGCAGGTCGGGCTTGCGGCTGTCTATCAGCGAGAGAAAGGCTACCACGTTGCTGTCGATGGTCGAGAGGTCGGTGATGTCGGCGGCAAAAGAGCGTCCGTAGAAGTGGTGCACATTGAATGACAAGGCGGAGACGCTGCTCTGCTGTGCTTCCCGCTCGCTGCCGCCCATCTGGAAGAAGAGGGGCACGTAGCTCCATCGCACCACAATCACAGCGGCCGATAGCAGAAACCACTTGCTGCTCATGGCCATCCACACCAGCATCATGAGCACATTGGCCACCAGCAGTGGCACGTAGGCATAACCGAGCAAGGCCACGATGATGTTGCTCGAAGGGCGGATGACCCCCGACAGGGTGGCTCCCATCAGCAGCAAGGCCAGCAGCAGATTGAGCGGCACCAGCACCAGTCTTATGAGTCTTTGCATGCTTGAGCCTAAGGTTATTTGGACGAATAGTGAAACAGAAAATCCTTCTCGTCGCGCGAGAGCGAGTTGTAGCCGCTACGCGATATCTTGTCGAGCAGTGCGTCGACTCGCTTCTGGTCGTCGGCGCGCCGCTGGTTGTATTCTTCGTCGCTCACCGGTCGGCCGGTGGATTTGGTCGCGGGTTTTCGGCGCTTGGGGCGCGCCTGTCGCAGCTGGTTGACCCACTGCTCGCCCTTTACCCAGAGAAAACCGCATAGGGCGCCGCCCACGTGGGCGATGCGCACCCCGATGTTGGTCGTGGTGGAGGTCAGCAGGTCGGCCACAATCAGCGCCACGACAACCCACTTCAGGCTGATTTCCACCCGTCGGCGCAGGCCGAAGTTCAGTTTGTGATCGGGTTTGCGTGTCGCAGCGGCGGTGCAGAGTCCCATGATCGAAGCCAGGCATCCGGCTGCGGTGGCGTGCTGCCACTGCAGCGCAGGAAAACAGGCGTAGGCCAACAGGAAAAAAGCGCCGCCCACCGCTCCGGTGATGAAAAATGTCCAGCCCATGCGTCTCATGCCCATCAGCCGGCTGCACAGAGTGCCAGACCAGTAGAGCAGCACCAGGTCAATCAGCAGGCTCCAGAAGCGGTCGTGCAGCACCAACCACGTAACGAGGGACCACGGGTGGTAGAGCAGCGTGTCGAAGTCGGAGTGCAGTGCCAGCAGGTCCCACAGGTAGGAGTCGGCACCCGTGGCCGAGCTCCCCAAGAGCCAGGCCACCACATCCCACACCTTGACTACTGCCCACAACAGGATGCTCGTCCTAAGCAATCCGGGCAGGATGCCCCGACTGCGGAAAAAGGTGGTCAGCTGACTGATAACATCTTGTCTGCGCATCATGGTAGTGCTTAGGGTTGCAAAGATACGTAAAATCCTCTGTAGGGCACGCCCTGTGGCCGCGCGATGTGGCACCAGCAAGGCAACGCTGCCGACGCGGGGGTGCAAGGTTTGAGGGGGTGTGTTCTGGAAGGGGGGCGATAACGCATGCCGCTGGGCAGAGGGCGGTGTGTCGTAGGACATACAGGCTTCTGCCGTACGGCACATGAGGCTACGCCGTAGGCTATTGCCCCCAATGCCGTACGGCACCATGCAGGCGTGATGTACAGAAAGTGTGGAGGATAGCAAGAATGGAGGCCTTTTGCCGTGCGGCCTCCACCACAAAGCCGTACAGCACACGACTCTACGCCCTGTGGAGCATGGGGGAAATGTGAAAGAGGGGGAAGCGTAATTGCCGCTGCACAAGGGGGCGAATGAGCCACGCGGCCGACGCATTATTGGAGGGTGGAAGAGGCACCTTTCGTTGGACCGATATTGCGTCTTGAGTGCAACACCGTCCTCGCCGTCCTGTCGTAATCCGGTTGCAAAAGTAGGCAAAATATCGACACCGCGTAGCGTTTTAACTACAGAGCACAGGAAAGACAGAAAGAAACTGCTGTGTATATTGTAGGTGTACGATGCGGAGAGGTAGGCATGTTCCCAAGCGAAGAAAAGCGGATGTGCCACAACAATAATCGGCATTATCCACCGTTTAAAGCCGTATAAACAAAGAGAAAGAAATATGATTTGGTTCATTTTCATAGGACTGACGTTGCTGAGCTGGTTGGCCAGCCGTAATGTGCAGCGCAAATTCAAGCAGTACTCCACCATACCAACTACTTACGGGCAGACGGGTCGCCAAGTGGCAGAGCAGATGCTGGCCGACTTCGACATACGCGACGTGACGGTGCAGATGGTGAGGGGAACCCTAACGGACCACTACAATCCGACCAACAAGACGTTGAACCTCAGTCCAGAAGTTTACAATGGCACCAATGTGGCTGCCGCCGCTGTAGCCGCGCATGAGTGTGGCCATGCAGTACAACATGCCACGGCTTACCGCTGGCTGACGATGAGGTCGCTGCTGGTGCCAGCGGTGAACTTCTCAAACCACATCGTGTCGTGGGTCTTGCTGATAGGCATTCTGCTCGTGCAGCGTTTCCCTGGTATTCTGTTGGCAGGCATCGTGCTATTTGCAGTAACGACCCTCTTTACCTTCATTACATTGCCTGTGGAAATCAACGCCTCGCGGCGTGCTCTCGCATGGATGGACGGGCACAACATCACGTCGCCCGAGTCGCACCGCTACGCCACCGACGCGCTGCGTGCAGCGGCTATGACCTACGTCATGGCGGCATTGACCTCGCTGGCCACGTTGATGTACTACGTGGTAGTATACCTTAGTGGACGCGACTGAGGCATATGGCGGCAAGGAGAGTGGCGAACAACGAGAAGAAGACATCGGCTGTGGTGCGCAAGGACACACCGCTGATGCAGCAATACACCGCGCTGAAGAAGAAGTTTCCCGACGCGATGCTGCTCTTCCGCGTGGGCGATTTCTATGAAACCTTTGGAGATGATGCCATCAAGGCCTCGTCAATATTGGGCATTACCCTGACGCGTAAGGCCAGCGGCAATGGGTCGTACACCGAGCTGGCGGGCGTGCCCTACCACGCCATCGACCAGTACTTGCCCCGCTTGGTCAAGGCTGGGCAGCGGGTGGCTATATGCGAACAGCTCGAAGACCCAAAGACAACCAAGGGGCTGGTCAAGAGAGGCATCACCGAACTGGTTACGCCTGGAGTCAGCTACAGCGACATGGTGCTGGACACAAAGGAGAACAATTTCCTTTGTGGCCTACACCTGACGGACCGCGTGCACGGCATTAGTTTCCTCGACGTGTCAACGGGAGAATTCTATGTGTCGCAGGGCGACAGCGCCTATATTGACAAGCTGCTGCAGAACTTCCACCCGTCCGAGGTGGTGCTGCAGCGCAAGAAGTTGCGCCAGTTTCAGGAGCAGTTTCCCGAGACGTACTACACCAACACGTTCGATGACTGGGTGTTCACGTCCGACTTTGCTACGGACATTCTGCTGAAGCAGTTTGAGACCACCTCGTTCAAGGGGTTCGGTGTAGAGGATTTGGAAGAGGGCATCATTGCCGCCGGTGCCGCGCTGCACTACCTGCAAGAGACACACCACGACCACACGGGGCACATCTGCAAGTTGACCCGTCTTGAAGAGGACAAGTATGTGTGGCTGGACCGCTTCACGATTCGTAACCTTGAGCTGCTGCAGGGCAGCGGTGACCACGCCAAGACACTACTCGACGTGCTGGACCGCACGCAGACCCCGATGGGCGCACGCCTACTGCGCCGATGGATTGTGCTACCCCTGAAGGAGCGGGGGGCAATAGAGGAGCGCTTGAAGGTGGTGGACTTTCTGGTGAGGGAGCCCGACTTTGCAATGAAGTTGCAAACCCACATACGAGGCATAGGCGATTTGGAACGGCTTATAACTAAGGTGTCGGTGGGGCGCATCAATCCCCGAGAACTACAACAGCTGCGTCGGTCGTTGGAAGAGGTGGAGGTGATACGTGAGATGCTGGTGGCATCGGCCAACGAGGCACTGCAACGCGTCGGAGAGCAACTCAACAGCTGCCGACGCATACACGATGCTATAGAGAAGCAGCTTGTGGCTGACCCACCAGTAAAGATAGAGAAAGGCGGTGTGATAGCCGCGGGAGTATCGAGTGAACTGGACGAGTTGCGCAGTCTTTCTGGGTCGGGCAAGGACTACCTGCTGAGGCTGCAACAACAGGAGATGGAACGCACCGGCATTGGGTCGCTCAAGGTGGGGTTCAACAACGTGTTTGGCTACTATCTGGAGGTAACCAATGCTCACAAGGACAAAGTGCCACAGGATTGGGTGCGGAGGCAGACACTCACCAATGCAGAACGCTACATCACGCCCGAACTGAAAGAATACGAGGAGCGCATACTGGGTGCAGAAGAACGCATAGGGGTGATAGAGGCTAAAATCTACGGCGACCTGCTGGTGGCGGTGGCGGAATATGTGGAACCCATCCAGTACGATGCACACGTGGTGGCACGGATAGATTGTCTGCACACTTTTGCTACCATAGCATTGGAGAACAACTACTGCCGGCCGTCATTCACAGACGACAACATTATAGACATCAGGGAAGGCCGACATGCCGTCATTGAGCAGCAACTGCCTCGCGGAGAAAGCTACGTGAGCAACAACGTGTACTTGGATTCGACTGCACAGCAAATCATCATCATCACCGGACCCAACATGTCGGGAAAGTCGGCGTTGCTGCGGCAGACGGCACTGATAGTGCTCATGGCGCAGATAGGGTGCTACTGCCCATGCGCACAAGCCACGCTGGGTATTGTCGACAAGATTTTTACTCGCGTCGGTGCTTCGGACAATATCAGCAGTGGAGAATCTACCTTCATGGTGGAGATGAATGAGACGGCAAGCATACTGAACAACGTGTCGGACAGAAGCCTGATACTACTTGACGAGATCGGCCGAGGCACAAGTACCTATGACGGCATATCGATAGCCTGGGCAATCACCGACTTCCTGCACAACCAGAAGAACATGCGTCCCAAAGTGATGTTTGCCACCCACTACCACGAACTGATAGCAATGGAAGAACAGTATGAACGCATACGAAACTACCATGTATCGGTCAAGGAAGTAGGATCGAAGGTGCTCTTTATGCGCAAGTTGGAGCCTGGTGGAAGTGAGCACAGCTTCGGTATCCACGTGGCTCGGATGGCAGGTATGCCAGCGCCCGTACTAAAGAAGGCACAGTCTATGCTTCAGCGACTTGAAGAGGCTGCGGAGCAATCGCGAACAACTGGAGCCTCAAAATCGGTGAAAAAAGCACTTAAGACCGCACAACCAGAGGTCGAACCTGGCTTGCAACTTAGTTTTATCCAGTTGGACGACCCCACGCTACTCGAAATACGTGATAAGATACTGGACATTGATATAGATACTCTTACGCCAATTGAGGCGCTGCTTAAGCTGAACGAGATAAAAAAAATAGTCCAGAAAAAATGACGTTTTTGCTGTTCATTGTCGAAAAAGTCGTACCTTTGCATCCGATTTCGCAGTGAAATCCATCCGCGGAAATAGCTCAGTTGGTAGAGCACGACCTTGCCAAGGTCGGGGTCGCGAGTTCGAGTCTCGTTTTCCGCTCACAGAGGTTCTTTGACATCGTGGAAGTAATGAATACAAGAAGCAACTCTTGTCGGAAGGCGGAATAACGCGGAAATAGCTCAGTTGGTAGAGCACGACCTTGCCAAGGTCGGGGTCGCGAGTTCGAGTCTCGTTTTCCGCTCATGGATATCACCCACCCAAGGGTGCTTCCCTTGGCCAAGTGGCCATAAGGGGGATATGCTCTGGTGGTGGAATGGTAGACACGAGGGACTTAAAATCCCTTGCCTGTGTAAGGCGTGTGGGTTCAAGTCCCACCCGGAGTACAAACCAGTTCTTTTATCGACAGTAGGTTGCTGAATCGTTTTCATAATTATCAAGTGATAGTTGTCTTGGTAGCTCAGTTGGTAGAGCAATTGACTCTTAATCAATGGGTCCAGGGTTCGAGTCCCTGCCAGGACACTAAGCACGGGGTGTAGCGCAGTTGGCTAGCGCGCCACGTTCGGGACGTGGAGGCCGGAAGTTCGAGTCTTCTCACCCCGACAGGATAGTGGGCGAAAGGCAGTGTGCTACACCCCGTGCTTGTTTTGTCCGAAATCTGTTAGGCCACTTTAGCTCAGTTGGTAGAGCAACGCATTCGTAATGCGTAGGTCTGCGGTTCGAGTCCGCAAAGTGGCTCTCATTTATTTTGTTCTACATTATTCAAAAAAATCAACAACCGATGATTAATCAGTATGAAACCGTTTTCATTGTAACTCCCGTTTTGTCTGACGATCAGATGAAGGAAACGGTTAAGAAGTACACTGACTTCTTGGAAAAGAATGGTGCAGAGATCGTATACACCAACAATTGGGGAATGCGCAAGTTGGCGTACCCAATCAAGAAAAAAACCACAGGTTTCTATTACCTAATTGAGTTCAAGGCTGAGGGTAGTCTTATTAACGACTTGGAGGTTGCTTACAAGCGTGATGAGCGTTTGCTCCGTTTCTTGACCGTTTCGCTCGACAAGCATGCCATTGCTTACAACGAGAAGAAGCGCAACGCAAAGAAAGAGGCTTCCGAAGGAAAACAAGAACAATAAGAAAATGAAGTTGCCAGAGAAAGACTGTCTGCGCTGAGAATAAGAAGAACGTAGAGGCAAGTCTTTTTCGTGGATACATTAAGGATATAGAATCATGGCAAACGAGACCGAAATAAGATATTTGACCCCCATAGCTGTTGAGACGCAACGCAAGAAGTATTGCCGTTTCAAGAAACTTGGCATAAAGTATATAGATTATAAGGATGCAGACTTCCTGTTGAAGTTCGTGAATGAGCAAGGGAAGATTCTTCCTCGTCGCATTACGGGTACGTCGAACAAGTACCAGAAGAAAGTGTCGAAAGCTATAAAGAGAGCCCGCCACTTAGCGCTGCTACCTTATGTGGCCGATTGTTTAAAATAATCTTTGGAGGAAATAGAGATGGAAGTTATTTTGATTCAAGACGTGGCCAAGTTGGGCTACAAGGACGATATCGTTAAAGTAAAGAACGGATACGCTAACAACTATCTTCTTCCACAAGGTTTGGCTATTATCGCTACCCCTTCGAATAAGAAGGTGCATGCAGAGAATGTTAGACAGCAAGCTTTCAAAGAGGAGAAGCTCAGAAAGGACGCTGACACGTTGAAGGCAGCTCTTGATGGGAAAACGGTGCGTATTATCACCAAGGTGGGTGAGAACGGTCAACTGTTCGGTGCTATTGGCAATATTCAGATTGCTGAAGCACTGAAAGAGCAGCACAACTACGATGTGGATCGTAAGAAAATTGTTGTGGACGGTTCGAAGATTAAGACTGTCGGTAACTACACCGCTCAGGTAAACATCCATAAGGACATTAAAGCTCAGGTTAACCTCGAGGTCGTGTCTGAGTAATCAGTCCACGAACTGAGATTACATGTTGTTAAGAAGAGGACTTCGAAATAACGAGGTCCTCTTCTTATTTATGTACAGAAGGTGGGCTTTTGCGGCAGATGATAGATGTGTTGATGGCGTGTGAAGGGTGTGAACTCTCTACGACGAGAGGTATAATTGGGAACCTTGGGCAAAAGAGTCTGTTGAGGGCATGAGGGAATAGCGTGCAGGTCGGTTGTTTTTGTCGAACTACGTAGTGAAAGTTGATGTTGTGCAGAGACTGCGGAGTCGAAGTGAATATAGGAAGATGTATGGCAGTCGGTTATGTGGAAGTGTGCGGCAGGAAAGGCTACGAGGAGGGGTGCAAAGGGAGATTGGGTTGCGTAAGTTATGTAAAATGTGTATTTTTGCATTTGTATTTGCGAAGAGGTGTGGGGGAAGAAGGCTTGCGTTTGGCGATTAATAATGAACGTTCACGGTGTACAGGATAAAAAGGTGATAATAGAATTGAACAGGGAATATTGGGCGAAGTCAAGGCGGTGGAATAGTATTATCCTACATTTTTGAATGAATGGTATATGAATAGCAATGATTATCTTGTAGTGGGACGAACCAATGGCACAACGCGTTTAGGGTCGCCTTTTTGCAATTTGAGGCTGAAGAACGAGGAGGAAGAGATTAATCTGGCCGTGTGGGATGTGGCGTCAACCGAAGCACCAGCGGTTGGTCAATTGGTAAGATTTGCTTATATTCAGGACAATGATGGAAAACGTTCGGCTCGGAAGGCTGATATGTTGCCGTTGGATATGGTTATGCCAGGACATCCGTTGTACGGTTTGCTCCCTCATCCAATAGAACGAGAGCTGTGGAAAAATACCATTCTTCATCTACTTGATATGAGCGAGGGCTCTGAGTTAAATGATTTGATAGCGTACGCGGCAGACAAATTGTTCGATGTCTATTCGCAGTATCCTGCGGCAACGTCCATTCACCATGCCTTTTGTGGCGGACTGCTCAACCACACGTATCAGATGTTGCACATGTTGGAAGGCCTCTATCCCTGCTTGCCGTATCCAGTGCGTTTAGACCACTGTACGCTGGCTATTCTCTTTCATGACTACGGTAAAGTGATGACGTATACGCGCAGTGGAGACAACCAGCCGATAGCCTATCAGTTGGGTCATGTGTATATTTCTGCCAACGCTCTGCAGCAAGAACTCGAACGGCGCAATATCGCACAAGAGGAGGTTAATGCCATTGTTCACATCGTGTTGGCTCACCATGGTCAGCTGGAGTTTGGTTCCCCTGTCATGCCCTGCTCTATGGAGGCTGTGATTGTGCACATGCTTGACAACATCTCCGCAAAGACAGATACTATTGAAAACTGTGGCAACATGGAGTATTCCTCGGCCTTGTCGACCCATGTGGTCAAGCAGGCAGTGAAGTAAATAATATTGAACTATTTCCCTACAATTGCAATTTAAGTTATGAGTTATTTTTTTACGTCCGAATCAGTCAGTGAAGGGCATCCAGACAAGGTGGCCGACCAGATAAGCGATGCACTGTTGGACGAGTTTTTGCGCCAAGATTCTAATGCGAAAGTGGCGTGTGAGACGCTTGTTACTACGGGTTTGACAATTGTCAGCGGCGAGGTGAAGGCAGAAGCCTACGTCGACGTGCAGCAGACGGTGCGCGATACAATACGGAGGATTGGTTATACTAAGAGTGAATATCAGTTCGATGCTGAATCGTGTGGAGTTCTGACAGCAATTCATCAGCAGTCGGACGACATCAATCAAGGTGTGGAACGTGCCGATGGTGAAGAGCAGGGCGCAGGCGACCAAGGCATGATGTTTGGCTATGCATGCAGTGAGACAGCCGAGTTTATGCCGCTCCCCATAACATTGGCTCACATGCTGATGCAGGAGCTCTCTGCTATTCGTCATGAGGGGAAACAGATGACTTATCTGCGCCCTGACGCGAAGAGCCAAGTAACGGTGAAGTACGCTGACAATGGCCAACCCGAATGCATTGATACCATTGTCATCAGTACGCAACATGACGAGTTCGACACCGAAGAGGCTATGCTTGCCACGATTCGTCGTGATGTGGAAACGATATTGATACCACGTGTACTACGACGTTTGCCCACACCTACCCAGGCTCTATTTGCTAATCACTGCTACAAGTTGCATGTCAACCCGACAGGAAAGTTCGTCATTGGCGGACCACATGGCGATACGGGCCTCACGGGTCGTAAGATAGTAGTGGATACCTACGGAGGTCGGGGTGCACACGGTGGCGGTGCCTTTAGTGGTAAGGATAGTAGCAAGGTGGACCGTTCGGCGGCTTATGCTGTACGGCATATTGCCAAAAATCTTGTGGCTGCAGGTTTGTGCAGCGAGGTTCTTGTGCAGGTAGCCTACGCCATTGGAGTGGCAGAACCTGTTGGTCTTTACGTCAACACTTTTGGGACGGCGCGTGTGGCGTTGTCCGATGGAGAGGTCGCCCAGCGTTTACGACAGCTATTTGACTTGCGGCCCTACGCCATAGTGGAACGTTTTGGACTCAAGAACCCTATCTACGCTCCCACTGCTGCTTATGGACACATGGGACGCGACCCCTACGAGGCTGATGTTACGGTGTTGGTTGATGGGCGTCCCGAAGTGCGACGTGTTCAGTTCTTCGGATGGGAGAAACTTGATAGGGTCGACGCTATCCGTGACGCATTCGCTCTTTGAACACGTTCTCATTCAACAGTAGTGTAAATAGTAATTCTTCGCAACGATGACCAAACTTAGTGTCAATATAAATAAGGTAGCCACCATTCGCAATGCTCGTGGTGGTAATGTTCCAGATGTAGTCCGTTTTGCACAGGACTGCGAACGGTTCGGTGCACAGGGTATTACGGTGCATCCCCGTCCCGATGAGCGGCACATTCGCTACGCCGATGTTTTTGCTCTGAAAGAGGTGGTTCGTACAGAGTTCAATATAGAAGGCAACCCCCTTGGTGAACGCGACCATGTGGACGAAGGTCCCTACAGTTTTGTTGACCTTGTGAAAGCCGTGCGTCCTACACAGGTAACCCTTGTGCCAGATGCCGAAAACGTATTGACAAGTAATGCTGGATGGGATACAGAGTGCCATCAGACTTATCTTGCCGACATCGTTAGGGAGTTCCAGTCATGTGGTATAAGGGTCAGTATCTTCATCGATGCCATTCCCCGAATGATAGAACTCGCCGCGCGTACTGGCACAGATAGAGTGGAGCTCTACACCGAAAGCTATGCATCGCACTATATGGTAGGTAAGGAGCGTGCCATTCAACCCTTTGTTGAGGCCGTTCATGTAGCAAAAGCAAACGGCTTGGGTCTTAATGCTGGACATGATTTGTCATTGGAGAACTTGAGCTATTTCCATCAATGCGTACCTGAAACTGACGAAGTCTCCATTGGTCACGCCCTCATCAGCGATGCCCTCTACCTGGGTATAGAGAACACCATCCAGCAATATCTCAATTGTCTTCGATAGCTTTTATCTAATGCGGAGAATGGCTCCCTGTATCGGTTTTTAGTTCCCTTCAGTGGTTGTATTTCTACATATTCTTGAGGCGATGAGTAAATGTATTGCTCTGCATGCACAATTGTGCAGCTGAACGATGGATATGAAAATGAGGTCAATGTATATCGTATCCTGCCAGGTATACACAGTAATTCGTTACTATGCTTTCTCCACTGCTGACTGAAATACTGTTTGTTGTGCTCATCTTGAGCGCTATTACAATTGTGGTGCTTGAGAATCATGAGCCAATGAAGACATTGGCTTGGGTGATGGTGATATTGTTTCTGCCCGTTGTGGGGTTGGTTATTTACTTCTTGTTTGGGAAGAACTTTCGCAGTCGGCGCATCATATCAAGCTCCGATTTGCAAAAGTTGTCGGAATGCTGCGACCACAGCGAGGATGTTGATCCCCGATGTGGATTGCTGTCGCCCATGCAGTCCAATTTGGCACTACTCGCTAAGGCAGCGAACAGCGCACCACTGCAGAAAGCCAACGAGGTAACGTTCTATACCGAGTTCTCCGACATGTTTCCAGCTTTGCTGCGCGACATTGAGAACGCACGGCATCACATCCATGTACTCTTCTACATAATAGAGGATGACCCAGTGGGTAGGCAGTTGGCTGAACTGTTGGTGAGGAAGGCGCGTGAGGGGGTTGAGGTTCGACTGATGTTCGATAGTGCTGGTAATCTTGGGGTGCGAAGCCGTTTTTATAACGATATGCGGCTCGGTGGGGTAGAGGTTGTATCGTTTCTCCGTTTTTGGCGCTCCATTGTTACGCGCGACGTGAATTGTCGCAATCACCGGAAAGTGGTCGTGGTCGATGGTGCAGTGGGCTATTCGGGCGGCATGAACATAGCTGAACGCTATCAGCGTGGTATCAAAGGGGGTACGTGGCGTGACACGCATACGCGGATTACAGGTCCTGCCGTCTCGCAACTGCAGGTGGCTTTTCTGGCCGACTGGCATTTTGCCACCAAGCAGCTTCTATGCTCCCCCTCCTATTTTCCATTGCAGCCAGTCTTGCCTAAATTCCAGTCGGTTGTTCAGGTGGTAACGGCGGGTCCAATGGATCGATGGAATACGGTCATGCAGTGCATGCTGCAAATCATTGCGCAAAGCCGTCAGTATCTTTATCTTCAGAGCCCATACTTCATGCCTACCGAGCCTTTGCGCGTTGCCCTTTGCAACGCGGCTCTTTCTGGAGTGGACGTGCGTATCATGATGCCGTTAAGTGCTGATCGGGGAAAGCTGATTCACTGGGCGTCGCATTCCTATTTGGATAACGTGATGGAGGCGGGGGTGAAGGTGTACTTCTATGAGAAAGGTTACCTGCACGCCAAGACCATGGTCTGCGATGACGCGGTGGCTACAGTGGGCTCAACCAATCTTGATTCGCGGAGTCTCGAGCAGAATTTTGAAGTCAATACCTTTTTCTATGGAGAGCAGGAAGTGGTGCGGCTTCGCAAAATCTTTGAGCAGGACATTGTAGACAGTCGTGTTGTTGACCCGATGGTGTGGAGCAATCGGCCTGTAATGAAGCGTATATTCGAGTCTGTGGCGCGGTTGTCCGCACCGTTGCTATAGCGATTTCTATTGTAGTCGGTGCAGGTGGCAAAACAGTATGTCGCCGTTGTTGTCTCTTAGGTGCATGCCGCTTCCTTCACAATAGCGGAACATCGCGCACTCCGCACATTCGCCCTTGCGCATCCATGAGTGCTCGCGGTACGGCGTAAACCTGTTTCCCCACACCTCCCAGAAATCGTCTTGATAGATGTTGCCTTGATGGTAGTTGCTCCGTATGCTGGTACACCCCGATATGGACCCGTCGCACAGTATGGAGGCCACTTCAATACCAGCGCGACAGTAGAATAACTGGTCTCGCACCTCTCCTTCATATGAGCCCAGAAAGCCCTCGCATCCATAGTTGACAGCCACGCGTCTTTGTGTGCGGCACTCCTTAATGAATGCCATCAAGCCACGAAAGTCGTCGTTTGAAAGTTGAAGGTCAGCGTTGGTAGCTGCTCTGCCCATGGGTACTACGGAGAACAGTCGCCATCGGCGCACCCCAATGCTGTAGAGGTAATCATGCAGATCTTTCAACTGCCCTATGTTGTTTGGTGTTACACAGGTGACCACATCCCAAACCAGTTCGGGTGTGGCTGCAAGAAGTTTGATGGCACGCGCTGCCCCTTCAAAGCTGTGAGCGTTACGCCTCATCAAGTTGTGAGTCTGCTCAAAGCCATCCAGTGAAATTGTGGCGGAGTGCAGGCCTGCATCCAGCAAGCTCTCCAGTCTGTGTTCGTCAAGCAAGAGCCCGTTGCTCACGAAGCCCCAAGGCATCTCCCGTCGATAGAGTTCTGTCCCAGCTTCCTCCAGGTCGGAGCGGAGTAGGGCTTCTCCACCAGTGAAAACTACAAAGGTCTTGTGTGGGTCAACGTGTGGGAGTAGACTATCCACCACGCGTATGAAGTCTGCCACTGGCATATCCTGCTGTGAAGCTTGTTGGCGGCAGTCGCTCCCGCAGTGTCGGCAATTCATGTTGCAACGTAGCGTACATTCCCAAAATAGGGTGCGAAGCGGATGAAGTTGAGCGTTATTGTGGCGGTAGTGGCGGTGCAACTCCAGTGCTACACGCTTTCGTAAGCCCAGTTTTTTAGACATGGTTTCAGCTGGGGATCTTGCTTAGGAACAATGGACTAACGATTTGTTTTTTTCTTCAGTACTATTTTAAGTTCCGAGGAGGGGTTGTTCTCCGAGACTGGCTGGTCTGACCTTGTGTTGCGCAGTATGGAGGAGTTTAACAGTAGCAACTGGTTCTCGTAGTCGCCGTTTTTTGTACCGTCCACATCGCGGATGAGAAGCCTCACCTGTTCGTTGATTCGAGCCGAACCCTGGCAGTCAAAGCGTCCATCTGTTTGCGATGTGTCGGCCATGCGCAGAAGTTCGCGCTGCCAATACTCCGATTCGGGCATCCTGTTTGCTTCAACATCTGCTCCTTCGCCCACAACCATGACCTGTATGCCCTTCACTGGACGATTCTTTTCGTCAACGATCTGGCCTCTGACGTGAAAATCTACCGTGGGTACGCCGTACATCACAGGTTGCTCTATGCGCGCTTCGCCTTCTTGGCGACGTTTGTTTGATTTGCGTTGCTGCGTGGTGTTTGTATCGCTTTTCTGAACGTTGTGGTCAATGGGTTCGTCTATGGCGCGTGGTACTTCCCTATAGTTGCGTGTGGGTACACCGTACATTAGCATCATCTCATGGCGTTCGGCCACAGGGTCTTTCTCTTCGGAGGGTGAGGAAAAACTCTTTTTGCTGCTTGCACAACTCTCTACGCCCATCAGTCCAATCAATGAAAGGAGTAGCCAGTTACAGGCCTTCAAAAAGCGAATTTTCATGGTACGTTCTTCTTTATAGACAAATAGTGGTTGGACTTTGTATCAGTGCAATCGACCGTATCTCTGCGAGTTCAATGTTGTGCGGTAGTGTTGTCAGTTCTTGTTGATGTCGTGGTTATCGTGTATCTACCTTGCAGAAAGTAAATACGTCCCATATAACGATAAAGTGTTCTGCAAAGTATGCTCCGCCATGCTTTTGCTGTACGTCCACAGAAATATATGGCCTGGGGCGCTTCGTGCCGATGCGGAAGGCTATTATATATAGTAGGTGTACTTCGAAATTTGTTATGTATCGGGAATGGTACGTAGTATAGTTACTGCTACAGTGCAAAAGAAAGAGGGAATGTCCTTTGCGGAACCATTCCCTCAATTGCTATCCAGCAGATGACTGAACTTGATTATTCTTCTGCTGCAGTGGGTATGACCGATACGTATGAACGATCTTCACGTCCCTTGCGGAACTGCACCACACCGTCGCACAGGGCGTAGAGCGTATGGTCTTTGCCCATACCCACGTTGTTGCCAGGATTGTGCACCGTACCGCGCTGGCGGATGATGATGTTGCCAGCCACACACTTCTGCCCACCAAATATTTTTACGCCTAAGCGCTTGCTTTCGGATTCACGTCCATTGCTGGAGCTACCGACACCTTTTTTATGAGCCATGATGTACTATTTATTAAAGGTTATTACTCTACGTTAGTTAATGCTGTTTATCTGGATTTGGGTCAGATAGTCGCGGTGTCCATTCATCTTCTGGAAGCCTTTACGACGGATTTTCTTGAACACTAAAACCTTGTTTCCCTTTAGATGTTTGACCACCGTCGCTTTTACGCTAGCTCCACTGATGTAGGGCTGTCCAACGGTAATCTGTCCATCATTGTCCTTAAGCATCACGGTGTCAAAAGAGACTTCGCTGCCCTCTTCATTCTGGAGACGGTTGACGAAGATCTTCTGATCTTGGGCTACCTTGAATTGCTTTCCTGCGATTTCTACAATTGCGTACATTTTATTGTGTGTATTATAACGTCAATTTCTATGCTTCTGCTGTACGGCTGGTGGCTATACAATGCAAAAACGAGTTGCAAAAGTACTACTTTTTCTCTTTTTGGCCAAATGGATTTTTCCGATTCAGTTGTTTGTTATTGATTATTTGGTTGTTGTGTGTTTTGTTTGATGTTGTGCTGGGGTACTCAGTTGTCTTACATGGGTCGGGTCTGAACATGTGGCGCATAGTTTTGACACTGGTAGGCGTAGGCGAGGGTGAATGTAGTCTGGAATGATTTCATTCAGAGGTTGCAATACGAATTGGCGCTGCTGTAGGTGGGGGTGGGGAATAGTGAGTTGAGGGGTGTTGAGAACGGTGCTGTCGTAGAAGATGAGGTCTATGTCCATTGGTCGGTCAGAGTAGGTGCGCGGCTGAAGTGGAGAAAGGGGCAGTGCGTCCTTGCGTATACGCCCCATCTCCAACTCTATGGATTGCGATGCTGCAAGCAGTTCAGTGGGTGAAAGATCGGTGTCAATAACGACGGCCATGTTGAGGAAGTCCTGTGCTGAAGTGAAGCCCCAAGGGGCTGTCTCGTAGATGGAGGAAGTGTGCCTCACGATGCCTATCCGCTCCCCAATACGTCGCAGCGTCTGTCGTAGCAGTTCGTAGCGGTTTCCCTGGTTGCCGCCTATCAGTAGCACCGCGGTGTGGGGTGCCCATGTCGTAGCATTGGCGTAGGGATTGAGTTGGGCGGTGAGGGTGCGGAGGTATACACTGCGGTCTATTGGTCGGGCACCAAGCGAGGCTAAGTGCGCGGTCTCCATCTGTGCGTCAATAAGGCTGATGCCGTGCGTGGCGCAGTAGGCCATTAATCGCATGAGGGCAATCTTTGAGGCATCGGTCGCCATGTGGAACATGGATTCGCCACAGAATACGTCTCCGACCTGTACCCCGTAAAGGCCGCCCACCAGTAGCCCGTCGCGGTAGGTCTCCACCGAGTGTGCCACTCCCAACTGGTGCAACGTGGTGTAGGCCTCTACCACATCGTGGCTTATCCACGTGCCGTCCTGCCCCTTGCGTCTTGCATTGCGGCAGGCTTCTATCACGGCACGAAAGTTGGTGTCGAGTCGCGTCTCGTATTTGCCCGAACGTGCTGTACGTGCCAGCGACTGGCTCAGTCGAAACTCGCCGACTGGTAGCACCATACGGGGCGAGGGGGAAAACCACAGGATGCACTCTCTCTGCAGGGATTCCACCCAGTACTCATCCCACGGAAATATACCGTTGGAGTAGGCTTCCAGGAGGCGTGCTGGGCTGTAGTCCCCCCCTATGGCCAGCAGTCCCGTAGGCCAGGCCTTGTCGGTGGGTGGAAAAGTGGTGTCGATGTCGCTCAGTAGGGTGAGGATGGGCTCGGCGGTTGGCATGGCGGTGTTGTATATGTTATAGGTGTAGTCCCAAAAGAGAAGGGAAGGCTTGTGTAAGCCTTCCCCTGATGTAATCAAGTGGGGTAGAGTGCCACCAATTGCAGTGTGGTTATCCGCAGTGTATGAAAGTCTCTACCAACTCGAGGGTCTTCTGTGGGTCTCTCCCGATGTCGGCACGCAGTGTGCGGTCGTCAAAGGAGCGTAGATCCTTCAGCACTCCGTCAATCAGGTGGGGATTGAATACGCCTTTGTCCTCATACAGGGCGCGGTCTTTCTCCAGCAGGTCGGCGCTGGCAGCGCAGCTGTCGGGTAGCACGGCCAAACGTTTTAGCACCTCTTCGTGTTCGAAGATGTTCACGCTCACGTAGCGGTCCTTGGCGTATTGCACAGCGTTCTCCATTTCGAAGCCGTGGCGAGCTGCCACGGTCATGCCAGCCAGCAGCAGATACACGTTGGCGCTACCGTCGGGTGTGCGCAGCTCTATGGTCTGCTTGTGGGAGAAGTCGTGTGGAGTATCGCTCTCTAAGGGGTTGCAGTGTGCCACCATGTTGCCGCAACCTTTGCTCCAACCAAGGGGTACCCTCACCATGGCCGACCGGTTGCGGTCGCCCCAGCAGATATTGGTGGGAGCCTCCTGGTGAGGTACCAAGCGGAAATAGCTTGTCGGGTTGGTGTTGCCAAAAGCGGTGAGTGAGCCGCTCAAGTCCAGTATGCCAGCTATGGTTTTGTAGGCTACCTCGGTCAGTCCATCGGGCCCAACATACATGTTCTGTCCGTCTTTTGACACGCGGGTGTGGATGTGCATACCACTTCCGGCTTTGCCCACGGTAATCTTGGGCGCAAACGTGATGGTGATACCGTATTGGTAGGCCAACGCCCGCATTATCCATTTGGCAATCACCAGCTGGTCAGCTGCATCCTCAAGGGTGGTGGGAAGGAACTCTATCTCGTTCTGCTCATACATCAGGTCGCCAACGGTGAAGTTGCCCACCTCGCTGTGGCCATATTTTATAAGGCCGCCGCTCTGGGCTATCAGTCTCATAGCCTCGGTGCGGAATGACTCATACTTGCAGAACGGGCGGCTTGCGTGGTACCCGCGTTGGTCAGCTGGCAGGTATTCATCCTCTTTTTCGGCAATGACGTAGTACTCCAGCTCGCCCATTACCTCAAACTCCATGCCGCCAGTGGCTTCGCGGAATGCGCATCCAGCCTTTGCAAGGGTGTACTCGGGAGCCATCTCAAAAGGCTCGCCATCCTTTGTGTAGAAGTTGCACAGAATGTCGATGGTGGGTGCTTCGGCGAACGGGTTGATGAAGGCGGTTCGGAAACGTGGCACTACGTACAGGTCGCTACTACCAGCTTCGAGGAAGGGAAAGAGGCTGCTGCCATCTACGCGTTCGCCCGAGGTGAGCACCTCGTCAATATGCTCCAGATTCTCGATAACAAAGTTCAAGGTCTTCAGTCGACCATCGTGCGCCATATAGCGGAAGTTGACCATCTCTATGCCCAAGCCCTCAATAGCCTTGAGGATGTCGGCTTTGGTGAACTCTTTCATAGGCTTCTCGAGAAAGGCCACCAGTCGGTTCGGATTCAATTTATAACACTCGTTCTTCATGTTTGATAGGTTTAATATTGTACTCTTCGATCGGTTGCTGCACTGCTGTAGGCCTGCAGCTTCGCAGCAGTTTCAAATCATGTGCAAAGTTACAAAAAAATCTGTTCACGGAGCGTCCCGCGATCCCTAAAGGTGTGGGCGTCCCTCGGTATGCTACTTTTCAGGTACCAAGGGCCTGTGGCCAGACAGGGCCTGTGGTCCTGGCTCGCTGCTTAGAACCGCAAGCCTAAGCTTACGCCAATGGTAAGGGTGATGTCCTCGTCTATTATCGAATAGATATCGGTATCCAGCGATACGTAGACGCTCTGTCGAGGTGTGATGTTTAGGTCCACGCCCAAGCTGTTGTGTAGTCGGCCAACAAAATCTACATATTCCAGGTCAATGCCAGCTGATAGGTTGACCATCACGAATGGCGAAAACCGGCCAAGGGGGCTCATGTTTCCCCGTATGGACAGGAATGGCGTAACGGGAAACACCTCCAGGTTAAACACTTTGTACGAACCTAGCGAGATGCCGCCCCCTATGGCGATGTTGTCGCTTGTGTAGTAGCGTGCGGCATAGTCCAGGGTCCATAGTTTGCTGGTGTATTGAATTTCGAAGCTGCCTGTTGTCGCCGAGGTGCTGGTGGGGGTTACCTGGGCTTTGCGGGTGTCCTGGCTGTAGGTCGACGAGAACGTGTGTTCCCAGCTGCCCTTGCGGTGGGCGAAATCCTGTGCTTGCACTACTGAAGCCGCCATGACCATTGAGAGCATTACGGCGGCTGCTGACTTAATTCTTGTTTTCATAGTGGTTTATGTTTTATAAGTGGTACTTTTAAGTCATGCTCTATGTGGAATTAGTTTGTATTCGAGTATTTTTAGTGCAGTTGTTCTGAGTGTTCGCTTTGGGTCTATGGTCTGCAAATATATATATATAATTTGAATACTAAATACAGATTATGAAATAAATTTCATACTGCAGCATAACATGCTACTAATTAGTTGTGATTGCGGTGATACCTGCATCGCGGTTTTATTGTTTCTACTCGGGTTCGTGGTCTGACTGTTGCTAATCTGAGCTTTGAGGGGTTGTTTTTATGTTGGTTTAAGTCTTATGAATTGTACGGTTAAGTCATGTTCAATGTGAAAGTAGTTTGTATTCGAGTTTTTTAGTGCAGTTGTTCTGAGTGTCCGCTTTCGGTCTATTATATGCAAATACACACAATTGCACTGAATACTATGTACTGAATATAATTACGTGTCGCAGCATAACATACTACGGCCAGCCGTTGTGCGCACTTCACTGGCAGGGCCTGTCGGTGGGGCTACCGGCGAAGGGGACAGTAGCCGCCTGGATCGCTGGCGAGCGTGCTTCAGGGGAGCGGATAGGCATTCCGAGGTGACTAATTAGGAAAAATAGTGTAACTTTGTGCGGAGAAAGAGTACGTACACAATAATTATAATTCGCACTATAACTATGTTTAGCAAGGAAACTTACGCAGCGCGTCGCGCCCAGTTGCGTGCCGACGTGGGGTCGGGCCTCATCATTATTCCCGGCAATCATCAAGCACCGTGCAACTACACGGACAACACCTATTTCTTCCGTCAAGACAGTACGTTCCTCTACTTCTTCGGGCTACAGCGCGAGGATTTAGTGGGGGTGATAGACTGCGACAGCGGTGAGGACTGGCTGTTTGCCAACGATTATGACATCGATGACATTATCTGGTCGGGTGCATTGCCCTCGGTGGCCGAACTGGCATCGACGGTGGGGGTGGAGAAGAGCGCACCGCTCAGCGAGCTGCAGAAAACGTGTACGCGCGCAGTGCTGGCTGGCCGCAAGGTGCATTTCCTGCCACCCTATAGGGCTGACATCACGATGCAGTTGGCCTCCCTGCTCGGCCTCACGCCCGAAGGAGTGGCGCAGCGCGCCAGCATGCCTTTGATATTGGCCTGTGTGAAGCAACGCTCGGTGAAGAGCGCCGAGGAGATAGCCGAGATAGAGCGTGCCATAGCTACGGCCTACGACATGCACGTGGGGGCTATGCGCATGGCAGCCCCAGACCGCTATGAGTACGAGTTGGCTGGCTTCATGGAAGGGCAAGCCTGGATGAACGGTGGACCCGTGTCGTTTCCAGTCATCATGACCATCAACGGTCAAACACTGCATAACCACGACCACAGCCACAAGTTGACCGAGGGTCGCATGCTGGTGATGGATGCAGGTTGCGAGACCCCGATGAACTACTGCAGCGACATTACGCGCTCGGTACCTGTGGGCGGGCACTTTAACGATAGGCAACGCACTATTTACGAGATAGTCCTCTCGGCCAACCTTGAGGCACTGCGCGTGTCGCGTCCAGGCATTACCTATCAGGAAGTGCACACCGCCGCTTCGCGTAAGCTAGCGGAAGGCTATCGCGCCTTGGGCATATTGAAAGGCAATGTGGACGACATCGTGGCCGCAGGCGCTCACGCTTTGATGATGCCCCACGGCCTGGGGCACATGATGGGCCTTGATGTGCACGATATGGAGAACTATGGCCAGATATATGTGGGCTATGACGACGAGGTGCGCCCCAGCACACAGTTTGGGCTGGGCAGTCTGCGCTGCGGACGCCGGTTGCAACCGGGATTTGTGGTTACGGACGAGCCTGGCTGCTACTTTATCCCAGCACTGATAGACAAGTGGCGCGCAGAGGGAATGCACCGCGACTTCATTAACTACGATGAATTAGAGCATTGGAAGGATTTCGGCGGTATACGTATTGAGGACGATGTGCTGATTACCGACACGGGCTGCCGTGTGCTGGGCAAGCCCATCCCCAAGACGGTGTCCGAGATAGAGACAACGATGGCTATGTAGGCTACTGCACAACGACTGGAGCCCCATCACATCACCACGAGAGGAAACGCGCCTACGCGAACAGACGGGTTCCCTCTCCTAAACGAGCAACCATGAACAACAACCAAGTAGAAATCATCATAGAGAACACGGGCGAACGCCGCCTCGTGGCGCAGGGTATTTCCCTCAAGGAACTGGCTGCCGACTGCCCAAGTCTGACGCGCTACCCCATAGTGGGGGCGCTGGTCAACAACAGGATTGAGCATCTGGACTACCGCATCTACAACCCCAAGGTGGTGCGCCTATTCGACTACACCTCCAAGGAGGGTATGCGCATGTACAAGACGTCACTCACCTTCCTCCTATACAAGGCGGTGAGAGACTGCTACTCTCAAGCTGACTTGGAGGTGGAGCACTCGCTGCTCAGCGGCTATTACTGCCGCATCTGGCCCGAGGGACGCAATAGGCAGGAGATGCAGACACCCAGCGCATCGGCCGAGGTGGCCGAACGTGTAGCTACGCGCATGCGCGAGCTGCAGCAGGCCGATCTGCCCTTTGAAAACCAGCAGATGCTCCTCACTGACGCTGTTGAACTCATCAAGCAGCAGAACCTGCCCGAGACCGAACAACTACTCAGCGGCCTCGGCCAGCTCTACATCAACATGCAGCGACTCGGCGACAAGCTGGTCAAACTCGGTAGTCCACTCGTGCCCAGTACGGGCATTCTCAGTTGCTGGAATCTGCAGGTGTATGAGCAGGGCTACCTGTTGCAATGTCCCACCACCGAGCACCCCGACACGCTCTCCCCGATAAGGAATACTCCCAAACTCTTTAACATTTTCCAAGAACACCACCGGTGGGTGGAGTTGCTCCGTATGCCCACCATCGAACAGCTGAACCGCATCGTGCGCGATCGCGGCGAGAATCACCTCATCCATGTCAGTGAAGCACTTCATGAGAAGAAGTACGCAGCCATTGCAGACAACATCTACCAGAGTCGTGGCCAACTGAAGATGGTGCTACTCGCTGGGCCCTCGTCGTCGGGCAAGACCACCTCGTGCCGTCGGCTCTCGGTGCAGTTGAGTGTACTGGGCTTCGATGTGCAGCAGTTGTCGCTTGACGACTACTTCGTGCCTCGAGAGCAGACACCGCGCCAACCCAACGGCGACCACGACTTTGAAGCACTTGGTGCGCTCAACATCCCTTTGCTCAACGACCACTTGCTGCGCCTGTTTAAGGGCGAACGCGTGGAGATACCTACCTACGACTTCATCAAGGGGGCTCCCTACTACAGCGGCAAGGCACTGCAGATGCAGCCCAACAGCATCCTCGTGGTGGAAGGCATCCATGCCCTCAACCCACAGCTGACGGCGCAGATACCCGACGAGACAAAGTACAAAGTCTATGTAAGTGCACTCACCCAGGTGGCGATTGACGACCTTAACCTCATCCACAGCTCGGACAATAGACTGATACGTCGCATTGTCCGCGACTACAACTTTCGTGGCTATAGCGCACACAATACGCTCAAACGTTGGGAGAGTGTGCAGCGCGGAGAGCACAGACACATCTTCCCCTATCAGGAGAATGCCGACATCATGTTCAACTCGGCGTTGCTCTACGAACTGGGCATTTTGAAGGTCTACGCTGAACCGCAACTGAAGAAAGTGCCAGAAAATTGCCCCGAATACGCTGAGGCATCGAGGCTGCTGAGCTTCATTGAAATGGTGGAACCTATAGACCCGAAGTTCATACCTCCTACGTCCATCATGCGTGAGTTCCTCGGCGGCAGCAGTTTCAAATACTGAGACGCGACACGATGGTGTTCACCAGCGGTACCACTGGAGTAGTGTGTACCGCTATTTTTATTTGTGCACGGTTGTAGAAAGCTTCGCGTTGGCGCAACTGGTTGCCTACGAAGGTGGCACGCTCGGCGGGCTGCAGGTGAGCCAGTAGCGGACGGGTGCGTGATGCGTGCGCCACGCGTTCGCACAGTTCGTCGGTGGTGAGCTGCAGATAGACCGCTGTGCCGTGGGTTAGAATGTAGTCCATGTTGTCGTGATAGCACGGTGTGCCGCCACCCGTGGCCACCACCACCTGCGAGTCTGTGATGCTGCGCAGCATCACAGACTCCAACTGGCGAAAGGCGGCCTCACCGTAGCGTTGGAAGAAGAGTGTAATATGGGTGTGGTATCGCTGCTCAAAGGCTTGGTCAAGGTCGATGAAGGAGTAGCCCAGTTGCTGTGCCAGGAGGTTGCCCACGGTGGACTTGCCGCTGTACATGTAGCCTACTAAGAAGATGCGTGAGATGTCCATCGGCATCAGTGTTGCAGGATAAGGGTGCGCTCAGTACGGTTGCCCACTTCGTCGGTAATGATGTAACGCACCTCGTTGCGCCCCTTGTGCAGGAAGGCGCGAGCATCGGTGGTGAGGGTGCGCGTCTTGCCATCGTATTCGCTCAGCACCCACTGCTCGTTTACGTAGCAATGATAAGAACCGATACCCGACAGGTCATCGCCAATCTTGACTTGCACGTTGCCCGTGGCACATTGCCCCTTTGCGGCGAGGCCGACGGGCTGTAGGGTGGGCGGCGTGGTATCGAGCGTGATGGCAAAGGTGCCCCAAGTGCCCGAGCGTCCCGCGAGATAGTCGTCTTCGTGGCGTGCCCCACAGTAGCGAATATCCTTGCCGTCGATGCAGACCACGACCAACTTATGCTGCAACTCGGGTGGCACTTCGGGCTTAGCTATGCGGACGGTGAGCATCTTGTGCGGAGGCAAAGGGTGGCGCGTCGGGGAGACGTGGTGGGTGGGGGTGAGCATCTTGGGGTGTTGCCCCGATGTGTAGGTGAGCAGGTCGTTGTCGTACACGGTGTATTCCGCCATGTCGACCTCGAAACCAGTGCGTACCAAACGCTTTTTCTTGTAGTAGGCTATGGGTTCGAAGGCCGAAAGCGTATCGGTTTCGGGGGAACGCACTACGCCAGTAGCCGTGGGACGGTAGCGTACGGCAAATCGGCGTCGGGCAGTGTTGCCTTTGTAGTCCTTCACGACATACTCCAATTGATGGGTGCCAGGCTCGTCAAAGACAAAGATGCCGCCGCCCTCAGCCCACACGCACGGGGTGCGCACCCCACGCAGGACGCGCGACAGCAGATAGTATTCGCGGCTGCGGCGGTACTCAGCATAATCTATCAGCGCATTGACGACGCGCGTCTCCTCAAAGAGGAAGGTGCGTACGCCGTAGGAGTAGACCTTGTGTCCATCAAGGTAGAGCTCGATACTCTCCACGCCGTTCTTGCCTTGGGTGCCGGGCTCGGACACGTCGGTCGTATAGATGCCAGTGTAGAAGCGTCCGCTGACGTCTACCGTGTCGAGCCACCGCGACTGGCTTCCTTTGCGGGTGCGGGTAGTGGAGAGCAGCGAAAGCATGCTGCCTTTGCCCACCGTGGAGACCGCGTCGGCAGCGTAGAGCCGGATGCCCCGTATGACGGGAGGCACTACGTCGTTCAACGGGAGGCCGAAGTAGAGTGGGTTGATTGGCTGGTCGTTGTGCGCATAGCGTATGTCGTAATGCAGGTGTGGTCCCCCGGATCCCCCTGTGTTGCCAGCGTGTGCCACCAGTTGTCCTTTCTTGACCCACATCGTGTCGGCTGTCTCGGTCGGGGCGGCATCGAACGCATAGACATGGTGTGCATACTGGTAGTCGTGCACCCATGCGCCGATGGCTCCACAAAAATCATTGAGATGCATAAAGGCAGTGCGGTATCCGTTGGGGTGCGTCAAGTACAATACCTTACCGCCGCCCCATGGCGACACTGCGATACGCGATACGTAGCCGTCGGCCGGCGCATAGACAGGCTCACCGATTTTGCCCCCAATGCGTAGGTCCAAGCCCGAGTGGAAGTGGTTTGGACGTATCTCGGCAAAGCTGGCCGAGAGGGAGGTGGCGCGGTGCAGCGGAGGGTCGAAATAGTCGGTAGGGAAGTCTTGAGCGTGCAGGATGTGGGCGGCTGTCGTGAGCAGCACCAGCAGCCAAAGTAGGGCAGAATGTCTCATGCAGAATGGGAGTTCATGAGTTCGCGAGCGGTTTGCAGGGCCGCCTCGGTGGGCGGGTCGGCCGAAAGCATAGTGGCCACCTCTACCACCCGCTCGGCTTCGCTCAGTGGGGCTATGTGCGAAATGGTGCGTTCACCGCTGTCGGTCTGCTTCACCCCTTTGCGTACCTTAAGGTGGCTGTTGGCTCGAGCTGCTATTTGCGGCATGTGGGTGATGGCAACCACTTGCATGTGGGCAGACATGCGCTGCATGAGTTGCCCCACCTTCACTGAGATGTCGCCCGAGATGCCCGAGTCTATCTCGTCAAATATTATAGTGGGCAAGAGTGTGGACGATGAGAGAATGGCCTTGATGGCGAGCATCAGGCGCGACATTTCACCACCAGATGCAACCTTCGCCAGCTCGCGCAACTCACCGCCCTTGTTGGCGTTGAAGAGGAAAGTGGCGCGGTTGCACCCCGAGGGGGTGTAGTCGCTGAGGGTCTCTACCCTTACCTGGAGGGTGGCATCGCGCATGCCTACGGCCTCCAACAAGGGCTGTATGTGTGCTTCGACATAGGTGGCGGCCGATTGACGCAGTGCGGTCTGTCGTTCGCCGAGCTGCTGCACAAGGGCAAATGTGCTGTCAACTTGCTCCATGGCTTGCCGTATCTGTTCGTCCATGCCGTCGGCGTTCTGCAACTGCTGGTCAAGGCTGTCGCGGATGCCGAGCAACTCGGCCACGGTGTTCACCCCATGTTTTCGTTGCAGCCGGTAGATGAGGTCGAGGCGGTCGTTCACTTCGGCTTGACGCTGGGGGGAAAAGTGCAGGCTGTCGTTGAGGCCTTGTAGGCTGTCCATGATGTCGCGCAGCTCAATGAGCGACGAACTGAGCCTTTCGGTAAGTTCGTCAACCGCATTCGAGTAGCGGACGATGCGCCCCAGCAGGCTATGTGCAGAAGAGAGCGCCGAGAGGGCTGAGGTGTCGCTGTCGGTGCCGCACATTTGCAGCACCGAGGCAATAGTCTGTTGCACCTCCTCGGCACCGGCCAGCAGGCGTGCTTCGTTCTCCAGCTCCTGCTGTTCGTCGGGCTGCAGGTGGGCTTTGTCCAGTTCGTCGAACAGGAATCGGTTGTAGTCAATGTCGCGTCGCGCTTGGGCTTCCTGTGCCGTCAGTTGTTCTAAGATCCGTTTGGCGTTGGTGTAGTGCTGATAGGCGGTGCGGTATTCAGCCAGAGGGGCTTCGGCATCGCCCACGCTGTCGAGCAGCGAAAGCTGGAAGTCTGCATTGCCGAGTAGTAGGGTCTGGTGCTGCGAATGGATGTCGACCACACGCTCGCCCACCTCGCGCATTAGGGGAAGTGCCACGGGGCTGTCGTTGATGAAGGCGCGCGACTTACCGCTGGGCAGTATCTCGCGCCTCAGCAGCATGAGGTCTTCATAGTCAATATCGTGGTCGGCAAAGAGCGGCTGCAAGCCCAGTCCTCCAATGGCGAAGCTGGCTTCCACCACGCATTTGCGCTCTTTGTCGAAGAGCACCTTGGTGTCTGCCCTTTGGCCGAGCAGGAGCGACAGTGCGCCCAGCATGATGGACTTGCCGGCTCCGGTTTCGCCTGTAATGGCGGTGAAGCCTCGGTCCAGCACGATGTCGCTGCGGTCGATGAGGGCGTAGTTCTCTATGTGCAGTGATTGTAGCATGGTGCGGTAGTGCTTAGGCCAGCATGGGCGCGATGCGTTGTAGCGCGTCGACCAGTGCGTCCACCTCGGCAATGGTGTTGTAGATGGCAAAGGAGGCACGCACGGTGCCAGGTATGCCGTAGTGGTCCATGATGGGTTGGGTGCAGTGGTGTCCGGTGCGGACGGCGATGCCCAACTTGTCGAGCAGTGTGCCGACATCGTAGGGATGGGCGTTGCCTAAGAGGAACGATATGACTGAAGTTTTGTGCGGAGCCTGCCCGATGATGCGGAGCCCGTCGATGTGCTGCAGCCGTTCGATTGCATAGTGCAGCAGGTGTTCTTCGTGCTGCGCCAGGGTGTCAAGGCCAGTCTGTTCCATGAAGTCCAGTGCGGCGCCGAGAGCCAACACGTCGCCCACCGAGGGGGTGCCTGCTTCGAAGCGGAAGGGCAGGTCGTTGTAGGTGGTGCGCTCAAACGTTACGTCTTTTATCATTTCCCCACCGCCTTGATAGGGCGGCATCTGCTCCAGCAGCTCTTCTCTCCCGTAGAGCACGCCCACACCCATTGGGCCATACATCTTGTGTCCCGAGAAGCAATAGAAGTCGCACCCTATTTCCTGCACGTCGACGGCCATGTGTGCCACGGCCTGTGCCCCATCTACCAGCACGGGTATGCCGTGGCAGTGTGCCATGGCGGTGATTTCAGCAACGGGGTTGATAGTGCCGAGGGTGTTGGACACGTGGCCTACGGCTACGAGCCGTGTGTGCTCGTTGAGCAGGGCGGGCAGTGCACCGAGGTCGAGCACGCCCTCTTCGCTGAAGGGGATGACGCGCAGCGTGGCACCTGCCTGTTCGCAAGCCAATTGCCAAGGCACAATGTTGGAGTGGTGCTCCATGGCCGACACCACTATCTCGTCGCCCTCGCGCAGCCGGTAGCGTCCGAAAGAGGAGGCTACGAGGTTAATGCTCTCGGTAGTGCCCCGTGTGAAGATGATTTCGTGGGTGCTTCTTGCACCGATAAAGCGCCGCACCCGTTCGCGAACGGCTTCATACTGTTCGGTAGCCTTCGAGGCGAGGTAGTGCGTGCCACGGTGTATATTACTGTTCAGCTGGGTGTAGTATTGGCAAAGGGCGTCGATGACCGACTGGGGTTTCTGTGTGGTAGCGGCGTTGTCGAGGTACACCAGTGGGTGTCCGTATACGGTGGTGTTCAGTATGGGGAACTGTTGCCGCAGGGTGTCGTTTGACTGGGTCATGGTGATGGACTTATTGTGCCGCGGGGGCGGAATGGGTTCGGTAGTAGAGGAAGAATAGGAGCAGTGCTGTCAGCAGGAGGACAAACAGGACGAAAAAGAGGGTGCTGCAGCCCTTCGAGGGTAGCGGCCGATTGCGGCGCGAGGCGTATTCTTCAAGGTCCATAGTGCGGTGGCAGCGGTTTATTCGGGTTGGGTGGCTTGGCTTTTGCGCTTCTTGGCGATGGCGCGCACCACGAGGAAGAGCAGGGCTGCCACCACTATCACGGTCAGCACAATGGAGAGTTCATGACTGTATTGCTTGATAATCTCCAGTTGTCCCATCTTGTAGGCGTAGTAGCCGATGAGTGCCAGCAGTGTGTTCCACACAAGGGCGCCCACGGCTGTGTAGAGCGAGAATGCACCGAGGTTCATCTTGGACAGGCCAGCCGGTATGGAGATGAGCTGGCGCACCACAGGCACAAGCCTGCCGATGAGGGTCGACACATTGCCATGTTTGTTGAAGTAGGCCTCGGCCCGCTCCATTTTCTCGCCGCTGAGCATGAGGGCGTGTCCTACCTTGCTGTCCACAAAGGCGTAGATGATGGGGCGACCTAACCAACGCGAGAGGAAGTAGTTGATGTAGGCTCCGAGCATGGCACCCAGTGTGCCTACCAGTACGATTATCCAGATTTTCATGCCGCCCGCACTGTCGGGATTGGCCGCCACAAACACGGCTGGCGGTATGACTACCTCGGAGGGGAAGGGGATGAAGGAGCTCTCTATGGTCATCAGGGCTCCTACGGTGAGGTAGTTCATGTGAGCGTCGTACCAGCGCAGCACGTTGGCCACAAAGCCTGTGGATGCGCTGTCGTCGCCAGCCACCAGTTCGGCTGCGCTCGTGGTGCTGGCGGCCGCTGGGGCAACTTCTTGGCAGAAGCTGTGCAGGGGTAGCAGGGCTATTAGGAGCAGTGTCAGCAGGGTGGTGGCGCGCCGTGCGGTGCGGTGGGGGGCGGGATGTGGAATGTGGGGTGTGGAGGTCATGACTGCTTGTTGCTATTGAGGTCGTGTCGGAATGATTCTATCGTGTTGGCCACGTCGATGGCCTGTTCCATGTCGGGACAGATGGTGAAGAGCAGTTCGATGGCTTCCTCTCCTTCGGCCACGCAGGCACCGAGGTCGTTGTAGAGCTGTGCCCTGTTGTCGGTCATGTAGTGGCATACGGCCAGACGTGCCACAAACTGGGCTTCGTTGTAGCAGTTTGCGTGGCCGCGGTTCAAAATGTCTGCAGCCTCGTCGTAGCGCCCCTGCTCCATGAGGAACGATGCGTAAACGATGTAGAGCATCTCGTCTGGGTCGCCGAGGTGTATGGCCTGCTGAAACACGTGCTCGGCCTCCTCGTCAAAGCCTGCCTGCACATAGACAGTGGCCAGGGCAGTGTAGTACTCCGACCGGTGAGGACTGGTCTCTAAGGCTTGACGCACATGGGTAATGGCCGTATCATGTTCGCCCAAGTTGCTTTCGCACTCGGCCATGAGTACTAAGAAATCGGTGTTGTCGGGGTCTATCCGATGAGCCTTCTGGTAGTAGTAGAGGGCGGTCTCGTAGTTGTTGAGGTCGCCATTGTAGATGTTGGCCAAGCACACATAGATGCTGGCTGCCTCGTCGGTGTGCTGTTCGGCGCTGTGCAGTGTGGCGATGGCCTCGGTGTAGAGGTGTTCGTTCCGTTGAGCCATAGCCAAATCGTAGTAGTATTCGAAGTTGGTGTCGTCGATGGCAATGGCGTATTGCATTGAGTCTTCGGCCTTCTCTATAAGGTGAAGACTGATGTAGACGTGCGACAGGGCGTGCCAAGCTGCTTTGGAGTAGGGGTGGCGGCGCACGTATTTGAGCAGGAAGTCGAGGCATTCCTCCTGCCGTCCCTCGTCGATTAGGTAGTGTGCCAAGTTGTAGATAGACCGTTCGTCCTCGGGCTTGTGGGACAGCGCCTGTTTGTAGTAGTGTATGGCTTTGTCGCTGAGGCCGAGGCTGCCGTATTCGTCTGCAATGTTGCCGTAGATGATGCCGAGCTCGAATCCATCGGCGGAGGCACGGTGGTAGCACTTGATTGCCTTATGGCTTTCGCCAAGGGCGCCGTAGACATTGCCCAGGGTGTACTGCACGTCGGTGTTGGACGGGTCCTCGCTCTCGAGTTCCAGCAGCATCTGCTCGGCGCGGCGGTATTGCTCGGTGGCACAGCACCACTGGGCGCGACGCAGCCGCACTTCGATGGAGTTGGGGAACAGCTCCTCGGCGTGCGCCACTGAGCGTTCGAGCCGCACCACATCGTTGGTGTCGAGGTAGAAGTCGATGATTTGCTCCAGTTCTGATAGGTCGAAGTAGCGCGTCCGCCCGTGTCGGCAGCTCTGCTCGTAGTCCAGCACAAGGTGGCGCAGCTCGTCGTCGAAGCCCATGAATCGGTCTTGCTTCATTAATGTCCTTTCATGTTTGAGCAGCAACGTCTGCACATCGGGTTTTGCATCAGTGTGCTGCACTCGTGGAGGGCGTTGCGCATACGCTGCAAAGATACAAAAAATAACGGGCTTGGGCTGTGGTGGGCTGTGGTGGGCTGTGCAGCGCTGGCAGTGGCGACCCTCTGGGGAGGTGCGAGGGGCGGTGCCTCGGACGCGGAGCGGGTGGTGAATTGCATTGCGCGGCAGGGCGTACATATTCCAAGACGCAGCCTTATGTTAACATACGGCGCAGCCGTACGACAGGGGGATTGGATGCCGTACGGCAGGAGGGGCTGATGTCGTACGACAGGAGGGGCGATGCCGTACAGCATTGAGGCCTCAGCCGTACGGCATCTAAGGCGCGACCCGTACGGCTGCTCCTTCGGCAGCATTGGGCTGCTGGCGCAGTGCTCGCTGAAGAGCCGCGGCGCGACGCGTGGAGGGGCACAATAAAAGCGGTTGCGGTGCGTTACAGAAGCCGACTCTGCGGTGGGTGCGCCAGTGGCATTGAGCGAGCTCGCCCTTAATACGACACCAACCATGCATATCGAACTCCTTCTCCTGGTCATATCGTTGCTTTTCTTTGTCAGTATTCTCGTCAGCAAGGCCGGCGGCCGCTTGGGAGTGCCCGTGCTGCTGTTGTTTCTCGGCGTGGGAATGCTGTTCGGCCAGGGGGGTGTGGGCATCCACTTTGACAACATAGGCTTGGCGCAAGCCATAGGTACCGTGGCACTCTGCATCATCCTCTTCTCGGGAGGCATGGACACACGGTTCGACGATGTGCGCCCTGTGCTGGGGCCTGGCCTTTCGCTGGCTACGGTGGGAGTGCTCATAACGGCCGTTGTTACAGGCTTTGTGCTATGGTTTATCTTCGACAAGACCACGCTCGGTGTTGGCATGACCCTCACCTCGGCACTGCTGCTTGCCTCGACCATGTCCAGTACCGACTCGGCCTCGGTGTTCTCCATTCTGCGCGGCAAGGGGCTGCGGCTGAAGCACAACCTGCGTCCCACTCTGGAGCTGGAGAGCGGCAGCAATGACCCCATGGCCTATGTGCTGACCGTAACGTTCATCGGCTTGGTGCTGCAAGGAGGTTCGCCCCGCTATGGGCACGCGCTGATGGTGGTGGTGTCGCAGCTGGTCATCGGGGCGCTGGTGGGCTTCCTCACAGGCAAAGGCATGGTGCGCTTCATCAACAAAATCAATATAGAGAACACCGCCTTCTATCCCATACTGGTGCTTAGCACCTGCATTTTCACCTTTGCCGCCACCTACTACCTGCAGGGCAACAGCTATCTGGCCGTCTACATCAGCGGCCTGATAGTGGGCAACTCCAAGTTTGTGCACAAGCGCTCCACCCGTAGCTTCTTTGAGGGCTTGTCGTGGTTAGCGCAGCTCTCCATGTTCCTCACCCTGGGCTTGCTGGTCAACCCGCGCGAACTGCCGTCGGTGCTGGTGCCCGGCCTCATCGTGAGTGTGGTGATGGTATTTGTGGCGAGGCCGCTCAGCGTCTTCATCTCGCTCGCACCTTTCCGTAGCTACACCGCAAAGGACAAGCTCTTTGTGTCGTGGGTCGGGCTGCGCGGAGCCGTACCCATCATATTCGCCATCCTCTGTCGTGCCAACGGCGTGCCGCACAGCGACATCATCTTCAACGTGGTCTTCATGTGCACCCTCGTAAGTCTGGTGGTGCAAGGCACCACGTTGCCCGTGGTGGCACGCTGGCTGGGAGTGTCCGAACCTCCCACGGAACAATCGCGCATAGAGAACTTCGACATCGAGTTTCCCGAGGAAATCAAGTCGGCCACCACCGAGATAGAGATTATTCCAGAGGTGTTGCGCGGCGGCTCACGCCTGATGGATTTAGGGCTGCCTGAGCGCACCTTGGCCATCATGGTGAAGCGAGGCGACCTTTTCTTCGTACCGACGGGCAAGACCCACCTCTTGCCCAGCGACCGGCTGATGGTAATATCCGACAACAACGCCGAACTGCAGCAAACCCTCACCACGCTCGGCTTCCGTCCCCCCGAACCCGAGCAGGAGACTCCCGAGTCGGCCATCGGTGAGATTATAGCCAAGGTCAACAAGAACAAGAAGAAACGGCAATCGCACGGCAAGCGAGGCAAGCATTGAGATAGGCCGCACTTTCCTCGTGCGCGCGCTCGCGCGCGATTATAATATAAGGTATAGAACACAATGAGCGATACGGCAGACACTCCGGTTGACGAGGGTACACTTGAAAGCATGGGGCTGCAGCCAGCCGACGTGCGTGCACTGGTGGCCTACCTCGGCCGCACCCCCACTTCCGACGAATTGAGCACACTGATGGCTATGTGGCAGACCACAGCACCCGACAGCCGCTTCCACAAGTGGCTCGGCTCGCTCCCACGCGAAGAGTCGCCACGCCATGACTACCTATACGCAGGGTCGCACAGCGACATAGCTTCGCTGCGTGAGCCACCCGTCAAAGGTTGTGCCGACATAGCGCGCAGCATGCACTGGACGGTCGACCCTGCCGTGCAACCTTTTCTCCACACGGGTGACGCCATCTACATGGTTGGCGACATCTCCACCCTCTTTCTCAACAGCGACTATGCGCAGCAGTACCTGCACTTAGCCTCTCAGCCCGCAGATGAGTTGCTCCCACCCACCGAGGCCATAGCCTACTACCAGCTCATCCTGCAGTCGCTTCTCGACAATCAATTTATCCTCAGCCTGTCCGCCATAGGTCGTGGAGGCATATTCGGCACGCTCCTTTCCTCAGGGGAACGGCACCGCATAGGCTTCGACATCCTCAGCTACCGCGAGGCGCGTTTGGATGCGTTCCTTTTTGGTGAAGAGCCTGGCCGCTACATCGTGAGTCTTCCGCAAGAAGGCGAGGATGCCTTCCTACTCAAGATGGATGAGGCGCGCGTCCACTGCTGCATGCTCGGCAAGACCACGAAAGGGCGCATCCTCGTCGACGGCTTTGACTTCGGCGACCGCGCACTGTTTGTCGGCAAGCGAGGCGCGTGATGGTTCGCATTCCACCAGGGTAGGATGCCCATGCTGCATCATCTGACCGACCCAAAATACGACACCGAGCACGGTCTACCACGAGAAAACGGGTACAAATGAGGTGATGCCGAGTAGTTGTACAACTTTATTAATAATGTTGTTGTGCGGATTTGGGGTGGATTATTTGGTGGATTGGGAAATCTGTCGTACCTTTGCACCACTTTTCAAGCAATTCACAATAAGGATTATTCCGTTGTGAAAACTACCAAGGCGGCAGGACTCCACAGTCCTGTCTTCTTCATTTATTATGGTTACAATAGTGCAGAGAAACGGTCTGTATGCCAGAGCTGACACACAGATTGTAAGGATTATTGAGTATCTTTGTGTGCAGAAACAATCTTTTTCGTTATGGCAAAAGTACTTGGTTTAGACCTGGGAACCAACAGCATCGGTTGGGCTGTGGTGGATAATGAGCAACAGCAAATCCTTCATGCTGGTTCGAGAATTATCCCGATGGACGAGGGTATGATGGGTGATTTTCAGAAAGGGAACTCCATTTCTCAAACAGAAAAACGCACGCAGGCGCGCGGTATGCGCCGGCGAGTGGCGCGATTTCTGCTTCGCCGCGAAAGGCTGCTGCGCGTGTTGCGCTTGATGGGTTTCCTGCCAGCCCACTATGAAGGGGCGTTGGATCGCTACGGCCATTTCGCTGCAGGCGATGAGCCCAAGTTGGCTTGGCGCAGGGACGAAGAGGGGAAGATGCAGTTCCTCTTCAAAGGTGCCTTTGAGGAGATGATGGCCGACTTTAGGGCGCAGCAGCCTGAACTGGTGGCTGGAGGGCTGAAGGTGCCATACGACTGGACTATCTACTTCTTGCGCCATAAGGCTTTGACTGCTCCGCTGAGCAAGGAGGAGCTTGCATGGGTGCTCATGCAGTTCAACCAAAAGCGGGGTTACAACAAACTACGTGGTGAGGACGAGTCAGAGGAGAGTGAGAACAAACTGGAGGAATACCTCGAACTGCGTGTACGGGAAGTGCAGGAAGACTCCACTGGCCGAGAAGGGGACGACGTGTGGTATAAGGTCTATTTCGAAGAGTCGGACGACGTGTACCCTCGAAAGAGCAAGGTGCCACTGTACGACTTGGTGGGTAAGGTTTTGAAACTTGTGCGTACCACTCAGTTGAATGCCGACGGTTCTGTTAAACGGGATAAGGATGGGAATCCCAAGCGGAGTTACCGCGCACCCAAAGATGACGATTGGGGTTTGCTGAAGATAAAGACGGAGAAAGCTCTTGAAGCGGAGCATGCCACCATTGGGGAATACATCTACCAGCAGTTGCTCAAAAACCCTACTCAAAAGGTGATAGGCGATTTGGTTCGTACGGTCGACCGGCGGTTTTACAAGGAGGAATTGCACAGTATTCTGCAAAAGCAGGCCGAATTTATTCCAGAACTGATGGACAGAGAGCTCTACGGCAGGTGCATTGAAGAACTGTATCCGACCAACGAGGCTTATCGTAACAGCATTGCAGGGCGCGACTTTGTGTATCTGCTTGCTGATGATATACTGCTCTACCAAAGACCGTTGAAGAGCAAGAAGTACTTGATAGAGAATTGTCCATTTGAGAAGCGTACCCATATTGACGGGCGCAGCGGAGAAAAGGTGCAAGTGCCTATCAAGTGCATCGCCAAGACCCACCCCCTTTATCAGGAGTTCAGGCTGTGGCAATTTGTAGGCAATCTACGTATCTATGAGGCCGAAGGGTTGGGCTTGGAAGTAACGGACAGTATGCTGCCAGCCGAGAAGCGAGTGGAACTATTTGAATGGCTTAATGAACAGAAGAGCGTGAAGGAGGAGAAACTATTCAAGGAGTTCTTCGGTCTGAAAGGTGAGAAGGCGAAACGTTACCGCTGGAACTATGTGCCGGGCAAGGACTATCCTGCCAACGAGACGCGCGCGGTGATGCGTGGTGGACTGAAGAAGGCTGACATTGACGCTGCATTCCTCACGGCTGATAAAGAGCGCGCCTTGTGGCACATCATGTACTCGGTGGACGACATGGAGTCCTACAAGAAGGCGCTCCGCACTTTTGCCAATAAGCAGGGGTGGAAGCAGGAGGAGTGCGAGAAGTTCGTGGGGGCTTTTGAGCGACTCACTTTGGCAAAAGAGAAGGAGTACGGGGCCTACTCGGCCAAAGCTGTAGGCAAGTTGCTTGCCCTGATGAGGCAAGGCAAATACTGGTCGGCAGAGGCAATTGACGAAAATACAAGAAGTAGAATAGACCACATCGTGTCGGGTGAGGCCGATGACCGTATTGCGGTTCGGGTGAGAGAGCTCTTCTCGCCCACTCGCAACGCAGGGGACAACGACAAGAAGAACCGCTACCCCATACACGGCATTGAGGACTGTAGGGGCATGGCCGTATGGCAGGCTTGCTACTTGGTGTACGATCGCCACAGCGAGACGCAGGACACGAAGCGCTGGGAGCGTCCGGAGGATATAGACGGATGGTTGGCCGAGTTTCGTCATCACTCGCTGAATAACCCCATTGTGGAACAGTTGGTAACCGAGACATTGCGCACGGTGCGCGATATTTGGCGGCAGGAGGGACACATCGACGAAATACACATCGAGATGGGGCGCGAGTTGAAGAAGACGGCTCAAGAACGCAAGGAGATGACCGAAAGCATAAAGGCTAACGAGGCGACGAACCAGCGCATTCGGATTTTGCTGGCAGAGCTGATGAACCCAGACTGTGGGGTGGAGAATGTGCGGCCCAACTCGCCCTCGCAGCAGGAACTGCTGAAAATCTACGAGGAGGGTGCGCTGCGCTACAAGGATGAGATGGGAGAAGATGTGCGCGGCAGTTGGGAAAAACTGTCTACCTTCGACGGCAAGCACAAGCCGACGCATGGCGATGTGCTGAAATACAAAACATGGCTTGACCAAAAATACTGCTCGCCCTACACGGGGAAGCCTATTCCATTGGCCAAGCTCTTCACCGAGGACTACCAGATAGAACATGTGATACCCCAGTCGGTATTCTTCGACGACTCGTTCTCTAATAAAGTGATATGTGAGGCTGCGGTGAACCAGGAGAAGGGGCGTATGCTGGGGCATGAGTTCATCAGCAAGCGGCAAGGACAGAAGATAACCTGCTCGATGGGTAGGACGGTAGAGATATTGTCGGTACAGGCATACGAGGAGTTGGTGAAGCGCAACTTTACGGGACAGAAGCAGCGCAAGTTGTTGATGGACGAGATACCACAGGAGTTTGTGGCGCGCCAGCTCAACGACAGCCGCTATATTAGTCGGCTCATGCTGGGGTTGCTCTCCAAGATAGTCCGCCCCGAGGTTGATGGCGAAGTGGAAAGCGAGGCTACTTCGAAACGAGTCATTCCGACCAATGGCAGCATCACCGACCGGCTGAAAAAGGATTGGGGCGTGGGCGACCAATGGAACCGCATCGTGCTGCCACGCTTCCAGCGGCTCAACGATATACAAAAGACAACCGAGTTCACGGCCATTACGGCCTCAGGGCATGAAATACCCGATGTGCCACTGGACATGCGGCAATCGTTCAATAAGAAGCGCATCGACCACCGCCACCATGCGATGGATGCCATAGTGATTGCCTGCACCACACGCAGCCATGTCAACCTGCTGAACAACGCAAATGCTACCGAAGACGGACGCTCTGCGCGCTACGACCTGCAGAAGAAACTGCGCACGGTGAAAGTGTATACTGGGCGCGATGGCAAGGAGCACGAGGCCTTTGGCGAGTTTAAGAAGCCGTGGGACACGTTCCCCCAAGATGTCTATGCTGTGCTGAGGGACATGGTGGTCAGTTTCAAACAGAACTTGAGGGTCATCAACAAGACCGCCAACCGCTATGAGTCCTATCGCGACGAGCAGGGCAACTTGCACACCAACGGTGTGGGACAACCCGTGAAAAGGTTGACGCAGCAAACCAAAGGGGACAGTTGGGCCATCCGGAAGTCGCTGCACAAGGAAACGTTCCACGGCGAGGTGCATCTGTGGCTAAAAGAGTGGGTGTCCGTAGCCAAAGCCATTAAGGAGCCGAAGCGCATAGTGGACAAAGATTTCAAAGCCTTCGTTCTCCAAAAGATGGCGGAGAAAGGAATCTTTTGGACCAATAAGCAGTATGTGGAGTATTTTGAAAAGCACCTTGCGGCTCATGCAGCCGAGTATGAAGAGGTGAATGGCGAAAAGGTGGCGGTGTACTACTATACGGACGACAAGCAGAAGCACTACTATGCCACGCGTAAGGCGCTGTTAGATATATTTGAAGGTCGCAAGGATCCGGCCGCTGCGGAGAAGACTATTGAGTCCATTACCGACAGCGGCATCCGCGCTATCCTCAAAGCCCATCTGGTTGAAGAGAACGGCAATGTGGAGCAGGCCTTCTCGCCTGAAGGGTTGGAACGCATGAATGCCAACATTCAGCGACTGAATAACGGACACCAGCATCAGCCCATCAAGAGGGTGCGCGTCTTTGAAGAGGCTACTAAGTTCGCCGTGGGGCAGACGGGCAACAAGGTAGACAAGTTTGTGGAGGCGGCGCATGGCACAAACCTCTTCTTCGTTATTTATGAGGATGCAAAGGGCAATCGCGATTATGCGACCGTTCCGCTCCGCACCATCATCAACTGCCAAAAGCAATATGAGAAGGAGTGGCGCGTTCATTTGGAAGATCATCTGAAGGAGGGCGAGGAGCCTATTATCCCAGCCGATGCGCGGTTGCGCTACGTGCTCTCGCCTGGCGACCTTGTCTATGTGCCTACAAAAGAGGAGCAGGTAAAGAAGGAGATGAAAGTGGATAATAGCCGCGTATATAAGGTAGTCTCTTGTTCAAAAAAGAACTTGAGTTGCCTGCTGAGTAATGTCGCCAAACCCATTGTGGATAAAGTGGAATTTGAATCGCTTAATAAGATGGAGACTACAGTAGATAAAGAAAAATCAATCAAAAAATTTTGTGTCCCCGTGCATGTTGACCGTTTGGGGAATATCGTGTCAATTGACTGGTAGTACTGGCTCGACCAGAAACATCGAACGGAAAAAGGGGTGCGAGAACGGCAATGAGGCGGTTCTCGCACCTCGTTTTTGGGGGTTACTGTACTGCAAAAGTGATACTTTTTCTCCGTGAAATGAAACCAATTGCGCTTCTTTTGCGTACAGCATGGTTGAAGAAAACTCTGTAAACCTATGATTAAACGCACACTCTGCTTCTCCAATCCAGCACATCTTTCTCTGAGCAATGGGCAGCTCGAGATTGACCTCAAGGCGGTGGGTGATGCTCCAGCTCGCAAGACTTCGGTGCCCATCGAGGACATCGGTATCGTGCTGCTCGACCATCCGCAAATCACCATCACCCACAGTGCCATAGCGGCACTGCTGGACAATACGGCGGCCGTCATCACCTGCAACGCCACGCATCACCCCACGGGCCTGCTCTTGCCACTTGAGGGAAACACACTACAGAGCGAACGCTTTCGCTCGCAAATCGAAGCCTCGGTGCCGTTGCGCAAGCAACTGTGGCAGCAGACGGTGACGCAGAAAATCCTCAACCAAGCGGCGCTTCTTTCCGAGCTGCGTGGAACCGAGGTGGGCAACATGAAGGCGTGGGCCTCCGCTGTACGCACCGACGACAATACCAATCTTGAAGGACGCGCAGCCGCCTACTATTGGAGCAAGATGTTCCCCGACATTGAGGATTTTACACGCGACCGCGGTGGCATCTACCCCAACAACCTGCTCAACTACGGCTATGCGGTGTTGCGTGCCGTAGTGGCGCGCTCGCTCGTGGTCAGCGGACTGCTTCCCACGATTGGCATCCACCACCGCAACCGCTACAATGCCTATTGTTTGGCCGACGACATCATGGAACCCTACCGCCCGTTTGTGGACCGGTTAGTGGTGCAGACCATGGCCGAACATCCGCTCACCCACACAATCACCACCGACATGAAGCGCAGCCTGCTCACCATCCCCACACAGCAGGTGTGCATCGGCGGCCAGCGCAGTCCGCTCATGGTGGCCGTGAGTCAGACCACGGCCTCGTTGGCCAAATGCTACGCAGGCACGCTGCGCAAAATCAACTATCCTACCATCGATGGATCGTTTTAGCGAATATAGAATCATGTGGATAATGGTACTCTTCGACCTGCCCACCGAGACCAAAAAGCAACGTAAGGTGGCGGCGCAATTCCGAAAGAACCTCGACCAAGACGGTTTTACGATGTTCCAGTACTCCGTATACCTACGCCATTGCGCCAGCCGAGAGAACAAGGAAGTTCATTGCAAGCGTATCAAGGCCATGCTCCCTGAGGAGGGACAGGTGAGTATCATCACCATCACCGACAAACAGTTCGGCGAAATCGAGATATACTCTGGCCGCAAGGAGCAGCCGCCCAACGCGCCTGGCCAGCAGTTAGAACTCTTTTGAGGCCGACAGCCAGCAGGAGAAGCGAAGTGTCTTCGTGCACGAAGTTCAGCCACTGGATTTTTTTTGAGGCCAACAGCCAGCAGGAGAAGCGAAGTGTCTTCGTGCACGAAGTTCAGCCACTGGAATTTTCTGAGGCCGACAGCTATTGCCTATTGTGTCGTAGTTTGCTCCCTGCAGAGGTTTACGGTAGTCAATTAAAGCCTTTTTGTCCTGTATTAGGACTGCAAAACTGGTGTTGAACAATAAAAAAAGCTGCCCAATTGGGCAGCTTTTTTTATTCCATTGACCCCTTCTAAGAGGTTCTCTCTACGGACATTGCGCATATCGTGTTGTGTATCTAATGGTGTCAATGTCCTCTTTTCAAGCAATTCACAACTGCCAACGGCCGTTATAATAGACATCCACTGTTGTGTATCTAATGGTGTCAATGTCCTCTTTTCAAGCAATTCACAACATTCATCGGCAACACATGTGCTGCCTGCGGGTTGTGTATCTAATGGTGTCAATGTCCTCTTTTCAAGCAATTCACAACAGTGTCGATAATATAGCGGTACGCAAATTGTTGTGTATCTAATGGTGTCAATGTCCTCTTTTCAAGCAATTCACAACATTCTTTAGGTTGTGGTTGGGTGAGGGGTTGTTGTGTATCTAATGGTGTCAATGTCCTCTTTTCAAGCAATTCACAACATATCAAATCACAATCCATCGTTGGTTAAGTTGTGTATCTAATGGTGTCAATGTCCTCTTTTCAAGCAATTCACAACATCAGTTTGCATTGCATTTGCATTATCAGCGTTGTGTATCTAATGGTGTCAATGTCCTCTTTTCAAGCAATTCACAACATAGCGGTTGAGGTAGTGGAAGGTGCTGCTGTTGTGTATCTAATGGTGTCAATGTCCTCTTTTCAAGCAATTCACAACAGAATACGATTGCATTATAATCATTTTTTTGTTGTGTATCTAATGGTGTCAATGTCCTCTTTTCAAGCAATTCACAACGAGGACCAGGTTCAAGCAAGCGAAAGAACGTTGTGTATCTAATGGTGTCAATGTCCTCTTTTCAAGCAATTCACAACTCTCTCTTATACTATCCTCTCTTATGCTTTGTTGTGTATCTAATGGTGTCAATGTCCTCTTTTCAAGCAATTCACAACAAAACGAAAGCAAACCAAAAGCAATTGCTGGTTGTGTATCTAATGGTGTCAATGTCCTCTTTTCAAGCAATTCACAACACGCTTGATTATCTTGATTTCTTATTCTAAGTTGTGTATCTAATGGTGTCAATGTCCTCTTTTCAAGCAATTCACAACCACCCAGCACGTTGTCTATCCAAAAGCGCGTTGTGTATCTAATGGTGTCAATGTCCTCTTTTCAAGCAATTCACAACATAAGCGAACTGACACATCCTTGTTTTACAGTTGTGTATCTAATGGTGTCAATGTCCTCTTTTCAAGCAATTCACAACAGGCTGTCGCACCTACAAAGGTCGGTCGGTGTTGTGTATCTAATGGTGTCAATGTCCTCTTTTCAAGCAATTCACAACCCAAGAGGTGTTGCCAACGGATAGTTTCCGGTTGTGTATCTAATGGTGTCAATGTCCTCTTTTCAAGCAATTCACAACTAGTTTGTAAATACATTCTCCCATCTCCGCGTTGTGTATCTAATGGTGTCAATGTCCTCTTTTCAAGCAATTCACAACTTGGTTGATGGATGATGGAGAGTTGAGACCGTTGTGTATCTAATGGTGTCAATGTCCTCTTTTCAAGCAATTCACAACTATGTGCGGTACACCCTCGTGTTGGTCATAGCTGTGAGGTGGTTGGCTCAATCAATTCGGGGCTATAACGATGCAGTGGGGAATATATTGTGAATGTGTGAGAACGACCAGTAAGGTATTATTTGTGTAACTGGTTCCATTCAGGTGCATTGGTGCTTGGATAATGTGCGTTGTTCGGTTGGTTGATGTACGTTGTTTGGTCAGATAAAGCGGATTGTATATCTGTGCATTATTCGGCCCGATAAAGTGCGTTGGCAATTATGGTGATTTATGAGGCGAGGGTGGAATAAAAAAGGATGCGCACCGCGAAGTATGTTTTCGCGGCGCGCATCGTGGATGTTTGTGCGGTAGCCTTGCGCCCATCAGGGGGCAGGGAGGATAGGGACGCCCCCCGGTATTCCTTCCTGTGGGAGTTAGCGACGCCGACGGTCGGCTGAGCCTTCGCGGCGGCCGGAGCGTTCGCCTCGGCCTCCTTCGTGGCGGCCAGAACCGCTGTCGCGGCGTGCGGGTTTCTCTTCTACATAGCCTTCGGGCTTGGGTAGGAGGGCTTTGCGCGAGAGTTTGAGTTTGCCAGTTTTTTCGTCGATAGCTATGATTTTCACTTGCAACTCGTCGCCTACATGGAGTAGGTTTTCGAGGCTGTCGGTGCGTTTCCAGTCGTATTCGCTGATGTGCATCAGGCCTTCTTTGCCAGGTAGGAATTCGAGGAAAGCACCAAATTCGACAATGCTAACAACGCGTGCGTTGTAGACTTCGCCCACCTCGGGTACGGTGGTGATGTCTTTGATGCGCTGCAGGGCGGCTTCGATGCCAGCCTTGTCGGCCGAGGCAATGTCGACTACGCCCACTTCGCCCACTTCTTCGATGTTGATGACCGTGCCCGTCTCTTTCTGCAGTTTTTGGATGACTTCGCCACCCTTGCCGATAACAGCTCCAATGAAGTCTTTCGGGATGGTTATCTGCACGATGCGCGGCACGAAAGACTTGTAGTCTTCGCGCGGAGCGGCGATTGTGGCTTCGATTTTGTCGAGAATGTGGAGGCGGCCTTGGCGAGCTTGTTCAAGGGCTTTGGCGAGTACGTCGTAGCTGAGGCCGTCCACCTTGATGTCCATCTGGCAGGCGGTGATGCCGTCGCGTGTTCCAGTAACCTTGAAGTCCATGTCGCCGAGGTGGTCTTCGTCGCCGAGGATGTCGCTCAGTACGGCCCACTTGTCGCCTTTGCTGATTAGGCCCATGGCTATACCAGCCACTGGTTTGCGTATCTTCACGCCAGCGTCCATTAAGGCGAGGCATCCGGCGCAGACGGTGGCCATGGAGGAGGAACCGTTGCTTTCCAAAATGTCGCTGACTACGCGGATGGTGTAGGGACATTCTTCTTCGGTGGGGAGCACCTCTTTGAGGGCGCGCCATGCCAAGTGTCCGTGGCCTATTTCGCGACGGCCAGCCGAACCGCTTCGTTTCACCTCGCCAGTGGCAAAGCCCGGGAAGTTGTAGTGCAGTAGGAATCGGCGGGTGCCTTCGATGACGGCGCCGTCAATAATCTGCTCGTCGAGCTTAGTGCCGAGGGTGCAGGTGGAGAGCGATTGGGTTTCACCGCGGGTGAAAATGGCGCTACCGTGAGCCGAGGGCAGGTAGTCCACTTCGCACCAAATAGGGCGTATCTCGTCGAGTTGGCGGCCGTCGAGGCGAGTGCGCTCGTTGAGCACCATATCGCGCATGGCTTCCTTTTCGGTGTCGTGATAGTAGCGGTCTATCATGAACTGCACGTCGTCGGTGAGGGTTTCTTCGGTGTAGTTGGCTTCGATGAAGGCCTGTTTGATGGCAGAAAAGCCCTCTTCGCGCATGTGCTTGTTGGCGATGCCCTGCTTAGCAAAGTCGTAGCATTGCTGGTAGAGCTCGTCATGGATGCGCTGACGCAACTGCTCGTCGTTCACTTCGTGGCAGTATTCGCGCTTCTGGCTCTTGCCAGCTTCCACGGTGAGTTCGGCCAAGGCGCGGCACTGCAGTTTGATGGCTTCGTGGGCGGCCTTCAATGCACCGAGCATCACCTGTTCCGACACTTCTTTCATTTCGCCTTCCACCATCATGATATTCTCTTCGGTGGCGGCCACGATGAGGTCGAGGTCGGCACGCTCAATGTCGGGCATGGGGGTGTTGATGACGTACTGGCCGTCGAGGTAGCTGACGCGTACCTCCGACACGGGACCGCCAAATGGGATGTCGCTCACGGCCAAAGCCGAGGCAGCGGCCAGTGCGGCTAACTGGTCGGGCATCGTGTTCTTATCGCCCGAAATGAGGTAAATCATTACCTGCACTTCAGCGTGGAAATTGTCGGGGAAGAGTGGGCGCAGTGCGCGATCGACGAGTCGGGCAATGAGAATTTCGTGCTCCGAGGGACGACCTTCTCTCTTGAAAAAGCCGCCGGGGAAGCGTCCCATGGCTGCATACTTCTCTTGGTAATCCACCGTGAGGGGCATGAAGTCGACGTGTTCGCCCACTTCGGTCTTTGCGCAGACTGTTGCCAGCAGCATGGTGTCGTTCATTCTGACTACGGCCGAACCGTCGGCCTGCTTGGCGAGTTTACCAGTTTCGATGGTAATGATACGTCCGTCGCCAAGGTCGATTGTTTTGTTGATGATGTTCATGTTGTCCTTTCTTACTTCTTTATCCGTCGTCATGCACCGAACGTCACGGCGCATGGATTGTTATGTTTACTTCTCGATGTTATCCGTCGTCATGCGCTGAACGTCACAGCGTATGGATGCTTCTTCTACTTCTTTATCTATCGTTATGAGCCGATTTGTCTGCCGTAGTGAGCCGAATGTCGTAGCTTACGGATACTACTTTAAAAAAAGAGACCCGGATAACCAGGTCTCTCTCAACCATAATCAATAGCGGTTTTCTTACATCTATTTTCTCAAGTTCAGCTTCTTGATGATGGCGCGGTAGCGTTCGATATCCGTCTCTTTCAGATAGTCGAGCATGCGGCGACGCTTTCCGACGAGGGTTACCAGTGCGCGTTCAGACACTTGGTCTTTCTTGTGAGCCTTCATCAACTCGGTGAGGTGCTGAATTCTGTAGGTGAACAATGCTATTTGCGATTCTGCCGAGCCACTGTCAGTGGCCGATTTGCCGTACTGAGCATAAATCTCTTGTCTTTTCTCTTTGGTCAGATACATGTGCGTATGTGTTTTATTCTATGTTTTCTTTCGTTTGGGCCGCCAAGCAGTTGCGTTTGTTTTGCCAAATGGTTGCGGAGTCTTCTTAGTTTACTTGCTCTTACTTTATCAAATGCTTGTAGGTTCTCTATCGGCAACTTGTGTTTTCTTTATCAAAAGCGAGTGCAAAAGTACACACCTTTTCCCGATTGGAGTCTCGTTCTGAACCGGTTTTCTTGTGGTTTTGTGCTTTTCATTGCGCAATTTGGTGTGCTTCAAATGCCTTAATCGTTCATAAAAACTATTAAATTGAGCATAAGGTAATCAAAAAATGCTCCTATTTAACGGTTGAGCTCTTCTGTTGGTGCGGTTTTTGTGTACGATATTGCGGCGTGTAGTGTGGGGGATTGGTGCTGTGTTTCTGCGATATCAATCGTTGTGTTCTTCGGCCGACATGTGGGCGCGGTCGGAGTAGGAATAGCCTTTCAGCAGACCCGTGTTGGCTTGGCCGATGAAACTGAGGATGATTTTGCCTTCGGCAGTATTGCCATATTGTTCTTTGATAATCTCTACTGCGTGCGATACGTTAAGCCCCTTTTGGAACAACAGGCGGTAAATGTCCTGTATGTTATTGATGGAGGCATTGGTGAATCCTCTGCGGCGCAGTCCCAGCGAGTTAACTCCGGCGTACTGTATTGGGTATCGTCCTGCCTTGACGAAAGGAGGAATGTCCTTGTTAACCAGCGAACCGCCCGAGGTGATGACGTGCGCACCGATGTGTACAAATTGCAGGATGGCGGTCTTGCCTCCCAGTACCGCCCAGTCGCCTACTGTAATGTGGCCGGCCAGCGTGGTGTTGTTGGCAAACACACAGTTGTCGCCTATGATGCAGTCGTGTGCAATGTGGACGTAAGCCATGATGAGGTTGCCGTTGCCCACCACTGTGCGTCCCGATGCTGCAGTGCCACGGTTGATGGTGCAGCATTCGCGTATGACATTGTTGTCGCCGATGTTGCAGGTGGTGTACTCACCGTTGAACTTTAAGTCTTGAGGAATGGCGGCAATTACGCTGCCAGGAAATATCTTACATCCTTTGCCAATGCGTGCGCCTGGGAAGATGGTAACGTTGGGTCCTATCCAGGTGTCGTCGCCTATCTCTACGTCGTCGTAGATGGTGGTGAAGTTGGAGATGGTGACGTTCTTGCCTATCTTGGCATTCGGGTGCAGGTCAAAGAGTTCTGCCATTGTTATTGTTGTTTCTTGAATATTTGCGCTACAAAGGTGGCTTCCGTTACGATGGTATTGCCCACGTAGGCGATACCTTTCATCTTAAGATAACCGCGACGCAATGGAGCCAACTTGTGAACCTTTATTATTAATGTATCACCTGGCATCACGTTGTGGCGGAATTTGACACCGTCAATTCGTGCCAGAGCGGTGGAATACAGTTCGGGATTTTCTATCTCGGTGATGACCATAAGGCCACCCACCTGAGCCATAGCTTCCAACTGTAGCACGCCAGGCATGATGGGTGCGTCTGGGAAGTGGCCTTGGAAGAATGGTTCATCGGTCGTTACATTCTTCACACCCACGATGTAGTCTTCTCCTTTTTCTATCACCTTGTCGACCATCAGGAAGGGAAATCGGTGGGGGAGAAAACTGCGTATGGCGTCGTGGCCTATGACAGGATTACTATTGGGATTGTAGGTCGGTACTGCATCCATCTGTAGGCTTTCCTTCATGGCATTTATCAGCATGCGGGCGAAGTTGGCATTCGACTTGTGGCCAGGGCATTTGATGATGAAGTGCCCTTTGACAGGTGCACCTATCAAGGCTATGTCGCCAATGAAGTCCAGCATTTTGTGGCGTGCAGGCTCATTGCTGAAGTAGGGCTGGCAGGTGTTGAGCACACCCCCAGCAACGGTTATCTCTTCAGGGTTGCGCTGAAAGATGCGCGACAGTATCTCGGTCTGCATGGGTTCCAGGGGCTTGCCCACAAAGACGAGCGCATTGTCGAGGTCTCCTCCTTTAATTAGACCGCCTGCCAGCAGGGGTGCTATTTCGTGCAAGAACACGAAAGTGCGACATTGCGCCACTTCAGTGGCGTACTCATCGAACGAGTTGAGCTCCGCCACCTGTTTGCCGATGATGGTGTCGGGGAAGTCTATAATGGTCGTTACCCGAAAATCGTTGTCGGGCATGGCGATGTACTCCACATTGTCGTTATCACCGACCATATAGATAGGTTCTTTGATGGAAAAGTACCTTCGCTCTGCTTGCTGCATTTGCAGCCCGACCTGTTGGATGGCGTCCACCCACATCTTGGCACTTCCGTCAAGGATGGGCACTTCTGCTCCGTCAATACATATCAATACGTTGTCTACGCGCAGTCCATGCAGTGCCGACAGCAGGTGCTCCACGGTGGATATTTGCAGTGAGCCTTGACAAAGAGTGGTGTTGCGCGATGTGCTGCCTACGAGAGTGGCCAGCGCTGGTATGTCGACTGGTGGGTTTACATCAGTGCGTCGAAACACGATTCCTGTGTTTTCCGCAGCAGGTGTCAACGTTACGTGGCACACACTCCCAGTGTGCAGACCGCGTCCAGATAGGGTTATACTGTTGCGGATTGTATTTTGGTACTCCATGGTGGTGCTGTGTCTTGTGTTGTGTGGCGTGGGGATGATGTTGTGCTACCGCGTGTTGACAGGGATAAGTTTATAGTCCTGCATCATGTAAAGCGCGGTGGCCTGATTCTCATACCCGTTGTTGGTGGCATCGCGAGTCAAGCGGATGGGGAAAAGCATGCTTTGTGGGCGGATAGCGTTGGCGTCCTTCCAGAAGTCGGTACCCCTGCTGTTGATGGCTGCACCTATATATAATATAAGGTCATGCGCCACGGCGGCATAGTCGTTGGTTGGCTCAGTCTTGAATCGTTGGCGGAACGCATCAACGAAGTCTTTATGGCGCGTGTTGTTATAATCCAGATAGGTTGGATAGGGAAAGTGGTAGTCCGTTTGCTGCAGCATGCTGTAGTCCACGTCCGAAAGTTCTTTCATATAGTTGGTCATAGTGAAGAGCGTGGGGTGGCTGCTTTTTGCCGAAGCCAGTCTGTTGAGTAGTTGTGTGGCGAAGATGCGGTTCTTGTCGCGCCCCTGATCGTATATGGCCAGCACCACGGGATTCTTGCTTGCCTTCAGTGTATTTGATAGTTTGGCGGCCACAGACCAGTTGAATAGCGTATATTTTATCGAGTAGGAAGGCAGTTGGCGTTGCAGTTCTTTCAGCGTTTCGCTCTCAGCACGTGCACCGCTGTGCACCACGAAGAGCTCTGAGCCTGGATAACTGCGGCTAATCTCGTCCAGTATAGCACGTACGGTGCCTGCCGTCGAGGGCATGTATTTCACCACATAGGGATTGTTGGTCAATATTTCAGGGCGGGTGGCCATGGGGTTAACGATAAACACGTTGTCTTTGGCCGCCAGCGAGGCCACAGTGCTGAAGGCATCCTTCTGCAACAGTGCGATAATGCAGTCGCTTGCGCCCACGTTGTGCTGGTTATAGGAAGCGATAATGTCTTCTGCCCCCGATGAAGGCATGTCCACCACGTTCAGCGTGATGTTTACTCCCATCTGCTCCAGCGCGTCTATTCCCATGAGGATGCCTTCATAGAATTGGATAAACTCAAACGACTTGTAGTCCTTCCGCCCTCGCTGTTCTACGTCGAATTTTGAGGTTGATATCTCATCAATGCGAGCCAAGTAAAGGGGCAAGATGAGCGATACGGTTACTCGGTCGGCCTGTCGCCTCTCGCGTATGGTGGCCGATGATGCTACCGAGTGTTCAACCTGTTGTGCAGGTGGTTGGTGCGTGGTTGGGGTAGTGGGTGTTGTGGGTCGTTTGACTGGTGCGCTTGGTTGCGTCGGCGTGGGTCGCGTGGTCGAGGTGCTACCTTGCGACTTGGGCACGCGCAACTGTTGTCCAGCCTTGAGGCCTGTAGTCTGAACCTCAGGGTTCAACTCCGTCAGTTTCTCGACGGTGGTGCCGTACTCCTTGGCGAGGCTATAGAGGGTTTGTTTGGGAGCCACGGTGATGGTGATGGTCGGGTCCTCCACTTGAGTGGTGCCGATAGCTTTCATCACGGCTGCAGAACTTTGGCTGGTGTAGGGCAACCACACCGTGTCGCCCACGTTGAGGCTATGGATATCTGTCTTGACAACCGCGTTGGAATAGTGCAGCCCGTAGGCACGTGCTATGGAGTATACCGTCTGGCCATCCTGCACAATGTGGTAATAGTACTTGGTGCCGTTGACGGTCTGTGTGCGTCCAGTGGGCTTAATGAGTTGCTGCGCCTGGGCTGGTATGCCCCAGATCGTAAGCAGCATCAGCAGTCCTGTCGTCAACCAGCATATGCAGCTTTTTGTCATGTGTAGCTCAGTATTGAATGCGTTGGTAGTGGCGTATGTGGTGTCGGTCTACTCCCACTCTATGGTTGCGGGCGGCTTGGAGCTGATGTCGTACACCACGCGGTTCACACCTTTCACCTTGTTGATGATGTCATTGCTCACCTGTGCCATGAAGTCATAGGGCAGGTGGCTCCAGTCGGCGGTCATACCGTCCACGCTCTCCACCGCACGTAGTGCCACCACGTTCTCGTAGGTGCGTTCGTCTCCCATCACACCGACCGACTGTACTGGCAGTAGCATGCAGCCTGCTTGCCACACCTTGTCATACAGACCTGCTTGGCGCAGACCTTGCACGAATATGTGGTCCACCTCTTGCAGGATGCGCACCTTCTCGGGAGTTACGTCGCTGAGTATTCTGATGGCTAAGCCTGGTCCTGGGAAGGGATGCCGTCCAATGAGCTCTTCTTTCATGCCCAGCTGGCGACCCACTCGGCGTACCTCATCCTTGAAGAGTAGTCTCAGAGGTTCCACCAGTTTGAGCTTCATGTAGTCGGGCAGACCTCCCACGTTGTGGTGGCTCTTGATGGTGGCCGAAGGCCCCTTGACCGAGGTCGACTCTATCACGTCGGGGTAGATCGTACCCTGCGCCAGCCACTTGGCATCGGTTATCTGGCGTGCTTCTTCGTCAAACACATCGATGAACGTGCGCCCTATTCCTTTACGCTTCTTTTCGGGGTCGGTTACGCCAGCCAGCACCTCGTAGAAGCGCTGCTTGGCATCGACTCCTTTGACATTCAGACCCATGTCGCGGTAGGAGGCCAGCACATCCTCAAACTCGTTCTTGCGAAGCAGTCCGTTGTCCACGAATATGCAGTGCAGGTTATGGCCGATAGCCTTATTGAGCAGCACGGCAGCCACCGAACTGTCCACGCCTCCGCTCAAGCCCAGTATCACTTTGTCATTACCCAATTTGGTTCGCAGTTCTGCTACGGTGCTTTCGATAAATGAGGCCGGTGTCCAGTTTTGTGCACATCCGCAGATGTCCACCACAAAGTTGTGCAGCAGGGTCTGTCCGTCGACCGAGTGGTGCACCTCGGGGTGAAACTGTATGGCATACGTAGGCTCTCCTTCTATTTGGTAGCCGGCGTACTTCACGTTGGCGGTACTACAGATACAATGGTAGCCTTCGGGTATTTGCTCAATGGTGTCGCCGTGCGACATCCATACTTGTGAGCCTTCGCTGATGCCTTTTAGGAGCGGATTGCTGTGGTCGATGTACTGCAGGTTGGCCCGCCCATATTCGCGAGTGGCCGACTGTTGCACCTTGCCGCCTCCCCACTTGGCCAGATATTGTGCACCATAGCACACTGCCAGTAGAGGCAGCCGTCCTTTGATGCCCTCCATTTGCGGCACGGGGGCATCGGCAGCGTTGCATGAATAGGGGCTACCCGAGAAGATAACGCCCTTGACGTTCTCATCCAGTGCGGGCACCTTGTTGAAGGGATGTATTTCACAATAGGTGTTCAACTCTCTCACCTTGCGAGCTATCAGCTGGGTGTACTGCGAGCCGAAGTCCAATATAATTATTGTATCCATATATACTCTGTTGGGCACAAGTTGTGCCTCTATATTAAGGTGCAAAGGTAGCAAGAAATCCCCACATGGGCAAATGGCTCGACTGTGAGCCTCTTACACCTCTGTCTCCTTGCTGCTTATCTTGTCCGGCGTTGCGTTTTATGAGGCACTGACGATTTCGGTCTGAGCAATCTGTTGCAGAAAAGCGGTGCAGTCTTCGAACGTTGCAAAAGTGTGTTCCTCTGGAACCACAGCTGGGATGACATTCAGGGTGCGCAGCATGTACAGAGGTTGCGGTTGGATAATGGTCATCAGGACCAGGACTCCGCGGGCCTGCAAGTCCTTGATGGCGGTCTCCATCGCGTAGAGGCCGCTCTGATCCATAAAGCTTACCAGCCTCATGCGGATGATGACAATCTTGGCATCACTTGGCACATCGTTCATCACCTCTTGGAACTTGGTGATAGATCCGAAGAATATGGGACCGTTCAGGCGTTGGATGTATATCTTATGACGGATGCTTTCGGGTATGCCGCCCTCATCGCTCCAGGGGCTTTCTTTGTCGAAGCCTGTCATTTCGGCCGAACTGTAGCCACCCTCCACAAGGTCGCTGGCTCGCTTCATGAAGAGCACACAGGCCACCACCATGCCAATGCCTACGGCTGTCAGCAGGTCTACAAATACCGTCATGAAGAACACCAACAGCAGTACCACTGCGTCGGCGCGAGGTATGCGCAACAAGTCCTTGAAGCCCTTGATGTCAATGATGCCGATGCCTACGCTGATGAGGATGCCTGCCAATACCGACAGGGGTACGTACTTCACCAAGCTGCCCAAGCCCAGCAATATCGAGAGGAGCAACAGCGAATGCACCATGCCACTTATTTGGGTACGTCCACCGCTTTTCACGTTAACCACTGTTCTCATCGTGGCTCCAGCCCCCGATATGCCGCAGAACAGCCCGCTCATCATGTTGCCGATGCCTTGGCCGATGAGCTCGCGGTTGCTGTTGTGGTGGGTCTTGGTGATGTTGTCGGCCACTACCGACGTTAGAAGGGTGTCAATGCTGCCCAAGCCTGCCAGCGTCAGTCCTGGTATGATGGCGGCTTTCAGCACCTCGCCCCAGTTCAGGCCAGCCAAGTCCATCCCCTCTTTGGCGAAAAAGGGCATGGGCAGACCTGCTGGAATAGCTCCGATGAGAAGCTTGTCGTCCAGATGCATCGGAATAGAGATGAGGGTCATCACCACAAGGGCTACCAGGGTGGCAGGCACTTTGCGAGTTATGAGTGGGAACAAGTAGATGATGAGGATGGTGCCTACTCCGAGCAGGAGGGCGGAGAGCGACAGGCCACCTGCCACGCGTTCGGGCAACTGTGTTATCATGTCGAGAGCCAGCACGGGCGATTTGCAGCCCACCAGCGGATAGAGTTGTTGCAGAATGATGATGACGCCGATGCCACTCATAAAGCCCGATAGGACGGGGTAGGGGATGTAGCGCACATACTTGCCTATTTTCATGAGGCCAAAGAGGATTTGGAATAGGCCGCAGAAGATGCCAGCCAGCGACATGCTGATGAGCACCGCGCTGAACGATTGGTGCGAAGCCCACACGCCGCTCACCAGACTTGCTGTGATGACGGTCATGGGGCCAGTGGGACCGCTGATTTGAGAGTGCGTGCCGCCAAACAGGGCTGCGAAGAAGCCGAGTAGGGTCGCCCCGACCAAACCGGCCAAGGCGCCGATGGAACTGGCTTCGGGACTATCGATGCCGCCAAAAGCCTGTATGCCGAAGGCCAATGCTAAGGGCAGTGCTACGATGCCAGCCGTAATGCCGCCAAACACGTCCCCTTTGATGTTGTTCGTTTCAATGAATGCCATAGTGATTGATTTTCTTGTGTTGTTATTATTTGTGGTGATGATGTTCGCATTCGCCGCCGTCGTGGAGGTGATGGTGTTCGCCGTTGCATTCGCCGTCGGAGTCTTGTCCCACGAAGTTGGCCACCCAGTCAAAGTCGTTGCGGTGCACCAGGTCGTCCTCCTTCCACTGGTCGGGGTTGATGTACACCTCCAGCAGCTTGGCAGGGCCTTCGCTGTAGAGTTCCACTATGTCGGCCACAGCAGGCACCAGCACGCATTCGCCCATGTGCATCGGGCAGATTGTATCCATTGTCTTCACGGCCGCCACGCCCTCCACACACATGTAGACCACAAAGGAATCCAATCCCGAGAAGTCTTTGCGCATCGGCTTTTCGAGAGCTACCAGCGAGGTCTCGAACTGGGGGCATGATACCAGTGGGGTTGTGATGTTGGGGCGGTAGTCGTAGTGTGTGCGGGCGTCGCGCACGGAGGCCAAATCCAATGCGTCGAGTGCCTCTTCTACGTGCAGTTGTCGCCGTTGCCCATTGGTGTCAATACGGTTGTAGTCATACAGGCGGTAGGTGATGTCCGAGGGCTGCTGTATTTCGGCCAGTAGCAGTCCGCCTCCGAGGCCGTGCACACGGCCGCCCGGCAGGAAGTATACATCGCCTTGCTGTGGGCGCTCTTTGTGCAGTACCTCTTCAAGGGTGCCTTCCTGCACGCGCTGCTCCACCTCGCCTATGCTGGTCTCGCCCTCAAACCCGTCAATGAGTTCGGCACCTGGGTCGGCCTCGATGATGTACCACATCTCGGTCTTGCCGTTCTCCAATCCCAGATCGTGAGCCAATTCGTCCGAGGGGTGCACCTGTATGGAGAGTCGGTCGGCAGCATCGATGAGCTTGATGAGCAGGGGAAATTCGTTACCGAAGCGGGCGTAGTGGCGTTCGCCAAGCAGCTCGCCCATGTAGACTTCCAGCACTTCGCTCAACGTGTTGTCGGCCAAGAATCCATTGGCCACGACCGATTCCTGACCGGCCAAGCCCGAGAGGGCCCACAGCTCGCCGCAGTTGGGCAAAGGACTGTAGTCAAAACCCAGTGTGCTTATTTTGTTGCCTCCCCACATCTTGTTCTTGTAGAGAGGAAGGAATTTCATAGGATAGAGTGATGTATTGTCCATTATGGATAAGATTATCGTTGTGGGGTTGGTTGGGTGGAGGAGGGTGTGGGTGTGCGACCACAGGTCGGCAATCGGCGCAGTTGTGCGGCCAGGTTCCAGGTTCGCACGTCGCGTGCTGCTATTTTGCCCTCCTGATCCACCAAGATGATGTAGGGTATGCGGTCTACGGCCAGTTGCTGCATGTAGGGGGCATCCCACCCGTGGGGATGACGGTCTATGGCCACGGTGTGCAGAACGGCCTGGGTGCCGCTGCGGGCTATGGTGTGCTGCAGGCTGTCGGCAATGGAGGTGCTGGCGAGGTGCCAAGAGGCATCGAACAGCAGCACGCGAGCCCACAGGCTGTCGGCTCCGGTGCGTGCCGCTCTGCCGTCGGGAGCGGTGTATTCAAAGTCGGGCAGCACACTGCCCACGGCGCTGGCCTGAGCCCACTGTGCTTTCTGCATCAGCAGGCGGTAGTGGTAGGAGCTGTCGGCTGCAAGTTGTGCGGTGGCCGCCAGCAGGTCGTCGGCATCGTCGACGTAGGTGTAGAGCAGCAGGGCTGCGTAGGGCGAGTTGGGGTGCTGCCGCGCATAGTCGGCTGCGGCAGTGGCAAGGCTGCCCTCTGAGTCCTCGGCCTGTTGGCTGAGGGTCTCCAGCAGATAGCGGTATTCACTATTGGAGCGCGACCCACGTATGGGTGATCGCGCTGGTTCGTCGTTGTCGTAATCGATGGAGATGTGGCTGGCTTCGGCCCAAAACAGCAGGGTGCCACCCTGTGGCAAGCGCAACTCGGCGGCAGTAGGCGTTGTAATGGGCAGCGTGCAGGCCGCGTGTCCTTTGCGGATAGGCAGACGCACGGAGTGTGCGCTGTCGGGGGTGAAGAGGGTCAGCTCGAAGTGTCCGCGCACCGCTCGGCGCAGGCTGATGTCGAGGTTCATGAGCTCTTGGGCGCAACCTGGTGTGGCGCAGCAGCACAGCATCAGCACCACACACAAAACAAAACGCCACACCTCGCCTCGGGGCGAACGTTGACGTTTGGTTCTATGCGCTTCGCAAGTCGGTCTCGGGCAGTACCCTTGTGGGGGTAGGGCGTGTCGCACTTGCGGGAGAATAGGACTGTCAATAGGTGCGATAGGTCGCACTGTTGCGCTGGTTGTTCCCTTTTACCTTGTAGTTGCGGTTGATGACTTTGCCGGATTTGCTCTTGGGGGTATACATGGTCTTGGACGACTTGCACGAACTGCACACCCCACAGACTCCCATCAAGCCCACCACAATCACGAGCGAGGTGAGGATACGAAAGGCCTTTTTCATGGGTTGGTATGGTTGGTTCATCTTGCTGTATTCTCTTGCTATTATGCTATGTATCACGCCTGCCATGCACTTGTGCACACAGTGCCGTTTCACCTGCAAAGTAACGAAAATTTTGTCGTTCTGCCAAATCGGGGCTCTTCATCGCCAGCCGACCGTGCGTTGGACGTTGGCTTTGAGGCCGTACGCCCCGTGGGCTGATGTCGTACGGCAGAGGGTGGTGGTGCCCTGTGGCAGAGGTTGCGGTGCCGTACGGCTTGTATGCGTTGCAACTGGTTGATGAGTGGTGAAATAGCACGCAGCGCACTGTGGTGTCGTTGGCCATGAGGCCGTAGGTCGTACGGCATGGGGCTCGAAAGCCTGTGCGTTCGATTGAAAATAGAGGGGAGAAGGTGGGTCGAGGGGCAACGGGATGCCAAACCCGTCCGCGGCGTGGGTGGAGGTTGCTCCCTACCACGGAAAGAGGCTTGCTGAGTGGGTCTGAGCCTCCCTTGCGGTGCGCGTTTCCGACTGCAAAGGTACAACCTTTTGGGCATACCGCCAAGGGAAAAATCTTCCTGCCAGTTCGGCCTGTGCGTGCACAGTGTGTTGTAAGAAAACCATTCGCGTAGCGCAGTAGTCCAAAGGTCCTTAAAGACCTCAATGACCTAAAGGACACTAACGACTTTTGAGTCCTACTCCAACAGCGCGAGGGGCGCAGCTGCCGCAGCAGCTGCGCCCCTCGCGCATTCAGGAAAAGTAGCTCTCATGAGCCGCCGGTGCGGTGGCAGGCTTCGCGCCCACCCGCCGCTCCGAGCGGCTCAATCAGCATCAGCGTACCACCAGCTTGCGCACCACATCGGTGCCCTCACTGCTGATGCGCACAAAGTAGACGCCTGCCGACAGGCCGCTGAGCTCCATGCGGTGCGCGCAATCGCCGTCGCACTCCACGCGCTCCGTGCGCACCGAGCGGCCGTTCATGTCCACCACGGTAAGCTCCACCGTGCCGCTCACCCCCTCGAGGCTCACCGTCGTGCTGCCCGAGGCCGGGTTCGGGTAGAGGCGCACCTGCACCCCTTCGGCTCCGTCGATGGCGTTCGGGTCGGGATCGTCGCCCACCTCTTGGACGTCTACCATCACCAGGTTCGTCGTCCACGTGCTGCCGTAGCGCCCTTCGCAGAAGCTGCGCACGAAGAAGACGTAGGTCTCCTCCTCGTTCGGGAAGCGCAGCGTGGCCGTCGTGCTGCCCGTTACGCGCAGCGTGTCGCCCTCGCCCTCAAGGAAGCCGCGCGGGCCGTACTCGATGAGGTAGGAGGTCGTCGCGTCGTGGTTCGGTCCCGCTGTCCAGCTGACGATGACGGTGGTGCCCTCCACCGTGGCGGTGTCGATGCGGGCGGCAAGATCCGTTACCGAGTCGCACACATGGGTGGCAAAGCCGGCGGCGGTGGACCAGGCGGTCAGCGCCGTGTTGGCCGTCGGGTCAACGGCGCGCACATAGGCTTCGTAGGCTTGGCCTGCCTCGAGGCCGCTGAGGGTCATCGTGGGCGTCGTGGTGGCCGCCTGCGTGTGGTACACCGATGTGGCTGCGCTGTCGTCCAGCCCGAAGCCGGCGGCTCCGTAGCGCACCTCCCATTTCGTCGTGCCGCTGCACAGGTCGTTCCACGACAGGTCGGCCGTCGTAATTCCCACGTTCGAGGCCGTCAAGGCTATGGGAACGCACGTGGTGGTGAAGCTGAACGAGGTCCACACCGTGTCGCGACACACGGCTCCTACCTCGGCGTCGTATTGCACTCCCGGCGAGAGGGTGCGGATGGTGTGGCGCGTGGCCGTGGCATCCGTCCCGTAGGTCCACACCGTAGCGCCGTGCTGGCGGTAGCGCACCTTCCAGCTGTCTTCGGCGTTGCCCGCGGCTATGGTGATGTAGGCCTGCGTAGCATCCGTGCTATCAACTCGCACGAACGGCTCGAGACATATCGTGTCTGAGCAGGTCAGCCAACGCACGTTGTTGCGATAGCCCAACTCGGTGGGCACGATGCCCGTGAGGTTGCTCGGGTCGGGGTTGGTAGAGGCGTTGGAATAATAGAGCGCCTTGTTGGCGATGGTGTGGCCGTTGAAGGTGTAGGTCGACGAATTGTAGGTGTAGCTATTGTCGTCGATAGCCAGCACGACGTTGTGCGTGCCGTCATAATGGAACGGTCGGTCGAAGGTGAACTCGTTCCAACCCTGCACACAGTTGAGCGGACCGCGGTAGACGAGCGTCAAACTGTCGAAAGGCACCCATTCCACCAGCGAAGCGCGAGGCGCGTAGCCGAGGTAGATGGACACGTCGGTCTTGGCGCTCATGGCCAGCGAGTAGTTGTACTGGAAGGCGATGCCGTTGATGTCGCGAGCGGCACCCATTTCGGCCGGGCCGAACACCTGCTGCGTGTAGGAGTAGCGCGTGCTGTTGTTGACAGGCAGCATGTAGGTGGTCGTGGCCGGCAGGTTGAGCGACGAGGCCGAGACCTCGGTCATCAGCGTGGCGCAGCGCGTCAGGAAGTGCGCCGTGTCGGCCAAGCCGAAGTCGCCAGCGCCGCACAGCGGCTGGACAGCCACCGAATAGGACGTAACGGCATCGAGGTCGACCAAGCGGAACGCATTGGTGTCGCCCACGGTGAAGAGTTGCGTGGCGTTCGTCTCGTTATTGATGAGCGTCAGCAGGTAGCCCTGCGGCCTGTTGGCGGCAACCGTTCCAGCGGTCCACGCCACATCGGCATAGTGGATGTTGGGCACGACCGCCACGTCGTAGGCAGCTGGGCACGACGGAATGGCGCTCAGACGCAGGTCGTCGAGGTAGGTGTAGCCCGCAGTGCCCTTCGGGCGGCGCAGCGTAACGTAGCGGCCACTGCCCGTGTAGCCAGCCAGCGACACCTCGAAGTGTTGCCAACTGTAGGCAGGCTCCGACACCACGACGCGCTGCACAGCGGTGTAGGTCGACGTGTCGCGCGGATTCTCCATCACGCCCACCTCAATCATGCCGTAGGTCGTGCTGGTCGACGTGCGCAGCGCATAGAAATCGACCATGAGGTCTTGCACCGTGTCGGCATACGGCGGCAGCATCAACCACGACGAGGTGGTAGAACCACTGTACCAGTACAAACTGTTGTTGCGCGAATGCGAATAGGAAGTCGACGGGTAGGGATAACTTGTCTGCGAAAGGGTCGACCCGTTGTAGTACACCTTATAATAACAGGGCGAGAGCGCAGCCGTAGAGGAGGCCGTGTAGCGGTCGAAATTGTCCTCGTAAGGCAGGTCGGCGAACGTCAACGCAGCGCAAGCCGTGGTGAAAGTGTGGATGTGGCGGAGCGCAAAGCCCGTGTCGCCGACCGCGCAGATAGGCCGCACGTTGACGTAGTAGGCGCGCTGAGGCTGCAAGCCAGTGAAGGTGAAGCGCGGCGTGGTGTCCACGATGAAGCGCGACGCGGTCGACATGTCGAGCAGTGTGTCGAACAACACTTCCCATTGAGTAGCCGTGCCCTCCTCGACCCACGCCACAGTGGCATCGTTCGAATTGATAACGGGCGTGCTGATCGTCTCCACTCGTGGGCAAGTCGGAACGTACTCAATGCGAATATCGTCCAGATAGAAGTAGCTGGAAGTCGTAGGTTGCAGGCGGAAAGTGATGTACTTATGCGTGCGAGGCGCACTGGTGAACTGCAGCTCGTACTCGGTGTAGGATGTCGAGCTGGGCAACGGAGTGGCCAGCGGGATGAAAGTGGTCATGTCGGTCGGATCGGACGTAACGCCCACCTGGAAGCCCGTGTAGGAAGTGGAGCTGCGGCGCACCCAGTAGGTCATCATCAACGAGTCGAGCGGCACGCCCATCTCGTTCAACGAGAGATAAACCGTGTAGCCCGATGAGCCATAGAAGCAGACATTATTCGTGCCACCATGCGGCGTAGAGGTAGAAATGTACGGGTAGGAGGTGTAATACCACGTGCCCGAAGCCGACGAGCGGTAGGCCTTGCTCCAGCACGGATGCATCGGAGCACCCGTAGCGGCCGTGAACCCTTCGAAATCGATGACGTATGGGAACGTAGTTAAAGGTGCACACGACGTGTAGAACTGCGTCATGCGCCAATCCACACTCGACGTGCTGCAGGACGGGCGAACGCGCACATAGTAGCGACTGCTGTGGGTCAAACCCGTAATGGCGAGCGTGTCGACCATAAGAGTCTGCCGAGTGGCGTTGGCGAAGGTGGCGTTGTTGGCCACTTCCACTTGCCAGGAGGTGGCGCTGCCCAGCTCACTCCACTTCACGACCGCGCTGCTGGTCGTAACGTTCTCCACGCGCAAATTGCCCACATACGGACAGGAGGGCAAGTAGTCAAGCGTAATATCGTCGAGATACACAGCATTGCTGCCGATGGTGTCGCAAAGGAAGGTAATGAAGCGGTGGGTCGACGGAATGCCGCGGAAAGTTACCTCGTACTCCGTCCACTGGCTGACAGGCGCATGGAACTTCTTCACCTCGTAGAAGGAATTCATGTCGTCGGGGCTGGAGGTAACGCCAACACGCATGTGGCCATAGTAGCCCGTGCCGCCAGGATGAGCCCAGAAGCGGAGCACCAGTGTGTCAAGCGGCACATCGAATGCATTGAGGCTAAGGTAGGTCTTGTAACCGCTGGCGCAGTAGAAGTACAGACTATTGCCCGTGCCGCTGTGGTTGTAGGTCGTTATCGGGTAGGGATAGCTGAGCGGATTTCCAGTAACGCCGTTGGTGTAGTTCTTCGTCCAGCAGGAAGCCAACGGAGTGGCTGTGGCTGCAATGAACGAGTTGAAGTCCTCTCTCCACGGAATGGAGTCGGCAGCACACGGCGTGGTGAAGTTGTAGGCGTTGAGCTCCGAGGTGTCCCCCTCACCGCAGATGGCGCGTACGCGCGTGTAGTAGGTGCGCTGCGACTCGAGACCGTTGATGCTACAGAAGGTGTCGCCCACGATGAACGTGCGCGGATGCTCGAATGTGGGCACCGTGTCAACGAGCACCTCCCACTGAGTAGCCTCGCTCGTCTCGGTCCATACCAGCACGGCGCTGTCGGGATAAGCGGCGGCAGCCATGTTCTCCACGCGGCTGCAGTTCGGCTTCATGCGGAGCGTGATGTCGTCTATGTAGAGATAGCTGGAGGCAGCGGTATCGAGCACGAACATGACGTGGTAGTTGCTGCTGTTGCGGATGCTATCGGGCAGGTCGAGGAAGTCGAACTGGTAGCGGTGCCAAGTGGTGCTACCATCCCACAGCGAACTCAACGGGATGAAACTGGCGCGGTCGTCGGGGTTGGTGGTCAAGCCGACGTAGCACCCCCTGTATGACGTTGCACTCGAACGCGACCAGAAGATGAGCTGCAGCGAGTCGAGCGGCACATCCACCTTAGGCATAGTGAGGTACGCGTAGTACGTAGTCGTGCAGTAGAAGTACGCACAATGAGCCCCCTCGTGAGGCGTCGTGCTTGACGGGTAAGGATAGCTGATGCGGTTCTTCGACAAGTTGGAACGCGTAACGTAGGCCTTCGTCCAGCAGGGGTTCAGCGGTAGGGACGAAACTGCGCCGTAATTCTCGAAGCCCTCCACGATAGGCAGGTCTTCACGGCGGTAGGAGTGGCAAGGCGTCGTTACCGTGGTGCGCGTCGTCAGGCCAGTGCCGCCCGTGCAGATAGCACTCACATCTATCTCATACGTAGTGCCAGGACGCGATGCGAAGCGGAACACCGTATCGGTAACGACCGCACTGAGGCCCTGTCCGTAGACCGTGGGGAACTCACCGTACCGCACCAGGTAGTTGCCGCGGTGGAGCGGGTCGTTGATGGTAACGGTTACCGTGTCGAAGCGTGTGGCCGTCGCCACCACCGAAGCAGGTGCAGCGCAGTCGTGGTTGAGGTCGACCGTAACGTCGTCCACATACACGTAGTCGGTACCCGTAGTCCGAGCGCGAACGGTGATGAAGCGACCGTTGCCCGTGTAGGAAGCCAGCGGCACGTTGAAGTTCTGCCATTCGTACACTGGTGCGGTTACCGTCAGGTCTGCCACCTTGCGGAACGAGGAAGTGTCGGCTGGGTTCACCATGACACCGACCTCCACCTTGCCGTAGGTAGTCGTGGTGCTGGTGCGAAGCATGTTGAGATTCACAACGAGGTCGCGGATAGGAGCCTCGAACATCGGCAGGGTGAAGTAGCTATAGGCCGTTGCCGATGAACCGTACATGTAGAGGCTGCGCGGCGACGAGTGCACGTAGGTTGCCTGAGGATAAGGAAAATTGTTCGTTACGCCGTTGAAGCCCGATGCATAGTAGTACTTGTGTATGCAGGACGACAGTTGGGCAGTAGACGAAGCGTCGTAGTCGTCGAAGTTCTCCGTCCACGGCAACGATGCGGTAGGAATACGTTCGCACTCGGTCTGGAGGTCAAGCTCGGTGTAGTTCGGATCGTCAGCCAATGAGCAGTTAGGTGCTATGTAGAAGTAGTACTTCGTGCCTGGAGTAAGCCCCGTAATGGTGCATGTGCGGCTGCCTGTTACCTGACGTATAGTGCCATCGCCGTTGCCCGGTGCAAACGGTTCGTCGGCATACTCAATTGTCCAGGTAGTAGAGCTTGCATTGTTGTCCACCCAAGCAAGGCGCACCGCCGTCTCACCGATGCTGTCGACCGTGAAGCTCGACACTGCTGGGCAGGCGCTGAGGTAGTTCACCTTGATATTATCAATGTAGACATAGTTACCACTGGTGTTATTGCCGTAATGAGCACGGATGGCTATGCGGTTCTTCGGACCAGTATAATCCGCCAGCGATACGGTGTAATGTGTCCAAACCTGTGCACTCGATGTAACCTGCATGCGGCGAATGCGGGTGAAGTCGGAAGAGTCGCTTGTGCTGCTCATCACACCCACTTCAAGCCAACCATAACTTGCACTTGTTGACGTACGCATGGCATCAAACTCCAAACTGAGTCGGTTGATGCTGTCCTCAAAGATGGGCAGTATCAGGTAGGGTTTGGAACCATTGTAGCTGTAGAAGTACATGCTGTTGGGAGCCGACTGGAAGTAGGTCGTATACAGATAGGGATAAGAGGAGCGGCTGCTACCCACACTGTAGAACTTGTTGAAGCAGGTCGGCACAACGGCCGTACCACTGGTGCCACCCTGATAGCTGTCAAAGTCCTCGCGGAACGGCATGGAGGAGTGTGAAATCATGCACGGCGTGGTGAACGGCACCCTCATGGTGGGGCCGTAGCTGCCGTCGGTGCAGAGGGTCCTGATATAGGCCACATAGTCCGTCTGCTGCTCCAAGCCAGTGATGTCAACGCGGTCGGTATCGCTCGGGAACTCCAAGGCTGCTGGAGTGCCGTTGCCAATGGCATAGTTGGAGTCGCTTGCAAGAGCAACAGCTACCTCGTAGTCATGAATGCTGGTGTCGACCACATCCCAACGAAGCGTAGCGGAGGTGCCACCCACATTGGATACACGGAAGTTCGATACGAACATACAGTCGGGACGACGATCCACCATGACATCGTCGAGATATACATAGCCCGTTCCAGCTGTCGTGCTACCGTTGCGGCCACGGAAGGCTATGTATCGACCCGTGCCCCGATAGTCTTGTAGGAAGACTTGGAAGTGGCGCGGCTTGTTGACGGTGTCCACATAGACTGTCTTCACTGGAGTGAATGTCGAGGTGTCGTATGGATTGGTCATCACACCCACCTGCAAGTAGCCATAGTAAGCGGTCGTACTGGTCTTGGCAGCCCAGAAGTCCACGTACAGGTTCTGTATTGAATCAACGAACATGGGCATCACAGCGTAAGCACCATATTGCACCGTGCCACTCTTATAGCCACTGAAGTAGAGCGAGCGAGTGCCCGAATGCGCTGCGGCGGCAGTCGACGACGGATAGGGATATGAGGTTGTGCTGCCCGTCCCCACATTATAATATTTAATCCAGCAGGGGCCAATCGGTGAGGACGTGCTGGCCACGTAGGACTCAAAGTCCTCCAAGTAGGGCAGGCTGTCAATGGCCATGCAGTTCGTGCGGAACGATATTAGGCTGGAGGCGTCGCTGGTGTCGTACGTGCGGTTCACCGAGTCATAGCACAGTGCGTAGATGTACATGCCGTAAGTCGAACTCGGTGCCAAATGGCTCAGTCGAGCTGGATTCGATGTAACGACCGAATGGAAGGATGCCAAAGCACCCGACGAGAACGGTACCGAGTCATAAGCCACAAGCCACCTGCTGATATTGGGGTCTTCTTCCCAGCTGATGATAGCAGCCGTGTCGTAAGCCGACACACTGATACCACGAGGTGCGTGGCACGGATTGTACTTGTTGATGGTGATGTCGTCCACATAGCAGTACGATGAGGTGGTGAAGTTCGGGTAGCGCAGTGCAATGTACCTGCCCGTTCCAGTGTAGTTGTGGAACTCGGTGTGGAATTCGGTCCAAGTAGATACGCCGTTCGGGACAAACCGTGCTACCTCCTCGAAAGTGGATATGTCATTCGGGTTGGTCATGACACCCACCACCATTGGATTGGAGTAGTTAGCACTTCCTCTGAACATCTTGAAGTCCAACATCAAGTTCTGCACTGGCGTTTCGAAGGCAGGCGTTGCCACATAGGAGTAGATGGCTGTGGAGGCGTAGAAGTAGAGCGACTTTGTGCCAGTGGCATGCTGACCGGTGCTCGTGTAGGGGTAACTGTTGGTAGCACGCGAAGGCATATAGTACTTCGTCCAGCAAGGATTGATAGCTGCTGTCGTGCTGGCCGTGTAGGCCTCAAAGCCATCGAAGTAGGGCAGAGCCGCCTCGGCAATAGCACTACACTGGGTGCGGAATGACGTCATCTCATAGTCGCTGGTGTCGCGTGGTCCACAGACGGAACGCACGTACACATAGTAGAGCGAACGCTCGTCAAGACCGTTTACCACCAGCGTAGTATCGGTCGTGTAATAGGTAGCCATAGCACGGGTTACGCCGGGCACCATTTGCCCGTCGTTCACCTCTACTATGAATCCCTGATAGTGGAATGGGTTCTCCCACTGCAGTGTAACAGTGGTGTCTCCAATCGAGGTCAATGTCAGATTATTCGGCCGAGCACAGGCAGGGCGATAGTCCACCTGGATGTCGTCTAAATAAGTGTAGTTGGTACCCATCTCGCGGGGTGTGCGGATGGTTATATAGCGGCCGTAGCGTTCGGCTCCTGCCAACAGCACCTCTTTGGTCTCCCATGTGCTGGTGTTCGTAGCTGAGCGCAATGCCAGACGGTGGAACGTAGCCGTGTCGCGCGGACTACTCATCACGCCTACCTCCACATTGCCATAACCTACCGTGGTGCCGGTCTTGAAAATCTTAAATGTGAGTGCCAGCGTGTCCAACGACTCCGACATGAGGGGTAATGTAATATACGACATGACGGTCGTCGCGCCGTACATGTAGAGCGACTTCGTGCCGGTGGCATGCTGCGACGTAAGTGCATACGGATAGGACGACGTATTGAAGTTGGGCAGGTAGTACTTCTTCACACAGGTGGGCTGGTATGCAGCACCCGTGGTCCAACTCTCAAATCCTTCGAAGTAGGGTATTGCTTCTGCAGAGCATACGGTCTTGAACGAGCCGTCAAATCCCAAACTGGTGTCGCCCACACCGCATACGCGCACCACCTTATAATAGTAGGTGGTATTGGCCGTCAGCCCTCGCAGCGCAACGCTCAAGCCTCCGTTAACCACCAGTTGGTTGCGGTACGTGCCGTTCATACCAGGGAAGGTGTTGTCGTAATACACTATGTAGTTCCCAACACCTGCCGCATCATCCCAACTGAGCGTGGCGCACGTGTCCTGAAGTGTAGAGGTACGGATGTTGGTCGGGTCGGCACAGGCAGGACGCTGAAAGAACTCGATGTCGTCAATGTAGGCCGTGCTCCAGCCGCCGCCCGTCGAGCGGATTTCTATCACGTTGTACGTACCGGTGTAGCCCGAGAAGTCTATGTCAAACGTCTCCCACACGCCCACTTCCGAAGGTTGTATGCTGCGGATAGGGGTGAAGGGGTGCTGTTCGTCATAGTCGACGTTGCTGGCCATACCCACCGTGATGTGACCGTGGTCGCCCGAAGTCTTCAGCACACGCAGACGCATGATAGTATTGCGTAGGTTGCTGCCAGCAGCTGGGAGAGCTACCAAGCCGAAGAAGTCTTCGCCGTCGTTGTCTAAATAGAGCGACTTGGTGCCCGAGTGAGCATAATTGGTGCGCACATAGGGCAACGTGTCGTCCCTGTACTCCATCCAGTCTGGGTTTGTGGGTTCGTCGGGGTCGTACCAGTCGGGATCTTCGTAGCCATACCACCAGCGTTCCCAGCAGGAGTTGATGTTGTTGTAGCCGTAGGTCGACACGGTGTAGCTCTCGAAGTTCTCAATCATGTAGGGCGACTCGTCGGGAGCAGCGCAACCGGTCGTGAACTTGAAGAAGGCGCCGCGGCTGGTGTCGTTGTTGTTGATGGCGTACACATAGCCGTAATGAGCCGTGGTCGGGTTGAGGTTGCGCAGTGTGTCATAGAGGGAAGTGGTCTCGAGCACAGTCAGGTTGGAACCACTGCCTGGGAAGTAATGGCCAGCCGACGTGTACTCGATGCGGTACTTCTGCGCGCCGCTCACTGCCGTCCATGCCACACGCGCCCGTGTGCCCAAAATGGGGGTGGCGGTAGCATGTGGGGTGGCAGGCTGCACGATGGTTTCCACGCGGATGTCGTCCACGTAGGCATAGTTAGCGGCAATGCTGTCGCACAGCAGCACGATGAAGCGTCCCTGTCCGGTGTAGGACGACAGGGGCACCGTGAAGGTTTCCCACGCACTCACAACCGAGGGCTGTACACTGCCCACTACGGTGAAGGTCGAGGGGTCATAGGGACTGGTGGCTACGGCCACCTTTATGTGGCCGTATGCTGCACTGGTCTTGCGCACACCGAATGATACTTGCATATCTCTAATGTTGCCCTGCAGCAGTGGCAGTCCTAAGTAGGAGTAGTTGGTACTACTGGAATAGAAGTATATGCTTCGTGTGCCAGATTCGGGTGTGGTAGCTGAGGGGTAGGGATAGCTGGTCTCCACTCGTGCGCCCGAACTGCGAGTAACGTAGCCCTTATAGAAGGGCGACAGGCTGGCCGATCCGGAAGTGCCGCTGTAGCTGTCAAAGTTGTTGTAGTAGGGCAACGGCAGGGCAGCAGCCGAGGTGGTAAATGTAGTCATAGTGGGTGCTGTGGTGTCGCCGTCAGCGCAGATAGCACGCACAGCAAAGGTGTAGGTCGTGCTGGGCGACAGGTTGGTAAGTGCAACCTGATTGCCCGAAACGATGGTGGCGTTGTGCTGGCCACGGCCAGGCACAAACGCGCTGGTGGCGTACTCCACAACATAGCGACGCGTACTCACCGTGTCGCCTGCCGTCCAAGCTATGGTGGCCGACTCATCGGTGAGCAACCGTATGGTGGGGTTGTTCGGGGCAGTGCACGACGAGCGACGGCCTACGTAGATGTCGTCAATGTAGGCATAGCCTGTCGAAGTCTCGTTGGTGCGTATGATGATGTAGGGCTTGCCTGCAGGTGCTGCCGACAGGTCGGCGGTGAAGCTCTCCCACACCAAGTTCTGCGTACAGGCATAGGTGCCCAACTCGGTGTAGGTGGTCATGTCCATCGGGTCGCTGGCCACGCCCACATGTACGCGTCCATAGTAGGCCGATGTAGTGCTGCGCAGCATGCGGAAGCTCAGCGAAAGAGCACTCGGCATAGAGTCGAACAGCGGCAATGCTATGTAGCTGTAGAGTGTTGATGTGGCAGCCATGTAGAGACTCTTGGTGCCCCTGTAGGCATAGGTCGTAGAGGGATAGGGATAGCTGGTGCGGCTCGACACGGCGTTGGTCGTGCGGTTCATGTAGCCCTTCTTCTCGCAGGGGCTCAACGTGGCCGTCGAGGCAGCGGTGTAGTTTTCGAAGGTCTCCATCCATGGCAGTGCAGTGGAGACACACGGGGTAGCAAATTCATAGGTGCTCACATAGCTGGTGTCGTCGGTTCCCGTGCTACAGACGTGGGCTATATGTACCTTATAAGTAGTAGCACTACTGAGCCCTGAGAGGATGTGGGTCGTAGTGTTGGCGGGAATGGAGACCACTGTGCCGCGTCCGCGGAAAGCGGGGAAGTCGTCAGCGGTGTCCTTATGCTCAAAGAGGAAGTTGCCAGTGGTGGTGGAGGAGTTCAGCCCGAAGGTAACCGAGGTGCCCGTGAGGTTGCTCATGGTGGCCGTAACCATGGGGCAGTTGCGCTCCACGCGCGTAAACTCGTAGTAGCGACCAGCTGTGGGAATGTTGCTGAAAGTGGTGCTTGAGGCGGTGTACTCAGCCGCATGGGTAGTGGCGTTCACCTTGACGAAATCATTTACCGTGTGAATGATACCTATCTGTGCAGCATTCGATGTCGTGGTGGCCGTCGAGCCCTCCAAGGCTGCATAGGTGTATACCACTTTGTTGCCGTTCTCATGCAACTGTATCTGATATTTTCTGATACCTGTGGCGTTGGTGCGGTTAAGCGACGACGCGGTTTCGACCACCAACACGCGGTTGGGTGCCGTTCCAGTAAGCGCATACTTCACATAGTGCCCTCTGGAGGCGTTGATTTCCGCATCACTCCACCAAGCACCCAACAAGGGCAACTGGGCAGGAGTACTGGAAGCCTCAACGCCAGTGCTGGTGAAGTGCGTCGTGTAGAGGGTTGACACCTTGGCACCGCCAGCGTTGCTCAACTTCATGCGGCCGTTGGTGTTCACGCTGAAGTGGGTGTAGCTGTCCGACCCCAGCATGAAGGTGAAACCGATGCTGACGGGATCGACCGACTGCTGTCCATCGTCGTTACTTGTGAAAGAGAACGACGAAGCTGTGCTGGGTAAGTTAATCCACTTCGTGGCATCGATGCCCGTCGCAAAGGAATAGTCGCGCAGGCTCTGCGCCTGTGCCATCCTCGGCACTACGAGCAGCGCCATGAGTAGCAACGGGGTTAGTAAAAACCTCTTTCTTTTCATGATTTAAAATTGTTTAGTGAATATGAAGATTGTTTTGATTTTCATGAGTGAAACAGCAGACCGCCCTGCCACGCATCGTGCGGAGTGAAGGTAGCAGCCATTGGGAAAGAAACCAACAGAAGGACGCCTCCACGTGGAGACCTCCTGCAACAGGAATCGTTCGAGACACGCTCGCATCTACACTTGCTGTTCGCTGCTGCGCCGCTTTTGGCCGACGCCGCATGCAGTAATTGTCGAGCATATGCTATTACGTTTGTTGTGGTGAATGCGAAATGGGTGTTGTATTGTTGTTTTGTATCGGTAGGAGGCTGTAGCCTTACGACTTGCGTCGCAGAAGCCACTTTTGAAGAAGTGCCAGTGCCAGGTCGTGCTACAAGGGTGCCGACATGCCACCATGAAACATATAATATTGTGGTGTGGTAGATGCTCGAAGGCGTGTCAAAGAACGCTGCGGGGCACACCTGCGAGCAGGTGTATACACTCCGCTTTGGAAATGCAAAGATAAGTACATTTTGTTACTCATCACCACACCATCACCCCCCCCGATTGTATTAAAATATGTTAAAGTATCGCAGTGCAAGTTATTCCACGTCCTACAATCGAGCACTTTTAACAGTACGAAGCGAACAAAACATCAGCAGAACAGGTCGCGCATGGACGCAATCACCCTCGTAACCACCCCTTTTCAACCACCCTACCCACGCCCTACGACAGGAGTTCCTATGCCGTACGACACACGCCTCCACGCCCTACAGTAGAATAGCTGCATCCGTACAGCCCCATAGTAGCGCAGTGCAGTGCATGTCAGCACGCTATGCTCATAGTAATTGCCGCAGCGTTCGGCTGCTACACCAAAGCCGTACGCCTCCGCCTCCTGCACCGAAGCGGCAGACCATTAAATTAAATAAGGAAAAAAGATTCAAGTCGTGCTGACAGGCGGCATCCCATAGCTGGAATTGGCCCGCAGTCAACACTCGACCTGCGTGGTAACGCCGTCATTGGGAGCATCGTATGCGCCAGCGCACAAAAATCCCTTCACAAGGCTTATCGCAGTAATATTCAAGTATTTAAACCACATCAACCAACCATTTCGCATGCCCAAGCCTGCTGTCGGAGTGCTCCACGAGCAGAAAGGGGCTCTGTCGGCCGCTGTCGGAAGATGGCGCAGCCGACAGAGCGAAAAATTTTTGTTGCAGCACATCAGATGCTATGCCCTGCTCTGTCGAGAAAAATGATGAAGGAAGAAGGTATGGATTTACAATTGCCGTCGGAATTGAGGAACAAGGAACGAAGGGAAAGCGCGCGAGCCCAACCGACCCGAAGCCGAGAGACCAAAAGAACGTATAACCAACAAAATTATTACAATCATGGTACAAGTATCTAAGTCTGCCAAGCAGACAATGACCAAGCAGGGAGCACGCGAGACAAACATCTACGCTTCCGTTCAAGTAAACGACAAGGTGAGCACCGACGACTTCTGCGCTCACATAGCCGAACACAATTCGAAGTACGGGCCTGGCGATGTACATGCCATCCTCTACGAGGTGTGCAGCTGTCTGCACGAGATGATGCTCAACGGCAAGGAGGTCAACCTGGGACCCTTGGGCTCCTTCCGCCCCACCATCAGCTCAGCAGCCGCCAAAACCTACGCCGAATTCACTTCCAAAAACATCAAGATGATGAGCGTCATCTGGAAGAAAGGCAAACTCTTTAAGAACCTGCGCAGCGAAGCCGAGTTCACCTTCGTGCCCACTCGCGAGTTGCAAGTCCTCATCAACCAGGCCGTCATCTCGGGCGAAATGCCTGAAGAACTGGTGGTACGTCTGTCGGGCAGCACTTCGGGAAACGACACCAGCAACTCGGGCAGTGGCACCGGCGGCAGTAGCACCGGCGGTGGAGACAACTCGGGCAGTGGCACCACGGGCGGTGGCTCCACAGGTGGCAACTCGGGCGACGACGAGCCCTAAACAGTCGCCATAGTGATGGGGCTCCGCATAGGAGCCCCTCCTATTTTCACCTCGTCATACACCTTAATATTATAACATCAAAATCCCCTTATCATGAACACACCCCTTGTAACCATCCTACTGGCCTTGATAAACCTGCTGCAAGGCTGCGCCTGGGTAGTGGAAGGACGCAAGCACCGCGAGAACACACGCCTGCTGCAAACCCAGGTGAGAAGCAACGACTTTGACCTTGCCACCCGCTATGTGGAGGCCTACAACGAGCGCATCGTAGCTCCTGTCATGGAGCAGACCAAGAGCCTCAGCAAACAGGTGCAGCAGCTCGAGAGCGAAGTGAAACAACTGCAACAAACCGTCAACCTCCTCAACCATGCCCTACAACAAATCAATCGGTGCAGCGTGGGCGACAGTTGTCCTGTGCGCCACGAGCTGCAGAAGTAGTCAACAGGTCGTCCATACGGCACAAGCGCAGCACCAGCAGGAACGACAGACGGTGCGCCGAAGCGACACCATCACCATCATGCGCCAGAGCGACACGGTGGTCGTGGTGCGCCACAGCCTAACCACAATGCACGACACACTCACCCTGACCGACACCCTCACGGTGCACGATACGGTGCTGACCCATGTGCACACTGCGCAGCCCCTTCAGCCCACCTCTGCCCCCCACCGCAGCCCCAGCCACACAGTGCTAACCGTCGCCGCAATACTCCTGGAAACCATCCTGCTGATCACGGCCATACGCCTGCTGCGGAGCAGGTGCGGCCAACCACGATAGGACACATCACAAACCAACCACCCCCCAACCCATTCCACATCATGAGAGACATCACCTTAATAGTAATACACTGCTCCGCCACTCGGGCTGACCGCCCCTACGACGTGGAGCAACTGAGCCGCGACCACAGCGCTCGCGGCTTCGACGGAATCGGCTACCACCTCTATGTGCGCCGCAACGGCGAGGTGGTGCAGTGTCGCCATCTGGAACGCATCGGCGCACACGCCAAAGGCTACAACGCACGGTCAATAGGCGTGTGCTACGAGGGCGGACTGGACTCGGCAGGACGACCTGCCGACACCCGCACGCCGGCACAGAAAAAGGCACTGCTACAACTGCTACAGCAGTTGCGTTCGCTCTTCCCCGAGGCAGGCATCGTAGGACACCGCGACCTGCCAGGAGTTCACAAGGCCTGTCCTTGCTTTGACGCAATGAGGGAGTACGCCGAGCTGCAGCCTAACGCTGCACAGTCGGCTTCGGACGCTGCTACAAAGCGTCCTTGAGACTGACTAAGAAGGAGCGCACACGCTGCAACTGGTCTACCATCTGCATACGCTCGTCGTTGACATCGCCGCGGCGCAACTGCTCACGAGCCCCTTCGAGGGTGAAGCCGCAGTCGCGCGTGAGGTAGTGGATGCGGCGCAACAGCTCGAGGTCGTGCTGCGAATAGCTGCGCGACCCGTGCTTGTTCTTATAAGGCTTGAGTTGTGGGAACTGGGTCTCCCAAAAGCGAAGTACCGAAGGCCGCACACCCAGCATGTCGGCCACCTCGGCTATACCGTAGAAGAGTTTCTGGTTATCCATACGAACAGGGAATTTTATAGGGTGAAGAGGCGTTGAACGAACATCGTGTCCATAGGGCGTTGCAGGGGACAGGGGTTAATAGAGTGAATAGTTCTGGTTCTCCTGGTAGGTCTGCCGCTTCTCGTACTTCACATCCTTGAGCGAGGAGGCCTTGATGCCGATGCGGAAGTTCCAACTCTTGTAGAACCCAAAGGGTACCCAATTGAGCCGCATCTCCCAACAGTGGAGGTCGCGGTATATATCAATAGAGGTGTAGGAGATGCCCTTCCCCACGAAGTCATAACCAGAGGTGAAGCTGATGCGCCAGTTCTCCGTGGGGCTGAAGTTACCATTGAAAGAGAGCGACTGCACCAGTTCCGACTCGAAGCCAAAGGTGGCCGCCACATAGCGACTCACACGGCTGAGGGTATAGTTGAACGACAGGCTCCAGGGCATGGAGAAGTCGGCATAGGTGCCATGCAGCAACTCGTTGTCGACATCATACGGAGAGAGGAGCATCGGGGCTCCCACGTGGCGCATGTCGGCAGGCTTAGACGACTCACCCTCTTTGCGCTTGAAGGTGGAGTTATTGAGCGTGTAGGAGAGTTGCGCGCTGAGTGTGGAATTGCTCTTGCGGAACAGGCGGTGCTCCTCGCGCCACAGCAGTTTGTCGTGTTTGCGCCCCAGCGAGTCGACCACGTATGGTATAAAGGAGCCGCTGTAGTTCAGTACGAGGTTGCGGAACAGGGTGGTGTGGCCCGAGATATTGAGATCACTCCAGTTGAGCGAATCGCGAGCCAAATCGTAGGACATGGAGAAGGTGAGGCTTTCGATGAGCGTAACTTTACGCAGGTCGGCCGAGGTGTCTCGCAGGGGTTTTATCTTTGCCTCGAGGTTATTGCCCACCGAGAAAGCGATGCGGCCGCTGCGCCCGTCGGAGGGGCCACCGTATAGGCTCTGCTCGAAAATGGAGTAGCGGTGGACGTAGCCCGACTCATCGGTGTAGGAACGCCAGTAGCCCAGCCGCTCGCTTCCGAAATCAGGACGGTAGCTGAAAGAGATGGCAGGATTGACCACGTGGCGCAACGCCCGGAGCGGTCCTCCACGGAAGGCGAACATGCCATAGATACGGGTGGAGAGCGAGGAGGAGAAGGAGAAGTCGCGGTTGGCACGGAAGCCCCGAATGGTATCGATAAGGAGAGTGCCAGCAGTGTCGAGGTGCTTCTCGATGGTACTCCAATGCCATCGCTCGTTGTAGGAAAGGCTGTTGGTCCAGTTGAAGAAGCGTAGCACCTTCAACGTGCTTTGCAGGGGTATGCGGTGCTGCACGCCATACTGCATCTGGTTGAAGATGGTGCGACGGAAGAGATCAGAATCCTGCACCGACACGTTGTTCGCCCCTTCGAGTTGATAAGAGAGTGAAATGTTTTCGTACCACCGCAGCGAGCCACTGGCCACCTTGCGACGAAGCGGATAGAACGTTACGGAACTGAGCGAGAAAGAGGGGAACTTGATGTTCATGAGCCCCGTCTGCACATTGTAGGACTCATTGAAGGCGGCCGCCAGGTTGAACGAGTTGCCTAACCGAGCCGTGTAGCTCACACTGGAGGTGGTGGTGGAGTTGAAGTAGTCATTCGCATTGGTGGTAGTGCGGTTGTAGTTGCGGCTCTGCAGATTGACATTGGCGCTGAAACGGCTGTTGGGGTTGGCCTTGGCATCCTGGTCGTGCCGCCAGGCGAACTTGAAGTCGCTATAGGTACGATAGGTTGTAGAATCGCCGCGTAGTCCCTCGTGCGTCTGTCCATAGCTGATGTCCAAGGATCCACGGTAACGATAACGACGGTAATAGTTGGACTTCACCTCACCTCGCCAACTGAGGTTGGTGTAGAGTTCGCCCAACAGCGAGAGGTCCATGAAGTCATTCAGTGCAAAATAATAGCCACCATCCTTCAAATAATAGCCGCGGCCGTTCATCCAACCATAGGATGGCATAATGATGCCGCTTGAACGTCCTTTGGTAAGTGGAAAGAAAGCGAAGGGAAGCGCCAGCGGTGTCGGGACATCTTCGACCGACACATAAGCGGGACCCGTAACAATCAAGCTGCCCGTAACGAGTTTGGATTTGGAGAAGTTAATGGCAAAGTGAGGGTGGGCATAGTTACATGTCGTATACTGGCCGCTGCTAAGATACATCACCGAGTCGTTAACCTTCTTGACCCGAGTGCCATGCAGAAAACCGTCGCCTTCCTGAGTTACAACGCCAGTAATGATGCCTTTCTTGGTTCCGTAGTTAAAGTTGATGGTGTCGGCATTGTATTCACTACCGTCTTGCTTGAAAAGAGGTCGGCCTTCGTAGTTGCCAGAGGAGTCTACACTGCCTCGAGCCCTGAGCGACTGGCGGTCGAAGTCAACCACAATGTCGTCGGCATGGAGCTCCATGCCCTGATAATCGATACTGCCTTTGCGGTAGAGCACGGCACTGCGACCAGAAACATTGAGCGCCACCGAATCGCTGGCCGAATAGTGAATGATGTCGGTGAGTGCGTTGGGCGACATGGGCAAAAGGCGCACCGTGTCGCGGTGGGCTGGCAGCGAGTCGGAAGGCACTGCACTACGCACGGAACCGGTCGACACAGCACCGCGAAGCGAATCGGGCACCACCTGAGCTGCCCCTCGTGCGAGGTCGTGGGATACAGCACTGGGAACAGCCACCCCCACCGCCTGCTGAGCCGACAGCGAAGGACCAAAAGAAAGCACCATAAGAAAGCACAAAGTGAACGCCGCACGCAAAGAGCCTTGGCAACGGTGGACAGCCCTCGCAAGCCTCACACCCTGCACCTTGTTGATGGACAACGGACGTAATGCGCAACCGCATCCTTCTCTACTTCGTCCCATCCTCCACAATTCTACACGCCAAAGCCTGCACATTTTTACGGTCTTGATAACGCACGTTGCCTTTTTTTACTTATCTTTGCAAATTCATAGTGCAAAGATAACACAATTCTTTCACATGAGGGAATTTTAAAAAAGACATCTGGTAATGAAAAGGTTGTTGACGATTGCGACAATAGTCCTCCTCACAGGGATACCTGCTTTCGCACAAAAAAATGCCACTGGAAAGGTGCAAACCATTGTGATAGACCCTGGCCACGGAGGAGACAAACCTGGAGCCCTCGGCAAACGCAGCCAAGAGAAAGACCTCACCTTGAGCGTTGCCTTGAAGTTTGGCAAGCTCATCAGCGACAACTACCCCGATGTACACATCATTTACACCCGTACTACCGACAAGGATGTAGCCCTCGCCGACCGCGCCCATCTTGCAAACAAAGCCAAAGCCGACCTCTTCGTATCGATACATGCAAACTCGCACAAAACCACCGCTCCCGTTGGCATGGAGACCTTCGTCATGGGACTGTCGCAAAGTAAGAACAACATGGAGGTGGCCAAGAAAGAGAATGCCGATATCCTATTGGAAACGGGATATAAGGACAATGAGGACTACAAAGGGTTTGACCCCAACTCGCCCGAAAGCTACGTGATGTTCGCCATGTACCAAAATGCCAACATCGACAAGAGTCTCAACTTTGCAAACTACGTACAGAAGCAGTACAAGAAGAACATCAAAACCACTGACCGAGGCGTGAAGCAAGCCGAGCTATTTGTACTTTACAAAACCACAATGCCAGCCGTGCTGACCGAGATAGGCTTCATCAGCAATCCAGAGGAAGAAGCCTTTATGATGAGCGACGAAGGGCAGGCCATCATTGCCATCAGCCTTTTCAACGCGTTCGCCACTTACAAGGCAGGCATTGAGAACAGCAAAGAGCCCTCCAAGCCCGTGATAGACCTGCCCGGCTACGGCAAAAACAAACCCACACCAGCACAACTGGCCGCCATCAAGGCTGCCCAAGACTCGATTGCCGAGGTGGATCGTTTGGATAATGCAGTGGCAGCAGCCATAGCCATCTCCAATGGCGACACCGTGGCCAGTGTATCCCCCAAGACACCCGACCCCGACGAGGAGGATGCCCTACTGCCCGACTCCCCCTTCGAAACACCCTCACCCGAGACACAGCTCGGCATTGCCTACCGCGTACAGTTCCTCGTGAGTGAGAAGGAGCTCAAACCAGAGGACAAAGCTCTTAAGGGAGTAACGGGCTATCGCGTATACAAACAGGATGGCACCTTCCGCTACACAATGGGGAACGAGCCCACGGTGGCACGGGCCAAGAACGTGCAAAGCGAGATGCGCAGCAAAGGCTTTAAGGATGCTTTCATAATAGCATTCCAGGGCGAAAAGCGCATCACGATACAGGAGGCACGCGAGTTGATGGGTAAATAGACAGCTACTGCACACACATGATAGAAGTCAACCATATCACCAAACTGTACGGCTCGCAGCGCGCACTCGACGACGTCAGTATCAAACTCAACAAGGGTGAAGTGGTGGGACTGTTGGGACCAAACGGTGCCGGCAAGTCGACCCTCATGAAAATCCTCACCTGCTTCATTCCGCCGACCGAAGGCGAAGCTTATGTCAACGGCTACAGCATCTACGACAACCCCATAGAAGTGCGTCGCTGCATCGGTTATCTGCCCGAGCAAAACCCCTTGTACCAAGAGATGTTTGTGAGGGAGTTCCTACAGTTTGTCGGTGGCATTTACGCCACGAAGGGCAGTGTGGGAGGCGAGAAACTGAACGACCGAGTTGAACACATGATTGACATCACGGGGTTGCGCCCCGAGGCCAATAAGCGTATCGGCATGCTGTCCAAAGGCTATCGCCAACGGGTGGGACTGGCTCAAGCCCTCATCCACAACCCCGAAGTACTGATACTCGACGAGCCCACCACTGGGCTCGACCCCAATCAGCTGGAAGAGATACGCAGCCTCATCCGCTCTGTGGGAAAGACCAAAACAGTACTGCTCTCAACCCACATCATGCAAGAGGTGGAGGCTATGTGCTCACGCGCCATCATCATCAACCACGGGCACATCGTGGACGATTCGCCCATCAGCCACATGGCTGCTGGCGAGCTGACAGCCAAGTTCCACAAGCTCACCAACCGATAATATTCAGAACTCCATACTTTCCATGACACGACACGAACTCGTTTCCCTCATCAAGGAGCGTCGCTCCTTCCTGTGCGTCGGTCTTGACACCGACCCAACCAAGATGCCTACCCACCTGCAAGGCGTAACCGACGGTGTATTTCAGTTCAACAAGGCCATCATCGACGCCACGATAGACTACACCGTGGCCTACAAGCCCAATTTGGCCTTCTATGAAAGCATGGGCATCGAAGGACTGCAGCAGCTCAAGAAAACGATGGACTACCTGCGCCAGCTGCCCCAGAAGGCGTTCACCATTGCAGATGCCAAGCGGGGCGACATCGGCAACACCTCTAAACAGTACGCGCGTGCTTTCCTCGACCCCCAGGGCGAGTTCGGCTTCGATGCAATGACCATAGCCCCCTACATGGGAGAAGACTCCGTAACCCCGTTCACCACTTACGAAGGTAAATGGGTAATCCTGTTGGCTCTCACCTCGAACAAAGGGGCGTTTGACTTCCAACTGCTACGCAACGATAGCGGCAGACGATTGTTTGAAGAGGTGCTGCACACCTCACAAAAGTGGGGAACGAAAGAGAACATGATGTACGTGGTGGGTGCCACCAAAGCTGACATGCTGAGCGAGGTGCGTGCCATTGTCCCCGACAGCTTCTTGCTGGTACCTGGCGTAGGCGCACAGGGGGGCAGTCTTGAGGAGGTGTGCCGCTACGGACTGAACCAAGACTGCGGACTGCTGGTCAACTCGTCGCGAGGCATCATCTACGCCTCAAGTGGTACCGACTTTGCTGAGGCCGCAGCCACCGAAGCCCACAAATTGCAACAGACTATGGCAGCCGAACTGGCTCGCATCAACTTCTAATACCACACACAGCATGAACAATCCCACCGTTCCCACCGAGGAAGAGGTACGCCGCAAGCAGTTGCGCTCACTCCGCATCGTACTAGTGCTAAGTATGATTGGTTCTGGAGCCAACGTGCTTTCCTACCTCATATCGGCACTCTTCCTTCCTGCGATGAACAGTCTCTACGAAGCAGGACAATTACCTATACCGGACTACATGCAGGTGGCCGTAGAAGCCTTTCTGAATATGCCCCGAATGTACTTTTTCATCACCTTCGTACTTGCAGCCCTCTCGTTGACGGGCGTCATCTTGATGTGGAAACCACGGCGCAGCGGGTTTCACTTCTACACGCTCGCACAGCTACTCCTTATCGTAGTGGCACTACTGTTCCTCGGCCGCACGGGCATACAGCTTGGCGACGTAATGCTCACCCTGCTCTTCATCGCCTTCTACTACTTCTCGCTGCGCAGTTTGGGAGTACTCAGCAGCGAGAAAAACAACACTACGGCTGAGGAAAATTCCTCCGCAGGAAACAACCCCAACGAGCAGTAGTAACCCCCTTGATTGCATACTGGTAGATGGTCTAAGCTAACCCTACTACAACACCCCCAACAGGAGAAACCCGACCGCCCTCAGGGAAAAGAGGAGAGCGGTCGGGGTTTTTATTGTGATAAGGGGTGTACCTTTGCAAGCGAAAAGGAACATTGAACCAATCAAACGAAAGGAGTCCACTATGAAAACAACAAGAATGATGATGACCATGGCCATTTGCATGGCACTATGCGCCCCCACCGTCATGGCACAACGCAGTGGTGGCGCACACAGCAGCTCATCGAGCAGCAGCCACAGCTCCAACTCATCGAGTAGCAGCCGTAGTTCCAACTCATCGAGCAGTAGTCACAGTTCCAGTTCATCAAGCGGTAGTCGCAGCTCCCTATCGTCGGGCAGCAGCCGCAGTGGTTCGGCTCACTACAGCAGTTCCAGTACTCCTCGCAGCAGTTCGGCCATTTCGGGCAACAGAAGCAGCGCAGCTTCCCCACGCAGCTCAACCAGCTTTGACCGAAGCAGCCGTACACCCAGTAGTAGCACACCCTCCCGGGGTTCTGCTGCAATCGAACGCAGAAGCGGCACCCCCTCGCGCAATGCTGGTACAGTACATCAACCTGGCTCCCACCCGTCGACACCAGGTCGCATAGGGAGACCCGTAGGCAGGGGAATACCCTCTGGCACTCGTGCCAACCGTCCTGCGCCCTCACGCCCCTTGGCCACACCTGCCCCTGCCCAAAAGGCAGCGCCCATGCCTCCTGCGTCGGGCGTGCGTCCAGGCCCAGCACATCGGCCAGAACCTCCACGGCCTCATGGTCCTCGCCCAGGCGGCCCTCGTCCGTTCGACCCCGGTGCCCCTTTCTACCACCCAGTGCACCACGCCCCCATCCCTATGCACCCAGTATTCTGGAACCCCATGCCCCCACGCCACATCCATCGCCCCGGCCTATGGCTCTACTGCAACAGCTACTGGTATGACTATCACGTAACCGATGTCGTCGTAGTCAAACGCTACGCAGCCAGCAACTACAACGTCGACCTCATCAGCTACGTGGTCAGCGGCGACCTGATGTACGCCCTGGTGCGCGACGGCGGCGACACCTACCTGCAAGTCTACGACAACGAGGACAACCTACTGGCTGAGCAGGCCGTCAACCGCAAGTACAAGACTTGTCAAATCGACCGTGAGAACGGCGGCTGCTGGGTCATGAAGAAAAAGAACAAAGACCCAATGCTGTTCCTCTACCTCGATGGTAAACTGATGATATACGAAGCCGACTAATCCATTTCCTCGACAGGTAACAACAGCCCATACCAATTGTTTCACACACAGTGCGGGGATGCACCACCATGACGGTGCATCCCCGCACCATATCTTGCGCATCTTTATCACCTTATATACTGTCCGATACATCGGTCTACACCATTACCCAACCTGGCGCACCTTGCGAAAGGGGCCGTCTATAAACACAAGATAAAGAACGGAATGAAATCATATATCGCGAACTGTTGCGTTATTCTACCGATTACCACACTCCTATAGAGTCCCTAACCATCAAAGCTACTACCATGACACAAGACGAAATGTGGGAGGCCCGATACATCAAGTATGCCAGCTTCATCAAGACCAACGGACGCTGTCCGTCAAAGCACCGCCAAGACGAGTGCAACCTGCACTCGTGGTACAACAACCGCAAGCTGATGAATGCCGATGCCCTGAAGTCCTACCGCACACTGCCGACGGCCGCCCACTTCCAACACGACAATACATAAATATACATACATCACACCATGAACACACCCAGCACCATTCCCGTACTGCTGCTCACAGGCTATCTGGGCAGCGGCAAAACCACCCTCCTCAACCGCATTCTTGCCAACCGGCGCGGCATCAAGTTTGCCGTCGTCGTCAACGACATTGGCGAGGTCAACATCGATGCCAACCTCATCGAGAAAGGCGGTGTGGTGGGTCAGAGCGACGAAAGCCTGGTGGCACTTCAGAACGGCTGTATCTGCTGCACCCTCAAGATGGACCTCGTCGAGCAGCTGCGCGACATCACCTCCCAACACCGCTTCGACTATATCGTCATCGAAGCCAGCGGCATCTGCGAGCCAGCCCCCATCGCACAAACCATCTGCTCCATACCCACCCTCGGACCAGACTATGTCCGCGACGGCATCCCGACGGTCGACAGCATCGTCACCGTCGTCGACGCCCTGCGCATGAAAGACGAGTTCGGCAGCGGCAACGACCTGCTGCGCCCGGGCCTGGCCGAGGACGACATCGAGAACCTCGTCATTCAGCAAATCGAGTTCTGCAACATCATCCTGCTCAACAAGGCCTCCGAGGTGGCTCCCGAGGAACTGGGGCGTATCCGCGAAATCATCCGTGCCCTGCAGCCCAAGGCCGCCATCATCGACTGCGACTACTGCGATGTCGACTTCAGCCAGATCCTCTACACCGGCCTCTTCGATTTCGACCGCGTCGCCACGTCTGCCGCCTGGATCGATGCCCTTGAAGGCCACCACGGCGATGAGGCAGACCACGACCATTCAGACTCCCATCATGAGGAGCATCACCACGATGAACACGACGAGCCGGGCCACCACCATCATCACCACCATCACCACAACGAGGGCGAAGCCGAAGAATATGGCATCGGAACGTTCGTCTACTACAGCCGCCGGCCAATGCACATAGGCCGATTCGATGAGTTTGTGGCGCGCCATTGGCCCAAAGGGGTAATCCGTTGCAAGGGCATCTGCTGGTTCGAGTCGGAGTACGACATCTGCTACCTCTTTGAGCAAGCTGGCTCGCAGGTCTCGCTCAGCAACAGCGGCCAGTGGTATGCCACCATGCCGGCCGACGAGCTGGCCGACTTCATGGCTCGCAACCCCGACCTGCGCCGCGACTGGGACGACGAGGTGGGCGACCGCATGCAGAAGCTGGTCTTCATTGGCCAGCACCTCGACCGCGAGGCTATCACCACTGCTCTCGATGCCTGCCTCGCATAGGGGGTCGTGCCTTTACGTCAAGAAAAGAGCCCTGCACTACACATCGTTAGTGCAAGGCCCTTTTTCGATACGGCTCTGTCGGGAGCCTTTCACAGGTCTGGCATGCCTTCGGCCATCAGAAGGTAAAGGTGGCGTGCAGCTTCAGCCCCGAAGCAGTCATCAAGTTTTGCTGTGTCCAGGGCAGACCAGCGGGCGTTTCAACATCCTCACCCAGCAGCGTTCCTATCTTGACATCATACGAAAGTCCCAGGCTTACCTGCTCCGTTATCTTCACATTTAGGCCCACTGCTACCGCTCCATACATGCCCCATCTTGATGGCTTGTAGTCGGTTCCGGCCCACGAGTAGTGCGAATGGCTACTTATCGCACCCAGTGTAATGCCTTCCCATGCCTCCAAGCGGTCGCTGAGGGGAGCATGTGCACGAATGCCCAAACCTATGAAGTAAGCATAGGCTGACGTCTCTTCCGTCTTTTGGTCAAAGGTATATTCGCCGGCCTCTAAACCAAGCGACAACTTATCGTCCACGAAATAGCCCAAATACAGCGAAGCCGTAGAAGCCCGGGTGTCCGCATCAGCCGTGCGGAACAAGCCTCCAGCATGGTTATGGAAGGTCGGCACTCCATACTGGAAATTCCATTCCAATGTTTTCGATCCGTTCTCTTGCGCTATCAAGTTTAGCGTTGTAGCACCCATCAGGCACAACACAACTGCCATGACACCTTTCTTACCAATCCTTGTTTTTCTTGCCCACCGCTGCGAGCGCTCTTGCACGTTCATAATTCATTTTGTTTTATTGGTTATACATAAGAGATACTCTGCATGCGTCCTGCTGCTCTAAGCGCTTATTAGAATTCCAAAACAGACTGTACGTCGTACAAAGCGAACGCAAATTTACGTAATATTTTTCGTTGCACCAAGCTTAACCCCTGCACACACAAAAAAATAGCTATATATTAATAACATACAGCATCACCTATACGGCAAGCTGCAGGCCCATCTGCCTATGATGCCACTATGCTGTGGCGTAATTTACGGCTCTATGAAGCAAAGCTACTGAGGCAGGGGTGCTTGAGAAGAGGCATCGGCCCTGCAAAAAAGCATGTGCACGCAGCAATGCGTGCACATGCTAAAACGAGGCTGCTTTCCAAGGCTGCGGATGCAAATGGTGCCGCCCTTAGCGCTGGGCGTTAAGGGCGGCTATTCCAGGCTGTATGATCTGCGGAACGACGAGCAGGCAAAGCCTTGTGGGCCCGTGCAGGCTGCTGCTGCCATCCGCCTGCAGTGCTCACTGCACCGCATCGTGCTGCTGCATTGCTTCAACCATCCAAGGCTGCAACTCGATTGGTTCGTAGGCTCTGGGTGGAATGATGCTGTCCATCTGTTCCCCGGCCGCCTTGCGATGCAGGTCTAACCGCTTTCGCTTGTAGTAAAGGTCGTAGTGGTGTATAGTCCCTATCAACTTCGGGTAGTACCGTCGGCTATCCGCTTTGTCTGCCACTTGACAGTTGCGCTTATAACGGCAGCCCATCGAATCAAGAGCATATTTCCCGTCCACCTTCGAGTAACTGTAGTAGGCAGATGCCCATACTACTACCGTATCATAATAATTTCTGTCCACAAATCCCATCTTTTGGTAAGGCTTTATCTCAGTCTCTTTGAAGCAAGTACTGCCATACGAGATGGCCATCGAAGGGTACTCAACGTGGTACTCGGTCGTATCGCGATAATCATCACCTATGCTGTCATATAAGTATATAGTATAGTACATCGAGCTGTCTTCTCGCCTATTCATCTCTATTTTGCTGCCTGCATACACATTATATAGCGCGTATCTTGCTACCCAGTTCGAATAGGGCGGATTGATGGGAGTATTCATAGTTAATACCAAATTCTCCTCTATCACAGCAATTGGCCAGTAGTAGCGATTTTCCATATACTTCCTCAACATCATGGTGTCCGCCCAAAAGAGACTTGAGTCCACATCGAGGTACTCTTTCTCAATATAATCTTTTACTGGACGACCTTTCAGATACTTCTTGATTAGCTTTTTCCGCCGTGCAGCAGGTATACGGCTCTCATCATAGCCATAGTGCATCAACTTGCATGCCTGCTGCTTCTTCAAATAGGCTTTCCCATCCAGTGTTGCAAAGCGGAAGTCTTGGAACAGGCCTATGGTAGTATCTGCATGAAAGTTTTGTTCCACCCGAGCAAAAGCCTCTGCAAGTACTGACAGAGGGGTCTGTTGAGGTCTGACGGTCACAACACGCAGCTCACGCGGCAATGGCGACAACTCTACGGTCGAGTTTTTCATCAACTGGCGAGCCATTAGGGTATCCGAAGCATATCCATAGCACTCTATGGCCACCTTTTCATTCCTCATATTCTTCGGCAGCACAAAGCAATACTCTCCCTTTCCATCACACGAAAAGACCACACCATTATCAATGAACCATAGTTTGGCATACGGGATGCGACTTCCATTAAGTGCATCTCTGACAACACCGGATATCTCGGTTTGCGCGTACAGGACATTTGATACTATGAACAAGCCTATCGCTACTGTAAATCTGAAACATTTTCTCATGACAGCCTATAAAAAGATAGGGCGAGCCCTATTAGTTAGGCTCGCCTTTCATATTTAATTATTGTTATTACAGGCGTTCAAGCTGCACGGTGAAGTGGCGCATGAGCTCGGCCTCCCAGGTGATGCGGACTCCGCGCTTTACTTCGTGGCGACGGTCGTAGACGTTCTTTAGGGCGGCTGCGATAACATCCATGTGGTTGTTGGTGTAGACGCGGCGCGGGATGCAGAGACGTACAAAGTCGTTGCCGCCGAAGCGGTTTTCGCGCGTAACGGGGTCGCGGTCGGCCAGGAGATAGCCTATTTCGCAGGCGCGGATGCCGGCTTCGAGGTAGAGTTCACAAGTGAGGGTCTGTGCGGGGAACTCCTCCTTGGGTATCTGGTCGAGTACGCGGTCAGCGTCCACAAAGATGGCGTGGCCACCGGCAGGGCGCTGGTAGGGGATGCCGTACTCGTCGAGTTTCTTGGCGAGGTACTGTACCTGCTGGATACGAGTGTCGAGCATGTCAAATTCGGTGTTCTCATCCAGACCAACGGCCAAAGCCTCGAGGTCGCGGCCGTTCATACCACCGTAGGTGAGGAAGCCCTCGAAGGGGATGCAGAATGCCTTCGCACCTTCGTACCACTCCTCTTTGTTAGTGGCTATGAAGCCTCCCATGTTGACCAGACCGTCCTTCTTTGCACTCATGGTCATGCTGTCCACATAGGAGAACATCTCGCGGGCGATCTCCTTGATGGTCTTGTTCTCATAGCCTTTCTCGCGGGTTTTGATGAAGTAGGCGTTCTCTGCAAAACGGGCGCTATCCATGTTGACGGGCACTCCATACTTGTGGCACAGTTCGCAGGTCTCACGGATGTTCTGCATGCTGACGGGCTGGCCGCCTACGGTGTTGTTGGTAACGGTGAGCACCATGAAGGGTACGTTGCCCTGGTTCTCTTTCAGCACCTTCTCCAGTTTTTCAAGGCTGACGTTGCCCTTGAAGGGGATTTCGAGCTGTGTGTCCTTGGCTTCGTCCACGGTAACGTCGATGGCCGTGGCTTTGCGGAACTCGATGTGGCCTTTCGTAGTATCGAAGTGGGCGTTGCCCGGCACCACGTTGCCTGCTTTCACTAAGTGGGAGAAGAGCACGTTCTCGGCGGCGCGACCCTGGTGAGTGGGGATGACATACTTGAAGCCTGTGAGGCGTTGCACGGTCTCCTGGAAGTGGAAAAACGAACGTGCACCGGCGTAGCTCTCGTCGCCCAACATCATGGCAGCCCACTGGCGGTCGCTCATCGACCCTGTACCACTGTCGGTCAACAGGTCGATATACACCTGCTCGCTCTTGAGCATGAACACATTGTTGTGGGCTTCGGCCAGCCACTTCTCACGTTCCTCTCGGGTGCTTTTGCGGATAGGTTCCACCATCTTGATTTTCCAAGACTCGGCAAATGGTAATTGCATAGTTGTAACTTTTATGTGGTTAATGAATAAATGATTGGCATCCAATAGTGCGGGCGACAGGCTTCCTGTTGCCCAATTGCGCACGCGTGGCTGAACCCTCGCGCCACACGCCCCCTGCTGAGGGCTACACTACGCTGCAAAGACGTCTCTCTTCTTGATGTTCAGGAAGAGCAGACCGAAACTTTTGCTATGGAGGCAGCGTTGTGTCATCATTGCGACTGCAAAGGTACATCTTTTTCCCCATACGGCCAAATGTGTCCGCCCTCAAGCCCTACGGATGGACGATCTGTGCCGTACGGGAGACTGCGAACTGTCCTGCAGCACACAGCCCTATGCCGCACGGCATAGGGAGCGCACAACAAGATGTGGAACAACACTATCGCTGCACGAAAGGCCACGAGCCGCACGGCGTGAGTGCCCATGCCGTACGGCTCAGGCTCGGATGCTCAATAGAAGAGGAAAGAAAATCTGCTGGAGAAAGGCACCGCCTCGGCGCGCAACCTACCGCCCACGGCGCAGAATATAACGCCTTGCAAAGGTACGAAAAAACGCCCACATGGGCAACGGCTGTTCCCCTCGGGGCGAACCGCACAACACGATCCAATCGCACAATATGCAGAATGTCAACCACACGCAAATCGACAAAAATTTTCTACGCCACAAGCCGCTTCCATGCTGGGAAAAATATATACTTTTGCAGCCATGAAAGCAAAGGGCACCACATATTCCATTTCCTTGTCGGCCAGTTGGCCAACGCTCTTTGCCTCCCTTGCAACGGGTTTGCAGTGGGAGAATCACCAGCTATGAAGCTCCCCAAGGAGGAGTTTCGCCCACACATCCCTTTTCCACATGCCTCAGCATGTCGCCATACGCTCACCAGCTTATGCACTTTCTGTTCAACCAAAAAAACTATCTATGAGCACTCAAAACAAATGTATCCACCTAATCGAATCCTACTCCGACATGTTACAACATGTTGACCCCGAACAGCTCGTAAGCCTCTCCATCACGCTGGGACCCGACGGAAAAATACCTGCGGGCGAATTGCAGCGCATGATGAGAATCTACCTACGCGAACACGTGTCGAACCCCACCGTCTACGACGAGCAGACCAAAATCCTCAACAGCATCTACTCCTTCCTTGAACTCACCGAGCCACTGCTCTGCAAAGAGCGCGGCGCGCTGACCCTCAACCAAATGAAAGTACTCTTTCAGCTGGTGCTTACAAACCCCTTTCTCGACAAGCAGAGACCTGCTGTGCAAAAACAGCTCTGGACTGACTTGAAACGAGACTGTGCCGAGAAGCAAACCTACGGCTTCTGCACATTCCCTTTCCTCCACATCATGGGCTACCTCACCCTCAACGGCAGAGGCAATGCCCAGCCTCTCTACAAGACCACCCCCAACGCCATGGCACTTGCCCTCTTTCCAGAGAAGAATGACGACCGAGCTTACATCAGGAGACGAGCCGCCAACATCCAGGAGGGGCGACGTCCGGCAGGCAGCCAACGCAGCATAGCTGGTACAAAACTGGCCGAGCTGATTGACGACTGCGTAGCCCTGGCACGTAGCTCATCGCAAGCGGCCTGCACGGCCGCAGTACATACTATCCACACCCACCATGAATCCACCGTACCCTCTCCGCAGCCTTGCTCCTCTCAGCGCAACGCCGACGGCAACCTCGCTCTGCCTCCTGCACCGACAGGAAAAGGCAGACGTTCCTACCCCAAGAACCCCCATTCAGAACCACAGGCACAACCGTGCAGCCTGCTGCACAAGCCAGTGAACAAGTACCAAATAGGTCTTCTCATACTTCTCACTACCTCACTGTCCCTTTCCAAGCCAACCCGACCACAACACTCCGTATGGCACAACACCATCGGCACGCGCAGTTCGGGACAAATTATCCAAGCAGCACACCGCACATCCTCTCCATATATTTTATAACTGAAACCAACCGACAAGGCGCACCGCAGTGCGCCTTGCTCACTTCACATCCCACCCACCAACCACCACCGCATCATGCACACCCTCCTTATCGTCCTTGCCCTGCTGCTGGCCATCGTCGGCATAGTGGGCGCAGTAGTGCCCGGCCTGGCCGGCCCGCCATTCAGCTGGGCAGCCCTGCTGCTCATACACTTAGCCACCGAAGCCTACGGCCTCAGCCTGCTCATCATCTTTGCCGTACTGGCAGTCATCATCACCATCATAGACTACGTAGTACCAGCCTGGGGCACACGACGACTGGGCGGAAGCCGAGCCGGCAGCCGCGGCAGCACCATAGGGTTGATAGTAAGCCTCGTAGTACTACCCCTGCTGGGCATCACCATAGGGCCCTTCGGCCTCATCGGCCTGCTGGCTGGCCCCTTTGTGGGCGCCTACATAGGCGAAACACTGACAGGCAACAGCCACAACGCCCTCCGCTCGGCCATCGGCAGCTTTGTAGGCTTCCTCAGCGGCACCCTGCTCAAACTGATCTTCGCCCTCGTAGCATTCGGCCTCGTCATAGCCGCCCTTTTCAGCTGACCCATAGCCCCACACGGCGCACAACGACAGCCCCTCACGCCATGTGGAAAAAAAAACCTATATTTGCAGTGTCTCGGAACCATCCGAAGCACCGCTTATTGCATTGTGCAGCACCAACATAATGAAGCACCTGAACAACTGATTGCATACGCAACACAAAACATCAACCAATATGAATAAATTCATCACAGTTCAGCAGGCCGCCGAAAAAATACATGATGGGATGACCGTCATGGTCGGTGGATTCCTCGGCGTTGGGAACCCCATCGCCCTCCTCGATGCCCTGGTGGAAAAGGGCGTGAAAGACCTCACCATCATCTGCAACGACACCGCGTATCCCGAAGTGGGAGTGGGCAAGCTCATCACCAACCATCAGGTGAAGAACCTCATAGCCACCCATATCGGCACCAACAAGAACACCGTAGACCAGATGAATGCCGGTGAGCTCCACGTGGAACTCAGCCCGCAGGGCACCCTGGCAGAGCGCATCCGCGCCGCTGGCGCAGGCCTGGGCGGAGTGCTGACCCAGACGGGCCTCGGCACCGTGGTGGAGGAAGGCAAGCAGAAGGTCGTGGTAGACGGAGTGGAATATCTGCTCGAGAAGCCTGTGCACGCCGACGTGGCCATCATCGGAGCCAACATCTGCGACGAAGAGGGCAACCTGGTGTACAAAGGCACCTCGCAGAACTTCTGCCCTCTCATGGCCACCGCAGCCGACACTGTCATCGTGGAACCGCAAGAGATTGTGGCCACTGGCAGCATAGCCCCCGAGAACGTCAAGACTCCGGGCATCTTCGTGGACTACATCATCCGCTAACCGCACATCTACCTGGCATCCACGCGTCCTGCTTAGGACGCGTGGACGAACCAGTGAAGCCCACTCCAGCGTGCTTTGATACCACCCAGGCACGCCACATAGCAGCGCACAACCGTGCATTGAGTACGCATCCTTGACCTGGAAAGGAGCGCAGTGATGGCGGGCGCAGTACGCCCCGTCAGCATGATAACCCACCGACCCCGACACACCATATAACCATAATAACACAAAAGGACACATTATGAGATTGAAGCATTTACTAATAGCCTTCGTAGCCACCACAAGCCTGCTACTCGGCAGCTGCTCGAAAGAACTCGAACTGAGCGGCACCACTTGGACTGGAACTGCATACACCGAGGGCACCGACGGAAGCAACCTTTACGAGTATACCCAAAACTACATCATGAGGTTCTCCGACGACAAAAGCGGTTACATTGACATCAACATGACCTACACCGTAAACGGCGGTAGCCAGCAACTGGGACCCAGCGGCTCGCTCAAGTTCACCTACACCTTCGACGGCAAAGAAGGTAAAATGGAGGCCACCAATCAGAATACTGGCCAACCCATCATCAACGTCTTCCGCTACGACGAAGAGACCCAAATCATCACCCTCTATGACGGCGGCGTTGTGGTGGAACTGAAGCAGAAATAGGCTCCCCACCGCACCCTCGTGCACCCATCAGCTCCCCCGCGCCCCACAACCAATGTTTGGACATGTGGGCAAAAGCGCGTACCTTTGCAGTCCAAAAACAATATCAATCTAAACACAACAGGACTATGGCAGTAAAATCAATGCTACGCGTTCGCATGAGCGCAAAAGATGCCCACTACGGTGGAAACCTTGTTGACGGAGCCCATATGTTGCACCTCTTTGGAGACGTAGCTACCGAACTCCTCATCATTCAGGACGGCGACGAAGGACTCTTCTGCGCCTACGACATGGTCGAATTCAAAGCACCCGTCTATGCAGGAGACTACATCGAAGCGTACGGCGAAATAACCCACGTGGGCAACACCAGCCGCAAGATGAACTTTGAGGCCTACAAAGTCATCAAGACTCGGCCCGACATCAGCGACAGTGCAGCCGACGTGCTGGAGGAGAAAATACTGGTGTGCCGCGCATCGGGCACATGCGTAACGCCCAAGAATTGCCAGCGCAAGAACGTGCAGTAGCAACACCGTTTGCCTACACGCTGAATTGACAAAGCGCACAAGAGGTGCAGTCCCCGATCCCGAGGGCTGCACCTTGTCTTTACGGCACAAACACTGCAAAAATGTACGACCACCAATACTATTTACCTCCATCACACGTTACCACACGCAGTGGCAGGGGGTTTCACACTTTCGGCCACCACAACAAAGCAATGCACATGGCAGCACATCACACCAAATCCACCATGAAGCGCACCATCGTCCTCTTGGCCATGACGGCTCTGATGGGTGTCGCCTTCGCCCAAGAGTACGTTACACCCGAAGAAAAGTGGAAGTTTGCCGAAGTCAACGGCCACAACTACCACGGCTACGTGTTCCACAAAGATTGGAAAGTTGACGTCAATGTGGAGAACCAAGACGGACGGTACACTCCGACCGACGAGGACATTGCCCTGGTAGAGAAAATGGTGAAAAAGAAGATAGCCTACCTCAATCGCCACCACGAGAACCAAGAAGGCATGTGCCCAATTATTGATGAACACATGGATAAATACGAGCGTCAATACGTCGGATTCACTGACCTTAATGGCTACCGCATCGTGTGGGTCAACTATGTGTGGGACGACAAAGTGAAGAAGAAACTATCACAAGACATCGTACTGACTGAGGGAGGATGTGGCCACTACTGGCACCTAAAGGTGAACGTTGACACAGAAAAAGTGTACGGACTGGAGGTTAACGGCAGTGGAAGCGTTCGGTATATACCCCGCAAGCCCGAAAAAGGACCTCGTATCAGCAAGCCTCGCAACCAGTTCAAACCACAGCGTATCCGCAAGACGGGCATCATCCACAGCAACGACGAAAAGCAGTTCTGACCCCTATAGATGTTGACACTTTCCTCTCTGCTGCTCCGCTTCCTTAAGTTTGCAGTAGTAGGTGTCTCTGGCACCTGTATCGACTTCGGCCTCACATGGCTACTCAAGGAAAAAGCGCACCTCTACAAATTTATTGCCAATGCAATAGGGTTTGTCGTTGCAGCCACCTCGAACTACATACTCAATCGAGTCTGGACGTGGCAAAGCCTTTCGCCCGACATCGCATCTGAATACCTCAAGTTCTTTTGCGTCTCGCTCCTCGGCCTCGGCCTAAACACCCTTATCCTTTACCTACTCCACTCCAAAATTCACTGGAACTTCTACCTCTCTAAGGTGGGAGCAACAGGGGTAGTGATGCTATGGAACTTCTTTGCAAACAACTTCTTCACCTTTGCATTATGAAGTCCATTGCCTTGCGATGCGACCGTTGCGTTGCTCAAAGTAACCACACCATTCGGTCGCACCTCCTCACAATAATCACAGCAATCATACTATCATTGCCTTGTGTCCACCTTTCAGCGCAGAGCGCCGTTCAGATAGTGTATCGCGGGCACCAACAATTCGACAGCATCAGTCGCATCGTGTCTATCGACCGACGACATGGAGATACCCTCATTGCCTACGGCAATCCAGATGAACTCCAACGCCTTACCACCGCAGGTATAGCCTACACTCCTCTTGCGGAGAAATCTCGCAGCAAAAACATCATAACAGCACCAACCATCGAACGCATGCTGCGTTGGGACCGTTATCCCACATACGAAGTCTACTGCGCCCTCATGCAGCAATGGGCGGCACAATTTCCAACACTTTGCAGGATAGACACTATCGGACACTCCGTCGAAGGACGACTGATACTATGCGCCAACATTACAAACTTTCAAGACTCGTCGACCTCAAGCGAACGCCCTCAGTTTTTTTATTCTTCAACCATACACGGTGACGAGCTGACAGGGTTCTACCTCATGCTACACCTCATTGACACACTGCTCAACAGCTACTCCGTCGACCCTGCCCTAACCCGACTGGTAGACAGCGTGAACATTTTCATCAATCCCCTTGCCAATCCCGACGGCACCTACCACGGAGGCAACTCCAACATTGCTGCTGCACAACGCTTTAACGCTAATCTGATTGACCTCAACCGCAACTACCCCGACCCCTTCGGTGCTGTCCTTCTCAACCCCATCCAAACAGAAAACCAAAGCATGATGGACTATATCTCAGCCCATCACTTTGTCCTTAGTGCCAACATCCATGGGGGAAGCGAAGTTGCCAACTACCCGTGGGACAGTTTTACCCTTGCCCAACGAGAACCGCCCCATTGTACATGGTGGCAAAACACATGCGCCCAGTTCGTTGAACGCGTTCGTTCCATCGATCCAGACCGTATGACCGACGTAAACCAGTCGGGCTACATTTGCGGCGGAGACTGGTACGTAATACACAATGGTCGACAGGATTGGGTGAATGCCACCACAGGATGCCTCGAGATGACGCTCGAAATCTCCACCACCAAGAAGCTCACAACCGACTCCCTCCTGCACTACTGGCACGTCTTTTCCCCTGCCCTGACCTACTACATCGGGGTTTCCTTGAGCCTTCCAGAACAGCTGCAAGTTACTCATTCCATAACCACTGAACCCCAAATACAAGTCTATCCAAACCCAACGCATAACGCTATCCGCATACAGAATAGTTCTCCATCTCGCATGTGGCTCACGGACAACTATGGACGGGTACTGCAACAATACCAACCGCACACAACAACCATAGACCTTGCACCTTACGCAGCAGGAACCTATCTGCTTCACACGCCTACCCATCACATCCGCATTATCAAGCAATGACCCCTCCTACTGCATATCGCCACTTGTCCGTCGCCGTGCCCATCATAGCTGAAAGCAAGGCACTTCCGTCGTTGCTTGAATGTCTGCACCATCAAACATTCCAAGACTTCACTCTCTACTGCTGCGTCAATAACCCCCATGATGCAGACAACTCCATTCGTTCCGACAACGAAGAATGTCTGCGCATACTCGCATCCGACACACAGCTATCGCCCATAATATTAGACCACTGCCACCCAGGCATGCCTCATCGGAAACAAGGCGTAGGTTGGGCACGTAAGGAATTGTTTTCCTGCATCGCAGAAAACTGTTCCGACGATGAAATCATTGTCAGCATGGATGCCGATACCACCTTCAGTGAACACTACCTACAGGCCGTTGTCGACACCTTCAACCAACAATTCGCCCTGCAGGCGCTCTGCACCCCATACTATCACCCACTTAGCCACGACGAGCCCACCGACCGAGCCCTACTGCGTTATGAAATATACATGCGGTACTATTTCCTGCGACTGCTCAGTATCGGTTCTCCCTATGCTTTCAGTGCGTTAGGTAGTGCCATGTCATTCCCTCTTTGGGCCTACAGACGCGTGGGTGGCATCACACCACTGCAAGGAGGAGAAGACTTCTATTTGATGCAAAAGTTCTGCAAAACAGGCCTTATCGAACTACACCTGTCGGAAGTTGTCTACCCGCAAGGACGACCTTCCCACCGAGTGCCGTTTGGCACAGGGCCTGCCATAGCCAGGGGCGTGATGCAGATGCGGAGCCAATATCCTCTTTACGCCGCGTCGTCCTTTCGCAGCGTGCAGGACACATACTCCATGTTCCCAGCACTCTACGAACACGACATAGAGACCCCCATGTCCAACTTCCTCCGCCAGCAACTGGGTGAGGACGACCTCTGGGGACCGTTGCGCAAAAACTTCAAAAGCCCACTCCTCTTCGTTCACTCCTGCTCCGAACGCGTCGACGGGCTGCGCATCTTGCAGTACCTTCGTGCAACCCACGACCCCAATCATACCCACGACGAGGATGAACTCATCGCCCTCTGCCACGAGTTAGGCATTGTAGTACCCCATGGTATCAACTTCTTACGCTCTCCCATCGCCGAACTGAATGCAGTACGCGACTCCCTCTTTGCCGCCGAACAGCAACAACGCCTCGCCCACAGCCACACCTCACAACCAACAACAAATCATCACACAAAATCATAGAATCATGGACTTAAACACCCTCGATCCCACCACACGCGCCAACGTGCAAGCCTGGCTTGACGGCACCTACGACGCAGAGACCAAACAGGTCATCCGCGATATGATAGACCACAACCCCAACGAGCTCGTCGAGAGTTTCTACCGCAACCTTGAGTTCGGCACTGGAGGATTGCGTGGCATCATGGGCGTTGGAACTAACCGCATGAATCGCTACACCGTGGCCATGGCTACACAGGGACTGGCTAACTACGTGCGAATGAGCAATCCCCATGAAGAGTCGCTGCGCGCTGCCATCTCGCACGATAGCCGCAACCACAGCCGCGAATTTGCCGAAATCACTGCACAGGTACTGGCCGCCAATGGTTTCGAAGTATTTCTGTTCGACGGCATGCGCCCCACTCCCGAACTGAGCTTCGCCGTGCGCCACCTCAGATGCCACACGGGTGTCATGCTCACCGCCAGCCATAACCCGAAAGAATACAACGGTTACAAGGCCTATTGGAGCGACGGATGCCAACTAACTGCTCCCCACGACACTGGCGTCATCGACGAGGTTCTGAAGATAAAAGACCTCAGCGATGTGCACCTCGACGGTGGTAAAGAGCGCATCCACACCATCGGCGACGAGGTGGACACCGCGTTCCTTTCCCACGTCGAGGCCAACGCCATCCATCCAGAACTCATCCGTCGCCACCACGACCTCAAGATAGTTTACACACCGCTTCATGGCACTGGCATCACGCTGATACCGCGCATGCTGAAACAGTTGGGCTTCACCAATGTCAACGTCGTTGAAGAACAGGCCGTACCCGACGGCAACTTCCCCACCACGCCCTCGCCCAACCCGGAGGAGCACGCCGCCATGCAAATGGCAGTCGACTTAGCCAAACGCATCGATGCAGACATCGTCTTTGCCAGCGACCCCGACGCTGACCGCGTGGGTGTGGCTGTCAAACGTCCCGATGGCCAGTGGATGCTCATTAACGGCAACCAGACACTCTCCACCATTATCTATTATCTCGTCAACCAGTGGAAACAAGCCAGCCGCCTGACTGGCCACCCCTATATCGTCAGCACCATCGTTACCAGCGAACTGCCAGGCGACATAGCACGCCGCGCTGGTGTCAGCTGCTACAACGTGCTAACTGGCTTCAAATGGATTGGGCGCAAAATACTCGAAATGGAGGGGCAAGGCACCTTCATCGGTGGAGGCGAAGAGAGCTACGGTTACATGATAGGAGACTTTGTGCGCGACAAAGATGCCGTCAGCGCATGCTGCATGATAGCCGAAATCGCAGCTTGGGCTGCCGAGCAGGGCAAGACCTTCTTCGATGTACTGGTCGACATCTATAAGGAATACGGCTTCTACCGCGAAGGTCTCCTTTCGGTGGTACGCAAAGGACGCGAGGGTGCCGCCGAGATTAGCCACATGATGGACACCTACCGCAGTACGCCGCCCACCTCCATCAACGGCTCTCCAGTGGTGCGTATCGATGACCTTTCGACCCTCACCTCACGCAACCTCACCACCGGAGCCTGCACCCACATCGACCTGCCAGAAAGCAATGTGCTGCAATACTTCACGGCCGACGGCTCGAAAATCACCGTCCGTCCCAGTGGCACCGAACCGAAGATTAAGTTCTACTTCAGCGTGAAAGAGCCACTGCACGACGCTGCCGACTTCGACCGTGTAGAGCAAGCGCTCCTCGCCAAAATAGAAGCTATCAAGCAGTCCATGCAGCTCGGATAGGACTGTCCCACCACTCATGGATGGCACGCTGCACGCTGCGTGCCATCCTACCATACACCTTATATTATTATATCACCAAAAAAAGCAAACCAAAACAGCACATTCGTAATAAACCAATCGTAACATAGCAGAGCATAGGTTCTGTTCTCTCAATACCAAAGTCCGGAAAACTAAAGTGGAAGAGAGCATGCACTACCTAAGGCTGCGCGCAAGCGTGGATCTTAGTTGTGTCCGTCATTCCACACGGCCATTCCGGACGCCGGGTATTGGTGAAAGGCACAATGATAGTCTCCACGCTTTTGTCATTGTGTCCTCACCGCCAGCAGGAGAAGAGCTCCCAAAGCAGTACCACCTCCCCAAAGCACTACCAGCAGTGAAAGCACGCAAAGACATCCACATCGGCCACGAAATACAGCGCGTACTCCGCGAGCGTGGCATGTCGGTAACGACATTCGCCAGCCTCATCTATTGTCATCGAAAGAATGTGTATGACATCTTCACGCGTAAAACCATCGACATCGACAAACTTATCCTCATTTCCGAAGTATTGGACTACGACTTCATCCGCAACCTCTACCTCGACAGTCCTTCGCCCGAACCTCTACAGCTGGTGCTCACCATCACCGATGGCCATGTGGAGATAACCAAATCCCCTGGCAGTCAATTGCAGGAAAAATAACTTCACACGTCTGTAACATTATACTATCCTTCACCTTCCGTCCTGCGCGGCAGGTTCTAACTACCTTTGCACCGCCAAATGGAGGCCGCACAATGCACCTCAACCAACCGTAGCAAACACAGTTAAACAATCAGTATTAATCAACCAAAAACAGTACACCTATGGTATTAATTTTCATTCTCCTCATCGTAGGACTCATCGTGTTCTTCAAGATGAAAGCCGACCCGAAGGAATCCAAGGCTCTCTACAAAGCCAACACCACTCCCGACGAGAAACAGGTCATCCGCTACTTCACCGCATCAGGGTGCCTACGCAAGACCTGGAGCGACTCGGAGTTCGACGCCTACGTAGCCAAACAAATAGCCGGTCTGCACCAGCGTGCCATCGAGCACATCGGTCTCGATGAGGACGAACTAAAGGAGATCGACCCCGTAAGCTTCGGTGGCTTTCTGTTCAATAACGTACGCCTGTCGCAAAAAGGCGAAGACGGCTTGTGGAGGTCCAACAAGTACCAAGTGTCTTGGATCTTCTTCTCCAGCACCCACGTCTACCTATACCAGAAAACCATAGACCTGGCCTTCGGCGATGTATCTGAACGTACCGAGGAGTACTTCTATAAGGACATCACCAACTTCAGTACCCGCCAGTCAAGTGAGAACATCGTCTCCTACGACGCCAATGGCAAGGAGATTGACGGTTCACGACAGACGGTGAACACCACCTCGTTCACCATTGTTGTACCAGGCGATAATCTCACCTGCGCTATGGACAAGAACGATTCCAACGAACGCTCCATCCAAGCCATGAAGACAAAGCTGCGCGAGAAGAAGACCGCGTAATAGCAGCCCGTATGCCATCTGAGCTCGACATGGCCTACGCCTACCCACACAGCCGCAACCTCTCGCGTCCGCACATTGCAGGCGAGGAGGTTGTGGCCTTCTTCTTAGGTGCTGCTGCATGGGTGGTTGCCGTCAGTTGGTGCACCTGCCGCGTAGCAATGCACTACGGGGCGACCCCCTGCGGCATCAGTATCGGGCGGCTGGCCTGGTACGCAGCCGAAGTGGCCACACTTGTTGTAGTGCTATCGTCGGCCGACTGCCTCAGCCTGCTGGCCGTACGCCTCTATCAACGGTTTGCACCGCTCGAGGTGCGCCTACGCTGTGTGGCCATGCCCTCCTGCTCTGAATATGCGGCCATGGCCATCGTCAAGTATCGGCTGCCCCAAGCACTGCACTTGATCTACCGCCGCCTGCGTCGCTGTCATGGACCCGTGCACTTCGTTGACTTTCCGTAGGCCAGCCCAACCCACGGGGACGATGACCTTCCAAAATCGAGCCGAACCATCCATTCATCGTATTTACCACATTAAGAAACCCCACTATGGGACTATTTAATAAGCAACGCACCGATGGTGCCACCTACGACGGCCAGGGCGAAGAGCGCCGCGGCCTGGTGGATGTCATCCAATACAATGGCGAGGCCGACGACCTCGTGTGGAAGTTTCCTTACAACAACATAACTACAGGTGCCCGGCTGGTGGTCAACGAGAGCCAGCAAGCCCTGTTTGTCAAGGGGGGTGTGGTGTGCGACCTCATCGGGGCAGGCACCCACACCCTCAGTGCTGGCAACTTGCCCATTCTGGGTAAAATCGTGAATCTGCCGTTCGGAGGTCGCACACCCTTTGTGGCCGAAGTGTGGTACTTCAACATGACAGCCAAACGAGGTCTGAAGTTCGGCACACCGGCACCCATAGAGATTCTCGACCCGCTGTACCACGTATACATACCGGTACGTTCGTTCGGGCAGTTCGGCATGCGCGTTACAGACCCCTCTCTGCTCTACACTGAACTGGTAGGTACGCAGCACCTCACCACGACAGACGACATAGTGGAGAACTTCCGCAGCACCATTGTGCGCAGTCTTACCGACGTAGTTGGCACTGTGCTGCAGGCCGAACGCATCAGTGTGGTGCAGCTGGCAGGCAACTTGGGACGCATGTCGCGCGCTGTGCAGGAGAGTCTCAACGCCGAGGTGGAACGCTATGGGCTGCGCGTGGAGAACCTCGACATCATGTCATTCAACTTTCCCAAGGACGACCCCAATGTGCAGAAAGTCCTTGCGGCTCACGCCGAAGCCGCTACCACCGACGTGCTCAGCGAGGCCAAAGCACGCCAACGCGCCCGTGAGGGCGAGGGCTACTGGCGCGACCGCCCATTCGAGGTGGCCGAGCAGGCCGCACAGATCAGTGGCACAGCCAACCAGATGATGGGCGTAGGCTTGGGAGCCGGCATGGGTTGGGGTATGGGAGGTGCGATGGGCAATTCGCTGGCTGGTATGGTGCAGCAGACGCAAATGGCCACCCCTCCACCGCTGCCCGTACAGCAGTTTTTCGTTGCCGTGGCTGGTGGGCAACAGGGTCCCTACGACTTGAATGCCATGCGCATTATGGCACAGCAGGGTAGCCTGATGCCCGACACCATGGTGTGGACTGCCGGCATGGCTGGATGGGACAAGGCCTCGGCCTGCGCGGCACTGGCCTCGCTCTTTGCCTCCATGCCCCCTACGCCGCCTCCACCACCTATTGCATAACCCTTTCACCACTCAACCCACTGTTTCCATGAAAGAATCGAACCATCAACTCCTCATAGGCGGACTGTTCGGTGCCATCCTGCTGGGCTGCGTAGCCGTCCTCTTCATTGTGTTCCGACCTGCGGAGCCTTCGCCCGTCTACTGGTTTAACCTGGTCTACTCGCTGCTGATGGCAGGGGCAGTGGCTTCCCTGTTCTGCTTCAGCAGCCTGCGCACCCGTCGTGTGTCGTCGGCCTTCATGTGGGTGCTCTACCTCTATATAGGGCTCTACATCCTGTCAGCTCTCACGCTGATGGCGGCCTACTTCGTGGTGGTAGAGCCAGGCGTGGCGCGATGGGTGGGGCTGATACCCAGTGTGCCGCGGTGGATAGTGCCCGTGTTGGAGCAGGCTTCGGCAGTGTTTGCCACCGACTCCTCGCTGGCTCGCGCCATCTACTTTGTTGCCATGATGATGCTGACCGCAGCGGCCGCGCTCGCACTGCTCATCATCTACCGCCACGACACCGCTTACACCGCCGAGACCGAGGCTGCAGTCGCCCTTCACCGCACCGCCAAGAGCTACGCCGACCGAGTGGGCATCGTGGCCTTGCAGGCCGAGTCGCTCCACAGCACTGTGCTGCACGACATCATCATGCAGCTCAGACAGTTAGAGCACAAAGTGCGCACCATAACGCCCTCCATGATGCAGCAGGGCGACACCGAGATGCAGCTGCAATTGGTGGTGGACGACGTGTGCAGCCTCGTCGAGCCACTGCAGGACCCGACCACGCCTCCGTCGGCCGACACGGTGAACAGCATCACCACTCGCCTCAAAGCCCACCTCATCACCATCGAACTCATCAAGAAGCAAACCCTTTAACACCAACCATCCATAGCTATGCAAGCCATCACCCTACCCTGTCCGTCGTGCGGTGCCTCCGTAGCACAGACCGACAGCGAATGCGAATTCTGCCATTCGAAAATCATCATTACGCGCCTCGACGAAGCACGCAGCATGAGTGCGCTGCAGCTGAAGAAGTACGCCGCCTCCTACACCAAAACCCTGGCCGAGCAACCCGACAACGCAGCGGTGCAACAATCGGTAGGCCTGTGCTACATGCAGCTGCGCCTTTTTGAAAAGGCACAGGCCGCCTTCGAGCGCGCCATAGAGCAAGCACCAGACAATGCCGAGGTGTACTACTGCGCCGCCATCAGCCAGCTGCAGGGCAAGAAGCCGTTCCTTACGCCCCGCGCCAACATTGACCGCGCCATAGAATACCTGGATGCGGCCGACATGCTCGAACCTCGTGGCATACACCACTACCTGCTGGCCTACATCAAGAAGGATTACTTTGAGCGCAAGTATTTGAACGTCTCGCCCGCATGGCACGAAGAGTTGGAACAGGCCTACGAACTCGGGGTGCGCGAAGAGGAGGTGCGCGAGCTTTTTGCCACCATCGGCGTGGAGCCCGTCATGTTGGGCTGAAGCAGATAGCTCCTCAAGCAGCGCGCCCAGCGCACCATGCAGCGCACGGGCGAAATAGAAGGGGTTCCCAATTGGGAACCCCTTCTATTGTTGTGTATTGTCGTTGTAGTCCAGACTATTGCTCGGCACTGCCCTCGGCCAGCAGCCGCTCCACCTCCTCGCGATGTTCGAAGAGGGTGCACCCCCCAGTGTGCTCCCATCCCAGGGCGCGCAGGTCGCGCAACCGGCGAAACAGCGGCGAGCGCAGCGCACCGGCCACCCCCATGGTGGCCACGTTGCTGTCCGAATAGGGAGAGAAGGGGCAGGGCTCTGCTGCGCCATCGGGGCCGATATGGAAGAAGCCGCGCCCCGATGCTAAGCAGCCTCCGAGTGCCTGCTCATCGCCCGGAAAGGAGAGGAAGAGCATGCCCTCGTGGCGCACCCTGCAGTCCTCCACCAGCTGCTCCATGAGCTGACTGTCTTCGGGCTTGAGCGCCAAGTGCTCGGTGCCTGCATCGAAGGGCACATACTCCACAAAGAACACCAGTCGGCAACCTGCGCGGCTCAGCCCTTCGAGAAAGTCCGACGAGGTTACGAACTGCATGTTGGCCGTCGTAACCGTGATGCTGGTGCCGAAGAAGAGGTCGCGTTTGCCCAGCTCGTTCACCGACATCATGGCTCGCTCGTACACGCCTGCGCCCCGGCGGTCGTCGGTGGCCTGCTGCAATCCCTCAAGGCTCACCACGGGCACCACGTTGAGGTGCTGCTCAAAGAAACTGAGCCACGAGGGGCCAATCAGTGTGCCATTGGTGAACACGGGGAAGAGCATATCCTTCACCTCCGCAATGGCGGCTATCAAATCGTGCCGCATCAGCGGCTCGCCGCCGGCCAGCAGGGCAAAGTTTATCCCCATCGAGGCGGCCTCGCGGAATACGGCTTGCCACTGCTCGGCGCTGAGCAGTGGGCGTGTCGACGTGGTGTCGCGCCCCACGATGCCTCCTTCGCGGGCATAGCAACCCTTGCAACTGAGGTTGCACGCAGTGGCGATACTGGCTATCAGGAACGGGGGAACGTCTATTCCCTCGCGCTCGCCCACCTTGAGCCGCGTGCGCTCCGACCGACGGAAGAGGGCGGCCATGCGCGACACAAACAAGGCCTCACGCGGATTGCTCAGCACACTGGCATAGGCACCGCGCATCAGGCGGCCTATGCTTTCCGACATGTAGTTACCAAGAGCCTTTGAGTCCATATAGTTCAGCAGATTAGAGTATCAATGCTTATTGTGCAGGCTGCCACTTGCAGCGCACCGGCGAAACGATGAGGCCCTCCTTCTTCAGAGCTGCAAATACCTTGTCGACTTCCTTGCGGTCGATGCCCGACAGGGTGGCCACTTCACCTGCCGAAAGGGGCTTGCCTGCTTCTGTCATAGTCTTTAAAATCAAGTCTTTTGTTTCCATAATAGTGGAGTTTATTAGTTTAACTTCGGGTGCAAAGATAGGAAAACTCTCACACTTGCACATTTCCACGTCCAAAAGTGTCGGCCAGCGCATCGTACGACATTGAACATCAAGCCGTACGACACCACACCATACGCCGTACGACATCGTGCCATACGCCGTACGGCATAATATCCGCACAAGCACGTGAGGCATAGGACCGTAGCTCTACATCACACCGCACGCCGTACGGCACATGCCTCCAAGCCGAGGCACATCTGCCCCTCGGCTCAATAGCCCGCAAGAAAAAAGACTGCAGGAGAACCCCGACGAAAAGCGCGGCCAGCGCACAGCCAGCGGCGCGACACCAGCGTGTGCAAAGGTACGAACATTTCCCCACACGCACAAGTCGACTCTCACCCACATACTTGCCTCTCCGTCCATCCATGCCCTCAGGTTCGGAATAAAAACCGTAACTTTGCAGCCACAGTTATGAAAACAGCACAGCGCACTCACCTCCTGCTATTCATGCTCTTGCTGGGCTGCACCCTGTGGGCACAGCCCAGCAGGCCCAAAGTGGGTGTGGTGCTGAGCGGAGGCGGTGCCAAAGGAGTGGCTCACATCGGCGCGCTACGCGTGATAGAGGAAGCCGGCATACCGATAGACATCATCTGCGGCACCAGCATGGGCAGCCTCATTGGAGGACTCTATGCCATAGGCTACAGCCCCGACATCTTGGACTCACTGGTGAGAGCCCAAGACTGGCCGTTCCTACTCAGCGACCGCCCCGACATGCAACGCCTGAGCTGGAGTGAAAAGAGGCGCGCCAACACCTACATCCTGTCCCACGAATTCACAGAACGGAACCGCAACATGCCCGACGGAGGCATGATAAGAGGGAACAATCTGGCCGCACTCTTTGAGGACTTGTGCTACGGCTACTACGACTCGACCGACTTTGCCCAGCTGCCCGTGGCTTTTGCCTGCGTGGCCACCGACATAGTGGACAACAGCGAGGTGGACTTTTTCGGCGGCCACCTCATACAGGCCATGCGCGCCTCGATGGCCATACCCGGCGTGTTCGCCCCCGTGCGCAGCGGCGGACGTGTGCTGGTGGACGGAGGACTGCGCAACAACTACCCCGTCGACCTGGCCAAAGCCCTCGGCGCGGACATCATCATAGGCGTCTCGGTGCAAAGCCCCATGCTGCAGGCCGACGAGCTGACCAACGCAGTAACCATACTCAGCCAAATAATAGATATGAACTGCAAGAACAAGTACGACTCCAATATAGCCGCAAGCGACATCTTTGTGCGAGTCAACGTCGACGGCTACAGCTCTGCAAGCTTCTACCCCGCCGCCATAGACAGCCTGCTAGTGCGCGGCGAACGAGCCACCCGCGACCAGTGGCAGCAGCTGATAGCCCTGCGCCAAGCGGCCGGAATCGACAGCACCGCGCGCCCTGCCCACCTGCACCCCAAAGCCAAGCCCGAAGCACAAGCGCTGCAGCCCCTGTGGCGTCAGCCCCAGCTGGTGCGCCACCCGCCCACACTGCGCGCCGGCGCACGCTTTGACACCGAACAACTCGGCGCGCTGCTCCTCACAGCCGACCTGCCCCTACACCTCGGAGCCCCCGCCAACCTGTCGCTCTCGGCACGACTGGGCAAACGCCTCGTGGGCAACGCCGAACTGCAACTGCAACCCCACGCCTTCACCCAGCCATCGATAGGCTACACCTTTGCCAACAACAACATAGACATCTACACCGATGGACACCGCAGCTACAACGTCAGGTACCGCCAGCACCGCCTGCGGCTGGAGCCTATCAACGTGGAGTACTCCGTATTCAACCTCGACGCAGGAGTGCAGTGGGACTACTACAACTTTTACGGCAACCTGCTCTCCTCAACCACCGAAGCCCTACACCTCGACAACGCCCACTACTTCAGCTACACAGGCCACCTCTCACACTACTCGGAGAACGACTGGTACTTCCCCACACAAGGTCTCCAACTGCAGGCCTCCTACGCCTACCGTAGTCCCAACCCCTTCCGCTTCAACCACAACATCGGCATCAGTGAGCTGAGCACCCAACTGCGCGGCAACATAGCCATCACCCCACGGCTGAGCCTGCAACCCCGCCTCTACGGCCGCCTGCTCTTTGGCGACGACATCCCCCTGCCCTTCCGCAATGCCACAGGAGGCGAAGAGAACGTCAGCAACCTCGAACAGCAACTGCCTTTCCCCGGCATCATACGCACCGAACTGACCAACAACCACTTCGTGGCAGCCCAACTGCAAGTACAATACCGAATACTCAGCAGCCACTACCTACAGCTGCGCCTCGGAGTGGCACACCAAGCCGATGAGCTCATCCTGCTTCCCTCGGCCGACGAGTCCTACGGCATCACCGCAGCCTACTACTACAACTCCTTCTTTGGCCCCCTCGGCATCAACCTCGGCTACAGCACCATTACCCGTTCAGCCCTTCTCTACATCAGCCTCGGCAACCGCTTCTGACGCACTGGGAACTGCCCCCTCACCAGCGCACCCCACAGAACACTGCCCTGCACCCCCACCGCTACAGGCTCGGCGACATCACCCCCACCGACCCCACCACCTGTTATCTCCACCACGACCACCTGTTGTGCCCACCACTGCCACCTGTTGTTCTTATTACCGCTATCCTTTGGCCTAACTACTGCCGCCTGTTGTCCTTATTACCGCCATCCTTTGGCCTAACCACTGCCACCTGTTGTTCTTACTACCACCATCCTTTGGCCTAACCACTACACTATCGCCATTACTCTACACCTTATATTATACAAGCGCCCAACAACCTCCATGCCCAACAACCACACCGACCAAAACACCGCCGCACCAAAACACCGCACACACAGCACATCCACTACACCGTAACAGCACATCCACTACCCCGACACAGTACATCTACCACACCGACATAGCACATCCACCACACCGTAACAGTAAATTCATAACTCCACAATAGGACTGAAAAGCCAATTATCCCGTGCAAAATCCACCATCCGAGCGCACACTTTCTCCCATGAAAATGAAACAAAATGCCCCCTCTATCCGTATACAACCACGACAATAAGAGCCACAGAGACCCACTACAAGCGGAGGAAAGCAGTACTGAAACCACATGAAATCAACCATATACACACAGCAGAAAACATCGACATCTACAAGGACAACACCCCTCCTGTCCTTATTTACCAACAGAAAAGCACAAAAAAATGGATATAATGCTTTTGAGTAAAAAAAAACATGTACCTTTGCACATTGTTACGTATGCGTAGAGCATACATAAATGAAGCGTAGAACTGACAACATTATAAATAAATAGTAAAGTTTAAAACTATGTTGAAGAAACTATTCAAAATTGGAGTGCTTGCATGCGCAGTGTCCTTTTCCTGCGTTGCTTTCGCACAAACGGAGAAAAAAGCTTCCCAGCAGGAGTATCCGCACTATGGATTTTGGAGCAACTGGTCCATCGGTGGTATGCTTGACTACACCCACCAGTTCGGTAATGGCATGGGTTGGAAGGAAGGTTCCAACGCTGGTGCAGCCCTGCTATTTGAGAAGGAGTTGAACCACGTATGGGCTCTGCGGTTGTCCGTTGGCATGCCTGGTATTTTCGGCGTTGGCACCGACATTGCAGACCGCGACAACGACACGCTTGGCTACCAAAACTACCTCCGCTTCGGTGCTGGTGTTAAGTTCAGCATCAACAATGCCATTAAGGGTTATGACCCCGACCGCAAGAACTCAATCTACTTGATTGCTAACTTCGGTGCAGGCTATAACTTCGACTTAGACTATACTGGTACAGGCAAAGGCAGTAACGTGTTCCGCGAGAACAACGGTATGCTCTCTTGGTTTGGCGACTTCGGTTTAGGCTGGCAGCACAAGTGCTGCGAGCACTCGTCATTCTTCGTTGAGGCTACCCTCGAAGACCACGGAGACGTGAACAAGCCCGTTTTCGAAAAAAGTAACCCACACGCAAATGTCTTCAACCTGCACATCGGTATAGGCTACCTCTACAACTTCGGACCTACCGCTGCTGACCGCGAGCTCCTCAACCAAAAGAAACTCCTCACCCAGGACAAGTTTGACGAACTGAACAGTCAGATAGCCGCCCTTGAGCAAGACCTCATCAACTCGAAGAAAAACGAGCAGAGACTGCAGAACCGCATCAATGAACTTGAGAGCGAAGTGAACTACTTGCGCGAACATCAAGGCACTGCCAACAGCGCTGACGCTGACAGCCTGCAGAACATCATCAACAATATGAAGGCTGATCAAACTAACTTCTACGCTCTGCCCTTCTCGATCACCTACGATGTGAACGAGTACCAAGTATCCGAAGACCAAATGGACAAGTTGAAGGCTATTGCAGGCGTGATGAAGGACAACGAGAATGCCAAGTTCAACATTGTTGGTTTCTGCGACTACAGCGGCTCGGATGCTTACAACATGAAGCTCTCGCAAAAGCGTGCTGAGCAAGTGAAGAAACTCCTCGTCAAGAAGTATGGTGTAAAAGAAGACCAACTCACCACCGACGGCAAGGGCAAGGGCACTCCGTTTGGCGATGTTAAGAACGGTATCAACCGTCGCGTCTCCTTCTACCGCGTGATTGAATAGTCGATAATCAATCCGACAGGTAAAGACCATAATAGCACAAGAGGCTACCCTGCATGACAGAGTAGCCTCTTGGCTTTTTACAGAGTACACACGTTATCCAACAATACCCTCGCCCCATGAGTCCAATCACAATTCTTACAGACTATGTAGCAAAGTATGTGACGCCTCAAGAGCTGGCACAAGCAGAACAAGAGACACAGCAAGCACAACAAACCCTGCTCGGTGGCACTGGTGCTGGAAATGACTTCCTCGGCTGGCTTACCTTGCCTACAACCATCGACAAGCAAGTTCTGCAACATATCAAGACCGAAGCAGCCACACAAGCACAATGGTCGGACGTGATAGTGGTAATAGGTATCGGCGGCTCCTACCTCGGAGCCAGAGCTGTGATAGAGGCCTTGCAATCGCCCTTCGCCCCCATGCAGAAAGGTGAACATCCTACCATACTTTTTGCTGGGCACACGTTGAGCGAAGACTACTATCACCACCTGCTGCAACTACTCGACAAGCGCGACTACTCGATAGTGGTTGTCTCCAAATCAGGCACCACAACAGAGCCTGCTGTGGCCTTCCGCATTCTTAAAGCACATCTCAACTACAAGTATGGTGCAGATGCCTCGAAACGCATCCTGGTTATTACCGATGAGAACAAAGGTGCCCTGCACGATATAGCCCAGCGGGAGGGGTACCATTCCTACATCATTCCAGACAACGTAGGTGGACGTTTTTCTGTATTGACACCCGTTGGTCTATTGCCCATCGCTATGGCTGGCTTCGACATAGAGAGTCTGCTGCGTGGGGCCGCTGAAATGCAGGAACTCTGCACTCATACAACAACCCTTGCAGAAAATCCCGCTCTGCACTATGCAGCCTTGCGAAACATACTCTATAGAAAGGGGCGCAAGGTCGAAATGCTGGTCAACTTCACTCCCTCCCTATGCTACATAAGCGAGTGGTGGAAACAACTCTACGGCGAGAGCGAAGGCAAAGAAGGCCGAGGTATTTTACCCCACAGTCTCTCGTTTACAACCGACCTGCATTCGATGGGGCAGTACGTGCAGCAAGGCGAACGCATCCTTTTCGAGAGCATGCTGACCATAAACCAGGCACAGCATAGTGTCAACGTGCCACCACAAGAAGACAATACCGACGGCATTGGATACCTTGCCAACCGTTCGCTGACAGACATCAACGCGAAGGCGCAACAAGGCACCGCCATTGCGCATCATAACGGCAATGTGCCCATCATCGGAATCAACATTCCACAGATAGATGAGTATACTCTGGGCGCACTCATCTATTTCTTCGAGTTCGCTTGCGGTATTAGTGGTTACATGCTGGGGGTAAACCCATTCGACCAACCAGGTGTTGAGGCCTACAAGAAAAACATGTTCGCACTGCTGGGTAAACCTGGCTATGAGGACTATCGCCCACAATAACGTCCAACATCAACGGGTATCACTTCTCATCATAGCGGAATTATAAATCGAGGGGGAAGAGAATGCAGTTTGCAGCCCCTTCCCCCTCGTCTATTTAGTCACTATACTTCGTTCTCAAAAAGGTAACTTACTTAGCGGCTCCATGTCGTCGGGCAACCGAAACGGCCGTTCCTCTTGAACAGATGGACGTGTGGGTTCGCTACGTTCAGTACGTCCACTCTGGGTGAGCACCTCAAAGGTGTCGGCAATAACCTCAGTGGTGAAGTGGCGTTCGCCATCAGCTCCTTCATACTGCCGCGTGCGAAGCCGACCCTCAATGAATAACTGCGCACCCTTATGGATAACCCGCTCTGCCACGTCGGCCACCCCTCGCCAACACACAATGGAATGCCAGTCGGTTCGCTCCACCCGCTGCCCCATTCTGTTGCGATGCACCTCATTTGTAGCTAAAGGGAAGGATACTTTCTTCAGAAATTTGGGCTCTCCCTCTGCCGCCATTTCGTTGGGTATAAGCACAGCCTCTGGCTCTCTTCCCACATTGCCAATAAGTATTACTTTGTTGACTCCAATCATATTTTCTGAGATAAATACACCTACTATATATATTGTCTACTTACATTTGACCAAGCCGTTCGTATCTCCAAACGAGAAGGTGGCGAGAAAACGATCAGTGAGTCTGGAAACAGGTAAGGCATCGACCTTCGCCAATTCCACAAGGCCATCAATCTGTACATCGTCATCGATGATGGCCTCTACCCTAAGGAAAGTGGCATGAATGGTCTGGTGGGACAACTTATGGACATCGGTACCCACGATAGACGGACGGACTTCACGCATCATCGGCCAGAGCTTCTGCACATGAGTTGTCGCTGTGTTGAGCAGGTCATCAGCAACTAATACATTAGGCGGCTCCAACAGAGGGAACTCATACAGACCTTTCCATATATCTTGCTGTTTTCGACATTGCATCACTGTGTAGATCGGAAACGACTTCCTCGAACGCCGAATGACAAAGACGAAATAGTAGAAATAGCGATTCCTTACAGCAGGACGGCCTCCTTTCACAGGAAGGAGAGCCACTCGTCCTGTACGCCACGCAACACATCTATCCGCAAAGATGCAAGACTTGCAATCCGCAGCCTGTGGCTTGCACACCAACGCCCCAAAGTCCATCAACGCTTGATTGAAAGCCGCTGGTCGGTCGCGGTCAATCATCTTATTCAACACTTGCAGAAAATAAGGTCTTGCCTTTGTCGAATCAATTGGTAGGTCAATACCATGCAGACGCGACACAACACGGAAAACGTTGCCGTCTATCACAGGATAGGGCAGCCCAAAGGCAAATGATGCAATGGCCGCAGCCGTGTAGGGACCGACGCCACGCAAGGATAAAATATCATCGTAGGTATTGGGAAACTGCCCCGACAGATTGAATGCAATGTGCTGCGCCGCTGCATGCAGATTACGCGCCCGACTATAATATCCCAAGCCCTGCCAACACTTAAGCACACGTTCCTCAGTCGAATGAGCCAAATCGTTGACCGTGGGGAACTCTTTCACAAAGCGAAGATAGTAACTCATGCCTTGTTCGACACGAGTCTGTTGCAGGATAATCTCCGATAACCAGATGTGATAAGGATCCGACGTATTACGCCACGGAAGGTCTCTTCCATGGGCTTCATACCAGTGAATGATGTCGTTAGCAAACGCCATAGCAGCAGAATAACGCACAAAGCCCAAATTTAGCACAATAAATGTCGAAAACCAGTGTTTTCTCGCCTGTTCATCCCCATAACTCCCTCATAACAGAGCGTTAAATCAATCAGCTGCGAAATATGTATAATTCTGTATATCAATTTATATAAAAATACAAGATGTTAATAAATGTCAAAACCTGAATTCAAAGACGATTGCCGTTTGTCCATGTCGAAGAAAAGTAAGACCTTTGCACTCGCTTTTGTTACAGGGACAGACTTGTTCAATTTCAAATGAAGGTACCAGATAGCCCTGCAACGAAGTACAAAGAGAACAAATAAAACACAAATAGAAAGGAAAAACAATGTCGAAGATTTGCGAAATTACAGGCAAACACGTCATCAGTGGAAACAACGTATCACACTCGCGCATTCATACGAAGCGTACCTTTGCTCCAAACCTGCAGACCAAAAAATTCTACATCCCTGAAGAGGATATGTGGATTACCTTAAAGGTGTCTGCTAAGGGAATGCGCATCATCAACAAGAAAGGCATTCTGGCTGCCTTGAAAGATGCCGCTGCCGAAGGCCATCTACAGTTCTAAAGATGCTTCATATCAGAGGAAAACAAAGTAATATTAACCCTAAAAGAAAGAGGTATATACAATGATCGTAGTTCCTATTAAAGAAGGCGAAAACATTGAACGCGCACTAAAAAAATTCAAAAGAAAGTTCGAGAAGACTGGCGTCGTAAAAGAGCTCCGCGAACGTCAGAAGTTCACCAAACCTTCTGTGATTGCACGGGAACGCAAGCTGAAGGCCATATACGTTCAGCATCTGCGTCAACAGGCTATGGACAACTAACATACAGTTGACACAATAGTTCAGCACAAAAATAGAAGGATACATGCTTTGCAATGTATCCTTTTTTTCATACACACACATTACCACGTATCCTCGCCAACGCAAATACGTTCGCACAATGAAGACACTTGAACTCCTTGCGCCAGCAAAAAATTACGAACAAGGCATTGCGGCTATCAACCACGGTGCCGATGCCGTCTACATTGGTGCGCCCCAGTTTGGCGCACGGGCTGCAGCAGGAAATTCGTTGTCCGACATTCAGCAACTGATACGCTACGCCCATATATATCGCTGTAAAGTATTCGTTACACTCAACACGGTACTGTATGAGTCTGAAGTATCTCAGGCCACTACTCTTATATGGGAACTTTACGAGCGTGGAGCAGATGCTATCATCATTCAGGATATGGGATTGCTGGAGGCAGATCTACCCCCTATAGAACTACATGCATCAACACAGATGCACAACGTTGGGATAGACCACATCCGTTTTCTTGAACAAGTGGGACTGAAGCGAATTATCTTGGCACGTGAAACTACCCTTGATGAGATGCGCCAGCTACGCCAACAAGTCAACGTAGACTTGGAGGCTTTTGTGCAAGGTGCACTGTGCGTATGCTACAGCGGCCAGTGCTATATGAGTGCTTATCTCACAGGACGTAGTGGCAACCGTGGGTGCTGCGCCCAGCCCTGTAGGAACTATTATAACCTTCGCAATGAAAAGGGTTCGGTACTTCGACATCACGAGCATCTACTTTCACTCCGCGATTTTTCGGCAGCGAACCATCTTGCCGACATGGTTGAGGCAGGCATTACCTCCTTCAAAATAGAGGGACGTCTAAAGGACATGGCCTATGTAAAAAATGTAACTGCATACTATCGCCGATTACTGGACTCTCTCATGAGCAACGAGCAGAATTACTGCAAATCGTCTGTTGGAGATGTACAGTTGAACTTCACTCCAGATCTAAACAGAACCTTCAATCGGGGCTTTACGGACTACTTCCTTGAGGGGAAAAGACAACCTATAGCATCACTCAGCACAGGAAAAGCCATTGGACAGCCCATCGGAACTGTTAGACGAATTGCTCCACACACCATTACAATACGAACCGATATACCCCTTAGTACAGGGGATGGATTATGTTACATCGGAGCGAAAGGACAGCCTGAAGGCTTCAAAGTGAACCATGTCAATGGAGCAACCATCACTCCCAACCACATGCCCTCACTATCCATAGGCACCATGTTGTGGAGAAACTACGACCACGCATTTCAAACATTACTGGAAGGTGAAACAGCCCGACGCACCATACCTATCAACCTAACCCTCAACGCCTCTTCCTCAAAACTAACTCTGCGAACCACCTCCCTCGATGGCACCGAGGCACAATACTCGATTGCCTTCTCATCTGAACCAGCTCAACAGCAGGAGAAATCAAGAGAACAAATCATCCGCAACTTGTCGAAATTAGGCAATACTCCATTTGTGGCAAATCATATTGAGTTACCAAATTCCGTACCATTTGTGCCCATTTCACTACTCAATGAACTACGGCGCAAAACAATCGAATTGATGACTGAGCAACGAGCCGAGGTTCGCCCTACCCCATCATCCACACGTATCAAAAACACCACTCAGTACCATCCAAACCGTTTACCTTATCAATTAAACATCACAAACGATAAAGCAGAGCACTTTTATCACATACACGGGGTAGAAACAATTGAACGAGGGCTGGATGAAACCAACAATTATATAGGAAAGCATCTGATGACAACCAAGTATTGTCTCCGATACGAATTGGGACAATGCCTGCAACAAACAATTTCTACTCCCCAAGACAAAGAATACAAAGGGGCGCTGTTTCTTGTAAACAACAATCGTTCATTTGCGTTACAATTTGACTGTGAGCACTGCCGTATGCACATCGATGCCACCACACCGTCAGCGTTTTGCCAAGAGACACCACACAGTAGCAATACCAAATAGCCAACCAAACAACTGAAAACTGGTATTCTTCCTCCATTAGGTGGACACATAGAGAAAAATCCACTTTTCCAGTACAAACCGTGGGGTCAAAAACAAAAACTCGGAACAATTTTGCGCACAACACTACAAAAAATATTGTACGTTACCTACGATTTCAAAAAAGTGCGTACCTTTGCACAGCGAAGGCAAAGCATTTAGAAGATGCAATATCATGAAACATAGACAATATGTTTCATTAAGGAAAGGTGCTCGAGTGGTTGAAGAGGCCCGCCTGGAAAGCGAGTAAGCGTTAAAAGCGCTTCAAGGGTTCGAATCCCTTCCTTTCCGCTGAAAAAAACACGGCAAATGGCGCAAACAACGCATGCCGTGTTTTTCTTTTTGAGAGCGCATTCCCTCATCAACGCGCACCCGTCATTTATCGGATCATGCAGGAATCATTTTTGCAAGTCCATCTCCATTCGACTGCATCTATTTCCAAATACATCAAAATAGAGCGCATCCTTACTCATCCTATATGACTAAAAATGCGTACATTTGCGAATGTGCTTGCATACGAAATACAAGCGAATTTACATCCATAATATACTGAGAAATATGGCAAAAGAAGCATTTGAAAACGGCAACGCCAAGTTGGAGAAACTTAAAATTCTACAAAGCACCCTCGATAAGATTGAGAAAAACTACGGCAAAGGCTCTATTATGAAGTTGGGCGACCGTCCAGATGAAGAGCTGGAAGTGATTTCAACTGGATCTCTTGGCCTTGACATGGCACTCGGCGTTGGAGGTCTTCCGAAAGGACGTATCATAGAAATATACGGTCCCGAATCGTCTGGTAAAACCACTTTGGCCATTCACGCCATTGCAGAATCACAACGCAACGGCGGTATTGCAGCATTCATTGATGCAGAACATGCATTTGATCCTGTCTACGCAAAAAAACTCGGAGTTAAGATCGAAGACCTACTCATTTCCCAACCTGATAACGGAGAACAAGCACTTGAGATAGCTGACAACTTAATCCGCTCTGGTGCAATAGATATCATTGTGATTGACTCCGTTGCAGCCTTGACACCCAAAGCAGAAATCGACGGTGAAATGGGCGACAACAAGGTAGGCCTGCAGGCTCGACTTATGTCTCAAGCCTTACGGAAGCTCACTTCCACCATTAGCAAAACCCACTGCTGCTGTATATTCATCAACCAGTTGCGCGAGAAGATCGGAGTCCTATTTGGCAATCCCGAAACAACCACTGGCGGTAATGCTTTGAAGTTCTACTCATCTGTGCGCCTTGATATACGGCGTACGCAAAGCATCAAAGACGGCGACCAAAACATCGGCAACCACGTTAAGGTCCGAGTAGTCAAGAATAAGGTCGCACCGCCTTTCAGAGTGTGCGAATTCGACCTCATGTTTGGCGAAGGTATCTCCAAGACAGGCGAAATTGTAGATCTCGGTGTGGAATGCGGTATTATCAAGAAAAGTGGTTCTTGGTTCAGCTACGAAGACAGCCGATTGGCGCAAGGTCGCGAGGCCGTCAAACAACTGTTGAAAGACAATCCCGAGTTGTGCGATGAGTTAGAGCAGAAAATACGTCAAGCACTCAATCCAACGACAGTAGATACCAGCGACCCAGAGGCAATACCCGGGGCATAAACAACATGCTGAACCACCTGTTCCGCGCGCATCGATTACTCATATTTACTCTCTTGGCACTTTGGACAGGCCTTGCCAATGCCCAAGTGCCATTACAGGATACCATCATTGGTAGCTCAGAAGACATAACGTTTGGCGAGAAGGTGCATGTAACAGGCAATCCCTTGATGAACAGACTGACTGGCATCAAAGAGTACGACTGCGACTACAGCATATACTTCCTTGAATGTAAGATGCTCGTTGGAATGGACGATATTGCCGCAGGCTTACAGTTCGCGTGGGTGCCCAAACGGTGGGGTGGATATCTGTCCTACATGTGGGGCAACTTTTACAACTGGAAGAGTGTAGGCGTTGCTGTGCGACCGTCAATGGAACTATCGGCGGTCGACTGGCATCTATACGGAGGCTTAGCAATTGGAGGTACTCTCGGTTACGAGTTGGGCATGCGATTCTCTGCCGCAAACACTGGAACTCACTTTTCTTGGCTTTGCGGTAGCATTAGCACCATCCGGTCAAGGGGAACTTGTTTTTTTACGATTGGGTTGAGTCTCGACCTTGCTTGCTTCTTCCTCTTATAGGGTTGCAGGCAACGAAGGTACAACCCCACAATATAGAATGGAATGGCCGCACCTATTTCAACAGATGAACAACAACTTATTGAGCAGCGCTTCTCTTCTCTCCTAAATTCATGCAATAAGATTCATCCCTTAACCAAAGAGGAAGAGGAAAACATCTACAGAGCTTTCAGCATAGCACGTAGGGCACATGAAGGACAGCGACGAAAATCTGGCGAGGCCTACATCTTTCATCCGCTTTCGGTAGCGCGTATTGCCGTGGAAGAGGTCGGATTGGGGCATACCGCCGTTATCTGCGCTCTTTTGCACGACGTTGTAGAAGATACGGACATTGACCTCGACCAAATTCGCGTCATTTTTGGAGACCGCGTGGCACGCATCGTCGATGGAGTAACAAAAATCAATACCGTAACACGTCTTACAGAAAACCGTCTGCAGCCCGACAATCTGTCCAAACAAGCCGAGAATTATCGCAAGATTCTCCTAGCAATGTGCGACGACGTGTACGTCATCTTTATCAAGTTGTGCGACCGTCTTCACAATATGAGAACAATTGACTCGATGAAGGACACCAAACGTCTGGCCATCGCGTCCGAAACTCAATACCTCTATATCCCATTGGCCCACCGTCTCGGGTTATACAACATCAAAACAGAACTCGAAGAACTGGTGATGCGCCAAACCAATCCCAAAGAATACTACGACATTCAATCTCGCATTCAGCAGGTAGCTGCCGATGCTACTCAATTGGAAGAGTGCTTCATCGCCCCCATACAGGCACTACTCGACAAGAACGAATACAAATACACCATCAAATCGCGCACCAAATCCGTCTTTTCTTGTTGGAAGAAGATGCAGAACAAAAGTGTTGAATTTGATGAGATTTACGACCTCTTCGCCATGCGCATCATTATAGATGTGCCCGCCGAAAGCGAAAAGGCCGAATGCTTCAAGGTATATGCCCTTATTCTGAGTCTGTTTCCACCCAATCCTTCTCGCTTTCGCGACTGGATAACCACACCGAAAAACAACGGCTACGAATCGCTCCACACCACCGTCATGTCCCCTTTAGGACGTTGGGTAGAAGTGCAAATTCGCTCACAACGCATGGATGAAGTGGCCGAAAAGGGCATGGCCGCCCACTTTCTGTATAAAGAAGCCCATCCAGATGAGCAGATTGAGGGAAACCCCGTGGAAGAATGGCTACAACAAATCCGAATTTCACTTGAAAACAGCGAGAAGAGCGCGCTTGATCTCGTAGAAGAGTTCAAGCAGACGCTGTATACGCGCGAAATCTACCTCTTTACTCCCAAAGGGGAGAACATCATTCTGCCTGCCCGTACCACTGTGCTCGACTTCGCCTACGCCATCCATTCCGAATTGGGAGACCACTGCATCGGGGCAAAAGTTAATGCCAAGGTGGTACCTGTCAGCTATGTACTCCACAGTGGGGAACAGGTGCAGGTACTCACTTCCCACACATCCCATCCCACCGAAGACTGGCTGAAAACGGCAAAAACCACACATGCTCGCGAGCGCATCAAAGAGTATTTGAAGAACCAAAAGAAAGGTCTACGAGCCGAAGGAAATGCGCGCTGCAAGGCTTTGCTCCACGAATTGCAGATATCGGACAGTCCCGAATTACGTCAGAAACTACAAAACTACTTCGAAGCCGACAACGAGACCGACCTGCTTTACCGCTTTGCCACTGGTGCCATCGGCCGACAAGAACTTGGGCAATTCCTCGGCAACAGAATGATTCGTCCCAAATATCTGCTGTTGGAGCCCTACCGCGAGTACTTTGAGAACACACAGGCCGATACCCCACAACCAATACACGCCGTCTCTCCCTTCCTGCTTGACCCCAAGTCCGGCACCCTACAAGCACGTCCCGCCAGTTGCTGCAAACCCATTCAAGGGGACGAGGTAGTAGGCATTACCGTGGATAACCACATCGAGGTACACCGCACCAGCTGTCCCATTGCACTACACGAAATGTCGACCCACGAAGAGCGCATCGTGAGAGCACGTTGGCGCAACGATGAGCACGTATCATTCCTCACTGGGGTGGCCATAACAGCCATTGACCGCAAGGGCATGCTACAAGACATCACGCAGGTCATTACGCACGATATGGAACTCAATATCCGCGCCGTTACCTTCGAAGCTACAGAAGGCGTAGGTCGAGGAATTATCATGCTCTACCTGTATAACCTGCAAACCCTCAGCCAACTCATCAAACACCTAATGGAAATCGACGGAGTCGAATCCGTTAAACGTATCTGAAACATCCCACCACCTCATCATCCCAACCCATGAACCCTCCCGTTAGCGAAGAGCAGAAATCATTTGCATGGCTGAGCTGCATCCTCGACACGCTTCGACAGCAATGTCCGTGGGACAGCAAACAGACACCCGAAAGTCTGCGACATCTGACGATAGAAGAAATCTACGAGCTGTCGGAAGCACTGCTGGAACACGACACCGAATCAACCCGCAAGGAACTAGGAGACATACTGATGCACGTGATTTTCTATTCCAAACTATTCGCCGACGCGGGCGCATTCACGACGGTCGATATGATTGACAACATCTGCCGCAAGCTCATCAGTCGCCACCCACACATCTCACTACCCGACCGCGACGGTATCATGCAAGCCGCATCGACACTGGAAGCCCCACAGTGGGAGCAGGTGAAAATGAAGGAAAACAGACGTTCGGTACTTGAGGGTGTACCCCACACACTCCCCCCCCTGGTCAAAGCTGTGCGCATGCACAACAAGGTAGCTGGTGTGGGATTCGACTTCGAAAGTGCCAACGAGGCCAAGTGCAAGGTCGACGAGGAATACCGCGAATTACAAGAGGCTCTGTGCCACCCCGACAACCAAGCCCACGTGCAGGAGGAATTTGGCGACCTGCTGTTCGCGCTGGTGGTGTGGGGCAACCACCTTGGAGTGAACGCAGACGACGCACTTTCGCTCACCATCAACAAGTTTCGCCAGCGCTTTGCCCACGTGGAGCAAACTGCCATCAGCCAAGGTCGCACCATTGCAGACCTCTCTCCCGACGAAATGCTGGCACTTTGGCAGGAGGCAAAAAAATCATCCACAGCCTCAAATTAACACCCCTTAACCATGAGAATCCTGCGCATCCCCATCCCACATTTGCTCCTCCTGATCAACATCTTACTACTTGTGCCCACAACTCGCGGACAACAATCGTCCGAACAACTGGCCTCGCAATACTTCCAAAACAAGGAATACGACAAAGCCACTGAGTTGTACCAAACACTCTACACACAGACCTCCAACAAGTTCTACTACCAAATGCTGTGCCAGTGCTACGTCCAGCAACATCTGTGGCGTGAGGCCGAGCAACTGGTGAAAAAGCGGCAGAAACGCACCCCCAACGACCTCAGCCTATATGTGCATCTGGCCACGCTCTACAACGAGCAAGGCGAAAAGAAAAAAGCCAACAAGACACTGAACGAAGCCCTCACACGCATCACCGCTAACAAAAGTCAGGTGCAGGAACTGGCCAGCGAGCTCATCCAAAACGGATACCTTGAGCACGCCGAAAAAGCCTATTTGGAAGTACGAAAGAAAACGAACAACCCTTTCCTCTACCTCGCCGAACTGGCCAACCTTTACGACAAAATGGGTCGCTACGATCTGATGATGAACGAGTTCTTCAATCTCCTTGACCAAAGCCCGTCGTCCATGGGCAGCATACAACTGTCGCTCCAACACATCCTATCCGAAACCTCCAACCCACAACTGACATCGCAGTTACGCACCATCATCATGGAACGCTTAGACGAACAGCCCAACCGCAAAGAGTATCTAGAAATGATGATATGGTACTCTATTCAGCAGAAAGACTTTGCCTTCGCCCTCACTCAAGCACAAGCCGTAAGCCGCCGCTTCCCCGACATGGGAAGCGACTGGGTACTACGCGTAGCCTCCATCGCAGAGCACAACGACGACCTGCCCACAGCCCTATCTGGCTACGAATATATCACCCGTCGAGGCAAAGACGACCCGCACTATCTCACCGCTCGCGTCGGTGCACTGAACGTGATGTACACGCAAATCAACCAGCACCACGCCGTCGCCTCCGACCGACTGGATCACCTCAAAAACGAATACGAAACCGCCTTCATCGAACTGGGCAAAATACCGCAAACCGTCCCCCTCATGCGCAACTACGCCCACCTGCTGGCCTACGAATCCAACGAACTGCAGCAAGCCGTTGACCTACTCTACGACATCATCGAAATGCGCCGTCTACCCCAAAACACCATCGACGAAACCAAACTCGAACTGGGCGACCTACTGCTCTTTGCAGGCGAAGTGTGGGATGCCTCACTGCTCTACTCTCAAGTCGAAAAAGCCGAAAAAGAAACCATTCTCGGAGCACAAGCCAAATACAGCAACGCCCGACTCTCCTACTTCAACCACGACTTTCTCTGGGCCAAATCGCAACTCGACGTGCTGCGAGCCTCCACCTCCAAACTCATCGCCAACGATGCCATGAAACTCTCGCTCCTCATCAGCGACAACATGGAGGAAGACAGCACCTTTACCATGCTCGAGCGCTACGCCCACGCCGATCTCCTCCTCTACCGTGGCCTGTTAGACTCAGCCTGGGTCGCCTTCGACGACATCGACAAACACTCCCTCTCACACCCCATCCTCGACGAAGTCTTGATGCAAAAAGCCCACATCCGCATGCGGCAAGGCCAATATGCCGAAGCAGACTCGCTGCTGAAAAAACTCATTGACTTCTACGGCGACGACATCCTAGCCGACGACGCTCTCTTCACCCGCGCTGAACTCAACGAACAGCAGTTGCACAACTATGCCGTTGCGCAACAATGCTACGAGCAACTCCTACTCAACTACCCCTCAAGCCTCTACACCGACCGAGCCCGCCGTCGCTACGAACAGCTCAAGCGCAAAAACGCCTCCTAAGCGTCCACTCACATTCACCCAAAACATTAAAATTCACATTTATACACAGCTATTTACCGACATGCGCATGTCCATTTTCGGGGATGCGTATGTCATTGGGGGGGAGTTGGCGGTCGTCAGCATGTACTGTGCTGAATTTTGTTATCAAACTTTGGCCTTACGACTGAGGCAGATTGACGAGTTCATTGTTTTGGACTGTCATGAGTTGTCTGCTCTCAAGAACTCGACTGCCTGTCGTTGTCGGACGCACGCTGTACGCTGGTGTTCGGTGGCCCTGATGCTGTGTCTGAAGTTTCGGTTTGCTCTCCAAGCGCTATCACTGCCGTCTGGGTTTACTGTTGCAAATGTACGCATTCTTTTCACATCATTATGGCCTGTTGTCGAATGGCTTTTTCTTGATAAGCATTGGTTGAGCCTAATCTGACGTGTGCCAATCGAGGCTGCTGTAGAGCGCTCTGCTCCGGCGTTGTCTTTCGGGTTGCCGCTCTCGGTCATGCTGGGGGTCGTGGTGCTCGGTAAATTCCTTGGTGTAGTCTGCGCTGACATGCTGCGTCCCTCGGTCCGGGTGGTCGATGAGGCTCTTGTCGCGACACTGTTGGGAAGTATCAACAAAGCCTGTTAGACGGCCTCCATGCTGTATTTGGCTTCCAATGTCGGGGCTACGCTATATCCTACGATGCGTTTGCCGTATGCGTCCACCGTCAGCGTCGGAAATCAGAAGTGATGGCCCAGTCGGGCGGAGGGGTCTTCTATGGGTACGTAGGTGATGTCGTAGACCCAAACTTGGTTGAGGTAGGAAGGAATAAGGTTCTTTCCTATGTTGGGATGCGTCGGCAGGTTGTGTTGGGAAGTTCGTCATTCGGGGGTAGGGGTTCACTGCATGATGTCTAAGTCGCACTCTTATAGGATGCTCCGAAATACGTCCCTTTCTACGCAGTATTCCGAGGTATATGTGCCACATATCCCGGGATCTTTTGCCCATCACCTCCATGACGAACTGTACCACAAAATGCTCTATCACCAAATGGCGAAACAGTACGTCATCGTCTCTTTTATAAAAGGCCTGCCTTGTTACACTGGCCAGTGCACAGAGTTTACTTTACTGCATATCCTTTTGCACAGTGCGAGGGTAGACATGTATACGTCCAAACAACCACCCGTTGGAATGCCCTTGACGCAACTCGCACCGTATCACCTCGCCGATAGTAATGAAATCCAATAAAGGAACTGCGGCCTTCTTGTTAAAGCCCGAAGGTTTGGACTTACCTATCTACCGAACAAGAATGCTCGCGATAACTCACGAGCGATCCACATTTCTTGCCTGTAGATAATCAAATTTGTCCAGAATTTGAGCCTCGCAAATGTAGCGGAATCGATTCATTACACCTTAGCACGTCCCCTGCAACGCCGCGCTTGTGGCATGATAGGCAAGCCACTCTTTATAGGCACAGGCATACTCCACAATGTCGAATCGGAAATTTTTGGCATATCTCCGTGCCGCTTTCAACGTATTCTCATTCTGTGTCATTTTCAACGAATTGCATTTTTTATTTTGTCAGTTCAAAAAAAAGTTGTACTTTTGCATCCGAAAAGTAACCCTCCTAATGCTGCCTTGGATTGCATCTCCATGAACCAGATTAGGAGGGTTTCTTCAATCCTATCAGTACATCTGCATTATCCGATATGCTATGAATTACCAGGCCTCTTCCTTGGTGTTCAGTTACAACAATCCAAGTCTTTTTACCCATCAACGTGGTTTCAAATATGTGTGACACATGGCCTTTATAAGTATTGCAGCCTTTGTATTCTGCATTTTTGAGCACTTCTCCGATGTTCAGTAGCATTTCGTTCTTCTCAACGATATGCTTGTGTGGTTGATTGAGCCATTCCTTGATACCTGAACCATATATTTTAATGGGTTCTTTGATTTGAGGATGCTGAAATGTTTGTTCTGTGAGGATCTTTGCTTCTTCCCTGATTTCTTTTCGCCTCTGCCGTAGACGTTCTGTTAGCGGACTGCTCCCCATCACTCCGCTCCATCCACCACTCTTCTTGGCGTATTTCACCTTGCTCGCCTTGGTCGTGCCAGCCTTGGACACCGCTCCGAGGTAGTCGGGATTGGGCATGAGGGTGTCCACCCTGTAAAGCTCGGCGATGGCTTTCTTACGGTACGCTCCACCGCTGGCAAGACGTACAAGACCGTCTGTCTTTCCGGTCTGTGGGTCGATGAAACGGTACTTCCCTGGCTCTGTCTTCTCAAAGGCGACAATGTGTCCACCGTCCAACCCGAAGTCGCCCTCCCACTTCATGCGCAGGTGATACCGTCCGTTGGGGAGAAACACGGCCTCTTCGGGTGTGTTCACAGGAACAAAGTTTTCCATCTTCACCCCTTGTGCAGCCATGCTGTCTCTGTAACTGCGTTCTATACTTTGAAACACTGGCCAGTCACCCTCTTTCATAGTCCAATGTGTCACTCCTACCTTTGTGGACACAGGGGGCTTTCCTGTCAGTGGGTCAATCCATACCATCTCTGTCTGTCTCGACAACTGGTAGGGTATGTTGGAATTCTGTCGGGTGTTCATCATGGCCTCCACATCAAATCCACGTCGGCGCAGTTCGTTTGCAAAGACACTCGATGCGCAGTTGATGGTATATCCGCTACAGCTCCCTGCAACATAGTGGGGGTTGCCCCTTCTCTCGTCTGCCTCCTCAAAGGTCATAGGCTCCCCTTGCTCTATGCCCATACGTTGTGCTACCATTTTCTATTACTCTGTGCTTATCCTTCTCTTTGTACTATCTTTTTTTGCCAAATATTCTTTCCATGCCCCAAAGGACGATGATACAAAGATTAGAAATCTTTTTCAAATGGAATGCCATCATCTGCACAGCCTCCCCAAAATCATCCGATGCACAGCGAGTGAATAGTGCTCCCAAGGCCACAAACCGCCCCATTCCAAGTCCACATCATGCGCAAGCCATTACGAGTCTACAAAAGCACAATTAACCCCAACTACATTGCAAAGCCTGAATGCACACCCACTGCAAAAAACAGCACGCGCAATGTGAAACCACACCTACAATAATCCACAAACAACCAGTGCGTAAACAAAAAACCAGGGAACGGAATAATTCAAAGAGCGAAAAAAGAACATTCTACACTAAGAGTAGTATCGTTCGTTACGAAGAACGATTTTAATCATAGCGTCGTAACAAAATAACCTATGCACAGATGCCGACGGCATCCGTAGACGGCCACTTAAAGGCATACACAAATGCCTTATTCGAAGTCAATAAGACACCCTTCACGCACCAAAAGGCGCAGCCCTAACGCCACATCATTCCCTCAACGTTGGGAACCAATGCCGCGGCTGAGACACACCTGCTCAGCCGCCTTCTGCTCGGCCTCCTTGATGGAAAAATCGGAAGCCGAAGCACATAGCTGCCCATCTACACTCACCCCACACTCATACACCCTACGGCGGCAGCCGCTCTCATCCTCATACGAAGTGTTCAGCACCGAAAACACAACCTTGTGCCTCCCCTTTTGCCCCCAGTCAATAAGCTTGCTCTTGTAATTCCATTCAGTATGAGCTACTTTGTCCACATCCACATACGTCGGCAACACGCGTTCCGCAATCGCCTTGTGGGCACACCGATAGCCTCTGTCCAAGAAGATAGCCCCAATCACCGCCTCCAACGCATCGCCCTCCATCGATTTGAAAACACCCTGCTGATGACGATCGTAAGAAATGAGGCGCGACAACCCCATTTCGTGCGCAACACGATTCAATGTGCTTCGACTCACAATCTTGGAACGCAACTCACTGAGGTAACCCTCGCCCTTCTCTGGATACTTGGCAAACAAATACTCAGCCACCACGCTACTCAACACCGCATCGCCGAGGAACTCCAACCTCTCATTATTAATCCTGCTCCCTTCACCCCTCTGCTCCGACATCGAACGGTGGACCAGTGCCGTATGATACAACTCAGCCTTTCGCGGACGCACACCAAAAGTGCTCCTGAAGAACGCCGACACATCCTTATCTATCGTCCTTCGTCTAAAAAAAAGCATTCCTGCAGAAAAGCACTAACCGTTATACTTCCGAAAGGCAATGCACACATTGTGCCCACCAAACCCGAAAGCATTACACAAAGCAAAATCGACTCGGCGCTCCTGCGCCCGATGAAACGTGAAATTGAGAGGTACAATAGCCTCATCATCATCAAAATGATTGATGGTCGGTGGAATAATGCCGTGCCTAATAGCCAGCACCGTAGCAATCGACTCCACACAACCCGCAGCCCCCAACAGATGACCTGTCATAGACTTCGTAGCATTGAGGTTAATCCTCATAGCATGCTCGCCAAACAACCGCGCCACAGCCTTCGGCTCCGACACGTCGCCAATCGGAGTTGACGTGCCATGTGTATTAACATGGTCCACATCCTTTAACTCCATACCCGACTCCACAACCGCCGAACGCATAGCCTCATACGCCCCATCACCATCGGGATGAGATGCCGTAATGTGGTACGCATCAGCCGACAAGCCCACGCCCGTCACCTCAGCATACACCGTAGCACCCCGAGCCAACGCATGCTCCAAATCCTCCAACACCACAGCCCCTGCCCCCTCACCAAGGACGAACCCATCTCGCCCCTTATCGAACGGCCGAGAAGCCGTTAACGGGTCGTCATTGCGCGTCGAAAGTGCCTGCATTGCACTAAACCCACCTATACTACTCTCTATCACAGCCGCCTCTGACCCACCAGCCACCATCACCGATGCCCGACCCAGGCGAATCATGTCGAACGCACTCGCGATAGCTGCTGACGACGATGCACAAGCAGCCACTGTAGCATAATTAGGACCCTTGAAACCGTGTCGAATCGAAATGTGACCAGCACATATATCGGCTATCATCTTCGGAACAAAGTACGGACTAAACCTCGGAGAGCCATCCCCCAACGCATAATCCACACACTCCCACTGCAACGTCTGCACGCCACCGATACCCGATCCCCAAATGACACCCACTCGTTCCTTCCTCACACAATCCTCATCCAAATGAGCATCACCCACAGCCTCATCGGCCGCAACAATACCATACTGTGAATAAGCATCCAGCCGATTGCAATCCTTACGACTAAAGTGAGCTGAAGGGTCGAACCCCTTCAGCTCACACGCAATTTTGCACTTAAATTGTTCTGCATCAAACCGAGTTATCAAACCTGCACCACTTACTCCTTCCAATAGCGCACCCCAGAAATCTTTGGCGGTGTTTCCGATGGGTGTGAGAGCTCCAATGCCAGTAATGACAACCCGTTTCAGATTCATTTGCTCTAAGAACAGCTATTTACTTAGCAGCCTTAGCATTCTCGATGAAAGCGATAGCATCACCGACAGTGGCGATCTTCTCAGCTTCCTCATCTGGAATGCGAACGTCAAACTCATTCTCCAAGTCAATGATAAGTTCAACGGTATCCAAAGAGTCAGCTCCCAAATCGTTGGTGAAACTGGCTTCCAGCGTAACGTCCTTTTCTTCAACTCCAAGCTTATCTACGATGACAGCTCTTACTTTCTGTTCAATTTCTGACATATTTTCTAATTTTGAGTTAAACGAGGTGCAAAGAAAAGAAAAAAAAACTTACCCGTAAAACTATTTAACTACCCCACCTCAAATTAATGCTGTTAATATATTGCCCTCCAATTGTTTTAGTTGTCAATAAAAAGAGAGGATTCATCGAGTAAAAGCACACAAAAAGAGAGGTTCTACGCCCTGCCAATCAAAATATAATTGGTAATTTTGCAAACCACTTATCAATATAGACACAAATACAAGCATTAGAACACTGAATCACAAACGTATAAACATCAAGCCACATGCACTCTAACATTCGCATTGCCATCCTCGCATCGGGCAACGGAACTAATGCTCAGCAGATAGTTGAATACTTTCAAGGTAAAGATACTATAGAGGTTGCTTGCATACTTTACAACCGAAAAGATGCTTTCGTGGCCACACGAGCTCAGCGTTTAGGAGTGCCAGCTCAATATGTGAGTCCTGCCACATTCCGTCAGTCTACCGAAATCGCAAAGATACTGGATACCTTCATGGCCGATTACTTGATTCTCGCAGGATTCCTTCAACTTGTACCCACCTCCATCATAGCTCAATACCCCTCTCACATCCTCAACATTCACCCTGCACTACTACCAAACTATGGCGGCAAAGGCATGTACGGGCATCATGTTCACGAGGCTGTCATTGGTAACCATGAGGTCGAGAGTGGCATCACTGTCCACCTCGTAGACGACCACTACGACCACGGCCAGATACTGTTCCAGGCTCGCTGCAAGATAACACCCACTGATACTGCCGACACCTTGGCCGAAAAGATTCACGTGCTCGAAAAGACGTACTTCCCCTCTGTCATCGAAAGTTACATCCTCCACCTTCCCATGCCTGTGCAAGAGCACCCTATAGAATAAAACCTCCTGTGCCACAGCGATACCGACTCGCCATTGACCGCACCACAGCACACAGCCACAGCTACAATCCTCTACAGCACACATTCCACACCCCTCTCTGACAGCATGCGCATAGCCATCAATACCCGACTGATGATTCCTGGAAGGCTCGACGGCATCGGCTGGTTCACCTACGAAACGGTGCGCCGCATTGCGCAAGAACATCCCGAACACGAGTTTTTCCTACTCTTCGACCGACGACCTCCTGCGCAATACCAGTTCTCACCCAACACCCACCTCGTACATCTCCACCCTCAGGCTCGGTTGCCCATCTTGTGGTTGATATTCTTCGAGTGCTCTGTTGCACGGAAGCTGCGGAGGTTGCGTGCCGACCTCTTCATTTCGACCGATGGATGGATTGCACTACGTTCCACTATTCCGACACTGACCGTCATCCACGACATCAACTTCGAGCACGAAGACGGCTATGTACGTCCTTCCCACCAACGATACTTTCGCACCTTCTTTCCTCGCTATGCGCAGCATGCCAATCGCATAGCAACTGTCTCAGAATTCTCCAAGAGCGATATTGCCACCCACTACCGCCTCACCCCAGAGAAGATAGACGTGGTCTACGACGGTGCCCACGCCGATTATCACCCCCTCACGGACAAAGAACAACAAACAGTTCGCCAAGAATATACCGATGGCTGCCGGTATTTCCTCTTTGTAGGAACCATCAGTCGACGGAAAAATCTTGCAGGAGTTCTATCGGCATTCGAGTGGGTGCGGAACCACAGTATAGAACGCACCCAACTCGTAGTCGTAGGTGCACGCACATGGTGGCCTGCCGAAATGGAGCAATTGCTACAGTCCCTACAATACCGCGATGAGGTACGATTCCTCGGTCGATGTGATAGTCAATGTCTCGCACGACTCATGGCATCAGCCGAAGTTCTCGTCTACCCTTCCTTTTTCGAAGGTTTTGGTATCCCCATCATAGAAGCCTTCCAATCAGGTGTCCCTGTCATCACATCCAACTGCACCTCCATGCCTGAGATAGCCGACAACGCCGCACTACTTGTTGACCCGTACAATACGGACGAAATAGCCACCGCCATGCTGACACTGCTCAACAACCCTACTGAACGGCAAAGACTAATCAACCTGGGGCACAAACGAGCCCAAGCCTTCAGTTGGGATCGCACTTCCAGACTCCTTTGGGAAAGCGCCTTAAAGATACTCTCAAGACAATGAAGCACTCATTACTCCTGCTGCTATTGCTGTGTCCCGTCGTGCTGCACGCACAAACCTACACTTCTCCCGACAACGAAGAGAACCTCGTATATAACCCATCTTTTGAAGCCTACGTGGAGTGTCCCCGAAAGATTGACGCCCTCGGAACGCTCACCACCGTTGAAGCTTGGTTTCAACCCTCATGGGGGTCGGCCGACTACTTCAATGTGTGTGGCGGACGGGAATGTGGGGTGCCAAAGAACAAACTCGGTGTACAGCATGCCCACAGTGGGCTGGGGTATTGTGGTATATACTGTTCTAAGACAGACTACCGCGAATACCTCCAAACACAGCTCAAACACCCCCTTGTAGCGGGACGAACCTACCGACTCACTTTCTTCGTAAGCCTATCCGAATACTCGGCAGGGGCGGTGGCCACAATTGGCGGACTCTTGACTCGCGACCGCATCTATGACACCGTGCGCAGCGTCCTCATGCACAAAGAGACACGACGCCTTTCCGACAAAGTATCACAGACCGTTGCTACCTATTACATGCCCCAGGTGGTCAACGACTACAACCATCCCATCACCAACACCGCCGACTGGATTCGCGTCACCGACACCTTTGTTGCTGAGGGAGGTGAACAATTTCTGACCATCGGCAACTTCTTCCCAGCAGCACAGTCCAACCTCGTCGATCTCGACTATCTCACCTATCTGCTTCCTGGAGCTTATTACTACATTGACGATGTATCGCTCACATGTCTTAATTGTACAGATACCACCTCGTCCCTCTCCACATCTCCCAACTTCGCCACCCCATCTCCAACCATCGCCGTTCCAGACAGCAATCTGCGCGTTGGAGCCACCTTTGTGCTGCGCAACATTTTCTTCGACTTCGATAAAAGCGTTCTCCTACAGCAATCCTACGTGGAATTGCTCCATCTCACCGAAATTCTGAATCGCCATCCGCGCATGCGCATCGAAATCGGTGGACACACCGACGGACGTGGCTCTACCGACTACAATCAGCGCCTGTCCGAAAGTCGAGCCAAGGCCGTACGGGACTACCTTGTATCCAAGGGCATTGATGCCCGTCGATTACAATACAAAGGCTACGGTAAGAGCATTCCCATTGATAGCAACGAGACCGAAGAAGGCCGCGCCAACAACCGGCGCGTTGAATTCAAAGTACTTGCTATGTAGCACCTGTATTGCGCAGAGTTCATTCCACAACACCCGTCCCTCTGCTCGTCGTACACTTATAATATTAATAGGTGTAGCTTTCGCTACGTCTTCCTTCAAACAATAGCTACCTATAACGCCGCGTTCAACGATTTGGAAGAATCCGTAGTAGCCAGAAAAAGACAGAAGAAGAAAACGAAAAAAATGATGCCCATCTGTCGCTCCAAGATAGACTCGAACAAGGCACTCACCCCCACAATGACCATGAACGCAAACAACCACGCTCCTACACTGCCCTTTCGCTTCCAAGCCTCAACAACACCTGCCACCATCAGCAGAACCATTAGAAGCAAGCCCATTATGCCTATGGCCAGCCATGAATCGAGGTACTGATTATGCGTATTGTATCTCCACTTACTCGTCTCGTCTCCGTCTACAACAGAGTTCTCGTGGTTGGCTATCAACTCATCCATCCTATCGCCTACACCCACTCCAAACCACACATTCCGCTTGATGACCTCCATAGAGTTGCTCGCAATTTCATAGCGTACATCCCTCCTATCGTGCGCCATAGCCTCTTTCACCGTATCGAGCAATCTGTGATGGCTTTGCACATACACAGTTCCGATGCCCAACACCACGGAAGCCAAAACACACGCCACTACATAGCATCGTTGCACGAAAAACAGATAACACAACAGCACTACACCTCCCACCGACACCAATAGCATGCCCGCTCGCGATTGCACAGCCACCACAAATATCAAATGAAGTACAGCACATACCGTAATGCCTATACGTCCCCACCTCGTAAAACGATCACTATGCACAACCAGTTCCCGGACAGCTATGAATAACGCCAAGATGTAATACATTGCATAATAGGTGTGATGCTGCATAAAGCCATGTACTTGAAATAAGAGTGTTAAGAACGCCCCCTTGTGCACCACAGCCTGCACCAAATAAAGCGCACTATACACGGCACATGCCAAAACATAGCCCATACCTATCACACGCAGCCTCCACGCCGACAGGTATTCGCATCCTGACAACAAGAAGAGAACTGGCACTACCACCAAAGGCAATTTCTTGATAAGCATCGCTATACCCTCTGGCATATTGCTCGTATATAGCAGACTAAACGCATAGATCGCATACAAAATTACCAGCCCCCATAGACCCGTTCGCACCAACTTGCTGTACCGATTACCACAGCGATGCTCCACCACCATTCGTACCCCCATCACTACCCCCAACGGCACCAGCATCCACATAGCAAGCCTCCATGACAATGGAATCACACAAGCCTCCACGATTAATAACAAATACTCTACTTGCTGCCAACGTGTCATATCGCTGAGAACCTGTTCAACACGCTGTATTATATGGTTCAATGCACGCATAAATACACCCGTAACTCTGAAAAATGTGGAGTGCAAAAGTACTAAAAAAAAACTTATCGCGTAATACCCATTGCATTACATTAGTACTATGCAGACTGTACGAGCCAAGAAAGCCTTAGGGCAACATTTCCTCACTGACGAGAGCATTGCGCTTCGCATTGTCGAAAGCCTCGACAACGAAATCCGAAACGTACTTGAGGTTGGCCCCGGCATGGGCGTCCTCACTAAACATCTGGTTACACGCAGCAATACTAACTTCCGCGCCATTGAAATTGACCTCGAATCCGCCGATTTTCTTCATCAAAACTACCCTCAGTTGCACCTCATTGAGGGCGACTTTCTTCGTCTGCCACTTGACAATCTCTTCGATTCCCCATTTGCCGTCATTGGCAACTTCCCCTACAACATTTCATCACAAATACTCTTTCGCGTCTACGAACATCGCAACCTCGTACCCGAAGTGGTCGGCATGTTCCAAAAGGAGGTAGCCGAACGTATTACGGCCAAGCCTGGCAGCAAGGTGTACGGCATACTCAGCGTTCTGCTGTCAGCTTTCTACGAGACAGAGTATCTCTTTACCGTTAGCGAACACGTTTTCAATCCACCCCCCAAGGTGAAGTCAGCCGTCATCCGCCTACGACGTAACTCGACATCCCAGCTCGACTGTGATGAAACTCTGTTTGTCAAAACCGTCAAGGCAGGTTTTAACCAGAGGCGAAAGACCTTGCGAAACGCCCTAAAACCTCTAAGCATGGACATTGATAGCGTGCCAGCCAGCCTATTGTCCTGCCGTGCCGAGCAACTAAGCGTAGACGAATTTGTGAAACTCACCAATTGCCTTCTCCCCCTCAATCAACCCGCATAGTTTCATTATCCTACAACACTCCTTATGAACGCCTTCCTCACCATCATCTTGGCTGTTGTGCTGGCACTACACGTCATGATTACCACCAAACAGAGCACCGAACAACAGATCATTCCCCTTACACGTGGACTGATGCTCGCCCTGTTGGTCGCCTTAGCCGAAGGAGTAGCTGTAGCACTGGGTCACTGGCTTGGCACACTGCTTCAATGGAGTATCAGTAATGTTGACGAACTAATGTTCGTCGGCCTACTGGCTCTCGTAGCACTACGCTATATGCTGACTGCTTTTAATAAGCACCGCCCCCCCTACAACTTGGCGGATAATGCCACACTATTGCTATTTCCCATTGCCACCTCCATCAATCATCTGCTGGCAGGTATGGCTGTAGGCTTCATCACCTCCGATGGACACTTCACTTGGCTACTGCCTATTGCAGTGGCGTGTGCAGGCTTTCTTCTTGTATACTGGGGGGTTATGAGTGGAAGACGACAATTGGTGCTCCACCCCAGACGCTGGTATCTACTCGGTGCACTCTTCCTACTGATGACAGCCGTATCGGTCTATCTTCCCTTTTGACACAACTTTTGTTCACTTGTAACAAATTTTCGTAATTTTGCACCGTGAATGCGATAGCCCAACGACATATTGAGTGATTTGGCTGCGCTTTCGCCGTACTATAGAAGAACAATTATATCAACTTACTACAATGGAAGTACTATCTAAACGTATCTGCAGCATGGGTGAGTCTGAGACTCTTGCTATGACTGCCAAAGCCCGCGAGCTACAAGCTCAAGGCATTGATGTTATCAGCCTCAGCATTGGCGAGCCCGACTTCAACACCCCCGAAGAGGTGAAGCTGGCAGCCAAAGATGCTATCGACAAGAACTTCACGCATTATCCCCCCGTGCCAGGATATGCCGATCTTAGGGAAGCCATCTGCACAAAGCTCAAAAGAGACAACGGGTTGGACTACAAACCCGAGCAAATCGTGGTATCGACGGGTGCCAAGCAAAGCATCTATCAGCTTGTACAGTGCCTCGTAGACCCAGGCGATGAGGTTATCATTCCCGCTCCTTACTGGGTATCCTATCGCGAAATAGCACGCGCTGCTGGTGGCGAATGTGTTTTCATCACTACCAACCCCGAGAACGATTTCAAGATTACCCCACAGCAGTTGGAGGCAGCCATTACGCCGCGCACCAAGCTCATCATGTTCAGCAGCCCCTCGAACCCGACGGGTATGCTCTACACTCACGACGAGCTTCGCGCTATAGCCGACGTGGTGGCACGCCACGAGCGTGTGTATGTCATGGCCGATGAGATCTACGAGCACATCAACTTCGTAGGTAGCCATGCCAGCATCGCTTCATTTGCCGATGTCAAGGAACGCGTCATCACTGTCAACGGCGTTGCCAAGGGATTTGCCATGACAGGCTGGCGTATCGGTTACATTGCAGCGCCCACCGTCATAGCCAAGGCCTGCAACAAACTGCAAGGCCAAGTAACATCGGCCACCTGCTCCATCGCTCAGAAGGCCACAGTTGCTGCTATGCTTATGGATCCCACTACCAGCCGCGACATCATTGACATGCGCGAGACCTTCCGCCGCCGTCGCGACATGGTGTACGACCTATTGCGTGCCATTCCAGGTGTTGATGTACGCCTGCCCCAGGGTGCGTTCTACTTCTTCCCACGTGTTGACTCATACTATGGCAAGCACTACGGAGACTACCACATCAACAACAGTACCGACCTCTCCATGTATCTCCTTATGGAAGCACATGTAGCCACGGTGATGGGTTCCGCCTTTGGCGATGACCGCTGCATCCGCCTCAGCTACGCCACCTCCGAGGAACTGCTACGCGAGGCACTGCGCCGCATCAGCGAAGCCCTCAGTAAGCTCAGTTGAAAAACCTCATCTTATTGATGACTATCAAATGCGCGGCAGCCACGGGATGCATCCCGTGGCTGTCGCGCTTCATTTGTTACACTCCTATAAAGCAAAAGGAATGCCTTAGAAGAAATAGAGTCCCTTAACGGCTACGCTCCTTATATTTCTCTATCTGCACCTTAAGCGTGTCCACACACACGGATACAGCCTCTTCAAAACTGTCGGCCTGCTTGCTGTTGAACAGCGTCTGACCTGGCAAAGAAAGTGAAATCTCTGCCACTTTGTTGCAAGCAGCTTCGGGCTTGTCCACCTTAAGCGTAACCTCACACTGTAACGCAGTATCCACGAATCTTTCTATCTTGGACACCTTGTCCATGATGAATTGTTCCAGTTTCGGGTCGGCCTTAAAGCGCACGGCATTGATGGTTGTTTTCATAGTGTTTTGTCTCCTATTTTTTGCTCGCCCGAGGGTGAGCGTGTTTATAAGTTTCCTTTAGGTGCTCACGACTTACATGAGTGTATACCACCGTGGTCGACAGGTCGCTGTGCCCCAGCAACTCTTTGATAGAACTGATGTCGGCTCCACTACTTAGCATGTGTGTGGCAAACGAGTGGCGAAACACGTGCGGACTCACGCGCTTGGCGTTGGAGAGCGGCTGCATGTACTTGTGAACAATGTTGTAAATCGAAGAGGGCGACAGTACACCGCCTCGACTGTTGACGAAAAGCTCCTCATTAAGGAACCCACAACGGTGTTTCTCCTCAAGATAGGCTTCCACCTCTTCGGCCAACTCGCGCGTGATTGGCACATAGCGATCCTTATCACGCTTACCATGCACCCGCAGAGTCAATCCCTTCGTATCCACCCAATGTTCCCGTAACTGGCTGGCCTCAGCCCGTCGCACCCCCGTCTCGTACAGCAAGCGCAGTAGCAGATGATCTCTACGACCCATAAATGTATCGGCAAAAAGATTCTCGTCGGTATAGATGTGTTCCGCCTCCTGTTCCCTAAAGAACACAGGCAAATCCTTTGGCAGACGGGGCAACACCACCTTCTGCATCACATTGCCAGATACCAAGCCTTGCCTTCTCAAATACTTGAACCATGAAAATAAAGGCGACATATAGTAGCGTACCGACCGTGGTTTCAACTGCCGCTCGGTCAGCAGTCGTTGCCAGCCTCGCACCTCCGTAATGCCCACTTCGTCCAATTCCTCCACATGCATCTCCACAAGGTATTGGCGGAAAAGTTCCAGATTTTCGGAATAAATCTTCACCGTCCGCGCCGCCAAGCGACGTTCGGTGCTGATATATACGATGTACTGCCCTATGGCTTCGCCAACTTTCATCCTTGCAAATATACACAATTATTTTACTCCCCCTACACCTCGCATCCCTTTTTAACATCGCGCTACGTAACCTATCTTCCACATGAGCTCGAAAGTCGTATCTCACCACCCATCTGTCTTTTATCGCGCACCTGAGCCAAAAAAAAATTCTCCATCTGCGACGACAAAATAGTACATTCTAATCTAATCAATCAGCACAGCTATCATCTTCAATCAGTTCTCCGACCACACATCATCGCCAACTTTCCACCGCCAATCTTCGTCCATCACATCCGAACGTTGTACTCAAAAGAAGACCATACAATCAAGCCTTTGTCCAGCATATCCCGTACGGCACTGCAATAAACTTCATTGCAAATCGTTACACAGAGAGAACAACAAGTGCATACAGACAGATGGCTGCTACAGAGAAAAACCTTATCGAACTAAAGAACAAGCGAGCAGACTACTTGTACTACCTGCTCAACCACTTCACCGCCGGCCTGGTACTGACTGGCACCGAAATCAAGTCCATACGCGACGGCAAAGCAAACCTAACCGATACCTACTGTGCTTTCATTGGAAATGAACTGTTTGTAAAACAGATGCACATCTCTGAATACCGATTCGGCTCCTACCTCAACCACGCGGCCAAACGCGACCGGAAGCTGCTGCTCACCAAAAGAGAACTTCGCAAACTTCAGAACAAAATCAAGGAAAGGGGCTATACCATCATTCCCACCAAACTCTACGTCGACCCACGCGGCTATGCCAAGATGGAGATAGCATTGGCGCGCGGCAAGAAGTTCTTCGACAAACGAGAAAGTATCAAGGAAAAGGACTTGCGCCGCGACTTGGCACGGCAATACAAATAACGCACATGAAAGTATTTAAATTCGGCGGTGCCTCTGTCAACAGTGCAGAAGCCGTAAGAAACATGGTTTCAATCGTTCGGCAGGAGCCCACTACGCCTCTTTTGGTGGTGGTCTCGGCCATGGGAAAAACGACCAACCTGCTTGAGAAATTGGTTCCGGGTGTTGTCTCCCCGAACGAACGCACCACACATTTATCCCAACTTTCCAACTACCACCAGCAAATCATCGATGAGCTATTCCCTCATGGATGCAGCGAGTTGCATAACGCCATCAACGGCATGCTACAGCGCATAGCACACCTGTCTTCCGCTGTTCCCACTTCCTACAACTACGACTACGACCAAATCGTGTCGTACGGCGAACTGTTGTCGACCACCATCATCGCAGCCTATATGAAAGAACTCGGCATCAACGCCGTATGGGTTGATGTGCGAAAGCTGATTTACACCGACAGCACCTACCGCGAAGGACGCGTGGAATGGAAGCAGACTTCCGACAATGTGCAGTCCAAGCTTCTACCCCTGATGCACAACAACATCGTCATTACCCAGGGCTTTATAGCAGGCACTGCCGACGGCTCCACCACGACCCTGGGGCGAGAAGGCTCGGACTATTCGGCCTCCATTCTATCATTCTGCTTAGGTGCTGAGTCCATGACTATTTGGAAGGATGTTGCAGGATTTCTCAATGCCGACCCCAAGTTTTTTAGCAACACCGTTAAGATAGACCACCTACCCTACAATGAAGCAATAGAGCTGGCCTACTACGGAGCGAGCGTTATCCATCCAAAAACGGTCAAACCCATCCAGAACAAAAGCATCAATCTCTATATCAAGTCCTTCGTCGACCCCTCGATGCCTGGTTCCACCATCGGCAACTTCGACTCCATTTCCCCACAGACCCCCCTCTACATCTTCAAGCGCAATCAGATTCTAATCTCCATACTACCAAAGGATTTCTCGTTCATTGCAGAGGACAACCTGCAAACAATCTTTGCTGCATTGGCGCACATCGGCATACGCGTCAATCTTATGCAGAACTCCGCCCTCAGTTTTTCATTGTGTATCGATAACAACGAGGTGCTTATCAATCAACTGCAGGAAATATTGGGAGATCACTACCACCTGCGCTACAACACCGACCTGGAGCTGATTACCATCCGTTACTACACAGCCAACGTCATCCAGCAGATTGTGGGCAACCGTCAAGTGCTACTACAGCAACGTTCGCGCATCACAGCGCAGTTGGTTGTATCTGATACCATGAGTATTGCGTTGTAATTCTATCATCCAATTCTACCCCTCTTGAAGGATTATAGTCTCACCAAGAGCAAGTACATTCTGGGACTTCAGTGCGAAAAGGCCCTCTATATGGACAGCTATCATCGGGAGCGGGCCTATTACAGTCCCGAAACATTGGCACTGTTCAAGCGGGGACGCCTGTTTGAAAGTCAAGTAAAAGAAACCTTTGCGCCTGCCGTTGACATCAGTTCGATGCGCGGCATGTCGTTCGGGAAATACCCTGCCATAACCTCCGAACTGCTCTCTCTGCCAACGACTCATGCACTCTATGAGGCTGGATTTCTCTACGACCGAGTGCTGGTGCTGGCCGACGTGGTGGTGCGCCACACCGACGGTAGCCTTGACGTATACGAAATCAAGAATTCGCTCCAACCCACTGAAACGTTTCGTCATGACATCGCCATCCAATACTATGTCATAGCACATAGTGGCCATGTTATCAATAGTTTTCATCTTATCCACAACAACGGAAACGACCAGCCCGTTCTGGTTGACATGACAGCCGCTGCACAAGAAGAACAGGCTGCAGTAGCCTTTCACTTAGCACACTTCAAGGAAGTTCTGAACGGGCTCGAACCCGTCGTAGAGCCTGGGGCGCACTGCCACACACCCTACGCCTGTGCGTTTTTGCGTTACTGCCATGCAACAAGCACCTTAGCTCCGAAGGACAGCATTTAGCTTACCTCTGCTTCGCACGCTTCCTTTGTCGTGCAAAATTTCCACTGCCGCCTCCCAAATTCAAGTTTCTTTCCGTCCAACTTCAGAGGCGATACTCCCACAATGCGCTTCCTTTTCAAGGAGCGTATGTTTCTCTTCTCAACATCTTTGAAAACAACGGTATGCAACGATATGCGGAGTTCATCCGCACGCCCCACTGCACTACCGTCCCTCGCGATAGAAGTAGCTATTCACCTTCTCCTTGAAGAAAGGTGTAAGCGATGGTGGTGCTGTCCGCAACTGCTCCACATTTTTCTGCTGCATCCGCTCGAACGCATCCAGATCGCCCTGCGACGGCTGGTACAACTCTTTTCCCTCCTCGCTCTTTCGGCGTTCGTCTTTTTCTTGCTGCATCTCAGCCTTTTCATGCTCCAGCATACGTGTAAGAATCTGACGCTGCCGCTGAATGGTCTGTGCAGTAATGGTTCTGTTGACGAGGTCCGTCTCGGTCTCCTCCATTTGGCGCATCATGGTTTCTATCTCGCGTGCCAGCTTGGCATTCCCAGCATTGTTCTGCTTCATCTCTTGGCCGTACTGCTGCATCATGCGGCGAATTTGCTCTTGCTGCGCGGCCATGCGCGCAAATTCTTCACTCATTGATTGGCCTTGACCCAAGCGCGTGCGCTGCGGTTGCGAACCCTGCTTGTCGAGTTGCTGTTTGAGTGATTGCAACTGCCTGTTCAGCTCGTCCTGCATTTGCTTCATCAACTTGGCCGAAGGTTTGCCGCCTCCAGGGTTGTTGCACGAGCCCTGCTTGCGCTGATTCTTGCTGCCTGACTTCTGCTTCTGCGATTGTTGGCGCATGCTGTTCTGCATCTTGTCGAGCGATTCGGCCAGGACAAGAGCCAGATTGTTGAGCGACGTCATGGAATATTGCATAGTGCGTGTGGCACTGGTATTCTTGTAGTTGCCGTAAAAAGTCTGGTTGTACTGCAGCAATTCCGTCATGGTTCCGCTCAGATTTTCTTTGACATCCGTCAATTCTCTGTTCACCACCGAGGCCACTGTCATTTGGCGTCGGGCAATGCTGCGCAGCGAATCTTCCACCATTCTGAAGTCCGTCCTTATTTTGTTTTGTTCCGCTATGATGGACTGGTACTTAGGATCTTGGATGTAAATCGTATTGAGGAGGCCTATCTGCTCTTCTTGTCTGAACGAAAGTTGAACGAGATCCTTGAGCAGATGGCGCACTTGCTCAGCGTCTTCCCCTGTCTGTTGCTGCTCTATCGATTCTTGTGCATCGGCTATGTCCTGCGCCAGTTGCTGCAAGTCCTCGGAGGCCTCCTGCTGCTTGTCGGCAGCCTTGCTGTTCTTGCCCTTCTGCAACTGCTGCTGAGCCTCTTGCTGCTTCTGCGAGATGCTGTTCTCCAAGTCCTTGTTACGCTTGAAGTCGAGCGAGGGGTCTATTGCTTTATAGTCTTTTTGAATCTTGTCCAACTCCTCCTTGAGCTGCCGAAATTCTTGATTGAGTTCCTGCTGCTTGCTGTCCAGTTGCTCGCGGTCGGCACCCTTTGCCTCACGGGTTTGCTCGGCCAACTTTTGCTGCTCCTCGGCCAATTTCTCAGCGCGGTGCACCGTCTCCTCCACTTTTTTCTCTACCTCCAACTGCTTCATAAGGGCTATGTTTTGGTCGAGCTGCTTTTCCAGGTCCTCGTTCTTCATCTTGAGGTTCTCCAGTTGTTGCTGCACCTGGTTCTTGTCGAGCTGCTGCATCATCTGCTCCATCTGCCGCATCAGGTCCTTCATCTCGTCGCTCATCACCTCGTTCATCAGCTTGTCCAGCTCACGCTGTTTCTCAAGCAACTGTTCGCTCTGCTCGCGGTAGTGCTGCTCCAGACGGTTGTTTTCACTGATTTGCTGCTGCATACGCTCCAGTTGCTGCTTCACTTGCTGCTGCTTCTTGGCCAGTTCTTCCAGCTGGCGTTTGTCCTGCCAGTCCAACTGCTTCTTGTCGACCAACTGGCGCATCATGTCGCTAATATCCTGCTGAATTTTGCGTAGTTCCGACATGGAGGAAGCCGCCTTATCAGCAATGTCGCGCCGATTGTCCTCCAGCCTGTTGTCCAGTTCTTCAGCCGTGGGTATGTGCAGTTCGAACTGCTGCGAACGAGCACTCTTCGGGCCATGCACTCCGTCGTTGTCCCACACCTCGAAGTAGTACACCAGATTTTCGCCTGCCACAAGGTGGAGTTCGTTCAGGTTGAGCGTATAGTAGAACTCCTGCGAGGCTTCGGCCTCAAGGCCAATGGAGCGCACTTCGGAGCGTCCAGCCACGGTGTCGCCACCGCGCATCACCTGCAGTTTCATTTCTAAGCGGCTGAAGCCGTAGTCGTCCTTCACCCGACCTTTGAAATAGATGCGGTTGGGAGTGAGACTGTCGCGCAGTTCGGCCACAGCTATCATGGGCGCGGCATCGGGCACCACAGAGACTACGTATGAGAGCGTATCGCATTGGGGAACAAAGCTGTTGCCGACGTAAAAGGAGTAGGCCATCGTGGACATGGCGCGTCGGCTCACGGCCAAACGGCCACTCTCATCGAGCGCAAAGGCGGCACGCACACTGTCGACCGTAAAATACAGGCTGTCGGCATACTGCGTTTGGAACGACCAGGTGAGCACCGTACCCTCTGGCACCAACAGGTCGCCCACGTCGGAAAGGGTCTCCGATGGCTTTCCAGTGTAGGCCGGATAGCGTAGTGCTACCGCATAGTGAGCCACGGCTGGCTTGGGCACAACCTCAATCCTGTAGGTGCGCGACTGTACACCAGCCGCTTCCAATCGGAACTCCACACTCTCGCGCATGCTTTTGAAGAGGTGTGTGAACTGGCGGCGCTCCGCGCTGTGCATCTTGTGCATACGACCACCTTCCGCAACGTATACTTCATCGGGCAGCGCGCTACCTTCCAGGCGCACGTGCAGCTCGCAACTCTCGCCCCGTACGACACGCAGCGCACTGGTGTCCACCACAAAATAGAATGGCGCAGGCCGTTCGTAGACCGTCGTGTGATGAATGAGTCGCTGAGACGAGTCTCTGATGGTGCGCGGCGCTGCAAGCCATAGTATCAGCACTATAGCAACTGGAACGGCAGCGTACTTCACATATTTCAGATTGCCACGCAGGTCGATTGCCCCCACAAAGGGAATGGGGCGCAACATGTCCGTCTTCTGCTGCACAGCCGCTTGCAACAACGCATCATCGCCCTCGCCCATCGACTGCAGTTGCAACAGATTGAGCAGTTTATCCGACACCTCGGGGAAGTGCCGCCCCACAATGCGCGCCGCCTCCTCGTACGAGATGCGTTTGCCCAACTTGTGCATTTTCAGCAACGGACGCAACACCCACAGGGCTATAACCACCAGTACCACGGCCACAAACAACCAAAAGAGCAACGTGCGCACCCGTGTGCCGAAATAGCCAAAATGCTCGCTCAGCGCTATGAGGAGGAACAGCGTAGCCAGCAGAGCCACAGCGTAAAGCACGCCACGCACAAGCTGGTTTTTGTAGTACTTCCTGATGAAAAGGTCAAGCTTTTCTACTATCGTCGTTGATGTTGCCACCGAAATTGCCTACGAAGTTCCTGTCCGTTAAACCTTGCCATAACGGCAACAGGCCCCATTTTAGTACGCTGCCACCCCCTTTACGGCAGCAATATGCACCGAAATGTGGTGGCACATTCCGTCCAAAATGCGTATCTTTGCATCCCGAAAGCAACCTGCAGCGCACCTCAAGTGGCACAAGCCAGCAGGGATTGCAGGGCGCAGCCACCCCCAGTTTTCATGCTAAAAGTAGCCTCCCGCGGATGAGCGCAGAGGCTCCAGCCGTACGGCATTGTGGTAGGTGCCGTGCGGCTGGGGCATCGCTATGCACATACATTACTGTCATGCACCACGTTACAAGGAGTAGATGCCGTACAGCATCCCACCCACTATAGTACGACCGGAAAGCCTCTGCCGTACGGCACGAATGCGCGCAGCGAACAGCATGACAACCCATAACACAGCGGTTGCCACGCTTCGCCCAGGCAGCCTGCCGCTTCAGAAACTCCAGATGAGGCGCGCCCTCAGCACGTGAATGACCGACGAGGCCACCTCGTCATGCCCCGACCCCACCGACAGACGGTCGGCATAGGCCGTACGCTCGACCTTCATGGCTACCGATACATTTTCGCTGAAAACATAGTGCACAAGCAGATAGCCCCTCCATCCCCGCCCCTGATAGGCAGGCACATAGAAGTCGTAGGTGAAACCGTTCTCGGAGGCATAGAGCCGTGCATCGTACGAATCGACCGAGAAGAGCACCGCCCTGCCAACAAGGCTCAACTCGCGGTTTCCGAACGTTTTGCGATACTCGACCGACTGGTAGGCCAACCATCCCCGTTCGGGAGATTCCGCTCCCTCCACGAATTGCCCAGTGGCGGCACAGGTGCCGAAACTCCAAGACGGCCACGGATGCCAATAAAAACGCAAGCGGAGCTGGTCGCGCTGCACATCGGTAAGGAGGTAACTATCTTGGTTCGACATATTTCGCTCAGCGCTGCGCCGCGAGGCCGAGAGTTCAATCCGCGCCGTACGGCCGAGACTGCGCTGCAGCTGCAACCGATAATCCGCACCCACCGAGGGGCTGTAGATGCGATAACGCAGCGTGGGAAAACGGTAGAGATCGGCCTGGGCAAGCAGCTCCACCCCGAACGGCAACCCTACTTGTCCTTTAAGACACACGCCCTCTTCGTTTTGCACAGCCGATGACCGACCTGTACTCTGGGCGTAGAGGTTGACATAAGCAGGGTCGTAGCGACGGTAGGTGAGGCTCATCAATGCCTCGGGCGACGGCTGCAACTGCACCCCTGCCAACACGGCCGTACCCCTACTATGGCACATCGAGACCTCGCCGAAAAGAAGTAATGCACGGTGCTGCCACGCGAAGTCCACGCCTGCAGCCGCCGCATGGTTACCACTGAAAGCATGGTAGTTATACAGATAGTGATGAGGTTCTACGCTGTGGTCGAGATGGAGCGCATACGCAGTGAAACCCACCGTAAGCCGTTGCCTCCGATAGTCGAGATGCAAGCCTCCGAGTGTTTCGTGCAAACTGTTTTTGGAGTCAAGCTCACGACTCGTACGGTGATAACCAGTGGAATAAAGGGTGGACACCGTACTGTCGTTCACCACAGCCGCATCGCGTCCCACCCGAGACCCGAAGAGCGACAACTGCACATGCCGAGAGAGTTCCACCGTGGCTGCCAAGCCCCGCTGCGCCCCATATTCACAGAAAGTACTGGCCTGAACCACACCCCGTCCGTAGCTCCACTGGCGTGCTTCGGTCGTGAGCCAACGGCCGCTACCCGACCACAGTGTCAAACCCTGGCCAAACTGCAACGCAAAATCGCCAAGCACCGCAGTGCGCAACGCTCCCATATCACTTACTTTCAGCGAGAAGCCGTAGTAATCGAACCCATTTGGCTGCGAACCCGCAAAGAGTTCTTCGCCAGCATCCTTGTCGGCAGAGAACCGCAGAGTGAGATAATTTCTGTAAACATACTGATAACAAGCGTAGATACGGTCGGGACTACCCGAATAGGTGCTGTCGGAATAGCCCACAGCAAGTTCCACGGGTCTGCGCCACCCTACCTGCAATCTGCTGCGCCCCTTCGACAGCACCTCGTCGATAGTAGGAACCTTGTTATCAACGGGTAGCACACACACGAACGGTGCCATCAGCTGCCGCACCTCACGCGAAAAGCCGTTGACCTGCTGCAACTCGGATAGGCTAAACATCACTCCATGCTGCGCCACGTATGCACGTATCAACTCCAAGTGGTAGGGAGTGAGGAATGGCAGCTCAAGTAAGCGAGACGAAGTAGTGTCGTTCAGATTAATCGGATTGTCAGCAAGATTATCAAGCGTCTCCAGTACCTCATCAAGCTGCACCTCCTGCTCAGACAACTCTGCCCAGTAGTCGAACGCAGCTCTCCACGAAGACGACATCCACTGCTGGGCCACGGCACGCTCTACAAAACCAGAGCAGCAACTCACAAAAAGCAATGCAACACATGCAATCAGACACTTAGAACTCATACCACAACGAGACAAGCGGTGTAACACCCAAAACCGTATGGTACAGGGCAGCCACATCGACTACAAAATGCGTGGCCTTGTAGCCTAAGCCGAAAGAAAGCTGCGAGGGATTGGAGGAATAGCCAACGCGCAGAGCCAATGGACTCAACCCCGTGTATTCCACACCTGTGCGCAGTGCCACACCAAAGCGCGAGGCATAGTCGGCCTGTGCGACGAGCAGCAGGCGAGGCAGCAAACGATAATTCACCGCCGCATCAAGGACAGATTGGCTCACGGCCTCATTGCGCAGCGGCAAACGCCAACGGATAGTGGCACCCCATTCGTGCGACGGAGAAAACCGCATCGATACGCCCACGCCATGATGGCGTTGAGTTTCGTACACAACATCAACGAAATGCTCATAATCGTAGTAGTATGACGCAGCCACAGTCCAACGCTGTCCCAGACGGTGCGCCGCGCCCAACACGGCACGACCACGGCTGTACGCATCCAAGCCAGCGTGCAGATAGGACAATCCAAGACCAAAGTCTCGCCCCGTCGGAACAACCATAGAAAGAGCCATCTGCGACAGATTGGGAAGAAGATAGTTTGAACGAACGGCTACTCCCGCAGCGACATGCGACGCATCGGCCAAAGCCACCACGTTCTCGCTCGCAGACCACAAGTCGCTCAAGGCAAGACTACAGCCTCCAAGAGCCACGCTTCGAGCACCGACAGGCAACCACTCGTTCTGTGCAAACACATGGCCTTCGCCCCAGCACGCCACCAGCAGCAGCACACAGAGCGAAGCGCATACACGCTTATTCAGATAAAGAACATGGAACAAGGCATTTGCGTACCAAGTAATCATGGTACGCTACACCGACAAGAATGCCCGAACCTCGGCATCGGTAGCCAACAAATCGTCGAGCGACGGCTTTGCCACAAACGACACCCGTTGCACAGCCTGCTCTACAAAGTCGGCGATTCCGAGGAACGAAAGTCTACCCTCGACAAACCGCTGCACAGCAACTTCGTTGGCCGCATTCATCGCACACGGAATGTTACCTCCACGCCGCGCCGACTCGTACGCCAGGCTCAAACACCTGAAGGTCTGCGTGTCGGGCGGAAAGAACTCAAGGTGAGGATGGTCCGCAAAGTTAAACCGAGGCAGGTGGCTCTCAACGCGCTCGGGGTAAGAGAACGCGTACTGGATGGGGGTTTCCATAGTGGGTGTGCCCAACTGTGCTTTGATGGCACCGTCGGCAAACTGCACCATGGAATGGACTATCGATTGGGGATGAACCCACACCTCGATGCGCGAGACGTCGACTCCAAAGAGCCATTGAGCCTCGATGACCTCGAGACCCTTATTCATTAGCGTTGCGGAATCGATGGTAACCTTTTGACCCATACTCCATTTGGGGTGGCGCAATGCCTCCTGCAGCGTTACGTGCTGCAGCGAAGCGCGGTCACGGCCGAAGAAGGGACCTCCAGAGGCGGTGAGTAAAATCTTGTCGACGGCATTGGCGAACGGCGTACTCCCCACGATACCAGCCTCTCCTACAAGCGACTGGAAGATGGCCGAATGCTCAGAATCGACTGGTAGAAGGTCGACTCCATGCGCTACGGCAGCCTCGGTAATGACGTTGCCTGCCACGACCAAAGTCTCTTTATTTGAGAGTGCTATCGCATGGCCTGACTCGATGGCACGCAACGTGGGACGGAGTCCTGCAAAACCGACTATAGAGGAAAGCACCAGGTCAATGCTGCCCATGGTCATGGCATCCAGCACTGCCTCTTGACCAGCAAACACTTTTACATCCGTATCAATCAAGGCGTCGCGCACTTGTTGCCACTTCGATTTGTCGGCGATGACAACCACATTGGGACTGAACTCCCGAGCCTGCTGCACCAGCAACTCCGCATTGCTCCCCGCCACCAACACCTCAACTCCATAACGATCCCTGTGGCGACGTATCACATTGAGAGCCTGCGTTCCGATGGATCCCGTAGAGCCAAGAATAGCAATCTGCTTCATTTGTTCAAAAGGATATGTACTGCAATGGATTGACTGGCTTGCCACCAAGCCAAAGCTCGAAGTGGAGATGCGGCCCAGTGGTCTGCTCACCACTGTTGCCCATGAAGGCTATTGGCTCACCAGCCCGCACCACATCGCCCTCGCGTTTCAGCAAGGAACTGTTGTGCTTGTAGAGCGATATATAATCGCCAGCATGCTGAATAGCTACAACATAGCCAGTCTCAACGGTGAAGTTAGAGAATATAACCGTGCCGCTCATAGCCGCCTTGACCACCTCGTTGGACACGCCAGCTATGTCGACACCAAAGTGTTTAATCTTAGGGTCGAAGGGAGATATCACTTTACCCTTGAGCGGTGTGAAGAAGAGTTGCATGGAAACGGCTGTGCCAGTGGATGCCGACGTTTCCCGCGAATCGCCCCCACCAGCTGAAGCGAAGGAGTAGCGATCGGCCGATTCAACCTCGCTGCGCAACAACGAGTCAGCAACACTATGCGTATAGGCTCGGCTTGCACTCCCAATCGTATCAGCCGTAGGGCGCTGCTGCATAGCAGCTCGGCGCACTGCTGGGTCGTTGCCCAGCAGTAGGTCTTTGATGTCGGCCAACATCTGCTCCTGCGCATTAACCACCATGGCCAACGAGTCGGCCTGTACGGAATTGCGGTATGCCTGCTCCATCATACGCGTGTTTGTATAACCAGGGATGAGCTCACGCAGAGGGGTGAAAGCAATAATAATGGTGGTGATAACCACCAAAACTATCATGCTCATGCCGATAATGACAAAGAGGTTGATGCCTGACAACTGGAATGAAAGCTTTTCTCGATAAGTCTGCGAGTCCATGACCACAAAACGATTGTTGTTTTTGGCCATGTCCTTGAGGACATCTTTCTTGCGCACAATGCCTTTCAACACCCGTCCAAAATCGGAGAAGAACCTGCCTATGCCCGCAAATATACGGCGGAAAGTGGACTGATGTCCTGGATCATTCGTACTGCGAGACGAGGAGGTTCGCCTTTTCAACGTAGTAGAAGACCGCTCCGACGCTTTGTAGGCACTACCTGTACCTATGGAAGATGAAACGTTCTCTGCAGACCGTCCATTACCACGACGTCGAGCATCTGACGAAGAATGGTTTGAGATCTCCACACCTGATCCCAACGCTCTGTCAGCATTGCGGCGTTGAGAATCCGATGAAGACTGGTTTGAGATCTCCACACTTGATCCCAACGCTCTGTCAGCTTTGCGGTGTTGAGAATCCGATGAAAACTGGTTAGGATGGGCAGTATTCGAATCAACCGTTTCCGATTTATTATTCTGGTCTTCACGACCGCTCGCTCCTCCCCCTTTGGCCGACTCCTCGCCAGCCATCTTGCTCTTGCCCCGCAATGGGAAGTTGCGAAACATACTGTCCATGAGAGTGTATGCAAGAGAGGCGGTACCAATTTAACGGCACCGCCTCCTGTTTTACCGAAGTCTGAAGTATGTGCCCTGGCGCACTTTCAAATTCCGAAAGCTACTGTCTGTTAGAAGAACTTGTTGCGCTGGTCAACAATCTTGGCTCTATCCATAAGGACATCCAGCACGCCATTCACCTTTTGCTGCGCCTGCTGCGTCATCGTACGTGCAATGTCTTCGCCGCTGGTCGGTACAAGAACTGGGGAAACCTCGTCCATTTGCACCATATATACACCATTGGCACCACGAATCGGGCCAACAACACCCTTGGCACCTTTCGAAGCCTGCCCAGCTATGGAGCCTATCACCTTTGGTTCCAGACCGAAGCGACCCAAGTAATTGTCGCCAAGTTTCACCTCGGGCATCGTGTCGACCGTCGTACCTAACTTTGCTGCAATGGCATCAATGTCCTTAAGGTCTTTCACAGCCGCCATGCGCTCCATCAGCACCTCAGCCTTTTTGTCAAGGCGCACACCCTGTTCTATCATATCACGTGTCTGCTCCAACTTAGCATAACCTCTCTTTATGATATCTTTGAGCGAAGCAACGACATACGCATTGTCGACCATGAATACCTCATCTGCCACCTCACCTTCTTTCGTGTTGTCATTGAAGGCCCACTGCACCACACTCCTTGCATTCTGGAGATTGCCCAGTGTGGAAGCGACACTGTTGACCATGTCATTACGTATCGATAGATTTTGCTCGCTGGCTGCACTGAGTAGAGCTGCATGCGTACGGTTCTGGCCTGCAAAGTGGTTGGCCGTAGAATAAACAGACTTTTCCGTTGCTTCACTCGGCACAATGTTGCGCGTTATCATAGCCACACGATACTTCTTAGCGGGGGTCGTCTTGCCCGTTACCTTCACGATATAACAACCGATTTTCTGCGGATGCTCATAGAGGAAGATACCATCAACTGGCGTGGCAATGACCTGCTCATTCAAGAAACCGTAACCGCCATCAGTTACCCAACCCATGTCGCCATCGTTCTCCTTGTTGTCAGAATACTGCTGGACAGCCTCTTCGAAAGAGAGCTGATGTGTATTAAGCAGATGCATCACACTGTCGGCAATGTTGCGGGCTTGTTCGGGTGTACGCGTAATCTGGCGGTTGTAGTTGCTGCTCAGGATCCATATTGCACTGGCGCGCAAACTGTCGGGACGCACCTCGGTGTTCAACACCTTGGCCATCATCCACTGATTGCCCACAACCTGAGGGGCGATGTTCGTGCCAGCCGAAGCATGTGCTATGAGTGAGTCAAATGGTGCAGGGAACGTGGTACTGCGTACATACGAAGAGTCATAGGAGCGATCAGACTCGGAGTTGACAAAGAATGCCATTTCCCTATTATCCGTCTCCGTCATATCCTGCAGTTCCTGCCACAGTTTGTCAACTTCTTTCGCAATGTTGTCCATGTCAGCCTGGGTAGGCATTATTGGGAAAACAATATAGTCAAGGTTGCGCAGTTCTTCTCGCACTCTGAATTCGGCACGGTGCTCGTCGTAGTACTTCTTGTAGTCTGCATCAGCGACTACAGCCTCATCATCCTGCACGTTGTAGTAGGGAACCGAAGTAATACGGACGGAAGCGCTCTTGTTCTGTAGCTCGGCCAGTTTGTCTGCAATGGGCCTCGGAGTGTACATTGCCTGACTAATGAGCGTGGTGTACTTCTGCATCTGGCGGTCTTGCTTAACGCTTTTTTCCACCTCAATCCACTCCAACTGCCGCGTACTGTCAAGTTGGTCAAAGTTGTCCACATAGTAGCGGATGACTTCCGTGTTGTACTGGCCAGTCTGGGGGTCGGTGAACATCTGGCGCAGATAAGGATGGATGAATTCACCAGTGTACATATCGCTCAACTCCTGCGCACTCACCTCCAGTCCCAGTGCGTCATACTGCTCTCCCATCATCTGTTCAGAGAGGATGTTCTGCCACACCTGGTCGCGTATACGGCCTTCCATATCGTTCGATATGTGCGTCAGTCCCTGTTGGCGCATCACTTGTTCCTTCAACTCGTCGGTACGCTCTCTGAACATTTGGTCAGAAATGCTCACACCATTAATCTTGGCAAGATCTGGTATGGAACGGTTGTTCTTGGTGAGGTCACCAATAATGAACGCCACTATAGCAATGCCCACCAAGAGCACCGCTAACCATGAGTTTTTTCTAATTCTTCCAATAATTCCCATGTTACTATACTTATTGTTTATTTCACGTACCGTTGCGCCCCGCTATAAGGGGGTGCAGTTTTAAGCGTGCAAAAGTACAAAGAAAAATCCGTATCACGCGCAGTATGAGCACAAACTTTTTGAAGGGCAAAATTAGGCCATTGGTTGTAAAACCGTTACATTATTCCAGTCCCAATTGCTACATACTGAAAGAGAACGGCAAAAGAGAGTCCACTCCATCGAGCGTCAGTATTTTGTCCACCGATATAAATAGAATAATGTGTAGGCTTCTACGGTGTCGTTGTTCGTACTCGGCCATCACCTGCCTACAGGCTCCACACGGAGTGGCTGGTACCAGTTGCCCCTCGGCATTGCGTCCCACGATGGCGAGAGCCGTAAATGGTTGCTCTGGGTAGCGATGCGCTGCTGCAAACAATGCAGTACGCTCAGCGCAAAGTCCCGATGGGTAGGCGATGTTCTCTTGGTTTGAGCCTGTTACAATGCTTCCGTCGGCCAACCGAACGGCAGCCCCCACGCAAAACTTACTGTACGGGCTATAAGCCCCATCTAAGGCCACTACCGCAGCTTGCAACAGGGCGCGGTCGTCCGCTGGCAAACTGTCCATTCCCTCCCATTCGTTGTAGGATATTAGCAACTGCCGCGGTGTTGATTCTTCTGGAGTCATATATAATAATATGTGTGATGTTTTTAGTACCTTTGCACGACTTTGGAAGATACGCACCGCATTATGTTTTATTGTGTACGTACGGGTTTAAAAGGAGGAGTCCAATGCTGACCATCGGCAATATGCAGTGGCCCGACTTCCCCTTGGTACTTTCACCCATGGACGACATTACGGACAAGCCGTTCCGGTCGCTGTGTCGACACCTGGGAGCCGATGTTACCGTTACTGAATTCATTGCGGCCGAGGCACTGGTACGCGACGCCGAGAAGAGCCTCCGCAAACTGCTTTTCGACGAAGAGACCCGTCCTGTCGGCATCCAAATCTTCGGAGCCAATGAGGAGGAACTGCTGCGTTGCGTTGACATCGTCAAGGAGCATCACCCAGACTTCATCGACATCAACTGGGGTTGCCCCGTGCGCAAGGTGGCTGGACGTGGGGCTGGCAGCGGCATGCTCCTCACCCCCGACAAGTTGGTCGCTATCACCGCCGCCTTAGTCCGTCGGGCAGAACCCTACCCTCTCACCGTCAAAACGCGTCTTGGCTATGACGCAAACAACAAACCCATTTGCGAATTAGCCGAACGGTTGCAAGACATTGGTATTGCAGCCCTTGCCATTCATGGCCGCACCAAAACACAAATGTACACGGGGCAGGCCGACTGGACGCTAATTGGCCGTGTCAAGGAGAATCCACGCATGCGCATTCCCGTGTTTGGAAACGGCGACATCACTCATCCTTCCGAACCAGCCGAGATGCAACGACGCTACGGGGTAGACGGTGTCCTCATTGGGCGTGCCGCCATTGGGAACCCGTGGATATTCGAGCAATCTCGCGCTGTTCTCAACGGCCATAAGCCGAGAACTATCATGGTATCAGAACGCTGCGAAGTATGTAAGAGACATCTACAAGAGGCCATCCACTTCAAGGGAGAGCGTGTAGCTGTTCTCGAAATGAGGAAACACTACAGTGGTTATTTCCGTGCACTGCACAACTTTAAACCATTTCGTCAACAATTGGTTACCCTCACCACAGCCGACGAGGTGATGCAACTGCTCGACAGCATTGCCCTTCACTATGAGGAGCACTCTTCAATAGTGTAGCCATCAAACCCTTGCTCTCAAGGAAAAGCGTGGAGCACTCACACAGATGTGAATGTTCCACGCTTCGCTTTTTACCCTGAAAGTATGGTTGTTATGATGCTACATCGGGCTGATTTTGCGCGACAGCCGTGCGCATAGCCCCGGGAAGAACCGCTTAATATAGGCCATCAGCAGTTCTTTTCTACCCACGAGCACCTCGCGTTTCTGCTTGTTGATGGCTCTCACTATCTTGCGAGCCGCCTGGGTTGGTGTAACACCGCCGGCCTGTCCGGCATCCAGTTTACCATGGCGAGTACCGTCTTTCTCAAGTGCATAGCGCGAAATGTTGGTCTGCACCCTACCTGGACACACAATGGTTACACGGATGCCTTGCTCGTAGGTTTCCGCCTGCACCGTTTCGAAAAAGCCATACAGCGCATGTTTCGCCGACGAGTAGGCGCACCGCAACGGGAAGCCGAAACAACCAGCTATGCTTGTCGTAACAACAAGCTGACCACCACCACGCTGCACCATCCGTGGCAATATCGTTTTGGTGAGGACTACGGGTGCATAGAAATCCACATCCATCACCTTGCGAATCACGTTCATTTGTGTTTCGATGGTGGTTCCACGCTGACTGATACCAGCATTGTTGTAGAGCACATCAATGCCATCAAACTGACGCCATGCACTGTCTGCCAGTTCGCTAAGCTCGTCAGTCCGGCTGAGGTCAAACGGCAAAGATGCTGCGTCGGCCGCGCCAAACTCTTTGCATTTTGCCACCACTCCTTGGAGCAAATCAGCCTCCAATGCCGTTACAATCACGCGCGCCCCCTGTCTGGCACACTCGTAGGCCACGGCTTCGCCTATACCGCTACTGGCACCCGTTATCCAAATCGTCTTGCCTTTCAATGTCTTCATGTCCACACTTTCGGTCTAACACCTCTTTACAACAGTCGTCGATTCCGTTGCGTCAATTCGCAATAGTCTTGTTCTAAAGAGCTTCCACCTCTTGACGATACCACGCAGCACGTGCCGAGCCTTCACCCGTATTGAGCAACACTCGGTCGCCCGAATGGATAAGTCCCTCATTGCATGCCTCGTAGAATCCTGCATAGCACACTGCTGAAGCTGGGCCAAGCAGCACACCACGTTCCGACATCATCTCCTTGCCCAACAGGGGCAGTCCACTCTCTTTCACACGCACAAAAGAGCCACCACTATTGCGCACTATCGGTGCCACAATGGGGTACATGCCCGGGTTGGCAGCCGTGAGAATAGAGATGCGCGTATGCACATCTGCCAGTGCTTCATAGTTCTTTTCGTAGCCTTGCGGAAATCCCTCTTTACGAGCACGTTCCCAAGCTCGTACCATAGGGTCGCATGTGTCCTGCTGCACCAGTATCATACGCGGCATGCGCAGGTTCGGATGTGTTGGAGCAAGGTCGCGGAAACCCTTCTCAAATGCTATCGGACCCGTACCACCCGCCACGGCCTGCATGTACACATCGGGCATGCCACCCAGTTGTCGCAGGCATTCAAACACCATTGTGCGCTTCGACTCTACGCGCAGTGGGTCAATATTGCCAGCCGAAATCATTACATGCTTTTCCGTATGATATTCAGCTGCTTCTCGTTTAGCATCGCCATAGTTGCCTCTCGACACCATGACGCGTTGCCCTGTGCTTTGAAGTGCCAGCAGAGTGTCATCCTCCACATTTTCTGGTGTGAACACGGTAAATCCCACCCCAGCCTTAGCCAGATAGGTGGCGTACGCAATGCCCGCATTACCAGTGCTGGCCAGGCAATACTCCCTCACCCCGTGCTCCTTCATCACCGAGGCAGCAAGCGATGCGCTGATGTCCTTGAAGGTGCCAGTTCCTCGGTTCAAGTCGTTGCGGTAGACGTACACCTCGCAGTCTATACCACACTGTCTCTGTGCATAGCGTTCAAGATGTTCCCACCGCTCCATAGGTATGGCTCCTTCGCCCAAGCTCACTATATTGACGCGTGATGACAGCGGCAAGTAGTCAAAATAGTTGTAGAACGAGTCGGGTGCGCCACTGGCAACCTCCTCCATCACGGCAAAGTCAGCCTCCGGATACTGCACCTCGGCATGGTTGCTTCCGCAACTGCACTTCTGGTCCTGTGCGAACCACGTAGCAAAGTCGCCCACGATTTTGCCACACTTCTTACACACTAACTGGTATTTGCTCATCGCTATTCGAATTTATGCGGAGGTGCTGTGCACTCCGCCAAGTTGCATGTTCACAGGTGCGTTGCGCATTCACAATACATTATTCCACACGCTACAGACCTGCACTGCTGCGCAGGTTGTCAATCCTTCGCGCAACGCTACACCACGACACATGCAGCCACCTCCGTACCTGGTCTCTTCCACCGCACGACCGCAGCTGCCTGTGTCATGGCCGCATCACACCTGTGCTATTACTGATTCTTGATAAGGTGCATATCGGGCATAGGCTTGTTGTACTCGCCTGCGTCCAGTTTTTTCTTCACCTCGCGGAACACACTCAGTGTGCGGTCGGCGTGTTCGCGTGTATGTACAGCTGTCGGGATGATGCGCAGCATAATCTGTCCTTTGGGAACCACCGGATAGACCACTATGGAGCAGAATATACCGTAGTTCTCGCGCAAATCCACCACGACATTGGTGCCCTGGTTGACGTCGCCGGGGAAGAACACTGGGGTGACGGGCGATTCGGTTACACCAGTGTTGAAGCCCTCCTCCTTGAGCGACTTCTGCAGATAATTGGAGAGTTCCCACAGACGCTCACGGTATTCGGGGTGTTGGTTGATGATTTCCAAGCGTCTTTTCACACCCCATACGATGGGCATCGGAAGGCTCTTGGCATAGATTTGGCTGCGCATGTTGAAGCGCAGATAAGTGATGATGTCCGGATCATTGCAGCCAATGAAGCCGCCGATGATGGCCATCGTCTTGGCGAAAGCACAGAAGTAGAGGTCTATCTCATCTTCGCAATGGAAGTGGGTGTGCGTGCCGCGCCCCTCGGGCCCCATGACGCCCATGCCATGCGCATCGTCAATGAGAATGCGGAAGTTGAACTCCTTCTTGAGAGCCACTATCTTGTCGAGTGCGCCCAGGTCGCCTTCCATACCATAGACGCCCTCTGTAGCCACCAATATTCCACCGCCTTGACGCTCGGCCACTGCAGTAGCTTGCTTAAGCTGCTTGCGCAGACTCTCTATGTCGTTATGCTGATATTTGAAACGCTTTGCGCCCGTAACACGGAAACCGTCGATGAGGCAGGCGTGTGCCTCACTGTCGTAGACAATGACATCACGCAGACCTACGATGGTGTCGAGGATGCTAATCTGGCCTTGATAACCGAAGTTGAGCAGATACCCATGTTTCTTATGCGTGTACTCGCACAGCATAGCTTCTACCTCCTCGTGCAGGTAGGTGTTTCCTGACATCATGCGAGCCCCCATCGGATAGGCTAAACCCCACCGACGCGTGCCTTCCTCGTCGGCTGCCCTTACCTCTGGGTTGTTGGCCAGTCCTAAGTAGTTGTTGAGGCTCCAGTTCAGAACCTTCTTACCATTGAATGTCATTTCCGGTCCCAGTTCACCCTCGAGGTGGGGGAAGTAGAAATAACCATCGGCCAACTTACGGTATTGACCCAGCGGGCCACCTGTCGACTCCTTAATCCTTTCGAATATATCCTTCATATTGCGCAATATTGTGTTGTAATTCTTCTTGCCCAGAGCAGCACACGCCACCGCACATAGCCTCTTCTCCCCCTCTGAGCCTCCCACTCGCGTTGCGGAAACGGTGCTTCAAATTTAGTTGCAAAGTTACGCAAATAAATCGACGTGTCGGCCACTCACAGCCATAATCCTCGCCCCTCGGAGGGCAACGACATAAACAAAAATTAACCTCACATTTTCATCTTCCAATCAACAACACAATACCTATCAGCCCTTTACAAAATACAGCCCAACCGCGGACTTCGGCCGCTGCTCCTCCGAAAAACATCATTTGGAAAAGAAGTCGTACCTTTGCTGCACAGAACTCATACAACCACAAAACAGTACTACACCACATGGAAACAGCCAAAACCGACATACTGATTCATCAAGGACTGGGGGCGCTACGCTTCGGCATGCCTGTAGAGCAGGTCGTTGAACTTTGGGGCGAAGCCGACAGCGTAGAAAGCATCGACAACCTGGCCAACGAGCCTACCACCGTGCTGCACTACGACCAGCTTCAGACAAGTCTCTTCTTCGAAAACGAGAACCCCGAGCTGCAATGCGTGGATGTGGCCAACCCCGACTGCACCCTCTTCGGGCTCGAGGTGTTCCCCCTCACCGAACGCGACCTTGTAAAAATAATGACCGACCACGGCTTCTTCGAAGAGGATGTCGAGCAGGAACCCTGGGGCGAACGCCGTGTGTCGTTCCCCGAAGCGAACATCGACTTCTATTTCGACGCTGGCAAACTCTGCACCATCACCTTCGGCCAATGAGCACCCCCACAGCAGCCACGACGCCCCTCCCCTACTTGCTCCTCTCCACGGCCTATCTGCCCTCGGTGGCCTACATGGCCTGCGTGGCACAGGCCTCCCATGTGGTCATTGAGCAATATGAAACGTTCCCCAAGCAGACGCTCCGCAACCGCACCCTGATAGGCACACCGCAGGGAAGCCTCGCCCTCAGCATCCCGCTGCACCGCCCCTTCGGCAACCGCACTCGCACCCACGAAATCGAGCTGAACTACGCCGAGGCTTGGCCAGTACGACACTGGCGCACCATAGAGTCGGCCTACAGTGCTGCACCCTTCTTCCTCTACTACAAAGACGAGTTGCAGCGCACGCTGCTCGCTCCGCACACCACGCTGCTCACGCTGAACGACGCGCTGCTGGCTTGCCTCTGCCGCAGGATAGGCATCAACTGCCCCATCGGTCTCAGCACCGATTTCCTGCCACCCGACGCCGCATGCACCAACGGCGCATCGCGCGACGCGAACGGAGGCCTCGTCGGCGACCTGCGCTCCACCATCACCACCAAGCACTACGTAGCCCCCTGCCCCCTGCCGCCATACACCCAAGTCTTCACAGGCCGCCAACCCTTCCTGCCCAACCTCAGCATCATCGACCTTCTGTTCAACCTCGGCCCCGAAACGAAGGACTACCTGCTATCGTTGCCCCTTATGGGCGACTAAGAACCATGTTCCATGCGTTTTAGTGCAAAAGATGCATAAAACGCGCCCAAGAAGTTCAATCGTCTTGTTCCATGAGCTTTACGCCGATTGTTCCACAGGAAACGTTGCCCTCAAGCACCGCCTGCCTCCTCCCGTAGATCAGCCCTGTCATCACCCCTACTACAACCAATAAAACTGCCGTACGACACCCCCTTCAAGTGTCGTACAGCACATGCCTCCATACCGTACGACATCAGCCCCTCAGCAGTACGGCATAGACCCCCTTGTCGTACGGCATCTTTTCTCCTTGCCGTACGACACCTGCAAACCTGCATCACGACAGGCGGACTATTGCACTATAACTTTTAGCAGAGAGAACCTCTACTTCCCCATGCACACCGTAGCACCCTACCGGCACAGGTATATCATCAGCACCGATACATCAGCAGGCGACACCCCGCTGATGCGCGACGCCTGACCCAGCGTTTGCGGACGCATCTTGGTGAGTTTCTCACGCGCCTCGTAAGAGAGCGCCGACAGAGAGAAGTAGTCGTAGTCTGGCGGCAGCGGCACATCCTCGTACTTCAGTATACGCTCCGCCACCACACGTTCCTTCTCTATATAGCGCTGATACTTCAGCGCAATCTCGGTAGATTCGACCACCTCCTCACGCATCGCTTCTGGCACAGCCAGCACCGCCGTCTGCAAGTCAGCACTCAGCTGCTGCAACTTCTGCATGTCAAGTTCGGGACGCAAGAGCAGGTTTTCGAGCCGCACATGCTGTTGTAGCGGCTGCGACCCGTAGGATTCCAACGCCTCATTGACCTCGGACGGTGCCACAGAGAGCTGCTGCAGCGCCTCCGTCAGACCCCGACGAGCCTCCACCTTCTGCTCCACACGGCGCATCCGTTCGTCCGATGCCAACCCCAACGCGTAACTCAGCGGCGTAAGACGCTCATCGGCATTGTCCTGTCTGAGCAAGATACGATACTCGGCACGCGACGTGAACATGCGGTAAGGCTCATCTACACCTTTGGTTACCAAGTCGTCTATCAGCACTCCAATATAAGCCTGTGTGCGGTTAAGCACAAAGGGAGCGCGCTCCTGCACCTTGAGCGCCGCATTGATTCCCGCCATCAATCCCTGGCAGGCCGCCTCTTCGTAGCCCGTGGTACCGTTGATTTGACCAGCCATAAACAGACCATCAACTATCTTGCTCTCAAGAGTATAGGACAATTGGGTGGGCGGAAAATAGTCATATTCTATAGCGTAGCCAGGCTTCAAGATACGGGCATTAGCAAAACCGTCGATGGTGCGGAGCGCCTCAAGTTGTACCTCGAGGGGCAACGACGACGAGAATCCGTTCAAATAGTAGGACAGCGTAGACCGTCCTTCTGGCTCAACAAAAAGTTGATGGCGTTCTTTGTCGGCAAACCGGTCGAGCTTGTCCTCGATGGATGGACAATAGCGCGGCCCACGACCCTGTATGCGACCTGCAAACATAGGCGAACGGTCGAAGCCTGTGCGAAGCACATCATGGGTATGAAGATTTGTATATGCCAGATAACAAGAGCGTTGCTGCTGCACAGAGACAGTGTTGGAGAAGGAGAACTTGCCTGGGCACTCGTCGCCCGGCTGCTCCTCGAGACGGGAGAAGTCGACCGTGCGTCCGTTGACACGCATCGGGGTGCCCGTCTTCAAACGTCCTACTTCGAAGCCCAGTTCGCGCAAACGAGCCGAGAGCCCTACCGATGGCTCTTCGCCAATGCGCCCTGCCTCGTGCGACCACTCGCCGATGTGCATACGTCCCTCGAGAAAAGTGCCGTTGGTCAACACCACTGCACGTGCAGGTATCTCTAAACCAATGCGTGTACGCACTCCTTCTACCCTGCCTTGCCGAACAATGAGGTCTACCACCTCGTCCTGCCAGAGAGAGAGATGCGGCGTTTGCTCAAGAAGTTGACGCCAGTGCAGCGAAAACTGATCCTTGTCGCATTGCGCCCTGGGGCTCCACATAGCAGGACCTTTGGACCTGTTGAGCATGCGAAACTGTATGGTAGATAAGTCTGTGATGATGCCTGAGCAACCGCCCAAAGCATCAATCTCTCGAACAATTTGCCCTTTCGCAACGCCACCCATAGCTGGGTTGCACGACATACGACACACTGCCTCAATCTTTTGGGTAATCAGCAGTGTGCTACATCCTATCCGAGCCGAAGCCACAGCAGCTTCTGCCCCAGCATGGCCTCCGCCAACTACTACAACATCATACTTCTCCCACTGTATAGACATAGGCTTACAACACTTGAATGAAAAGGTACCGAGTCCTCAATATGACCTGTTACAGACAATTGAACAAACTATCCAAGAGTTCTTTCCGCACCTGTTTCTTGTGAAACAGTAATAAAAATAGACTTATTTCTAACATTCGCTATCCTGACGTTCCCACCACAAGAGCGAAGCATCTTCGCGCTGACGCATTTCGGCCGCCTCGGCCGGGCTCTTGTCGCCCTGGCCAAGCAGATGATGCACTCCGTGGATGACTACGCGACGCAACTCTTGCTCAAAAGGCACACCAAACTGCTCGGCATTGTCGCGCACGCGGTCAATGCTGATAAGGATATCGCCCGAGACAATGTTGCCCTCCACATAGTCGAAAGTAATGATGTCGGTATAGGTGTCGTGGTCGAGGTAAGTGCGGTTCGCTTCGAGGATGTACTCGTCGCTGCAGAAGAGATAGCCTATCTCCCCTACCTTCTTGCCGTGTTCCTCAACAGTTTCACGTATCCACTTCTTGAAACGTTGGCGTTCCGGAAGAGAGAAACGTACATCTTCCACTTGGAAACTTATAGTCATAGCTGTACTGGGGTGTAATCATTTTTCAGCAGTTCAATATTGCATGCCGCTCTAAGCAGAATAACATAGTGAACTACATTTATTTATAAGTACTAAAATATAAATATTCGTCGAAATGAGCATCTTCGTTTTCGCTCAGCGACCACCAGGTCGCCGTCGAGCAATTCTCGAAGCGATAAACTTAGCCTTCTTTGTCCTTCTCCTGCTTCTCGCTAATCTGGTCGATAAGGCAAATGCCCTGTGAGGCCATGCCCAATGCCAATAGGAGCACCATGGTTTTGATGTCGGGCTGTTCGGAAACAATCATGATGACCAAGACGGCCATGCCCATGGCCAGCCCGAGACCAGAAAAGATGTACTTCAATATTTGCTGCATTTCATTACCAAGTTAAAAAAATCAACATTACAACATGTGCGCCTCTCCCCAGGAGACATGAGGGCTCCTCCCCATGAGACACAGTTACACTTCCCCATGAGACACGAGACCCCCTCCCCTCTTTCCAATACGGAAAACAGGGGGATAGAACCGCCACACCACTGCACAAGGGTGCTTACTACGCAACGCACATAAGAAAAAACAAGAAGACTGCTACACATTGAGCACTTGAGCAGGAGAAAACTGCTTGAGCACGCGGCAACGCTGGTTCGCAAGGGCCTCGTCGATTCCGCTGACGGCAAAGAGCATGTTAACCCTTCTACCTCCTTCGGAATACTCTACTTCATCGGCAAGCATACGCATCATTATCATGCCATTACCTGTTGCGTCGTCGTCAATATGTCCATGATGCTGATAGTCGAAGCCCTCGCCCTCGTCCTCTACAGAGAACGAGATACCACCTCGCACCACAGCACTTTCGATAACAACTTTCTTCTCCTTGACAGAATGATTACCATGCCGTATGGCATTGTCCACAGCACTTACCACTGCCATGGTGATAGAAGCGAAGTATCGGTCCAGATTGTGATTATCGCAAATGTTGCTGACAAAAGACTCGACTTTACTTATCTCAGCAATATCCGACTGAATGGTAATACGTTCCATAGTTCAGCATCATTCTGTTCAGTTCTGCAAAGTTACTCATTTTTAGCCGAACAACCAAATATATAATGGACTGCATCATGGTTCTTTCCTCCTGGCTGCATAATTCCTCGTTCAGCAAAAGAAAACCCCACCAGCTGTACGCTCGGTGGGGTAGGGGAGTGCGAAAAAACACTCGCAGCAGCACTCAATCTATCGACCTGGCGAACACCGCACGGGTCATGAGTGGGTCGGTATCATACTGTGTACCCCAAATCTTCTCAGCCTCATTGCCAATGATTTGTGGATTAGTATAAGCAGTCTTTACGTGGTGCTTTATTGCATTGCGATTCATTTCGGCGTAGTAGATGGAGTGCACCCCTCTTTTCTGCCAGTCCGGATGCACACCGTTAAGAAGCAGGTCGATGGTGTCAAACTTACGCAATGCCCTTAGGATGTAGTACCAACCGAACGGGAAAAGACGCCCGTTGGCCTTCTTGTAGGCGGGTGCCAGATCGGGGATGCTAAGTCCAAAACCCACCAGATTGTCGTCCTTATCGACTACGAAATTGGCAAATTCGAGGTTGACAAAGGGGAAATATTCCTTTACGTAAACATCGATTTCCCGTTCCGTAAGTGGGACGAAATCGAACAGTTCACCGAACGAACTATTAAGAGTATAGAAGAACTTCCGTGCGTAAGGGTAGACTTCTTTGCGCTTCTTGAACTTCAGTAGCCTAAGGTTATACTTATTAAGTATCAGTTCATTGATGCGTGCAACCTTGTCGGGTATGGGTTGACTTGCAGGCATCTTGTACTGCTGCCAGCGGCACACAATGCTATAGCCCAGTTGCTCTATAAAGTCGATGTAGTACTTTGGATTGTAGAGTGTCGTTGAGTTTTGGCGCGCATCAAAGTTGTCTATAACCCAGCACTCCTTGTCCATGTCGGTAAAACCCATAGGACCTTCGATGTCCGTCATTCCATTATCGCGGCCAAACTGCTTCACTTGGTCAAGCAGTGCCGTACACACATTGATATCCTCCACAAAATCAAACCAGCCAAAGCGCACCGACCGCTTGTTCCAATGCGTATTGACGCTGTCGTTGATGATAGCGGCAACGCGACCCACAACCTTGCCTCCGCGGTAGGCAAGCCACATCTTGCAGCGGCTATGCTCCCATGAAGGATTCTTGGGGGTCAAGATGGCCAGCTCATCACGATTGAGAGGGGGGATGTAAGTCTCTACATCTTTGAATAAAACGTTGGGGAATTTAATAAATGCACGTAGTTGTCTTCGTGTGGTAACTTGTACGATATCTATGGCTTCCATGCAACGGAATTGAGTGAGTAGGAGAGGGGATAAGGGGCTACTTCAGCAGGTCAAGTTTCTTGAAGCACTTGACTACCTTATCCACAGCATAGTCAACTTGTTCTATGGTATGTGTGGCCATCCAGGACAGACGTATCAGAGTGTCTTTAGGTGGTACTGCAGGGGATACGACCGGATTAACAAAGACACCTTCGTCAAGCAACATGCGTGTAACCTGGAATGTCTTTGGGTCGTCGCGCACATAGAGCGGTATGATGGGTGTTTCGGTGTGGCCTATTTCGAATCCTGCCTCACGGAAACACTTAAGTGCATAGTTGGTAACACGCCACAGATTCTCTTGACGTTCAGGCTCTGACCTCATGATTTTCATAGCTGCTATCACTGAAGCTGCTGCTGCTGGGGCGATACTGGCTGTGAATATATATGGCCGTACGTTGTGCTTCATCCAGTTGATAGTCTCAGCATCCGATGCCACGAAACCACCTATGGCAGCCAATGACTTAGAGAATGTACCCATTACGACTTCGGTGCTTTCAAGCAAGCCAAAGTGGTCGCACACTCCACGTCCTTCACGTCCAAAGACACCGAGACTGTGAGCCTCGTCCACCATGAGAGTGGCATTATACTTGTCGCACAATTCGTGTATTTGCGGCAGTTTAGCCACATCACCTTCCATACTGAACACGCCGTCAGTAACCACAAGTTTAGCCGCATCAAGAGGACAGCGTTGGAGCACACGCTCCAAGTCTTCCATACTTCCGTGCTTGTATTTCAGCGTTTCAGCAAAGGTGAGTCGGCGTCCCTCGATAATGGAAGCGTGGTCCATCTCGTCGTATATCACGTAGTCTCCTCGACCGGTAATGGCGGGGATGGTGCCCGAATTGGCCTGGAAACCTGCCGAGAAAAGCATCACACCGTCCTTGTGGAGGAACTCTGCCATGAGTTGTTCAAGCTCTATATGGATGTCGAGTGTGCCGTTCAAGAAAGGGGAGCCTGCACATCCTGTGCCATACTTGCGCGTAGCTTCAATCGCAGCCTCTTTTATCTTAGGATGGTTGGTAAGACCCAGATAACTATTTGAGCCGAGCATCAGTACTCGTTTGCCATCCATAGTAACTACTGCATCCTGATCACTCGAAATGACACGGAAATAAGGATACACGCCCTGGCGTTTCACCTTTTGAGGTTCGGTGTAGCGGGCGAGTTTCTGTTGAAGCGGTTTCATCTAAAATTACGATATATTAACGTGCAAAGGTACGAATAAATAGTCAATTAACAGGCAGCTACGCCGTTAAATATTGGAGAAGGAGAGGTGTAAGCCTACTGGTTCCAATTCTAAATACCTGAGAAGGAAAAGTTTTTTTGCTGAGTAAATGCTTGCACATCCTAAAGTAAGAATATGCCTGGTCAGGGGTAGATATGCCTCCAGCCGCCTTAAAACCCACAATTTTTCCAGTCTCTTGATAGTACTTCTCAAGGGTTTCTATCATAATTTGCGACGCGTCGAGCGTCGCACCCGCAGTAGATTTGCCCGTAGATGTCTTGACAAAATCGGCCCCACAGTGGATGGCCAACTCGGTGGCTGTACGCACCAACTGCTCGGTCGGTAGTTGGCACGTTTCGATAATCACCTTGAGCGTGCTTGTTCCACAAGCTTCGCGGATGGCATACAGTTCATCCTCAGCCTGCTGAATGTTGCCTTCGAGCACGAGTCCACGGCGAATAACGGTATCTATTTCATCGGCTCCATGGTCTAAAGCGTTGTGTATTTCACTTATTCTGATCTCTAAAGGAGACTGACCTGTAGGGAAAGCACCTGCTACGGCTGCCACCTTGATGCCACTTCCCTTGAGCACTCTACTGGCAGCACCTGCAAACAACGGATAAACACATACCGATGCCACATGGCCAGCGTTGGGAGTCGACTCCGCCATACGAAGCGTCTCCTCGCAAAACTGCACTACCGACCGCTCAGTGTCGGTGTCTGAAAGCGAAGTATGGTCAAGACATGTATATATAGTTCGTAGTTCTTCAATTATATTATCGTTCAGGAGATTGTCCATACACAGTTGTTTCTAAACATTTGTCTATTGCACCTTTTTACATGCCTGTGTGTTGAAGGTAGAACTCGGCAGATGATAATACTTGGCAAGGCCGTTGTGATGCTTGGTGTTGAAAAAACTGAGTAGCCGTTTCCAGCGTAGATGTCTATTCTGATGCTTCCTGTCCAAGAACAGTCTTTGAATAGTGCGCATATATTCCTGCGTTTGGACATCTAACTGTCTATTTGAAGCGAGGGTTGACCTCGACTCCACTATCATATCCCGCAAGCGCAACTGCATCGGACACACCTCCTCGCAGACACCACACATGGTGCACGCGAACGGCGCATATCCGTATTCTACAACGTTTTCCATATAAGGCAACACCACCGAACCTACGGGACCTGTGAATACATTATTATATGCATCGGCTCCCGCCAATTGAGCCACGGGGCAAACCTCCTCACACCTTCGGCATTCAATACAAGACAGTACGTTGCGCCCTTCGCTTAGCGGCAACATTTTGCTGCGACCGTTGTCCACAAGAAATAGGTACGTAACACCCGCCATTGCCGACTTGCTCAGCAGAGTCATGCCTTCTGTTGTCTGCTCACAAGCACACTTCACAGCTTCAAACACCTCCGCGTCCTGCTCGACCTCATACACACTACTGATGGTGGCAAAAACTATCTTTATATGAGTGTTGTTGTAGAGCTCCAAGGCGTGCGGACTCATACTCCTCAGCAGCATCGTGCCCTGGTCGGCAAACACTGCGTCGGCCAGAAAGAGCTGCATATCACCTGCATCGCTGATTGAAAGTCCTTCATCATTAATGAAATAGCGCAACCCAAGTTCGCAGAAGAGTCCACGGTCGAAAGGAGAGTTTTCTACCAAATCATACTGTGGAAAGCACACCGAACGGTAACCAACCTCACTCACCAAAGTGCGAAGTTGCAGAAACACATCTTGATAGTCGCTACACCACTTAATGACCGTGCGAGGTGAGGTAAAGGATTTCTCGAACTGCTTCAGCACCTCATCCAAACGAGTTAGAACCGATGCATGCACACCAGCCAAGTAACTTCCCAACTCCTTGTTGCACTCTTCAGCACATTGAGAGCCACACAACTGTTCTACCGAACGGCTACTACTCTTCTCCGCATGCTGACGTGCCCTGCTCAAAAACAACTCATATCCATCCGCTGCTTTTCCCATCTTCTACAACATGTTGTTCACTAACGTGCCAACAGTTCACTGATTTTCTCCACCCTGCGTTGGTGTCTTCCACCATCGAACGGCGTAGACAGAAATCTATCCACTATCATCAAGGCCAACTCCTTGTCTATAAACCTTGCGGGTAGCGACAGCACATTCGCGTCGTTGTGTCTCCGAGCCAACTCTGCCAGCTCTTCATTCCAACACAACGCGCACCGCACATGCGGATACTTATTCACTGTCATCTGCACTCCGTTGCCACTTCCACATATAACAATGCCTCTCTTGTACTCACCACCTTCGATAGCTTTCCCAAGAGGATGCGCATAGTCGGGGTAGTCCACGCTTTGTTCACCATCAGTGCCATAATCCTGCACTTCAAATCCATGTTCTTTCAAGTGGTACACCACTTCCTTTTTTAGCCCAAAGCCAGCGTGGTCACACGCTATAGCTATAATTTCTTTCATCTACAACTGGTGTTGATAAAAACAAATAGATTGCAAAGTTACTCCAAAAACATAATTCTTTCATCTCTACTCACATGATGTTTTTCCCTTTTTCTCCACACCCTTCCGCACCTCACTGCCTTATTGATGCTTACAAGATTTCCACATCACCTTGTTTACTCTCCAAGAATAACCTTTCAACAACGTGTGAACTTCTTTTCAAGCTTATCAACACGTGAACAAAAGAGGACTTAATCAGATTTTTTACACTTCACTTATCCCGACCCTACTCTATAGCTTACAGCCTCTTGCAACTTTATCCACTATATTGACATCCATAAAACATAATAGAATACTCTTTATATAAAGAGATACATATTTATATATATAGCGAGCCGTAGTACCCATACATCACTCACACTACACCATTGCTCCCGTTGCATAAGATCGTAGGACAAGAAGCCGTACGGAACAGGTTGAAATTTATTAGTAAATTTGCATACTTTGACTGACTCAAACAAGTATTACAACGTTATGAGTAACAACAATATCCGAGAAGCAATTCTCGAACTCAAGAAGAGGAAGAATGCCGTTATCCTTGGCCATTACTATCAAAGACACGAGATACAAGAACTTTCAGACTACGTAGGCGACAGCCTCGCCCTTGCGCAAAAGGCGCAGGAGGCTACTGCGGACATCATAGTGTTCTGCGGTGTACATTTCATGGCTGAAACGGCCAAAATCCTAAATCCAAGTAGAAAGGTGCTCCTGCCCGACATGGAAGCCTCCTGCTCCCTGGCCGAAAGCTGCAAGGCTTCTGACTTTGCCGCCTTTAAGGCTCAGCACCCCGACCACATGGTCATAAGTTATGTCAACTGCTCAGCCGAGATAAAAGCCCTCAGTGACCTTATCTGTACATCTGGCAATGCTGAGAAATTAGTGCGCGCACTGCCCGACGACCAAAAGATTATCTTTGCGCCCGACAAGAACTTGGGCGGCTACATCAACCGTGTTACAGGACGAAACATGCTTCTATGGAATGGAGTATGCACGGTTCATGACGCCATGCAAGCCGAAGCTATCCTGCAACTGAAAGCTGCCAACCCCGATGCGCCCGTCATTGCGCACCCCGAGTGCAACGCTGCACTGCTTGAGGTGGCCGACTTTATTGGTTCTACCAAAGCCATGCTCTCCTTCATCAAAAAGTCCGACAGCCACCGCTTCATCGTGGCCACCGAAACGGGTATTCTGTTCGAGATGAAGCGCGAAAACCCCGATAAAGAGTTCATCACCCTACGCGATGACAAGAGCTGTGCATGCGACGATTGTGCATACATGAAGCTCAACACGCTCGAGAAACTCTATGAATGCCTACGGGATGAGAGTCCCGAGATAGTGATGGATGAGCAACTTATTGAGGCTGCCAAGCGTCCCATCGTACGGATGCTTGACATGTCGAAAACTCTTGGTATCATTAAATAGAGGACTATTTTCCTACATATCGTTGCGCGATGATAGGACAACCGCGAGTCTACGAATGCCTCTCTCGCCTCGGCATTCCGTTCGATTACTATGAGCATCCCGAGGCACCCACTATAGAAATAGCCTCGCAATACTACCGTGGCGAGGGGACAACCCTATGCAAAAATCTCTTTTTTCGTAATCATAAAGGCGATAAACACTACTTGGTTATCATGGATGCACGTCATGCGATGGACATCCACGATATGGAACATCGTCTTCATCAGGGCAAACTCAGCTTCGCCAGCCCAGAGCGTCTGATGCGTCATCTCGGCGTTAGGCCAGGCAGTGTCTCACTGTTTGCACTGGTCAACGATGCGACCCATGCCGTTACCCTGTTCATCGACCGCAATCTTCTACAGGCAGAAAAGGTCAGTTTTCACCCCAATGACAATCGGGCATCCCTTGTCATTAGCAGCAAAGACATGATGAAGTTTGTCGAAGAATTGCAAGTGCCCTATAGTGTGATGGACCTGTACGAAACAACGGAAAACGAGGAAATAACCTGTTAGTAAAATACGACAAAAAGTTGATAGTAATACAACTCACATAAAACTACTGATACTTAATAAGGTAATTATTTGTTCCGCGTGGAACAAATTGTAGTACTAAATTCTGATTAGTCCCGTGGGAAAACAACTCCATAGAACCATCCCCATCTTCATTCCAGAACAAGCGTGCCCAGCTCGGTGTGTCTACTGCAACCAGTACCTCATCTCGGGTCATAGCACCTTGCCCACCACTGAGGAGGTGCGACACACCATCGAGCAGTACCTGTCCACCATTGCGGCAGGTAGTAGGGTAGAGGTAGGGTTTTTCGGTGGCACGTTCACGGCGCTGACTGCCGAGGTGCAGTACGGGTTGCTCAGTGTCGTACAGCCCTATCTGAAGCGCGGTTCTGTTCAGTCGGTCCGGCTCTCCACCCGACCCGACTATATTGAGCAGGACAACCTTGCCATGCTGTGCGATATGGGGGTGCAGACGGTGGAGTTGGGTGTTCAATCACTCGACGACGAGGTGCTCCGCACCGTGGAGCGGGGCTACGATTCGGCACGGGTGGCCGAGGCTGCCCGTTGCGTAACCGATGCGGGATTGCGGCTGGGTATGCAAATGATGGTAGGCCTTCCAGGCGATACCCCTGCAAAGAGCATGCTGACGGCGCAGAAGTTTGTAGAGTGGGGTGCTGAGGACGTTCGTATTTACCCTACGCTTGTGATAGAACACACGCGCTTGGCACACATGTACCGGCGTGGCGCGTATGCCCCCCTTACGCTGCAGCAGGCAGTGGAATGGGTAAGTCCATTGTTGTGTTTTTTCGAGGAAAAGGGGCTCCATGTGCTTCGGGTCGGACTGCATCCCACCAAAGGATTTATCAACGGAGAGGACTACCTTGCGGGCCCTTTCCATGTGGCCTTCAAGGACCTGGTGCGTACCGCCATCTTCCGCGACGAACTGGAAAAGTATCTTGCTGCTCGTCCTGAACTCGCTGTGGCCAGCGAGCTGACAGTCTGGGTAGCAGAGGGGTACATCAACGCCGCCGTGGGACATGGTGCTACTAACAAGCGCTGGCTAATGCAAACCCATCGAAAAGTGGTCTTCAGAGAGCAGCCCTCCCTGCACCACTATCAAGTAAACATAACTACATCGTGAACCAATGAAACGATATACCGACAACAAAGAAGTACCCCAAGCCGAGTCGAGTAAGACCACCTTCCGTGTGCAGGAGTCGGTCGAGTTGTTGACCTTCCTCGCCCAGTGCTTTCCTGACATGAACCGCACGCGCTTGAAAAACCTGCTGGCATATTGTGTCTGTGTGGACGGACACCGTACGTCGCAGTACAACTACCCGTTGGTGCGCGGCATGGAAGTCTCGATTGTCAAGGCCGACTACCGCCGTCGATTCAGCAACCGCGAGTACGACATCGTGTACGAAGACCCGCACCTGATAGTGGTCAACAAGCACGAGGGGCTCATCTCCTACAGTAAGAAACCTTCCGACCCGACGTTGATATCGTTGGTCAATAGATACTTTGAACGTACCCATCAGTCGTGCCACGCCCACGTGGTACACCGACTGGACCGAGACACATCCGGTTTGATGATAGTGGCGAAGAGCAAGGAGGTGGCCCGCCTGTTTGAGGAGAACTGGAAAGAGCGGGTGTACGACCGCGCCTATGTGGCTGTGGTGTGGGGCACCATAGAACCGCAGCAGGGCAGCATCACCTCCTATCTGACCGACGGGCAGTACTGTGTGCTGTCATCGCCTGTAGACAACGGTGGCAAGCTGGCCACCACCCACTATCGCACCCTGCAGAGCAGGCATCCCTACTCGCTGGTCGAGCTGCGGCTCGATACGGGACGACGCAATCAGATTCGTGTCCACATGCGCGAGTTGAAGCATCCCGTGGTGCACGACCCCATGTATGGCTACAAGGAGGACCAGGCTCCCATAGCGCGTTTGGCTCTCCACGCTTATCGACTCTGCTTTATCCACCCCGTTACGGGCAGAAAACATGAGTTCGAAACCCCCATCCCCTCCTCGTTCCTGCGCCTCGTGCAGCAGGATGTGCAACCACATGCTGGCCGCAAGGAGCACTCCAATACTACCCCTTCAGAAACTAAACACACACATCGCTCATGACACAAGACGGCTTATGGCTCAATCACTACGAACAGGTGATGGCCTACATGCGTACCAAGGGGCATCGCCCATCGAAGCACAAGGAGGAAGATGCCCAAATGTTCAACTGGGTGAAGTACAACAAGAAATTGTACCATCGCGGACTGCTCGACGATGCGAGGAAGCAGAAGTTTGAGCACCTTTTGGCTGAGTGCACGCGGTTGAGACGTATCAACCAGTATGCCTACGTAGTGCCGCCCAAGGAATTTACTACCGATGCTGCCAAGCCTGCTCAGTGCGCTGTTTCCTCCGCCAGTTCCGAACACAGGGAACCTAAAACGAAGGAGATAAAGTAGCACATCGTTCTTTGGGAACGCAGCTTGCCGTGCTGCCTCATCGGGTGATGGCAGCACGGCAAGGTTCTTCTATGCTGCGGTCGAGCAGAAAAATAGTAGAAAAGAGGTGCGATAGCCGAAAAAATCGTACCTTTGCATCCTCCTGCGATATTATTGCAGCGGCGCTCTGTGGACCACGCAACTACAGGACAAGGGGGCTGATGCTGTACGGCATCAGCCCCCTTGTCGTACAGCCCCCACATTTCGGTACACCTACACTTCTGGATTACAACTTGTTGTTTCGTTCCCATGCTGTACGGCATCGGGGCGCATGCCGTACAGCATAGGTGCCAGTGTCGTACGGCATAGAGCCCTCTTCCCAAGGGCAATGGCCGTGAGGTTGTGGGGCGTGGTGGCACGCGCCGTGTGGCGGAAGTCATGAGGGGCGATAGGGGAGGGGCTCCTGCCCCGAAGAGTGCCCAGTAGCGCACCCCTTCGGACGGGCTGCAGCGGCCGCGCAAAAGCTCTTTCGGCTGCTGCACAATAAAAGAGTGCATGGAGCGTTCTACAAAGGAAGGAATACAAGGCAAAACCCATGTGGGGAACCAATCGAATGAAGAAAATGGTGTGCGGCCTGTGCCTCATGGTAGTGGCACACGTGGCCGTGGCGCAGACCGGAAAGGCTGTGCCTCAAGCAGACAGCACCGACCGGTGGAGCCTGCATACGGCTGTACAGACTGGTGTGGTGGCCGACGGCCACTGCGGAGTGGGCTATTTGGGTGTGGCACCCTCGCTGACCTATCGCGCCAGCGACAAGTTGCACATCAGCGCGGAGGCTTCGATGTTTTCCACCTCCACAGCCGCGCCCATAGCCAATAACCCAACCGCCGACCGTCCGCTCGTGCCGCGTCGCAACAGCGGCATGCTGGTGGGTGCGCAGGTGGCTGCCGACTACTTGGCTGCCGACAACCTGCTGATAGGTGCCTCGGTATACTTCGTCGGAGGCCAGATGTCGCCGCTTCTGCAGCCCACGCCGTGGACACGCGGAGCCAACCTGTCGGCCTTTGGGGTCGAAGCCTCACTTAGCTACAAGACCAAGCACGACAACATCCTCTCCCTCGACTTGAGATTTCATCATGAGGGAGCTGCCGACCACCTGTACCCCTGGTGGGGCACAGGTGAACCAGGGAGCCTCTTCGGCCAGCCCACTACGGGACACTCCATACACAATGACCGCTAACCCATCTACCATGGAATACAACACCAAGAGAGAACAGGTACGCTTCACAGACTATGGGCGAAACGTCCATAAGATGATAGCGTACGCCATGAAAATACAAGACCGTGAGAAGCGCACCGCAGCTGCCCGACAGATTGTGGAGGTGATGTCGCTGGTCAATCCCGCAGTGAAGGACAATGCGGACTACCAGCACATGCTGTGGGACCACCTGATGATGGCATCCGACTTCAAGCTCGACGTGGATACCCCCTTCCCAATAGCACGCTCCATCAAGGAGCCGTTGCGCCCCAATCGCATCCAACGCAACGGCACCAACATCCGCTTCCGCCACTACGGCCGCAGCGTTGAGGCCATGATGAAGAAGGTGCTCACCATGCCCGAGGGCGAAGAACGCAGCACCCTCATACGCCTTATTGGTAACCAGATGAAGTTGTCCTACATAGAGTGGAACGACAATAGTGTAACCGATGAGCTCATCATCTCTCAAATCAACGCCATTGCAGGCAAGACCATAGCCTCTCCCCAGGAGGTGAAGCTCGTTAACATTAAGGACAGAAGCACCCTGTCGCACGTCGTAGGCCAGCCGCCCGCAGCCTCGGCATCGCCTAAAGAAGAAGAAAAAGAAGAAGAAGTCGGCTTCGGCAGCACAGACTGTCAGCGTAGGATGAACCCCTCGAACAACCCTTCAGCAGCATCAACATGGCGAGTTTTGAAATCAATGGTGGCTTGAGACTAAGGGGCTCCATCACCCCACAGGGGGCCAAGAACGAAGCCCTACAGGTGATATGCGCCGTGTTGCTCACGACCGACACGGTAACCATCAGCAATGTGCCCGATATACGCGACGTCAATAAGCTCATCGAGCTGTTGCAACTGCTGGGCGTATCCGTGCGCCAGACGGCCGAAAGCACCCCCGACGGACGCACCTTCGAGTTCTGCGCCTCGTCGGTCAACGAGTCGGCACTTGAGAGCCCTGAGTACGCCCAACAATCGGCCGCCCTGCGGGGAAGCATCATGCTGCTTGGGCCATTGCTGGCTCGGCTGGGGCACGCCGTGGTGCATCAACCAGGAGGCGACAAAATAGGTCGTCGCCGATTGGACACCCACTTCACCGGCATGGAGCGACTTGGAGCAGAGGTGGTGAGCAAACGCAACAGGTACATCGTATCTGCTCCCAAGTTGACAGGCTCCTACATGCTACTGGACGAAGCTTCCGTTACAGGCACAGCCAACATCGTCATGGCGGCGGTGATGGCCGAAGGACGCACCGTCATCATGAACGCAGCGTGCGAGCCGTACGTCTATCAACTATGCAACATGCTCAACAGCATGGGGGCACGCATCGACGGAGTGGGCTCCAACAGGCTCACCATTGACGGGGTGCGGTCGCTCCACGGTTGCAGCCACCGCCTGCTGGCCGACATGATAGAGGTGGGCAGCTTTATAGGAATGGCCGCCATGACAAGGGGCGACATCACCATCAAGAACGCCCAAGTGGAACACCTCGGCCTCATACCGCAGGTATTCCGTAGGTTGGGCATAGAGATATGGCAGAAGGGTGAAGACCTTTATGTGCCAGCACGCGAGTCATACGAGATAGAACGCTTCATGGACGGCTCTATCATGACCGTGGCCGATGCCCCTTGGCCCGGGTTCACCCCCGACCTCATCAGCATCGCTCTGGTCGTTGCCATCCAAGCCAAAGGCAGTGTGCTCATTCACCAGAAAATGTTCGAGAGTCGCCTCTTTTTCGTGGACCGGCTTATTGACATGGGTGCGCAAATCATCCTGTGCGACCCGCACCGTGCCACGGTCATAGGCCTCGACTGGGAGCACAGGTTGCGTGGCATCAACATGTCGTCGCCCGACATCCGAGCAGGCGTGGCACTACTCATTGCAGCCCTCTCTGCCGACGGTAAGAGCCGCATAGACAACATAGAACAGATAGACCGCGGTTATCAACACATCGACGAACGCTTGCGCAACCTGGGTGCCGACATAGTGAGAATACCATAAAACCGCAGCACCCAACACCACACGACACTACGGAAACTACCCCTTGCCGACACGGACAAAATAGCATACAACCCCAACGACACACAATAACTACTGAACGACAATTACATCAACAACACTACGGAGACTCATGAGTTGGTTCCACAGAAATAAGAGCCCTCGTCCAATCCTGGAATGCATCGGCACCGACATGCACTGCCACTTGGTGCCGAACGTGGACGACGGGTCGCGAGGAGTAGAGGAAACAGTAGCGTGCCTGCGCGCCATGCAGGATGCAGGCTATAAGAAGGTATACATCACGCCCCACTTCACCTTCCCGCGCTACCCCAACGATGCAGACGACATACGGCAACGCTTCGATGCCTTGCAGCGCGAGGTGGAGTCCTACGACCTCGACATACGCCTTGCCGGTGTGGCAGGCGAATACCAGATAGGCGACAAGTTCAACGAACTGGTGGAGAACGCCAAGTGCCTTAAGGTGGCCGACAAGTATCTGCTCACCGAGTTGTCGCTCCACCAACGGCGCATGGGGGTGGAGGAGACCATGTTCAACGTCATGATGAAGGGCTATGACCCCATTCTGGCACACCCCGAGCGCTACCCCTACTACAACATCAACTCGCGCGAACTGAGTAACCTCAAGGAGCAAGGCGTACTCTTTCAGGTCAATGTGCTTTCGCTGGCAGGCTTTTATGGCGAGGGTGCGATGCATCGTGGCTTTGAGTATATAGAGGCCGGCTGGGTGGAATTGCTGGGTACGGACATGCACAATACCATGTACGCCAAAGCACTTACCGATGCCTGCACCAACAAGAAGATAGAAAAACTGTTGTCCAAGCACACCTTTATGAATAGTACCCTATAGCCCATAATGTTGCAGCACCTCCGTGGCAGATGAGGCAGCGCGGTAGCCGAAACGGTGCGCACCGCACGGCACTGAGCCAACGGGTGGTGCATAGGCTCATCTACACAGTATTACCAAGAATTACTTCAATCCAAATCGATTACAACAACATGATGTCCCCACTTACTGCCATTTCCCCCATCGACGGACGCTACAGAAGCAAAACCGACCGTCTGCAAAATTACTTCTCTGAGCAAGCACTCATACGCTATCGCGTGAGAGTGGAAATAGAGTACTTCATAGCGCTGTGCAAGCTGCCTCTGCCACGGTTGGAACAGGTGGACGCTGCGGTGTTTGACCGCCTTCGCGACATTTACCGCGACTTTTCCGAGCAGGATGCGGCCGAGGTGAAAACGATAGAGCAGACGACGAACCACGACGTGAAGGCTGTAGAGTACTTCATCAAGCGTCGGTTTGATGCGCTGGGACTGCAGGATGTGAAGGAGTATGTGCATTTTGGCCTGACCTCGCAGGACATCAACAATACGGCAGTGCCCCTTTCGATGAAAGAGTGCCACGAGGAGGTGCTGTTGCCCGCTTATGAACAAGTTGTGGAGCATCTGGAGCGTTGCGCTGCCGAATGGAGTCAGATACCGATGCTGGCACACACCCACGGCCAACCAGCTTCGCCCACCAATCTGGGCAAGGAGATCATGGTGTTCGCCTACAGGATGCGCAAGCAACTGCGCTACTTTGAGCAGATACCGTTCGGAGCCAAGTTTGGAGGCGCTACGGGCAACTTCAATGCGCACCGCGTGGCCTACCCCGATATTGACTGGCGCGAGTTTGGCAACAAGTTCGTGGCCGACTCCTTAGGCCTGCAGCGACAACAGTACACCACGCAGATAGAAAACTATGACGACCTGGCGGCTTACCTCGACAACTGCAAGCGACTCAATGTGGTGCTACTCGACCTGTGCCGCGACATGTGGACATATATCAGCATGGAGTACTTCAAGCAGCGCATCAAGGCTGGGGAGGTGGGCTCCTCTGCCATGCCGCACAAGGTGAACCCTATCGACTTCGAGAATGCTGAAGGAAACCTCGGCTTGGCCAACGCCATACTGGAGCACCTTAGCCACAAGCTGCCCGTGAGCCGCATGCAACGCGACCTCACCGATAGCACGGTTACCCGCAACCTGGGAGTGCCAGTCGCACACACTGTCATCGCACTGGCTTCGCTCGAGAAGGGCTTGGGCAAGTTGTTGCTCAACGAACATGCAATACACGACGACCTGGAAGACAACTGGGCAGTGGTGGCCGAAGCACTGCAGACCATTCTGCGCAGTGTGGGCTATCCCAATCCATACGAGGCGTTGAAGCAGCTCACCCGCACCAACAGTAAGGTTACGGCGCAGACCATGGCCGAATTTATTGATGGGCTGGACGTGGCTGACGACATCAAGGATCGGATGCGCGCCGTTACGCCCCACAACTACACGGGCTACGGCTTGTAGCAGCAGCCTGCGGTCGCAACTATCATAGTGCACCAGCCATGAAGCCTGCCTCGTCTACCGTCCAGCGCATAGGTCGCTACAAGATGCGAACGGCAGCCTTTGTGCTCTGCGTGGTTGGCTCGGTGGTGTTCACCATCGTAACTGCACTGTCGGTGTCCGACTTCCTAAGGATACTCTTCGGCGACGAGTCGGGGTTGAGTGCAACGACTGTACCATCGGGAAACCTCGCCACCAATGCGTTGCAATGGCTTTACGTGCGCTTGGTGGCTTTGGGACGAGAGAAAGCACTCGTAGGCTTTTCGCTACTACTCTTCGTGGTCTATGGCTTGAAGAATGTGTTCTCCTATGCATCGGCCGTGCTGGCTGCGTCGTTGCGTGTGAGGGTCGTACGCGATGTGCGCAACGACCTCTACGAGAAAATGCTGCGACTGCCAGTGGCTTACTTTGCACGCACCAGCAAGGGAGAGACCTTGGCGCGCTTCAGTGGCGATGTGAGCGAGTACGACGAGAATGTACTCGCTTCGCTGCAGATGCTGACGACGGCCGCCATCAGCATCGCTCTCTATCTGTTTATGCTCTTCTACCTTGATGTAAAGATGACGCTGGTGGTGCTGTGCGCGTTCCCCGTCGTTGCGTTTGTCATCTCGGGCATAACGAGAAAGCTGCGCCGAAAGTCGGCTACCCTACAGGAGAAGAATGCGCTCCTGATGTCGCAAGTGGAGGAGACAATGGCTGGCATCAAAGTGCTGAAGTCCTATACGGCCTTGGATTTCTTCAATCAACGTTTTGTGGAGCGCGACGAGGACTATACAAAGTTGCGCGTCAAGGTGTACAGGCGCATCTATTTGGCTTCGCCGGTGAGCGACTTTTTGGGCAACAGCATTGTGGTAGCCATCCTGCTCTACGGCTCCATGCTCATCTTCGGAGGAAGTTCGCTTTCGCCGGAGCTTTTTATCTCATACATCATGCTTTTCGTGCTGATGATAGCACCGTCGAAGGACTTGACCACTGCGGTGGCGCAGATGCGCAAGGGCAAGGCTTGTACCGAACGTTTGGAGGAGTTCCTCTCGTTGCCCGAGACAGTGAAAGACAAAGCAGATGTACAGGTGTTCGACGGTCTGCACGACTCGATTGAGCTTCGCCATGTGTGGTTTCGCTACGATGCAGCGGCTGGACAGGTGGAAGCGTTGCCGTGGGTGCTACGCGATGTGTCGCTGCGCATAGCGCAAGGCAGCAAGGTGGCACTGGTTGGCGCATCGGGTTCGGGCAAAAGTACTTTGGTAGACCTGCTGATGCGCTACGCCGAGTGTGGACAGGGCGTGATAGAGTGCGACGGGCAGCCGTTGGACTTCTACAGCTTGGCCTCTTGGAGGTCGCATATAGGTATCGTGTCGCAGCACACCGTGCTGTTCAACGCCTCGGTCTACGACAACATAGCATTTGGCTGCGCCAGTGCTACGCCGCAACAGGTGGAGCAGGCGGCTCGCGATGCAGGTGCTCACGACTTCATCATGTCGCTGCCCAACGGCTACGACACCAACATTGGTGATGACGGCACTCTGCTGTCGGGCGGCCAACGGCAACGCCTCAGTATTGCGCGGGCGTTGGTGCGCCAGCCCGACATACTGATTCTCGATGAGGCCACGTCGGCTCTTGACACCGAAACCGAGCGCGCTGTCCAACAGGCTCTCGAGCGGCTCATGCAGGGCAGGACGGTGGTGATGATAGCACACCGACTGTCAACGGTGGTGCGAGCCGATGAAATTCTTGTTATGCAAGAGGGGGCTATTGTAGAACGGGGCACACATGCGGAGCTGTTGGCTCTCGGGGGACATTACCGACGCATGTGGGACTACGGTGCAACCGCTGCAGCGGCTGAAGCTATGAGCGTGTTGACACCGATACAACCGACATATATATAATAGGTGTGGGAACTATGCGTTGGAATTGTCGATGCCTGGTGCTCTTTGTTCTACTCCTTGTTGGGATGAGCACTGCAGCTCAGACCGTTGTAGACTCGGCTGGCCGATTGCGTTTAGCAGGCGAGGCAGAGACGGGTTTTTGTGCATCCCTCTCGTGGTTGAGCATCGCAGGCGATGTTTCTTATGAGCTCTACCGCCGCATGCCTGGTGAGGAGTCTTTTTCGCCGCTGCTCATCACTCGCGATACCGTATGCCGCGACTCGTTGCACATTACGCTTTGCGGCGACACGGTGGACTACCAAGTGCGCACCGTCCTGGGCGACACAAGTTTCTTATCCAACCCCAAGCACCTCTTCTTCGTTGACCTCCTGCCCACCACGGCTTGTGCTCTGAAGGTGTTGTCGGTCAACCCGCAGACTGGTTCAATAGAACTGCACTGGTTGCCCAGTCCTGATGCCGACATTATGGGCTACTTCTTGTGTGAGGGTTATCCTTGCATGGACTTCGACACGGTGTGGGGGCAGTGGTCTACGGACTATGTGTGTCCGCAACTCTCGACTCAAGAGGTGCACCGCTTCCGCATCAGTGCGTTCGACTCTTGTTTCACGGCCAGCACCTATACCGATGTAATGTGTAACATGGTGCTCTCGCACGAAGTGGATGCTTGTGCCTTTCAGATTATGCTGCATTGGACCCCCTACGAAGGCATGCCAGGCGGGGTGGATCGCTACCGCGTGGTGTGGTTCGGGACGGACGGAAGCGAACACAATCTGGCTGTGGTCGGTGGCGCGGCAACGTGCGAGGCCGTCATTGTGCCACCCGTGAGTGAAGGCTCCTTCAGTATTGCCGTGGTGGCCGAGGATGCGTCGCGCGAGCTGCGCTCGTATTCCAACCGCGATACGATAGATATGAACGACTTGCGCTTGCAGCAGCACATGGTGCTGCTTGGAGCCTCGGTCTGCGACGATGACGAGTCGGTGTTGCTGATGATGCAGGTCGACGAGGCTACGCCGCAGGAGCACTATCGCCTGTACAGAGTGGCTGCAGGTGGGAAAAAACAGGCCGTAGCCACCTTGAGTGCCACTTCCGTCGGCCAGCAGACCTACATCGACCGCAGCGCGCATCCCGCATCATCCTCCTACCTCTACAGCCTTGAACCCGATGACGATTGTGCATCCTCCGCAGCAGCACGTGGCAGCACGGCGAGCACAATGCATCTGGTGCTACGCTCCGCCGCAGAGCCCGATGGGCTACAGTTGGTCTGGTCGCCCTGTCGGCCTGTGGTGTCGCCACGCTACGAGGTGTGGCGTCGTGCGCAGTCGGCAGCACAGTGGCAGCAGCTCGCTATCACCACCGACACAGCCTACACCGACCGCTCGTTCTCTTTGGAAGACCTCTCCGAGCCGATGCTCTACAAGGTTGCCACCATGCTCGATGCCGGAGCGTACGATACGCTCTTCTCCAACATGGCGCGCTACACGCGCGAAGGTTATGTATGGTTTCCCAACGCCTTCACCCCGACATCCGACAACAACAACCACTTCTGCCCCTCGGCTGTCTTTGTGGATGCATCGTCCTACCGTTTGCACATCTACAACCGTCAAGGCCTCTTGGTGTTCGAAAGTCGTGATGTGGCCACCTGTTGGGACGGCACCTGGCGAGGACGTCCCCTGCCACAGGGAGTCTATACCTATAAGGCTTACTGCTCCTATGCCGACGGGCGCAGTGAGCACGTAGTAGGGTCGGTACTGCTGTTGCGCTGATGAAGCAGGTGTATGTGCGCTTGAGGGGCGTTGGCAAAGTCGTTGGCACAACGGGTGTCATGAAAAAGGCGTATCTTTGCACTCCCAAATCCAGACGGTGCCGCAGTGCACACGCGGAACGGCAGACCGCAACGGGAACGACATGAGTGCCGCTGAGGCGGAGATTGAGTGCCATGATGAAGATAGGATTATACAGACGCAGAGGCTCTGCATCGGCGCAGGGCGATTCGACGGGAATACCCACCGACGCACAGGTGGATGAACTACTGGCCATGTTGCGGCGCAATGGAGTGGAACCAAGCATTGTCGACGACCGCCTGCCCTCCACCGAAGGCCTCGACTTCGTACTCTCCCTGGGAGGCGACGGCACGCTGTTGAGCCTCGTCCATCTGATGCAACGGCAGGATGTCCCCATCGTTGGTATCAATTACGGCCATCTCGGCTTCTTGACCACGGGTAGCCCTGCCAATCTGGACACCCTCGTTTCGGATTTGATAGAGGGACGCTTCACCATCGAGGACCGCACCCTGCTGCGCGTGGAGGTGGAGCCAACGGAATCCACCCTCAAGACCGAGCCTACCTTCGTCCTAAACGAGGTGTATGTGCACCGCAAAGGACACTCTTCGCTCTTACACACTGATTTATTTATCGAGGATGACTACGTGGCGACCTATAAGGCCGATGGGCTTATAGTGGCCACGCCTACGGGCTCCACCGCCTATTCGCTTAGCTGCGGTGGCCCTATCCTAACGCCCACCTCTGGCTGCTTTGTGATAACGCCAGTGGCTGCCCACACGCTGACGCTCCGCCCCATCATCGTGCCAGACAGTGCTCGCCTGCGGTTGGTGCCTCGCCCCAGCAGGCAGGCCTACTTCCGTCTCGGCATGGACTCGCGGTCGCTGACGCTCCCCACAGGCTCACATGTCCATCTGCAGCGGGCTGGCTTCACCATAAAGTTGGTGCGTCTGCACCACCAAAGTTTCTACACGGCTATTCACGACAAGCTCTCCTGGGGTCGTTAGCGCGCCCTGCGAGAGTTGTGCACCACATGTAACAATAGAACCACTTTCCATGAATTTCCGTTCGTATTTGCAACCCATAGACTTGCCTACCACCGACGAGACCCTGCTTGGTGGCCACGTGCAGGCTTATACCGATGAGTCGTCGTTCCCGCACCCCGAACCTGGCAGCGTAGTGCTGATAGGCGCTTGCGAAACGGCCGACCGGCTTTGCCCGGCCGATGCCGTGAGGAATATGCTGTACCGTCTGGTTCCCACCACCGAGCCTGTGAGGCTTTGTGACTGGGGCAACCTTATCCCAGGCCGACAGGTTGCCGACACCGTCTATGCGCTGGCCGAAATGGTAGCCTCCTGCGTGGAGGCGGAATGCACTGTGGTGCTACTTGGCGGCAGCCAAGAATTGGCCTACGCCCTCTACGAGGCCTATGCACGCCTGGCTCGCGTGGTCAATATTGCCAACATCGACTCGCGGTTCGATGTGGCTGCAGAGGCCGACATTTCTCCCCGCTCATGGCTGTACCATGTGGTGCTGGCTCAACCCAACTATCTGTTCAACTTCACGAATTTGGGTCATCAGTCCTATTTCACAGGGGCTACAGGTCGCGAGCTGATGGAGCAGTTGCAGTTCGACGCGGTGCGGCTGGGTCAGATGCAACAGCTTGGTATGCAGACGGTCGAGCCCTACATTCGGTGGAGCGACATCGTGAGTGTCGACATGTGTGCGGTGCGCCAAAGCGATGCGCCCGGCGTTGCCAATCCGTCGCCCCACGGCCTCTACGGTGAGCAGCTCTGCCAGCTGATGCTCTATGCAGGCCTAAGCGAGAAGAACAGTTGCCTCGGCCTCTTTGGGCTGGAGGTGGAGCGCGACCGCGACGACCAGACGGCTCACTTGGTGGCGCAGGCTCTGTGGCACTACCTCGAAGGGTTCGCCGGACGGGTAGGGGAGTTGCCCTGGCGCGACAAGCAGCAGTTCCGCCACTTCCTTGTGCCTCTGGCAGACGGCAGACAGGAGATACACTTCTACAAGAGTCGCCGCACCGACCGCTGGTGGTTCGAGGTGCCTTGTGTGGACGACTCCGACCGCTACAACCGCCATCGGCTCATCCCCTGTTCCTACGACGACTACCAGCAGGCGCTCCACAACGAGTTGCCTGATCGTTGGTGGACTATCTACAACCGTGTAAACCGTTAGCGTGAGCATGCGCAGATTTTTTGTGCTGGTGCTGCTACTCGGTGTGGCAGCAGTTGCGGCCTTTGCTCAGTCCACAGGCATGCGCGGACGCGTGGTGGATGGCAAGACGGGCGAGGCGCTGCCGTTTGTCCAAATCTACTTTGTAGGTACACAGATTGGCACTCTGTCCGACATGGAGGGCAACTTCTCCATAGCCGATACCGTTGCCCATGCGCAGCTGCGCTTTCAGATGTTGGGCTACGAGTCCCTCGACCGCAAGCTCACGGCCGGTCGCATCGTGCGCGACAATCGAGTGGAATTGCAGCCTACGGCGCAGACGATGAAGGCGCTGGTCGTTACGGAAAAACGGGGCCGCACCCGTTATTCGCGACGCAACAACGAGGCTGTTGACCTCGTCAAAGAAGTCATTGCGCACCGCGACCAGAACCGAGTGGAGGCTCTTGCCCCACGCTACAGACGCAAGGCTTACGAGAAGATTACGCTCTCGCTCGACGACTTTCACCCCAATTTCGATAAGCGCAAGCTGTGGCAGCAGTTCCGTTTCCTCGAACATTATATTGACCGTACGCCCTACGACGATACGCCTATCCTCACCCTGTCGATGCGCGAAAGGCTGATGGAACAATACTATGACCGCAGCCTGCGCACGCTGATTACGGCGCGGCGCATGGAGGGGGTGGACCAGATGCTGGACCGCGAGGGGCTGGATGCCAACCTCGAGGCCATGTTTGCCCCTGTCGACATCTACGATGCGGACATCGAGATTATGCTCAACCACTTTGTGGGGCCGCTGTCGCCCACTTTGGCGGTGGCGTTCTATCGCTACTACATCACCGACACCACCGAGGTGGATGGCACGCTGTGTGCCGAGCTGTCGTTTGTGCCGGCCAACAAGGATAGCTACGGCTTCACGGGGCAGATGTACATAGCCCTCGACGGCACCTATGCCGTTACGCAGTATGTGATGAAGGTGTCGCCGCGGGTCAACCTCAATTTTGTTCACGAGCTGACCATCATGCAGTCCTACACGCGCGTGCCAGCCGATGGGCGCTTGGTGCCCGAACGCTCTGATGCGTTTGCACGCATCTACGTGCACCGCAGGTTGCAGAAAGTATATGCCCACCAGACGCGGCTCTACACCGAGTACGACTTTTCGCCCACGGTGCAACCCCTGCCCGACAGCCTCTTTGCCACTTTTTCCAAAGTGGCTGTGCTGCCCGAAGCAGGGAAAGTGCGCCGCCGCGTGTGGAACGAGATACGCCCACTCGAACTCAGTATGAAGGAGACCTTCCTCGACAGCTTGAAGATCGAACTGCTGCGGGTGCCTGGTATTGATGCGCTGCGACGGGTGGCCGAAGTGCTGGTGTCGGGCTATGTGCCTACACACTCGGTGCGCGACAGCAGCCGCTGGGACTTTGGCCCCGTGTTCAACACGGTGAGCTGGAATGGCACGGAGGGGCTGCGGTTGCGGGTGGGAGGCATGACCACGGCGCGGCTCAACCCACAGTGGTTTGCGGAAGGCTATGCTGCCTACGGCTTTGCCGATGCGCGCGCCAAAGGACGCCTGTCGCTCGTCCGCACATTTGCCCCCATGAAGCACCGACCCTATGAGTCGCCCATCGGTTGGCTTGCGCTGACGGGGTGCTACGACCTGGAGTCGCCCGGGCGCGCTTTCGAACGCTACGAGCACGACAACCTGCTGATGTCCTCCACCTCGGCGGCAGCCATGCAGTATGTGGGCAGCGTGCAACTGCGTCTGCGCAAGGTGTGGCAGAGCCACATCGGGGTGGACACCTATGTGGAGGCGCGCAATGTGGAACCGACAGGCACATTGCACTACGACCGGTTGCGCGCCGACGGCAACACCGAACCAGTGAAGCACTTCTCCGAATGGGAATGGATTGGCCAGCTGAGCTTCGACCCCTCCACAGCCCAGTCGTCGGGCAAGTCAAGCTCCTCGCAGTCGGCCGCCTATCAGCACGCCCCGACGCTGCACCTCACGCAGCGCATGGGCAGTTTCGACGGAACATTCCTCTACGGGCGCACTGACTTGAGTGCCCACAAGCGTTTTTGGCTCGGCACGTTTGGCTACGTGGAGAGCACGCTGAGAGCAGGCAAGGTGTGGAGCCGCACCCCGTTCCCGAAACTTTACTTCCCCTCCACCAATGTGGGTTGGCTGCTCTCCTCGCAGTCGGCCTTCAGCACGATGCGCCCCCTGGAGTATGTCATGGACAGCCATGCCTCGCTCTTCCTCAGCTACCACATGAAGGGATTGCTGCTGCGCCACGTGCCGCTGGTGAAGCGGTTGCGTTTGCGCGAAGTGGTTTCATTCAACGTGGTCAAGGGCTCACTTGCCGACCGCAACGACCCCTCGCGCTCGCCCGAAGCAGGCCTCTTCCTCTGGCCCGAGGGCACACAAGCCATCGGCAGCACCCCCTACGCTGAATGGGCAGTGGGTATAGAGAACATCTTCCAGATACTGAGAGTGGAATACGTGCGCCGCCTCACCTACACCGACGGCCTCACCTCGCGTCAGCGCGGTGCCCTGCGTTTCGAGCTGCGCATCAGCCTGTAGCATAAGAATGACCGTAACCCCATAGAGGCACGCCCCAGCGCAAGCCGGGCGGTGCCGGGGGCAGATAGCGTACGGGGCAGACCGCTGTGCTGTACGGGTGGGGGCGCAATGCCGTACGGAGGAAAGGGCGGATGCCGTACGGCAGCGGAACGACACAACAACGTGTTCCCCACTGCAATACGGCGGCAGTACTACCCATGCCGTGCAGCAGCGCGGCCTACGCCCAACGGCTGAGGCATCGACGCCGAGGAACAACACAACAAAACATGGGGAGGAAAAGCCCACGGCAGCCTGCAGGGGAATTGGGGTGCGCAGAGGGGGCTTTTGCGATGCAAAGGTACGAAAAAAAAACGACCGCCGAGCACCGCCAACATCAACCCACGGCGGCAGCAAAAATCATCCTGCTGAGCAACCCGTGCACGGCCGCTGAGGAAAGGGCTGCCTGTATTTGGGAAAAAATGTGTAATTTAGCGTGTCGAACTACTGCACCCCTTCGTGTGGAAGGGAGCGTGCAGTGTGTTGTGAATATAATAGTTGTAGTGAAAAACGGAACAAATAGTACATATATGAAAACGTTCAAAAAAGGAATAGTGCTGCTCGTCTGCACGCTTTTCTGCTCCTTCTCCCTCATGGCTCAGACCAAGAGCATTGCGCAGAAGGCTGACGACCTTTTTGATCAGAAGCAATTCATCGCCGCTCTTGAGAAGTATGAAGAGGCGTACAATAAGATTTCGTCCAACAAGGCCGAGAAGAATCGCGTATACTTCCAGATGGGTGAGTGCTACAGGTTGATGAACAATTTCCCGAAGGCCGAACGTGTATATAAAAGGCTTATCAATTCCAAATACTACACCACAGAGCCTAAACTCTACCTCTATATGGCCGAAATGTATAGGTTCGAGAACAAGTTTGACGAGGCTGACGACTTTTATGCCAAGTACCTGGAGCTCGTTCCCGAAGACACCTATGCCGCCGAGCGTAAGGCATCACTCATCTATGTGAACCAGCTCTTCATGGAACGCACACGGCACAACATCGTGCGCCTTGACCAATGGAGCACCGAGTACAACGACTGGGCACCGCGCTTCCTGGGAGATGACACCTCAACACTGGTATTTAGCTCGTCGCGGTTCACTGGCCCCGACAAGGACAAGCATGACGCTTGGACCGGTCAGGCCTTCTCCGACCTGTTCTACGTATTTCAGGATCGCATGGGAAACTGGTCGGATGTGCCCGAGCTGCTGGACGCTGACAACAAAATAAACACGGCCGTGAACGAAGGTGAAGGTGTGTTTTCGCCCGACGGCAGTACGATATACTTCTCGCGGTGCGACGCCCGCAAGAATGAGAACCAAAGTTGCTACATATACTGGGCCAACAAGAGCATTGCTCAGCTGGATGACAAGCCACGTAAGGGCAAAAAGGAGGCGAATGCCGACAACAGCGGCAAGTGGTCGGAACCCGTGCGAATCAACCTGGGCGACACTGCCTACAACTACCTCTATCCCGCTATTACGCGCGACGAGTTGACGATGTACTTCTCCTCCAATATGCCTGGTGGTGAGGGTGAGTACGACTTGTGGATGGTTACGCGTAAATCAAAGCAGGAGCCCTTTGGCACCCCAATCAACTTGGGCAAGACCATCAACACACCAGGTCGCGAAGTATTCCCGACACTGCGCGACGATACGACGATGTACTACTCCTCCAACGGCTTGCCAGGAGTGGGCGGTCTGGACCTATTCGTTACGTACCGCCGCGGACGCCGATGGACAAAACCGCAGAACCTCGGCATCCCAATCAACTCGTCGTACGATGAGATGAGCATCGTGTACTACCCCGGTGAGCACTACATGATGGAGCGTGGATATTTCTCCTCCAACCGCCCCTTCACCGACCCCCACAACAGAAAGACAGACAAGAAGGGAAAGAAGGTTGCCCCCATCAACGACGACCTGTACTACTTCGAATTGCCCCCACTGTTGTACAGCATTGAGGGCACCGTGAGGGATGAGAAGTCAATGCAGCTGGTCGAAAAGGCCAAGGTGCGCATTGTGGGGTCGAACAACACCGAGTACGAGACTTATACGGACAAGCAGGGTTTCTACCGCTTCGACGTTACTCAAATCAAACGCAATGTGATATACAAGATGTATGTGTCGAAGGTGGACTACTTCTCGATAGAAGGGTCGGAGAGTACCTGCGGATACAATACTGACAAGGACATTGTGCACGACTTCCGTATAGAACCCGTCCCCAAGCAGCCTGTGGTGCTGCCCGAGATACGCTACGACTTGGCTAAGTGGGACCTGAAGGAAGAGTACATGGACTCTTTGATGGATCTCTACTTGGTGATGGTGAACAACCCCAACATTGTGGTGGAGCTGCGTGCCCACACTGATTGCCGACCATTCCTCGGCTTGACCAACGACACCCTGTCGCAACGCCGTGCACAGTCGGTGGTGGACTATCTCATATCGCGTGGCATAGAGCCTGACCGCTTGGTAGCCAAAGGCTATGCAGAGCGTGTGCCTCGAGTGCTTGACCGCAACATAACGGTCAAGGTCAACGGCACGCCCTATCGCTTCTCGGCAGGCACTGAGTTGGAATGCGACTACATCAACCATATCCCAGGCAAGGAACGTCAGGAGGCAGCCCATCAGCTGAACCGCCGGTTGGAATTCCTCATTCTGCGTACGGATTATGTGTCGAAGACTCTCATCAATAATCTTGCATCGGACACGCCGACCGTCAAAAGGACAGAAGACGGCAAGGTGATCGACCTTGTGGACAAACCCGTATCGGAGACCAACTACACCCCTGCGATTATCCACGACGAGGGCTCGATACCAGCCACTATGATCTCTTCGGCCAAGGGTGAAATCACCTGCATTGTCAACGGCTCTCAAATGCCGATGCTCATTGATGAGCGCTACGCCGAACCAGTGGCTATCTCCTGGGAGGAGGCAATGAACTTCCTCTATCAGAGGCGTATCAACAAAGAGGATTTCCCCGACCGCGATAACGCATTTGACCATGAGGGCAACATCCTGGACAAGGCTACCGTTATCTTTAAGGAGATGCAGATTGGACAAAAACATCTGCGCAACGTGGAGGTAGTGGTGGTGAAAGGTGTGGACTATAAGTTTATCATCAACAAGATGGGACTTAGCCAGTTCGGCCCTTATGACTTCGACAAGCAGCGTGGCAAGCTCACCTTCACAGAGTAAGCACCCTTACCTGCTGACCATACTGGGACCCACCGCGACGGGTAAGACCGCGTTGGCGACGGAGTTGGCCTATCGGCTGAGCGGCGAAATAATCAGTGCTGACTCGAGACAAGTGTTTCGGGGCATGGATATTGGGTCGGGAAAAGACCTGGCCGATTACCATGTGCACAACACCGACATACCGTATCACCTTATTGATATCCACGAAGCTGGTTATGAATACAACGTCTACCAGTTCGTGGCAGACTATGTGGCTGCATACGAGCAAATCGTGCAGCGAGGTCATCAACCCATCCTATGCGGCGGAACGGGTCTTTATATAGATGCCGTGGTGAGGGATTACCAGTTGTCGAACGCCCCTGTTGATGAGGATTTTCGGAAAAGTATCGCTGCATGTTCCGACGAGGAATTGACTGAACGGCTGGCCTCATTCATTAGGCTGCATAACCACACAGATACGGAGACTCGTGAGCGTCTTGTTCGAGCTCTTGAGATACAGACTTATCGTGCGTCGCATCCAGAGGACTGTCAGCACCTGCCCGATGTGCAACATATAATAATAGGTGTAAGCATTCCTCGCCAAGTGGCCATCGGTCGCATCGAGCGTAGACTGGACGAGCGGTTGCAGGCTGGTATGATTGAGGAGGTGCAGCGACTGCTGGAACAGGGTGTTCCCTCAGAACGACTGCTGCGCTATGGGTTGGAATATAAGCATGTGACACTACACCTTGCGGGTCAATGCAGTTATGCATCCATGCGAGAGTCGCTCTTTACGGACATCCGCCGCTTCGCAAAAAGGCAGATGACGTGGTTCCGCAGAATGGAGCGAGGCGGGGTGCGGATACACTGGATTGACGGCACTGCGTCGATGGAAGACAAGGTGAGCAGTGTCCTTGCCGTAATTGCCGAAGCAAAGAAGTCATGACCTCAACGGCGCGAGCCGAACCCCTTGAAGATATATGGCTGTGGGAACTGTTATAACTACTACATGTGGTTGTAATAGAATGCTACGAGGAAGAAGATAGTGGTAATAGAGGGGCGTAATATTATCCAAACCTCAATGGAAGTCTGGGGCTACGAGGAAGAAGATAGTAGCGATTGAGGGGCGTAGTATTATCCAAACCTCAATGGAAGTCTGGTGCTACGGGGAAGAAGATGGTAGCGATTGAGGGGCGTAGTATTATCCAAACCACAATGGAAGTCTGGTGCTACGGGGAAGAAGATGGTAGCGATTGAGGGGCGTAGTATTATCCAAACCACAATGGAAGTCTGGGGCTACGAAGAAGGGGATGGTAGCGATTGAGGGGCGTAGTATTATCCAAACCACAATGGAAGTCTGGTGCTACGGGGAAGAAGATGGTAGCGATAGAGGGGCGTAGTATATAGCTCGCAAGCAGTGGTACCTTCGGCTACAACAGCTGAAAGAAGTGCGCCCCTTGCTTTCTGCACGCCATCTCTTGCGGATTCATCTTTCTGCTGTTGACCGTACGCCAAAATGATGCAATCAATAACGTTTTCAGTTCAACTACCTGTCCCTAAACCCACAAATACAAATGTATCGTGAAAGAACTGACAAAGAGCCTCTGCCCCAAAAAAGTTGTAGTTTAACACAATAATTATTCCACCCTACATACTAAAACAAAAAAGTCAACGTAGATGTGCCCTTGTTTAAAAAAATAAGTGTACCTTTGCATCGTCAAAACAGAATGTTAACCTTAGGAGCATGCAAATAGACTACCAGTACCAGTGTTTAACCGTCAAAGTACACGGGAGGTAAAGATGGACACAAAACTGCGCACACTCACTGACAATGAGCTTATCATTCGGTTTCGCAACGGCGAGCATGCATGCTTCGATGCCCTCTTGGATCGTTATCAAAGTAAAGTCTACGGCTACATCTTGTCTGTCGTAAAGGATAAAGAAGTGGCTGACGACATATTCCAAGAGACATTCTACAAGGTGATCTACACTATTAGCTCTGGTCTCTATAAGGATGAGAATAAATTCATTCATTGGGTGATGCGAATAGCCCACAACCTGATTGTGGATTACTATCGGCGTATAAATAAAATGCCTATGGTGCCCAACCGGCCAGACTACGACGTGGTGGATTCTCTCAAACTGCATGATGACAATGTGGAGAAGGACATCATGAAGAAGCAGACCAGTCAGAACATTCGCAAATTGGTGAAGATGTTGCCTCCGGAGCAACGGCGCGTGGTCATTCTCCGTCATTATGGCAAGTTCGACTTCAAGGATATCGCTGAGAAAACAGGGGTGAGTATCAATACGGCTCTCGGTCGTATGCGCTATGCCATCATCAATCTTCGACGTTTAGCCAAAGAGAATAATATCTACGACGAGTTGTAGTTCGTCGCAGCAGTTGAAGAATATGTATTGTAATTTTGCTGTCTTTCTATGCCGAAGGCGTGGAAAGACAGCAATTTTTTTGTGGTGATGTAGGGTGAAACATGCGTGAGAAGGATGTAGAGAGGAGTGTGGTGGAAGGTTGTGAGGTGTTGAGGAAGGAGGCAGTGCTTGTGGGGGTGCAAAAGTATGAGACTTGAAGACTGGGGTTTGTGATCCAGTGTTGTAAAATCAATAAAGAAATAATGTTATGGAGGAAGAGTTGAACAATCGCAAGGGATGTGTTGGCATGGCATTGATTATGCTGGTGGTCGTGTTGTTGGCAGTGGTTGTGGTGATGCTGCTGGCGCGTGGCATGAATAGTTCAAAAACCTCTGAGGTGGAGGTGCAAGAGTCAGTGGTGGTGGACGAAAGAACCTCTGAGGTGGAGGCACAAGAGTCGACGGTGGTGGACGAAATGGAGTTGGAGCAGGCGGAGAGGGCGTCTGGCGTAAAGGTGGCGAAGGGCAACTTCGTAGTGACGGAACGTGAGTGGCTTGCACTACAAAGCGAGGTGAAGATGTTACGGCAAGAGGTTGAGCAGTTGAAGAGTTCTCGAAGCGTATCGTCTCGCCAGCAGGTGCAGCAGGAGGGGGTGAGTACCTCGGCAAAAACGGATGCACCTCAGTCGAAAACGACCAATGATGCTCAGGGACGAGCTGACGACATTACGCTGGCAAGCTATTCGCACGACTGGGTAAGTTCTACTGCCTCAGTGGCGTTGAAGAACAACACTGGCAAAACCATTACCCGTATCGTGGGGCGAATGGTCTATTACGACATGAGCGGCAATATGCTCGACTATCAGGATTTTATTCAGACCATAACGATAGACCCTGGCATGACCAAGACTTTCTCCCTGAAAGGCTATGGTCACAATGACGATTATGCGTACTACAAAAATGGGGCAGCGCGCACGCATCCAGACCGTAAGTACAAAGTGAAATTTGAGTTGAAGTCCTACAGGTGAGCGGTAGGTTGCGCCGCGGGTTGTTGAATGTTTCCGAGCCCCGATGGGGGTGCAGATCTGCTGCACTCGCATCGGGGCTCGACTGTTTTTTATCGATTTGAGCAGAATATATCCGTCAAATATGTTTGGGGGATGATGCTATCCTCTTGCGTATGGGCGATCCCGCAGGACGGTACGGTTTTGTCTTTCCCAAGTCCATTACCCTTTCTTTCTCAAGTTTATCGTCTTGCTTTCCCCAGTCCGTCACCCTGTTTTCCAGAGTCCATAATCTTGTCTTTCCCAAGGCATTCTTATTGCATTCCAAAGGAAACAGACTTACTTTCTCCTGTCTGCTGGCTCGCTTCTTCTTAGGGTTCTTGCCTGAAGTTGATGTCGCTCAGCATGGGTACAAAGCGACAGTTGCCATAGGTCTCCACAAGAGGTTCTTCGCTGTCGTTGCAGGGCTTGACGATGCGCAGCATTTCCTGATTGTTGTTGCCGACCGGTATGACCATGATGCCACCAGGGACGAGCTGTTCCATGACGGCGGTGGGCACATAGGGGGCGCCGCAGGTGATGATGACGCGGTCAAAGGGGGCGTAGTCCACCTCGGTGAGCCCTTTGTAGCCGTCGCCGAGGAAGCAGCGTGCGTGGTAGTGCAGGTCGTAGAGCAGTTGCTTAGTGCTGTCGAATAGCGCCTTTTGGCGTTCTATGGTGAAGACGCGCGCGCCGAGGGTGCAGAGCACTGCGGTTTGATAGCCACTACCCGTACCAATCTCCAGTACTTTCATGCCGCGCTTAAGCTCCAGTAGTTGCGTTTGGAAGGCCACGGTGGAGGGCTGCGAAATGGTCTGTGCACAGCCTATGGGCAGTGCCTGGTCGTCGTAGGCGTGCTCTTCCACGGTGGGGTCCACAAACCAGTGTCGCGGCACCTTCTCCATGGCGGCCAGCACTGCGGGGTCGGTAATGCCGCGCTCGGCCAGTCGGGCGCACATGGCGCGGCGGCGTCCTTTGTGGAGGAATGAGTCTTCAAGTTGGGGCATAGTGCGTTGCGTAGTGTAGGAGATGGAAATGGTTGCTCAAGCGTCGGCCTGGTTGCCCTGCCAGCCTTGGGCGCGCAGGCCGATGGCTGTGTTCTGTGGTGTTACCATGACGGCGGGGGCTCCAGCCTCGGTCATGTATCCTATGACGTGCAGGCCGTCGCGGTCTTTCAGCTTGGCATAGTCGTCTTGTCGAATGGTGAACAGCAGCTCATAGTCTTCGCCACCGTTGAGGGCACAACTTATGGGCAACATGTTCTGGCTCATCTCGCTGCACACACGTGTCGTTTGGTAGTCAATGGGTAGCCGCTCTTCGTACACCTGGCAGCCGCAGTTTCCCTGCTTGCAGAGGTGCAGCAGCTCAGAGGCGAGGCCGTCGGCCACATCAATCATGGCCGTTGGCACCACGTCCAGTTCGCGCAGCATCCGCACAATGTCCATGCGTGGTTCGGGCTTGAGGAAACGGTCGAGCACATAGTCGTACGATGCAAGGTCGGGCTGGAAATTCGGGTCGGCTTGAAAGGTAACCTTCTCACGTTCCAGCACCAGCAGCCCGCTGTAGGCGCTGCCGAGGTCGCCGCTCACCACTATGAGGTCGTTCGGCCGAGCTCCGCTGCGGTAGGTGATGCGGCTCCGCTCCACCCGTCCCACAGCAGTGGCCGAGAGCACCAGTCCTATGCGGCTACTGGTGGTGTCGCCGCCCACCAGGTCCACATCGTAGCGTTCGCAGCAGTGTGCTATGCCGGCATACAGTTCGTCCAGTGCCTCCACCGAGAAACGGTTGGACACGGCTATCGAGAACAGCACCTGCTCGGGGGTGCCGTTCATGGCGGCTATGTTGCTTAGGACGCGGCTCACTGCCTTGTAGCCCAAGTGCTTCAGGGGCGTATAGGTCATGTCGAAATCCACTCCTTCCACCATCATGCCAGTGCTGACGAGTTGCAGTTCGTCGCCTGTGCCTATCACGGCGCAGTCGTCGCCCACCGCCCGTGTGGTTGTGGCGCAGTGGGGGGCGAAGTCGGCGGTCAGCCGCTCTATCAAGGGGAACTTTCCCATCGTCCCTATCTCGGTTCGCGAGGGGTTGGCGTATTGCAATTGTTCTTGTTCTTCCATTGTGCAGATGCTTTTGGCGTGGGTGCAGGCAGCCGTGTGGCCACCAGCGCGTGTGCAAAGGTACGAAGAAAGCCGCCTTGCGGCGGCGGTGGTCGACACTGCGATATCAACAGCTGGTGGCAGAAAACCCGCTGTGCGTACCCATAAAGTAGAGGGGTCGACGTGCGCTGTGGCACTTCGACCCCTCTGTTGGATGTAGCAGTGTGGGGCTATCGACCCTGCACCAGCCGGTTGGTATCGCTTGCTATGACATATTCCTCGTCGGTGGTCACCACCACGGTGGCTACCGGTGAGTCGGGCGTGCTGAGCACTATGTCTTCGCCCATTACGTTGTCGTTTTTCGAGAAGTCTATCTTGATGCCGAGGCACTCCATGTTCTCGAGAATGGGGCGGCGCATGAACCACGCGTTCTCGCCTATACCGCCGGTGAAGAGCAGGATGTCGCAGCCTCCGAGCTCGGCCATGTAACCGCCTATGTAGCGTTTCACGCGCTGAGCGAACATGTCGAATGCATAGGTGGCGCGCACATCGCCTGCGTCGCGGCCGGCGCGAATGTCGCGCATGTCTTGCTTGCCACCGCTGATGCCGGTCAGGCCGCTTTGCTTATAGAGCATCGTGTTGATGTCCTTAAGGCTCATGCCGCATTGTTCTTGCAGGTAGAGGATGACGCCTGGGTCGACGTCGCCGCAACGCGAGCCCATGATGAGTCCCTCGAGGGCAGTCATACCCATCGTGGTGTCGACACTCTTGCCGTGGTCGATAGCGCAGATGCTGGCTCCACTGCCGAGGTGGCAACTGATTATCTTCTGGGTGGTCCAATCCCTACCGAGCATGCGTGCAGCCTTCTCGGCGACGTACTTGTGGCTGGTGCCGTGGAAGCCGTAGCGTCTTATGCCGTGCTTCTCATACATCTCGTAAGGCAGGCCGTAGAGGAACGACTTGGGGGGAAGTGTGGTGTGGAATGCGGTGTCGAACACTGCCACCTGGGGCACGCCGGGCAACACCTCGCGCATAGCATAGATGCCAGCCAAGTTGCCTGGGGTGTGGAGCGGAGCGAGGGGCTCCAAACTCTTTATCTGTTCAATCACATGGTCGTCGATGAGGCAACTGTCCTTGAAGAGCTCTCCTCCATGGGCGATGCGGTTGCCAACGGCACCGACTTCCTGCATCGAGCTGATGACGCCTATGGTGGCATCCGTCAGTGCGGCCAGCACAATCTTGATGCCCTCCGTGTGGTTGGGTATAGGGCGTTGTTCGTAGTGCTTTTCGCCTTTGTACTTGTGGGTGAACTCGCCCATCTCCAGTCCAATGCGCTCCAGCAGTCCCTTCGCCATGACGGCAGCGTTGTTGTCCATGTCCACCAACTGATATTTGATGGAGGAGCTGCCACAATTCAGAACTAATATCTTCATAGGTTACTAATATATGTTTGGTTTATATTCTCTTGCTTAGGTGTCAAAGCGTACGCTTTGCGCTTCAAAGTTACGAAAAATAATCCAACCCACCGTCCTCGGTGTGGCACTATTTACTACCGCTTATAAGGGCACCCTTGCGCAGCGCGCGCAACTGCTTGCGAGGCAGGGCTGGGCGGAGCCCGCCGACACCTGGAAAGAGCCTCTTGTAGTGAAACCGTTGCGGCCTGCTATCCGCCCCTTTGGGCAGACAGGCAGCGGCAGGCATGAGCTTCATCTTGAGGTTGGAGAACCGCATTGGTTGCGCACCTCTTGTGCGGCATCGCAGGTGGCCATGTTGCGGCGCGCATCATGAATTGTAGAACGGCCTGTGGTCTGCAAGGTCTTCGTTAAGTTTACGGCGGTGCAGAGGGGGTGCATTCTAATTCCATGGTGCTTTGCTCCCAGCATCCTTCGTGGCTGCCCATGCCCTCCTGCGCCGACCCTGCACGTCATCTTCGCTGCCATGCCTATGATCCGTAGGGGACATGGGGTCGCTGCTGTACGGCAAGGGGGAGGATGTCGTTCTGAATAGATGCTGCTGCCGTACGGCATCATGAAGAAACAATAAGGTGTGTGCCACTGCAATGCGTGCGTGCATCGTTCGCAGTCGTTGGGCTGAATGCGCTATGCCGTACGGAGAACAGTCTTACGACCTTCAAGTTGCAGTGAAAAGGTGGAGGGAAATTTGGCTATTTGTGTTGGAATTTGTGGTCGAGCGCGTTTGTGGCCAAGAGCATTGACTCCTGCATGTGCACTCGCCTCGTTGTGTCGGTGTTACTCGCAGTGCGCTGCGTCCAAACAGGATGCAAAGGTACGATTTTTTGCCTCATTTTGTTATGGAAAATAGGTGTACCTCAGCACTACCGAGGGGAAGAGCCCCAACATGGCGCGGTTGGCCGACGAGGTGGTGCTGGCCAACTATCGCTTGGCTGCTGACAAGGATATTATTCGGCTCTGCCGCATTGATATGTCTAATTACCGTATGGATTCTGTCTGCGTCGTGGTGCGTGGGCTGAGTGATGAGAGGAGGGAAGGCCGCTGTCGCTACTATGGCGAAATGGTCTACAAAGGGAGGGTAGTGGTGCTGCGCATCGTCTGGACGCTGTTGACGACGGAACCACATTGGGAACCGCATGGGGCACTTATCGGGTTGAGAGTTTGCCGTATGCGCCAACTCCCCTCGATTTGCAACAGAACGCTTGAGAGCAAAACGGCCAACAGCGATACGCCCCCTCATCCGCGCAGTCGGTGATGCTGCGGTGCGGTGGGAAAGCCCGAGAGAAGTAGGGCGGCATAGCCTAAGAGGAGGCTGACAGGATAGTGCTGCTGTAGCGACTGCCAGCACAGCAGGCTGCGCCCGTTGCGCTCGGGATGCGCTATGACGACGGCGCGTCGGTTGTCGGGCAGATGCATGATGCATAGGGGCTGGCTGCTTTCCACGTGGTGGGTGGGTAGCCCTGTGCAGCGGGCTATGGCTGCAGCCGCGTCGGCATCGGCGCATACGGTGAGCGACAGTGCACCCAGGTAGTCGGCTGTCTTCAACAGCAGGGCGTAGTAGCGGCGCGGTGCGGGCAAGCGGCGGCGGAGCCGATGCGGCAGGCGTGGCGCGATGGCACTGCAGTAGAGCTGGTAGAGCAGCGGCGACTGGAGCGAATGGACGGGTTGCGCTGTGGCGTAATGGACGAGCGGTGCGCAGCAGCATCGCGCTGTGAGTCTACAGCGACGAAGCAGGCGGTGCGCAGCAGCAGTCATAGGGCTTAGAACTGGAAGTAGATGAAGGGTTGCAGGTCGGCCGTTACGAACTGGTAGACCAAGAATACGGCGGCCACCACGGCCACGGCCAGCATCCACAGCGGCAGCGAGGCGAAGAGCAGGCGGTAGCGCCGTTTCCAGCGTGCCGGAAGCCAGTGCACCACCATGCCGATAGCAAAGAGGATGAAGACGGTGGCGTAGTTGGATAGGATGGCAGGTATCTGGTCAAGATGCCAGTGGCTGCCTATCTGTCCCACCATGCTGCGCGCTGTGTTCCACGCCACCTCGTTGGCTTCGGCGGGGTTCAGATTGGAGCCCGAGCGGAAAAACAGACGGGTGAACGAGATGAAAACGAACGTCAGCAGCACGTTCCATCCTCGGTCGAGCCACGCCACAGGTTGTCCGCGGCGCACCACTATAATAGCACTGCGCACCACTACCCCTGCGAAGAATACACCGGTGAGCACGGAGAGCAGGTTGAACAGCGGTGAGTTGCTGCACAGCGACACTACGGCACACACCACGAAGAGGAAGCCCGCAATGAGCAGTCTCGGCCAAGTTTCGGCTTTGCGCCACCACTTATAGGCCAAAATGCCAACGCCATTGAGCCCACCCCAGGTGATGAAGTTGAAGCTTGCCCCATGCCATAGACCGCCCAGCAGCATGGTGTCCATGTTGTTGACGTTGGTGTTGAAGTCGCGTCGATGGGAGGGGAAGAGGACGTAGACGGCCACTAAGGCGGCGGCCACTAAGGCCACGGTCAGCCACACCCACACGTTGTGAGCCATCAGTGCCACGATGAGCAGGATGCTGCCGAGGATGATGCGCGACGCCGGAGTGGCGTTGCGGTTGCCACCGAGTGGGATATAAAGGTAGTCGCGCAACCAGGTGCTGAGCGACATGTGCCAGCGATGCCAGAAGTCCGCTGGGTTGGCGGCCTTGTAGGGCGAGTTAAAGTTGGTGGGTAGCCTAAAGCCCATGAGCAGAGCCACCCCGATAGCGATGTCGGTGTAGCCCGAGAAGTCGGCATAGACCTGTAGTGAATAGACCAGCAGAGCCGACAGGTTCTCGAACGGTGTATAAAGGGTTGGGTTGTCAAATACACGGTCTACGAAGTTCACGGCCAAGTAGTCACTAAGCACTATCTTCTTGACCAGACCGTTGATAATCCAGAACAGCGCCAGCCCGAAATAACGCTTGCTGAGGTGGAGGGGGCGGTACAGTTGGGGGACGAACTGGTCGGCACGGATGATGGGGCCGGCCACTAATTGGGGGAAGAAGGTGGTGTAGAAACCGAAGTCGAACACGTTGCCCACGTGGCGAATCTTCTGCTTGTACACGTCTACAATATAGCTGATGTTCTGGAAGGTGAAGAAGGAAATGCCCACTGGCAGCACGATGAGTTCGGCATTGAAGCGAGGCGTGTCGGTGAAATGATTGGCCCATTGAGCCAAGTGGTTCACGACTTGGAGGTCGGTGGAGAAGGTGGTGTTGTAGATGTCCGTGAAAAAGTAGGCATACTTGAAGTAGCAGAGCATAAAGAGGTTCAGCACGACGCCGACTATCATGAGCGTCTTGCGCCGCAGGTGTGCCGCAGGCCGCTGGCGGTCGGCCAAGTGGTCCATGCGGATGCCCAGCAGATGGCCAAGGAAGGTGCTGAAGATGAGTAGCAGCACGAACAGTCCAGACGTTTTGTAGTAGAAGAATAGGCTGACGGCAAAGAGGTAGCCGTTGCGTGCCACGCGGCGTGCAGGGGGCAATGTGCCGTCGGGTGCGGGGTTGGAGCGGTCGCGCCAAACCATGATGGCACAGAAACCTGCGTATACCAGCAGAAAGAATACCCAAAAGTTGAGTTGGGTGAACAGGAGGGGGTGCTCTTGGTCAAAGGAGAACAGGTTAGTAAGAAAGGTAATCAGATCGCTCATCGTTGACGTTGCGCTTGCCGTTGATACGAGTGGGTTTGCTTTCGAGTGCACCGCAAGAGGCAAAGTGGTTGGCTGCCGAGGCCAGTGCATTATAGAATAGGTCGCCAACCAGCAGGTAGCCAGTGCGGGTGAAGTGCACTCGGTCGTTCTGTGCCAGTTTGGCTACACGCCATTTGTCCATAGACTTCAATCCTCCCATCACCTCAAATTGGTCCCACACGGCGCCCCCCGTGGCCTCGGCCAGCCTGTAGCACACTTGTTGCACCTGCAGTCCGTTGCGGTTGACGGAGTAGGTGTTGCGCTTGACACGCCGATAGCTGTCATTGTTGGTGATGAACACGAATGCACACCGCGGACTGACCTCGCGGATGGAGTCCACCAGTTGCATGTAGTTGCGGAAGAAGGCTGCCGAGTCGAAGTTCGGGCCACTGGCATCGTTGATGCCTATGCCAAAGACCACCATGTCGGGCTTCATCATGCGAAGGTCTGTTTTCAGGTAGTTGCATTTCAGATAGTCTGGCACGGCGGCACCGTTGACCCCGATGGAGTGGTAACTGAGTCCGGCGCGCTGATTGCCAAGATAGACTCCTGTGAGAACAAACGACTGTCCCTGTTCGCACGGCAGGACAATACGGAAGGAGTCGGTAGTGGTGGGCAGGTTAAAGAGAAAACGACGTGTGCCAGCCTCGATGTGCGACGGGCGATAGGTGCCATTCTCGGTCTGCAGGAAAGGTACGACATGGTCGGGGCTATAGCCCAGCACAACGATGCGACTATTGGCGTAGTCAATGTCCTGCTCTGCCATTACGATGTCGATGAAGGTGGAGGTGTCGCGTGCCGTTACAGCGATGCCGCACAGCCCCAGTTCGGCCTCGAGCGTTTTGTAGACGTTGCGCGTGAGCTCCATGCGTTGGGGGCAGTGCACCCGGTAGTCGGGTGGGTTATTGCACTTGGCTGCTGCCGAGTAGGGAAAGACCATACCGCGGTCGGCCACATATTCGGGCGAGGAGAGCAGCAGGTTGCGCCGTATGCGGTTGGGCAGTGTGCCAGCTTGCACGTGCGACCCACCGATGTGGACAATATGGACGTTTCCCTGCCCTGTGGTGAGGACTTGGTTCCACTTGGAGAAGAACTCGGACAGCAGGGTACTGTCCGAGGCAATATGCAGGGTGTTGGCCTTGTAGCGGATAAACGGGTGAGTGGAGTCCATCGCTACGGGGGACAGCAGGGGCTGCTTCTGTGCCCCCACGACACCGCACGACATTATTATATATAGGTATACGATACCTCGTAGGATGCGCTTCATCGGGTGGTTTGGATTGAGTCTAAATACTGTTGGGGAATGCGACGGCGGAAGGTGTAGAACTCGTACATGCGCAGTAGGGCATCGGCAAAGCGGTTGCCCATGACTTCTACCCCACGCTGCGAGAAATGGATGTAGTCCGACACGGCCAGCCCGTTGCGAGCCCAAGCCACCATGGTGCCATCGCCGCCCATGGCGTCATAGATACTCCAAAAGGCGGCACCGTGTGATAGTGCTGTATCGCGTAGGGCGCTGACTACGGTCTTCAGGTAGGGGTAGCTGCGCAGCTCGCCTGCTACCATGGTGCTCATGTCCGACGGGCCTACGAATAGTATCTTGGCATCGGGGCAGCACTGGTGCAGACGGTCTATCTGCTTGCCCATGCTGGCAGCATACACCTCAATGGACTTGTTGCTGCGCAGGTAGGGAACTGAATTACCACCAAACTGCATGATGATGAGGCCTACGTTCATATGGGAGTAGGCAGCTTGGAGCTGGTCGGCGTTGATCATACAGAATTGCTGCCCCGAGCAGCCACGCATGGCGATGTTGTCCACAGCCACACCAGGTCCGTCGTCGACCATGATGCCGTAGATGTCGGCATCGCCGTTGAGTGTAAGGCTGAGGGCATGCACTGCGCTGTCGGTTTGCCACCGCATTGCGTGCACGCCAGAGGCAGACTCGTTGTGGCTCTGGCCTGTGGTCTGCAGGGTGGCAGACAGGGGACCGGGGCGGTTGTTATAGAGTAGCGTGATGGTGGAGAACGACTTGGCTCGGTCGTCGGTCTTGGCATGCTTGGAGGCACGGATGCTGACCTGCGTGGTACCTACGAGGTGGTGGCAACGGGTCATGGGGCCGTAGTTGCCAGCAGCGCGAGGCATGGTCTCGGGGCTGCCGTAGGAGGACTGCATACGTAGGTCGCCAGTCGACGACTGGTTGACGGTTGTTGACGGGATGGTTTGACGGATAGGTAGCAGGCCTGGTCCGCCGCCGCCCCACACTTCCATGAGTTTTGCACGAAGCTGCGCGGTCATGCGGTCCATTTCAATCTGCGAGTCGCCGTAGTGAAGGATGCGCACAATCTGGCTGTCGGCCTGCGCAGCATCAAGGCGGGCAAACAGTACGTCGAAGAATCGGTAGTCACCACGCGGTAGCCAGAAGCGCGTATTGCTGCTGTCCATGGAGTGGAGATAGTACTCCACCGAGTCGCGAAACCCTTGGAGTTCGCGTGCTTGTTCCTCCTGCAGTAGCTCTTCTTCAGAAGGGCCTGTCTCTTTGACCAGTGCGTGGTGCAGGGTGGAGAAGCGGAATGTGTGGCCAGCCACCGTGATGCCCTCCGAGGGATAGAGTAGGCACAATGCGGCCAACGCGATGATGATGATGACAAAAAAGCGAAGGACTTGCTTTGGGGACATGGGCGGATGGACGGCGTGAGGGCGAGGCTGGTGACTATTTGCTTAGTTCGGCAAGACGCTTTTCCAACTCGTCGACTCGCTTCACGAGTTTCTCGATGTTGCGCATGTACACGTAGTTCTTCCGTTGCTGATGTGCTTCCATAGCAGGTGAACCAAGAATAGTGCAGTTGGACGATATGTCGCGCGTTACACCGCTTTGGGCTGCTATGACGACGTTGTCGCCCACAGTTATATGTCCCACTATGCCGACCTGTCCGGCTACCACACAATGGCTGCCCACTTTGCCTGACCCTGCTATGGCACTTTGGGCGGCCATGACGGTGTGTTCACCCACGCTGACGTTGTGGGCTATCTGGCAAAGGTTGTCCAGCTTTACGCCGCGGTGGATGGTGGTTGTTCCCATTGTGGCACGGTCTACGCAGGTGTTGGCTCCAATCTCCACGTTGTCCTCAATGATGACGGTACCTATCTGATCTATCTTGCTGTAGGCCCCATCTTCGGTGGGAGCAAAGCCGAAGCCGTCGGCACCGATAACTGCACCAGAGTGGATGATGCAGTTTGCACCAATGATGTTGTTGCAGTACACTTTCGCACCCGAAAACAGTGTGGTGTTCGACGCGATGGTGCAGTTGTCGCCCACGTAGACATGTGGGTAGAGCTTCACATTGTCGCCGATGGTTACATTTTCTCCGATGTAGACAAAGGGGGCGACGTAGCACTTTTGGCCTATCTTGGCGCTGGGCTCGATGACGGCATGTTCGGAGATACCCTCTTTGTTGAGTTGCATCTCGTTGTAAATCTTCAGCAGATTGGCAAAAGAAACGTAGGGGTTTTCCACTCGAATGAGTGCGGCTTGTACAGGGTGCTCGGGCACGAAATCATTGGACACGATAACGGCGCTGGCCTGCGATTGGTAGAGATGATGGGTGTATTTTGGGTTGGCAAGGAAGGACAAACCGCCCTCTTCTCCTTCTTCAATCTTACAGAGTTTCCATACTTTGATGTTCGGATTGCCTTCTACGGTTCCAGAGAGTAGATTGGCAATTTGTTGTACGTCAAATGTCATGTTGTGTTGTATTTGATGTTTTGTATGTCGGAATTATGATGGACGTTGCTGGGACTGGTCGCCAGAGGTGTCGGCCTGGGAGGCGACTTGGCTTGGTGTATCGGAATAATCTATGTAGGGGCTGATGCGTGCAATGGTGGCACTGTCTAGCAGCGACACCTTGTAGAGGTCGCGTTCTTGTCTGAAGCGTGTACCCTGTTGGCGCAGTTGCACGATGGCTTTGGCCTGGTAATAGTCAAGGTAGGGATGCCGGCGCAACTGTGCAAGCTCGATGTGGTTGATGTCTATTTTTCGAAGTAGGGTGGGGGTGAGGGTGAGGTGCGGAAGGATGCCCGCTATTGTCTCGTCGGGCAGACCGTACACTTCGTGCAGTTGGTTGAAGTTGACATAGCCGCCGAGCAGATTGCGGTAGTTAACGATGCGCTTTGCGTAGACGGGGCCGATGCCGTACAATTGCTGCAAATCCAGCGTGTCGGCCGTGTTGAGGTCGAACACGAGAGTGCGCCGCACGTTGTTGGCTCGATGTTCTGACTGAGAGGTCGATGCAGCATGGCTCTGCCACTCCTTTTGGTGTGTTGCAGTGCCAGAAGTACGTCGATTTGAGTGGTGCTGGTACGTTTGTAGATGGGAGGGTAGGGTTGCCGAGGCCTGCATTGTGCTCCATGTGGAGGAACTGCTATCAGGCACCGAAACAGCAGTAACCAACTGCACATCGGGCTGCTGATCACGCTGATGCAGCAGTACCTCGCTGCGAATTTGATGGACAATGACGCATACCACCAAAACGGCAAACATCAGCACAGTCAGCGCCTTATAGCCTCGGCGTTGACTGTCGGTGAGTTTCGGTTGCTGTGGAGTATGGTTCATGGATTGCTGCCTATTGGTCGTTCCACTCGATGGTGCCACGCTGACGCACTATTTGTGGGTCGGTAAAGTTCTCGTCTGAAAGGAATCCATCTCCATAGGTTACACGTGACCCATTCACGGAACGAACAGGATGATTGGAGTAGATGATGCCCTTATTCGTATTCCATACGATATGCTGCAGGTAGGAGGTGTCGCCTGTGCTGTAGTCAATGACGACCACACTGTCGCGAGCCTCCATGAGGTGTTTGCTCTCTATCGAAATGGCATAGCCAGCCTGAATGGTAGCCTTTAGTGAGTCGTGGCTACCATGTACCTTGAGAAAAATGCCTTTGGGATAAACGGTGCGCTCGTTGGGTGCGTTGAACATGACGATTTGCGGCGCTTCCAATGTGAGCTGGGACACTCCGCTTTCGGTCTGGGTGATGAGGGCGTCGGTAATGGATTGTGCAGGGAATGTCTGCTGAGCAAACTGTTGTACTTCTTTCATGTCGTTTCGGCATGATGTGAGGCACAAGACGGCCGTCAATGACAGGATGATACTTCCTTTATACTGCATTCCCAACGGGTGGAGCTATACGAGAGGTGGGAGGGGGACTGGTGTATGGTAGTTGTCCGAGACCCTCTCCCACACTCGCAGATGGCGACAGGTGTTTATTTCCTGGTACGTACGATGGTGTGTTCGCCTATCCAGCCTGGAATGGTGAAGGACTGTCCGTCAACAAGGTCGAGGTCAAAAGCCTTCTCTTTCTTAGGGAAGTAGGCTCCGTAGCGGCTGGTGAGCTCGTTGGCCTTTTCGACGTTCTCAGGGCTGTTGTCGATGTTGCGAGCCCTCACTGCCTCGTCGTAGGCTGCCCAGTAAGCAGAAGCTCCACCAAGTCCATCATCGATGCTACGTGCACTCTTGGCGTAGAGACGTGCCGTATGCAGATAGGGCTCGCCCTTGCTTGGGTCAATGCGAGATGCATTACGGTAGGCGGCACGCGCTGCGCTGTAACTGTTGTTCTCGGAGTATGCATGGCCGAGGACGATATAGGCTTGATACTTCTCGCGCTCGTCTTCCAGATCTTTTGCTGCTTCCTGTAGGTAGTTGATGGCTTGGTTATATTGCTTTTTGTTGTAGCACATCACGCCCATTCTACGTGCGGTGGCAGGCGAAGGTGCAAGTTCATGCATCTTCTCAGTGGCCTTGAAGTAGAGTTCCTCACCAGAGCACTTCTTGCGATCCAGTATGTCTGTAATCTTCTTCAGCAACTCAAGGTCATTGGGTGCTGCCTCAAATTTCTTCTGATAGATGTTGGTCAGTTGCTCGCACGATGCGTAGGGTGAGAACACATTCTCAACGTTGATGATGTATTTTTGTATCTGGTCGGCCTTGACAGAATCACGCTCATTGCGCAACTTCTGTTCGAGTATCTCGCTCACGATGTCGTAGTTGTCCACCACGAGTGAGGGGTCTACAGCCGGAGTCCCCTCGGTTGCAACTGCATTGGCCTTCACGTAGCGTTCAGTTGCCTCGAAGTATTTGTAGGCATACTGTGCATCAATATCGACTTTCGACGAGATAGAAAGCTTGATGGCACTATCATAAATTGGGTAGTACATGTTCACTGCCGAGGGGCCTTTGAGTTGTTCAACCTCGAGTGCTTTCTTCGCTAACACGTCCACTGCCTCACCGAAGTACTGGATACGCAGGTCGTACATGTGCATCAACTCCTGGAAGTAAACCTCACGCTCTTCTGCAGTTTTGGCTGCATTTATCTTGGCCTTGAGGATTACGGCTCCGCGGATGTAGATGTTCTTATTGTTGGCGGGGCACTTTTGGAGCACTATCTTCCATGGGTCATAGGCACCGATGTAGTCTTTCATCTTGTAGTGTTGTTGGTAAAATGACGTATTCTGGAAGCAGTCCACACTGTCTTCGGGCGTCTTGCCCCACTTCTGGGCGTGTACGGCCGTTGCCATACCGCACATCATTAGCACAAGTGCTATTGTCTTAATGGCTTTCATGGTGAATAGTGAGTTTTGTTGTTTTGGTGTAGTTATCATGTTGGTGTGCTTATTACGTTTGTTTGTATGTTTGTACATCGGTACTTGAGCTTCTTTTATATTTCAGTTTTTTTTAGGCTTCGGATATCTTAGTTGTATTTGCGCTTGGTAAACCACTTTTCGCAGCTACTCACCCCAATGCCGAGGGTGATGGTGTTCTGCTTGAGCAGGTCGGCTGTGCCAATGCTGCGGTAGGCCACTGCTATATTAATGGTAGACCTCCCCTTTCGCATGGGCAATCTCACACCAGCTCCAAATCCCCACTCATCTATTACGTATTGTTCATTGTTGAGGTTGAGCCGCAGTTTGCCTCGCTCGTAGTGTGCCCCTGCCGTGAGTGCCATGCGACGCCAGTAGGAGCCTTCGTTCGGGTTACCACACCGTTCGGCCGACAGCGCCATGCGGTAGTTGTTGCCGTATGTGGTGGTGTTGCTGCCAAGCATGTTGGCATCGGTGCCTTCAGTGTACTTCAGTCCGCTCCAAGGCGAATAGGCTGCCTCAATAGCTACTTGCCAATGATTGATTTTGCTCAAGGCGGCACCGAATGTTATAGCCAGAGGTTGGGCGAGGGTACTCTTGTACTGGCCGCTTTGACCTGGCAGGGGGAAGATGGTGTCTCGTATGTATTCGCTGTAGTTGCTGTCCACGTAGGTGTAGGCCAGACTTTCGTCGTTCACCTTCATCCGCTGTGGCACTTTGGCGGTGAGGCCGAGGGAGAGCAGATGGTCATTGGGCAATGCTATGTCATATTGTGCCCCAAGTTGGAAAGTGAGATTGCTCACGGTAGTATTCTTTTGTCTACGCGAGTTAATGAAATAGGTTGAGCCAAGACCCTTGAAGTCGTAGGTGATGGCGCGCTGTATCGTTCCGAATAGGTAGTTCGCCCCTACGCCGAGACGTAAATGTGGTGCCACGTTGAAGGCGTTGTTCCAGAATACTTGGTTGAGCCCCCCGTTGCCTTCGTAGCGTGTATTCATAGAGTCCCAATCGGCACCCTTCACGGGTTGTGTGGTGGCATAAGCAGTGGTGGACAGTGGGATAAGACCGACAGTAGTCTTCCACCAGCGCGTGATGGGGAAACCTGCCGATAGGTAGGCTATGGAGCCCTCGAACTCAGAGGTTGATGTGGTCGGGTCGTTTTGTTGGGCTCTCTCGAAGTTAAAGCCCATGTCGAACACGAAGGATTCGGGCTCAATGGCTGCGGCCGAGGCGGGGTTGAAGGGGTTTATGATGTTGAACGCCGCTGTGGTGGCGGTTGTGCCTCCATTGGCAGCAGCCCACGGGTAGTTGTAGGGCGTGCTGCCGAGCCCGATGCCGTATTGCGAATAGGGTGCGTTGATGCCGCTTTGGGCGTTGACGCCTGTGGCAGTGGCAAGCAGCATGATGGTGGCCAGTATGGTGCGAAGATGTGTTTTCATTGCTGTATATGTTGCTGTGTGTGGCTGAGAATGTAGTCCAACCCGTCAAACAACAGGTCGGGCATGCAGTGGTGTGGTACGGTGAGGTGAGGATGCAGCATCTCAGTGTCGCCCCCTGTGAGAAGGCATTGCAACTCGGGGTAGTGCGATGCGTAATAGTGGTAGAACCCATCCAGTTCAAATGCAGTGCCCCGCATCACGCCAGTGCATATGGCCTCTTCGGTGGTGCGACCTGGCAGTGTGCTGTGTTGTTGATTGATGCTGACCAAGGGCAGCCTCTTGGTGTGTTGGTGCAGGGCTTCTGCTTTCATGTGCAAGCCCGTGGTGATGCTCCCACCTCGGTATATGCCCGTAGCGTCCACAATGTCAATAGTGATGCACGTCCCTGCATCGATGATGAGTGTTGGCTTGTTGGGGTAATGGCGACGTGCGCCGGCAGCCGTTGCCAACCGGTCGGCACCGAGGGTTTGCGGTGTGAGGTAGTTGATAGAGAATGGAAGCAACGTATCGGCTGTGAGGCATACGGGCTTCAGGCCAAAGGCCTTGCTCAATGCTTCGATGGGGGTAGTGCTGGCCACGCTTGCCGCGATGATGCTGTCAACGGCGCTTCCTCCCGTCCGTTGCTGCGCCCACTGAATGAGTTGCCCGCAGTCTGTGGTGGAGAGCCTGTCGCACAGGTGCCCGTCTTGGCTCAGAGCCGCCTTGATATGGGTGTTGCCTATGTCGACTAAGAGCCTCATCTTTTGTTGTACTGGTTCATGGTTCGGTCCACGCCCTGCGTTACGAAACTTTTGATGATATCCACGCTGGTAGTGAGTGCGGGGTCGAGTAGCGCCTGCTCCTCTGCTGTGAATTCGCCGAGCACGTAGTCCACCTGATGGCCTCGGCCGAAGTTGTTGCCGATGCCTATCCGTAGGCGGCTGTAGCGATTAGTCCCTAAGCACTGCTCTATGTCTGCCAGTCCGTTGTGGCCTCCAGCGCTGCCTTCTTTGCGCAACCGCAAAGTACCAGTGGGTAGCGCCAGATCGTCCACAATGATGAGGATGTTCTCAGGTGCAATGTGCTCCACTGCTGCCCAGTACTTCACCGCCTTGCCGCTGAGGTTCATCAACGTGGTGGGCTTTAGGAGTATTAGTTGGCGTCCTGCCCATTTAGCGTCGGCTTTCATAGCGTGGCGTGCCAGACTGAAGGATGCCTGCGCTTGGTGTGCGTAGCGGTCAACGGCCATGAAACCTATGTTATGGCGAGTGTTCTCGTATTCGTGGCCTACGTTGCCTAATCCGACTATGAGGTACTTCATTTCGGAGGGTGTTTGCTGCGGTGGTTTACAGAGCGATAGTATCCTTTCTATTATGTTCATGCGCGCGTATAATAGAATGCAAAGGTACGATTTTTTGCGAGACGCACCGAGCTTTGTGCTGTTGGGGTGTGCGTCGCAGGCATCAAGTGTTCACTCTCAGCCGCAGTCCAGAGCGCAGCGTGTCTGGCTTGAAGTCAAATACACTGCGCATTTCGCCTGCCATGCCGAAGCCGCAGCGGTCGCACACGCCAGCCGTTTTGCCAGCGCATTCATTCAGTCGGGTGCCGTCGGGCAGGATGAAGTTCGAGACCCAACATTCTTTTTTGAAGTCGTTGGTCTTGAGTAGGGTTAGCCCTGAGCGTGAGTTCATGATGGGATAACCTTCCCTTTTCATGCGGATGATGAGGTCTGCCACCTCGGCGCGTCGCTCCCAGTCCAAAAACAGGTGCTCCGTGCCGGCATAGGGGGTGTGGAAGCTGAATGATATCTGCTCCAGATGTGGGTTGTCGGCCACATAGCGTATGGCTTTTTCCACATCGGTGTAGTTCCGCGTGTTGATTGTCATATTGACGCTCACGTGGCGGTGTCCGCAAGCGGCTATGTTCTCCTCCAATCGAGCAAAGGCACCCGCACCGCGTATGTCGTCGTGCAGCTCGCCCACGCCGTCCATGCTCACCCAGAATGAGTCTGCCTTCACATCGGCAAACGGCCGTTGGGCGTTGGTCGTAACGGTGCAGCTGAAGAAGCCTATTTGCTTGGCCAGTTGGATGAGGTCGTTCAGGTTGCGGTCGCCCTCCCGCCACAGGGTGGGCTCGCCACCTTCGAAGTCAACAAAGCGCGAGCCGAGGGCGTAACTGTACTGCAATTCCTCGCGTACCTTTTCATAAGGTTTCATCCGTGGATTGGCATGGTTCCATATAGTGCAGTGCTTGCATGAGAGATTGCACGCATCGGTTACAAATAGTACGGTTTGCAGAGGCTTGTGCTGCTTGAAGAAGCGTGCTCCTGCAAACCATCGTGCTAAGTATAGCATTTGATTTAGTGCTGCCATGTTCTGTCGTTCTGGTGTTATGAGTACGCATAAGTAACTCTATTGGTGAAAATTTGTTATCTTTGAAGTGCAAAAAAAGAACGATTGCCCTTCATAGCAATTTGGAACGTAGGACAATACACAAAAAGAAAAACCTCAACAGCTCATTCAATCATGAACATTCTACTCATCGGTTCGGGCGGGCGTGAACATGCCATCGCCCTTAAGTTGGCCGAGAGCCCGCGGTGTCGCACCCTTTATGTGGCACCGGGCAATGCCGGTACTGCTGCTTTTGCTCGCAATGTCGACTTGCGCATAGACGACTTTGAGGCAATAGGTAGCTTCGTGCTTCGCAACAGCGTTCGCCTTGTGGTGGTTGGCCCAGAGGCTCCCCTTGTGGGCGGCATCACCGACTTCTTCGCTGCGAATAGTCAGTACCGCGATGTGCTGGTGCTGGGTCCCTGCCGAGATGCAGCGCGGCTCGAGGGCAGCAAGGATTTCGCCAAAGCCTTTATGGCGCGCCACTCCATCCCCACGGCCGAGTATCGCACTTTCACGCGTGAGACCCTCAGCGAAGGACAGGATTACCTCGCCACCCTTTCGGCTCCCTACGTGTTGAAGGCCGACGGCTTGGCTGCTGGCAAAGGGGTGCTCATCCTCGACGACCTCGCCGATGCGCAGCGCGCACTGGTGGAGATGTTGCAGGATGCCAAGTTTGGCGAGGCCTCTTCACGTGTGGTCATTGAGCAGTATCTGCAGGGCATCGAGTTGTCGTGCTTTGTGCTGACCGACGGCACCCATTACAAGATTTTGCCCGCAGCCAAGGACTACAAGCGGGTAGGCGACGGCGACACGGGTCTCAACACAGGTGGTATGGGGGCTGTCAGCCCTGTGCCTTTTGCCGACCGCGAGTTCATGAATAAGGTGGAACAACGTATTGTGCTGCCTACATTGCGTGGACTTCGGGCTGAGAAGATGCGCTACTGCGGCTTCCTATTCGTAGGACTTATGAACTGTGGTGGTGATCCCTACGTGGTGGAATACAACGTGCGCATGGGCGATCCCGAGACCGAAGTGGTCTTTCCGCGTATTGCGGAAGATGTGGTGGAGTTGTTCGATGCCACTTGTCGCGGCCGGCTTACCAACCGGCAGCTTCAGGTTGACCCACGCACAGCGGCCTGCGTCATGGCTGTGGCCGATGGCTATCCAGGCAGCTACGCCAAGGGAGCGGTCATTTCGGGCCTCGACACTCCGCTGGAACATTCGCTGGTCATTCATGCTGGCACTGCTACCGACAGCGCGGGTCGCATCGTTACAGCGGGTGGCCGTGTGCTGTGTGTTACCTCGCTCGCTTCCACTTTGCCCGAGGCGCTGCTGAAGAGCTATCAGGCTCTTGACGGCATCCAGTGGGATGGCATGCGCTACCGCCACGACATTGGGCAAGACCTGTTGGCCTATCAGATAGGTCAGCAATAGTCTCAGCCGCAGCGCATCGGGCTGCGGTGAACTGCAATAACACGAGGCGCGGCCCCCCCCGCGGGGGGGGG
>JAFTFL010000003.1 GCA_017449525.1 Bacteroidales bacterium | reverse complement strand
TAAAACAGATTATTTTATCGCATATAAGAAAGATGTATGAGCGTAAAGAACCTAATATATTGGATTACTATGATCAATTAGAACATATCTTTCATTATTTAGAGTATAATAAAATATAACCAAGAAGGATATGTATCCATAACTGTACCAGGCGCTTGATGAACGATAAATATAACAAAACTTTCGCTAGTGAGTGTAAATTGCGCTGGGACGAGGAGAACCGCCTGCTGTCATCTGACGACAATGGGTTCGTGACCAACTACTGGTATGATGCCGACGGCGAGCGCACGGTGAAGACCAACGGAGAGGGCGAGCAGGTCTATGTCAACTCCGAGTTTGCCGGAGGACGGACTAATACCGCAAAGTTCTCGCTGTATGTATCGCCCTATCTCGTTGCCAACCAGGGCGGACGTTACACGAAGCATATCTATATCGGCAGCCAGCGTATTGTGTCGAAGCTGAGCGACCTGGACTCCTACGGCTCCGACCCGCGCAGGATTCCCTATACAGGGAGCGAGACAGATGCCGTCAGCATAGACTACAAGACCAAGTATGCCAGCCAGCAGCAGGTCATCAAGGACAACTATGCTGCCTTTGACGTACCCTACAACGGTGAGGACAACAACGACTCTGTGGGTGGCGAGGGCTTCTGCTGTAACGACGGTTCGATGGAGGCGGCTCAGGCTCGTGCCCTTGCACGCGCCAAGGCCAACAACTTCCAGGATGGCGATGCATATGAGAAGATGCAGTTCTACTACCATCCCGACCACTTGGGCAGCAGCAGTTACATCACCGACCTTGACGGCGAGGTGGTGCAGCACATCGAGTATGTGCCGTTCGGAGAGGTGTTCATTGAGGAACGCAACAATACGTGGAACACGCCTTATCTCTTCAATGCCAAGGAATTTGACGAGGAGACGGGTATGTACTACTATGGGGCGAGATACTATGAACCACGTCTTTCATTGTGGATAAGTGTGGATAAATCAGCTATTATTGCACCTGAATATTCTCCTTATACATTCTGTGAGAATAATCCAAATATAATGGTTGATCCCAATGGGGATTTCTCAATTTTCATAAATGGTCGTGTCAGTGATGATTCTGAACGAGGAAGTGACCCATATTGGAATAAAGGATTACAGGAAATTGTAAAACAAAAAACAGGATATTACCATAGTCAATTTAAATTTGTTAACGGAGATAAAGGCGTATGGCCTTCAACAAGGTACAAAGCAGGTATTGCCCAAGGAAAAGCAGATGCAGCTGCGATATACGCTGTATTAAAATCCTCAGCTAAAGATGGTGTGATATCTGAACAGTTGCAAAAAAACATATTTCCCTCCAACCTGACAGATATCAACAACAAGGAGATATTTGTACCATTTTCTAATGCTTTTTCCATTCTGTCATGGTAGTAACACCGAAGATTCGGCCTTTTTCTTATTACTCTTTGTTCTCTTGATTTCGTAGTAGGATGTCTCACAAACCTTTGGGGCAATAATACCAGCCTCTGATGAAGTGCGGATGTCTGTATAGCCTTCACATTCCAATATCTCTGAAATTAAGTTCTTGCATCCTTATCTGAATTGGATTTTGCCATCTTCTGTTGAGGGAAAACCAAGTATCATAATCACCAATTATTCCCATCATCGCTTGTGTGCCGACAACTTAACGTCTGATATTTCTCGGTTTGCAAAGGTACACAATTATCCTGATGAAGTGAGGACTACTGTTGCATCAATACACAATTATGGTTATCTTTGCAACCTCTGCTGAATAAGGCATGAAATATCTGAAGACACTTATTCTCATCCTGTTGCTCCTCAGCACAACACGGGTACACTGCCTGCCGCAGCTCGGCAATGGTGCTTCACGAGAGTCTACGGTAGGGCAAATCAGCGTACCAACAAACCGCCTGCCTCAGTGGAAAGATATCGGTATGACCGATTTGCTGGTGGCAGGCGAGGAGTCTTCGGCCGTTTCGGTTCCGTCCATGCACGTAGGTTCGTCTCATTCAGAACACGCATCGCACTCTTCGGCCCAAATTGGTGCACTTGTCCACAGCAAGTGTACCAATGCTTATAGAACACAGTCCATTCGTCGGCGCGGCATCTTCTTTCGCTCGGCCGACTATTATGTATTCACCCTCCGGTGTATGCGCTGCTGAGCAGTGCCTTGACAACAGCGATTCCTTTTCATCTCACCGTCCACTCTCTGCATGCTGAGGAGGCGGCCAATTGTACACGCGTGCTTCGAAAAGAAGAGCGAAGTTGCACTACACTAATATATAATAGTATACAAAAAACATCAATCATGGAAATCATCAACACTATTCAACAATATGTAGCACAAGAGTGTGCCGACACGATAGAAAAGAAAGCTGCTTCGCAAGTAGCGAACGTGATCATTGCCGTTGTGGGTGTGGGCTTATGCATCATTGGTTGCGACCATTCGCTGAGCGATATGGCACGTATGGCGCTGCTGTCCATCGGTTTTATAGCAATGGCTGCCGGTTGCATCGGTTTTGTGGCTCGTCGCCGAGCGGTACGCTACGTCTACAAGCCTTCCAATTCGCCGATGCGTCATCACACTTGCTACATTGCCGACGACGACCGCGCACGTTGTCACGCCGCCCTGCAAGGGGATACCACTGCTGCTTTGCAGGAAATCCGGAAGGTTTTCAGTTCCAACAGCATGTTACAAGTAATTATCAGCAACGATTCGCAAATAGCAATCGCACAAATATGCACCTACGATGAGGGAACACTTGTGGCCAACGGTTCGGTATGCCCACTGAAGGGCGACGTTGTCCGACTGCTGCGCGACTTCTTGGCCAAGCGAATCACAGCTATTTAACAGCAATACATTGAATTTCAAAGGCTCGTAACCAGTGGTTTAGCTGCGAGCCTTTGGTCTATTTATATTCCTGTGAGAATGGGTGGGCTACAGGGTAGCATCTTGGGGAATTGCCTGCAGCAGACGGTCGCGCAAGGCGAAGAGTTTCTTGGTTGCGCGCGGAGCAAATATGCGACGCATCAGTAGAGAAAGGTGCTGCCATGTGAGCCGCAACCAGGTAAATAGTTTCCCTTCTATGGGCAGTAGAAGCAGGGGTAAATCGAACGCTATCAAAGCCCACCATAGGCCACCAAGATCTGGCACATGCTGTCCCAACCAAAAACCGCCTGTACAGCCAGCCACAATGGCTATCACAATAGTGTAGAGGATGCCAAGGAAGAAGCGCAGGCCGTAATCAACAGAGCTGCGGAACTGTGTATCAGACACAAATCGATGCGGAATGAGCGCCGTAGGCAATAGCGGCCACGGAAAGCAGAGAACACAAAACAGGACTATCCACCTTACCCATGGCATCAGCACGCAGGCTGCTACTACGCCCAGCACAACAAGCACCGAAAGTACTGTGCACCACGCTGGCCAGGGGACAGCAACGGTCTTTTCGGAGACGTGCAGGCTTTGGCACTGCTGGCGAAACTCACGTGCATCGGAAAACAGTTGCTCAGCTTCTTGCCCCCCAGACAATTCGAGCACATCGAAGTGGTTGGCTAAACGGCGACGCATGAGGAAGCGATTCCACGGCGTGCGGCGCAGATGAGAACAACGCAATGCATCTGGAATCAACACGTTACAAAGCGTATGAATATCGTCGTAATGATGTGTGCTGCGTATGTCATACATTTGGCGGTGCATGGCCAAAGCCACAGCCTCACGCATGCGGTTGAGTGCCACGGGCTCGTTTTCAATGTAAGCTTCCATGAAGGGCTGCACAGCTACGGGCTCGCCAATGTCAACCACCATGTTGGCAAAAGGCTGTTCGTACTCGTCAAAGTCAATGCCCACAGGCACAATGTAGAGTGGCGTGTTACCCATTTGGCGTTGCGCCTCGCCTGCAATGCGGAACATACCTTTGACCAGAGGCAGTAGCTGATGCTTGTTATTGTGTCGTCCTTCGGCCATGAGACAGAGGGGCTTGCCATCGAGTAGCACCTGCTCCGAACGGCGAAAGATATCAGCATTCTTGGAGAGACTCTCCTTGCCGTCGCGAATGCGGTAGACGGGTAGAATCTTTAGAAAGGTGAGAAAGGCGCGCACAGCGTTGTTATTGAACACATCGGCACGTGCCAAGAAGACAGTAGGCCTGCGCGTAACGGCCAGAATAGCCAACGGTTCCATAAGTGCTTGCTGGTGGCAGGGCGCCAATATGTAACCTCCCTCGATGGGCAAGTGCTCACGCCCACGAATAGTAACGCTATTGTAGTGGCATCGTGCGGTATAGACCACCAACGGCTTGAAAAAGGAGTATACGGGGTCGAAATCCTGAATAGCTTGTGGCATAACGATAAGGCTGGCTCGGGTGGCTTGGCACAAGATGCCAAAGGGCTCAGAGCTCGAATTTTCAGTGTGCAAAGATACGAAAAATACATTTCCCCGTTATTAGGAACATGAAAGAAGTATGCACCCATTGTGGACAATCCATGCGTCCCTTTCTGGCGCTCACCCTCATGCTCCTCGTAGCAGCCAGTCTCCGTGCACAAGATCCAGCAGTTACGTCTCGCCAAATCGTGTGCTTCGGCACCATTCTGGACGGCGACACCATACCGATGTTCAAGCTGCAAGAGGTAGTAGTGAAAGAAGCCTGGTCCCTACTGACAGCCAAAGAGATAAAGCAGAACCAAAAGCTAATACGCAACGTCAAGAAGATGCTTCCCTACGCCAAAGAGGGCAAGCGGCGGCTTGACATTTTGGAGCAGCAATGTGCCGAGGTAACGGCCAAACAACGCAAAGTACTGATAAAACAGGCAGAAAAAGACCTGCTATCCGACTACAGCGACGAGCTGAAAAAGTGCACTTTCGCGCAAGGCAAAGTACTGCTAAAAATGGTAGACCGCGAGACGGGAAGTACCTCCTATGTACTTGTCAACGAACTGCGGGGCAAGCTGCGCGCCTCATTCTATAGCACTTTTGCTCGCCTCTTTGGCTACAACCTCAAGGCGCACTACGACCCCGTGCACAACAAGGAAGACAACCTCATCGAACGCATCATCCAATCGGTAGAAGCAGGAAAATTGTAGCATCTCGTCCATCGATTGTAGCACATTCGTCCACAGAGAACAATACATTGGCTGCAGCAAGTCCGTCCACTACCTGCGCCACATTCGTCCATACATTTCCTCCGCTCACGCCTCGTCCCCATGTCCTCGCCCACATCATTTCCCACACCACCCTACTTTGGAGCCTGTCTGCTACCTGTCATACCCCTACGTAGCGCCCCACATCACGATTCCGAAATGGTAAGCCAACTACTTTTTGGAGAAACTTTTACCGCTGACGTACATACCGACGAGTGGCTACACGTGCAACTCGATGCCGATGCCTACGAAGGGTGGATAAGCCTCAAACAAGGCACACCACTCGACGCGACCACTCATGCCCAACTGCAAAAGTGGTCGCACCGCCTAAGCGCACCCGTGAGCAACATCCTAGTAGACAATTTCCCAATACTCCTACCCTGTGGTGCACGTCTACCAGAAAAGGCCTGCCGAGTGGCCAACCACACCATCGACCCCGCCCAAGCCCCCGTCGAGCCGCTCGACCCCTGCCGCGCCGCTAAGCAGTTAATAGGAGCCCCCTATCTGTGGGGCGGACGCACCGCGCTGGGTATCGACTGTTCCGGACTAGTGCAAACAGCATTCAGTCTCAGCGGAATACTGCTGCCGCGAGATGCCTATCAACAAGCCGACTGTGGCCACCCAATAGACGACCTACAGCATGTGCAGCCTGCCGACTTAGCCTTCTTTGCCAACCTCAGTGGACGCATCATCCACGTAGGCATCTGTCTCAGCCCCAGCCTTATCGTCCACGCCTCAGGCCAAGTGCACACCGACCAGCTTGACGCGTGCGGCATCTTCCACACCACCCACCACACCTACACCCACCGACTCCACTCCCTGCGCCGCATCATCGAATAGTAGACTCTGTCCAAAACGAACGACCCACAGCCATCGAATAACCAGAGCGCTCCAGCATCCAACTCGCCTACACCGTCAGCCAAAACCCGTCAGTGCCTTGGCTCCCACCGACCTCGATTGGACCTACCTGCCCAATCCGCCAAAGATGAAACAAGCGGAAGCAGCAACACCGAAGGCAACAACAGCAAAAACAGCTCATCGACAAGCGATAACACGGGCAGCAACATCGATAACGACTATCCCTGAACAACAAGAAGGATCTTATAGGCCTAAATAATTTTAATTTCCTTAAAGACCTTGCAGCCTTTAATGCCCCTTACACTCAACCACAAATCGGAAGCATCTTGCCCCTTTGGGACAAGATGCTTCTGATTAATAGAAAGCCCTCCGCCAAAGGAGGGCTTAAAGACTTGTTATTAGGCCTTATGGATTAGATAGTACCCTGAGCAAGCATAGCGTTGGCAACGCGCATGAAGCCTGCAATATTAGCACCTTTCACATAATTGATACTGCCGTCCTTCTCTTTGCCATACTGCACGCACATGTCATAGATGTCGTTCATGATCTTGTGCAACTTAGCATCCACCTCTTCCGAAGTCCAGTTGTAGTGAGCTGCATTCTGAGCAATCTCCAAACCTGAGGTAGCCACACCACCAGCGTTCACAGCCTTACCAGGACCGAAAGGAATTCCAGCTGCCTGGAAAGCTGCAATAGCGCCAGGTTGGCAACCCATGTTCGAAACCTCGGCCACATACTGCACGCCGTTCTTGATGAGCTGTTTAGCATCCTTCTCATCCAGCTCGTTCTGGAATGCGCAGGGGCACGCGATGTCGCACTTCACACTCCAAGCCTTCTTGCCTGCCGTGAACTTAGACACTTTCGAGAACTTCTTGGCGAAAGGCTCAACGATATTCTTGCCAGAAGCGCGGAGGTCGAGCATGTAGGCAATCATCTTCTTGTCCATACCGCCCTTGATTTCAACTACGCCGTCGGGACCCGAGATAGCCACTACCTCAGCACCCAGCTCGGTAGCCTTTGTAGCGGCGCCCCAAGCCACGTTGCCAAAGCCCGAGAGAGCAATCTTCTTGCCCTTGAGGCTCTCTTTCTTCTCCTTCAGCATGCGCTCCACATAGTAGATAGCGCCGAAACCAGTAGCTTCTGGACGAATGAGCGAACCGCCCCAACCGTAGCTCTTACCAGTGAGGGCACCCGTGCTATGCTCGCGGGCCAGTTTCTTGTAAGCACCGTAGAGGTAACCAATTTCGCGGCCACCAACTCCTACGTCGCCTGCAGGGCTGTCCTGGTCAGGACCGATATTGCGCCACAACTCATACATAAAGGCCTGACAGAAGCGCATAACCTCGGCATCGCTCTTTCCGACGGGGTCAAAATCCGAACCACCCTTACCACCGCCGAGAGGCAGGTTGGTGAGGCTGTTCTTGAATATCTGCTCAAAGCCGAGGAACTTCAGCATGGAGACGTTCACAGCCTTGTGGAAACGCAGACCGCCTTTGTATGCACCAAGAGCGGCATTGAACTGCACGCGATAACCGAGGTTGGTCTGAACCTCACCCTTATCGTCCACCCAGGTAACGCGGAATGTGAAGATACGGTCGGGTTCTACAAGACGCTCAACGATCTTAGCCTTTTCAAACTCGGGATGTTGATTGTAAACCTCCTCGATAGATTCGAGAACTTCGCGCACGGCCTGCAAGTATTCGCTTTCACCTGGATGCTTGGCTTCCAAGTGGGCCATAATGTCCTGTACTTTCATGATATTAAATGATTTGTATTAAACATTGTGTTTAAAAAGTAAGCGCAAATGTACAACAAATAACCGACATAGCACCTTGCTGTGCAAAAAAAACATTTTTTGTGCATAACTTTACCCGCACACAGCCTCCACAGCGCGCTGCACGTCCCACCAACAGTAGCCTACGCACAGTCTCAAACACGCCGCAAGTAGCGGACAGCGCTCCAACGAAGGAGGTTCGTGTGCCACCGAGGGCAAAGCCGATACAAACTGACGACTAATAATAAGTATACTAAAGGAAAAGCAGCTGTCTTTTTGATACATAAAAGAGGAAGAGCACCGAGACACACGAGCCTCAGCACTCTTCGTTACTCATCGGTGGCAGCGTGCCACACGTCGAAGTAGCAAGTCAGTCCACAGCCATTAGAAGGGCTGCTCCACCTCGTCAATAAACTTATACGAAATCTCAAAATTGAGGTAGCGCACAGCCTTCTCCCTTCTGAAAAGACCACCGCGCTTAGCTATGCGAGCCTCGTAGGTGCGCTTGCCACGCGCCTCAACCACACACAAATCTGTAATTTTAAACTTTGGGTAATGACGTTCTACTGTGTCGCGAATAGCACGTGGATAGTAGGCACTCGGCACGAAAGTACGCGTCTCCACCCCCGTACGTTTTAACCGCACCGAAGTCTTATTGTTATTGTTGCCGAGAAACGTGGCATCGTACACCAAAGAGTCGAGCATCGTCCACGTAACATCCTCGGCCTTAGGAGCCACTCTCTGCAAATCTGTTACATACTGCGAAGGCACATCCTGTTCTTTCACCACTTTTGCTTTCTGTGCCATAACCGAACTTTGTGCAACCAGCAGCACTGCTGCCATAAACAATACTCTTTTCATATCTAATCTTTTATATTTATTCATACTCAACTGTAAGATGTCGCAAATATACTAAAATGTTTTCAACTACATCCCACTGCCAAGCAAAAGCTGCTGCACGATCTCACGCGCCACGCTCTCACCGTCGCGAATGGTCTGTATGCACCAATCCAATTTGAGAGCCAACAATTCCTCCTCGCTCAACCTCCAATTGGAAGACTCCCCTCGGCGCATTCGCTCGGTCAGAGAGAAGAGACTGAGAGCCGTTGCCACACTGATATTGAAGCTCTCCGTAAAACCATACATCGGAATCTTCACATACGAATCAGCCCCCTCTACCGCCTCGGCTGTAAGCCCAGTCAATTCGGTGCCAAACACGAGCGCCGTAGGCTGCGAAATATCGAGGTCTGTAATAAGCGTGTCGCGCTCGTGGGGCAAAGTTGCCACAATGCGGTAGCCTTTCGCGCGCAGTTGCGCATAGGTTTCCCGAATGTCGCGGTGCATATAGTAGTCCACCCATTTGTTCGAACCCATAGCCACTTCAGAACTTATCGTAAACTGGTTGCGCTGAGCCACGATGTGCACATCTTGCACACCAAAGCAGTCGCACGACCGCAGCACCGCACTTGCATTGTGTGATTGGAACACATCTTCCAGCACCACCGTTATATGGCGTGTACGGTTAGGAGCCAACCGTTCAAACACCCCCCTACGTTCCTCGCTTATCAGCTCGGTCAATCGGCTGTAGAGCTCCTGCCGCCCTTCGGCCGACAGCGCTTCGTACACCTTCGTGTAATCTTCCTTTCGTACTGGCATATCACTTTATATTATATGTGTCACGAGGTCTCTTACCACACATTGTCAAAATTCTCCTCGCGCCGCACCTGCTCGTCGCGTTGCCACTCCAACACCTTGGCATACTTCAGATAACTATTGTTAGCCACTGCCAGCGAGAGCGTCAATCCGTCCACACCGCCACGCCAACCGCCGCGCAGCAAATAGTTCACCAGAAAAGCCGACACCCCGTGCCACATAGGTGTGAACGCGTTCACCCTACGCCCTTGCAGATACAGGATTTTGGCTCCACGGCTGCTGTAGTTGCGCCCAGGCTTGGCGAACAACTCGCCGATGTTGCGGTAGCGGTAGTGTATCAGGTCGGCTTTCAACCGCTTGGAGTTCTCGGTCGGCACGTGCGAATGCTGCTTTGTCTCGCAGAAGCGCAACTTATCATGGCGGTACAGCCGCACCAAGTAGTCGGGATACCACCCACAGGACTTCACCCACCGGCTTCCCACGTAATTGCGCCGACGCACTGCAAAGCCACCATAAGGTGTAGTGTCGAAGTCGATCTGCTCTATCGTCCTTACCAATTCGTCCGTCAACCGTTCATCGGCATCAATGCTCAACACCCACACATTACTCACATAGCACAGTGCTACATTCTTCTGAATGCCGTCGCCCAAATAGGATTGCGTGTAGACCTTGGCGCCACAGGCTGTGGCAATTTCCACCGTACGATCAGTGCTGCATGAGTCCACCACCACTACCTCGTTGCACACGCGCTGCAGCGAGCGGATGGCAGCCTCAATGTTCTGCTCCTCATTGAGCGTTGTGATAATTCCCGAAATAGCCTTCATGTGCTATATATGATATAAGGTGTACCTAAGCATTTCCCTTTGCACTTTCACGTGCATGTCTTTCAGCATTTCCTTTTGCCGACAGCAGGTGATGAGCCTTCTCCCCAATGGCCATCATCAACGTTTCTACATCTATCTTGAGCAGCTGAGCCGCTGCCTCATACAGTTTCTTCACGGGCACATCTGCTTCGTCCGTTTCTAAAAAGAAGTCGCCCGATGCAAGACACCCCACAGCAGCCTGCACCTTCTCATTGTGCAACAGCGCCACACCCACCGACACCTCTATACCTAACTGTGCCAACTGCCGATACAGTGTGTAAGTCCCTGTAAAACCATGAACCACCCACGGCTGAGCCCAAGCGCGCTGCGTGCGCAACTGCATCAGGTCGCCGTAGGCATGCACACAGTGCACAACCACAGGTCGTGCATACCGCTCGGCCAACTCCAATTGAGCCTCGAATGCCTGCCTTTGCAACTCATACGGTGCACCGCACCGCTTGTCCAGACCGCACTCCCCCACCATCTGCACCCCTCCTGCCACCAGCCGCTGTTCCAAAGCAGCGAGTTGTTCAGCCCAATTCTCCGCTTGCAAATACCACGGATGCAAACCTGCCGAGCCAATGGTGTACTCGTTTGCCTCAAGGGGACGGTGTGTATGGAAGTTCAGCCACATTTCTCTTTCTTATCCAATAGTTCTCTATTGCCGCACCAGTCGGCGCACCACACAAGGACCGTTGCCCGTCGCGATGCGAACCATGTAGATACCCCTCGAAAAACGGCTGCAGTCCAAACCAAGCACTTGCGCTCCTGTCGACACGAACGCCGTCTGATACAACCCCCTACCCTGCACATCCAGCACCTCAACATAAACTTTCTCACCTTGCGGTACTTCTATTCGCACACTCGTACGCGTGCCAGCTGGATTCGGGTAGAACTCCCCTACCGTCAACGGATGTTCCGCACTGCCTACGCCGAGCACTGGTTCTTCATGGTGGCCTATATAAAAGGTGTATGTCCCACCCTCATAGCCCGTCATCGGCTTGGTGATGCTCTTACCCCGAGCCGAGGTAACTTGAAAGAAGTATTCCACTCGTGTGCCATTCTCCTCTACTGGCAATGAAGCCGTCGGCAGTTTCGCCGTCCATTCGTTGCTGTCCGTCTCCGAACGATCCATCTCAATTGGGTGCCGATAGCTCTCACCGTTGAACTGGTACATTACTATCACGTTGCCTATGCCGTGGCGGTTTGTAGCGCGGAGTTTCAGTTCCACATCCTTGCCCACATAGGTCGAGTCCGTATTGCCTTCTATCGAAGCGTGTAGGATTCTGATTGGATCATCGGCTGGTATCTGCTTCGTGATGCAGTGTATCGCACCACCCCAGCCGTCGAACGACCGCACGTCTATCGGGTATATCTTGTAGCCCTTGTAGGCGCGTTGTAACTTCTCGACATTTTCCTTGTCCCACTCCGCCGTCGGCATACCGTCCACCACAGGCGAGAAGCAGGGCTGGATGATAAGCTTGTTGACGAACGTGTGGTTGCTGTACGTGCGGGTATAGACCGAGTCATATTCCCGTTCCGAGCCGAAGTTGCTGCCGTCGTCCCGCCGTGGGAACGGTATTGTGCGGTATCTATACGTCTGGTCGTGTATGGAGGTCAGCGAGCAGAGTGAGTCAATATTGCGCGAAGCGGTGGCATTATCCATCCACAGACTGTAGTCCTGCGGATATTTCGAGAAGACAAAACTGTTCTCATCCAGCATGTCAGCATATAGGTCTATGTGTCCCGTTCCCCCGTCATATTGCAGGGCGGGCAGTATCACCGTACTTCTGTCATTCATCAATTTCGACAGCGAATCCCTCACTTGACTACTACGCATCGCAGCCTTGTATTCATAGCCTATCGACATGTAGTCTCTACCATCCCACACGATGCGCCCCACCGTGTCTCCATTGGTCGCAAACACAGCATCGCTCGAGACTGTCATTCCTGCTCCATCCACCAAGCAGTTGCCGCCTTCCCATTCCACATCAGTCGAATACACTGGCCACCCCATCTGCTCACCCAGCACCACAGGTAATTGGTCGTCGTGTCCACGACCTGGGTAGTACATGAAGTCCAGCATCCCGATGCTATCCTCTACGCCATAATAGAAACATATCGGACCACAATCCCTATACCAGATAGAGTTACCAGGTGCCACCACCCAACGGTACTTCGTCATAGGCAAACCCATCCTTGCCATGTACCGCTTGATAACCGACGAATCGGCCGCATGGCGAATACATACCCAAGCTTCTGCACCACCCTGTTGAATGGCATCAATCACATGGGCGAACACTTGCAGTTTGTCGGCCGAGTGGCGCGACGTGTCAATGACCGACACATATCTGCCCGTCTCGTAATACTCCCACCCTGTGCGGTTTCTCCAACGATACAGGTCTGCCACATCATCCACCAACGGATCCGCCCAGTACATGGCGTTACCAGCGTGGTCAGCAGGATAGTCCTCGTAAGGCCAACCCACGAATATAGCTTGCACCTCTTCCCATTCTCCTGGAAACCACCGGTCAGCTGGCAACGTCCTCATCGTGCCATCCTTACGGCCTGATCGAAGCGCACCAGCACGTTTGTGTAATCCCCTGTCGAGCAAGGTGGAATTCAACTGCGGCACACGGCTGTGCACCTTCCTATTCAACGCGTTCCTATCTGGAACATCAGAAAAAGACTGTGCGCAGAGAGGCAGCGCCAAGGCTACAGCCACCACTGCGCACAGCAGACTCCTTTTGTGCATATCTTTTCTTTGCTGTCTTTCGAAGTATACTTACCGCTTCTTCAGACCCAGTATCTCGCGTGCCTCATCGCTGGTAGCCACGGGGCGACCCAGCAGTTTTGCCATACGCACCACCTTGTCCACCAGTTCGCCATTGCTCTTGGCCAACACGCCACGCTCCAGATACAGGTTGTCCTCAAATCCCACGCGCACATTACCGCCCATCACAATAGTGGGGGCTGCCAGCGTGAAGGCGTGGCGACCAATGCCTGTAGCCGTCCAAGTGCTGCCCGTAGGTATATTGCGAACCAGCCAGCACAAGTTGTCCACCGTGGCGGGCGTACAACCCGGCACACCCAGTACAAAGTTGAACTGCATGGGCGCACCCGGCACTTCACCCTTGCGTGCCATCGTGAGGATTGTATCCAAATGTCCCATCTCGAAGCACTCATACTCTGGTTTAATACCGCGCTCTATCATGCGTTTTCCAAACGCACGCATAGTGGGCATGGTATTGTCGAATATCTCGTCACCGAAGTTGCATGTACCGCAGTCGAGTGTAGCCATCTCGGGTATAGGGGTAGTGTCGGTCGATTGCAGACGTTCTTCTGGGCTCATGCCTACCGCTCCGCCAGTCGAAGGTATCAAGATTACATTAGGACAAGCCTTATAGATAGCCTCCTCACACTCCTGAAAACGGTCGCGGCTCTGGGTCGGTGTACCGTCGTCTTCACGCACGTGCAGGTGCACGATAGCGGCACCAGCGTCCACAGCCGATTTGGCTTCTCTCACAATCTCTTCTACCGTGTAAGGTACATTAGGATTCTGCTCTTTTGTAACTTCAGCACCGCAGATAGCGGCGGTAATAATCAGTTTCTCCATTGTATTATCGTTTGTACGTTCTATAATTATTGTCAGTATTCCCTATAATAATAGGTGTGCAAAGATACGAAGTTTTTCGCACAAGTTCCACAATGAAAAGGAGAACCCAACCTGGCTGTTAGGTTGGGTTCTCCTCTTCATGAGGTAGGAAGCGGTACGCTCCCTACTATTCGATGGTGCGTTTCCCTATCGAACCACCAGTCGACGAACCACGTTGATGTCGCCCGAACTGATGCGTACAAAGTAGGCACCGGCCGGCAGCATCGTAATGTCCATAGTCTGGCTGCAGTCGCCGCTACACATCATCTTCAGTGTGCGGATGGTGCGTCCGTTCAGGTCAACGATAGCCACATTCACCTGACCATCAATACCACTTACGGTGAGTTTAGTGCTGTGCGATGCTGGGTTGGGAGTGAGCATGGCCGTCAATCCGCCGTCAGCCTCTTCTATAGCATTGGTGGTTGTGGTGAAGTGTTCGACGGTCGACCACGTGCTGGTGAAGTTCTCGCCGCATATAGCACGCACGTACACGTCGTAATCCTCCTGTTCTAACAGCGAGTCCAGAATAGCCTCGGGAACCGACACTATCAGGCTGGTTCCCTCTTCGCCGATAAAGCCGCGCATGCCGTAGAGCACCTCCCAACTATCACCATTGTAGGTTCCTGGTGTCCACACCACGCGTGCCGTATTGTGGCCAGCTACTACAGAAATATCGGACACTGTGTCGCATACCGGTGTAGTAAACTCCAACGTGTCGCTCCACGGACTTGCCACCACCTCGGTGCAGATGCTACGAACTGCCACGTGGTAGGTCTCGCCGTCGCTGAGGCGGGTAATCAAGGTCGAATCGAGGTTCACTGCATCCTCGCTCACTTCAATCGTGTCAAATACGTTCATCGAAGCATTGTATACATTCAGCTCCCAACGTGTAGCCATAGCCTCGTAGTCCCAATGCAACATTGCGGTCGTGCCAGTCATGGTGCTCATGCGCAGATGAGTTGGTGCTTCGCAGAGGATATCCTCCGTAACGAACGACACAAGACTCCACGGCGTGTAATCACCGTCGCACATCTCTCGCACGCGCAGGTAGTAGCGTGTCAGCGGCAACAGGTTACCCACCATCTGGGTCGTAGTGCTATCGGTTGTGGTATCCGTCCACTGCATCGCGCCATTGGCGCGCATGCTATACTGATAGGTCGAACCTTGCGGCATCATCATAGTGAGGGTGGTGTGGTCTATACTCAGCTCAGGTGCTGGCACGTCGCATCCACCACAGCTCAACAGGTTGATAACTGGACGCCACTGCACACGTGTACCCACCAGCGTGGGGTTGGCCGGATTTTGCATATTGTTATCGTTCTGCTGATAGAGCATCCTGTATTGGGTACCTGCAGGAGTCGATGTTGCGTAGGACGAACCAGCCTTAATAGGCTTAGATCCTCGGTCGCGCTTCACAACAAGCACTACATTGCGATGTCCGTCCCAAGTGAAGGTGCTGTCGAAGGTAATAATATTCCAGCCCTCTTTGTGCGAGAGGTTGCCGGCGTAGACCTGCTTCACGTCGGTTGCTAAAGCAGCCGAATCGAGCACTACCCAGTCGCTTGTGGTGGCGAACTGCTGCTTGGTGGTATGGCCTATATAGATGATAGCATCGGTCATGAAGGTATCCACATTGCTGTTGTAGGCGTAGTACTCCATGGCACTAATGCTGCCGCCGAGCGTAGCGAGCTCAGCACTATCAAAGATGATTTGTTGATAGGAGTGGCGGAAGTTAGAGGAGGCAATAGCCGTTGCTTGACTGGTCCAGTTGCCATAGTCGTCCGAAGCCTCCGAACCAGCACAGGTACGGGTGTTGCTCAACAACGGCATTGACCACATCGAACTGTCGCCACCACCGCAGATGCCGCGCACGCGGAAGTAGTACTTACTCTGTTCTTGCAAGCCGCCTATAAAGGCTGGATTGCTCTCCACTGGGATAATGGACACATGACCCTCCTCGTCGGTGTATTCCACTTCCCACAGTCTTGCGCTGCTGCGGTCTTGCCACGACAGGGTTACACTATGGGCAGTAGCCGTCTCACGTTTCAGATCTATCGGGCGAGGACATGTAGGTATAACCTCCAAACTCACGTTGTCCACGTAGGCATAGCGCAGCGTAGTGCCACGTTGTACCATGAAGGCCACATAGCGCCCCATTGCATTGGTGGCTCGCGTCAATTCCACGACAAACTCTTGGTAGCTGCCCAACAGGTCGAGTGTATCAATTGGGGTAAAGGTGCTGATGGTGTCAGGCGCACGCATCACGCCGACCACCAGTTGCTGACCAGCAGCGGTACCACCCTTAGCAAAGAAGTCGAGTTGCAGGTTGCTGATGTTGACCGTATCGGCCAGTGCTGGCATGACACCCAGCTCCTTTGTGGCCGATGTAGCACCACTTGCTGCCACATAGAAGGTCAAACAATTGTTGCCTTCGTAGGCATTGGTACCACTGACCACGTATGGATAGGTGCTGCTCGTGTAGTCGTTTGTCCTGGTCCAGCAGCCCACAAACGGTGCTGTAGTACCAGCCAAGCATGACTCAAAATTGTTGTGATAGGGGAACTCGCTAATGACACCACACTGTGCGTTGAAAGGCATTGGTGGGAACGACCAGTCGCCTGTGTCGCCTGCGCCGCAGATATTGCGTACCACAGCGTAATAGGACTCGCCCATGGTCAGGCCACTGATGGTAGCCGAGGTCGTGGTGGTCGTCTGTCGAATAGTATCATTCACACTGAGTCCCTTTTGGTACACAACCACTTCGTATGCCAAAGGTTGCTGCGTTGCGCCGTTCCACTGCAGTTCAACGCTGTTTGTCGTAATGTTGGTAGGAACAGGCACTGAGCCAAAGTCGCACGAAGGGATACGATTCACCATGATGTCGTCCACATACACGTTGGCTGCCGAACCCTGGGGTGCATAGAAGGCTATGTATTCACCCGTGCCAGTGTAGTTCGTAAACATCACGCGTACGGGTTCGCTTTGGTTCATCGTGGTGGAGTTTATCGTATCAACTGGCACAAAGGTAGTCAAGTCTTCGGGGTTGGACATCACACCTACTATTAGCCGAGCCGTTGCAGCCGAGCGGTATGCATTGAGCGACATGTAGAGTTGGTTGATAGGAGCACTCATCAGTGGCAGTGCAGCATAGCAGCTGATAGCGGTCGTGTTGTAGAAGCGCAGCGAGTTGCTTCCATTCGAGCCATAGTTGCTGTAAACGTATGGAAATTCCGAGGTACCACCCTGATAGCCGTGCTTCCAGCATACGCTGAGAGGTTCAGTAGTTAGGGCAGTTGTGGTAGCCACGTAGCTGTTGAAGTCCTCAGTGAAGGGTAGCGACTGGCGCACGCATGTGGTCGACACCTGAGCGCGGTAACTCCACTCGCTGGTGGCACTGCCACTACATACACTGCGCACGTAGACGTCATACAGTGTGTTGGGCAGCAAGCCTCTGATGGTATCAGTCGTGCCAGTGCAGGTGTGCAACTGCGTAGCAGGTGCTGTCGAGGGGTCTACGCCTGCAAGCACAGCCATCGTCTGGTACTGCGGAGCTGTGCCGTGCCACGTAGCCACAATGCTATTGCTGTCCACGTCCAAAACACGTACACTTGTAGGATACATGCAGGTAATATTGCTACGGTTGCACACGGTGAACTTCATCACCGAACGGTACATCGAACGAACGGTACTGTGGTTCACGGTCGTGCTATTGGTCTTATAGCGCGAGAGCACTTTATAATTACTGGTCGGGTAGTAGTAGAAGTTGCTTACGCCCGTAGCAGCGGTGTCGCGCATGGTTACCACCACCAAGTTGCGTCGGCCACTATAGGTGTAGCTGCTGTCAAATACAATTTCTGTCCAACCAGTACCAAAGTTGAATGCAGGGCTGCTGTAGACCAGCTTCAGATTGCGCAATGGCACGGAGTCAGCAAGGCTGCCGTCGAAGTCTGCGGTGTCGGTCTCACCAATGTAGATGCGCATCTTCCTAATGGTGGTAGCGGCCGTGCTCTGCTTCCGCAGCGAGAGGCTGCTGATATTGCTGTTGGTGTACACCCCCAACTCTTCGAGTTCTGCGGGGCTAAAGAGGTGGTAGGTAATGACCGATGGGTAGAGCAACGTGGCTGCAGTATTGGTGTAAAAGTCATAGAATGACTGCAAAGTGGTGTCGCGACCCACCTTCACCGTGGTCGACAGGCGGTCGACACCACAGTCGAAGCCCGAGCGCAGTTCATGTTCCATACTCCAGCGGCTGGTGTCGGTGGACGAGCAGAAGCCCCTCACGCATGCATAATAATAGGTGTAGGTTTGCAGGTTGGTCAGGCTAACGCTGTTCGTATTGGAGGTGAAACGGCGAGCAGCAGCCACCGTGTCGGGGTTGAAGTTGGGGGTGGTGCTCAGGACTACCTCGTAGTTAACAGCCGACGAATCCCAAGCTATCAGTGCCGTAGTAGCTGTGATGAGGCTGTCGCGCACATTGACTGGTCGACGGCAGGAGGGGATGCGTTCCACCACCACATCGTCAATGATGGCGTAGTTATAAGTGTGGCCTACCGAGGTGCCGCCCGGGCAGAGGAAAGCAAGGTAGCGACCTGTGCCGCGGTAGTTATCAAACAGGACCTCTTGTGGATACCACTGGTTGCCTGCTTCGTGGAAGAGGTCAATCTGTGCCACCGTGTCGAAGGTGCTGATGTCCATCGGGTCGGACATCACACCTACGATGATGTTCGAGGTGTAGGTCGCGGCCGTGCTGTTGTAACGGAGGAACTGGAACGACATTTGCAGATTGCTTATCGGCTCCTCGAACATAGGCAATGCAGCCCAGCAGTAGGCAGCACCGCTCCCGTAGAAGCGCAGCGAGTTAGTGCCTGAGTGGTGCGAAGTGGTAAAGAGGTGCGGATAGTAGGTGTTCGCGGTTGAATGCTTGCCGCGCCAGCAGGGCACATTGTCCACAAAGGTGGTAGTATTGGCGGCCGTCCCACCGGTAACGCCATCGAAGTTCTCGCGATAGGGCAACTGTGCCGTGGAGACGACGGCGCAAGCAGTTCTGAAGCCGATGGGCACCGTGGTGTTGGCCATACTGCCATCGGCGCAGGAGGCAGCCACCATAAACTCGTAGTCGCGTCCAGGTGCGAGTCCACCAATCCAAGGCATGCTGTCTGTTACCGTAATGGGCATCACCGTGTCGATAATGAAGCCGGGGGCTCCAATGTAGACATCCCATGAGGTGGCGTGATGCAGCGCCGAACTCGCAGTGTCGGTCCATGCTAAGCGCACCGAGTCGCTCAACACCTGCACCACGCGTGGATTGTAGGCATCTGGGCAGTTGCTGCGGGTGGCCAAGCGGATGTCGTCAATATAGAATGTGTAGCTCGGCGTGTCTACCACAAAGGCCAGGTAGTGCAGACCCGTATATCCCTGAATGCGCACGGTGAACTGTTCGTACTGATTGTCTGCCTTGCTGATATACTTGCTGCCGTTGGATTGTCCCAGCGGTATGAAATCGAAATTGGCGCGCTCGTTGTTGGTGTCGCGTATGGAGTCGCTGCTGACGGCTATGCGGACGCGCGACATGTAGGCTGCCGTGGTAGTGGCGTTGCCCGACTTCATCCAGAAGGAGATCAACTCATCGCCCGTAAGGTTCATCTGGGGCGTGATGAGCCAGTCGTCATGCTGCGCTGCATTGGTCGTAATCACGCCGCTGAAAGACCACGAATAGGTTCCCGTATGGGCATTCGTAACCGAGGTGTTCTGTCGCCAGTTGTAAGTATCACTGCCTCCATCGATGGCATTCCAACAGGTAGGCCACCGGGGGTAGTTATTCTTACTACCTGTGTGGTACCAGTAGGTGGAACTTTCGAAACTGTGGTTCCAGGGCATGGTGGGGAAGTAGCATTCGGTCTGCCAATGCGAGGAAGAGGGCTGGAAGACGGACGAGGTGTCGTTGCCACACAGTTTGCGGATGCTGTACCAGTGCACCGAAGCGGGCGTAAGGTCGGTCAGCGTAACGGGAAAATAGACCTCTACCGTGGTGTCCACGTTGTGGTACTCGTCCCAATAATGGAGCAAGTAGGCATTGCTAATATCGGCCGGGCGCACGTCGAGCGTCGTAGTCGTGGCCGTTACGTTGTAGGAGAGTAGCGTGTGAGGAGGCAGACAGCCTGAGGCATGGCTGATGACGATGTTGTCCACAGCGGCCGGCGGGTTGTAGTTGGTAGTACTGGAAGCGTTGCGCCAGTAGAAGGCCAAGTAGTAATTGCCCTTCGGTACCATGACGGTGTACTTCTTGTGCTGCCAAGTGTCATTTAGGTTCAGACGCGCACTGTCCACGGAGATCCACCCCATTGGCAACGCCGTGGCGCTGAGGCCAGTGATGATGGACGTCGTGTCGCGCGGCTGCACAGCGCCGGCGGGGATGAGCACAGCACGCATGTAGTAGGTGGTGCTGTAGCCCTTGCAGCGCCAGTCGTACTCGAAGGTGTACCAGCCTGAGTCGGCGAAGGTAATCAGCCTGCGAGCAAAAGCCGACGAGGCGTTGGCCACACCCGTAGCGTTGGTGTAGGCATTGGTGGTAGCGCTGTCGTTCGAGATGTACAGGGCGCGGTTGCCAGTAGTGCCGGCATGTACTGCCGAGCCTATCCACCAGGTGCTCTTCACAGCCTGGTTGCCGTGGCGTAGAATCCACTGCGCATCTTGAGTAGCGTCCTCGAAATCGCATGAGAACACAGTTTGCGCCGAAATAGTACCTGCCGTCAATAGCAGACACAACAACGCAAACACTCTCAATGAAAGCTTGTTCATGTTACTTTGTATTGGTTAGGATTAATGTTATTTGCGCGACAAAGTTACGAAGAAAGCGGCTGTAGCCCCTTATTTCGTACGCTTTTATGTTTTTTTATAAACCACATACACATCGTATCTCAACGCATTAACAACCCCTTATGCTCTGAACACCCCTTCTCTCTCCCACCATTAGGAATTGATTACTCCTCACCACCCCACTCCTCACCAATAGAGCACATCAGCCCCCACCGTAAGAACAGGCCTCCGAGGCTCTGCACAACAGCCTCGTCTTTTCCCCTGCGGCGCAAGGTTCCACACCGTACGGCACCACCCACCTCGCCGTGCAGCATCGGTTCCGATCCCCTACGGCAAAATAGTGCCACATTAAGTAGTGCCACAATTCCTTACCACACAAACCATAGCAAAGCCGTACGACACCAATACCCAGTGTCGCACGCCATCCACCCCTCCATCTCACCACAAAGAAGACCCTCAGAAAACGAGCGAAGGTGTCAGAACCTGCTGTTCCAACACCTTCCCTGCTGTACCCGAGGCCGGGCTTGAACCGGCACGAGTGTTACCTCATCGGTTTTTGAGACCGACGCGTCTACCAATTCCGCCACCCGGGCAAAGGCCGTCGTGCCAACCTCTTGTTCGGCACTTAGGCGAGGGCTGCTCTCCCTCATTGCGGATGCAAAAGTACGCACATTTTCTCACCCGACAAAATTTTTTTTCTTTCACTGCAGCCGACACCGAATAATAGTCGTACATTTGCACCACGAAAATCAGTCCAATAATGAGCGACAACAAGTCTAACAAAGTATTCATCTTCGCAGGACGTGCCACAGAAGCCCTTGCGCGCAAAGTGGCCCAAAATTACGGAATCGAGCTCGGAAAGTCGGCCGTATTTCAATATGCCGATGGGGAGTTCCAACCCTCGTACGAGGAGACCATTCGCGGTGGCATAGTGTTCATCGTCCAGTCCACCATTCCACCCACCGACAATCTGTTCGAGCTGCTTATGATGGTCGATGCGGCAAAACGCGCCTCCGCCCAGAAAGTGATAGCCGTCATCCCCTACTACGGCTTTGCACGCCAAGACCGTAAGGACAAACCCCATGTGCCTATAGCCTCCAAGCTCATAGCCGACATGCTGACCGCCGCGGGAGTGGACCGCATCATCACCATGGATTTGCACGCCGACCAGATACAGGGATTCTTCAACATCCCAATGGATCACCTGTTCGGCTCTTCGCTTTTCATGCCCTACATCAGGAGCATGGAAATCCCCGTTGAAGAAATCCTCTTCGCCTCACCCGACATGGGAGGCAGCAAGCGCGCCGGCGTCTACGCCAAGACCCTTGGCAATAGCTTCGTCATCTGCTACAAGCATCGCAACAAGCCCAACGAGATTGGCGAGATGCGCCTAATAGGCGACGTGGCAGACAAGCACGTCATCCTACTCGATGATATTATAGATACGGGCTCCACCATCTGCAAGGCAGCCGGCATCATCAAAGAGCAAGGAGCCAAGAGCGTCCGCGCCATGATTACGCACCCCGTGCTGAGCGGTAACGCCATTGATAAGATTGAAGCCTCGGCACTCGAAGAGCTGGTGGTTACCGACACCATTCCGCTGAAGCGCACATCGCCCAAAGTGCATGTGCTCTCCACCGCATGGTTGCTGGCCGAAGCCATCCGCCGCATCGTCAACTACGAGTCGATCGACGACCTCTACGAGACCACCATCCACCGCAAAGGCATCGTAGACCGCATGTAGCCGAGTAGGACTACGCCTACAATAGAAGTAGGCCTACGCCCACAACTCAGTAAGAGTACACCTGTAGTACAAGTAAGGCTACGCCCTCAACACAGCGAGACTACACCTATAATTATTATAGCAACAGCAGGAGGGGTCGAGACCGGTTGG
>JAFTFL010000026.1 GCA_017449525.1 Bacteroidales bacterium | reverse complement strand
ATGCATCCCGTGGCTGTCGCGCTTTTGATAGTCATCAATAAGATGAGGTTTTTCAACTGAGCTTACTGAGGGCTTCGCTGATGCGGCGCAGTGCCTCGCGTAGCAGTTCCTCGGAGGTGGCGTAGCTGAGGCGGATGCAGCGGTCATCGCCAAAGGCGGAACCCATCACCGTGGCTACATGTGCTTCCATAAGGAGATACATGGAGAGGTCGGTACTGTTGTTGATGTGGTAGTCTCCGTAGTGCTTGCCATAGTATGAGTCAACACGTGGGAAGAAGTAGAACGCACCCTGGGGCAGGCGTACATCAACACCTGGAATGGCACGCAATAGGTCGTACACCATGTCGCGACGGCGGCGGAAGGTCTCGCGCATGTCAATGATGTCGCGGCTGGTAGTGGGATCCATAAGCATAGCAGCAACTGTGGCCTTCTGAGCGATGGAGCAGGTGGCCGATGTTACTTGGCCTTGCAGTTTGTTGCAGGCCTTGGCTATGACGGTGGGCGCTGCAATGTAACCGATACGCCAGCCTGTCATGGCAAATCCCTTGGCAACGCCGTTGACAGTGATGACGCGTTCCTTGACATCGGCAAATGAAGCGATGCTGGCATGGCTACCTACGAAGTTGATGTGCTCGTAGATCTCATCGGCCATGACATACACACGCTCGTGGCGTGCCACCACGTCGGCTATAGCGCGAAGCTCGTCGTGAGTGTAGAGCATACCCGTCGGGTTCGAGGGGCTGCTGAACATGATGAGCTTGGTGCGCGGCGTAATGGCTGCCTCCAACTGCTGTGGGGTAATCTTGAAATCGTTCTCGGGGTTGGTAGTGATGAAAACACATTCGCCACCAGCAGCGCGTGCTATTTCGCGATAGGATACCCAGTAAGGAGCGGGAATGATAACCTCATCGCCTGGGTCTACGAGGCACTGTACAAGCTGATAGATGCTTTGCTTGGCACCCGTCGATACCACGATTTGCTCGGGTTTGTAGTCCAACCCGTTGTCTCTTTTGAGCTTTGTGCAGATGGCTTCCCTAAGATCGGCATATCCTGGCACGGGGGGATAATGCGTGAAGTTCTTGTCGATAGCATCTTTGGCTGCCAGCTTCACCTCTTCGGGGGTGTTGAAGTCGGGCTCGCCAATGCTGAGGCTGATAACATCAATGCCTTGAGCTTGTAGCTCGCGGGCTTTGGCAGTCATAGCAAGAGTCTCAGACTCACCCATGCTGCAGATACGTTTAGATAGTACTTCCATTGTAGTAAGTTGATATAATTGTTCTTCTATAGTACGGCGAAAGCGCAGCCAAATCACTCAATATGTCGTTGGGCTATCGCATTCACGGTGCAAAATTACGAAAATTTGTTACAAGTGAACAAAAGTTGTGTCAAAAGGGAAGATAGACCGATACGGCTGTCATCAGTAGGAAGAGTGCACCGAGTAGATACCAGCGTCTGGGGTGGAGCACCAATTGTCGTCTTCCACTCATAACCCCCCAGTATACAAGAAGAAAGCCTGCACACGCCACTGCAATAGGCAGTAGCCAAGTGAAGTGTCCATCGGAGGTGATGAAGCCTACAGCCATACCTGCCAGCAGATGATTGATGGAGGTGGCAATGGGAAATAGCAATAGTGTGGCATTATCCGCCAAGTTGTAGGGGGGGCGGTGCTTATTAAAAGCAGTCAGCATATAGCGTAGTGCTACGAGAGCCAGTAGGCCGACGAACATTAGTTCGTCAACATTACTGATACTCCATTGAAGCAGTGTGCCAAGCCAGTGACCCAGTGCTACAGCTACTCCTTCGGCTAAGGCGACCAACAGGGCGAGCATCAGTCCACGTGTAAGGGGAATGATCTGTTGTTCGGTGCTCTGTTTGGTGGTAATCATGACGTGTAGTGCCAGCACAACAGCCAAGATGATGGTGAGGAAGGCGTTCATAAGGAGTGTTGTAGGATAATGAAACTATGCGGGTTGATTGAGGGGGAGAAGGCAATTGGTGAGTTTCACAAATTCGTCTACGCTTAGTTGCTCGGCACGGCAGGACAATAGGCTGGCTGGCACGCTATCAATGTCCATGCTTAGAGGTTTTAGGGCGTTTCGCAAGGTCTTTCGCCTCTGGTTAAAACCTGCCTTGACGGTTTTGACAAACAGAGTTTCATCACAGTCGAGCTGGGATGTCGAGTTACGTCGTAGGCGGATGACGGCTGACTTCACCTTGGGGGGTGGATTGAAAACGTGTTCGCTAACGGTAAAGAGATACTCTGTCTCGTAGAAAGCTGACAGCAGAACGCTGAGTATGCCGTACACCTTGCTGCCAGGCTTGGCCGTAATACGTTCGGCTACCTCCTTTTGGAACATGCCGACCACTTCGGGTACGAGGTTGCGATGTTCGTAGACGCGAAAGAGTATTTGTGATGAAATGTTGTAGGGGAAGTTGCCAATGACGGCAAATGGGGAATCGAAGAGATTGTCAAGTGGCAGACGAAGAAAGTCGCCCTCAATGAGGTGCAACTGAGGGTAGTTTTGATGAAGAAAATCGGCGGATTCGAGGTCAATTTCAATGGCGCGGAAGTTAGTATTGCTGCGTGTAACCAGATGTTTAGTGAGGACGCCCATGCCGGGGCCAACCTCAAGTACGTTTCGGATTTCGTTGTCGAGGCTTTCGACAATGCGAAGCGCAATGCTCTCGTCAGTGAGGAAATGTTGCCCTAAGGCTTTCTTGGCTCGTACAGTCTGCATAGTACTAATGTAATGCAATGGGTATTACGCGATAAGTTTTTTTTTAGTACTTTTGCACTCCACATTTTTCAGAGTTACGGGTGTATTTATGCGTGCATTGAACCATATAATACAGCGTGTTGAACAGGTTCTCAGCGATATGACACGTTGGCAGCAAGTAGAGTATTTGTTATTAATCGTGGAGGCTTGTGTGATTCCATTGTCATGGAGGCTTGCTATGTGGATGCTGGTGCCGTTGGGGGTAGTGATGGGGGTACGAATGGTGGTGGAGCATCGCTGTGGTAATCGGTACAGCAAGTTGGTGCGAACGGGTCTATGGGGGCTGGTAATTTTGTATGCGATCTATGCGTTTAGTCTGCTATATACGAGCAATATGCCAGAGGGTATAGCGATGCTTATCAAGAAATTGCCTTTGGTGGTAGTGCCAGTTCTCTTCTTGTTGTCAGGATGCGAATACCTGTCGGCGTGGAGGCTGCGTGTGATAGGTATGGGCTATGTTTTGGCATGTGCCGTGTATAGTGCGCTTTATTTGGTGCAGGCTGTGGTGCACAAGGGGGCGTTCTTAACACTCTTATTTCAAGTACATGGCTTTATGCAGCATCACACCTATTATGCAATGTATTACATCTTGGCGTTATTCATAGCTGTCCGGGAACTGGTTGTGCATAGTGATCGTTTTACGAGGTGGGGACGTATAGGCATTACGGTATGTGCTGTACTTCATTTGATATTTGTGGTGGCTGTGCAATCGCGAGCGGGCATGCTATTGGTGTCGGTGGGAGGTGTAGTGCTGTTGTGTTATCTGTTTTTCGTGCAACGATGCTATGTAGTGGCGTGTGTTTTGGCTTCCGTGGTGTTGGGCATCGGAACTGTGTATGTGCAAAGCCATCACAGATTGCTCGATACGGTGAAAGAGGCTATGGCGCACGATAGGAGGGATGTACGCTATGAAATTGCGAGCAACTCTATGGAGGTCATCAAGCGGAATGTGTGGTTTGGAGTGGGTGTAGGCGATAGGATGGATGAGTTGATAGCCAACCACGAGAACTCTGTTGTAGACGGAGACGAGACGAGTAAGTGGAGATACAATACGCATAATCAGTACCTCGATTCATGGCTGGCCATAGGCATAATGGGCTTGCTTCTAATGGTTCTGCTGATGGTGGCAGGTGTTGTTGAGGCTTGGAAGCGAAAGGGCAGTGTAGGAGCGTGGTTGTTTGCGTTCATGGTCATTGTGGGGGTGAGTGCCTTGTTCGAGTCTATCTTGGAGCGACAGATGGGCATCATTTTTTTCGTTTTCTTCTTCTGTCTTTTTCTGGCTACTACGGATTCTTCCAAATCGTTGAACGCGGCGTTATAGGTAGCTATTGTTTGAAGGAAGACGTAGCGAAAGCTACACCTATTAATATTATAAGTGTACGACGAGCAGAGGGACGGGTGTTGTGGAATGAACTCTGCGCAATACAGGTGCTACATAGCAAGTACTTTGAATTCAACGCGCCGGTTGTTGGCGCGGCCTTCTTCGGTCTCGTTGCTATCAATGGGAATGCTCTTACCGTAGCCTTTGTATTGTAATCGACGGGCATCAATGCCCTTGGATACAAGGTAGTCCCGTACGGCCTTGGCTCGACTTTCGGACAGGCGCTGATTGTAGTCGGTAGAGCCACGTCCGTCGGTGTGTCCACCGATTTCGATGCGCATGCGCGGATGGCGATTCAGAATTTCGGTGAGATGGAGCAATTCCACGTAGGATTGCTGTAGGAGAACGCTTTTATCGAAGTCGAAGAAAATGTTGCGCAGCACAAAGGTGGCTCCAACGCGCAGATTGCTGTCTGGAACGGCGATGGTTGGAGATGGGGTGGCGAAGTTGGGAGATGTGGAGAGGGACGAGGTGGTATCTGTACAATTAAGACATGTGAGCGATACATCGTCAATGTAGTAATAAGCTCCAGGAAGCAGATAGGTGAGATAGTCGAGATCGACGAGGTTGGACTGTGCTGCTGGGAAGAAGTTGCCGATGGTCAGAAATTGTTCACCTCCCTCAGCAACAAAGGTGTCGGTGACGCGAATCCAGTCGGCGGTGTTGGTGATGGGATGGTTGTAGTCGTTGACCACCTGGGGCATGTAATAGGTAGCAACGGTCTGTGATACTTTGTCGGAAAGGCGTCGTGTCTCTTTGTGCATGAGGACGCTGCGCACGGTGTCATAGATGCGGTCGCGAGTCAAGAGTCCGCCAATTGTGGCCACCGCCCCTGCCGAGTATTCGGATAGGCTTACGAAGAAAGTGAGTCGGTAGGTTCGTCCCGCTACAAGGGGGTGTTTGAGCTGTGTTTGGAGGTATTCGCGGTAGTCTGTCTTAGAACAGTATATACCACAATACCCCAGCCCACTGTGGGCATGCTGTACACCGAGTTTGTTCTTTGGCACCCCACATTCCCGTCCGCCACACACATTGAAGTAGTCGGCCGACCCCCATGAGGGTTGAAACCAAGCTTCAACGGTGGTGAGCGTTCCGAGGGCGTCAATCTTTCGGGGACACTCCACGTAGGCTTCAAAAGATGGGTTATATACGAGGTTCTCTTCGTTGTCGGGAGAAGTGTAGGTTTGTGCGTGCAGCACGACGGGACACAGCAATAGCAGCAGGAGTAATGAGTGCTTCATTGTCTTGAGAGTATCTTTAAGGCGCTTTCCCAAAGGAGTCTGGAAGTGCGATCCCAACTGAAGGCTTGGGCTCGTTTGTGCCCCAGGTTGATTAGTCTTTGCCGTTCAGTAGGGTTGTTGAGCAGTGTCAGCATGGCGGTGGCTATTTCGTCCGTATTGTACGGGTCAACAAGTAGTGCGGCGTTGTCGGCTATCTCAGGCATGGAGGTGCAGTTGGATGTGATGACAGGGACACCTGATTGGAAGGCTTCTATGATGGGGATACCAAAACCTTCGAAAAAGGAAGGGTAGACGAGAACTTCGGCTGATGCCATGAGTCGTGCGAGACATTGACTATCACATCGACCGAGGAATCGTACCTCATCGCGGTATTGTAGGGACTGTAGCAATTGCTCCATTTCGGCAGGCCACCATGTGCGTGCACCTACGACTACGAGTTGGGTGCGTTCTATACTGTGGTTCCGCACCCACTCGAATGCCGATAGAACTCCTGCAAGATTTTTCCGTCGACTGATGGTTCCTACAAAGAGGAAATACCGGCAGCCATCGGTATATTCTTGGCGAACTGTTTGTTGTTCTTTGTCCGTGAGGGGGTGATAATCGGCGTGGGCACCGTCGTAGACCACGTCTATCTTCTCTGGGGTGAGGCGGTAGTGGGTGGCAATATCGCTCTTGGAGAATTCTGAGACAGTTGCTATGCGATTGGCATGCTGCGCATAGCGAGGAAAGAAGGTGCGAAAGTATCGTTGGTGGGAAGGACGTACATAGCCGTCTTCGTGCTCGAAGTTGATGTCGTGGATGACGGTCAGTGTCGGAATAGTGGAACGTAGTGCAATCCATCCATCGGTCGAAATGAAGAGGTCGGCACGCAACCTCCGCAGCTTCCGTGCAACAGAGCACTCGAAGAATATCAACCACAAGATGGGCAACCGAGCCTGAGGGTGGAGATGTACGAGGTGGGTGTTGGGTGAGAACTGGTATTGCGCAGGAGGTCGTCGGTCGAAGAGTAGGAAAAACTCGTGTTCGGGATGTTCTTGCGCAATGCGGCGCACCGTTTCGTAGGTGAACCAGCCGATGCCGTCGAGCCTTCCAGGAATCATCAGTCGGGTATTGATGGCTATGCGCATGCTGTCAGAGAGGGGTGTGGAATGTGTGCTGTAGAGGATTGTAGCTGTGGCTGTGTGCTGTGGTGCGGTCAATGGCGAGTCGGTATCGCTGTGGCACAGGAGGTTTTATTCTATAGGGTGCTCTTGCACAGGCATGGGAAGGTGGAGGATGTAACTTTCGATGACAGAGGGGAAGTACGTCTTTTCGAGCACGTGAATCTTTTCGGCCAAGGTGTCGGCAGTATCAGTGGGTGTTATCTTGCAGCGAGCCTGGAACAGTATCTGGCCGTGGTCGTAGTGGTCGTCTACGAGGTGGACAGTGATGCCACTCTCGACCTCATGGTTACCAATGACAGCCTCGTGAACATGATGCCCGTACATGCCTTTGCCGCCATAGTTTGGTAGTAGTGCAGGGTGAATGTTGAGGATGTGAGAGGGGTATTGAGCTATGATGGAGGTGGGTACAAGTTGAAGGAATCCTGCGAGAATCAAGTAATCGGCCATGAAGGTATCCAGTATCTTTGCGATTTCGGTAGACTGACGGAATGTGGCAGGACTCACATATTGAGCTGGCACTCCTAAACGCTGAGCTCGTGTGGCCACGAAAGCATCTTTTCGGTTGTAAAGTATGCAAGCAACCTCTATAGTATCTTTACCTTGAAAGTATTCAACTATCTGCTGAGCATTAGTTCCGTTGCCCGATGCGAGGATGGCAATGCGAATGTTAGAGTGCATGTGGCTTGATGTTTATACGTTTGTGATTCAGTGTTCTAATGCTTGTATTTGTGTCTATATTGATAAGTGGTTTGCAAAATTACCAATTATATTTTGATTGGCAGGGCGTAGAACCTCTCTTTTTGTGTGCTTTTACTCGATGAATCCTCTCTTTTTATTGACAACTAAAACAATTGGAGGGCAATATATTAACAGCATTAATTTGAGGTGGGGTAGTTAAATAGTTTTACGGGTAAGTTTTTTTTTCTTTTCTTTGCACCTCGTTTAACTCAAAATTAGAAAATATGTCAGAAATTGAACAGAAAGTAAGAGCTGTCATCGTAGATAAGCTTGGAGTTGAAGAAAAGGACGTTACGCTGGAAGCCAGTTTCACCAACGATTTGGGAGCTGACTCTTTGGATACCGTTGAACTTATCATTGACTTGGAGAATGAGTTTGACGTTCGCATTCCAGATGAGGAAGCTGAGAAGATCGCCACTGTCGGTGATGCTATCGCTTTCATCGAGAATGCTAAGGCTGCTAAGTAAATAGCTGTTCTTAGAGCAAATGAATCTGAAACGGGTTGTCATTACTGGCATTGGAGCTCTCACACCCATCGGAAACACCGCCAAAGATTTCTGGGGTGCGCTATTGGAAGGAGTAAGTGGTGCAGGTTTGATAACTCGGTTTGATGCAGAACAATTTAAGTGCAAAATTGCGTGTGAGCTGAAGGGGTTCGACCCTTCAGCTCACTTTAGTCGTAAGGATTGCAATCGGCTGGATGCTTATTCACAGTATGGTATTGTTGCGGCCGATGAGGCTGTGGGTGATGCTCATTTGGATGAGGATTGTGTGAGGAAGGAACGAGTGGGTGTCATTTGGGGATCGGGTATCGGTGGCGTGCAGACGTTGCAGTGGGAGTGTGTGGATTATGCGTTGGGGGATGGCTCTCCGAGGTTTAGTCCGTACTTTGTTCCGAAGATGATAGCCGATATATGTGCTGGTCACATTTCGATTCGACACGGTTTCAAGGGTCCTAATTATGCTACAGTGGCTGCTTGTGCATCGTCGTCAGCAGCTATCGCGAGTGCGTTCGACATGATTCGCCTGGGTCGGGCATCGGTGATGGTGGCTGGTGGGTCAGAGGCGGCTGTGATAGAGAGTAGTATAGGTGGGTTTAGTGCAATGCAGGCACTTTCGACGCGCAATGACGACCCGTTAACGGCTTCTCGGCCGTTCGATAAGGGGCGAGATGGGTTCGTCCTTGGTGAGGGGGCAGGGGCTGTGGTGTTGGAGGATTTGGAGCATGCGTTGGCTCGGGGTGCTACGGTGTATGCTGAGGTGACGGGCGTGGGCTTGTCGGCTGATG
>JAFTFL010000025.1 GCA_017449525.1 Bacteroidales bacterium | reverse complement strand
CTTCCTTACTTTCGATAGGCCACAGTGTGGGCTTCGGCTCTTGCACTGTTATCGAAGATTCGGTTCAAAGATCTTCGCCGTTGGCTTGGTTCAGTTTATTGTCGTAGTACATAAATATACGATATTCTCCATGACGCTTATCGATCATGAACCACACGGATTTGTGTGATATCCTCTCAAGTCTATGTTCTATTGCCATTGCCAATAACGCATTCTGCTGTTCCTCCTCACTCATACTACCCCACTTTTCTTCACCATAATCCTCAAGTACTCTGCTTGTCAAATAGTCTGATAAACCTGTTGTGTCGCTCTTGTCTTCTTCGGATATTTGATAATAGGAAGCTTGGTATCTCTTGTCGTGAACGGACATCTCATACGAGATATCCTCGTCGTCGCTAAGAGCATATTCTCCCCCAAAATCCGAGGAAACATATTTCCCATTATTCTCAAACTGGCTGCAGAGCCTGTTGAATCTAATCCTTATATTCCCTACAGATTGGCCATTTTTATCTGCAACCATGATGCGGTACACCTTGTTGTTGTTTGTTCCAACGTATAGATACACGTCGCTTCCGTTGAACTGGCCTTCAAGGTAGTCGCCACTTGTGTTGTAGGTGAAGCCCTTGGCTTTGAGTTTTTGAATCATTGCAGACTTAGTGCCGTCCACTGGTATGCCCATAAATTGGGTGATGTTCTTTTGGGAGAATGCCGTTGCGGTGAGCATCAGTGCCACTGCGAGTACAAGAATTCGTTTCATGTTCATGCCTTTCTTTTTTGTTTGTGTTATACTATTGTCGTACGTACAGAAGCGTGGCCTATTTCACCACGTCTTTAAGAGATGGTTGTGAGAATTACCTTGATATGAAGATGCAGCAAATAGCCCACGCTATACGCGTGAAGCCATCACACTGTTCTTGCATATCTTGAAAACTTCTCACATTCTCTCTTACAAGAAACGAGCGCAACGCTTCGTCGATTTCCTCGCGAAATCGGATGCAAAGGTACGACAAATATTTTGCATGACGTTCTGCATAAGGTTAATGTTTGCATAAATAGTGCTTCATGATATTGGAGTCTACGGCCTCAGAGTGTTCAGCAGGAGGGGTCGTTTATGATGAAAGGTTACATCACGCTTGATGTAAGCTTGCATCACTTCTGAGGTAAAGTTATATGAGGTGTGGTGGTGCCTTTCGTTCACATGCCGTACGGCACGGCGCGAGGGAATGAAAGTCTCTTAGGGCCTCCTTTTGTTCCATATTAGGATAGCTGGAGTGGGGTGGAATATGCACAGGTTCTGCAATATGTCATGTGTGGTGGCACTCGTATCGAATAATTGTTGTACTTTTGCACTGTCTTTCGACAGCATGGAAAGACCGATGAAAGCGCATTTCGCCTTATTCCGATCGTGTAAATCTGGACAATTTACGCAACAACTGCAAAGTTTGGAATGAAGGAGTTCCGAGATGCTCCGCTTGGGTGGCGCACCCCTCTGGTGTGGCATCCTGCTTGTGGAGCAGTTCAGAGAGTACCTTTAGATTCACTTTGCAGGGAAGTCCAGACCCTTACACGAGAAGATAGAGACCTACATGGATGGCTCCACTTTCTTCGTTGTGTATATTGGCACGAGCCTGTCGACAAAAGGAACAAAAGTTATGAGTGCAACATTGGAAGATGCCCGCAGATTGTTTAACGAGGCCTTGGCGCTGGAACGCCAAAACGACTACAGCGGCGCTATTGCCAAGTACAGGGAAGCCTTACCTATCTACAAGGAGTGTGGCAAGCCTTTCTTTGGCTGGAACAACATGGGTAATTGTTATTTTGAATTGAAGCGCTACGACGATGCCATTACTTGCCACAAGAATGCCATCATTGTGGACAACGCCAATGGGAAGAACGACCATCAGTATTCGCATTATCGCATTGCGCTGTGCAAGAAGGAGCAGAACAAGTGGGATAAGGAACTACAGGAACATGCCACTGCATGCGCCTCGGGTCCCGATATGAACATGGCAACGGACAGTCTGGGTAAGTTGGCGGCATACTACAATAATAATGTAGGAGATTATTGGAAGGCTATGGACTGCAACGTGATGAAGATTGAGCGGATTGTAGGCTACCTAAAGGGGGAGAATCTCACCGAAACGGAAAGGAGTCGTCGCTCTATGTCCAGTCCTGAATGGTTAAAGCGCGAGTACAATCGGCTCATAAGCGACATAGCTTTCAACCTGTATGCCATGTCTATAAACCATAAGAATGTTGGGGACTTGGACTATTGCGAGAAGAAGTTGCTTGCCAAGGCACAAGAGCTGTACAACCGAGTGGGTGTATCGGACAGTGCTACTGAGTACATCGCGAAGCGTATCAATGAAGTGAAAGTGTCAGCCCTCTTCCCGAACAAGACCAAGCCTTTCAAGAGGGTTATGAAACTGGTTGAAGGAATCTAATATGTCATCATGAAACGACAATCCGTTCTGTTTCGTTTTGTTTTGAGCCTCCTTCTCCTCTTTGTAGGAGGGGAGGCCTTTGCGTGGACTTATGATAACGCCACATGGATGTTCCGCATCAAGAACTTGGACGACCAAACCGCCGTTGATTCCTCTAAGGCCTGGCTTAGGGCGTTCACCCGTGGGCAGGAGCGCGTGGAGTTGATGATGCTGTCTTTATCGGCCGAAGTAAAGTACGAAGAGCTTACCCAAAGCGAGAAGACTATGAGCGACATGGGTACTACGTACACGCGTCGGTTCACGTACCAGTATTTCAAGAAACTTGACTCGTTGACCCTGAGCGGTTACAGTTCTTTTCATCTGGTATCGGAGAAGCGTCGCCCTTTCTCCTGCAAACTGACTCGCATATACGAGTCCTCGTCTGGTAAAAAACTAAAGACGGTGGGGTACTACACGAAGAATACCATTTACCATTTCACTGAGGTCTATACTGATGAGCCGTTGTTGCTGGATGAGGTTATGGCGGGCTTCAAATCCTCACTCACAGGCAATGCACAGGGGCTTTTCGCTGTCTGGGGCGACATCGTCGGTGGGGAAAAGGACAAAGGGTTCAGACACTGGGTGGGTCGGCTTGTCAACTTTTTCCTCAAGACCATGTGGCCACTCATCATCATTATTCCGCTCATTTTTAAAATTGTGCTTCCTCAATTCACTGCCCAAAATTGGTTCTTGGGCGTGCTGATTTTAGTGCCGTGCCTGTTCATCATCTCTTTTCTGTGCTGCCACGACGACTTCATGAACTGGGTGATGGGCTATGGTGAAGTATGGCCAGTGCTGGGCGGTGTAGTTATCGCCATAGCAGATGTTTTCTCTTCGGATTAAACGGAGGCAGGCAAATTGCCGAGCCGCCGCATGTGTCTCTGGTGCGCCATTCTCCCTGCTTACACTGTAGGGCGCGTGGCGCACCAGTCGTTTTTTTTACCGCATCATTTCTCCCACATTCCCCTGCATCAGTCATCGGCTTTTGCCACGCCGATGCCGTACGACTGCTGCATCCGTGCAGTACGGATGGCTTAGTCATGCCCTACGCTTGCCGCGCGTACGCCGTACGGGATGAGGACGGCACAACAACATGAGCCTTATGGCGATAGTGTGTAATCATCACCTCTGCCGTACGGCCTCTATGCCCATGCCGAACGGCATTCGGCTCTTGTCTCAAGCCGAACTGTTGTCTTTGTTGTACCATGGGAAGTGAAAAATCGAAGCATTCGCCCTGTGGCAGCCTCAGCGAGGCCATGCTGGCGAACCACTCTGCCAGCATGGGCGAACCACAGTGCAAAGGTACATCTTTTTCTGGAGAGTGTGTTCCATATCTTCAGCCTCCCTGCCTCAACTGTCCGTAGCATAGCGCACAAAAGTGCATCACGTGTCTGCCATTCCGTTGACCGTCCTTCTTCCCCCCGGTAGGGGAGAGACCGATCCTTCCTTGTCTGTTCTGGCAAAAGTTGCTATCTTTGCACCCACAAACGCTTGCATGAGAATGGTGCCGTCAGTGCTGCGAAAAATCAGAGGATGATAGTTTTTATAGACACTGAGGTTAGTGTAGTCAGTCGCAAAGTCTTGGACTATGGTGCCGTGCGCGAGGATGAGGCAACGCTACACACCCGTGTTCAGGATGAATTTGTGTCCTTTGTGGATGCCTGCGATGTGGTGTGCGGACACAACATCATAGCTTTCGACTTGCAGCATGTCCAACTGCATAAGCCTCACGACTACATCGACACGCTGCCTCTTTCTCCACTGCTTTTCCCCAAGAAGCCTTATCACAGATTGGTGAAAGACGACAAGTTGCAAGTCGATGAACTGAACAATCCGGTGAACGATGCCAAGAAGGCGCGCGACCTGTACTACGATGAGCTTTCGGCCTGGCAACGGCTATCCCCCCGCAGGCAAAGCATCTATCGGCAACTTCTGCAGGACGATGCCTATTTTGCTGGCTTCTTTAAGCAGGTGGGCACTTCTGTTGTGTACGAACCGCTGTGTGAATCCATTGCGCGGGAGTTTGCAGGACGCATCTGCGCCAACGCCGACCTAAATGTGCTTATAGCGCACCACCCCGTTGAGTTGGCCTACGCCTTGGCGGTCATTGGCACTGCCGATTTGCAATCCTTGACTCCTGCATGGGTGCTGCGCAACTACCCCTCCATCACGCGCGTGCTGCGTCTGTTGCTCAACACTTCGTGCATTTCGGACGGTCGCTCCGAGCCCCATGAGCCTCACCACGACTGCCCCTATTGTCGGCAGAGGCTTGATGCACATGCCGGTCTTCGCGAGTTCTTTGGCTATGATACCTTCAGGGTATTCGACAGTGTGCCCATGCAGCAGCAAGCCGTGGAGGCTGCCATTCGGGGCGAGTCGCTCCTCACCATCTTCCCCACGGGCGGTGGCAAATCGCTCACTTTTCAGTTGCCTGCACTCATGGCGGGTCGTAATGTACACGGGCTTACGGTGGTCATCTCGCCCCTCCAATCGCTGATGAAGGACCAAGTGGACAACCTGGCTGAAAGAGGCATTGTAGAGGCGGTTACCATCAACGGCCTTTTAGATCCCATAGAGCGAGCCTCGGCCATTGAACAGGTGGCCGACGGAACAGCCAACCTGCTCTACATAGCACCCGAGATGTTGCGCAGTAATACCATAGAACGCCTGTTGCTCAGCCGCAACGTGGTGCGTGTTGTCATAGACGAGGCACACTGCTTCTCGGCATGGGGACATGATTTTAGGGTGGACTACCTGTATATCGGCGACTTTATCAAGCAGCTGCAAGAGAAGAAACGCGAACGCTATAAACGACCCACCGCCTTATTTACTACAGCGACGTGCTGGAATATGTAATGGAGTCGAATGTGGAGGACTTCTTCGAAACAGAAGAAAGGGCTGTATTTGTCAGTACTATCCACAAGGCAAAAGGACGCGAATTTGATGAGGTGCATTTGGTGCTCAGTTCTGTCAATCCAGGCAATGAGGAGGAGATGCGAGTGAACTATGTGGGGATGACGCGTGCCAAGCACCGCTTGTGTATACATTATGGTCCGCTGTCGACGATGAGTACATTGGCAATGTCGCTCTCGATGCACGACGTGTGGCTCGGCTACTTCAAAGCACATCAAGGCCAGATTGTGAAGTTGCGCAGTGGCGACAGTCTGGAATATAACGATGGTTATCTGCTGAATGGAAATCAAGAGCGTGTGGCATCCCTATCCAAAGCTAAAAGAGCCGCAATGGCTCTTTTGGAGGAACGAGGGTATAGGGTGGTTGGCGCGGAGGTGAGTTATGTGCTGGCATGGAAACCTCAAGATGAGACAAGACGCATCGCAATCTTGCTGTGCAACCCATTTCTGAAAAAAGGACTATAACACGTATGTTCCACATGGAAAGAGAAGTCGCTCGACGGCCTTGCTGCTGTTTTTCGTGCAATGGGAATTGCTTCCGCGTAGGTGTAGCATGATTGCAGGGCAACAGGCGGCAGCGATGAGTACGGCGGCAAGGGGGAAGTGGCAGAACGATGAGGGGAGGGGGAGTCTTCAGAAAAGTGGGTGATGCGCAAGAAAAGTTGTACTTTTGCACCCGTAACAGACTAAGGAACGACTTATGCAAGAGATTGACCTGTCAACGTTAGAACAAAATATTTGCAACTTGGTATGCGACTATGCTGACGATCCAGCGTACTATCAACACCACGTGTTGGCCGTCAACCGCAATACACTTGAGGTGAGCCTTGTGTTGCGCAACGAGTTGACACCCGAGCAGGAATGGTTTATCCTCTCTGATTTGGCGGAACCTGCCGACGACTGCCAGGAACTTGAGGTTGACCTGGAGGCTGTGCACGACGTGGCCAGCCGCTACTTTGAGTAGTCAACGCCGAGGCATATAGTTTGCCAAACACTTCTTTGTCGAGTTCTCATAAACAATCGCCCGTTGCGGAGAAGGGGTGATGTGTCGTATGCCATAGAGCTCAAGGGGCGCTCGTTCCAGTATACTGCATGAACTTCACTACTATTTTTTACTCTGCATCCTAACTATGAAAACTTCATTTTTTCAACGGCTTTTACGCACGATTGGCAGTGGATGGACATTGCTGTTGCTGCTTCTGTCAGCTGCGCCTGTAGTGGCACAGCATGCTGACAGTTGCCTCATAGGCCGCAATCAGCTCCCTTATGAGGAGAATTTCAATGAGTTATCGTCTGGAAGTACGGCAATGCCTTGTTGGCGGTTGTTCAATCATGGACGTGCGCAGTGCTACGTCTATGCATTGGCTGAAACGGATTCGACGCCCTACCTTATGTTTACCGTCTATGGAGCGAACGACACCACGGTGGCTCTTCTGCCAAAGATGGAGGACTCGCTCGGCGACTTGACCATTCAGTTCCGCGTCCGCAACTATTACGGACAAGGCTTTCTGATGCTCGGCACTGCCGATGAAGCCAATCCGTTCGGCAGTTTCCGTCCTATAACCATTTGTCGTCCGGCTGCGGCAGGCTTGTGGACATCCTACGAATTTGACCTGTCGGCCTACAGTGGTTTTAGGGAACGGATAGCTTTCATGTCGCAGGCGGCACCGTACGATTGGACGTTTCTGGACGATGTGGTCGTACGCCGAAACAGCACCTGTCCGCGGGTGATGAGTCTCCGCGTTGACTCGCTCAGTTCGGATGTGCTACGTTTGGTATGGCTCGACACGGCCAGAAGTGGACGCTATCAGGTGCAGCTGCGAGGCTCGATGGCAGGTGGGGGCAGCGAGGTGGACGAACTGGTGTTTGACACAATGGCCACGTTTCAAAATCTGCTACCGAACCGCCAATACACGGGACGTGTGCGTTCCCTTTGCGCCGATAACGACAGCAGTTTCTGGTCGGAAGTGGTGTGTATGACCCCCTGCACTCCAATGCAAGGGTCACTACGTGAGACCTTCGATAGCACAGAAGTGCTGCCCCCCTGTTGGCAGCAGTATCAGTTACCTGGCTATAATCCAGCAGGAAACTACCCGATGCTCACTACCCGATATGCCAGCAGTGGTACACGGTCGCTGCTCATCAACTCGGGTTCCACGTATGCTTCCTACGTGGTGCTACCGCCAATGGCGGACAGCATACATCTGCTCGAACTGCGGCTGAAAGCGTTGCGTGCATCGAGCTATTATACAGGAATGCTGCGCGTTGGCGTGATGACCATTGCTGATGACACCGCAACATTCCACCCAATTGATTCGATATGTCCGCAGCAGGCTGGCGTGTGGCAAACGATAGAGTTGTCGCTGGATAGCTATCGCGGAGCTCAGGGCCGACTGGCACTCATGGGCAGCACCTCAGACGGCAACTATGTGTCGATGGCTGTGGATGATATTGAACTATACCGCATACCCACATGCAGACGGCCGCTTGCTGCAGAGGTGATGGCAATGACAGACAGTAGCGTGGTGATGAGGCTAACACCTCGTCGTCGGGGAGACCGGATGCACTTCGTGCTCAGCAGTGAAGCCCATCAACAGGAGGTTTCTACAACAGACACACTGATTGTGCTATCGGGACTGCAACCGACGACATCCTACAGGTGGCAGTTGCGCACGTTGTGCTCCACTACCGACAGTAGCGAGGACTTGTGCGGCCAATTCACTACGCCGTGTGCCCCAGTTGCACTTCCCTGGAGCGACCACTTTGATGGCTACGCTGTGAGCGACACGGCACAATTGTCCGTGTGCTGGCGCAAATATCACACGCCATCATTCAACGAGCAGTCTTATCCCATTCTAAGCCAAGAGTGGAGCCTATCGGGCAGCAATGCATTACGCTTCTTTGCCTATGGTGATGAGGAATGCTACGCGGTGCTACCCAAATCAGAGGTGGCATACGACAGTGTGATGTTGACCTTCGATGTACTGGCTGCTGATGCGGGCAGTCAGTTGTGGGTGGTGCTGTTGCCTGCGCCCAACCGCATTGCTGAGCATAGACTTTTGCACCGTATCAATCTGGCAACGGCAAATGATTGGCAGCACATAGAAGTGCCGCTGACAGGCGAAGGATATGTGGGAATCTACTGCTGCGCTCGAGGGGGACGTAGCAGCTTCTATGTAGACAATGTGGAACTGAAAAGGCGACCCGTGTGTCCGCAGTGGTTACACAAATCGGTCTATACGTACGCGGACAGTGCACGCCTGTCGTGGTCGGTTTCTCCATCGATTGCCCCAATACAGAACTACCATTTGACTCTTACAGGTGGAGGCGTTACACAACTTTTCCGCACTTCGGACACTTCGGTGGTACTCCCCAATTTGTTTCCCCTAACTACCTATCGT
>JAFTFL010000024.1 GCA_017449525.1 Bacteroidales bacterium | reverse complement strand
GGATAGAGCTGAGTTCCATGAGTGGAGTGTAGAGGGGGTTAATGGGATGGTGAGGTGTGGTGTAGGCGGCGCGCCAGGTCGGCCAGGATGATGGCGGTGGCTATCGAGGCGTTGAGCGACTCGCAGGTGCCACCCACATTGGGGATGGTGATGCGGTGGGTGAGTTGGCCGTCAACGGCTGCGGAGAGGCCGTGCCCCTCGTTGCCTACCACGATGATGGCTCGCGTGGGGGGCGGCGCGTCGTAGATGGATGTGCCGCCCAGCGTGGCACCGCATACGGCATATCCCTGCTGACGCATGGTGCTGAGCCATTCGGGTAGTGCGGTGTAGCACACCTCGGTGCGGAACAGGGAACCCATCGAGGCTTGGACAGCCTTGGCATTGTAGCAGCTCACCGTGTTGTGATTGCATACGATTTGGCGCATGCCAAACCAGTCGGCGGTGCGCACAATGGTACCCATGTTGCCTGGGTCTTGCAGGCCGTCAAGGGCCAGCAGAGGGGTGTTGCTGTCGGTTGGTGGTAGTGTGTGGGTGGGGCGACGCACCAGCATCCAGGCTTTGCCCGTGGAGCGCAGACTGCTCAGCCGTTCTAAATCAGCTTCAGACACTTCGAGTATCTCAATGTCGCTCCTCGACGCGAGGAGGCCGACGCGTGGCTGCAGCCATTCGGCCTGTGCGCAGAGGCACACGATTTCGAGGTCGCTCCGCAGGGCTTCCTCACACATCTTGGATCCTTCCACAACGAAGAGATTGTCTGCTTCGCACTGTTTCTGTGTTTTATACAGAGATAAGGCTTTGAGTTTCGCTTTGGAAATCATGTGTCAAAAGTACAAAAAAGGGCTCGCTTGACCAAATGAAGTGCCCTACGGGGCGTGGTGAATGAGTTTTTTAAGTGTTTTAGTAGCAATGGGTTTTCGTTTGAAAAGTGAAATAAATTTTGTAGTGTGTAGAATAAGTAGTACTTTTGCACTCGATTTTCCGCCGTACAGATAAGGTGGAAGCCACGGTGGGCGTAGTTCAGCTGGTTAGAGCGCCAGATTGTGGATCTGGAGGTCGTGGGTTCGAGCCCCACCTCCCACCCGAAGCCTCGCAACAGAACGGTTGCGAGGCTTTTTCGTGTTCGTTCGGAAGGCAAGTGCTGCTGTGCTTTGGGGTGAGGTGGTCCGCTATTGGTGGGTGTGGCAATGTGCAAAAAGGGGAACCCTGGGGCGGAGGAGAGTGGGCAAGATTACACGATGACAAGGGGAGCGTTGAGGATTGAGAATGAACTCTATGAGGTGGTGTAGAGCCAACCTACTTGTCGAGTTTTCTTTGAGTTGTTGTGTCTTTGACCTGTTTTGCGTACTTTTGCATCCGTTTTGGCAGCGCGCCGCTTGGGGGTGTGGTGCTTGCGGAATCGAATTTTTTTCCATCAATTTTTCGTTCGCTGTCTTGGACTGTAGTGGCTACTGCTGTACGGCATGGCTGCTATTGTCGTACGACTTTGTGTAGATAAGTGTGCGATAGTGCAGTGCTTCACGTTGTTGTGCGGACTATGTGCCGTACGGCGGAGATGGGAGGGCCGAACGCCATGGGCGATTCTGTCGTACGGCATCGGGGCATCGGTCCAACAGGAGGTGTCGCGCGTCGCAACGGGGTGTGTGCAAACTCCTTTGTGCTATGCCTACCCGGGCGGTCGGAGGAGACCGCGAAGATGTGGGCATTTGCGTTTTTTTAACGGACGGTTTAGAACATCGAGTCGTTGTTTTGCGTCTTAGCCCAAAGCAGAGGAATCACTGTTCGGTAGTGGTAGTAGGAGGGTTATGGAGAGGGGAGAGAACCACTACGTAGCGCAGCTTCGAGAGAGGAATTTAGGGGCACTGGCACGCATAATGAAAGAAAAAGAGTATATTTGTAAACTGAATTTGTGCCGAATCAGCAGAGATATTTCTCTGTTGCTTCGCGATATATAGTAGTAAATCAGACAGAAAAAAACAGATAAGATGAAGAAAAGATTGTTACTACAGGTTCTGTTTTTTGTGTTTTGCAGCTTCGGATTGCAGGCGCAGATTGTAACAGCTTACCAGCAGGGCTTTGAAGCAACAGGAGAGACATCTTCCTATCAATTCCAGCAAGGAGCGGGCACCTTGGACCAGACGTATGCCTCATCGGGCAGCCGGTCCATCAAGCTCCCCCACACCAACAACAAAGTGGTGATGATGCTGGACACCATCGACCTAACTCAGAATCCTGACTGGTCGTACGCTGTGTTGGAGTTCAGCCACATGTGCTATGTGGATGCTCTTGCAACGTCGCGTCCTGCAGAGGTTGGCTTGGTCGAGATACGTCGTGTGGATGAGAACGACAACGCCTGGGTGAAAATGGCTGGTGCGCCCATCTACGACACCACAACAGGTTCATTCAGTATAGACTATAATCAGAACACCTCGTTCTCGAGCCGCTCCTATGATGTGTGGCAAAGTGGCACGCGCAACAACTCCTACTGGAGGGCAGAGCGCTTCCAGTTGCAACGCCACATGGCAGGTGTAGAGCGTGAGCGTAGGAAGTATCTGATCCGCTTTACGCTGAATCCAATGGTTCGTACCTCCGACATTACGGATCCTGCCTGGTATATTGACAACATCAGGGTGCGAGTCAGTTCGGGTATGATGTACAGCCCGAACATGATTACGCTTTCCATACCCGAGTTGGAACTCTATCCCAATAGTCAACCTACTCGTTTGGAGGTGAAAGCGTCGATGCCTTCTGTGGCAGCTGGCCAGAGCATCGACCCGGATTCGGCCTACATCCTGTACAAGGTGGGATACAGCAACACTGTGTTCAGATCGCCGATGAGCCTTGTGGGCGGTACCACTGATCGCTACCGTGGCTACATCCCCTTCTTTGGATACGACACCAACGTGTACTACCGCATTGTGGTCAAGGATCGTTCAGTCAACCACAACACGAGCACCTATCCTTCGGATGAGTCGGCTTGGGGTAGATACCACAACATCAGGGGCTACGCCAATACCACCACTTATGATTACACTGCCAGCATGTCCACCGACATGCCCTTCTGCGCTAATGGAGACTCGAAGTTTCAGTTCCTCTATCCGCAGTCGGCCATGCAGGGCATGGGCTTCCAGCCTGGTGCCATCACCCAGCTGAAGTTCCTCACAGCATCGGCCGTTGCAGCGTCCACACGTGAGCGAGTGCAGATTCGCATGGTCAATGTGCCGGCAGGCTACGAGGTAAACACTGAGACTTTCTACTCGGGATTCTCCAAGATAGTGTACGACAGTGTACTCACCCTGACTCAGAACAACCTCACCGTAGGAACGATCGACCTACAGGACACCTTCTTCTATGCAGGTCAGGATGTGCTGGTTATCTTCTCCAGCACCAACAACTTTACACGCAACAATGTGGCACTGCGCGTGCGCTCGGTGTCGACTACCGTATCGGGGCAGTCGCTCTCGACATCATATTCGTCGTCGGACCGCAGCAGTCCCTTCACCTCGGGCAATACGATGTTCTCCTCGGGTAACTTCGTTGCGTCGCGTCCTGACTTTGGCTTTACAGCCTTTGCCAATCTGCCATTGAGGTTCGACGCGGGCGTGCTCAGCATTCTTGCCCCGAATGATTCAACCCCAGGTACAGCGCTTTCGGCCAATAATATTCGGGTTACCATCAAGAACTTTGGTTCGACCCCCCTGTCGTCGTTCAAGGTGTGGTATCAGATTGACGATTCGGCAGCCCACTCCTACAACTGGACAGGCAACCTGGCCGCCAATGCAACCCAAGACATCACCATCAGCACTACCCAATGGTTAACCTCGGGTACGCATACTATTAGGGCGTGGGTGGACGACACGCTGACTGGTGGCGGCATTACCTATCGTGATCACGAACCCTTGAACGACACTGCATACAGCAGCTTTGTATCCTGCAACGGTGCCATGAATGGCATCCGTCAGATTGGAGGTACAGGTGCTGATTTTGCCACACTCGACGACTTCTTCTTTATGCTGAAACAGTGTGGAGTCAACGGTGTGCTGACAGTGAAAGTGGCTCCGGGTACGTACAATAATACCATCAATGTGCCGCATGTGCCAGGTGCATCGCCTACGAACTACATCCAGTTTGAGCCACTTGGTGCAGCTGGTTCCGTAGTGGTTCGGGGTATGCTCAACTTGCAGCAGGCATCGCATGTCCGTGTGAAGGACTTCGTGTTCGAAGCAACCAATACTACGACGTGCGTCTCCATGGGCACACGCAGCAGCGACTGCCACTTCTTGAACTGTAGGTTCTCGGCTCCTACTTCTGGTGTGGCCTACACCTTAATATATAGTGGTGGTGCCGACTCGCTGCATGTGAAGGACTGCGAATTCCTCAGAGGAGGTTTGGCAATAAGCCTTATCGGTTCGGCAGCGGACAACAAGGCTCGCGGTAGCCGCATCGAGGGCTCCACCTTCACCGACCAACTGAACAATGCCATCGTGGTGCGCAACCAGATAGCATCGGTTGTTGACAGCAACACCATCCGCAACATCATCTCCAACTCCAGTTATGCAGTGCTGCTGCAGGACTGCGACGGGGCAATGCGCGTTACGCGCAACGTGATGTATGTTACCTCTGGTGCATCCTGTATAGGTGTAACGGGTTTGAACGGCACGTCGTCGGCCTACGCTGTGGTGGCCAACAATATGCTGGTCAGCAACGATGAGGGTACATCCAATATGCTGACTACGGCACTGAACGTCATCAACGCCTCGTACACCAAAGTGGTCTACAACTCAGTGAAGTTGGTGGCACCGACGCGCGGCGGCATAGCTGCTGCCACTTTGGGAGGTAGCGGTGTGAACCAGTGCTACTTCTACAATAATATAGTCTCCAGCTTCGATACGGTGAACTACGCGTTCAATTACATACCGCAGGCTGGTAGCACCAACTTCATCGGCAACAACATCTATTATTCGCAGAGCCGCATTCTGAACCGTCATGACGGAGTGAACTGCCTCAACCTTTCCACATGGCAGACACGACTGGGTGATGCACAGTCTCAAGCGATCAACCCCTCATTCATTGGGGCTTCGGCCACAGACCTGCGCTCCTATAGTGCCAATGTCAAGGGCCATGCACAGCCCGTGGCTGAGGTTACGAACGACATGTTCGGCACCACCCGCGACGCTTCAGCACCGTGTGTGGGTGCCTTCGAGTTCCTCCCGCTTGCTAACGACTTCGCCATTGAGGCTTTGGCCGAACCGTATGACGAGTACTGCGCTGTTCCTGCTTCGGCTCCGCTGCGCGTAGTCATCAAAAACAGCGGTGTGAACCCGTTCGTGCCTTCGGCAACCAACACACTGCGCCTCTACTACTCGCGTGGTAACCGCATGGGGGTACTTACCCCTGGCCAATCTGGCTCGGTACTGGTGGACCGTACTATACCAGGTGGCGACACCATCATCTTTACCACAGGAAGCAATGTGTCGTTCCCTGTCAATGGTATGAACGATACCACCTACACCTTCTCGCTGTGGCTGTCGTCGACCACTGACCCCAATATAAGCAATGACTCGTCTCAATTCACGGTTACAGCACGCTATCAGTATCCAGCCCTAACGCCCATCACGCGTACCATCGACTATGGCACACGTACCACCTTTAATATTACGGCAGGCCTGCAGTCGTGGGATTACGCTTTGTTCAACTCGGGTCGCATCCACAAGTCGCTCACCTATTGGTATAGCGACAGTCTGTCGAATCAACCTATCTTCATCGGCAATGACTACACGACCGCGCCGCTCTATCAAGACACCACTTTCTATATTCGCCAGTACCGCAACATGCCGATAGTGGTTATATCGGAGGTGCAGGTGATACGCACTGGAGCCGGCGTTACTTCGCCGCAGCCGCTCTGGATGAGTTCCTCCACGGGATTGGCTGTAAAACTGTCCAACTTCGGCGACGTGCCAGCTCACATCAAGGGCGACCGACTGCTCTTCGTGAGTAATGATGACAATCTGAACAACCGCACGTATGAGTTCCCCAATGTGGTGATACAACCAGGTGAGTCGATGGTGCTGCAATGCAGAACCAATATAGGTGTTGTGGACTCGGCACACACGCTCGGCTTCAGGGATATGAGTGCGACCACCAGTACCAAGCTGGGTATAGCCTACTACGATGATACGCTTGGACTGATGGATGTGCTGCCATTGAATGGTATAACATCGGAGACTCGCTGGAACAACCTTGTGGGGAGCGTACCGCTCACCATCTGGAACGGCCCGGCCATCAGCCTTGCATCCACTTCGGCAGGTGTGTCGCGTCTGCGCTGGCCGACCTCGGCTTCTACGCAGTCAGCTACGTGCTGGCAAGTAGCTGACGAATCGCACCCGATGTCGATGGGAACCACCAACGCATCGATGCAGCGCTTTACTTACAACGGATGTGAGAGTGCCATGAGTACGGTACGGATTAACATCCGCGCCTTGCCTCAGGTCGATATGGCTGTGGACAGTGTGGAAGTGCCCGAGGGCTGTGGACTTGGTATGGAACCGATAGTGGTGCGTATGTCCAACTATGGTAGTGCCTCCAGTGATACGACGATATGGCACTATTCGGTAAACGGTGTGGTGCGCTGCACTGACACGTTACCCCCATTGGCAGCCGGCTCGTCGCGTGTTCACACCTTCAGTCGTCAGGCCGACCTCTCCTCGACAGCTCTTGAGACGCAATACAGCGTGCGCGTGTGGCTTGACCACAACAGCAGTGATGCATCTACGCTCAACGACTCGTCGCTGTCGGTCATTACTTCGCGCTACACTCCAGGTTTGGCCAATGTGAAGACCTACGACACGGTGCAGTATGCCTCGAAGGATACCCTACAGGCCATCGGACTGTTGACCGATTCTCTGATATGGTATGACCGGCAGATGCGCTTGCTCGATACGACCAATGTGTATTTGACCGACTTCCTTTATGCGCAGGACACCTTCTACGTGTCGCAGGTGGCCGCTTATGATGACATAGCACAAGTAGGATCGCTCTCTACGGTGATGGCTGCTAACCGCTACCCCTCACCCTACAATACCATTAATAATTATGGTAAGGAGCAGTACATCTACTTGGGCAGCGAGATTGCAGCATCGGGCTATTCGGCTGGCTATATAGGTGCCGTATCCTTCTATCTGGAATCCCTCACGGAGAGCTCGGTAACATACGACTCAATTGTGATTTCGATGGCACCCACTTCGTTGGCGAACTTCAACTCGAGCACAGCTTGGGTGCGCGACCTTAGCCGCGTGTACAGCCGCTCGAACTACACAATCTCTCAAAGCAGTCGGGGGGGATGGATTCGCCATGGTCTTGACCGTCCGTTCTACTGGGATGGTATTGCCAACGTGGTGGTACAGGTTACCCGCTACATTTCGAGTGCACGCAATTCGGGCTTGTCCATCCGAAGCACAACTACTGGAGCAAGCCGCGTTATCTATTCGGATAACAACAGCAACGCCAACATCGCTTCGTATGTGGGTTCTGCATCGCGTGACCAAAACGTGCCAGACATCCGCTTTGCGTTCACGCAATATGGATGTGAAGGTCCCAAGAGACCTATATATGTGAATGTACAAGGTGCCCCCGACGTTGATGCATCGTTGGAGTGGGTGTGGGGCAGTGCCTCGGCATCGTCCTGTGGCCCGACTCAGCTGACTATTGATGTGCGTAACGGTGGCCGCACCCCAATTAGTAACTATACGGTCGACTACTGGATTGACACAGCCCATGCACGTTACACTGGAACTACCACTATTGCACCAGGTGCTACTGGACGTGTGGTTGTGGGAACACCCACATTTACGCCAGGTCTTCACAACCTAAAAGCTGTTGTGAATGCAGCTGGCGACACCATTAAGGTCAACGATACCATCGTTACTGACCTGGCGGTGAGCTTCTGTGCTGGTATATATACCATCGGTCCAGCCGACAGCAACGACTACCATTCATTTACAGAGGCAGTCAATACGCTGAATGCCGTCGGTGTGGACGGTGCAGTTGAGTTTCACGTACAGCGTGGCGTATACAACGAGCAACTCACATTCTCCAACATACCCGGCAGTTCGTACTCTTCACCCGTAACGTTCAGAGCATCGGAGAACGACAGTTCGGCAGTTGTTATCCGCCACAGCCCCACTGAGTCGGCTAACTATGTGGTCAACATAGAGAATGCGGACAACCTCAACTTCAAATATCTTACCTTTTATGCCAAAGGAACGGGCAACTACTCGACGGTTGTCTCACTGAAGAATGCTAATAACATCCACTTTACCAACTCTCAGATACGGGTAAGGGGAGGTCTGAACACCGTCAGTGCCGTAGGTTTCTTAGTGAATGACTACGTCAACTACCTCTACATCGACAGCTGTGTTATCGACAGTGGTTTCAATGCTATTCGCAGCCCGATGACCTACGGACGTGGTGTGATGGGCCTAAATGTGCGCCACAGCAAACTGCTGAACTTCACAAGTAGAGGTCTCTTCCTGACCAATGCCAGCGACGCTGTCATCACTTGGAATAAGATATACTCAGGTGTAAACATCAACAACCGTTCGCTGTGGGGCATGTATATTGCCGATCATACAGGTGGTGTAGATGTGGAGTACAACGACATCAATCTATTTGATGAGCGCAACGGTAGCAAGCGAGGCATCGTATTGTCGCGTTGCGCTGCCAACAACAGTGTGCGCAACAAGATCTACAGCAATCTCATCTCACTGCATGGTACTGGTAACTACGACGGCGACCCATCGGGTATCTGGATAGATTCCTCCACTTCGCACGTGAACGTCTACTTCAACACCGTGCGCCTTTACGCTGGAACTACCTCTACCGCGTCGAAGTCTTTCTTAGTGCGCAATGCCAGTTCCAACTTGTATATTTTGAACAATCTCTTTGACAATCTCAGCCAGGGCTACTGCTACTATGTGGAGTCGCCCGCTGCAATATCGTTGTCCGACTTCAACGTGTACCATACTGCAATGGATACGGTGTTGCGTCACTTTGTGTACTGGGGCAGGGATTATGACAACCTCGACTCTATGCGAGTCGCAAGTGGTCAAGATGCTAACTCGTACAACGACGACCCGTACTATGTGTCAGACCGCGACGCACACATGGCCTTCGGTACCTATTGCGAGCTTGCGCAGTATAATACGGAGGTGCCCTACGATATAGATGGTGAAATACGCCCGCAGATTCCTATGCCAAGTATCGGAGCCGATGAGGTGAACCGTCGCCTGCACGATATCTCAATCATGGAAATCTTCGAGCCAAATGCAGACATGGATTATATCGAGGACGATGTGCACCGTGTCGTGGTGAAACTCTACAACAACGGTTCGTCTACCGAGAGCAATCTGAGCTGGACAGCCGAAATAGCTGGCTCGTCGCCACTCACCATCACTACGCCAAGACAGATTGCTTCCCTTGCACCGGGTCGCTCCATCATTGATACTGCGTACTTGACGCTGCCCATTGGCATCATCGATACACAAAAGGTTGTGGTCAAATTCATGCCGATGGACAATGATTTGTTCGTTGACGACAATGTTGACACTGTGGAGTACTTCATCGACCCGTCGTATAATATGAGAGCAGACGCTGTGTCGGCTGTGTTGGGCGACGGTTGCCGTCTATATGAGACGCCCCTTACCATCCGCCTCACCAACGTTGGACGCAAGGACATCCCGACGAGTGTTCCGTTCACTATTGGCTTTGAGGCCACATCGGCTTCTCCCGACGTGATAGTATCTCAGTTCCCACTCATCCGTACTGAGCAGATAACGCTGCCAGTTCCTTTGGCCGTGAACGCCTCCATCGATATTCCGTTCACTACGATGGCCAACCTCTACCCCACAGGTAACGACCGCGACGTGGCTGTGCGATTGAGAGCTTGGCAAACGCACCCCTATGACCAGAAGCCAATAACCGACACCACACCTTATATTAATGTTACGAGCAAGTACACGCCTCATGCCCCCATTGGACAAGATCTGCGCTTGCCCTATGCTTCATGGGATACGTTGTGGGCAACCCAGACTGATTTGCCTACGCCTACGACGGTGGTGAATCGCCCGATTCGTTGGCATAGAGACTCGACAGAGGCTCCTTATTTCGAGTCGGCCAACTACTTGCGCTCCACGTGGTGGGAAACACCGCAGTACTTCCATGACTCGGTATACTATCTGAGTTGCATCAGCACCTCTGGTTGTACCAGTTACTATAATCCAGTCCACGTAACGGTCGTTCCTTCAGCGGGTGTCGACTTGGCCATACAGCGTGTAGTAACACCCTTCGACAAGGTTTACATGGACAATGACACAGTCCGGGTGAATATCATCAACTACGGACGTCAGGCTGCTTCAAACTTTGCAGTGGTCTACCAGCTGCGCGATGTGGGTGGTCAGACTGATTTGCAGCTGGTCAGAGAGACCTACACAGGCACTATTGGACCAGGTGAAGACCGCTATTTCACTCCGATATATCCCACCAGTCGCCACGGAGTACCGTTGGCG
>JAFTFL010000023.1 GCA_017449525.1 Bacteroidales bacterium | reverse complement strand
ACCGTCTTTCTCAAGTGCATAGCGCGAAATGTTGGTCTGCACACTACCTGGACACACAATGGTTACACGGATGCCTTGCTCGTAGGTTTCCGCCTGCACCGTTTCGAAAAAGCCATACAGCGCATGTTTCGCCGACGAGTAGGCGCACCGCAACGGGAAGCCGAAACAACCAGCTATGCTTGTCGTAACAACAAGCTGACCACCACCACGCTGCACCATCCGTGGCAATATCGTTTTGGTGAGGACTACGGGTGCATAGAAATCCACATCCATCACCTTGCGAATCACGTTCATTTGTGTTTCGATGGTGGTTCCACGCTGACTGATACCAGCATTGTTGTAGAGCACATCAATGCCATCAAACTGACGCCATGCACTGTCTGCCAGTTCGCTAAGCTCGTCAGTCCGGCTGAGGTCAAACGGCAAAGATGCTGCGTCGGCCGCGCCAAACTCTTTGCATTTTGCCACCACTCCTTGGAGCAAATCAGCCTCCAATGCCGTTACAATCACGCGCGCCCCCTGTCTGGCACACTCGTAGGCCACGGCTTCGCCTATACCGCTACTGGCACCCGTTATCCAAATCGTCTTGCCTTTCAATGTCTTCATGTCCACACTTTCGGTCTAACACCTCTTTACAACAGTCGTCGATTCCGTTGCGTCAATTCGCAATAGTCTTGTTCTAAAGAGCTTCCACCTCTTGACGATACCACGCAGCACGTGCCGAGCCTTCACCCGTATTGAGCAACACTCGGTCGCCCGAATGGATAAGTCCCTCATTGCATGCCTCGTAGAATCCTGCATAGCACACTGCTGAAGCTGGGCCAAGCAGCACACCACGTTCCGACATCATCTCCTTGCCCAACAGGGGCAGTCCACTCTCTTTCACACGCACAAAAGAGCCACCACTATTGCGCACTATCGGTGCCACAATGGGGTACATGCCCGGGTTGGCAGCCGTGAGAATAGAGATGCGCGTATGCACATCTGCCAGTGCTTCATAGTTCTTTTCGTAGCCTTGCGGAAATCCCTCTTTACGAGCACGTTCCCAAGCTCGTACCATAGGGTCGCATGTGTCCTGCTGCACCAGTATCATACGCGGCATGCGCAGGTTCGGATGTGTTGGAGCAAGGTCGCGGAAACCCTTCTCAAATGCTATCGGACCCGTACCACCCGCCACGGCCTGCATGTACACATCGGGCATGCCACCCAGTTGTCGCAGGCATTCAAACACCATTGTGCGCTTCGACTCTACGCGCAGTGGGTCAATATTGCCAGCCGAAATCATTACATGCTTTTCCGTATGATATTCAGCTGCTTCTCGTTTAGCATCGCCATAGTTGCCTCTCGACACCATGACGCGTTGCCCTGTGCTTTGAAGTGCCAGCAGAGTGTCATCCTCCACATTTTCTGGTGTGAACACGGTAAATCCCACCCCAGCCTTAGCCAGATAGGTGGCGTACGCAATGCCCGCATTACCAGTGCTGGCCAGGCAATACTCCCTCACCCCGTGCTCCTTCATCACCGAGGCAGCAAGCGATGCGCTGATGTCCTTGAAGGTGCCAGTTCCTCGGTTCAAGTCGTTGCGGTAGACGTACACCTCGCAGTCTATACCACACTGTCTCTGTGCATAGCGTTCAAGATGTTCCCACCGCTCCATAGGTATGGCTCCTTCGCCCAAGCTCACTATATTGACGCGTGATGACAGCGGCAAGTAGTCAAAATAGTTGTAGAACGAGTCGGGTGCGCCACTGGCAACCTCCTCCATCACGGCAAAGTCAGCCTCCGGATACTGCACCTCGGCATGGTTGCTTCCGCAACTGCACTTCTGGTCCTGTGCGAACCACGTAGCAAAGTCGCCCACGATTTTGCCACACTTCTTACACACTAACTGGTATTTGCTCATCGCTATTCGAATTTATGCGGAGGTGCTGTGCACTCCGCCAAGTTGCATGTTCACAGGTGCGTTGCGCATTCACAATACATTATTCCACACGCTACAGACCTGCACTGCTGCGCAGGTTGTCAATCCTTCGCGCAACGCTACACCACGACACATGCAGCCACCTCCGTACCTGGTCTCTTCCACCGCACGACCGCAGCTGCCTGTGTCATGGCCGCATCACACCTGTGCTATTACTGATTCTTGATAAGGTGCATATCGGGCATAGGCTTGTTGTACTCGCCTGCGTCCAGTTTTTTCTTCACCTCGCGGAACACACTCAGTGTGCGGTCGGCGTGTTCGCGTGTATGTACAGCTGTCGGGATGATGCGCAGCATAATCTGTCCTTTGGGAACCACCGGATAGACCACTATGGAGCAGAATATACCGTAGTTCTCGCGCAAATCCACCACGACATTGGTGCCCTGGTTGACGTCGCCGGGGAAGAACACTGGGGTGACGGGCGATTCGGTTACACCAGTGTTGAAGCCCTCCTCCTTGAGCGACTTCTGCAGATAATTGGAGAGTTCCCACAGACGCTCACGGTATTCGGGGTGTTGGTTGATGATTTCCAAGCGTCTTTTCACACCCCATACGATGGGCATCGGAAGGCTCTTGGCATAGATTTGGCTGCGCATGTTGAAGCGCAGATAAGTGATGATGTCCGGATCATTGCAGCCAATGAAGCCGCCGATGATGGCCATCGTCTTGGCGAAAGCACAGAAGTAGAGGTCTATCTCATCTTCGCAATGGAAGTGGGTGTGCGTGCCGCGCCCCTCGGGCCCCATGACGCCCATGCCATGCGCATCGTCAATGAGAATGCGGAAGTTGAACTCCTTCTTGAGAGCCACTATCTTGTCGAGTGCGCCCAGGTCGCCTTCCATACCATAGACGCCCTCTGTAGCCACCAATATTCCACCGCCTTGACGCTCGGCCACTGCAGTAGCTTGCTTAAGCTGCTTGCGCAGACTCTCTATGTCGTTATGCTGATATTTGAAACGCTTTGCGCCCGTAACACGGAAACCGTCGATGAGGCAGGCGTGTGCCTCACTGTCGTAGACAATGACATCACGCAGACCTACGATGGTGTCGAGGATGCTAATCTGGCCTTGATAACCGAAGTTGAGCAGATACCCATGTTTCTTATGCGTGTACTCGCACAGCATAGCTTCTACCTCCTCGTGCAGGTAGGTGTTTCCTGACATCATGCGAGCCCCCATCGGATAGGCTAAACCCCACCGACGCGTGCCTTCCTCGTCGGCTGCCCTTACCTCTGGGTTGTTGGCCAGTCCTAAGTAGTTGTTGAGGCTCCAGTTCAGAACCTTCTTACCATTGAATGTCATTTCCGGTCCCAGTTCACCCTCGAGGTGGGGGAAGTAGAAATAACCATCGGCCAACTTACGGTATTGACCCAGCGGGCCACCTGTCGACTCCTTAATCCTTTCGAATATATCCTTCATATTGCGCAATATTGTGTTGTAATTCTTCTTGCCCAGAGCAGCACACGCCACCGCACATAGCCTCTTCTCCCCCTCTGAGCCTCCCACTCGCGTTGCGGAAACGGTGCTTCAAATTTAGTTGCAAAGTTACGCAAATAAATCGACGTGTCGGCCACTCACAGCCATAATCCTCGCCCCTCGGAGGGCAACGACATAAACAAAAATTAACCTCACATTTTCATCTTCCAATCAACAACACAATACCTATCAGCCCTTTACAAAATACAGCCCAACCGCGGACTTCGGCCGCTGCTCCTCCGAAAAACATCATTTGGAAAAGAAGTCGTACCTTTGCTGCACAGAACTCATACAACCACAAAACAGTACTACACCACATGGAAACAGCCAAAACCGACATACTGATTCATCAAGGACTGGGGGCGCTACGCTTCGGCATGCCTGTAGAGCAGGTCGTTGAACTTTGGGGCGAAGCCGACAGCGTAGAAAGCATCGACAACCTGGCCAACGAGCCTACCACCGTGCTGCACTACGACCAGCTTCAGACAAGTCTCTTCTTCGAAAACGAGAACCCCGAGCTGCAATGCGTGGATGTGGCCAACCCCGACTGCACCCTCTTCGGGCTCGAGGTGTTCCCCCTCACCGAACGCGACCTTGTAAAAATAATGACCGACCACGGCTTCTTCGAAGAGGATGTCGAGCAGGAACCCTGGGGCGAACGCCGTGTGTCGTTCCCCGAAGCGAACATCGACTTCTATTTCGACGCTGGCAAACTCTGCACCATCACCTTCGGCCAATGAGCACCCCCACAGCAGCCACGACGCCCCTCCCCTACTTGCTCCTCTCCACGGCCTATCTGCCCTCGGTGGCCTACATGGCCTGCGTGGCACAGGCCTCCCATGTGGTCATTGAGCAATATGAAACGTTCCCCAAGCAGACGCTCCGCAACCGCACCCTGATAGGCACACCGCAGGGAAGCCTCGCCCTCAGCATCCCGCTGCACCGCCCCTTCGGCAACCGCACTCGCACCCACGAAATCGAGCTGAACTACGCCGAGGCTTGGCCAGTACGACACTGGCGCACCATAGAGTCGGCCTACAGTGCTGCACCCTTCTTCCTCTACTACAAAGACGAGTTGCAGCGCACGCTGCTCGCTCCGCACACCACGCTGCTCACGCTGAACGACGCGCTGCTGGCTTGCCTCTGCCGCAGGATAGGCATCAACTGCCCCATCGGTCTCAGCACCGATTTCCTGCCACCCGACGCCGCATGCACCAACGGCGCATCGCGCGACGCGAACGGAGGCCTCGTCGGCGACCTGCGCTCCACCATCACCACCAAGCACTACGTAGCCCCCTGCCCCCTGCCGCCATACACCCAAGTCTTCACAGGCCGCCAACCCTTCCTGCCCAACCTCAGCATCATCGACCTTCTGTTCAACCTCGGCCCCGAAACGAAGGACTACCTGCTATCGTTGCCCCTTATGGGCGACTAAGAACCATGTTCCATGCGTTTTAGTGCAAAAGATGCATAAAACGCGCCCAAGAAGTTCAATCGTCTTGTTCCATGAGCTTTACGCCGATTGTTCCACAGGAAACGTTGCCCTCAAGCACCGCCTGCCTCCTCCCGTAGATCAGCCCTGTCATCACCCCTACTACAACCAATAAAACTGCCGTACGACACCCCCTTCAAGTGTCGTACAGCACATGCCTCCATACCGTACGACATCAGCCCCTCAGCAGTACGGCATAGACCCCCTTGTCGTACGGCATCTTTTCTCCTTGCCGTACGACACCTGCAAACCTGCATCACGACAGGCGGACTATTGCACTATAACTTTTAGCAGAGAGAACCTCTACTTCCCCATGCACACCGTAGCACCCTACCGGCACAGGTATATCATCAGCACCGATACATCAGCAGGCGACACCCCGCTGATGCGCGACGCCTGACCCAGCGTTTGCGGACGCATCTTGGTGAGTTTCTCACGCGCCTCGTAAGAGAGCGCCGACAGAGAGAAGTAGTCGTAGTCTGGCGGCAGCGGCACATCCTCGTACTTCAGTATACGCTCCGCCACCACACGTTCCTTCTCTATATAGCGCTGATACTTCAGCGCAATCTCGGTAGATTCGACCACCTCCTCACGCATCGCTTCTGGCACAGCCAGCACCGCCGTCTGCAAGTCAGCACTCAGCTGCTGCAACTTCTGCATGTCAAGTTCGGGACGCAAGAGCAGGTTTTCGAGCCGCACATGCTGTTGTAGCGGCTGCGACCCGTAGGATTCCAACGCCTCATTGACCTCGGACGGTGCCACAGAGAGCTGCTGCAGCGCCTCCGTCAGACCCCGACGAGCCTCCACCTTCTGCTCCACACGGCGCATCCGTTCGTCCGATGCCAACCCCAACGCGTAACTCAGCGGCGTAAGACGCTCATCGGCATTGTCCTGTCTGAGCAAGATACGATACTCGGCACGCGACGTGAACATGCGGTAAGGCTCATCTACACCTTTGGTTACCAAGTCGTCTATCAGCACTCCAATATAAGCCTGTGTGCGGTTAAGCACAAAGGGAGCGCGCTCCTGCACCTTGAGCGCCGCATTGATTCCCGCCATCAATCCCTGGCAGGCCGCCTCTTCGTAGCCCGTGGTACCGTTGATTTGACCAGCCATAAACAGACCATCAACTATCTTGCTCTCAAGAGTATAGGACAATTGGGTGGGCGGAAAATAGTCATATTCTATAGCGTAGCCAGGCTTCAAGATACGGGCATTAGCAAAACCGTCGATGGTGCGGAGCGCCTCAAGTTGTACCTCGAGGGGCAACGACGACGAGAATCCGTTCAAATAGTAGGACAGCGTAGACCGTCCTTCTGGCTCAACAAAAAGTTGATGGCGTTCTTTGTCGGCAAACCGGTCGAGCTTGTCCTCGATGGATGGACAATAGCGCGGCCCACGACCCTGTATGCGACCTGCAAACATAGGCGAACGGTCGAAGCCTGTGCGAAGCACATCATGGGTATGAAGATTTGTATATGCCAGATAACAAGAGCGTTGCTGCTGCACAGAGACAGTGTTGGAGAAGGAGAACTTGCCTGGGCACTCGTCGCCCGGCTGCTCCTCGAGACGGGAGAAGTCGACCGTGCGTCCGTTGACACGCATCGGGGTGCCCGTCTTCAAACGTCCTACTTCGAAGCCCAGTTCGCGCAAACGAGCCGAGAGCCCTACCGATGGCTCTTCGCCAATGCGCCCTGCCTCGTGCGACCACTCGCCGATGTGCATACGTCCCTCGAGAAAAGTGCCGTTGGTCAACACCACTGCACGTGCAGGTATCTCTAAACCAATGCGTGTACGCACTCCTTCTACCCTGCCTTGCCGAACAATGAGGTCTACCACCTCGTCCTGCCAGAGAGAGAGATGCGGCGTTTGCTCAAGAAGTTGACGCCAGTGCAGCGAAAACTGATCCTTGTCGCATTGCGCCCTGGGGCTCCACATAGCAGGACCTTTGGACCTGTTGAGCATGCGAAACTGTATGGTAGATAAGTCTGTGATGATGCCTGAGCAACCGCCCAAAGCATCAATCTCTCGAACAATTTGCCCTTTCGCAACGCCACCCATAGCTGGGTTGCACGACATACGACACACTGCCTCAATCTTTTGGGTAATCAGCAGTGTGCTACATCCTATCCGAGCCGAAGCCACAGCAGCTTCTGCCCCAGCATGGCCTCCGCCAACTACTACAACATCATACTTCTCCCACTGTATAGACATAGGCTTACAACACTTGAATGAAAAGGTACCGAGTCCTCAATATGACCTGTTACAGACAATTGAACAAACTATCCAAGAGTTCTTTCCGCACCTGTTTCTTGTGAAACAGTAATAAAAATAGACTTATTTCTAACATTCGCTATCCTGACGTTCCCACCACAAGAGCGAAGCATCTTCGCGCTGACGCATTTCGGCCGCCTCGGCCGGGCTCTTGTCGCCCTGGCCAAGCAGATGATGCACTCCGTGGATGACTACGCGACGCAACTCTTGCTCAAAAGGCACACCAAACTGCTCGGCATTGTCGCGCACGCGGTCAATGCTGATAAGGATATCGCCCGAGACAATGTTGCCCTCCACATAGTCGAAAGTAATGATGTCGGTATAGGTGTCGTGGTCGAGGTAAGTGCGGTTCGCTTCGAGGATGTACTCGTCGCTGCAGAAGAGATAGCCTATCTCCCCTACCTTCTTGCCGTGTTCCTCAACAGTTTCACGTATCCACTTCTTGAAACGTTGGCGTTCCGGAAGAGAGAAACGTACATCTTCCACTTGGAAACTTATAGTCATAGCTGTACTGGGGTGTAATCATTTTTCAGCAGTTCAATATTGCATGCCGCTCTAAGCAGAATAACATAGTGAACTACATTTATTTATAAGTACTAAAATATAAATATTCGTCGAAATGAGCATCTTCGTTTTCGCTCAGCGACCACCAGGTCGCCGTCGAGCAATTCTCGAAGCGATAAACTTAGCCTTCTTTGTCCTTCTCCTGCTTCTCGCTAATCTGGTCGATAAGGCAAATGCCCTGTGAGGCCATGCCCAATGCCAATAGGAGCACCATGGTTTTGATGTCGGGCTGTTCGGAAACAATCATGATGACCAAGACGGCCATGCCCATGGCCAGCCCGAGACCAGAAAAGATGTACTTCAATATTTGCTGCATTTCATTACCAAGTTAAAAAAATCAACATTACAACATGTGCGCCTCTCCCCAGGAGACATGAGGGCTCCTCCCCATGAGACACAGTTACACTTCCCCATGAGACACGAGACCCCCTCCCCTCTTTCCAATACGGAAAACAGGGGGATAGAACCGCCACACCACTGCACAAGGGTGCTTACTACGCAACGCACATAAGAAAAAACAAGAAGACTGCTACACATTGAGCACTTGAGCAGGAGAAAACTGCTTGAGCACGCGGCAACGCTGGTTCGCAAGGGCCTCGTCGATTCCGCTGACGGCAAAGAGCATGTTAACCCTTCTACCTCCTTCGGAATACTCTACTTCATCGGCAAGCATACGCATCATTATCATGCCATTACCTGTTGCGTCGTCGTCAATATGTCCATGATGCTGATAGTCGAAGCCCTCGCCCTCGTCCTCTACAGAGAACGAGATACCACCTCGCACCACAGCACTTTCGATAACAACTTTCTTCTCCTTGACAGAATGATTACCATGCCGTATGGCATTGTCCACAGCACTTACCACTGCCATGGTGATAGAAGCGAAGTATCGGTCCAGATTGTGATTATCGCAAATGTTGCTGACAAAAGACTCGACTTTACTTATCTCAGCAATATCCGACTGAATGGTAATACGTTCCATAGTTCAGCATCATTCTGTTCAGTTCTGCAAAGTTACTCATTTTTAGCCGAACAACCAAATATATAATGGACTGCATCATGGTTCTTTCCTCCTGGCTGCATAATTCCTCGTTCAGCAAAAGAAAACCCCACCAGCTGTACGCTCGGTGGGGTAGGGGAGTGCGAAAAAACACTCGCAGCAGCACTCAATCTATCGACCTGGCGAACACCGCACGGGTCATGAGTGGGTCGGTATCATACTGTGTACCCCAAATCTTCTCAGCCTCATTGCCAATGATTTGTGGATTAGTATAAGCAGTCTTTACGTGGTGCTTTATTGCATTGCGATTCATTTCGGCGTAGTAGATGGAGTGCACCCCTCTTTTCTGCCAGTCCGGATGCACACCGTTAAGAAGCAGGTCGATGGTGTCAAACTTACGCAATGCCCTTAGGATGTAGTACCAACCGAACGGGAAAAGACGCCCGTTGGCCTTCTTGTAGGCGGGTGCCAGATCGGGGATGCTAAGTCCAAAACCCACCAGATTGTCGTCCTTATCGACTACGAAATTGGCAAATTCGAGGTTGACAAAGGGGAAATATTCCTTTACGTAAACATCGATTTCCCGTTCCGTAAGTGGGACGAAATCGAACAGTTCACCGAACGAACTATTAAGAGTATAGAAGAACTTCCGTGCGTAAGGGTAGACTTCTTTGCGCTTCTTGAACTTCAGTAGCCTAAGGTTATACTTATTAAGTATCAGTTCATTGATGCGTGCAACCTTGTCGGGTATGGGTTGACTTGCAGGCATCTTGTACTGCTGCCAGCGGCACACAATGCTATAGCCCAGTTGCTCTATAAAGTCGATGTAGTACTTTGGATTGTAGAGTGTCGTTGAGTTTTGGCGCGCATCAAAGTTGTCTATAACCCAGCACTCCTTGTCCATGTCGGTAAAACCCATAGGACCTTCGATGTCCGTCATTCCATTATCGCGGCCAAACTGCTTCACTTGGTCAAGCAGTGCCGTACACACATTGATATCCTCCACAAAATCAAACCAGCCAAAGCGCACCGACCGCTTGTTCCAATGCGTATTGACGCTGTCGTTGATGATAGCGGCAACGCGACCCACAACCTTGCCTCCGCGGTAGGCAAGCCACATCTTGCAGCGGCTATGCTCCCATGAAGGATTCTTGGGGGTCAAGATGGCCAGCTCATCACGATTGAGAGGGGGGATGTAAGTCTCTACATCTTTGAATAAAACGTTGGGGAATTTAATAAATGCACGTAGTTGTCTTCGTGTGGTAACTTGTACGATATCTATGGCTTCCATGCAACGGAATTGAGTGAGTAGGAGAGGGGATAAGGGGCTACTTCAGCAGGTCAAGTTTCTTGAAGCACTTGACTACCTTATCCACAGCATAGTCAACTTGTTCTATGGTATGTGTGGCCATCCAGGACAGACGTATCAGAGTGTCTTTAGGTGGTACTGCAGGGGATACGACCGGATTAACAAAGACACCTTCGTCAAGCAACATGCGTGTAACCTGGAATGTCTTTGGGTCGTCGCGCACATAGAGCGGTATGATGGGTGTTTCGGTGTGGCCTATTTCGAATCCTGCCTCACGGAAACACTTAAGTGCATAGTTGGTAACACGCCACAGATTCTCTTGACGTTCAGGCTCTGACCTCATGATTTTCATAGCTGCTATCACTGAAGCTGCTGCTGCTGGGGCGATACTGGCTGTGAATATATATGGCCGTACGTTGTGCTTCATCCAGTTGATAGTCTCAGCATCCGATGCCACGAAACCACCTATGGCAGCCAATGACTTAGAGAATGTACCCATTACGACTTCGGTGCTTTCAAGCAAGCCAAAGTGGTCGCACACTCCACGTCCTTCACGTCCAAAGACACCGAGACTGTGAGCCTCGTCCACCATGAGAGTGGCATTATACTTGTCGCACAATTCGTGTATTTGCGGCAGTTTAGCCACATCACCTTCCATACTGAACACGCCGTCAGTAACCACAAGTTTAGCCGCATCAAGAGGACAGCGTTGGAGCACACGCTCCAAGTCTTCCATACTTCCGTGCTTGTATTTCAGCGTTTCAGCAAAGGTGAGTCGGCGTCCCTCGATAATGGAAGCGTGGTCCATCTCGTCGTATATCACGTAGTCTCCTCGACCGGTAATGGCGGGGATGGTGCCCGAATTGGCCTGGAAACCTGCCGAGAAAAGCATCACACCGTCCTTGTGGAGGAACTCTGCCATGAGTTGTTCAAGCTCTATATGGATGTCGAGTGTGCCGTTCAAGAAAGGGGAGCCTGCACATCCTGTGCCATACTTGCGCGTAGCTTCAATCGCAGCCTCTTTTATCTTAGGATGGTTGGTAAGACCCAGATAACTATTTGAGCCGAGCATCAGTACTCGTTTGCCATCCATAGTAACTACTGCATCCTGATCACTCGAAATGACACGGAAATAAGGATACACGCCCTGGCGTTTCACCTTTTGAGGTTCGGTGTAGCGGGCGAGTTTCTGTTGAAGCGGTTTCATCTAAAATTACGATATATTAACGTGCAAAGGTACGAATAAATAGTCAATTAACAGGCAGCTACGCCGTTAAATATTGGAGAAGGAGAGGTGTAAGCCTACTGGTTCCAATTCTAAATACCTGAGAAGGAAAAGTTTTTTTGCTGAGTAAATGCTTGCACATCCTAAAGTAAGAATATGCCTGGTCAGGGGTAGATATGCCTCCAGCCGCCTTAAAACCCACAATTTTTCCAGTCTCTTGATAGTACTTCTCAAGGGTTTCTATCATAATTTGCGACGCGTCGAGCGTCGCACCCGCAGTAGATTTGCCCGTAGATGTCTTGACAAAATCGGCCCCACAGTGGATGGCCAACTCGGTGGCTGTACGCACCAACTGCTCGGTCGGTAGTTGGCACGTTTCGATAATCACCTTGAGCGTGCTTGTTCCACAAGCTTCGCGGATGGCATACAGTTCATCCTCAGCCTGCTGAATGTTGCCTTCGAGCACGAGTCCACGGCGAATAACGGTATCTATTTCATCGGCTCCATGGTCTAAAGCGTTGTGTATTTCACTTATTCTGATCTCTAAAGGAGACTGACCTGTAGGGAAAGCACCTGCTACGGCTGCCACCTTGATGCCACTTCCCTTGAGCACTCTACTGGCAGCACCTGCAAACAACGGATAAACACATACCGATGCCACATGGCCAGCGTTGGGAGTCGACTCCGCCATACGAAGCGTCTCCTCGCAAAACTGCACTACCGACCGCTCAGTGTCGGTGTCTGAAAGCGAAGTATGGTCAAGACATGTATATATAGTTCGTAGTTCTTCAATTATATTATCGTTCAGGAGATTGTCCATACACAGTTGTTTCTAAACATTTGTCTATTGCACCTTTTTACATGCCTGTGTGTTGAAGGTAGAACTCGGCAGATGATAATACTTGGCAAGGCCGTTGTGATGCTTGGTGTTGAAAAAACTGAGTAGCCGTTTCCAGCGTAGATGTCTATTCTGATGCTTCCTGTCCAAGAACAGTCTTTGAATAGTGCGCATATATTCCTGCGTTTGGACATCTAACTGTCTATTTGAAGCGAGGGTTGACCTCGACTCCACTATCATATCCCGCAAGCGCAACTGCATCGGACACACCTCCTCGCAGACACCACACATGGTGCACGCGAACGGCGCATATCCGTATTCTACAACGTTTTCCATATAAGGCAACACCACCGAACCTACGGGACCTGTGAATACATTATTATATGCATCGGCTCCCGCCAATTGAGCCACGGGGCAAACCTCCTCACACCTTCGGCATTCAATACAAGACAGTACGTTGCGCCCTTCGCTTAGCGGCAACATTTTGCTGCGACCGTTGTCCACAAGAAATAGGTACGTAACACCCGCCATTGCCGACTTGCTCAGCAGAGTCATGCCTTCTGTTGTCTGCTCACAAGCACACTTCACAGCTTCAAACACCTCCGCGTCCTGCTCGACCTCATACACACTACTGATGGTGGCAAAAACTATCTTTATATGAGTGTTGTTGTAGAGCTCCAAGGCGTGCGGACTCATACTCCTCAGCAGCATCGTGCCCTGGTCGGCAAACACTGCGTCGGCCAGAAAGAGCTGCATATCACCTGCATCGCTGATTGAAAGTCCTTCATCATTAATGAAATAGCGCAACCCAAGTTCGCAGAAGAGTCCACGGTCGAAAGGAGAGTTTTCTACCAAATCATACTGTGGAAAGCACACCGAACGGTAACCAACCTCACTCACCAAAGTGCGAAGTTGCAGAAACACATCTTGATAGTCGCTACACCACTTAATGACCGTGCGAGGTGAGGTAAAGGATTTCTCGAACTGCTTCAGCACCTCATCCAAACGAGTTAGAACCGATGCATGCACACCAGCCAAGTAACTTCCCAACTCCTTGTTGCACTCTTCAGCACATTGAGAGCCACACAACTGTTCTACCGAACGGCTACTACTCTTCTCCGCATGCTGACGTGCCCTGCTCAAAAACAACTCATATCCATCCGCTGCTTTTCCCATCTTCTACAACATGTTGTTCACTAACGTGCCAACAGTTCACTGATTTTCTCCACCCTGCGTTGGTGTCTTCCACCATCGAACGGCGTAGACAGAAATCTATCCACTATCATCAAGGCCAACTCCTTGTCTATAAACCTTGCGGGTAGCGACAGCACATTCGCGTCGTTGTGTCTCCGAGCCAACTCTGCCAGCTCTTCATTCCAACACAACGCGCACCGCACATGCGGATACTTATTCACTGTCATCTGCACTCCGTTGCCACTTCCACATATAACAATGCCTCTCTTGTACTCACCACCTTCGATAGCTTTCCCAAGAGGATGCGCATAGTCGGGGTAGTCCACGCTTTGTTCACCATCAGTGCCATAATCCTGCACTTCAAATCCATGTTCTTTCAAGTGGTACACCACTTCCTTTTTTAGCCCAAAGCCAGCGTGGTCACACGCTATAGCTATAATTTCTTTCATCTACAACTGGTGTTGATAAAAACAAATAGATTGCAAAGTTACTCCAAAAACATAATTCTTTCATCTCTACTCACATGATGTTTTTCCCTTTTTCTCCACACCCTTCCGCACCTCACTGCCTTATTGATGCTTACAAGATTTCCACATCACCTTGTTTACTCTCCAAGAATAACCTTTCAACAACGTGTGAACTTCTTTTCAAGCTTATCAACACGTGAACAAAAGAGGACTTAATCAGATTTTTTACACTTCACTTATCCCGACCCTACTCTATAGCTTACAGCCTCTTGCAACTTTATCCACTATATTGACATCCATAAAACATAATAGAATACTCTTTATATAAAGAGATACATATTTATATATATAGCGAGCCGTAGTACCCATACATCACTCACACTACACCATTGCTCCCGTTGCATAAGATCGTAGGACAAGAAGCCGTACGGAACAGGTTGAAATTTATTAGTAAATTTGCATACTTTGACTGACTCAAACAAGTATTACAACGTTATGAGTAACAACAATATCCGAGAAGCAATTCTCGAACTCAAGAAGAGGAAGAATGCCGTTATCCTTGGCCATTACTATCAAAGACACGAGATACAAGAACTTTCAGACTACGTAGGCGACAGCCTCGCCCTTGCGCAAAAGGCGCAGGAGGCTACTGCGGACATCATAGTGTTCTGCGGTGTACATTTCATGGCTGAAACGGCCAAAATCCTAAATCCAAGTAGAAAGGTGCTCCTGCCCGACATGGAAGCCTCCTGCTCCCTGGCCGAAAGCTGCAAGGCTTCTGACTTTGCCGCCTTTAAGGCTCAGCACCCCGACCACATGGTCATAAGTTATGTCAACTGCTCAGCCGAGATAAAAGCCCTCAGTGACCTTATCTGTACATCTGGCAATGCTGAGAAATTAGTGCGCGCACTGCCCGACGACCAAAAGATTATCTTTGCGCCCGACAAGAACTTGGGCGGCTACATCAACCGTGTTACAGGACGAAACATGCTTCTATGGAATGGAGTATGCACGGTTCATGACGCCATGCAAGCCGAAGCTATCCTGCAACTGAAAGCTGCCAACCCCGATGCGCCCGTCATTGCGCACCCCGAGTGCAACGCTGCACTGCTTGAGGTGGCCGACTTTATTGGTTCTACCAAAGCCATGCTCTCCTTCATCAAAAAGTCCGACAGCCACCGCTTCATCGTGGCCACCGAAACGGGTATTCTGTTCGAGATGAAGCGCGAAAACCCCGATAAAGAGTTCATCACCCTACGCGATGACAAGAGCTGTGCATGCGACGATTGTGCATACATGAAGCTCAACACGCTCGAGAAACTCTATGAATGCCTACGGGATGAGAGTCCCGAGATAGTGATGGATGAGCAACTTATTGAGGCTGCCAAGCGTCCCATCGTACGGATGCTTGACATGTCGAAAACTCTTGGTATCATTAAATAGAGGACTATTTTCCTACATATCGTTGCGCGATGATAGGACAACCGCGAGTCTACGAATGCCTCTCTCGCCTCGGCATTCCGTTCGATTACTATGAGCATCCCGAGGCACCCACTATAGAAATAGCCTCGCAATACTACCGTGGCGAGGGGACAACCCTATGCAAAAATCTCTTTTTTCGTAATCATAAAGGCGATAAACACTACTTGGTTATCATGGATGCACGTCATGCGATGGACATCCACGATATGGAACATCGTCTTCATCAGGGCAAACTCAGCTTCGCCAGCCCAGAGCGTCTGATGCGTCATCTCGGCGTTAGGCCAGGCAGTGTCTCACTGTTTGCACTGGTCAACGATGCGACCCATGCCGTTACCCTGTTCATCGACCGCAATCTTCTACAGGCAGAAAAGGTCAGTTTTCACCCCAATGACAATCGGGCATCCCTTGTCATTAGCAGCAAAGACATGATGAAGTTTGTCGAAGAATTGCAAGTGCCCTATAGTGTGATGGACCTGTACGAAACAACGGAAAACGAGGAAATAACCTGTTAGTAAAATACGACAAAAAGTTGATAGTAATACAACTCACATAAAACTACTGATACTTAATAAGGTAATTATTTGTTCCGCGTGGAACAAATTGTAGTACTAAATTCTGATT
>JAFTFL010000022.1 GCA_017449525.1 Bacteroidales bacterium | reverse complement strand
ACAACAAGTTGCGATACCTGTTCGCTGCAGGATGCCTCCTCCTGGTGTTGCTGTTCGGCATAGCTGCCGTTCCGATGCTCATCGTTTGGTACATCATCCTCTCCGCCTGCACTGCCCGAAACTATGCCCACTAACACTCCGGCACCGGCTCACATAGCCATCGCCGATTACGACTACGACCTACCCAACGACCGTATAGCCAAGTACCCTCTCGAGCAGCGCGACCAGTCGCGTCTGCTGCTGTATCGTGGGGGACAGCTTGAGGAGCACCGCTTTGCGCAGTTGCCTTCGCTACTGCCCGCCGATGCTCTTCTGGTCTTCAACAATACCAAAGTCATTCACGCCCGACTGCATTTCCGCAAGGCTGGCGGCGCCACCATCGAGGTGTTCTGCCTCGAGCCGTGGCGCAGCCCCGTGGCTCAAGCTTTTGAGCAGCGGGGGCACTGCACGTGGCTCTGCCTCATTGGCAACAACAAGAAGTGGAAATCGGGTCCACTCTCCCTCGAGGTCGACATGGGAGAAGCCACCACTACGCTGCAAGCCACCCGACGCGAAGCCGTGGGCGACTCCTGGGTGGTGGACTTCGACTGGACGGGCAATTTCGACTTCGCGTCGGTCATAGAGCGTGCTGGGGTCATACCGCTCCCCCCCTACCTCCACCGGCAAGCCGAGCAGTCCGATGCCGACCGCTACCAGACCGTCTATGCCCAACATGACGGCTCGGTGGCAGCCCCCACTGCAGGCCTTCACTTCACACCCGAACTGCTTGACCAGTTAGGTCAAACGGGCATCCCCACGGCGTACGTCACCCTACACGTCGGTGCTGGTACATTCAAACCCGTCAGCAGTACCACCATTGGCCAACACACCATGCATGCCGAGCCCGTCAGCATCAGTCTCGACGAGTTGCGCCACATCACTTCCATGCGCGCTTCCCGACGGCTCATTGCCGTGGGCACCACTTCGGTACGCACCCTCGAGTCCATCTACTGGTTCGGAGTTCAACTGAAGAACGACCCCTCCCTGCAGGCTATGAGCATCGGACAGTGGGACCCCTACACGCTGTCCTCCAGCCTCTCCCCCATCGATGCCCTACAAGAGGTCATCGCCTGGATGGAACGACGGGGCGACACACTCCTGCACGGCGTAACCCGCCTGCTCATTGCCCCTGGCTACACCTACCGCGTGGTGCAGGGTCTCATCACCAACTTCCACCAGCCCAAAAGCACTTTGCTACTCCTCGTCTCGGCCTTGATAGGCGACGACTGGCGTCGTTGCTACCGCTATGCTTTGGACAACGGGTTCCGCTTCCTAAGCTATGGCGACAGCTGCCTCTTCCTCCCCTAAGTCCATGCGGCAGGCCTTCAAAGACCTCCTCGGTCTCGTCTACACACCTACCTGCGCCCACTGCGGTGCCCCACTCGTAGGCGAACAGACTGGCCTATGTGTGGCCTGCCAACTCGACCTGCCCACCACAGGCTTTGCACCCCTCGTCTCCAATCCTGCCGAGCTGCGACTGGCGGGGCGCATCCCCTTTGTGGCTGGCTCCTCATTTCTACACTTCAGTCAAGACAACCCCACGCAGCACCTCGTGCACCACATTAAATATAGGGGACATCGCCAGCTGGCCGTCAGCCTGGGTCGCCTCATGGGACACGACCTGGCATGTTCGCACCGCTTCGACGATGTCGACCTCCTGCTGCCTGTGCCCCTACATCGCTGGAAACTGCTCCAACGGCGCTACAACCAAAGCCTCCTGCTCTGCAACGGCATAGCCGAAGTGCTCGGGCTGCCCATCAACCACCGAACCCTCGTGCGCACCCGTTTCTCCCTAAGCCAAACCCATTTATCACGCATCGAGCGGATAGCCAACATGCAGGGCATCTTTGCCGTGCGTCGTCCCGAAGAGCTGTCGGGGAAGCACGTGCTTGTGGTCGACGACGTGCTGACCACGGGTGCCACTCTCGAAGCTTGCTGCCTCGCCTTGCAAGAGGTGGCCGACATCCGCATCAGCTTTGCCACACTGGCCTTAGCTGGTTATCTGTAGCCTTCCCCCCTCTACATCAGCGCCGCCACCTGTCGAAAAAGTACCCCACTACCTCATGGTCGGAGTGAGCCACTGCTTCGGTGCATCTGCCAAAAGCGAGCAGGAGTGATCGTTACCGACCGCAGCATCACCACTCCCTCATGCTGTACGACGTGAGGCTTCAGATGCCGTACGGCATGGAGCCCTACGCCGTACGACATGAGGCCACTTCCCGTACGGCAGAAGCCCTTGTCCCGTACAGCATCGGGAGCGCCACCCGTACGACACCCTGAGCCCCGTCGAAGCAGAAAGCCTCAATGCCACTTTTTTTTGCTATATTCGCCTCTGCAAAAGTGGCCTCAGCAGACGACGCCACACGCATAGTAACAGCTGAATTTCAGCCAACTTGCCTTTCAAGAAAAGAACATGAAGTACAACAGAATTCTATTAAAACTGAGTGGAGAATCGCTCATGGGCACCCAGAGCTACGGCATCGCCCCTGCCATGCTGGAGCAGTATGCCACTGACATCAAAGCCGTGGTCGACCTCGGCGTAGAGGTGGCCATCGTAATCGGTGGAGGCAACATCTACCGAGGATTGAGCGGTGCCGCGCAGGGCATGGACCGCGTGCAAGGAGACTATATGGGCATGCTCGCCACGCTCATCAACAGCATGGCCTTGCAGTCGGCTCTCGAACAACAAGGACTTCGAACCGAACTGCTTGGAGGCCTCACCGTGGAGCCCATCTGCCGTGCCATGAGCCGTCGTCGTGCCATCGAGGCACTGCAGCAGAAGCGCGTCGTCATCATTGGAGGCGGCAGCGGCAACCCCTTCTTCACCACCGACACCGCCTCGGCACTGCGCGCAGTGGAGATAGAGGCCGACGCCATCCTCAAAGGCACACGCGTAGACGGCATCTACACCGCCGACCCCGAGAAGGACCCGACGGCCACCAAGTTCTCCGCCCTGACCTACAGCGAAGCCCTCAGCAGGAAACTGAAGGTTATGGACCTCACCGCTTTCGCCCTGTGCCAAGAGAACAAGCTGCCCATCTATGTGTTCGACATGAACCAGACGGGCAACCTGCGCCGCGTTGTCGAAGGCGAACCCATCGGCACCGTGGTGGCCGACTGAGGCACCGCCGCACACCATCTCATTCGAACAACAAAACGACCTAATACACATCATGAACGAGTTATCAAAAGCCTGCCTTGACGAAGCGAAAAAAGGCATGCAGTCTGCAGTCAATTTCCTCAACAAGGAATTAGAAAAAATCCGTGCCGGTAAGGCCAACCCCGCAATGCTTGCTGGGGTCAAGGTGGACTACTACGGCACCCCTACCGAGATAAGCCAGGTGGCCAACATTTCGACACCCGATGCCCGCAGCATCGTCATCCAACCCTGGGAGCGTACCATCGTGGGAGCCATCAACAAGGCCATCCTCGATGCCAACCTGGGCTTCACTCCCCGCAACGAGGGCGACACCCTGCGCATCATCATACCGCCGCTGACCGAGGAACGCCGCAAAGAACTCTCCAAAGCCGCTAAGGCCGAGGTGGAGAACGGCAAGGTGAACGTGCGCAACACCCGTCGCAACGTGATGGACAAGGTGAAGAAGTTGAAGGACAAAGCCGTGCCAGAAGACGAGGTGAAGCAGGTGGAGAAAGAGCTGCAAGACATCACCGACAAGTACATCGGCGAGTGCGACTCCATCTTCGCAGCCAAGGAGAAAGAGATTATGACCGTATGAGCGAGTCGGGCATAGCGCACATTCTGCGCTTCGACAGCCTACCCTCGACCAACCAATACTGCGAAAGCCTCGACCCCAGTAGCGTCGAGGCTTTCACCGTTGTGTGGGCACTGTCGCAGCCAGCAGGCATCGGCCAACAGGGCAATCGCTGGGAGAGCGAACCTGGGCAGAACTTGACATTCAGCCTTCTGCTCAAGCCCACCGAACTGGCCGCCGACCAGCAGTTCACCATCACGCAGCTGCTCTCCGTGGGCATCACCGACTGGCTGCTCGCCCTGCTGCCCCACACGCTGCACGACGATGTCCACATCAAATGGCCCAACGACATCTACGTCGGACACCGCAAGTTGGGCGGCATACTGGTCAGCAATCGACTGCATGGGCATCGGCTGCAGAGCAGCATCTGCGGCATCGGCCTTAACATCAACCAAACCCACTTCCCACAGTGGGTGCCCAACCCCACCTCGGTAGCCCTGCTGACGGGACAGACCATGCCGTTGGAAAGCACACTGCACGACGTGGTGGGCTGCATAGCCCGCCGCTACGAGGCGTTGCGCAGCGGCGATGCCAACCAGCTACTTACCACCTACCTTGACAGGCTATTGAACTATTGCCAGCTCGCCAACTACCTCTACCGCAACACGCCCCTGCGTGCCACTATCGTAGGTACCACGCCGCTCGGCTTGTTGCGCCTCGTTGATGAGGATGACCGGCTGATTGCCGCCGACCTGAAGGAATTGCAATACCTATTCCCTTCGGAGTAGCACCCCTCTCCTATTCGGAACATCTGCCCGTTTTCCGCGGGACATGCACCCATTTACCTCGGTATAAATGCCGACTGCTGAAGGGGGCAGCACCTCGCGCTGCTATTTGATGCCCCACTTGCGGAGGTTCAGCGTGCGCTCGACCGCCCGCTCTATCGCGTCGGGCAAGTAGGAATACACATCGACTTTTGTGCGAGCCTCCACTTGGTCAACCGTGTAGGCCACCTCGCGAACCGTACGCGCAGTGCCGTCGTTCGGACAGAGAAACGCTACAGCATGATAACCAGAGGCATCCTTAATCAGAAGTGCTTTGAAAAAAGAGTCGGGCACTGGCAGGCGGTGCGGCCCAATACATCCGTTGGTCGTGTCGACAAAGAGGGGGCCACACACCACGTGCACCGAGTCGTAGCGCGTGGCGAGGCGACGCACCAGGTTCTCAATTTGATGCCACACCCCGTTGTTCAGCACCTCGTGCTGCGGACAGATGTTGGTGTAGTAGTCGCTCTCTTTCACCGCTTGCGCCGACCACTTCATGTCCTGTCGGCGCGCCATGTGGCCTCGCACCCAGCCACTCTTCCGATAGTCGGCCGGCTCGGCCTGTGGCACGTGCAGGTTGGGGTCGGGCATGAAGTTGCGCGGCACCTTCTGTGAATTGTTGCTCTGCTGCACCTGCGCCGCCGTCAACGTGTACTCCACCCAGTCGGGCTGTCGGTGGCTCGGATTGTAACGGACGGTGAATCCAGTGTATTCAACCATGACCGCGCTGCCCTGCCCCGTTTGGGCATGCACCCCTGCAAATGCGATCAGGCTCAGCAGCACCCCAAGTACGCTACGCTTCATCATGTCCTCGAAACGTCGTTGCCCACAGAATCGTATGTTGCCAACTCGACGTAGGCTTTCGCCAAGTCAATCGGCTTCAATTCGCCACTCTTGGTCATGTTATAGTAGTGCGGAAAGTGCTCCACAACTTGCAGGGCCGCGCTTGCCGAGCCGTGGGGGTGCGGTTGGATTTTGGTTGGTGTCATAGACTAAAGGTGTTGGGAGAATAGGGAGGGCGCAGCAGTTCAAGATGCTTTCTTTTGCTCACGCAGTTCGTCGAGATAGCTGGCCGTTATCACGCCAGAGGGTAGGGCGATGACGGCCACGCCGAAGAGCGAAGAGAGCATGCTGATAAAGCGTCCGACCGAGGAGACAGGCGATATGTCGCCATAGCCCACAGTGGTAAGGGTGGTGGTAGCCCAGTAGAGGGCATCGAAGAAGGTAGAGAAGACGGCTGCACCTTCAGCAGTGGACTCGACGTTGAACATAATGAGGGCGGTTACGAAGATGTAGGCCACAGCGATGCCCATCACAGTGAGTAGAATCTTCCGCTCCTTCTTCAGCACACGCACGAGTACTTGGATTTGGCGCGAGTAGCGCAGGAATTTGAATAAGCGCAGCGTTTTCAGCAGGCGCACCATGCGCAGCACTTTCAGCGAGCGACCGAACACACCGAGCGACGGCAGAATGGACAGTATGTCCATGATGGCCATGGGGGTAAGTGGATAGGTGGCGAACGAAAGGAGGCGACTCTGCCGCGGGTGCTTTAGGTCGGCTGTAGACCACCGCAGCAGGTAGTCCAGCATGAAGGCCGCTACGGACACCTGGTCGAACCACACGAAGAGCGGTGTTTGCGTGCGAAACATCAGCGGCACGATGCTCATCACAATCAGCACCAGCATCGCCACGTCGTACACGGTGCTCCACCGCGACCGGTGCGCATCGTCGTATTCAATGATATGGAAAAGAGTCTCTCTGCTCATAGGGAGGGGTGTTGGGAAGGGTTCACTTCTGATGCTGCCAGCAGTAGATGCTACCTGGTTGGGCGGTGCGACTGCAGCGCCCAACCTGCTTGGTATAGGCGGCACATTGACGACTCGACGAGGAGGAAGAACCCGTGCCGCCCGTGGTGGAGCCCGTGGTGAGGTAGTCCTTCTCGCATGCGGCGAGGAGGCATATTGATGCTGCAGCCAGCAGCACCAGCACCGTTATTTTTCGTCTCATGGGTGTACTGCGATAGAGTTGCGGTTGTATAATAATAATAGGTGTATGCTGCGCGCGATGCACTCGCACCGTTCTTTGGTCGAAACGGGGTTGCCCTGCATTCCGGTTGTAACCGACCATTTTTCTTGGCCTTGCCACTTGCGCTTGACTTTCTTGATAAATGCCACTATGTGAATTGTTTAGGTTGCGAATAATTGGGTTGTTCTCAGGTGTCTTTTGTCGAGGTCTCAGCTTGCAGTTGTCAAGGTCTCAGCTTGCAGTTGTCGAGGTCTCAGCTTGCAGTTGTCGAGGTCTCAGCTTGCAGTTGTCGAGGTCTCAGCTTGCAGAGGAGGGTTTTTCGGTGATGAATTTTGCCAGTGCCGTAGGCGTCGTACGACCATCGAAAGCTGCTGCATGGGTGGATGCTGTTCGGCGGCAGACACACGGCGGTCGTCATGGCTCGAGAATCGGGGTTATGCCCTCAAAGGGGCGGATGGAAGTACTGAAGAGGCCGCAGCATTGCGCCTGGGTGCGACAGGCCTCGCAGCGGGGGGCGAACGCGGTCTTCCAGTCGGAGATGCTCTGCTTGGCGTAAGGCCAGCAGTCGCGCGGAAGCAGACACAGCGGCACGTTGTAGACCGCCACCCCCATGCCCCACCCTGCCAGAGACAGCACGGCCTGGCGCAACTGGGGTGCGTACTGCCGCGGCTCGGCCCACACCTGCGCCTCGTTCGGCACCGATAGGCCGGTGCGCTCCATGGCCATCAGCGCAGTCCACCCCACAAAGGGCAGATACTTGAAGATGAAGTCGGCCATACGGGGCAGGCGCGCATAGTTCAGTCGGTTGACAACCACTCGGAGCTCTATCTCCACTCCCGCATCAGCCAAATTGTACAGTCCTGTCAACGTCTCCTCGTATGCGCCTCGACAGCCCGCTATGAGGTCGTGGTCGCCCGCATAGTCCGAATGCAACGGAATACCCACGAACAGGTTGTCGCCCGCGGCGCGGCACACCCTGCGCACAAAGGCCGCATCGCTGAAAGCGCGCCCGTTGCTCAGCAGGTGGAAGGCAGTGTGAGGCAGACGGCGGTGCGCCTCCTCAAGCAGGGCAACCAGCCGCTCGCCCAGCAGCGTGGGCTCACCGCCCGTAATGCCCAGCACCGGCAAGTCGGGAGGAGCCGATTGCAGCAGGCGCACATTGTGGGCAAAGAGGTGCTCGGCATCGGGGTCGGCCTGCGGCGGCTGGCAACACATCAGGCAACGATTGTTGCACCGCGAGGTGACGAACAACGCATTGTCGTTCGAGTGGGGGTCGAAGGCCTCTCTCATTGCAGCCAACGTTTGAAAATAGGAAGCACCTCCTCTCGCCGTTCGACAAGGAGCGAGATGAGGTACTCGATAATAGCCTTGTTCTTACGGCACAGCAACGAAGACGGGCGGTGGCCGTAGGGATCTCTCTGGGTGGAGTAGTTGCGCACTGGGTCGGCACCGCAGAAGTTGCGCAGAGCGCAGTCGGAGCACCCTGCCAGTGCTTCGTTGGCCCACAACTGCGCAAGGTGCTGCACCTTCGGGCTGTAGACAATGTCCTCGTAGCGGTCGTGCACACTACCCAGCCGAAAGGTAAAATCACCCACTTCGGCCAGCATACGCGACTCGTCGGAAGCGTACACGTAGCCATCATAGTTGTAGACCAGCACCGACGTAACGATGCCAGCAGGCGACTGCAGGTCGACAAAACCCGTACTAAACGGGGTCAACATTTTGCGCAGCACTATGGCCGCAAACTCCTCCACAAACGGGGTACCCTGTCTATTGAGGTACAGTATGTGCTCGAAGGCCGCCTTGTAGAACTCGATGAACCGCTCGGTGTAGTGCGCCCAATCCTGACCATTCGACGCTAAACCATAAGGGTTCAAGGCGCGCAGGAATAGAGAGCGGAAGCCTAAACGCACGTACTCGTCGACAATCGCCGCAGGATAGTCCAGTGCCTGCACCGACGTAGTCTGCAAGGCAGCCACCATGTCAGCACCCAGCACACGGCGTGCCCGTTCGATGCCCGCCACGACGCGCTCGTAGCTGTCCACTTTGCCACGATTGGCATTGTGCAGAAAGGCGGGACCGTCAAGCGAAGTGGATATCATCACACGGTGCTGACGGCAGATGTCCAGCATCTCGTCCGTCAGATGTACACAATTGGTGCACAACACGAATCGCAGCTCGCGCCGCTCCGTCTCATTGATGCGCTCAGCAGTCTCGATTCCGAAGCGAATGAGCGCTGGATGCAGGCTCGGCTCGCCTCCCTGAAACTCCATTGTCAGCACGGGTGCAGGCGACCGAAACATCAGCCGAACGGCGTGCTCCATCGTGTCGAACGTCATGGTACACTGCGCACTTTGCTCCGAGCGGCTCGATGCTTGGCAGTAGATACAATTTTGGTTGCACTGAAGCGTAACAACAAAGATGTGGAGCGCCGTAAAGTCGTCGAGGAAACGTTTCTTCTCGCGCAGCCTCGAAGCATAGATGCCCAGGTTGGCTGGCACGCGGCTCTCACTGATAAAAAAGTTTGCAACCAGGTCCTTGTAGACATCGTCGTACTCCAATCGGTGGTCTACAATACGCTCTACGCTACCTTGCGGTAGCACCAGCATGTCGCCGTACTCGTTGACCAGTACCTCGTGGTGCGCAACGCGAGTAAAATCGAATGGGAGCAGGTAATAGTTCCTCATGGAGCCATTTCCTCAAATTCGTCGCAGTCGGCAAAAGCCTTAGCGTAAAGAATGGTGCGGATGTCGTGCGTCTCAGTGGCGATAACTTCGCGCGCCTTGTAGTCATTCAGCGTGCAAAGAAAGAGGTGCTGCACCTCCGCCGGCGACAAGTCGACCACGCGAGGCGACACCTCTATCCGCTCCCTTTCGCCACAAAGGGTGCGACGACAGTCCAAGTCGTTCGAAAGAGCATAGACGCACTTGGTGATGCACGCATCGGAATATACAGAACGATCTACTTCAATAATCATAGCGGAGGCAGGTTGAGTGGTCTACTTACGGGCTTTTGCTTGGAGTGCTTTAATGGTAGCCGCGTCGGCCACACCCGTAGCCGACAACCCAACGGAGGCCTGAAACTCCATGACAGCGTAGACCACCGCAGCTCCATACGTATTGCTGCCTGGCTGTACGGCCGCCGTGTCGGGAGCGAATCCCACCTGCGTGAGCAGGCGTATCAGTTCGGCCACATCATCGCCCGTATCGTCGATCGACAGGTCGCGCGTGCCAATGCGCCGATGCTGGGAAGGAGTGAGTTGCTTTCCGTCGACAGACGAAAATATGCCGTCGGCAGACGATTGGCCAAGTTCCTCTTGCAGGTACTTCACTGCCTGCTCCACCTCGGCATCGTACAGTGCATAGCCCGACTGCGAAGCGTTGTGCGAAGGATGCAGATAACCGTTATCTTTAAGTAGCTTGACCAGTTCGTTCACATCGCTACCGTACATGCCACGCCGCAACGTACGGTCGCCGAGCGTGTAGGTCTTGTAGGTCTTGGCTGGAGCGGAATAGAGCGTAGTGGCCGTCTTGGCGGTGGAAGCACCAGTGGAACGCGTAGTGGTAGTGGCACTGGAGTAGTGCGAATTGACCCGACTGGAATAGTGAGAGCGGTGGCCGCTGCTCCCCGAGCGATGGGAGCTATGAGAACTGTGCGACCGATGCGACCGATGACTCTCCACACCCGTCATGTTGCCGTCATTACCTATCTTCATCACGTTGTGCCACACAGGAGCCTTGAGCTCGTCTGGCAAGATAGCATCGTCGTCATCGCCATCCACAGGGCTCAGTAACACAGCATCCGCATGATTGGGAAGCAGGGAGAGCGTGGCTGAAAGGAGCAACGACTTGATTAGAAGCTTGGATTTTCTTTTCATTGCATTTCTACTTCTGCTGGTGCAGTTCAATGATGACGCACGGGTGCACCTATTATGTTGACGCGACAAACTCTATTACGCAACATCCTCATTTTTATTGTCCTGTTGGCCACCAGTTGGATACCCGATGGGGAACTGCATCAACTGCAGTTCGGCTTTGGCAGAAAAAACGTACCTTTGCAGCATCATTATTCACCAATAACAATACACAATTATGAGAAAAAGAATTGTACTTTTCTTTGCAATGATGCTGGCCGTAGGCGCAGCAGTGGCGCAAAGCGTCAACGTGGTGTATAGCGACACCTCGGCTACTGTTACCTCTGACAGCATCGCCAGCCGTTATCTGACCGTAGTGCGCAGCGGAGCACACGTCAGCATTGCGCAAAGCGACACACTGGCTACCGAAATCACCTACACGCTCAGCGGATCAACCACCGACGGCGAGTTCTACATGTCGGGTTCCTACAAGGCCACCATCGAACTGAACGGCCTAACGCTGACCAACACCACGCCTGTCTACAGTGGCGCTGCCGTGCACATTCAGAACGGCAAACGCATCAACGTGAAGGTTCTCAACGGCACCACCAACAGCCTCACCGATGCGGCCTCTGGCTCACAGAAGGGCTGCCTATACATCAAAGGGCACGCCGAGTTCAAACAGCAGGGCACCCTCAACATTGTGGGCAATGTGAAACACGGCATCAAGACAGGCGAGTACCTCACCCTAAAGAACGCCACGCTAAACATCACCTCGGCTGTGGGCGACGGCATCTCATGCAACGAATACTTCCTGATGCAGAGCGGCAATATCAACATCAGTGGAACGGGCGACGACGGCATACAATGCGACTTGGATGGCACCGAGTCGACTGGCGAAACGGCCGACCACGACGATGAGGACAGCGGCAATATATACATCAGCGGCGGCTCTATCACTATCAACTGCGCCGCCATAGCAGCCAAAGGCATCAAGGCCGAGGGCGACATGAACATCAGCGGCGGCACCATAACCGTAACCACCACTGGCAAGGGCGAATGGGACAGCGAAAAACTGGAAACCAAAGCAGCCAGCGGCCTCAGCTGCGACGGCAACATGCACATCACGGGTGGCACGCTCAACCTTACCAGCTCCGGCTCGGGCGGCAAAGGCATGAAGTGCGACGGGGTAATGACCATCGACGACGGGGCCATCACAGTCAGCACCACTGGCGGCCTGTACTACAACAACGGCAACACCGAGAACACCAACTACACTGGCAACACCGAGAACGTCAGCAGCGACTACTACTCATCGCCAAAAGGCATCAAGGCTGGCGTGAAGACCCAGAACGGCACAACCTACACCTACAGCGGCGGGCTGGTCATCAACGGCGGCACCATCCGTGTAACCACCACTGGCACCAACGCCGAAGGCATTGAAAGCAAGGACACCCTCGTCATAAACGGCGGAGAAATCTATGTAGATGCCTACGACGATGCCATCAACGCAGCCCAAGACCTCACCGTCAACGGCGGCTACATCTACGCCCGCTCCTCCAACAACGACGGCATGGATGCCAATGGCAACTTCTTCATCAACGGCGGACTGGTCTACGCCATCGGTGCCGCGTCGCCCGAGTTGGCGCTCGATGCCAACAGCGAAGAAGCCAAGAAACTCTACATCAGAGGCGGCGTAGTCATTGCCGTGGGCGGCATTGAGCGTGGCAGCATCATCAGCCAGCCCTACTACCAGTCCACGACAGTGAGCAGCAACTCGTGGTACACCGTAACCTACGGCGACAACGCAGTAGCCTTCTACACGCCCACCATCAGCAACAACGGAGGTGGACATGGTGGCCCTGGCGGTGGTCCCGGCGGCCGTACCAGCTCCATGGTTCTCTCCGCCCCCGACACCGTGCGTCTATCGACAGGTAACAACGTAACTGGTGGCACCACCCTGTTCGACGGCAAATGCCACCTCCTCGAAAGTGGCACCAACGGCATTGACGACACCGACTGGCAGGGCGTGAAGCTGTTCCAGCAAGGTGGGCAACTGGTGGTGAATGGAGCCGAGGACTGCCCCGTCTGGCTGTACGACATCAGCGGCCGCCTCATCGCCACCCAGCAAAATACCCACGCAGTCGCCTCCTCGCTGCGCTTCGACATCCCCACTTCGGGCACCTACGTGGTGAAAATCGGCAATCGCGCCACCCAGAAAATCACCGTAGTGAAGTAGCCCAACTCACCAAAGCACACCGTCGCAGGCAAGCAGGCACACCATTCCATCCCGACTTCCCCTGTGCCGCATAGCGCCACGCAATATATATAACAATAGGTGTAGCTCCGCACCCCACTATTGCCCCCAACCCTCGCCTACCATATGGCCGAAGGTTGGGGGTAAAAGTACCCCCTCAAGCCATCAACGTGAGAAGTGTGCTTTCGTGGGAGCGAATCAGATTGTTCCTCCCAAGACATCTATTGGATGTGGCACCACACTCTCACGGTAACTATCGGCTGATGAGTGTACCATCCGCGCTCTTGTCATCCGTGCGGCCATCCGAACCAGACCAGTTAGAACCACCTCGACCTCGGGAAATGGTTTCGTCATTCAGCCGCACTCCTTCTTTAGGACTACTGTCCGAACTGTAGATTGATGCGCCTATGTTGTTCATGCCTGTACTAAGGCCTCCAGCCATCATCTGTATCAAGAGGTGTATGTATGCAATAATTATGACGAAACGCATTCATTATAGTCAACATGAGACTGAACATCTGCGCACAGGCTATCTATCCAACGATGATACCCAATATCAAGCACGACGACTTGCGCTTGACCGACTTGGAAAACTCTCTTTTACGAGCCGGTCGCAGATAACAATTCATGGTTATATTAATTATAATCTCATTCGTATTTCTGCTTATATTCGCTACGGGGCTGTATGATAACATCGTTTATGGCAATATTCTAACGCCACATTCGAATTGAAAACACCCGACGGCATCGAAATATTATCACCTAAGTCAACATTAAAACCTAAAACGAACAAGTCTACGACACCAACAAACAAGTTCGTTCCCCTCCCCTCAACCGTGCTCGAAGAGGCAAACTAAAGAAACAGCAACCTACAACTCAGCGACTCCATCTGCACTACCATGCGCCTACCGTGGCATGGCATCCAACCACCCGCAGCCGACTTGCCAAGCATCCGTAAAAAACTTATCGACCACGGTCGGTTCTTCAATCGACCACGGTCGGTTCTTCAATCGACCACGGTCAGTTCCTCAATCGACCACGGTCAGTTCCTCAATCGACCACGGTCGGTTCCTCAATCGACCACGGTCGGTTCCTCAATCGACCACGGTCGGTTCCTCAATCGACCACGGTCGGTTTTTATAGGCTATGTGCATGGGGTGGCTCCAAAAGCCATGCATCACATTGAAGCGTACTCACTATACCACATCTCATCCACACCAAGGTTGCCCCCGATGGAGGCACCTCGTGCATGGTAAACAACTGTTCAGAGTCAATCCCAATGCAATACGCAAGAATACCGACCACTTTATTGCTATTCCTCATATTCTCTATCGTCATGCAAATCTGTGCATCTGTACCACCAAACTCATGCGTCTCAACCCTCTATTACATAATGCTGTAAACTGAATATACAGTCATATTCTATGCAAAACATCATCTGCATCATCGACTTCGATGATGCAGATGATGGTAGTATCTTCCTCTGATAGTGCGGCTTCAACGGCCACACATGATACTACAAACGGTTTTCCACCTCCTGCCAGTCCACCACTTGCCATAGGACGGCAAGGTAGTCTGCGCGGCGATTCTGGTAATCGAGGTAGTAGGCATGTTCCCACACGTCGAATGTCAGCAGAGGCTTCAGCCCGTGACGCAGGGGATTGTCTGCATTGGCATGCTGCGTAATGACCAGCTTACCATCCTTGTCTTCCGAGAGCCACACCCAGCCGCTTCCGAAGAGCGTCGCACCCTTCTGCTCAAACTCCTTCATGAATGCCTCCACGCTGCCGAAGTCCTTGCTCAAACGAGCAGCAAAGCCCTCACTCATAGCCATAGGCGTGTTGGAGAACTGCTCAAAATACATCGTGTGGTTCAGCACCTGACCAGCGTTATTCAGCAAGCCTCCTTCAGCCATGCAGACAACCTCCTGCAAACTCATATTTTCCAATCCGCTCCCAGGCAATGCCTTGTTCATATTATCCACGTAAGCCTTCAGATGCTTCCCATAATGGAAACTCAAAGTCTCGGCACTGATGATAGCTCCAAGCTCCGAATACGGCAGCGCCATCATTTCAAACTGCCCGTTCACTGGCATTATCTCTTTCATATTTTAAATCTTTTATTTGTAAAAATTCACACTAAATAAGAGGATGCATCAAAATATCGCTGTAATATTCCAGCATCTCTTTGGTATTCATTATTCCTATAATAGCGGTCAGCCATAATCTCATACAGTCGGCAGAACTCGACAAGGTCATGCATCCCTTTCTGCGCATTGATAGTCAACGATAGCAATTCCGGCGCCTTATCAACAGTACGTTGGCACAGCTCTTCATTTCCATTGCCACGCCAACAATTGGCACGCGACACCTCGCTACCGATGTTCAGTATCTGTTCCGCCAGCGGTGTCTCCGCCCATCGTCCAGCAGCCAATCCTAAATATTGATATTCGTTCATTGTACCAATGTGCTAACGACTTCTATTATCTCACCTTGGGGCCTTGCACATCTCAGCCGCAATTTCCCTAAGAGCGGCGAATATTTATCAGAGAATCGAGCTCCACAAAATCAACTCTTTCCATTTCGAGGTAGAGGTGATACCCCACAAATCAGCTTGCAAGGAGTCTTGCTCTAACATCTCTTTATCAATATTGACATGCAGTTCAGCATCAATACCATCATACGCTACTTCATATCCACCACCACCTTGATCATATCTCCAAAATACCCTGGTAATATCTCTTTCAAATCACTTTTGCCAATTGTTTTTGTGATGATTCTCATATCATTATTCATAAATTTTTGGTTTCAAAGGTACACATTTCCCACCATGCAGCAAAATATTTCTTCCATCGTCGTTTTTATTTTGTGTAATTCCGCAACCCATTCCAATACTCAACAACTGTGTAACACCAAAAAAGGATAGAAATATTAGACACATCGAGCCGATACTCGAAGCTCTCTCGTAACAAAGATAGTAACTAATTGGAGACCGTTCTATTTTTACGAATATCAAGATTGTAGGGAATGATGAGGTCGTTACGGGCGCTATAGCGCAAGTCGTTGACAAAGCGTTAATTTACGATTATTTGCACTTTTGAGATTCTTTCGGATTGGAAAGAATGTTGAGCCTGTTCCGTTACCTAAGTGTTACCTCGGTACTGCATTTGGTAACTGGTAACACATGGTGAAAACATGGAAGTCTGTACAAGATTTCCATCTGCTCGGGAAAACATACATATTCTGGCATATTTGGCACGGCTGGGGACGCTCTGAGATAGTTTAACTTTGCACCCAAAAACTCAGAAGCGTATGAAGAATATGATTAAGAGAGCAATGCAAGCTTGCTTGCAGATTGCAGAACGTGAACATTTTATTTAAAGCAAGTAAATTCAAGGTGTTGCTCACCTCAAAAAGAGCTGTCTAGATAAACAAGGGAAAGCACCTATTATGGGGCATACCACCCTTAACAATTCAATGGCGCAGTTGTCCTGCAACCCCAAGTTATGGAATCCCCGTTCCGGCAGGTTGGAGGGAAAGAGTAAGGAGGCTGTAGAGACGAATGCCAAGATGACAAACTTTTGAAGCGTAACGTAACTTTACCGCACAAAGCATTAAGGAACTAATGCAAGGCAGTGTAGAGTGCCAGGTAACATTAATGTATATGATGGACATACTCTATGCGGATATGAAAGAGCATGTCGGAATAGACAGGGTGGAAATTTCCGACTACTACGAGTTTCTCAGATTGCGGCCTCATGTCAAACTCAACGAGAAGATCTTACCATATTGAAGAAGGCTTGCCGTAAAAGCAGTGAGTGATAACTATAATCGTTTTGGCATGACAAGCAAGTCCGCATTCGAATCCTTGTAGAGCTATTCCATGTGGTGACATTCGACAAGAGTCAACATGAATACTACGCCAAGTTGAGTGAATTTCATTCCCAATTCCGTATGATTGGAAACAACTACAACCAGACATTGAAGGAACGGAAGATTCACTTTTCGGAACGTAGGGCAGCAGCATTAGTGTACAAGTTAGAGAAATACATGATGCTGTTAATGCAGATTATACATAAAGTAACAGAACTGACAGACGACAATCATAAAAGGGTACATAAAAGTGGGGGAAAATAACATTAAAATGTGGTTATTTGCTAAATACGCGAACGTTTTGTGTATTCTTCCAGAGAAAATTTGTAACTTTGTAGCATTAACAAAAGAAAATCCATTATGGACAAGGACATCAATCGCATCAAGGCGGTGCTTGCTGAAAAGAAAAGGACTAATAAGTTGTTTGCAGAGCAACTTGGATGTGCTCCTACGACCGTGTCCCAATGGGTTACCGACACTTCTCAGCCGCCGATGGAAACTTTTCTCAAAATTGCAGAACTGCTTGACGTGGAACTAACAGAATTAGTAAGGACAAAGAAAAGTCAAACGAATCACTCCTCTTTTCGAGTTACTGGTTAACTATAATACACTTAGTGGGTAAATCGGAAAAGTTAGTGGGTATGTCAAGATCTAAAATAAAGTTGAATTCTATTAGATAGATAAAACATATATGAGATATTTGGGTAGCAAAGAAAGCTTAACAGATTCCATTAAGGATCTTCTTCGAAATCACAATCTAATTCAAAGAAATTTAATTTTCTTTGATGCTTTTTGTGGTATGGGTTCTGTTGCTGATAGTATGAAATCTATTTATAACCATATAATCATTAACGACTCACTGAAATGTGCTACTTATTTTACAAGAGGAAAATTATATGCAAATGGATGCACTTTTGATAGGCTTGGTTTTAATCCTTTCGAGTTTCTAAATAATGGAAATAACACGCTTCATGAGTTTATATACCAGAATTATTCTCTCGGAGGTTCAGAACGAATGTATTTTTCAAAAGAGAATGCTGGCCGTATAGATTATTTCCGCAGACAAATCGAAGAGTGGAAAGAACAGGGGAAAATATCAGAAGAAGAATATGTTTATCTTTTAGCGTGTCTGTTAGAATCTGTATCTGACGTATCTAATACGGCAGGCGTGTATGGGGCTTTCCTTAAGCATTGGGATAAGCGAGCACTAAAGCCTATCATCTTCAGCAAGATAGATTCTTGTGAGGGTATTTGCAAGAATGTAGAAAGCAGGAATGACAAAGTTGAGCAGATTATTTCAAATGTAGAATGTGATATTTTGTATCTTGACCCACCATACACCCAGAATCAATATGGTACACAATATCATTTGTTGGAAACGTTAGTATTAGATGACAATCCTCCAGTTAGTAGAGTAACCGGCTCACGGCCGACTACTCCGATGCGTTCAAATTGGTCAAAGATGTATCATGCTCACATCCTGTTTGAAAAGGTGGTGGCAGAGACAAAAGCTTCTCATATCATCCTAAGTTATAATAATGATGGATTTATGTCGAAGGACTACATTGAGAAAACGCTCAAACGATTTGGGATAGAAGAAACATACGATTGTATAACAATAAATTACAAGAAGTACAACAATACGAAGTGTCAAGGTGCTGACGGGCATCAAGAGTATCTATTTTACATACAGAAAAAGCCTGCTGAAGAGGTAATAGTCCAATCTCCTCTTAATTACACAGGAAGTAAGACAAAAATGGTTCCAATCATTAAGCAGTATCTGCCCAATCATACATTACACACTTTTATTGACGCTTTTGGTGGTGGCTTCAATGTGGGAATAAATATTAACGCGGAGCGTCTTGTCTACAACGATATTAATCCTTTTGTTGAGGAACTTATAAAGTCATTCAGTGCTGATACGTATGAGTATTTGCTTTATGTTTCCAAATTAATTCAGAAATACGAATTAGCACCACATAGTAGAGAGGGATATGTTGCTTTGAGGGACAAATACAATAGCACTCCAATCCCGAAGCGAGATCCACGGATGCTGTACACCCTTATACTATACGGATTCCAGCAGCAAATACGTTTTAACACAGATCATAGCTTTAACAATCCAATAGGTTCCCGCTGGTTCAATGAGTGTCTTCTTTCAAAGTTCATTACTTTTGCAAGATGTTCTAAAGCAAAAAAGGTGGAATATCAGAATGTAAGTTTCGACAGGTTGGAAGACCAGATAACACCAGATACATTTGTCTATGCAGACCCGCCGTATCGTTCTACATTGGGAGTGTATAACGATGGGAAAAGAGGGTTTGAAGGTTGGGCAATAGAACATGAACAACGACTATGTACCTTCTTGGACTTGATCCATCAGCGTGGGGCACAATTCATGCTTTCATACGTTTTGCAGGTTGAAAGTTTCTATAATGAAGAAGTTGCTAATTGGGCAAAGAGAAAAAATTATCATATAATTGACATAGAAATACCCCAAGGTAGATATAACAACCGTCGTGAGGTATTAATAACAAATTATTGAATATGGAAGCGACAATAACCTACAGACCAGATGCTCAGAAAACGCCAGGACTTTTTGACAGGATCCTGACAAGAGAAGTTCTTTTGGACATTTGTCAACATGTAACAGGTCAGAGCAGATTCCGTGTGGTAAAAGATCGTTCAACTTATAATCGAGGACGTCTTTTGCTTGTGGAATATGAAGGGATGCTTAATTATGTATCTCTTTCTGAAGCGAGTATCAATGGACGTAATTCCAGTTTGCAGAGTGTTCCAACAGCTATCAATATGTTCTATGCAGATCAACGTCTGAACAAACGTCTCTGTTACTATTTTATACCACATATTGGAAACGCGTTCACTGATTATCATCTCTTCGTTTATCGCTTACTAATGACTGCTGGCGTAGATTTCTTAAATATTGGAAACTATTATCAGCAATCCATATTACCATATAGAACCATTGACGATTTGATTATTGACCGCAGAGAAAATCAGACTTCAAATTCCTCAAACAACTCATCTTACGTATCAAAGACCAGTGATAAGATTCAGATTTACGCTAAGACGTATGGAGCAAGCAAATATGAATCAACACTCCTTGCTGTCGCAATATCGCATATAGCAGATAGGCCTATAGATCTGTTTAATATCTGCGAGCAGGATTTAACGAGACTTCCTCAAGCCTCTATGAACACGATAGAAAACTTAGGCAATATCTCAATGCACTACACATCGCTTTTCTTGGACAAGCGTGAGTATTTACAACAAACGGACAGAACAGAGTTGCGCTCTGCATCCTATTTGTACAACCTCTTCAATAGACTTGGCTCAAAGAAATGTGCATTATGTGGGTGTGAAATTCCTGAAATCATTCAAGGTGCACATATATGGGGTGTAGCCCAAATATCCAGAACGTCCAACCTTGATGATGACACAAGATTCAACCATGCTGTGAGTGGCCATAACGGATTATGGCTATGTCAGAATCACCACAAACTATTTGATTCAAATATCATTATGTTAGATAATGATGGATTTGTGAGAATAAAGGATAGTTTGGTAACAGACAATGTGGCATTTATCAGAAATACAACGTTCAAACCCTCGTTAGATTTTCGTGTTATGAGTGACGAGTTCAAAGGTTATTTGGCAAGGAGAAACGAAACCGTTGACTTGATTCATTCCCAAAGGTTGGCAGTATGATAATAAAAGAGCCATATTATTCTACTCCAGACAATAATTTCATTCTTTATCAGGGTGATTCTTTTGAGGTTTTACACAACATCAAGGCTCGCTCGATATAATTTTGCCGACCCTCCCTATTTCCTCTCAACGGGCAATGTATAGGGGGCGAGTTAAAGGGTATCCTGGGAAATGGATACCCTTTACCCCGCCCCCTATATGACACATTAAATATTATTGGGAATATCCCTAATACATAAAAGTAAAGGGCATCTCATTTAGAGATGCCCTTAGAAAGGTTGGCGGCGACCTACTTTCCCACAAATAAATGCAGTATCATCGGCG
>JAFTFL010000021.1 GCA_017449525.1 Bacteroidales bacterium | reverse complement strand
CGTTGCAAACCGTGCATGGATTACATTCGACAATGAACAGCCGATTGCCACATCTACGTGGGTGACCATTGTTGACGCCACACCGCCCACGAGCTATGTGTGGACATTGTTGCAAGGGATATGACGGGGATAATGTGATTAGGGACGGTGGCCGAAGATAACCTGTCGAGCGGTTGGAAATATAGTCCTTATGGCATGCTCGGGAAAGCCGATGTGCTGATTGCTATGGGCATTACAATTGACTCTATGGTGGCTGTAGATACGACGTTGCTGCATTATGAAAGTTTCTACACATTGGCCACTGATGTGGCAGGTAATGTGGAGGCCAAGCATGTTGCTCCTACATTCTATACTCTGCTGCTGGCATCCAATGATACCACGATGGGACATGTTATAGGAGGGGAAACATACCCCAAAGGTGAGACTCTCACCTTTGAGGCAATAATATGAGCAAGGCAATTTCGGAGCCGGTTGTTGCCTGCGACAGTTGGCAAGTGTACACATTGGACACCATACTGGTTTGCAACTTGTAGACTGCTGAGCGCTGCGACAGTACGTACCATGTGGGGCTTATGCAGCATCAAGGAGTAGATACAGCTATAACGGACACGGCATTGTTGAGCTATACCTGGAATGAGAGGACTTATACAGAGAGTGTTACCTATGTATGGCAGGGTGTTACTACAAATGTGTGCGAAAGTACATTTGCATTGATACTGATAGTGATAGGTGATGTATCAGCCGTCGATATGCCTTCTGTTTCTATTCGCGCTTATACTATCCCGACTACGGGATTGCTGACATTTGAAGTCAATGGGGTACTATCCCCTGAGGCGTATAATATTTTAGGCCGTCGCGTAGCGCAAGTTAAGAACTCAAGACAAATTGATTTGCACGCTCTGCAAGAAAGAACTTACCTCATTCGGGTGCGATTGCTTTCGGGCATTGCAATTCTGCATGTAGTCAAGGTGGACTTAGGATGAGTTAGAGGAACTTACTTGTTATGGAGTCCGTATTCCAATGGATAAGAGGACAGTGCTGTAGTCGTTTTACAGCGCTGTCCTCTGTGTATTTGTGTTCTTGCGCCTAATATGATTATGAGTGGAAGGCTATAGGTTGATGTAATAGCGACAAGTTATTCCTCGCGGACGATAGGTTATTTTTTCAACAGAGGAAGAAATCGTGAAAGCAGGCTGTCAACCTGCGGCGATACAGATAGGTGGCGCAACAGCAGTACGCCTACGGCTGCTATCAGGAGCGAGCTGACAATGCCGTTGGCCACGACCCACAAGGTCGTTGAGGGGAGCAGGGGTGTCAGTACGGCGTGCCACCCAATGCCCAACAGGCCGAGCATGGCCACCAGTACGACCACTTTCCACATGGAGCGGTCGAAGATGGAGACACCTGTTGTTTTGCGTACATACAGCAGTAGTGGTAGGTAGTAGAACAGGTAACTCAGCAGGGTGGCTGCGGCACTGCCGTAGATGCCCCACAGTGGGATGAGTAGCCTGTTGAACACGATGGCCAGCACCGTAAGTAGGGCGATAAAGGGCAACGACATGGCATAACGCCGCGAATAGTTGAGCACGCTTACCCCCACCGAGCAACTGCAGTTGACTATCTTGGCCACGCCCATGATGAGCACTACACCGATACCACCCACATATTCGGCTCCGTGCGGTATGACGCGAAAGAGGGGTTGTAGGTTGATGGCGATGAAGAGAAAGATGACCGATGCCACGAGGAACTGGTGCAGGGAGACTTGGCGCGACAGTTCCGACACGCGGCGCCAGTCGTCGTCTCGCACGGCGGCGGACACGAGCGGGTTGGATACAGATCCGAGCGAGCGGTAGGGCACCTCCACAATGTTGGCAATATAGATGGCTATGGTGTATACGCCCGTGAGCGCAAGCCCCTCTTTCGAGCCGAGGAAGAGGGTGTTGATGAGGGGGACAATGGAGGCTAGGACGGTGGCCGTCATGAAAAGGGTGTAGCGTAGCAGGTCGCGGCCGTGCTCGTGCAGGATGCGGAAGTCGATGCGGAGAGATACATGTCCTAAGGCGATGAGATAAACCAAATCGAGCAGCATGGCCAGCGCATAGGATAGGCAGAAAAGTAGGACAAAGGTATGGAAGTCGATGATGCCGTGCCCGTAGAGCAGGTAGCTAATGAGGTTGAACAGGCGGATGCCCACTTCTCGGACGGCTTTGGGTACGGCGATGCGTAGCAGAACGCTGGCATTAGTTTCCAGTACACTGGTGTAGAGCGTGAAGAAGGTGAGTGGGATGAGAAGGTAGGCGTAGTCTACGAGAAGCGGCGATTTCTCGATGTAGGCCGACAGCAACGTGGTTCGAAATAGGAAGAAGACCCCAGTAAATAGGGTGAAACCCACTAAGGGAATCAGCAGCGAAAGTCCGAAAAGGCCGTGATGACGGTGCGTTTCATCGTCGCGAAAGTATGGGAAAAAGCGAACTACGGAGGCGGAGGTGCCCAGTTGAGCCAGCGACGAGAACAACGTGGCGAAGTCCACCATGACCCGGGTGAGCCCAATTTCCTCGGCCGTCAGGCAATCGGTGAGTACAAAGAAGGTGGTTGCAAAGCCGATGGCTACCCCGAGGTAGTTGGCTAAGGCTCCTTTGATGCTTTGTTTCGCTATGACTCCCATTGGCCCTTTTGGCTTTGGCTTTATTTTGTACCCTTCACGTTGGAGGATTTTCCGCCCGACCTATGGCTTTTCGATACTTTGAGCAAATATCCTCTTGTGTTAGCAGCTTTCGGTGCACCTGCAACGGCAGTTGCTCGTTGCCTAATTTGGTTGTGCTACAAAAAAGGCGTTGACATGCCGAGGAGAAACCTCAGACATGTCAACGCGATTGTTACTCGTATGGGTGGTAGTGTGCACCATGGCATCAACCACCAAAGTCATCGTACATGATGCTTTCGGAGGCGACTCCGAGGTTGTCAAGCATATTGACGACGGCTTTGCTCATTGGGCCAGGACCGCACATGTAGTATTCGATATCCTCGGGAGCCTCGTGGTCTTTTAGATAGTTCTCGTACATAACGTTGTGTACAAAACCTGCCGTGTACTTCACTCCTGCTGCATCGGCGGCTGGGTCTGGGCGGTCGAGAGCCAAGTGGAAGTGGAAGTTGGAGAACTCCTTCTCCAATTCGAGGAAGTCATTCAAGTAGAACACCTCGTTGAGTGCACGCGCGCCGTAGAAGTAATGCAGCACTCGGTCGGTAGTATGCAAAGTCTTGGTCATGTGCATGATTTGTGCGCGAAGCGGAGCCATACCAGCACCACCGCCGACCCAAATCATCTCGCTCTTTGAATCGAAGTGAGGGTGGAAATCGCCGTAAGGACCGCTCATCACCACCTTGTCGCCTGGTTTGAGGGAGAAAATGTAGGACGAAGCGATGCCGGGGTTGATGTTCTGGAAGCCGCTGCGGTCGGCCTTGAACGGCGGTGTGGCGATACGGACGGTCAGCATAAACACGTTGCCTTCGGCCGGATAGTTGGCCATGGAGTACGCACGTATGGTCGGTTCGGTATTGACGCACTTGAGGTCGAACATTTTGAACTTCTCCCATGAGGGCAGATATTCCTCACCGATGAGTTCGCGGTCGTAATCAGCATAGTTAATGCGGAAAGCTGGAATCTTGATTTGTGCATATGAGCCAGGCAGGAAGTCCATGTGAGCACCTTCGGGCAACTGCACCTTGAACTCCTTGATAAAGGTGGCCACGTTGCGGTTGGAGATAACCGTGCACTCATATTCCTTTACGCCCAGTACGGATTCGGGTACAGCCATTTTGATGTTGTCCTTCACTTTTACTTGGCAAGCCAAGCGCCAGTGGTCTTGAATTTGCTTGCGGGTAAAGAAGCCAACTTCGGTGGGTAGGATCTCGCCACCGCCTTCCAAAACACGGCATTTGCATTGCCCACACGAGCCTTTGCCACCGCATGCCGACGGCAGATAGACTTGCTGAGCCGAAAGTGTTGATATGAGGGAGTTGCCAGTGGGAACGGTGAGTTGTCTGTCATCGTTGATGGTGATAGTTACATTGCCTTGAGGCATCAGTTTAGCACGTAGCACCAGCAACAGGGCTACCAGTAACAGGATGACCACCAAGAATACAACAAGGCTTGTTACGATTACTGTTGTCATGATTGTTTAATGTCTATCTTTGGTTGAGATGTGGATGATTATTCGCTAATCACAGGTGCAACGCCATTAAAGTTTGATACCCATGAAGGACATGAATGCCATGCCCATAAGACCTGTGATGATGAAGGTGATGCCAACCCCTTTTAGTGCGGGAGGAATGTGGCTATAGCGCAGTTTTTCGCGTATGGCAGCAATGCCAACGATGGCGATAAGCCAGCCAATGCCTGAACCAAATGCGAACGAGGTTACCTCGCCGATGTTGCTGTAGTCGCGCTGCTGCATGAAGAGAGACCCACCCATGACAGCGCAGTTCACTGCAATCAGGGGAAGGAAGATGCCCAGAGCATTGTACAACGATGGGGAGAACTTCTCCACAATCATCTCCACTGCTTGCACGATGGCGGCTATCACAGCAATGAACATAATCAAAGAGAGGAAACTTAAGTCTACGTTGGCGAAGCGTTCGCCCATCCAGGCCAAAGCACCAGGCGCCAACACGTACTTGTTGAGCAGATAGTTGACGGGTACGGTGATAAGGAGCACAAACGTAACGGCTACACCCAGCCCGAATGATGTTTTCACCGTCTTCGACACGGCCAAATAGGAACACATGCCGAGGAAGAAGGCGAATATCATATTGTCTATGAATATAGACTTGATGAAGATATTGAATATTTCCATGATGTCAATTGTGTTAGATGGTTATTACAAGGTGGTGAACATCGAGTTATTTTTCTTGCAACTCCTTGTTAGAGGAGCGTTGAATCCAGATGATGATACCCACCAGTATCAGAGCCATGGGAGCCATGATGACCAGACCGTTGTTCTCATAGCCAATGTTGTACAGACCCAATTTTTCCATGATAGGGTAGCCCCAGAGTGTTCCCGAACCGAACAGTTCGCGAACGAAACCGAGGATGATGAGGATGATGCCGTAGCCAAGTCCATTGCCGATGCCGTCGCAAAGCGATGCCCACGGCTTGTTGCTCATAGCAAAGGCCTCAAGGCGTCCCATGACGATACAGTTGGTGATAATCAGACCTACATACACCGACAACTGTTTGCTTACATCGTAAACAAAGGCCTGCAACACTTGGTTTACCAAGATAACCAGTGCCGATACCACAACCAGCTGCACGATGATGCGAATGCGTGGCGGGATGGTGTTGCGCAGGAATGAGATAATGAGGTTGGAGAGGGCTACAACCACCGTTACGGAGAGCGCCATGACGAATGCAGGCTTCAGCTGGGCGGTTACGGCCAAACAGGAGCAGATACCGAGTACCTGCACGGTTATTGGGTTGTTCTTACCCAATGGATTTGTTATAAGTTTTGTGTTCTTACTCATTGGAGGCCTCCTTTTCGCTTTCTTGATTTGATGTTGTAGGTTTGGAAGCTTGCTGTGTCTCTGCGTTGCGAGCCTGTGCGATGTATGCTTGATAGCGAGCCAAGTCAGCGGCGAGCATCTCGCTCACACCGTTGCTTGTCATGGTGCCACCGCTGATGGCATCCACTTCGTGTAGTGCGTTGGCATCAGCGTGTTTCTTTACGGCAATGGAAACCACGTTGCCCTGTTCGTCCAAGATTTGTTTGCCAATGAAAGGCTGCTGAAACTTCTCGGTTGTGATTTCTGCACCGAGACCAGGTGTTTCGCTTTCGTGGTCGAACGTAACGCCGATAATCGTGTTGAGGTCGGCATCAAGGGCGATGTTTGCAAAAACAGCACCCCACAATCCGTTCCCCTGGGTGGGAATGACGTAACCCTTGCGGCCGTCTTTTTCAAATACGTATAGAGGGAATGCCCCCTGCTTACCTTCGCGCTCCCGTACCTGTTGCTCTTTCAGCTTGATATCGAATGCACGGGTTTCGCCCTGGGTGAGAGTCTGCTGTGGCACGTCATAAACCGAAAGCACTTCACCATTGGTTCCAACTGTTAATTCGGTCGTGAAGTACTGACTGTAGGCTTGGGCTGCGTCGTCGCGATCCACGCTGACGTTGATGGCAGCGAGCAGAGTCTGCATTTTCTCGTTTTTGATATTGTTCTGCTGCTGAGGTTTCAGCAGTGTGGCCACCACGGATAAGAGTACGGCCACCACCGCCACAAGTGCGGTAGCATATAGGAATATATATTTATTGTTGAAGTTCTTCATCGTTGAAACTCCTTTCTTACTGGGTTTATGCTGCCTTGAGGGCGCGCTTGTTGCGACGATTGATGTTAGCTTTCACCACGCAGTGGTCAATCAGCGGTGCAAAACAGTTCATGAGAAGAATAGCGAGCATCATGCCTTCTGGATAGGCGGGGTTGACTACGCGTATCAGCACTGCAAATGCTCCGATAAGGAATCCGTATATCCACTTGCCACAATTGGTTTGAGCGGAAGTAACGGGGTCGGTTGCCATGAACACGCATCCAAAGGCAAAACCGCCCATGAGGTAATGGTAGTAGAACGGTACCGACATGTAGTCATTGGCTCCGATGGCGTTGAAGAGTAGGCCGATGATGCCGCCTCCAATAGCGATGCTGAGCATGGTACGCCAGCTGGCAATGCCCGTTACGAGGAGGATACAAGCACCTATCAATATGGCAATGACAGAGGTTTCACATGTGGAACCTGGTATAGTTCCAATCAGCATGTCTAAGGCCGATGCCGATGTACTGTGGCCAGCCATCAACTCGCCGAGCGGTGTGGCACCTGTTACGGCATCGCCTGCGTAGTGGAAAGGCTTCGAAATCCACACACTGTCGCCCGACATGTGGGTGGGATACGAGAAGAAGAGGAATGCACGAGCCACTAAGGCGGGGTTGAGGAAGTTCATACCTGTTCCACCGAACACCTCCTTGCCGATGATGACAGCGAAAGCCACAGCCAATGCCAATTGCCATAGCGGGGTCGTTACGGGCACAATCATGGGGATTATAAGTCCCGACACAAGAAATCCTTCGTTGACCTCATGTCCTCTTATTTGTGCAAACATGAATTCTATGAACAATCCCACCACGTAGCTCACTACGATGAGGGGCAGCATGCGTAGGAAGCCGAACCAAAACGACTGCCAGAAGCCGAAGTCCAATCCGTAAGAGATGGAGGTTTGGTGGCCGATGTTCCACATGCCGAACAGCAGTGCTGGTAGCAGCGCGATGACCACGATTATCATGGTGCGCTTTAGGTCGACTGCGTCGCGAATGTGAGAACCCTTCTTCGTTATGGTGTTGGGGGTGTAAGCAAAGGTTTCGAAAGCCTCAAAAGTGGAATGAAGCTTTTCAAACTTGCCTCCCTTCTCGAAGTTGGGTTTAATCTTGTCTATATAATCTCTCAGTTTCATGTCGAGTGCTTATTATATATGATAGGTATAGTCCGATTTTAGGGTGTGTGGTCGTTAGTTCGTACGCACCAGCTCAAGGCCTTGTCGTATGGCGGTCTGGATCTCGGTTTTCGATGTGTCAATAAACTCGCAAAGGGCAAAATCTTCGGGTTCAACCTCGTATATACCCAACTGTTCCATGAGGTCAATATCTCCTATAATGCAGGCCTTTAGCAGTTGTAGCGGGTAGATGTCCATGGGAACCACTTTCTCAAAGTCGCCAGTAACCACAAGTGGACGCACGCTGCCGTGCATGCCTGTGTTGATGGTGCAACGCTCCAGATACCGCTTGTTCTTGCCGCAGCTACATTTCATGAATCCGCTGAGGAACGTGCGCGAGAAGCTGTATTTCTTCAATCCTGGCATCAGCCAGCCCATGAAGTCATATTGGTTGCCTTCGGGAATGACACTGACGATGTTTGCTCCTGTGCACAGGAAGCCGTCTTCTGTAATGGTGGTGCCACTGAGGATGTTGCCCGATATGTAGCGTACATTGTCCTCTGTGGTTTTGACAAGGTCGCGAATGTAGGCACCTTCCACCACTTTGACGTAGTGTGGCTTCTCCACCACTGGCCCTGCGATGGCCACCGTGCGATCGGGACGATAAACACCACTTCCGAACAAACGACCGATGATGGCTACTTCCTGCACGCCGAGAGTCCACACTCGCTCACCCTTGTTGATAGGGTCAATATGTGCTATCTGAGTGCCGACCAATCCTGTGGGGTGAGGGCCTTCGAAGTAATGAAGATGGGCACCCTTAATGGAATTAAACAATGTGGGATCCGATTGACGCGAAGGTGACAGGCTGATGTGAATCTGTGATACGAGGCGGCCTAAGGCGTAGATGCCCGTCTGGAAATCGGCCATGCTGTCCTTCATCATGTAGTCGTAGTCCGCAGCCAGTGGTGCAGAATCGAATGCGGATATGAAAAGAGCTTTCGGCGTGGTTTCGGGCGGAGGCACAATTCCGAATGGACGTTGACGTAGCAGTGTCCATGCGCCAGATTGCAGCAGTATAGCTCGCACCTCTTCGGCCGACAGGGCTTGTGGGTCTTTCACCGCAAAGGGTAGGCTCTCATTCAGTCCGTCGGGTTCAATCTCGACGCGCAGAAGGGCGCGCTTCTCGCCGCGCACTATCGCATGCACCGTGCCGCTTATGGGCGAGGGAAACTTCAGAGCCTCGTTGTTCTTGTCGTAGAACAGAGGAGATCCGGCTTTCACGTTGTCGCCCTCTTTCACCAAGAGTCGCGGTGTCAGCCCCACATAATCTGTAGGCTTGACGGCGACCATCTTGATGGCGGTAGGCTGCTCGGTCACGGGCTGTGCGCTTCCGGCTACGTGGATGTCGAACCCTTTCTTTATTCTTGTAACTTTGGTTGATTCTGACATGACGTATTCTTTATTCTTCTTCTTTTGGTTCTATTCTCAATGTCTGCCACTGCTACCGTCAACAGGCATTGCCACCGCCTTTTAGCACGAATGGTTCTGTTTCTGCCGTTGTAGCAAGAGGTTGCAAAGGTACATTTTTTTCTGCAGTCGTACGGATATTTTTCATTGTTGACCCACCATAGGCGTACTGTTTTACGCTGAAAAAAGTTGATGCAATAGTCAACAAAGACGAAACAATAGAGAAAACAACGGGAGGGGGCACCCATTTGAGTCAATCAGAATGTGGAGGCGATCATTCGCGAACACTTTTGAAAGGGTGATTCAAGGTCGGTTGGCGAAGAAGTATGGGACTCTCTGCCGAAGGTAAGCTGCGTCATCAGTAACTTTGCAGCCACAAAAGACAAAAGTGCGCTACTGATGCAGAACAAACCCATAGGTGCTCAAGTGGAAGAACTGAAGGCACTGCGTGTAATGGACAACCAGATGAAGAAACGCTTTATCCGTATTATAGGGGCAAGCATCAAAGGACGTGGCATGGCATGCACGATTTGATGAAGTACATGTGCGACGACATGCGACGCGACCCCGAAGGGACACGCTTCTGCTACAAGTTTGATATCTGTAAGTTTTATAAGAGCATCAATCAAGAAGATGGGTGAGCTTTAGACCTGCTTTGTCTTAGCGATCTGGTGATGGGCATACCCGACGTGAAGCGCTGGCACAGGGGTATCGGCAAACTCCCACTTCGCCCATGTGGCTGCAGGCACCACCCCCGACAAGCCTGCCGTGGTGTGACGGGACGAGATGGTGTACCAAGAGGAATACGAGCAGTCTCCCGTTAAGTAGTTCACCTGCCTCGTAGCGCATAATTCTTTGTCGATTTATCCGACGAGGAGTTGCCTGTTATTACCTTATTATTTCGCACGTTGGCAGCCTCTTTTATATTTTGAGCCAAATAGAAATAAAAGTTGAGCTAAATGGAAATACCTACGCTCCTCAGATATAGTATTTTTGCTCTTGATTTCAAACAAACGTATAATCTATTAAATAACTGAAAGAATGAGAAGTAACATTGATGATTACAATGATGTGGTGGAGGCAGCAAGCCAATTCACGCGTAGTGTGGCCGAGGGCAATAGTAAATATGCCAAACAGCTATTCACGGACGATGCATGCCTTTTCGGCTTTCTGAACGGCAAACTGGAACGCGGCAGCATTGAGCAGTTCTACCGCAATGTAGATACCGTAGGAGCTGGCAGCGAGTTCAAGACGCGCATAGATGTGCTGGAACTGGAAGAGACGTTAGCCGTTGTGCGTGTGCTTGAAGAAGGGTGGGGTGGCAGCATCGATTTTACCGATGTGCTACTGCTTTTGAAGATCGAGGGCGAGTGGAAGTGCGTGGCCAAAGCCTACAACCAGAATTCTGACACGATTACCAACAAATAAAAGAAAGGAAACTAAAATGAACAAGAACAACGAAACCGTGCAGAGTGTCTTGAATGCCATTGAACTTTATGCCGAAGCGGGACGCAAAGCAAACCGCGAACTGGGTGAGAAAGCTTTCACAAAAGAAGCTACTATGTCGTGGGTTGAAAACGGCACAATCACTACTGTGCCAATCAGCGCACTCTTCGATGTGCTGGAACAGACGGGCGAGGAGGAAGTATCCTACTGTGTCGAGGATATTACCGTGGCTGGCAATGTCGCCTTTGTCCGCATTTCGTCATCGTTCAGCAAGCTGACCACCTTCAACGACATGTTTACTTTGGCCGAGGAGAATGGTGAGTGGAAGATTGTGAGCAAGATCTATAGTGTGAAGTGATGGCAGGAAAGCAAGTCTTTACTATCAACGGCAGCCCACGTAAAGATTTCAACACGGCGGCATTGCTTCACGCTTTCGCTGATGGGGCGCGCGAGGTAGAGACAGAAGTGGAGGTGGTAGAGGTCAATCTCTACGACCTCCATTTTACTGGCTGTCGCGAGTGTTACGTCTGCAAGCTGCGCAATGGGCGCAGTTATGGGCATTGTGGTTTCTGCGACGACATCACCGACTATCTCGACCGCGTGGCACATGCCGACGTGGTGGCCTTCGGGTCGCCCATCTTTTTCTCCGAAATCACTGCACAGCTGCGTGCTTTCCTCGAACGGCTATGGTATCCATTCGTGCAGTTCAAGAGAGGCGAGGAACAAATCATCGCACCGCAGCCTGTACGCACCGCTTTTCTGATACCGATGAACCTCACCGAACAGGCCATGCTTCGGAGTGGCTACGACGCGCTTCTCAGCCCTGTGTTGCGATGGACGCAGTATATCTTTGGCCACGAGCCACGAGTGCAGTATTGCTTCGACACACTGCAATATCGCGACTATGACCGCTACTGGGCCGACGCATGGAATATTGCTGCCAAACAACGTCGCCACGAACAACATTTCCCGACCGACCTCGTGCAGGCGCACCAGTTGGGTCGCTCGATGCTGGAGGCATCTTTAACGGAGTAATAATCCCCTTCGCTACGGGAAAGGCCATTGGTTGCACCCACTCCTTGAAATGAGCAAAGGGAGGGCCAGATGTCAAGAAAGTTGTGTATCTTCGCAGTCGCGCAATGCAATAGATACTTCAACGACAACAGAAAACCACATTCTTACGGATGACAAAGCAAACGAAATTCCCTTCGGCCTTGATCAGTGGCGACTGCGCCACTTCGTCGCTTGTGCTTGATGGTGGCAGCATCATCGACCAATGCATTGTTACGGCTGGCGAACGTGGCACATTCTTCCTCGAACAGCACCTGCTTTATGTTGTACTGGAAGGCAGTGTGCGATTGACCAATGGGCGGCAGGAATGGATAGTCGGAAAAAACCAAATGCTGCTGCTACGACGTGCGCAGAGCATAGGCTACGAGAAAACAGGTGCCGAAGAGACAGGCGTTTTTGAAAGCCTGCTCTTCGGCATAAACGACGACATACTGAAGGACTTTTTGACCTCACAGCAGGTTCATATTTCTTATTCAACCGAGGAACTGCACCCCAAAGTATCACCCATGAGCAACCAGCTTGTGGCCTACTGCCATTCGCTTACCCCTTATTTCGTGAATCCATCTCAAGTCAACCCTGCACTACTACGGCTCAAGGTCATGGAGTTGTTGTTTAACGTGATAGATTGCTCGAAAAACATCTTTCGCCAGATATTGCAGCTGCGTAGCCCAGTCAGAGCAGATATTCATCGGGTGGTGGAGGAACACTACACCTCACCCCTCTCGCTCAAAGAACTGGCTTATCTCTCCGGTCGGTCAATATCAAGCTTCAAGCGCGACTTCCAAAGTATCTATGGCGAGTCGCCAGCCAAGTGGATACGCGAAAAACGCCTGTCCAAGGCCTATCAGATGCTCCAATCGTCGCAGATGTCGGTATCCGACGTAGCCTACAGTCTTGGATTTGAGAATACTTCCCACTTCAGCCGAATATTCAAGCAACGATATGGGACTTCGCCCTCGGCAATAGCCGGTCATGCTTGAGAAAAATTAATCAGGTAGCCTACGCAAGGACGGTACTTTCAAACTTTCAGCCTTCAAGATAACGACATCATCCGCATAATGAAGGCGTAGCAGAAAAAGGACATTTGCCAGTCGGCTGCCGTCTAATCAGACCACCCCTGTAAACAGATGAAACACGGCGGACGTGCTTTTATTGTGCGTTGGGGCTTTGTGCTGGTGAATGGTTGCCGCAGGAGGTCGTGCTCGGTTTTAGAAAATTTATTTTGCAGCCCCGATGGAAATAGCGAACTTTGCACACGTGCATGTGCTGGCGCCCCTTTGTGGTAAGCGTACCAGCGGCAATGTGTTACTGCTCATGAGCCATCGTGAAAAAACTATCGGAATTTTGTCGGGCATCGTTGCCGCCGTGTGTTATGGTACCAATCCGCTGGGTGCGCTGAAGCTCTACGCCGAGGGCATGACCACTGGTGGTGTGCTTTTCTACCGCTTTGGGTTGGCCTGGGTTATCATGCTGGTGGTGATGCTGCTTCGTGGCGAGCGGCTGTGGGTTTCGTGGGGGGAGCTGCGCACATTGCTGGGGCTGGGGCTGCTGTTCATTGCATCTTCGGTGTCGCTCTACTTGAGTTTTCGTTATATGGAGGCCGGCGTGGCCTCTACTATTCTATTTGTTTACCCTGTCATCACGGCGGTGATAATGGCGGTGCTGTTCCATGAGCGGATGACGCTCGCGGTGGTGGCGGCATTAGTGCTTTCGCTGGCCGGTGTGGTGTTGCTCTATGTCAACGGGGGCGGCGTAACGCTGTCGACGACGGGGGTGCTACTGGTGCTGCTTTCGGCTGTTACTTATGCGGTGTACATCATCGTGGTGGATCGCTCACCGCTCCCAATGTCGTCGTTCAAGATTAACCTCTATGTCCTCATGGTTTGCGCGCTGGGTGTGCTGCTGTTTAGCATGGCCACAGGGCAGGCCATTACGCTACCGCGTACGGCCTCCAGTTGGTTCTATGTGGGTTGGCTGGCCGTCGTGCCGGGCATTATGGCTCTGTGTCTGATGGTCTACGCTGCAAAATACGTGGGCTCCACGTCGACGGCGGTGCTCGGTGCGCTGGAGCCGCTCACGGCGGTGCTGATAGGCATTGTGGTTTTTGGTGAAAGCTTTTCGGCGCGTATCGCCACGGGAATATTGCTCATATTGTCCTCGGTTGTCATCGTTGCGCTGCGCAAACAACCCGAAAGGACAGAAACTATATAGTCGTTGTTTATGGAAGAAAACAATGTGTCGCCAGTGGTCGACCCCTCTGCCACAGAGGATGTAACCATCACCTACGTGCTCCACAGTTGCTTCGTCGCTGAGACCGAGCGAGCCGTCATCGTGTTCGACTACTGGAAGGATGCCCCAGACGGCAGGCTGCACGCCTTGCTCGAGCAGACCCAGAAACAGGTGTATTTTGTCCATTCCCATTATCATCCCGACCACTTCAACCCCGATGTGTTGACCTGGAATGTGGGGGCGTACCACCAGCCCATCCTCTTGCTCGGAGCCGACATCGTGCGCCGCTACCGCGTCGAGTCTCCACGTGTGGCTCTCTCCATGAGGGCTGGCGACAGCTACGAGGATGCGGAGCTGAGGCTGTTGGCGTTCCGCTCCACCGACGTCGGTGTGTCGGTGGGCGTTACTCTGCGCGGGACTGGCACTACGCTCTTCCATGCGGGCGACCTCAACAATTGGTACTTCGCCGCTGGCGACAGCCGTCTGAAGGTGCTGCCCGACGAGATGGAGGGACTCTTCATGTCTGTACTGCGTGAGATTATGGCCACTTATCCGCGGATTGACCACCTGATGTTCCCAGTCGATACCCGCCTTGGAGATAATATGCTGCGGGGGTTGGCTCAGTTTGTCCACCACGTGGAGTGTCGCCACGTCTACCCCATGCATTATTGGGAGGGCTACGAGGCCATGTGCAGCAATGTCGTCATGCTGAAGGATATGTTTCCTAAAACAACGTTTCACTTGCCCGAGGCTGCGCTGTGTGTGGCACTGCCCGATGAGGCACGGAACGATAACACTTCTGCCCAATGAGCATAGCAGCACTGGTGTCGGGTGGTGTAGACAGCTCGGTGGTGGTTCACCTGCTTAAGGAGCAGGGGTATGAACCCACGCTGTTCTACATCCGTATAGGCATGGAAGAGAAGGAGGGCTTCATTGACTGCCCTGCCGAAGAGGATATAGAAATTACCTCCTATCTGGCGCGCCACTATGGGTTGCGTTTCGAGGAGGTTAACCTGCACCGCGAGTACTGGGAGAACGTGGTGTCATACACGATTGATGCAGTACGTCGGGGGCTGACCCCTAATCCCGACGTGATGTGCAACAAGCTCATCAAGTTCGGTGCCTTTGAGCAGCGGTGGGGTAAGGAGTTCGACTTTACGGCTACGGGCCACTACGCCACCACTACTCGAGTGGACGACACGGTGATGCTCTCGTCGGCCATGGACCCTGTGAAAGACCAGACCGATTTCCTTTCGCAACTGTCCTACACCCAAATTCGTAAGCTGATGTTCCCCATAGGCCACATGATGAAGGCCGATGTGCGACGGGTGGCGCATGAGGCACACTTGCCCAGCGCCGACCGCAAAGACAGTCAGGGCATCTGCTTTCTCGGCAAGATCAACTACAATGACTTTCTGCGTCGCTACCTCGGCGAACGTGAAGGCAAGATTGTGGAGTTGGAGACTGGCCGTATCCTCGGCACGCACCGAGGCTACTGGTTCCACACTATCGGGCAACGCAAAGGCCTGTTTCTGAGCGGAGGCCCCTGGTTTGTGGTGAAGAAGGACATCGCCGAGAATGTGCTCTATGTGTCGCAGGGCTACGACCCGTCGACGCAGTATGGGCAGTCGGTAGTGCTGGCAGACTATCACTACCTTTGCGATGTGAACCATCCGCCCCTCAAGGTGCAGCGGTGGGAGCAACTGCTACAGGCTGGGCAGTCGGTGGACGTGAAGTTCAAAATCCGCCACACGCCCGAGTTTGCACAGGGTCATCTGCGACTGATGGATGAGGGGGTCGTGATCGATTCCGATGTGCGTATTCAGGGCATCGCTGCAGGTCAGTATGCCACCATCTACGACAACGATGCGCACCTTGTGGTGGCCACAGGGCAGATTGCTATGAGTCCTAAGTTGTAGGACGAGTGGGTGATATGAACTTAATGCAAGTCGGTTGGCAGTTTCTTCGTACCTTTGCCGTCGCTATGGCGCGAGCCGCATCGGCATGCACTCTTACGAGCGCGTTTTCTTTGGTGTGAGGACAAGGAGGAGGGGGTGCGCTCGCTGCCAAGCCGTGTAGCGTACACTTTAGGGGGCGATGCCTGTACGGCATCGCCCCTTTCTTTTTGCGATAATATTGGGACACACCTACTTGTGGTTGTTCTAAGCCGTACAGCATGGCACTCAGTACCGTACGGCGTAGCACGGCGTGCCGTACGGGGGTGAGGGCTGATGCTGCAGGACTGCTGCTTCGAGGGCAGCTGAGCTTTGCACGTTGTGCCGCTTAGGCCGATTGGCCTGCCAGTTGAAAACATCGGCCTGTGCAGCACGCATCGTGTATGCCTGGAGTTCGCTCCCCGAGATGGTGCCGTGCAAGCAAAAGAAAGAAGGTGTGCGGTTTTGCTAAAACAGAACCCCTGCATGTCTATCGACTTGCAGGGGTCTGTGCATAATGAAATGTTGTGTATCGTCGTTTGCGCAGTGAGGCGTAATGCCTCGATGTTCGGCAGCTTAGTCGGCGCGGTTGAAGAGGTAGCTGTTCAAAGCCCTCATCTGCCCCTTGTCATTCATTGAGACACGTTGCACGTCGGACTCACTGGAGTGGGGTGCCTGAAATACGGCCTCGTTCGTCAACTGCTCGGTCGTCATGTTGGCCACAATCTGGGGGCCGTCTGGGTTGTTGTGCAACAACTCATTCATGCGTTGTATGCGCATGGCGCGATCCATTGCCATGCGGTCATTGTTGCTCTGTTGCAGGTGCTGCATGGGTTGTGCAGCAGGCGTGAAAGCAGGGCGTGGGGAGCTCTGCATCATTTGCGGCTGTTCCACCTCTTGGCGAGCAGGCTCCTCGGTGGGCTTCACTTCGGCTTCCACCACCACGGCCGCCTCATAGGTCTGAGTAGCCACTTCTGCTTCGGGCATAGGGTTCTGCACCACGGCTATGTGGGGCTCGGCTACCGATGCTTGCGGCTGTTCGCTCGGAGTAGAGGGGGTGTGCAGGGTAGGGGTTTCAGCCTCACGGCGCACCAGGTTTATGCCATCGTCATACACGTCTCTGACCTGGGGCTGCTCGACGGGCTCTGGACTGTTTTGTGTCGTGGTGCACAACTGTTCCAACTCTTCACTGGTATAGAGGTTGAGTACTTTCTTGACATCTTGAGGCTGCTCAGTGTTCGACTTGCTGGTATTGTCGGCAGGGGTGTCCTTCTTCGGTGCTGCGGGAGTTTGTCCAGCAGGAGCAGCAGTGTGCTCCTCGGACTGCTCAGGTTTCAGGGTGAAGACGGTCTTGGTCTTGTCGGCATTACCAGGCATGTTCTTCTGCGACTCAAAGCCAGTGGCTATCAACGTCACCTTCAACTCGTCGGTGAGCGAAGCGTCGGCACCCGAACCCCAGATGACGTCGGCCACGTCGACACCAGTGAGGTCGGTAACATACTCCGTGATGATGGCCATTTCGTCCATCGTCAGCTCCTTCTCGGGCGAATAGGAGAAGTAGAGCAGCACGTTCTTTGCACCGCAGATGTCGTTGTCGTTGAGCAGCACCGAAGTGGAGGCTTCGACTATGGCGTCAGAAGCGCGGTTCTCGCCGCGGCCGACTCCGGCACCCATCAGTGCAGTGCCGCTGTTGGCCATCACTGTATTGACATCGTGGAAGTCGATGTTGACATAGGCCTTTACTGTTATAATCTCAGCTATACTCTTTACGGCAGTGAACAGCACGTCGTCGGCTTTTTTGAAGGCCTGACTGAGCGTGAGGTTGCCCAACTGACGGAGTTTGTCGTTGTTGATGATGAGAATGGAGTCTACATGCTGGCGAAGCAGGGCTATGCCCTCTTCGGCCTGCTGGCGGCGACGCCTGCCTTCGAACGAGAAAGGCACAGTAACTACGGCCACTACCAGTATGCTGCCCACCGTCTCGTCGTCGAGCTCAATGGACTTTGCCACCTCGGCAATGACGGGGGCTGCTCCAGTGCCAGTGCCACCACCCATACCAGCGGTGATGAATAGCATCTGCGTGTTGCGGCTGATGGCCTCACGGATGTCGTCGCGATGCTCTAATGCAGCTTTGCGTGCTACCTCGGGAATGTTGCCTGCTCCCAGTTCGCCCAATATGATTTTGTTGGGGACTGGACTGTTGTTAAGTGCTTTCATGTCGGTGTTGCACACAATGAAGTCGACGCCGGTGATGCCCTGGTCGTACATGTTGTTGACAGCGTTGCCGCCACCTCCGCCGACGCCAATGACCTTAATATACGATGACTGCTGCTTCGGAGAATCAAAATTCAGTATGTCTTCCATCTTACTGAGGTTATATTTATTCGTTTGATAACTATGTGGTTGTTGTTGGGTATGCCGCCAACGTACCAAGTGTAAAATTACATCTAAACAAGGGGATGAAAATTTGTCCTGTTATATTATTTTCAACAAATTGTTGAGGATAGATGTTTATTTCGTTTTGGTTACGTGATTGGTGGCGTACCTCGAAGGGGTGGATTCTATTCTTGAGGAGTGTCGACCGAGTCGCGGAAGAGGTTGTCAAGGTAGCCAGCAAGTCGGTTGAACATGTTGCCTTTGTTTTTTTCTTTCTTGCGCGGTTTCTCCTCATCTACAACTTTTTCTTCCGTAGTGTCGGTCTTGGGCTCTTCTGCCACCTGCACGGGTTCGGGTTCGGATTGGGGCTGCGGTTCGGGTTCGATGGAGGCCTGTTTGTGCGACAGACGTTCGGCTTCATCAATGCCATAGAGCACCAGACCGATGCCGGTAGCATACATCGGGTGGATGTACTCATCGGGAGTCTGTGCCACTAAGTGCTCGTCGGGGATGCCGATGCGGGCGCTGCTGGCCGTTACGTATTCGGCAAGTTCCTTGATGTACTTCAGTTTCGCGCCACCACCAGTCAAAACCACGCCGGCGATGAGCTGATTTTCATAGCCCGACTTGGTGATTTCGTAGCGCACCTGTTCCAGTATGGTTTCGGTGCGTGCCTTGATGATGCCAGCAAGTGTCTTGAGGCTCACCTCGCGTGCGGGCTGCGAGCGAATGCCAGGCACCGATACCACCTCGTTTTCATTCTCTTGTTGAGGCATGCAGCTGCCGAAACGCGTCTTGATGAGTTCGGCTTGTTCCTTAAGTAGTTTGCATCCCTCCTTGATGTCGTTGGTAATTACGTTACCAGCCACAGCCAGTACGGAAGTGTGGCGAATGATGCCCTCGTGGAAAATGGCTACATCGGTGGTGCCACCCCCGATGTCGACGAGTGCCACACCTGCCATTCGGTCGGTGTCGTCGAGCACGGCGTAGGCCGATGCAATGGGTTCAAGAACCACACCCTTGATGTGCAAGCCAGCCATACGCACACTTTCACGTATGTTGAGTAGGTTGGCCTCGTTGGCTGTAACGATGTGGAAATTGGCCTTGAGTTCCTTAGCTGGCACGCCTACTGGATCGAGGTCGTTGCTCAGTTCCTCCCCGTCAACATAGTAAGTCTGGGGGAAGACGTGGATGATGACTTCGCCAGGCGGCAGGCTGATGTGGTGCTGGTCTTCGATGAGGCGGTCAATGTCCGACTGCTCTATGTAACGGTGATCGGAGGGTATCATGACAAGCCCCTGGTTTTGCATGCTCTTGATGTGCTGTCCAGCTATGCCAACATAAACCTCGTCGATGTCCACGTTCGCTTGATCGGCGGCTGCGTTGACCACCTTAGCAATGGTGAGCGAGGTGTTCTTGACGCTACGCACAACGCCGCGTTCCACTCCGACCGACTCGGCACGGCCATAGCCCAGTATTTTTACTTTCCCTGTGGCGGAGTCTTTCTGCCCGACAAAGCAGGCGATTTTGGTGGTCCCTATGTCGAGACCGACGATGATGTCATTCATTATGCTATGTGTTTTTGTGTATGCTTTGTATTGTCTTGTGAACTATAATCGGGTTTCGTTATCGACGGGTGCAGACCACCTGTCTATCATATTTGAGGTTGATTTGCTTGTAGGTGTCCCAACCCACACGGCTGAGACCAGCCGTGTACAGTCCGTGCAGTCGTTGCAACTTGTTGTCGAGCGACGATGTGTCGCCGAGAAGGACGATGTGGTTTCCTACGCGAGGCACAAGCAGCATGTCGCCATCAGCACGGAGGTAGAGCTGGTCGAAGAGTTGGCCGTAGAGAGGGGTGTCATACAGATAGCGTGCTACGTACCACAATTTGTAGATGTCGGATGATTGGGTGCTGTCTGTCTCGAGAGTATTGAGGTCGAGGCTGCTAATGGGAGATGGCAACGTGTCAGCTATGCGACCGTTGGCAACGAGCACGTCGGCCATGTACCGGGAATTGGTGGGCATGGCGCGCCCCTCGTGGTCTATGTAGCACTCCCCATGGGAGGTGAAGAGGTGGATGATGGGTACGCGCTGCTTCAGCTGTAGCAGTACGGTGCTACTGACGGATAGCTGTACGTCGCACTGACTGATGTATGGGCTGTCCTCGACGATGCGGCTTACAGCCTCGTGGGGAAAATCTTTCACCTTAGTGCCCACAAGGGTCGGCATTTGCTGTTGCAGGGTTTCGACGATGGAGGAGGCTGCCACAAGTGTGTCGCCCCCACCATAATCTATCACGGCTTCCACACGGCTAATACGTGCGTTGCGGTGTGCAACGTTGCTCGCCACCACGGCCACCACTACCAGAAGAAGGAAGGCCATGCCGAGAAGGACTTTGTGGGTGTTGGTCAGTACGGGTTTACTCATGGCTTTACATGTTTTCTCTTAGGGTGCGCTCCATTTGGGGTACTAAGCGGTCGATGTCGCCTGCGCCCATGGTGAGAACGATGTCTGGACATAGGGCGACGACCACGTTGCAGACCTCTTCACGTGCTATGAGGTAGCGGTTCATCTTCTTCATCTCTCGCATGATGAGACGTGAGGTTACGCCAGGAATTGGTTCTTCGCGAGCAGGGTAGATGTCCATGAGTACCACTTCGTCGAGCGTGCTGAGCACGTCGGCAAACTCCTTGTAGAACTCGGCTGTGCGACTGTAGAGGTGCGGCTGAAAAACGCCCACAATGCGTTTGCCAGGGTAGAGGTAGCGCACCGATTCGATGGTGGCTGCAATCTCCTGTGGGTGGTGGGCATAGTCGTCAATATAAGTAAGTGAGGGTTCGTTGATGTGGTAGTCGAACCGTCGCTGTATGCCAGCAAAACTCTTCAGCCCACTCCGTAGTTGGCTTTCGGTCAGTTCGCAGCTGATGGCTACAGCGGCTGCCACCACAGCGTTCTCCACGTTGTAGAGGCACGAGTTGGTGAGTTGCAGGTCGTATAGTACGCCATCGGGCGTGCGCAAATCGAAGAAGAGATTACCTCTGTAGTTGCGCACGTTCACGGCGTAGTAGTCAGGATTGAAAGAGCGTGCACCATAGGTGTGAACCGTCAGGCCTTCGCGGAGGGACAACCCGTGCAGGACTTCAGCCTCTCCTTCGTGGTGATGGTGGCTGTGGGAGTCGTGCTCGTGTTCAGCAAAGCCAGCGCCCTCTTTGATGAAGAGGGCTCCATTGGGCTCGGTCTGGTCGGCAAACTGGGTAAAGGCTTGCAGCAGATGCTGGTGGTCGCCATAGATGTCCAAATGATCGGGGTCGGTGGCGGTGATGATAGAATAGAACGGATGCAGCCAAAGGAATGAACGGTCATACTCATCGGCTTCCACCACCACATACTCACTCTCGGGGTGGACAACAAGATTGCTGTTGAAGTTCTTTGCGATGCCCCCCATGAAGGCGCTACAACCCTGCTCGAGTTGCATCAGCAGGTGGGCTATCATGGCGGTGGTGGTGGTCTTGCCATGACTGCCTGCTACGGCAATGCACTTCTTGCCCTGAGTGAGTTCACCCAGAGCCTGCGAGCGCTTGATGACGGGTACACCCATGCTGGCTACAGTCTGGTAGACAGCAGTA
>JAFTFL010000018.1 GCA_017449525.1 Bacteroidales bacterium | reverse complement strand
GAGACGGTGTTCACCTCTTCCCATTCCGAACAGAGAAGTTAAGCCCGTCATCGCCGATGATACTGCATTTATTTGTGGGAAAGTAGGTCGCCGCCAACCTTTCTAAGGGCATCTCTAAATGAGATGCCCTTTACTTTTATACCTTGTCGGTATGGCATGAGACGGAGATATAGCCCCCCCCCCTCGCTTTAAGGTTGTTAAAGTCTTTAAAGTTATATGGACTTTAGGCCGTTAGATGCGATGACATCCTTTCTCCTTCTTTCTGTAATTTCGATAAGTCCTTGTCTCTTCTTTTTATTCCATAATGTCTTTGTAGAATGGGGCTGTTGTAGTTTTTTGTGGGGCTTGCTGTTTGGCGAGTGAGTACAGGGAATGTTTAAATAAGGAGTGTAGTTCCACATGAACGAGATATTCGATGAGTCGATTAGGATGAGTGGTCTTGTGTTACATCGTTTCGAACGGGTCTACAAAAGGTTTTAGAGACTCTAATGCCTCTGATGTCATTACTCTACATAATGACTAATGACTTTAAGAACACTTATTCTTTTTTAGGGAGCATAAGAAACAAGATTTTATAGGATACTTCAAATAGAAATATTAAAGTTTAATATTAGAGTGTATTGTTTATTATTGTAGTACTTTACAACAGAAACACAAAGTATAGGACATGTATTACTACAGTTGATATAGGGTCATGACGTTGGTAAGAAATATTACTAGTATAGGTACAAATGTCATAATATTAGATAGACGGATTACTACAGTCAATAGAATAAGTTTGTCTTAATGTCGAATAAATGACAGTATAAAAGGGAATACTAATAGGCAGTAGTTTTCGTTATTTATATATGAATAGCATGAAAAGGAATGTATTCTCTACAGAACCTAGGATAAGGGGCGAGTTTTTATTGATTGCCACAATTTTTGTTGTTTTATTTGATTTTACAGAGAGGGGAGACTCGTTTGATACTCATTTGTATTTTGAGGCGGGGAGCCGCTTGCTGGATGGTAAGATGGATTGTTTAAGGACACCAGTATATCCTCTTATTTTACAGTTTTCCTTGTTGTTGTTTGGAAGTGGTGGGGCTGGAGTTTTTGTTACAGTTTTGCAAAGTGTATTGCACTTGCTTTCGGTCTATCTCTTAATAAGGATTGGGCGACAACTTTTTTCAACCCGATATCTGGCCGAATGTGTTGCTTTGTATTATTCCGTTGTTATCGCGCCTGCGTGGTGTAATGAGTTGTTGACTGAATCATTAAGTATGTCGCTGATGATTATTATGGTATACGAGATGATGACTCTTTTGCGGAAGTGGTCCTATGTGCGTGCTGTAGGAATTCATCTTTTGGCATTTGTGATGATCATGCTGAGGCCAACATTCTTAATCTTACTTGTGGTTCTGCCAGTGGTATGGACAATATTTTGTCTTCGTTCGAGTGTTTATATAAGGGGCGTTATATTGTTGATGTTAGGTTGTTTCGTTGGTATTGGAGTGCTAATGTATGCTCAAAATATGGAGCAACATTTCGGGAAGAAGAGTTTGACTATCTCTTTTCTTGCTAATGATGTGTATATACTTAAGAATAGTGGATTGTGGGATATTGAAGCCATAAGAAATAAAGAGGCAAAAGAGAAGTGTCTTTGTGTCGACAGTTTGTGGACGTGTAATTATGAGCCTTTGTATCGCATGGTGACTGAAGACAGTAGCGTATTAGCACTATTGGACGAGGCCTGTGATGATATGAAAATGGCACATCGTCAGGAATGGTTTCGCTACAGAACGCGACTTGTGATTGAAAGTTTCGAGTCCCGATTCCCAGCCTCTGTCAATACTCACAGTTTTGTTGGCTGTTGCCTCTTCTTATGGAGTTTGCTTCTTGCGCCGCCTCTCTCCCTTTTTTATTTGATGCTTACGCTGGCTTGTGTGCTGTTGATGTGGTATGTTGTGCGTCGAAAAAAAGTTTTGTTTTGGCCTTCTGTGATCACTATGATGGCTGCGATGCATTGCGTTGGCATCATGCTGTCTGCCTGTGAGGGTTTTGGGAGGCTCATGTTGCCTGCCTATCCACTATTCTTGCTTATCGTTGGGATGACCATCGATGTTGTTGTAGTGCATGATTCTAAGAAGTAGGCACTGTGGTTCAATAAACTTCAGTAGGCCATTCGGAACTTTCTGCGGCGATGGGCGAGGCTGTGTCGAAACATCACAGACGGCATTGATGAGGGATTATTTTGTATCACCATCGTGATAGATTAAAAAGTATGGGTACTTATGTATTGTTGCGCATGGGTGGGGAAAGGCACAAGTTACAGTAGTTTATCGCTCCGTTGCCCACGAGTAACCGAACGGAGTTATGCATAGAATGATAAGATCGAGGTTGAACAAACTGGTGCTGTCGCTTATGGTAGCATCGTCAATGTTGACCGTTATGTCATGCCGCACTCGTATTGACAAGGAGAATCATCGGTTTTTTTGCTATAGTGCGGTGGAGGAGTCTGTTAAAAAGCAGTATTCTACTAATCACAGGAACTATGTCCATGATAAGAATGTACATAGCACCAATTGCTTATATGGTAGGAACTGCTTGTGTAGGGGACAAGTTGCAGAAGGAATTTTTGAAGTGCGACAAGGTGGCCGTTTGTTTTATTGGTCGCGACACGGTGTACGGCCAGACGGGGAATGTGCAGCAGACGGATGGCTCGGTTCGCTAAATGCCACGGATGTATTAAGTACGGTTTAATGATGTGCTGGTTATGAAGAAGGGGCGCATCGGCACGTGGCGGAATGCGGCTTTCTGTCATGTGCCGTAGTACTACGATGTTGATTTCAGCGGGTTGCGGGCCAAGATTAGAACGGCTCCCAAGAGGGGGGGCGACTTGGTGATTGGCTTCATTAAGGAGAATGAGTATTTGGACGCTATATGTGTGTGGGAGGGGCTACACCAGCGGATGCATTTGAGCAATAACGTTAGGCTGGATTCGATGAATGCCAAGTACGTCAGTCTTGCTACGCTGCATGGTTTCTCCGTTGTTCTATACAAAGGCGGCCTCTTCCATGCGTGCTACGTTGTGGTGAGCAGCCTCTGTATGCTGATTAGCCATGTGTTTAGATGGTCCACCTGGGTGGTGGGATTGCAGGGGGATGTTGTTGGTGGAATAGTCTTCTCAGGCGTGGGTTGTAGAACCGTCAAGTTGGACAACGGAACGGTTCTGAAGGGGACGCGGTAGCAAGCTATAAGATTCGGCAGGTCGCTCTGATCGGAGAACCGTAACGACACATTCAACAAAAATGATTGACGGGCATCTTGACGCGAACGGCAAGATGTTTTTGTTGATAGTCCATCGTAAGGATGAGGTATATATACTAAACGAGCAACTTAATGGAAGCGTACTTCTGTGGGGCTGCTTGTTTAGTTCCATTACCCCAGTACTCCTTCCTCAGCGATGCGCATTGGTCGGTCATTCTACGCACGTAAATGGATCAATCTATACGTTTGGATGGGATGAACTTTTTCTCAATACCCCATGATGACGGTTTGGGGAGATGATTTTACCCCCGACCGTCGGACGAACGATGAGTGATGGTTGGGGCAATAGTGGGAAGAACAAATACGTCTATATATGCGCGCGTGGTGGTCATGTCATTGAACGCGTGGCATCGACCTGTGATTTTTCGGCCTCTGCCTCCTCTTGCAGCACCTGCCCCCACTTCTGCTCGTTCTGTAGGTGCAGGATGTTGCTCAAGAATATTATCCAAAAGGAGGAAGAGACGATTGTCAAAACGAATGCTATCCAAGTTCGTAATGTGGTGAAGAAAGTTGGATCCGTATTGAGTATGATCGCCTACAGACAGTCGATTGATCCAATAATGAAGAGGTCGGAAATCCATGGGGTTCGCTGTCCGTCTTTAGTCTTTAAAAAGATATGTCATACAACTTCCCGTTCATCTATGGCAAACAAGTACAGTTTTGGGCCGGTGGCCAGCGAGACCACTCGGATTATTAGACCACAGCGTATGAATTTTAATGACGTGGCTGCTATTGTCTTGTTGTTGTGCTCCCCGTGGCGAAAAGTTGCTTACGTTTATTCTGCATTGCCGCTTGAGGAAGGGGCGATCCCTGAGGTGATGGTTACCCAGGCATCAAGGTCGGATAGGGGAAGAGTCTGCTGTGTTATTGCCTCGGGCAGGTTGTCAAGTAGGGTGGGAATAGGTACGGTGAGGCCAGTACCTGTGTACTTTACGTAAGATTCTTTTCTTGTCCATAGCCGGATGAAGGCATCGGTTGGGTCGGGGGCGGCCAGCACGGTCTCCAGTTCGGAGGTCGAGCAGGTGTGGCGCATCAGTTGGTCGGAGATGCGGCGTCGGCTCTCCACGTCGATGCCCACCGCGCTTTCGTGCAGGGCTACCACCACGGCTCGGCGGCAGTGGCTTAGGTTGAAGTGGGGCATTGCGCCGTTGGCAAATGAGGGTTTGCCGTGCGTACCGTAGAGAAATACTGGTTGAGAGAGGTGTGGTACACCGAGTAGCCGCGAGGCCGTTGCCTTCAGTTCGGAGGTCGTTATGCGCTGCAGCATGGGCGGACGAACGCCCTCGTTGTGTAGCTGTAGGGCGTGCATTAGCAGCAGGTAGCTCACCACGCGTTCGCGGCGTATGTTGCCCACGGGTGAAGCTTCGGCATAGGCCTTTTGGTCGGGGGGGAGATGGGGAATGAGGTTGTTGATGAAGGAAATGTCGATGAGTGGAAGCTCTGAAAACGAAAGGACTATCATCAGTGAAATGGTGTGGCGGTTAAGGACGAAGGATTTCTATGCCAGCGGCCGTCAGCCGTACGATGCGTGAAGGTGGTGGTGTGGGCAGTTGCTGTTCATCGGCTATGGAGGGCGGCAGTAGGTAGTCCGTGCGCGCCAATACCTCGGTCGACACCTTGGCGCGCGAGGTGGGAGACGGCCTGCCCGACAGGTTGGCCGAGCTGCTTACTAAAGGATAGCCGGCTGCCGACAACAGTCGTTGTAGAAAACCCTCGTGGGGCACGCGGATGCCTATGCTGCCGTCCTCGGAGGGGAGTAACGTGCTGACTTGTTGGTGTGCAGTGAGCCACTCCACTGGTCCCAATCCTGCGGGGCACACCACCGTGGTGGCACGTGGCTGCTGCAGTAATTGTTGGCGCAACAGCAAGCGTGATTTTGCGTCTCCTACCGCGTCGATAAGCAATTCCGCCGTTCCCTCACATACCAGTATTAGCATACTTTTGTGCGAGTCGCGCTCTTTGATGGCGTAGAGTCTGCGTACAGCCGCGTCGTCATTTGCAGCGCAGCCCAGCCCCCACACTGTTTCGGTGGGATAAAGTAGTGTTTTCTTTTCGTTTAGTGCGTTGAGGGCCTCGCGAAGCAACCGTGTGGCAGTGGGTTCGGCATACAGCGTAGTAGGGTATGGCATGGTAGTAATCATTGGCTATTACGAGTGCAAAATTACGAAAATGCCCCCACACAGGTTGTGTCTCAGCATTATTTCGTACATTTGCATCCACAGCATCCTGCTGTACGACCAAGCAACAGAGTAAATATTATATTATCAACTAAAAAGTTACAAATTATGTTCAAAGGTCACCCCAAAGGGCTAATTGCGGCAGCCCTTAGTAACATGGGCGAACGCTTCGGTTACTACATCATGAATGCCGTATTACTGCTGTTTCTGTGCTCCAAGTTCGGTCTGTCCGATGCCACGGCCGGCATTATCTACTCGGTGTTCTATGCATCGATTTATGTGCTAAGCTTGGTGGGTGGTATTATTGCTGACCGCACGCAGAACTATAAAGGTACTATCCAGATGGGCTTATACGTGATGGCAGCAGGCTATGTGCTGCTGGCCATTCCCATCTCCGCCACCACGGGCAACATATCGTGGTTGCTGCCTTTCACCTGTTTTGCACTGCTGATGATTGCCTTCGGCAACGGCCTTTTCAAAGGCAACCTGCAGGCTCTTGTAGGTCAGATGTACGACAACTTTGAGGCCGAGGCTGCCAAGCAAGGCCCCGAAGCGCTGCGCAAGGCCCAGGGCAAGCGCGACAGCGGTTTCCAGATTTTCTACGTCTTCATCAACGTTGGCGGTCTCATTGCCCCCTTCGTCGCCCCGTTCTTGCGTCAGTGGTGGCTCAGCACCAAAGGCTTTGTCTACAATGCAGGTCTGCCCGAGCAGTGCCACAACTTCTTGAAAGGCGACTCGGCTGGAGTCGTAACCGACAAGCTTGTTGAGCTCTCTACCCTGGGCAACAACGGCGTTCCCGTTGCTGCTGACACCATGAGCAACTTCTGCAGCAGCTACCTCGACGTGTTCAACACGGGTGTGCACTTCTCCTTCTTTGCATCGGTAGCCGCTATGCTTATCTCCCTCGTCATCTTTCTTTGCACCAAGAAAATCTTCCCCGTGCCAGCCAAGAAAGTTGCAGCTGCTTCGTCCGACTATACTCCCGAAGAGCGTTCGGCCATGGCCAAGGAGATCAAGCAGCGTATGGCAGCCCTTTTTGCTGTGTTGGGCGTTTGCATCTTCTTCTGGCTTGCCTTCCACCAGAACGGCCAGTCTCTCTCCGTCTTTGCTCGCGACTTTGTCAACTCCGACAAAATAGCACCCGAAATTTGGCAGTGCATCAACCCGTTCTTCGTCATTGTGCTGACACCTATTATTATGTGGTTCTTCGGCATGCTTTCGCGTCGAGGCAAGGAGGTCTCCACCCCACGTAAGATAGTCATCGGCATGGCCATCGTGGCCATTGCCTACCTCTTCCTCACCCTCTTCAGTGCCAAGATGGGCTATCCTTCGGGCGAAGCCTATCGCAATGCAGTGGAAGGCACCTACTCTGAGAAGGCTGGTTGGTGGGTTCTCATCGTAACCTACTTCTTCCTCACGTTGGCCGAGTTGTTCATCTCTCCTCTGGGACTTTCCTTTGTGTCAAAGGTTGCACCGAAGCACCTGCAGGGTATATGCCAGGGTCTGTGGCTGAGCGCTACGGCAGTAGGTAATCTCTTTATCTGGATTGGTCCTCTGATGTACAACAAGTTCCCGAACCTGTGGATGTGCTGGGCAGTCTTTATGTGCATCGCCCTTGTTGCCATGGGCGTGATGTGGGGCATGGTCAGCTGGTTGGAGAAGGTTACTGCAGACAAGACCGAATAGTATCCCACAAGCTGCACGCTGTTGCGGCAGCGGTGTAGCACTGAAATACAACTAACCTTGAGACGGGGGAGTGGCGCAGATCGTCGCTCCCCCGTCTCGTTTTGGTTCCTCCTGCTGCGGGCTACCGCTTCAGCCACAGGAGCGACGGCTCGCATTTCTCACCGCGCTACATGGAAGTGCGTGGCGATACTTCCCTCACGGCCTACTTCGACCCCATAGCCCATGCTGACACGCTCAGCCTCACCAAGGGGGCTTTTACTAACCAGTACACCTCAGCCTCCAGCAATCCACTTGGGGACTACGGCACACTCTCCTGGAGCGCGACATTCGACAGCAGGGCACTGCGGGGTCATCATCGGCTCACAACTATCCAGTACTTCCCTATTCTGACGACCTCGACGCAGTACACCACCAGCAACGGCGACTCCATCTATCCGACTGGCACTCTCAGTCCGACGATGCTGGGATGCTGGAATACCCATTCCTATGACACACTGCTGCGACTCGACCCTCGTGCGCCGCTCACCATTACACTGCGCAGAGGCAGGTCGGCACGCTGCGGTGGAGCGTGGCGCAGCTGTGGACAGAGGATGGTGTGGACTAAAAAGCGTATCTTTGCAGTCAAAAGGCAAGGCCCCCTCATACGCGCGACCTACGCAGCATCAGCATGCTGCATGGCGAGGCGCGCTGCAGTGAAGGGCATGCCGATGACCAAACAACAAATCGTCCTACGCACTATGACCACAATGCTGCAACACCTAAGCCTGGTAGAGATATTCGGTTCGTTTCTCGTGATGTTTGCCATAATCGACATTACTGGTTCCATCCCCATCTTCTTGGGCATGAAAGAACAGGGCAAGACCATACGCGCTGGGCAGGCCACCTTGGTGGCCTTGGGCCTGTTCGTGGTGTTCTTCTTTGCGGGCGAGGCAGTACTACGACTGTTTGGCATTGACATCGCCTCTTTTGCAGTGGCTGGTGCGTTTGTACTGTTTGTGCTGGCGTTGGAAATGATACTGGGACGCGAAATCATTCGCAACGAGAGCGCCAGTTCGGGAGCCTCCATCGTGCCGATAGCTTTCCCTCTGATAGCAGGGCCGGGAGCCCTCACCGCTTTGCTGTCGCTCCGTGCAGAGTACCACGTGGTGAACATCATGATAGGGCTGTTGCTCAATATAGCCTTAGACTACCTGGTGCTGCGCTACCTCCACAAGTTGGCCAAGGCCCTGGGGGGCGACATTGTATATGTGCTGCGCAAATTCTTCGGCGTCATACTGCTGGCTATGGCGGTGAAGCTCTTTGTGAGCAACATTGCCATTGTCATACAAGGGGTGCAGTAGCGCAGATAGCACTTCCAGGTGCTACTTCATTGAATAGAGTATCGTAGGGGACGTAGAGCTCAGTGCCGTAGTGCTGAGCCCTACGTCCCCTACGGCGTATATATAGGCGCGTGCGTAAGCGCCATTTGTTCAGTACGGTATCGAGGAATATTGCCGTACGGCATCCGCACCGTTTCTCAACGGCAAGGACTGCCGAGCCGTACGGCAGGCATACCTTGTGGCGTAGGGGAAGATGGTTGTGGGCGAAGGGCTTGGGAATGAGACGTAGTTGAAGGGGTGGGAAATGGATTGTGGGACGAACACGATGTGGCCGTATTGGAGGGTGCGCAGCAGCCTACCGAATCGATGTCCCTACGCGCGAGAACCTCCTCTTTAAGACCAAACGGAGCAAGGCCGACATGGTGCACTACATGGGTGCCTCGCCCGAAGTGGGCTACACCTCGGTGCGCAGCGATGTGGGTGAAGAATTTGTTTCGCTCAATGCCCGCTCCTTCGCGGTGCTACTCCATAAGCAACTGACCGACTGGATGAGCCTCGGCGAAGGATGCGATGTGGGATTGCTCTACATGCGCAACGATTTTGAATACAGTGGGCAGGATTATGCGGTGAGGCGCGTGGGGGGTGCCCGTGGAACTCCACATTGGGCTGCGGTGCCGGCTGACCGAGCGGATGCACACGGGCTTGCGCTGCGAGCTGGTGGTCAGCGAGCCCTTGACGAGACGGCTGCCTAAGTCCGTGCCCCTCGCCGCAGCACCACACCTGATGCAGCGCGGTATGCGCGTGTCAATACCTACCGTGTGGAGTCTCTGACGGCCATGTGGCGGCTGATGCAGGAGAGGTGCCCATGGGGCTCATGTGCAGCCAGGCAGATATCCAACAGGCGGAAGCACGAAGTACGCGCGCATGCGCGTACCTTTTGTTGTACAATACATCGCACGAAAGACGACATATTTGTGCAAAAATATGTATCTTTGCAAACCTTTCGTTGTGAAAGGGTGGAAGTAAACATTAATCTTATAAAACTAATAGTATGGCATTTAAAGGACAAATCGTTATCGATACCGAGCGTTGCAAAGGATGTGCAGTGTGTCTTGCTGCGTGCCCGATGCAGGTTATCGAGCTGTCGAAGAATGTGAACGGTAAGGGTTACAACTACACCGAAGTTGTCAACGACAAGTGTATTGGTTGCGCCAGTTGCGCCATGGTGTGCCCCGACGGCGTAATATCGGTGTACAAAAAGCAGTGTTAAACAGGAAAAACGTTACATAGAAATGGCAAAAGAACTGAAACTGATGAAGGGCAATGAGGCTATTGCCCGCGCTATGATTGCCAGTGGTACGGATGGCTATTTCGGTTATCCCATCACGCCGCAGTCGGAAGTTATGGAAACCCTCATGGCTGAGAAGCCGTGGGAAAGCACCGGTATGGTAGTGCTGCAGGCCGAAAGCGAGATGGCATCTATCAACATGGTGTACGGCGGCGCCGCTACAGGCAAAAAAGTGGCTACCTCCTCTTCGTCGCCCGGAATATCGCTGATGCAGGAAGGCTTGACCTACCTGGCTGGTGCAGAAATACCTTGCCTTATTGTCAACGTTATGCGTGGTGGCCCAGGATTGGGCACCATCCAGCCTTCACAGAGCGACTACTTCCAGAGCGTCAAGGGCGGTGGACACGGTGATTACCAACTTTACACCCTTGCTCCGGCCAGTGTGCAGGAGATGTACGACTTTGTGTTCGACGCATGGGATATAGCTTTCAAATACCGCAACCCAGTACTGATTCTCTCGGACGGTGCCATCGGACAGTGCATGGAAAAACTCTACACCCGCGACTACATACCGCGCTGGACTGAAGAGGAACGCCGCGCCAACGCTCCTTGGGGCACATGGGGTAAACCAGCCAATCGTAACCACAACATCATCACCTCGCTCGAGCTTGACAGTGCACGTCAGGAAGTGTTCAACCACAAATTGCAGGCAAAATACCGCGAGATGGAGAAGAACGAAGTGCGCTACGAAGCCCTCAACTGCGAGGATGCTGACTACATTTTTGTTGCCTATGGCTCGAGCAGTCGTATAGCTATGAAGGCTATGCAGATGGCCCGCGAGAAAGGTATCAAAGTGGGTCTGTTCCGTCTCATTACGCTGTTCCCCTTTCCCACGAAGCAGTTGCAAGAAGTTGCCAAGAACGTGAAGGGTATACTCTGTGTAGAAATGAGTGCTGGCCAGATGATTGAGGACGTTAAGCTCGCTACCAATTGCAGCATCAAGACTGAGCATTTTGGTCGTTTCGGCGGCATCATCCCGACTCCGACCGAGGTACTGGAAGCATTAGAAACCAAAATTATAAAATAAGACAATCATGGCAAATACTGATATAGAACAACGCAAGCAAGAATTGCTGAACCAAGGCTACACTGAGGTCTACACCAAGACCAAGGTTCTTACCGACGCAGTGTTGCACTACTGCCCGGGTTGCGGCCACGGCACTACCCACCGCTTGGTGGCTGAGGTGATAGACGAGATGGGCATCCAAGACAAGACTGTCGGCGTGTCGCCAGTGGGCTGCTCGGTGATGGCATACAACTATTTCGACGTGGACTTCCAAGAGGCTGCACACGGTCGTGCACCTGCATTGGCCACTGCCATCAAGCGTCTGAACCCCGACTGCTTCGTCTTTACCTATCAAGGCGACGGCGACTTGGCAGCTATCGGTACGGCTGAAACCATCCATGCTTGCAACCGCGGAGAGAATATTACCATGATATTCGTCAATAACGGTATCTACGGTATGACTGGTGGCCAAATGGCGCCTACTACACTCGTGGGCATGAAAAGTGCTACCACTCCTTATGGCCGCAATGTGGCCCTCAACGGCTACCCATTGCGCATCACCGAGCTGCTGGCTACGCTACCAGGTACGTACTACGTAACCCGTCAGAGCGTGCAGACACCGGCCGCCGTGCGTAAGGCTAAAGCTGCTATCCGCAAAGCCTTTGAGAACCAGAAGTTGCAAAAGGGCGTTTCCTTTGTGGAGATAGTGTCCAACTGCAATTCGGGTTGGAAGATGACGCCTGTGGCTGCCAACAAGTGGATGGAAGAGAACATGTTCCCCAACTACCCCATCGGCGATATCAAAGTGGACGGCAAGATAGCCGAAGGTATCGATGCCAACCGCCTTGTGCTGAGCCATCCGTTGACCGTGGTCAACAAGTAATCAGACAGGGTACAACACTTCAGTATTGAACAAATAAAACACACGATAACCATGACAGAAGAAATCATCATAGCCGGTTTCGGTGGACAAGGTGTGCTCTCTATGGGTAAAATCTTGGCCTACTCTGGCGTTATGCAAGACAAGGAGGTCAGTTGGATGCCTTCTTACGGTCCCGAAATGCGTGGCGGTACAGCCAATGTGAGCGTCATCATCAGCGACGATCGCATCAGCTCTCCTATCATCAACCAGTTCGACACGGCCATTATCCTCAACCAGCAGTCGCTCGATAAGTTTGAGCACAGCGTGAAGCCTGGCGGTCTGCTTATCTACGACCCCAACGGCATTACCCACGAGCCTACGCGCAAGGACATCAACATCTATAAGATAGCTGCTACCGCTAAGGCTCAAGAGCTCGGCATCAGCAAGGTGTTCAACATGGTGGTGCTCGGCGGCTTCCTCAAACTGAAACCTATTGTCGACAAGCAGTACATCCACGAAGGACTGGAGCACTCGCTGCCACAACGCCACTGGAACCTCATTCCTCAAAACGAAGAGGCTATCGAGATTGGCAAGGGCTTGATAGAAGCTGTGCAGGTGCTGTAATTGGCACAATGCGCTAAAAGAAAGGGGGAATACTTGTTGCAAGAGGAGTGTTCCCCCTCTTTTGTTTTCGGTGGTTCTTACTTTTTTTTGATGATAGCAGTTTCTTCATTATGTTGTTTGTAGTTCCTCTATCATAGGGTGTCTTTACAGTGCATTGAATATGGATTGCCAGCAGTGGGTGATGTGTGGCCGTGAGTCAATGAGGGAATGATAGGGAGCATATACATATATTATATATATGCAGAGATAGACTATGAAGAATAGTACACATTGGATGCGGGTGAGCATCATGGGGCTGTTGGTAATGGGGTTGTGCATGGTTGTAAGAACGGCGCATGCACAGTCGTCGAAGGGCTCGACCCCGAAGGTGGTAAAGATAGAGGAGCGGGTGGACAGCTTGGCAAGCAAGCATGATGATGCCCCCGTGCGCTGGAAACTCTACAGATTTGAGGGTGCTACTATGGCGGCCTACACGATTGATGGAAAGCAAATCACGCCGCCTACGCATGCGCTTCCTTTCTATTGTGGTGGTGGATTGTGGCAAGTATTCTATGCCGGAGAGTGTGAAGGGTACAACAGTCGGGGGGAGGTTGTGTTGCCGCGAAGTCTTGGACTCAGTTACATCTTCCACCAGGGTGATGGCCTGTTTAAGGTGGAAAAGCGTGGCGTTCGGGCGAAAGCTGTCTACAATATTCAGGGCGAATGTATAGTGCCGTTCGAGGGTGGCTATTCGGATGTTGGGTATCGAAGGGCTGAAAAGCGGTTCTGTTGCCGCGATTCGTTGGGTGTGTACCACACAGTGTCGCTCAACGGTGCTTCAGTAGCACCAGGCTCGTACGACCTCTCCAAGTCGGCCGACCTCGCTCGGTTTAATGCTGCAAAGAGGCCTGCGCTATGGCAGAGTCAGCAGCTTACGAAGGAGCAGGCTCTGGCCTCATTGGAATCATCAACAATGGAGGTGAGAGCGGCTAAGAAGCGCGAGAAACTGGATAATGCGAGGAAGCCATTATCTGAAAGTGTGCGCAGTAGCGTGGTTATCTTTTCGTTAGACGGCGATGAAAAGGGCTCGGTCAGCGGCAAGAGTGAGGCGGAGAAGCCCGCTGTCACAAGTAGTAAGCGTGAGGAGAAGAAAGGTGCAGTCCTCAGTTCGGTGCGATTCAAGGTGGGCGATTCCACTTGGGTGAAGGTGTCGAGCGGTGGATGTGAGGTGGTGTACGATTCTCGTGAACGCGAGGTGTTGCCATTTAGCAGTGCCTATAGCAGAGTGGTGTTTGTGCCAGTAGAGGGGCATGTGGGCTACTTCCGCGTACGGCGTGGTGGCAAGTGGGGTGCTTGTGCGGTGAGTGGCGACGAGCTGGTGCCCGTGCGCTATGGCGGTGTAAGTTACACTACGGATGGTGGGTTCAAGGTGTCGGGTCGTAACCCGTATGCCGATGCGGTCTATTTGGATGTGAATGGGGCTCCGTGCAGCAAGGAGTATAAGGATGTGGATTCGCGCATGGTGGCTGGTGATCCGAATGTGATGCGTCTGTTTATGGTGGCGGGCGACCGTAGGATGGTGAAATATGTGGGCGACAGTACGGTGTGGACAAATAAGGAGACGCGCAAGAAGGGTTATACTAATATGTTTCTTGTAGAGGATCCGATGTGCATCCGGCCGAATGGAGATACGGTGAGGGGTTGCACCATGCTGGTAGTCAAAGGTAAGAATGTCGGTGTGTGGGCATATTGGGCTCAGAATAAGGAGCTCATCTCGCCCGACAGGGGGTACACGGGCATTGTCTGTATGTCGCGGACTGATGAAAGAGGGAGTTATTATGTTGTAGAGAAGAATGGCCTTTATGGGGTGTGCGACCAGAATGGGAAGGAAATAGTTCCTCTTAAGTGGCATGCACCGTTGGCATACAATGCTAAGAATGGTTTCTATTTCCTTGCGGCAGGCAAGCCTACCTCTATTGGTGTGTTCCTTGATGCAGATAATAAGCCATATAAGAGTTATCATAACCTGTATGACTCTCATGTTGAGGAAGGAGACCGTCTATTTGCGAAGAAGTCTTACTCTGATGCGGCTGATGAATACAAGAAAGCTCTGCACTACCACAGGTCGTCCTATGCTTACTACAATATGGGGGCTTCGCTCTATAATGAGGAATCATACAAAAAGGCTGCAAAGGCTTTCGAAGAGGCGAGATTAGTGGCTTCATATGAGGAAAAGAACAAGAAGCTTGCCTCGCAGGCGAGCGATATGCAAGACAAGTGCAATAAGATGGTGGCGCAGCGCCGCCAGCAGCGGTGGGAGGCTTTCGGGCAGGTGATGGCTGGAGCATTGGTAGCTACTGCAGTGGTGGCAAGTTCGTATGTTGCAGCCAACTATGCCAACTCCTCCTATGGTTCGTCGCCTTATGGCTCGTCATCTTATTCGTCGCCCTCCCTCGGCGGATCCACCTACCACTACGGCGATGGCGCCGATGCGGCCATTGCCAATGCCAACCGCATTATGGCGCAGAGCGAGCGCCGTATGCAGTACGAGTTTGCCACCGCCCCACAGCGTATCATGCAGCAGACTCAGATGCAGATGGCAGCTCAGCAGGCAGCCAAGGAGGCGCAGTGGCGGCAGGAGTATGAGAATTACAGGAAGAATCCTGGCTATATGCTGAACCCAGACGGTTCACTCCTTTCGTGGGAAGAGTACAAGCAGCGCCGCCTACAGATTGAGGCGCAGGCCTATGCGGATTTACAGCAGGAACAAAGGAACAATGGAGGATCTTCGGGTAGTACCTACGACAACAGTAGGTGGGAGCACATTAAGCAGCAGAATAGAGAGTTTTACGAGAGTCGCAGTGGGTACAAGGACTGCCCGTTTTGTAGTATTCCAGGCAACGGGAAGTGTCGTACATGCAACGGTACTGGTATGCAGGATGAGGGCTTCGGATTGGATAAAATACCGTGTGCCAATTGCAAGTCGGATCGCGGCAAGTGCAGTCATTGCAGAGGTACGGGTAAGGTATTAAAGTGAGGACTTGTGTTGCCGTGCGCCTGTGCCTCGTCCGAGAAGAGTCCGAGCAGTGGGATCGGCAGGCTCAGTACAGGCAAGCGGGAGGGCATCGGTTATCTCCTTGAGGTGTCCGAACAGTTGGCTCGGCAGGCTCGGCACAGGAGTACCAACTCTCAGTGTACTGTTGGTTGTATTCTCAGTACACTGAGAGTCTATAGTGTTGTGCTCTGAATACTGAGTATTCATCTGGTTGTATGGTACAAGTAAACCCGAATGGGCGTGTGGCCATTCGGGTTTACTTGTGTGTGGAATACTGTCGGGTTACTGGATGAGGGTCATCTCGTCCACCAAGTGCTTGGCATCGGCAAACTTGTCGATGATGAAGAGGCAGTAGCGGATGTCGAGGCAGATGTTGCGACAATAGTCGGGGTCGAACAGCAGGTCGCTCATGGTTCCCTCCCAGCAGCGGTCGAAGTTGATACCGATCAAGCGTCCGTCGGCATCCAGCACAGGGCTGCCACTGTTGCCCCCTGTAGTGTGGTTTGTAGCGATGAAGCCTACAGGCATGGCACCATTCTCATCGGCGTAGGGCGCATAGTCGCGGCGGTAGTGGAGCGACTTGAGCTTCGGCTCGACCACATAGTCGTATATGTCGGGGTTCTCTTTTTGCAGAATGCCGTCAAGTGTGCTGTAGGGCTTGTAATACACGCCGTCGCGTGGGTGGAAGCCGGACACATGGCCATAGGCCACGCGCAGGGTGAGGTTAGCATCGGGGAAGAAGTTGCTGTCTGGATACATGGCCATCAGGCCTCGCACATAGGTGCGCATCAGGCGGTTGATGTCGACATTGAGGCGTCGGCGTTCATGCTGCTGATCTGCGGTGAAGGCATAGTCGAGTGCCGAGGAATAGAGGTCCACGGCGGGGTCGTTGAGCCACTGGTCGCACTGGGCAACATGCTGCTTCACGCTGTCAAGGCTAGCCTTGTTCAGTATTCTCGAGCTATGGTAGATGCGCTGCAACTCCTCGGTGGCCTGAGCTTCGGTGGGATGCGCTACGGCGAAGCCCCACTGCGGATTGTGCTTCATAACGTAGCGCATCGTCTCGATGAAGATGGCACTGTCCACATCGGTAGGCTCGTAGGCGTACGAGGTCTCATCGGCGTGCCGCTGTGCCAAGCTGTCGGGTGTGGTGGCCAGCTGGAACAGCTTGGCGGCGGTGCCCATGAAGTCGCTGGCGTGCACCCCTTCGCTGAAATACACCGCGCGCTCCTGTAGCGGACGCAACTGGGTGTAAGCGTTGTGCAGCTTGGTTAGCACGTCGCGATACTCGTTGTTGTTGTCGGCCCAGCGTTGAAACAAACGCTCTTGCTCCTGCTTCTGTTCCACCCCTTTCAGGCGGGCTATGCCCTGGCTTTCGCCCTGCCACTTCTTCCACCCGTTGGCAATGGAGGCCACACGGCTGGCGTACTTCAGACGCAGGGCAGCGTTTCGGTTCATGGCGTTGTTGTAGTGCTTTAGACGTATGGTGCGTAGGTCGATGCAGATGGGGTTCTGCACGTTGGCGGCCAAGTCTACTGCATCGGACGTTACGTAGCGATGCGTGGTTCCTGGGTAGCCAAAGACGAAGGTGAAATCACCCTCTTGCACCCCCTTTAGCGATATCTCGAGGTGCTTCTTCGGCTGGTAGGGTACATTGTCAGTGCTGTAGGGGGCGGGCTTCCCCTCGCGGTTCACATAGACGCGAAACATGCTGAAGTCGCCAGTGTGGCGGGGCCACATCCAGTTGTCTGTGTCGCCACCAAACTTACCGATGTTGCTGGGTGGTGCACCCACAAGGCGCACGTCGGTAAATACCTCGTTAACGTACATGAAGTACTGGTTGCCATAGTAGAACGGCTTCACGATGGCTCGGTAGTGGGTGCCCTGCGTGGCCTGAGAAATGATGTAGGCAATGTGCTCATCAATGAGCTGGCTGCGCTCGAGTTCCGAGGCATCGGCAGATACACCCTCCAGTACCTGTGCCGTAACGTCCTCCATGCGCACCAACCGTGTGGCAGTCAATCCAGGGCAGGGCAGTTCCTCTTCGCGCGTCATGGCCCAAAAGCCGCGCGTCAAATAGTCGTGAGCCACCGTGCTGTGGCTGGTGATGTAGTAGTAGCCGCAGTGGTGGTTGGTAAGGAACAATCCCTCGGGGCTGACAAATTCACCCGTGCAACCCTGATTGAACAGGATGACAGCATCCTTCAGACAAGCGTTGTTGATGTCGTAAATGTCTTTCGCACTAATGTGCATGCCTTTGGCCTGCATGTCGGCCTCGTTGCGTTGTAGCAGCATTGGTATCCACATGCCTTCATCGGCCAGTGCAGGCAGCGACAGACATGCAATCAGCAGTACAGCCAGCAGGCTGCGCAAGGAGCAATGTGTTGGTCTCATTGGTGTATACATTATTATTATAGGTGTACTTTATGGGGTGCAAAGGTACGGAAAAAGAGTGGGCTCTCCAAATTAGGCTTGACAGGCTTGCGCAGCAGCACCATTACTACAGGCGTGCATCGGGCAACCAATTGCCTCTACGCAGACCTATGAGGCATGCATAGGGGGTGTCGAACTGCAACGCGAGGGCAATAAAACCCCCACTTCTTAGTTATGAGCCTACTTCTATGCACTTATCGCTACAACAACCGCTCTGGACCGTCGCGCTTTGTGTGCTACTTGGTGTGGCCTACGCCGCAGGCCTGTATGTGCTGGGTCGTCGCCGTGGCGACCGTTCTTCAGAATCCCACAGGTGGCAGTGGATAGCCACCGTGTTGCGTGGAAGTGCGGTATCGCTGCTCGCCTTCTTACTGCTTACTCCTTTAGTGAAGCGCACGGTCTCCGAGGAGGAGAAACCCATTGTGGTTGTGGCACAAGACAACTCCCAATCTCCCTTTCTTTGCCGCGACTCGGCTCTGTATAGGGGCGAGTATGCAGCCCAGTTGAGCCAAGTGGTCAACCGCTTGGCGCACGACTACAGCCTGCACAGTTACACTTATGGTACTGAGGTGGTGCGCCAACCCGACTTTGCTCCAGCTGAAGGCGTTGAGCATTCCACCGACCTTTCTGCACTGTTGACCTCCATGCGTGAGCAATATGCAGGTCGCAACCTCGCTGCGGTCGTCCTTACTGGCGACGGGCTGTATAACCGTGGTTCGTCGCCCGAACATTTGGCCGAGGCTGTTGGCTGTCCGCTCTTTGCTGTGGCCTTGGGCGACACTTCGGTGCGGTGCGATGCGGCCGTGGCAAGCGTGCGGTGCAACAAAGTGGCCTTCTTGGGCAGTCGTTTTGTGATGAATGTGGCGGTGCGCGCCTCGCGGCTCAAGGGTCGTACGGCACAGCTCAGTGTGGAGTGCGACGGGCGTGTGATGCATCAGCAGCATGTCGCCTATGCTGCCGACGACGACCTGCAAAATATTTCGGTCGAGGTCGATGCCGACAAGGAGGGGGTTCACAATTATGTGGTGCGTCTCAGCGTGCTTGATGGGGAAACCTCGTCGCGCAACAACGTGCAGCAGGTTGTGGTAGAAGTGGTGGATGGGCGACAACATGTGGCCATTATAGCTGCTGCGCCTCACCCCGATGTGGCCGCCTTGCAGCAGAGCATTGGTGGACATGAAGGCTATGAGGTAGAGACCTTCCTTGCTTCTACGTTTAAGGCCAAGTTGTCCGACTTCGACTTGGTGGTGTTGCACAGGATTCCTGCCTTGGGCATGCCAGGTGCAGACCTGGTGCGGAAAGTCATTGAGGCACGTGTACCTGTCATCATGGTGCTCGGTACGGGTGTGGACTTGGCACGATTCAACAATCTGGGCACTGGTCTACAAATCGTTTCTCGGTTGCAGCGAACCAATGAGGTTATAGCACAGGTTAATAATTCTTTTTCTGCCTTTACGCTCGACGACGAGGTGAAGCAGGTTTTCTCCGAACTGCCTCCGCTCGTGGCGCCTTTCGGCGACTACCGAGTAGCCCCGTCGGTGCAGACTCTTTTCTATGCGCGCATGGGCAATGTGGTGAGCGAGCAGCCGCTGGTATGTGTGGGAAATGTGCGTGGCACCCGCTGTGCTGTTGTGGCTGGCGAAGGACTGTGGCGGTGGCGATTGGCAGACTACAAACTCTCGGGCGGACATACAAACTTCGACAATTGGTTGAACAAGCTATTGGTATATACCTCCCTGCAGCCAGACAAAGAGCGTTTTCATGTGGAGACACAACGCGTGTGGCAGTCGGGCGAAGACGTAGTGGTGGAAGCCGAACTCTACAACGACAACTACGAGCCCATCAATGCGCCCGATGCAGTGCTGATGCTGATTGACTCGTCACAGCACGAGGTGGAGTTTACCTTCTCACGCCGTGCGTCCTCCTATCGGCTCAGCATGGGTCAGCTTCCAGCTGGCCGCTATCGCTATCGTGCGTCCACTACGCTCGGTGGTCAGCACTACCAGAGCGAAGGCTCATTTGTGGTCGAGGCGTTAAACTTGGAGGACATTAATTTGGTGGCCAACCACGGCTTGATGTACTCACTCTCCTCGCTGACAGGTGGTACAATGCTCTACCCGAGTGAGGTGCAACAACTACCCGATCTAATCAAGTCGCGTGTGGATGCGGTTACGATGTTGCACGCCCACACGCGCTACGTGGAACTTTTACGTCTACCCTGGGTGCTGGCACTGCTTGTGCTGCTGTTGGGTGTTGAGTGGGTGCTTCGAAAATACAATGGCGAGATATGAAGAGGGCGCTGCGCGATGGGGCGGCACTGCTCTCTGGGCAGTTGTGGGCGCAGGTCATAGCCTTTGTGGGTTACCTGCTCCTTACCCGACTCTATTCGCCTGAAGCCTTCGGCATCTATGCCATCTTCTGCAGCTATTTAGAGATACTCATTATTCTTTCCACCTGCAAATACGAGATGGCCACCGTCGTTGCCCCTACGGATGAGGAGGCCGCCACTGTATCGCGGTTGGCTATGCGCCTCAATGCGGGGGTGTCCACGCTGCTGCTATTAATAATAGGTGTGTTGTGGTGGGCCGATTGTCTACCAGGGCAGACTCGCACCCTCGGTGCGCTGGCACTGTTCATTCCGCCTATGGTCTTCTTCACAGGCGGTGGGCGAGTCTATTCCATGTTGGCCAATCGTTATCGGCGCTTCCAGCTCATGGCGTCTGTGGAGGCAGGAGAGGCCACTGCAGGATTGGTGGCCAAGTTGGCTGCCACGCTTCTTCGTGTGCGTCATGCTTGGGCGGATGTGGGTGGTATGCCCGTCGGAGCAGTGGTGGGACGCATGGTGAGTTGGCTCGCTTACAGAGTGCTTTGCCGCAAGCACTTGTCGCGTGTTCCCATAAAAGGAGGTCAACTGCGAACTGTGGCTCGTACTTACCGCAATTTTCCTCTCTACTCCATGCCGAAAGAATTCGTGGCGGGGTTGTCTATGAATCTCCCGTTTCTTTGGGTGGCACTCTACTTTGACAGGGCGGAGGTGGGACTGCTCTCGTTAGCACTGACGTTCACCTTGCGACCAGTTGGCATTGTCAATACGGTGGCCGAGCGTATGCTCTATGTGCGAATGGCCGAGCGCGTCAGGTGTCGACAACACGTGTGGCCCATGTTGCGCCGTTTTCTATTGGCACTGATGGGCTGCGCTTTACCTCTGTTTGTGGTAGGCTACTGCTTTGCGGAGCCCCTGTTTTCATTCTTCTTTGGTGGACGGTGGGCAGGCTGTGCGCCCTATGTGCGAGCTGTTTTGCCGTGGCTCTATCTGCTTGTGGGCAGTGGGTCGCTGCTGTTTGTGAGCAGCGTTTTCGCCACTCAGAAACAGGAGTTCATCCTCTTTTGCATGCAGTTGTTGCTGCGCGCTGCTGGACTGTGGGTGGGCGTACGCGCTGGCAGTTTCCTATTGGCGGTGCAGGGTTTTGCTGTGGGTAGCGGACTGATGGCCGTCGTGCTCGGTGGGTGGTATGTGGCACAAGTGCTACGCTACGAGCATAGTCTGTCATCGACCGATGCCTCGACAGCGTAGGCCGACGGGCATTGCGATGCACATCGTGTCCAGTTGGGCCTCACTCGTCAATCTGCGATGATGCAGAGGTTTTGGTACCGGGCGCTTCTTCCTCGTCCTTAAACCAGCGGTTCAGCGTCTCTTCTACCTTAGCGTCTATATCGGCGTTAATCTTGCTTTTGACTTTGCGCACTACAGTGGCTAAGGCCAGCCCCTCATCGGCCAGCCCCAGCACTTTGAAGATGCGCTGTGGTATGATGCTGGCGGGCATGACGATGTAGATTAGGCATCCGTATATCAGGGCCTTCTCGCCGAGCGTAGTTTCACTATCGGTTACTACATAATAGAGTTGCAGCAGCGGTTTGGTGGCGAAGCGTCCAGCCTTGAGGGCATGTCGCTTGAGCAGTTTGAACAGCCGTCCAAATCGTTTCACCCAGTTGGCGTTGCGCACCTTGTTGAGTAGTGGGCGTACGTCGCGGCCGCTCAGGGTGTAGGCCAGTATCAGCAGGCAGATGGAGATGATCATGGTTGTTGTATTTCTTGTCTGTTCGTGTTTTTGTAGGTAGGTGCCGCAGAATTCGTGCTAAGGGGAGGCAGGGTGTCCAAATGTCAATGGCAGGGGTCAGAGCTTGACTTTACTCAGTCCCATCAGGCGGAAAAACAACTTGGGGAAGGCTTTTTCGCGGTCGCGGTTGAGCATGTTGATGTAGATGTGGGGACGTTTGAGCACGGTGAGTTTGTGTGCCTCCACCAGTTCTACGAGGGTTCCGTCGGGGTCTTCGATGTAGGTGAAATGACCGCTGGCCTCTCCCATGTCAAAGTGTCCGTTGTCTCGGCAGCTGTCTACAGTGAAAGGATGTCCAAGCTCGTTGCATCGCTGCTCCAGGGCGCGCATGTTGGTTACGTCGAAGCAGAGTTGAATGAACCCAGGGTCGCCCCACAGACGGCCTTCGTAAATCTTGCGTGGGGTGCGGTCTATCGGTTGCAATATCTCAATGGTGGAAGGTCCCAGCAGTGGTGCAAAAGCGCCACGTCGAGGAGCGGAGTGGCGCAACTTGATGCGGCGGAATCGGCCGTTGCCACCGTTGAAGGTAGCGAGGTCGGCAAAGGTGTCGGTGCGGTCGTACACCACCGTGTCGTAGCCCAGCAGGTCGCGGTAGAAGGGGAGTGAACGGTCGGCATCGGTACTGCCTACCATGGCACCGCTGATGCCCCCGTTAAGGCGGTGCTGTTCAATAAACACGTCGGTGCGATGCTCCACATAAAAGTAGTTCCCCCACGGGTCGCGTAGGGTGAACGCTGGTGTGCCTTCGGGTGTGGAGACTACGTCGCCCAGTAGCCAGTCGTGGTTGTCGGTCTGCTTCTTCTGTTGCAACTCGTGGTGGAAGGCCTTCACGTCCTTGCATTTCAACTTGGCGGCGAAGATGCCCAAGTCGCCGGCTGCCACCTCAAAGTCGCACGGTGTTGGTGTGCGGTCGCTGTATTGCCATATCTCAAATCCGCCGCCGCCCTGCAGGTTGACAGCTATGCAGGCGTGTCTGCGGTGGGGCTGGCCACCGGTGTAGGGCAGCATGCGTTCGGCCACGGTGTCGTCCTCCAGTATGCGGACATCCATGCCAAACATGTCTATGTACCATTTCCAGGATTCTTCGAAACGAGTGCAACCTACGCCAATCTGCTGGATGCCTGATATGAGATAGTTCTCTTTCATAGTGTAATGGTGTGCTTATTGTGGTGTGTTTGATGTGTCTTGCTGAGGTGATGGCGCAGTGGAGTGTGCCGAATGGCGTTGGCTGCGAGAGCGGCGGCCAAGTAGATTGCGCCATGTGGCGGGGTCGAATATCTTGGCATCCGAAGTGGCTTCTACGGTGAGTAGCAGGCCTATGGGGAGCAATACGAGGGTGGAAATCCACATGCCCGCAGGCTGGATGGCCGATTCGCGCACCGACTTCTCGGCTATCATGCCTATCATGTAGTACACTACGAAGAACAGTACGCTGGCCACCAGTGGTACGCCAAGTCCCCCCTTGCGCACGATAGAGCCGAACGGTGCTCCAATGAGGAACAGTACGATGCAGGCCACCGAGAGGGTGAACTTCCGATGCCATTCGATGTAGTGGCGGTTGATGAATTCCTCGTCCGATTCGGTGATGGTGCCATACATGGCGATGTCGGTCATGGCCGATTGGCAACGGCTTATGGCGCTGTTGACGATGTTGTAGCGCAGTGTGGAGTCTACGGTTTGCATCAGGTCGGGGTGGAACGGAGGGGGTACGGTCGCGGTGTCTGTGGACGAGGCGAGAGGGGGCTCGTAGCTTTCGTCGAGGGTGGCAAAGAGTAGCGAGTCTGGAGCCAAGCTGTTGTCGGCTGCGGTTGCAGTGGTTGTGAGGTCGGCCGTGGGGTGCTTCAGCCGTGCAAGCCACTGTAGTTTTTTGTCCATATCGGTGGCGAACTCAGCGTAGCGTTGTTCCTGTGTGGTTTCCAGCTGATGTGCTGATTCCATGAGCTGGCTGATGTTCATCATCTGGTAGTTCCCCTTAAAGAAATCTTGGTCGCTCTTGTTGAAGGCGAATGAGGAGAGGTCAAAGCTGATGACTTGCTTGTCGAAGTCGATGGTGGTAAAGGGTCTTGTGTTTCGGTTGCGCCCGTCATAGCGTTCGGTGTAGATGTGCCCGTGGTGGAGGGTCAATAGCAAAGTGCGGTCGTCTGGGGTTGTTTGCATAGAGCCGCTGTCGGCCACGATGACGGTCTGTTGCATCGAGGTCTTGGTTTGGTCATAGATAAGGATGCCCTGCAGGGTGCGCCCGTCCGAAGCCTTGTGGTCAATACGGATGACGTAGCCATCCAGTTCGGTGTAGTACTCGCTGGGCTTGATGTTGAGGGCTGGTTTCTTGCGCGTAACGTCGAAGAGCGTGGACTTGTACTTGAGCATGGCCACGGGCATGATGTTGTTGGCGAAGTAGAAAGCGGTACCTGTCAGCAGGAGTACTACTACGGCCATGGGCATCATGATGCGCCACACTGGTATGCCGCCAGCTTTGAGGGCTACCAGTTCGTATTTCTCGCCGAGGTTGCCCATGGTCATGATAGAGGCGAAGAGCACCGCTATGGGCAACGCCATGGGGACGAAGGTGGCTGCGGCGTAGAACAGCAGCTGTAGGATGATGCCAAAGTCCAGCCCTTTGCCCACCATGTCGTCGATGTACTTCCACACGAACTGCATCAGTAGCACAAATATGGCTATGGAGAAGGTGAGAAGCAGTGGGCCCAAGAAGGAGCGCAGGATGTAGCGGTCGGCTTTCTTCACGGGGGTGTAGGTTGGTGGTGGTTGTGGCTGGTGGGGTGCGCGGAGGCAGGCGTTGGCGTGTGGACTACGCGGCCCTGTTTAGAACCATTTGGATATCCATCGAATGAGGTCGTTGCCGTTGGCCCATACCAAGAGGACGAGCAGGAGTATCATGCCGATGCTCTGCGCCACCTCAAGGAAGCGGTCTGAGGGTTTGCGGCGGGTGATGAGCTCCCAAAGGGTAAATAGTATATGGCCGCCGTCCAAACCTGGTATGGGAATGATGTTCATGAAGGCCAGTACGATGGCCAATAGCGCAGTGATGTTCCAAAAACGCAGCCAGTCCCACTGGCGAGGGAACATGCTGCCCAGGGTGCCAAAGCCACCGAGGCTCTTGGCTCCCTCCTTGGTGAAGATGAGCTTCATCGAGCTGACATAGGTGGCCAGCGTTTCCCATCCGTACTTGATGCCGACCGGTATGGCTTGCAGCAGTGTGTAGTCGGTGTGGGTGGCGTTGAACACTTCGATGGGGTCTTTCGGGAAGATGCCGAGTTTGGCGTCGCCGCCAAGTTGCACTACCGACTGGTGCAGTTGGCGTTGTCCTGCCGAGTCGGCGCGGAAGTAGTCTACGGTGATGGATTCGGAGGCGTGGTCTGACAGGGCTGCCACTACGTCGAAATAGGTCGTGGTGGGTTCGCCAGCTATGCTTACTATGCTGTCGCCCTCCATCAGCCCTGCGGCCTTGGCGGCGCTGCCAGCCACGAATTCGCGCACCACAAAGGGCATGCGCAGGCTCATCAGCGCAGGCGGGTTTTCGCGCAGGAGTCGTGCTTGGAGGCTATCGCTGAGCATGATGTCAACCATGGCCGTACTGTCGGTGGGCCGCAGGCTATCGGCAGGGAAGGTGCGCTGCACGGTGAGCCAGGTGGGCTTGTTGAGGAGCAGTTGCTGCTGTGCCTCGGCAAAATCGTTCACCTCTTGGCCGTCGATGCTCCAGATGATGTCGCCGTCGCGCAATCCCTCACTGTGCAGAATCTCATGGTAGTCGTAACCGAGGCTGGCGTTGTGCAGTGGCAACTCGTCTTTCCCCCAGTGGGCAAAGATACAGCTGTAGATAAGCAGGGCGGAGATGAAGTTGACAAGCACTCCGCCACTGATGATGCAGAGCCGTTGCCATGCGGGCTTGCTGCGATATTCCCACGGCTGGGGCTCTTTTTCCAGTTGGTCGGCGCCTTTGGTCTCGTCTATCATGCCAGCTATATCGCAGTAGCCACCGAGGGGAAGCCAACCGATGCCCCACAACGTGTTGTCGGGCTCCTGCTCGTCCCATTCGGCGGGATGCTCCTTGTTGAAGAAGAGGAAGTGCCATTTACCCCCGAATTTCTTGGCTTTAAACAGTGAGAAACCAGGGTTGAAGAACATGTAGAAGCGACGTACACGCACGCCGAAAAGTTTGGCAAAGCCGAGGTGCCCCAACTCGTGGGTTACCACGAGGAGCGACAGGCTGAGCAGGAGGGCTAATAGTTTCAAGGTTGAGGTCAGTTTATGCGGTTCAACAAAAGCGCACAATGGCGCACTCACTGTGTAACTCAAAAGTGAGGGCTTTAGTATGTCGGAGCCTATGAGCAATGCGCACGGGGTGGAGGGTGGGGGACAACAGGCCGTGTGGGGCATCGGCTCGGCGGCCGTACGGCGTGGGGACCTACGTCGTACGACTGCAGGCGAGAAGGCGTACGGTAGGAGGGTGGATGCCGTACGGCGTATTGGAGGGCTTCTGTGCTGATATAGTGGTGGATAATGTAGGGTGGTGCTCTGTGCTGCACGGCAACAGCCTCCCGTGCCGTACGGCACGGGAGGCTCAGTTCTGTAGGGAAAAAGGAAATTTAGCCGAAGAAACGCCACCCACGGTGTGTTGCATCGGAATGCGGCTGCAGAGCGACAACGAATGTGCAAAGGTACGAACTTTCGCCCGAATGCGCAACTGCAGTTGCCCCGAAACCACAGCGGAAAACATGGCCCTATTGCAGCAAAAGCGTATAATAATATAAGGTGGCGAAACGTTATGCAGCGCAAAGATTAGTACAACATGTTTACAGGAATTATCGAAACGACTGCCCGCGTGGTGGCTATAGCCAAAGAGAAAACCAACTACCACTTCACACTTACAGCTCCCTTTGCCGAGGAGCTGAAGATTAACCAAAGTATGGCACACGACGGCTGCTGCCTCACCGTGGTGCGCATCAACCCGGAGAGGAAAGAGTATGTAGTGACGGCCATGCTGGAGACTATGCAACGGACCAATCTGTCAACGTGGCAGGTGGGAAGTGAGGTGAACGTGGAACGCTCCATGCGGATGGACGGGCGCTTCGACGGCCACATCGTGCAGGGCCACGTTGACCAGACAGCACGCTGCACGCGCGTGGTCGACGAGCATGGCTCCTGGCGCTTCTATTTTGAGTACGACCCCACAACGGCTCCGTCCATCACAGTGCCCAAAGGCAGCATCAGCATCAATGGGGTAAGCCTCACGGTGGTGGACAGTGATCGCGGCAAATTCAGTGTCTCCATCATCCCCTACACTTACGAAGTAACCAACTTCCACAACTTCCGTGGCGACGACACCGACGAGATGGGCAACCCTCGCCCCACTGGAACGGTGGTCAACATCGAGTTTGACGTGTTCGGCAAATATGTGCAGCGGCTCCTGGAAGAGTACATGAAACAGCAGCAATAAGAGCAGCGCAACCTTTTCGGCGCAGGGAACAGAATGTTTAGTATCTTTGCACCGTCGTGCAAACCTCAAGAACGTTGGTTTACACGGTTGAGAGAAAAAACATTAGTATAGTTCAACAATCAATACAGAATACTACAATGAAAAGAATTCTTATCGTTGGTGCAGGTGGCCAAATCGGTTCGGAACTCACCCGCAATCTGAGAGACATCTATGGCGACAGCAATGTGGTGTGCAGCGACCTCCGTCCGCTAAAGGGCGACCCCTACGAGCGTGGCCCCATTGAACGCATTGACTCGACCCAAATCATGCAAATTGCAACTGCCGTCAAGCAGTACAACATTGACACGATTTATAACCTGGCCGCCATCCTAAGTGCCACGGCCGAATTGAACCCCATGTTGGGTTGGAACGTCGGAATCGGCAGCCTTGTGAACTGCCTTGAAGTGGCAAGACTCTTCGGCTGTGCCGTGTTCACCCCCTCGTCCATAGGAGCCTTTGGCCCCTCCACACCGCATGACAACACGCCGCAGGACACCATACAGCGTCCTAACACTATCTATGGCGTAACCAAGGTAACGGGAGAATTGCTTTCGGACTACTATTTCACCCGCTTCGGCGTTGACACCCGTTCGGTACGCTTCCCAGGACTTATCAGCTACCAGACACTCCCCGGAGGCGGCACCACTGATTATGCAGTGGAGATATACTACGCTGCAGTGAAGGGTGAACCATTCGTTTGCCCCCTCAAGAAAGGGACGTATATGGACATGATGTACATGCCCGATGCCCAGAAAGCCATGATTGACATCATGGAGGCTGATGCATCGAAACTCGTGCACCGCAATTCGTTCAACGTAACCTCTATGAGTTTTGACCCGGAAATCATCTACAACGCCATCAAGAAACACTATCCTAACTTCGTGATGACCTACGAGCCAGAACCCATTAAGCAAGCTATAGCTGACAGCTGGCCCGACAAGATGGACGACAGTTGCGCACGCAATGAGTGGGGATGGAACCCGCAATATGACTTGGATCGCATGACCGAGGACATGATTGTCAACCTGAAGAAGAAGCTCCTCTGAACGGCATGACCAACTGAGAAGTTGGAAACAGCCATCCATAGAGTGGCGATAAAAAGAGGGAGGCCATCCGCGCAGCGGATGGCCTCCCTCTTTGTGTGATACAGTGCCGTAGGATGGCTACTTTAGATGTGTCTCATAGTAGTCGAACATCTTCTGGTACAGATGTGTGCGCTCTGGCCAGGTAACGTTGTGCTCGTGGTGGGGATAGACAAAGTAGTCCACCTGCTTGTAGTTGTTGATGCAACGCTCGATGAACTCCAGCGAGTGTTGCCAGACCACGGTGTTGTCCTCTGCCCCATGTATGACGAGTAGGCGTCCGCTCAGGTTCTTGGCCTTGTCGAGCAGCGAAGCCGAGGCGTAGCCGACGGGATTCTCTTCAGGCTGGTCCATATAGCGTTCGCCATACATGATTTCGTACCACTTCCAATCGATGACTGGCCCACCAGCACAGCCCACCTTGAATACTTCAGGATGAGCCAGCTTCATGGTGATAGTCATGAATCCTCCGAAACTCCAGCCTTCCACCCCCATGCGAGAGGTGTCAACGTAGGGGAGCGACTGTAGGTATTTCACACCCTCCATCTGATCGGCCAGTTCGACTTGTCCCAAGCGGCGGTGGGTGCAACTCTCAAATTCAAAGCCACGGTTGTCCGTGCCTCTGTTGTCGAGCGTGAAGACTACATAACCGTGTTGAGCCAGCAACGCAAAGTAAAGATTGCCGCCGCCGAGCCAGCTGTCGGTTACGAGCTGGGAGTGTGGACCTCCATATACATAGACTAAGGTTGGATATTTCTTGCCTGGCTCCATGTGGGGAGGAGTGATGAGGCGGTAATAGAGGTCGGTTTTGCCATCGGCAGCCTTGATAGTGCCGAGCTTGACGGTAGGCATGGCGTAGTCCTTGAGTGGATTGTCGGCCGTGTAGAGCTCGCGGGTCTTAGTGAAGGACAGTTCTTTGCCGTAGCGCACCTTGTTCCACACAGCGCGTGCGGGTACAGAGACGGAGGAGTAGAGGTCAACAAAGCAGTCGCCATTGTCGTTGAGGACGACGGTGTGGGTGCCACTGCCAGTGGTGAGACGGTCCATGCGACCGCTCTTGAGGTTGATGCGGTAGGCATCGCGTCCTGCAAGGTTGTCGCGGTTGGCATATACGAAAATGTTATCGCCAGCCTTGTCGAAGCGGATGAATTCTTCCACTTCGTACTCCCCCGAGGTGAGCTGCTTGACGAGGGTGCCATCGGCGCGGTAGAGGTAAAGGTGTTTGAAACCGTCGCGCATGGAGAACCACAGGAACTGGTCTCCACGGGGAGTGAAAATCATCGGCTCACATGGTTCCACGTAGCGGTCGTTCTGTTCCTCGAATAAAATCTTCTCTAAACGGCCTGTTGTTGCAGAGTATTGCTCCAACCACATGTGGTTTTGCTCACGGTTGACCTTGGCGATGTAGACGTGTTGCTCATCGGGACTCCAAGCTACGTTGGTCAGATACATCTCGCGTTCGTGTACGGTGGAATCGCGGCGGCTCTGCAGGTAGATGGTCTTGTGTGTGGTGCAGTCGTATACACCCACCTCTACCTCGTGGCTCTTCATGCCGGCCATGGGGTATTTGATATTGCGGGGCTCGGCCTCGCGCGCTTTGGTGTTGACCAGTGGGTAGTCCCGCACCATGCTTTGGTCCATGCGGTAGAAGGCCAGACGTGCTTCAGAAGGAGACCAGAAGAGGCCGCCTGTGATGCCAAATTCGTTGCGATGGACGCTTTCGCCCAGTACAATGTTGTAGCCGTCGCCCTCCGCTACAAGGTTTCCGTCGACATAGAGATTACCGCCTTTCTCCACGCGGTCGGAGGCTTTGGTTGTGGTGGAGGCGGTGCCCTTCAGACGGGTGGCCTCCTCTTTTGAGATAGAGGTGGTCGTCTTGCCGTCGAAGAGGTGGAAGCCGTCGGCTGCTGCGTATACAATCTTGTCCGTTCCGGGAACGAACGCAAAGCCCTGCATAGGGCGTTGCACGTAGAGTTGGCGAGAAGAAAGTTGACTGCACTGAAGAATTTTCTCTTGTGCTGTCGAGGCCAGTGCTACGAGTACAAGAGCTACGGTTGTGATGAGTCGTTTCATGAAGTAAAAAATAACTGAGAAATGATTGATATTCCAGTGTTGCCGTTTGTGTGCCGCTGTGTGGGGAACAGAAATTCCCCTGTTGAAGAGTCCCGAGAGCGTTGCGCTGCTGAGGGGTTGCTGCGGCCTATAAGAGATAGTTTAGTAGTTTTTCCAGTTGCGGAATCTGAGGCTGAAGACGCCAAAGAATGCTTCTTTGAATATCTTCATGCTCATCTTCGATTCGCCCAGCACACGGTCGGTGAAGACAATGGGCACTTCGTGGATGTGGAAGCCGAGGCGCGTAGCGGTGTATTTCATTTCGATTTGGAAGGCATAGCCAACGAACTTCACCTTGTCGAACTTCATGCGCTCCAGTACTGGCCTACTCCAGCATACGAATCCAGCCGTGGCATCAAACACTTTCATGCCTGTGATGAGCTTTACGTACTTCGATGCGTAGTAGCTCATCATCAAGCGTGTCATGGGCCAGTTGACTACGCTTATCTTCCCATTGACGTAGCGTGAGCCGATGACTACATCACCCTTGCCGTCCTTACACGCTTGTAACAGTCGTGGTAGGTCGTCGGGGTTGTGGCTGAAATCTGCGTCCATTTCGGTCATGTAGTCATAGCCATGTTCCATCCCCCAGCGGAATCCGTCGAGGTAGGCTGTACCGAGTCCCTGCTTGCCCTGTCGTTCCTTGATGAAGAGGCGGTCTGGAAACTCCTGCATGAGGCGTTTGACGATGGTGGCTGTGCCGTCGGGCGAATTGTCCTCCACAATCAGCATATCGAATCCTTCGCTCAGCGACATGACCTTGCGAATGATACTCTCTATGTTTTCACGCTCATTGTAGGTGGGGGTAATGACTAAGCTATCGTGCATTGGTGCAGAGGTGTTTGCGCCCTCTTTGGCGCAGTGTGTAATACATTATCAATAGGGCAAAGATACGAAAAAAACTACACATCATGCCCTTGTCGTCCATCAGCACCTGTGGTGAGGGCGTGTGGGCGGGAGTGTGGCTACACTGCATGTGCGCATTCACAGTGCCTACATATTTATATTAAGGTGTCCTGCGTGTTGCATGCATGACACCTATGATAATATGTAGGGCGTGCCTGCTACTGCACATCCAGGTGTGCTACACCTATAAGCAACGAGGGGTACAACCCACAGGCTGTACCCCTCGTTTGTGGAGGTGCTGACCGCACCGTTAGTTGATGGGCAACTCATAGCTTACAGACAAGATGAAGCTGTTGAGACTGCCTGTATAACTATTGCGGTTCTTGATATCGACTGAGGGGTAGAGCATCTTGTCCAAGTTGTTCAAGATGTCGTCCCGTTTCATCAGAGCTACGAAGCCGTGCTCCCAAAAGAGGTCAAATCTATAGGGTCCCTTCTGGTAGCCTACGCCAGTGCGCAGTGCCACGTCGAGTCGGCGGGCGTGTTTAAAAGCGCGTCGGGCATCCTTTCCTTCGGTGATGTAGGTGTCGTAGTTGATAGACTCCTGTGGGGCACCAGGCGTAATCTGCCTATCCCACAAGCGGCCAAACAGGCCTACGCTGAAGGATGGACCTACATAGAGATTGACAATGTTGCCTGGCACGCGCGTGGGCAACTCGTAGCGCCAGCAGGCCAAAATGGGAATTTGTGCATACCACAGGTGAAAATATCCCGTGCGAATGGACTGCATGAGCTTCAGCTCCTGCTTGAAGTTCGTTCCGCGTCGGACGATGTTGAAGCCTGCTTGCAGGTACAGGTTGTCCGCCCAGAACGATTTGGCCTCAGTGAATCCGTAGTTGACGTACGCGCCCAAGTCCATTCCCACGATGGGCGAAGAGGTTATTAGATCATCGCCTACGTACGAAGGTCCAAGGCCGAAGCGCGCTCCGTAGTGGGTTAGTTGGGCTTGCGCGGTGCCGAATGAGAGGAGCACCGCTATAATTAGTGGGATACCTATTCTTTTCATAAGCGCGTATTACACTACTGTTTTATACATCGTTCTGTTTTTTCTTGACAAGGTAACAGGCCAGCAAAGTTACAATTTTTCAAGCAAAGGGGAGCAGATTGTCTACAATATTATAGGTTTTGCCGAATGAAGTTGGTCATCTTCTCATACAGGTGCAGACGGGTGTTTCCCCCATAAATGCTGTGATTTTTGTTGGGAAAGAGGTAGAAGTCAAACTGCTTGTTGGCCTTTTGCAGGGCGGTAATCAAGTCAATGGAGTTCTGGAAGTGCACGTTGTCGTCGCCAGTGCCGTGGATGAGGAGGTAGTGCCCTTTGAGGTTGGCTGCAAAGTTGATGGGCGAATTGTCATCGTAGCCAGTGGGGTTGTCCTGCGGCCGTTGCAGAAAACGTTCTGTGTAGATATTGTCGTAGTAGCGCCACGTCGTTACGGGTGCCACAGCGATGGCCGACTTGAACACATCGTTTCCTTTGAGGATGCAGAGCGACGAGAGGTAGCCTCCAAAACTCCACCCGAATATGCCGATGCGCTGCTCGTCAATCCAGGGCTGACTGCCAAACCAGCGTGCCACTGCAATGGCATCTTCGCATTCCAACTTGCCGAGGTTCTTGTAGGTGCACTTCTTGAACTCGGCTCCTCGTCCGCCCGTGCCTCGTCCGTCGAAGCAGGCCACCACGTAGCCTTGCTGTGCCAGCATGTGAAACCAGTAGTAGTCGCTGCCGCCATAACTGTTGTTCACCTGTTGGTTGCCGGGTCCGCCGTACACGTAGAAGAAGAGTGGGTAGCGTTTCGTACTGTCAAAGTCTGGTGGCAGTACGGTGTAGTAGTTAATGTCAACGCCTGTGGCGGTGGTGAGCTTGCCAAACGACTTGTGTCCCGTGCCGTATTCGGCCATACGTTGTTGCAGTGCTGCGTTATCTTGTAGGACTTTGATGAGTTTGCCCTTGCCGTCGTGAAGTGTGTAGCAGGGGGGCGTGTTGGCATCGCTAAAGGTGCGGATGTAGTACTTGCAGCCCTTGCTGAATGTGGCTCCGTAGGTGCCAGGCTTGTCGCTCAGTTTCTGCAGTTTCTTGCCGTTGAAGTTGACGGCAAAGAGTTCGGTGTTGATGGGTGAGGAGGCGTGCGCGGTGTAGAAAAGCCGTCCGCTCTTTTCGTCAACACCCCGTACGGCCACCACGTCGTAGTCGCCTGCGGTTAGGGCGCGCACCAGGGCACCGTTCATGTCATACATGTAGATGTGGTTGTAGCCCGACCGTTCGCTGTTGATAAGGAAGTGCTTGCCGTCTTGCAGGAAAAGCCAAGTGTCGGGCACCTCCACATATTCTTTGGCCGTCTCGGTGTAGAGCGTGTGCAGGGAGCCGTCGGTGGCGTCGGCCAAGAGAATCTCCAGTTCGTTCTGCAGGCGGTTCATGCGCATGATGGCCAGCTGGGTAGGGTTTTGGGTCCATTTCAGTCGGGGTATGTACTGGTCTCTCTCGCTGCCGACATCCAATTTACGGGTGGTGCCGGCCTCAATGTCTGCAATGTAGACATCCACCACCGAGTTGTCCTCGCCTGCTTTCGGGTACTTGAAGCGGTTGTCCTGAGGATAGAGTGCGCCCCACATCTGCATGTTGTATTCTTTTACACGACTCTCGTCGAACCGATAGTATGCGATACGACGGCTGTCGGGCGACCAGTAGAAGCCCCGCGTAATTGCGAATTCCTCCTCATATACCCAGTCTGTCGTGCCGTTGATGATGTGGTTCAGACGTCCGTCGCTGGTGAGTTGGCGCTCGGTGTCTGCGGCAATGTCGTATACGTAGATGTTGTTGTCCCTCACATACGCCACTTTCTTGCCGTCTGGTGAGAAGGTGGTGAGCCGCTGTTTCCCAGTGGTCGATATCTTCTTCAGTTCGCCGCTGGCAATATTATATAGGTAATAATCGCTTACGCCGCTGCGCCGGTAGATGGGTTCGTAACCAGAGCTCAGCAGCAGCTGCGCTTCGGCTTGGTCAAACTCGTAGGATTCAATGGGGGGTAGTGGCTTGGCTTTCGATGCCTGCCGCCCGATTTGGGCAAAGGAGCAGATCGTTTCGACGCGTTCGCCGGTGCGGTAACTGTATTTTTCTACGCCAGTACGGGTGAGTGTGCAGTAGTGCTCGCCGTCGTTCATGGAGCGGATGGCGGTGATGCCCTGTGCGGCAAAGGTGCCGTTGGCCCAAATGTCGTCCAGAGTGATGGGCTTGTAGTTCATTCTGATGTCAGTAGAGGTCTGGGAGGAATTGTCTGCTGTTGCAATGCTGCTTGCCTTCGAAATTTGGGGCATTGCGCCGAGAGTCCATAGGAGTAATCCTGCCAGTATCAGTTTTTTTTTCATGGTCGGGTTGTGTCAATATGCAGGGCAAATTTACTAAAATTCTATCAAATAGGAGGCGAGTCCCGTACGGGACGATTAATTTTTGCCCTACGTGTGAAAAAAAAGTAGTACTTTTGCAACCCGAAAGACAGAGAAGGACGGCAGGTTCGGCAGTGTTGTCGGTGGCCGCACTTCGAGGTCGATAGGAGAGATGCCAGAGTGGTCGATTGGGGCGGTCTCGAAAACCGTTGACCCCGTTTGGGGTCCGGGGGTTCGAATCCCTCTCTCTCCGCCAAGAGGCTGCGTTCACAACGGTGGACGCAGTTTTTTTGTTGTCTGACCGATGGGGTAAGCCTGCGGTTGTTGGAATGATAACCTGCAGAAGTTGAGGAAATGGAGTGTCTGTTGCGTCAATGCTGGCGAGGGGCAATAAGTGGCGCGCTGCGGCGTTATGAAGAGTGTGCAGTTAGCAGGTGCTGGCGGCGCGCTGCGCCTTCTGTGGTGCTGCAGGTGCGCTGAGGTGTACTGGCAGTGCGGGTTGCAGGTGGTTTTTCCTTGATTCTTTTCGGTGCGATGTGGTGGATGTAGGCTCCACTGCTCAACGACATTGGGCTCAATGCTGTACGGCATCGGAGTGGGGTGCGATGTGGCTGGCTGTAAATCATCTTGTTTCGAGAACCGCATGCTGTACGGCATAGGAGATGCTGTCGTACGGCGAGAGCGCGACTTCCGTACGACGTAAGGGGGTATGCCGTACGTCATTTCGCAAAATGCACAGCACGCGGCATACGAAATACGAGGAATGTGCGTTACGATGAGTTAAGTCCGGGCGATGTCGGCGCGTAGGACGGATGGAGGATTGGCAGTGGGGATGATTGGCCGACAGGTGCACGAAAGAGATTGACCAAATGAAGTGTAGTATACCCAAAGGCACACGCGACTTTATGCCACAGGAGATGGCTCGTCGCAACTATATCTTTGACACCATACGCGAGGTCTTTAGGGCTTTTGCCTTTGAGCCCATCGAAACCCCCTCGCTCGAAAACCTCAGCACCCTCATGGGCAAGTACGGCGAAGAGGGCGACAAACTGCTGTTTAAGGTGCTCAACTCGGGAGATTTCATGAAGGATGTGGACTTCAGCGAGGATTATCGCAAAGTGGCCCCGCGCATCTGCGAAAGGGGATTGCGCTACGACCTCACAGTGCCTTTTGCCCGCTTCGTAGTGCAGCACCGCGACCAGCTGGTCTTCCCGTTCCGTCGGTATCAACTGCAGCCCGTGTGGCGCGCCGATAGACCGCAGAAGGGACGCTACCGCGAGTTCTACCAGTGCGATGCGGATATGATCGGGTCCACCTCGCTGCTCAACGAGGTGGAGTTGGTGCAGATGATAGACCTCGTGTTCGCCAAGTTGGGTGTCGATGTGGTACTGAAAATCAACAACCGCAAGATATTGGCAGGCATAGCCGACTGCGTGCAGGCTCCCGATAAACTGGTGGACATCACCGTCGCAATAGACAAACTGGACAAAATCGGCATCGAAGGCGTGCGCGCCGAACTGGCCGAACGTGGCCTCAGCTCCGAACAGATAGTTGCCTTGCAACCAGTCTTTGACCTGCAAGGCACTGCCGAGCAGAAACTGGAGCAGTTGGCCACCATGTTTGCTGCAAGCGAGGTGGGGCAAAAGGGTATCGAAGAGACGCGCAGCCTCTTCGGCCTAATAGCTGCGGTGCAACCGACCTGCACGGTGGAGCTCGACCTTACCCTGGCGCGTGGCCTGAACTACTACACCGGAGCCATCTTCGAGGTGAAGGCGCAAGGCGTGGCCATCGGCTCAATATGCGGTGGCGGTCGCTACGACAACCTCACCGGCATCTTCGGCATGCCCGATGTGTCGGGGGTGGGCATCTCGTTCGGCGCCGACCGCATTTACGACGTGCTGACCGAGCTCGACCTCTTCCCCGAAGGGCTGGAACAAGCTGCACGTGTGCTCTTTGTCAACTTCGGTGAGAAGGAAATGCAGTACTGCCTGCAGTGCGCCACGCAGCTGCGCCGGCAGGGCATACCTACACTTGTCTATCCCGATGCTGCGAAGATGAAGAAGCAGATGGACTTCGCCAACCGCAAGGGCATCCCTTACGTGGCGTTTGTGGGTGAGACCGAAATGGACAGCCACACCGTTACGATTAAGAACATGACTACTGGAGAACAGACCAGTGTACCCGCTGATGAGATTGCACAACATCTGTAATACAATCGTGCGAGGCTGGAGGAACGCGTCAGTTTTTGTTCTTCTTTTAATGATGCCCCTCTTGTTGGTCGCACACCTTTCGGCCCAGGTGGTTGTGGGCGACAGCACCTTCACGAGGCCAGCTCCTGTAGAAGTGGGCGACAGCCTCCGTGCGTCAACTCCCAAACTGGTGGATGCAGAAGTGATTGACGTGTGGCGCGACACGATGGTGATTGCCTCGCTGACCGACTCGCTCGCCAGACTACGGGTGCAACTCTCGCAGCTGGGCGACTCGTTGCGCATAGCCCACAGCATCATGGACGGTTACCGCGACCAGATGAACTACCTGTCGCGCATCAAAGACTCACTGGTAGTGAGTAATTCGAAGTATCAGCGTGAGCTGCAGGCTCAAAACCGCCAGCTTGAAGAGAAAATACGCGCACTCCAGGAGAAAGAACAGCTCGTGGCCGAGAAGGAACAACTCTACAAGGAAGCCATCAGCAGCTCCACGGTAGACAAGGCCAAGTTCCAGTTTGAACTGCAGGCCAAAGAAGTGAGCATTACGGCCAAAGAGAAGGAAATAGAGATGATGCAGCGCAACATAGATGCGCGCGACAGCTCGCTGAAAGACGAGAAGAACAACTATCGCAGCCTCTTGCAAGAGCGCAACCGATATATGCACATCGTCGACTCGTTGCGTGCCAAAGTTGTGGCGGCCGAGATGGAGAACGTGAAAAAACAGGAGGAGAACAAGTACTTGGCCGAACGTGCCAAAGCGGCCGAAGAAAAGGTCGCAACGGCAACCAACCGCAAGAAGAAGGTTCGGCCAGTCCAGGGTATTGCGATGAAGTTCTACCGCACCCCGGATTGGAACATCCGACTGACCGCCGACAACAAAAAACAAATATGGAATCGCAACGCTGGCAGTATAGAATTTGACTACATCACGGGCGCTTCAGTCATGCTTTGGGACATGACGAACTACTTCAACCCTAAGGGAAAGACCGACACAACCTTCTCTACCTTCAGCGGTAAAGAACTGCGTAGGTTCGACCAGCAGTTTGCATACGACCTGGGAGTGTACGTTGGCTTTGGTGGAAGCAATCTGTTTAAGAACTTCTACGTTGGGCCATCGTTCCGTTTTATGGACTTCTTCTACCTCGTTGTCGGTGTGAATGTGTGCGAATATGAAGTGCTAACCGACGGTAGGAAGGACGGCACATACCTGACTGGCTCGGAGAGTCTGACCGACATCACTGCACATTCGTGGTTGGTGAAGCCCTTTGTGGCTCTCTCTATCGACCTCGACTTCCTGTCCTATATCAAGAAATAAGGTGTGGTTTGGCAGCAATGTGGTGCCTGCTATTTTTCGGAGAAAAGTGGCGAGACCTACACCTATAATTATATAATAGAGCAGCGCTGCGATACACATTGGACGGCAGTCGCCTTGGAGGCCGTCAACTTGAGGAGGTCGGGAACAGTCAATGGATGTGATAATTGTAGGACGTCAGTGTTGAGACACAAATCCTAAAAAAAATAAAATGAAGGGTATCGTGGCCTGCGGCTTGGAGAAAAAGGTCTACCTTTGTGCCGCAAAAGGTGCAATAAACATTGTTGCCACGGTACTAAGAACCAAGAATAATAAAACGCATAGATATGAAGACACGTAGTTGCATGCTGGGAATATGCTTGACGGCTCTCTTGATGTGCACGACAGTTCAAGCACGGAACATTGATGTGAAGACTGCTCAAAGAGTGGGTGCACACTTCCTTTCGGCACAGATGGGTACTAAGGCATTGCAGCCGATGGACATGACGTTGGTCTATCAGATAGATAATGAGACGCAGCAGGTGCCTGCGGTATATATGTTCAACTACGGCGAGAAAGGCTACGTAGTAGTAGCTGCCAGCGATGCGGTGAACCCCATTGTGGCCTATTCTACCGAAGGCCGTTTGGATGCCGACAATATGCCACCCAGCTTCTTGAACTGGATGACCATGCGCGCTGACGAGGTGAGTTATGCCCAGAACAATGCGGAAGAGGTGCAGGCTGATGCTGCGGTGGAGGCTGAATGGAACCGTCTGCAGGATGGGCAGCTGCCCTATTTCGGATCGAATAAAGCGGTGAAGATACTGGTAACCAGCAAGTGGTCGCAGGAGAACCCCTACAATAAGTATTGCCCGGTAGTGTCGCATAATGGTTCTAACTACCGCGCTCCAGTTGGATGTGTGGCGCTGGCCATGGCGCAAATAATGTACTACTGGAAGTATCCCTCAACAGGACTTGGTAGCAGCAGCTACAAGGCATCGAAGCCTAACCAGACCTTGACGGTGAATTACGGCGACAGTTATTACGACTTCGCCTCAATGAAAGACTCTGTTCTCCTGTCGGGTTCGGGCCGTACCTCCACTTCGTCGATCAACGCCATAGCCCTCTTGTGCTACCATGCAGGCGTGAGCGTTGAGATGGACTACGATTGGGACGGTAGCGGAGTAGCCAGCAGTATTACCTGCCGCTACACAGCACGCGCACTGAAGAATTACTTCAAATATGCCAAGGCATACGAAACGCGTCGTGCATACTTTCGTAATGATACGGCATGGGTGGACACGCTTCGCGGTGAAATCAAAGCAGGACGTCCCGTGTTCTATACTGGGTTCAGCACCACAAACCAGGCCGGTAAGGATGCAGGACACGCATTTGTGTGCGACGGATACAATTCGATAAACGGCTACTTCCACTTCAATTGGGGCTGGGGTGGCTATGCGGATGGATGGTGCAACGTTATGACATCGAACCTTGTGGCCGGCTCTTACACCTTTGCACTGCAACAACAAGTGGTGATGGGTATCCAGCCTCCGAAGGATAGTATCGGTGGTGGTAGTACGTTGGCTATTGAGGACGTGGCCGAAGAGCAGTTACCGATCTACCCCAATCCCGCATCGAACTACGTGAACGTACCCTACAGCCTGAATGCTGCGGCCGATATGCAGGTGTACTCCATCAGTGGCAGACTGATGCAGAGCGTGCGTTTGGAAACTACGACAGGTGAATACAAATTGGATGTCAGCAGTTATCCCCAAGGTGTGTATGTGTGCCGCTTGAACGGCAATGTACGCCGCTTTGTGGTTCGGTGATCAGGAGGGCATGGCGAAGGACAGTAGTGCTATCCGGCAGACCACCTTATGTTATATAGACGATGGCAGCAGGTATTTGATGCTGCATCGTACGACCAAGAAGAATGATGCCAGCCACAACAAATGGATTGGCGTGGGAGGGAAATGCTTTCAGACTGAAAGCCCAGAGGAGTGCATGCTCCGCGAAGTATGGGAGGAAACAGGATTGACGGTTGAGGACTGGAGGTATAGGGGTGTGGTAACGTTCGTGTCAGACGTTTGGCCATGTGAATATATGCATCTTTTCACGGCGACAGATTGGACAGGAACGCTCTCTGCTTGCGACGAGGGAGAACTGCAATGGGTGGACAAGCGTGATATTGAGGCATTGGAACTGTGGACGGGCGACCGCATCTTCCTGCGCCTGTTGCAGGATGAGTCGCAGTCGTTTTTCTCACTGAAACTGGTCTACAAGGGGGACACGCTGACGGAAGCCAAACTCAACAACAAGCCTATTCTGGTGCCGTAGTGTGCGGAAGCGTAGTTGAGAGGACTGCAATCAGTGTGATATTTTCGATGGGAGAACGATTTATCCCCCAAAATATTTGTATCTTTGCAAACCTCGGCTGCAGAGGGTGTGTGGTTCTATGCGGATGAGGATAGTGCAGTTGAGAAGGAAATAAGAACAAGAATACACATATTAATACATGCAAAATCTCAGACGATTAGATTCTGACCTATTCTGGGTCGGAGCCAATGACAGGAAGCTGGCATTATTTGAAAATGTGATGCCGATACCGAGGGGCGTTTCCTACAATAGTTATGTGCTTTTGGACGAACAGACTGTGCTGCTTGATACGGCAGACTCGGCCGTGGGACACCAGTTTTTTGAGAATGTGGTTGGAGTCCTTGGGGGAAGAGGTTTGGACTACTTGGTGGTGAACCATATGGAGCCCGACCATTGCGCCCTGATTGGCGACCTGTTGCTGCGCTACCCTTCCTGCAAAGTGGTGTCCAATGCCAAGGCGATTCAGATGATAGGCCAATTCTTTGATGTGAATTTGGCTGGACGTACACAGGTGGTAGCCGAAGGCGACACGCTCTGCACAGGTAGACATACGTTGTCCTTTGTCATGGCACCGATGGTGCATTGGCCAGAGGCTATGATGACGTATGATTCGGTTACGAGCACGCTCTTCTCGGCCGATGCGTTCGGTACCTTTGGTGCGTTGGCTGGTAGTATCTATGCCGACGAGGTACATTTTGAGCGCGACTGGATTGCGGATGCGCGCCGCTACTATTGCAATATCGTTGGAAAATATGGTGCACAGGTGCAGACTGTCTTGAAAAAGGCTGCTGGATTAGATATCAAACGTATTTGTCCGCTGCATGGTCCAGTGTGGCGTAAAGACTTGGGCTACATACTGGAGAAGTATGACAAGTGGAGCCGCTACGAGGCCGAAGAACAAGGTGTGATGGTGGTATACGGTTCGATGTATGGTAATACAGAGTCGGCTGCAGAATGTGTAGCAGCTCGCTTGGCCGAAAAGGAGATGACGGAAGTGGCACTCTACGACGTGTCCCACACCGACATGAGCCTGCTTGTAGGAGAAGCATTCCGTTGGAGTCATATCGTTGTGGCCGCGCCTACGTACAACGCTGCCGTATACACCCCGATAGAACATTTCTTGCAAGAACTGAAAGCACACAACCTGCAAAACCGGACTATCGCACTCATTGAGAACGGCACCTGGGCTCCAATGACAGGCAAGATGATGACCGAAATGGTGCAATCCATGAAGGCCATGACGGTGCTCTCGCCAACGTTGACGCTGAAGTCTGCACTGAAAGAGTCGCAACGCGGAAGTGTTGACCAGTTTGTGGACGTGGTGTTGGAGTCGATGAAATAAGACTGAGGGGACAGATATAGTGGAATTGTATACCAAATAATTTACGTAAGGAGTACATATCATGATGAACAGCAAAGTTTCTGCTCTTATCAATGAGCAAATTAACGAAGAGTTATATTCGGCATACCTCTACTTAGACATGTCGAATTATTTTGAGCAAAGAGGTCTTTCGGGGTTCGCTAACTGGTACAAAATCCAGGCGCAGGAAGAACGCGACCACGCAATGCTCTTCTATCAGTACTTGCAGAACAATGGTGAAAAGGTAGAACTTTTGGCCATTGCCAAGCCGGATAAGGTGTTTGCAAAGGACATGGATGTGTTGCAGGCTGCACTGGAGCATGAGGAATACGTAACGTCGCTCATCAACAATATCTACGCTCAAGCCTACGAAGTGAAAGACTTTCGTACCATGCAGTTCCTTGATTGGTTCATTAAGGAGCAGGGCGAAGAGGAGGCTAATGCACACGAATTGATTACCAAGATGGAGCTTTTTGGCAACGATCCCAAGAGCCTCTACATGCTGAATCAAGAACTCAGCACCCGAACCTATTCGGCTCCGAGCCTCACGCTCTAAATCCGAAGACGAGGAGTACAGTTTAATCCTAATAAAATAAGTTGACATGAAGAAGAAATTTATCTGTCCAGTATGCGGTTATGTGTACGAGGGCGAGACAATGCCTGAGAAGTGTCCTATCTGCGGCAAACCGATGGTAGAAGAAAAGTCGGACGAGAAGACATGGGCAGCCGAACATGTGGTGGGCGTAGCTAAGGGTGCACCTGAAGACATCTTGATGGACTTGCGCGCTAATTTCAATGGAGAGTGCTCTGAAGTGGGCATGTATCTGGCAATGGCTCGGGTGGCACATCGCGAGGGATACCCCGAGATTGGTCTCTACTGGGAGAAGGCAGCCTACGAAGAAGCCGAACACGCTGCAAAGTTTGCTGAACTGCTTGGAGAGGTCGTTACTGATAGTACAGCACAGAATCTGAAGATGCGAATTGATGCAGAATATGGGGCTACGGCTGGCAAGACTGATCTCGCGAAGCGTGCAAAGGCCTTAAACCTCGATGCTATCCATGACACTGTGCACGAGATGGCACGTGATGAGGCTCGCCACGGCAAGGCTTTGGAAGGTCTTTATAAACGTTACTTTGAAGGTAAGTAGTTGTGATGACATTGACCATGTCTGCTTATGGTCTTGACTGAATGTTGGTCGGGACTATTAGGTAGGTTTAGATGTCAATTGAAGGCAGCAGGATTCAATGTGCTGCCAAGACGAAAGTCTACAAACAAGTAATGCGGCGGAGCCCCTAACTGCACAGCAGTGCGAGATAGGGTCTCCGCCGTTTTCTTGCCTAAGGGGAGAATGATTTGAGTGTTGTGAGATAGGTGCATACAGAGAGGTGTTGTACTGGGTAGGGCTCTGTGTGCAGGTTTTATGATGTGGGCAACGCTCGAGGGTGGAGTGGACAGTGTCTAAAAGTGATGTGGGCAGAGTTCGAACGTGGAGTGGACAGAGTACGAAAGTGGTGTGCATACTATAATATATAAGGTGTAATATTGTGGTGATAATAGAATGAGGTATGACGCGTAGAAAGGTTTTGTCGTGGTTGTTGTTCCCCTTGACAATGTGGTATGCGTTGGGGGTAGCCATCAGGAATTTTCTTTTTGTAGTGGGGTTGCTCCGCGAGGAGTGTCCGCATATAACAACGATAGGGTTGGGTAATTTGGCTGTGGGAGGCACTGGTAAAACACCTCATGCAGTGCATGTCCTCTCCCTGTTGTCGGAACACTATCGGGTGGCTTATCTCAGTAGGGGCTATCGGCGGCAGAGCAGAGGCTTTGTTCTTTGCGAAGGCGAGCCCGATGCTCGTCGGCTTGGAGACGAGGCTGCCATGATCGCTCGCCGCTTCCCATCCGTAGTGGTGGCTGTGTGTGAAAAGCGGTCTGTTGGTATTGAGAAACTGATGCAGCAGACTCCCGCTCCGCAGTTGATTGTCCTCGATGACGTATTCCAACACCGGTTTGTTAAGCCCACTATCAATATTCTACTTACAGAATACAACCGTCCATTCTATGCTGACCACATCCTGCCCTACGGCAACTTGCGAGAATTTAGAGGTGCGAAGCGACGCGCCAACATTATTATAGTTAGTCGTACACCCGACAACGAAAACCCAATCACCCACCACAATGTGCTGAATGATATTGGGGCGTTGCCCTACCAGTCGGTGTTTTTCTCCTCGATGAGATATGAGGAGTTGCAACCCGTCTATGGGTCAGCGACTGCACCGTCGTGGGATGAGATTGATGAGGTCGTGCTATTCGCTGGTATTGCGCACTACGATGGCCTGCTCAGTTATGTACGATCGCGTTGTCCAGTGCGTTTTGTTCCATTTGCTGACCACCACGACTACACGGTGGCCGACCTTGAGCAGCTGGCTACAACATTTTCGAAACTTAAGTCGTTACGCAAGGCTTTAGTTACAACTGAAAAAGATGCTGCACGCCTACAGACAGCAGAAGCCCGCTCTGTGCTGGCCAACTTGCCAATATATTTCCTGCCGATTCATGTGGAAATGCAGGGGCGTGAGGATTACACGCTCGACACGCTGTTGCTCTCATCGGTCAAGGAAAATATCTCTTTCCTTGAAAAACTTAGCAATAGTCCGTTGGTGAAGTAACGGATGGATACCGCGCACTTGATGAACCATCGTGCCAGTGTATGGCGTAAGGACTTCGTGAGGATGGGGTGTGAGAGTGATGCCCCCAAGGCTGTGCTTTGTGGTGATGCTGCGTGGATTGGTGCAATAAAAGGAATGGGGAATCGTTAGAAGCACACATTTTTTTACACAAGTGAGATAAGATAGATAAAATGGAACATTTATGGTCTTCAAGACGGATGATTGGACTTCTTCGCATGTGGCATTCGATTGCAGGTTGTGTCATGCTGGTATTGCTGTTCTGCAAGGCGAGTGAAGTTACTGCCCAGCAGACGTATGTCTATGCCACGCGCGATACGTTTCAACTGAAGCTTGATGTTTATCATCCTGCACAGCCGCGAACCGATTCGGCCTGTGTGGTCTATGTATTTGGCGGTGGGTTCTACAATGGGGCTCGTAATGATAAGGAATCAGTGGAGACCTGTCGGACGCTTGCCAACCATGGCTATGTGGCGGTGAGCATCGACTACCGGTTGGGCTTGCGCGTTCTCGACCGCGACACACTTAGTTTATTTAACCTGTCATCTCCCTTTCAAAGGTCTATCACGTGGGCAGTTGAAGACTGCTGTGCAGCAGTTGCCTATTTGTATGAGCATGCGTCCGAGTTGGGTATCAACACAACTCGAATGGTGCTGACGGGCTCAAGTGCTGGTGCCATCACGGTGCTGCAAACCGACTATGCCCGTGCCAATGGGCTGAGCTATGCCGTTGCGCTGCCTGCCTCGTGGAAGCCTTGCGCCGTAGTGAGTTATTCGGGTGGACTGTATCTGAAGAACCGTACGTTGCGCTACGCTTCAGCCCCAGCACCGACATGTTTCTTTCATGGCACGGCCGACCGCATAGTGAACTATCGCAGTTTCCGCAGTTCGCTACGCTATTCTCTCAAGGGTGCATCAAAGGTGGTTCGCGAGTTCCGCAAGAACGACTATACCTATGCCATACTGCGCTTCGACGGTAGGGGTCATGAGGTTTGTCACTTCTTGCCAGCCACTATTGAAGAGTTCTCTGCCTTCGTCGATATGGCGATAGATGGGCGCACAATGCACTATGATGCCACATGTAGCGATGGATCTCTCAGTGAGTTCCCTGTTACGGATATGTCCATATTCAAACTCTACGCACAATAGCCCCTCCAATGCATCCTATCGAAATCATGGCGCCAGTAGGCTCTTATGAGAGCCTCGCAGCGGCCATACAAGCAGAGGCCGACTCGGTCTACTTCGGGGTGGGCGCTCTGAACATGCGCTCTCGGTCGGCTGTGAATTTCACGCTCGATGACATCGACAACATCTGCGCACGCTGTCGCGAGCATGGATTACGCACCTATCTTACACTCAATACAATCATCTATGACCATGAAATGGCCGACATGCGTTCTTTGGTTGACCGCGCCATGCAAGCGGGAGTGTCGGCTATCATTGCTAGCGATTTTGCTGTCATAGCCTACGCTCGGTCGGTGGGTATGGAGGTCCATATTTCCACCCAGGCTAATATCAGCAATGTCGAGGCGGTGCGTTTCTTTGCCCAATATGCTGATGTGATGGTTACGGCGCGCGAGCTTTCGCTCCGCCAAGTGGCCGATATAGTGGAGACCATTCAACGAGAACACATTTGTGGTCCCAGTGGCCAACTTGTCCGCATCGAGACTTTTGCCCACGGTGCCCTATGCATGGCGGTGTCGGGTAAGTGTTATTTGAGCCTCGACAACGCCAATGCCAGTGCCAATCGTGGACGGTGTTTGCAGTTGTGTCGCCGTGGATATTTGGTGCGCGACCTCGAGACGGGTACAGAACTCGAAGTGGATGGTAAATATATCATGTCGCCCAAGGACTTGAAGACTATCGACTTTTTGGATAAGATGGTTCAAGCAGGCATCCGTGTATTGAAGATTGAAGGACGTGGACGCAGTGCGGACTACGTTAAGGTTGTGGTGGAGTGCTACCGCGAGGCACTGGATGCTATAGCCACCAATACCTACACTCCCGAACGAATAGCCGACTGGAACCAGCGATTATCCACTGTGTTCAATCGTGGCTTTTGGGATGGCTATTACCTCGGACGTACCATGGGTGAGTGGACCAAGCGCTACGGCTCGCAGGCTACGGAGACTAAGGTTTACTTAGGACGGGTGACGAACTTCTTCGCTCGTATTCAGGTGGCGGAGTTTCGTTTGGAAACGGCTGAGACCCTCTCCGTCGGCGACCAGTTGATGGTTATCGGGCAGACCACAGGTGTGTATTCTGCTACTGTCGACGAACTTCGCCTTGATGATGGCCCTGTCGACAGTGTACATCAAGGCGACCTTTTTAGTATTCGCACCTCCGAGCCACTGCATCGTGGCGACAAATTCTATAAGGTAGTATCAATCCCTGACCTCTACTGAGGACGTGTTTTCCAACCGTATGGAACGCATGGAGACCAATCGAGACATCTTGGACTTGGCGGGCAACGCGGGTCGCACACTTCTCGAAAACGGAGCAGAAATAGCGCGTGTGGAGGAAACTATGTCGCGCATCGCACACCACTACGGTGCAGAGGATGACAGTTTCTTCGTGCTGAGCAACGGCATTATTGCAACGGGACAAGACTATGCGCGCGCCAGCTTTATCCCTATTAAGGGCACCAGTCTCGACAAGGTAGTCGCGGTTAACCAGCTCTCTCGCGAGGTGATTGAGTTCGACATTCCGCTGGCTGAAGCGCGCCACCGTTTGGACTCTATCCGTACGATGAAGCGCAAGCCCAACTGGGAACAGGTGTTGGGTTCTTCCATTGGTGGGGCTGCTTTTTGCCTACTCTTCGGTGGTAGCATGACCGACTGTTTTGCATCCCTCGTGGCAGGCTTGGTATTGGCCTGCTTTGTCTCTTTTGTCTCGACCCCATATCTTTCGCGCATAGCCTCCAATGTGTTGGGAGGCTTGATAGCATCCCTTTCGTGTCTTTGCTTGTATCGTTGTGGGGTGGGCGACCACCTGAGCAATATCATCATCGGCACCCTTATAGCTCTGGTGCCAGGAGTGCCGTTTACCAATGGCATACGCGACCTCGCCAACGAGGACTATATTGCAGGAACAACGCGGCTTCTCGACGCCATGCTCATCTTTTTCTGTATAGCTTTGGGTTTATGCCTCGCACTGATGCTCGATGCGCGGTTGACTGGAGGCTTGGTAGAACTGAGTTCGATGACGGTTGATGCCTTCACTTCGCGCGGCGTTGTCCAGGTACTTGCTGCGCTGATTGGTACGGCTGGTTTTGCGGTGCTCTTCGGGGTTCCTCGCCGTTACTATGTTGACTGTGGTGTGTGTGGAGCAGTGGGTTGGGCAGTCTATCTACTCCTTACGCGGTCTGCCCATCTGACGGTGGTGGAGGCTACTGTTGTTTCGGCCACCGTAGTCGCTATGGTATCGCGGCTGCAAGCCGTCTGGCGCAAGTGTCCAGTAACGGTGTTTCTCATCTGCGGCATCTTTCCATTGGTGCCTGGAGCCGGCATCTTTTGGACATCCTATCATCTGGTGGCAGGCCATCTTGTCCAGGCTGTCAGCACAGGTTTCCTGGCGGTGAAGATTACGGTAGCTATAGCTTTGGGTATTATTTTGGCCTATGAACTGTACGGTCGCCGAGCGCACAAGCGTAGCTTGCGCAGGAAGTTGCATACGTCGTAGTGCAACCAGCCAAGATTGAATATAGATTCGCAGTCGCTTAAGCGAAGAGTTGTCGGAAGGCATCCTCCACGACACTGAGTGCTACCACTTCAATGTGGAACCGTTTGAGGTCAACGCCTTTTAGTCCATACTTCGACACAAAAATGCGTTCGTAGCCCAGCCTGTCGGCTTCTGCAATACGCTGTTCGAGGCGTGCCACGGGGCGCACCTCGCCTGTTAGTCCCATCTCGGCAGCAAAACAGTCTTGTGCACTGATGGGTATGTCGACGTTCGACGACAGGATGGCACATACGACGGCCAGGTCAATGGCGGGGTCCGATACCCGCATGCCCCCTGCAATATTGAGGAATACATCCTTGGCTCCCAGTTTGAAGTTGCAGCGCTTCTCCAGTACTGCCAAGAGCATGGAGAGTCTACGGAAGTCGAAACCGTTGGCGCTTCGCTGCGGGGTGCCGTAGACGGCACTGCTCACCAGGGCTTGCACCTCTATGAGAAGGGCGCGTGCACCCTCGAGTGTAGCGCAAACAGCCGTACCGCTCAGTTGCTCGTCTCGATGGGAGAGGAGAAATTCCGACGGGTTGGCCACCTCGCGCAGCCCAGAGCCCACCATCTCAAAGATGCCTATTTCAGCCGTTGAGCCGAAGCGGTTCTTGAGTGTCCTCAGTAGGCGATAGCCGTAGTTGCGGTCGCCTTCAAACTGCAACACGCAGTCTACGATGTGCTCCATCACCTTCGGCCCAGCCAGCGAACCATCTTTGGTGATGTGTCCAATGAGTAGTACAGGTACACCGCTCGACTTGGCGTAGCGTTGAAACTCCGTAGTGCATTCTCTGATTTGCGATATGCTACCTGCCGACGAGTCGATACTCTCGGTGCTCATAGTCTGTATGGAGTCTATTATCAATATGTCGGGCTGCACAGTGTTTACATGTTCAAAGATGCGGTCGGTAACAGTCTCGGCCAACACATAGCAGCGGTCGGAGTGCAGCCCTACGCGCTCTGCGCGCATCCGTATTTGTTGTTCACTCTCCTCGCCACTGACGTAGAATACAGTGCGGTCTTTGATAGACATGGCCGTCTGCAGCAGCAGTGTACTCTTGCCTATGCCAGGCTCACCACCTATCAAAAGCAGTGAGCCAGGTACCAAGCCACCCCCCAGCACTCGGTCCAACTCGGCACTGTGGGTGGCAATGCGTTCTTGTTGGCTGTAGGTTACTTCGTGCAGCAGATGCGGCACCGATGTGCTACCTGTGGCTCGCACGCTTGCGGCTGCGCTGGCTGAAGCCGCCCGCACCACCTCTTCCTCCATGGAGTTCCAAGTTCCACACTCAGGGCAACGTCCCAGCCAAGAGGCGGAGCGGTAGCCACATTGACTGCAGTAGTAGTATGATTTGCTTTTGGCCATGATGATTATAATCGCTGCTTTTGGTTCTTGTGTACAGTAGGTTGTGTGCGGCATGGGTCGCATCACGTCGCCTGCTCACCTCTGCAAAGGTACGCCTTTTTCTCCAACGTGGTGCGCATCAGGGTGGATGGTCGGTATGCAGAGTCCCCTTCGCTCGCTTCCTGCTCGTTGATGCGGTCGTCGTGTGTCGCCCAACTGCGTGTGGGTGTTGGCAGAACGGAATATTCTCCGTATCTTTGCGCCTTCAATACGGAGAATGCAACTATGAGAAAACATCTTCTGCTGCTGTTGTTTACTATTTCCTCTTCATTAATTTCACTCTTTGCCCAACCGTGCTACAACGACGGGCATACGCTTAACCTACGTGGTTATGTACACTCCATGCGCGAAACCACTCGTGGACTTCATGGCCACATCAACGGTACCCCGTGCGAATACGTGTTCAATGGGGTCGGCAACTTTGATCATATAGTGGTGTTTGACACGTTCTATAACCCTACTGTCCGAGTGGATTACAAGTACGACAGTATGGGATTGCTCAGCCGCGACGTCAGAATCCAGCTTTCTACCGAACAGTTGATTTTAGAGACCTCTTACATGCGCGACTTGCGCCGCCACGCCATCACGGCCGATGTCTTTGGCGTGATGGACTCTACCAGTTTTATGGAAGAGTCTTTCTACGACGACGATTGCAATATGGTGCAACATCTGGTATACGATGCCGACAAGAATGTGGTCTATCGCACCGATCACCGCTACGACCGATATGGTAATTGTATCGAGATTGACCACTTCGAGTCTGCCGAAGATTCCTATCGCTTTACAGAGCGGATGCGTTACGACACGGAGGGCAACCTCATTGACCAATGTACTTATCACCTTGAGTCGTTGCATCAGCACCTTGTGTTTACCTATGAGTTTGACGAGTACCGCAACTGGACTCGCCAATACGTTTACCACATCACTTCCTCGGGTGCAGAACTATTCAAAGTAGTGGAGCGTACCCTGACCTACTACACCGATTGAGTTTTTCCCCTGCGTCTGCCGCTCGGTTCGAGTGGTGGGCGCGGTGTGAATGTTGCACTGCGGTGCAGCCTCGTTTCCTCATAAAAACTTCCCCTGATGTTCTCTTCCAATCGAGTTGCCGTGCTGATTCCTTGTTACAACGAGGCAGCTACGGTAGCTGCGGTGGTGGCCGATTTTAGGCAGGCCCTACCGCAAGCCGACATCTATGTGTACGACAATTGTTCTACCGACAACACGGCCGAGTTGGCACGTGAGGCGGGTGCCATCGTCCGCAGCGAGCCGTTGCAGGGCAAAGGCAACGTCATCCGCCGCATGTTCCGTGAGGTGGAGGCCGACTGCTTTGTGCTTGTCGATGGCGATGCCACCTACCCGGCGGCCGATGCGCCACGCATGGTGGAGTTGGTGCTGCAGCACGGCGTGGATATGGTGGTTGGCGACCGCCTCTCGTCTACCTATTTCGAGGAGAACAAGCGCCCCTTTCACGGCTTCGGCAACCGACTGGTGCGTAGCTTGATTTGCAGGCTGTGGCATACCGACATCCACGACATTATGACGGGCTACCGGGCGTTCAGCCGTCCCTTCGTCAAACTATTTCCCGTCATGTCGTCGGCTTTTGAGATTGAGACCGAAATGACGGTGCATGCGCTCGACAAGCGTTTCCTCCTACAGGAAGTACCAGTGGTCTACACCGATCGCCCAGCTGGCAGCCAATCCAAGCTCAATACCTTCAGCGATGGACTGCGGGTGCTGCGCACCATAGCGTCGTTGTTCAAGGAGTATCGCCCCATGCGTTTCTTCGGATGGCTTGCGGCACTGCTGTTTGTGGCCATGGTGGCATTCCTTACGCCCGTACTTGTTGAGTATTTCCATACGGGGCTGGTGCCGCGTTTTCCCACACTGTTTGTGTCGCTCTTTTGTGGTCTGGCAGCCCTGCAGTCGTTGTTTACGGGGCTCTGTCTCGATGTGATGGTGAGCAAAGACCGCAGGCAATATGAGCTGCAGCGCATTCGCTTTGAGCAGCAGGACGAAAGGACTCGCCCATGAAGACACTGCGCCACTACCTGTTCCTCTTCGTGGCTATGATAGCAGGCTTCCTGCTCTTTGCAGGTGTGTCCTGTTTGCTTCCCAATCGTGTTGTTCACAAGAATATAGCCCGTTCTGTGGCATACGGCGATTTGATGGACGACTATCCGCGCGCTGTCATGCCGCAGAAGCAGACCATCATGGACAACTTCACCGATGCCCTCATCCTGCAGCAGGCCTGGTTTTGTAGCAGCGACAGTCTGTGGCTGTCGATGATGGCACCCGTAAGGTTTTCCAGTATGGATGCGCAGACACTGTTGCTTAGGAAGGTGGTTGATGGTGTGCCGCATGGCACCGTCGCTTATCCACGCTACTGGCATGGAAACACATTCCTAATGCGCTACCTGCTGTTGCTGGCTTCCTACAAGACGCTCCGACACCTCTTTTACGTCGTTTCCATGTTGTTGCTCCTGCTGATGGCGTTGGCTTTGCGCAGGACGTTCGGAGAATGGGTGGCGGTGCTGATGACCGTGGGGCTCGCAGTGATGTACCTCTTTGTGATGGAGTTCTCCATTCAGTTTGTGCCAGTGCTATGGATAGCCCTGTGCGGCGTGATGGCGGTGTGCCAACGAGCCGAAGTTGGACGTCCTGCAGAGGAGGTCTTCTTTGTGTTGGGTGCGTTGACGGCGTTCTTCGACCTGCTGACTATTCCCCTGCTGACGTTGGGGCTACCCCTGTTGGTCGTGGTGCTGAAGGAGGGTCGCGAGTCGCAGCAAGTGCTTCGGCGTGGGCTGCGACAGATAGCGAGGTGCGGCCTGTTGTGGTGCGCTGCCTATGGGGGTACCTGGGTGAGTAAATGGCTCTTGGCTTCGGCCACGACGCGCCACCACGTGGTGTCCGATGCCTCCTCGGCAGTGGGCTACCGTGCCTCCACTATGCCCGACTTCTCGCGGTTCGACGCGGTGGCGGCCAATGCCGAACTGCTGCCGCTGGGATTGATTACGGTGCTGCTGGTAGTGCTGGTGGGGCTGGCCATCTGGCGTTTTCGGCGTGAGGGGTGGCCGACTGCGGTGCTGCAGCTTGTGGTGTCGGTGATGCCCTACGTGTGGTATTGGGTAGTGGCCGACCACAGCTACGAGCATGCGTGGTTCACCTATCGGCTGCAGATGATAACGGCAGCAGGATTGCTGCTGGCAGTGGGCTCTCTGGTAGATTGGGCTCGGCTGCGAAAGTTGCGGTAGCGTACGGTATGGTGAAAAACAGCGAGGGGGCGTGCATCGGCCGATGTATGCCCCCTCGCTATTTGTATGGCTGCGGTGCGTGCCGTGGGCGGTTCGGCACTTTTAGTGGGTTACCGTGATGCGCTTGGTCGTTACGCCTGTGGCGGTGGTGATGCGCAGCAGGTAGATGCCTGCCGCCACGTTGTGGGTGCTGATGGAGGTGCTGAGGGCGTCGGCCGGACGGCTGTGGATGACTTCGCGTCCGCGCATGTCTATCAGTTGCACGAGCGTCATGCCTTCGTCGCTTTGCAGATGAATGGCGGTGGTGGCGGGGTTGGGGTAGAAGTCCAGATGGATGTCGCTGCCCACGCGGTCAATGCTCAGCTTGGGGTGGTTCAGATTACCAGTGGTGGCACTTTGCAGTACGGTGCAGTCGTTGGCATTGGTGGAGTGGTACTTGTAGAGGAATGCGACAAGGCGGCACTGGGTGTAGTCGTAGTCGGCAGACATCTCTTCGTCAAAGGCAATGTTGAAGTAGCCCTCCTCGTCCACTGCAAAAGTCTTGCCCCACGTACCGAATGGGGCTTCGCGCACGGTGCGCATGTGGTAGTAGGGGGATATCCAAATGGCGGAGCCCGACGAGTTGTCGGCTTGGCGCATGTTGATGCTGTCCTCCACGAGGTAGAGCATCACGCGGGTGGAGCGTGTGTAGGGCGCCATGGAGAGGAAACGTCCGCTGATGTGGCCCACGTAGTGTCGGGTGGCGGTGTCGAAGGCCACGTCGGTGAAGCCCAATGTTACGAAGGCGGGGAGGTTACGCGCTACGTTAATCTCGGCGCGGATGTCGGTCGGACTGGTGTATACATGGGTAACGGGGCCTGGATTGTTTTGATTTACTTGGTAGCGATTGTACATGTAGGCTGGTGCATACGTACTGCCATCGTTGTTGAAGAAGAACGTGGCAGCTTGGCTGGCTGTGCTATTGAGGGGGTCATTGCCATAGCCTGCATGGTGGGTAATCCAGATGATGTCCTTGTAGGTGCGTGTGGCATTCTTCATCCTCTCTTCGCCCGGAGGGCAGTTGGGGCACGAGTAGCCGGTGAATTGCTCAATGAGAGTGGTGCGCGGCACAGTGATAGCTGGGTCGTAAACGTAGTACGACTCACTGAGTTGCGATAGGATGGAGGCCGTGTCTCCGTTGTCGTTGATGTTGGTCAGCGTTATCTCGGCCGTGTGGTAGCCCAGGTCGGTCGACGGCAAGGGGTAACCGATGCTGAACCGATAGGCTTTGCCATTGGTGAGGTTGCGGCTGTCCAAGCCTGTTACATGCACAGGACCACTGCCCTCTTGCCCGTCGATGGTAATGCGGACGCAGAACGAGAGAAGCTGTTTGATGCCTGTGTTGGTGATGGTTACCGATACGCGCCCACCAGTGCTGCCCTGCTCTATGTATTGTGGCACTGTCATTTTGCTCAGCTCGGCGCGGTTGGAATCGGTCTGTGCAGCCGTGGCGAAGGTTAGGCTGACGGCCAGGAGAAGAAGTAAAATGTGTTTCATCATGTGTTTGAATATTGAGGTATTCTGCTGCGCAAAGATACGGAAATTTTATTATATACACTGCATCTGCCCGTATACAGGCCTTCATGTGGGGATAGGAGTTGTGCCGTGTGGCCATGCTTTAGCCCTACCGAAGGGTGGGTGGAGGAGAAGAGGGTGTGGTATATTTGTGTAATAGTACTGATAATGATATTATTGTGAAATCGGTTCGGGTGCCGTACGGCAGAAGGCCTCATGCCGTACAGCATAGCAGCCTATGCTGTACGACATAGGGCACGATGCTGTACGGCATTTAATGGAGGTGTCGTACGGCAGTTGGGAGAGGCACCTGTGGGAGGGGACAGGTGTGCACAAAGCGGGCGGATGCGGCTGGCGAAGGAGACTTGCCACGTCTGCACCGCAGGCCTTGAGCTGACGACGAGGGACAGAGGTGAGCCCGAGGCAGGGAGTACATGCCAAAGTCGTTATTTTTTAGGCTCGATGTACGAATAGGTGGGCTATCTGCGTTATGGAAACCAATTGTAACAACCGAGGATATGAAGAGATTTGCATCGTTCTGCATACTGGTGGTGGCAGCCCTGTCGCTCATGGCGGCTCGCACACCACAAAAGGGGTATAAACTGACGCTCATCATCGATGGGGGGCACGACAGCGTGATGTACTTCGGTACCTATTTTGTCGGCAAGACCTACTCCATCGACACGGCCCACGTGAACCGCAAGGGGCAGTTCGTGTTCGAAAAGAAGAATTACGACCTGCGCCCGGGCCTCTACTTCTTTACCAACCAGCAAGGCCGGTACGTGGAGGTGGTGATGTACAACGAGGATTTCAACATCACTTTCCATACGGCCGAATCCGACTGGACGGGCAATATGAAGGTGAAAGGCTCACCACAGAACGACCTCTTCTTTACATATCAACGCATCAATCGCAGCTTCTACAACCTCTTCAATGACGCAAAGCAGCGTATGGATCCCCAAGGGGAGGAGTACAAAGCCTTTTATCGTGAACAGGTGCGGCTGATGGACAGCATTACGCTTGATGTGATAGAAAAGCACCCCGAGTCGCTGCTGGGCATCATGCTCAATGCGCGGCGCACCCCCTCGGTGCCAACGGTCGATGCCAACGGAGACAGCCTCACCTTCGGCCAACAACTACACCATTACCTCCTCCACTATTTCGACTATGTGGCGCTGGACAACGATGCCATACTGCGCACCCCTGAGTCCATATTCCAGAAGAAGTTGACCGACTACCTCGATCGCAACCTGCGCAATGCCCATCCAGACAGCATCATCTACTACGTTGATGCAATGATAGCGCGCGCCGAGCCAGCGAAGGAAGTCTACCAGTACTTAGTACATACCATCACCGAGAAGTATCTGCAGAGCAAGGTGATGAGCTATGATGCGGTCTATGTCCACATGGTGCACACCTACTACACAAGTGGCAAAGCCTTCTGGGCGTCGCCTGCCACCATTGAGAGCGAAACGCGTCGAGCCGACAAGTGGGCGAAACTGCTCGTGGGCAAGCAGGCTCCCGAGCTGGTACTGCGTGACCGTGAGAAGCGGTTCCACAGTATGTACAGCATCCCGTCGAAGTACACCCTGCTGGTCTTCTGGTCGCCCTCGTGCGGCCACTGCAAGGTGGAGATACCACAACTCTTTGCGAAGTTCAAGGAATACCGCGACAAATGCGACATTACAGCCTTCACCATCCTGAGCGAACCCGATGAGAAAACTCGCGAAAAGTGGTATGATTTCATTGCTAAGCACAACCTCAACGACCCTCATTGGCTAAACCTGGACGGTGGCGAGGCTAACATTGACTGGCACGATGTGTACGACGTGGAGACCACTCCTCAAATCTACCTGCTCGACCGCGAGAAGAAGATTTTGGCTAAGAAACTCAGTGCTTCGTCGTTCGACATCGTCATCAAGGAACTCGAACCCCAACTGAAGTCGAGCGAAGAGGCTGACGAATAAGGCGCCAGGCTGCTGGTAACGCCAAGGTCGATCCATACAATAATACAGTAACTATGCAAAACCCGTTCTACGAAGAGTGGAGCACACCCTACGGTGTGCCCGACTTTGAAGCTATCCGAACCGAACACTACATGCCCGCCTTTCAGGAGGCTATGCGCCGTCAGAAAGCAGAGGTCGCCGCTATTGTGGCCAACCCTGTGCCACCCACCTTCGCCAATACGGTGGAGGCGTTGGAGCGGAGCGGCGGCATGCTGGCACGTGTGAGCGGTGTGTTCTTCAACTTGGCCGAGAGCAACCACAGCGACGAGATGGAGCGCATAGCCGAAGAGGTTACGCCGCTGCTCTCTGCTCACCACGACGACATCAGCCTCAATGCGGAGCTTTTTGCCCGTGTGAAGGTGGTGTATGAGCGTCGGCAGCAGGAGGCTCTTGAGCCCGAGCAGCAGCGGTTGCTTGAAGAGACCTACAAGTCGTTCGTGCGGCATGGAGCTGGCATTCCGAACGACAAGCAGGCACGCTTGCGGGAGATGAATGAGCAAATCGCTTCGCTCGAACTGCGCTTTGGCAACAACGTGCTTCGTGCTACCAATGAGTATGCACTGGTGGTAGACAGGGCGCAACTGAGCGGACTGCCCGAGAGTCAGTGCGCTGCCGCAGTCCAGTTGGCTCAAGAGGCAGGCGATGCCGAGGGTAGCTACCGCTTTACCCTACAGATGCCCAGTTGGGAACCGTTTATGTGCTACGTGGCCAACCGCGAACTGCGTCGGCAGATGTGGGAGGCATACACATTGCGATGTACCTCGGGAGTGAACGACAACAGGCTGGTGATAGACCAGTTGGTGAATTTGCGCCGTGAACGAGCGCAGCTGTTGGGCTACGAGAACCACGCAGCCTATGTGCTGGACGACTGTATGGCGCGCACACCCCAGGCTGTGTATAACTGTCTGCTCCGCCTGTGGCAGCCCGCGCTACGCAAAGCAAAGGAGGAGTGTGCGGCTCTCAGTGATATGCTGCATGAGGAGTTCCCTGCTACGGAGGAATTGCAGCCATACGACTGGCGCTACTACAGCGAGCAACTGCGTCGTCGTCTCTACAGCATAGACGAGGAACAACTGCGCACCTATTTCCCGTTGGAGCGCGTGCGCGAGGGGGCTTTTATGGTAGCGAATAGGCTCTACGGGCTCAACTTTCGCCGCAACGATGCCCTGCCAACCTACGACAAGGAGGCTGAGGCCTATGAGGTGGTGGAGAACGGACGGGTGAGGGCTGTCCTTTACATGGACTTCTTTCCTCGTGCGAGCAAAAGCAGTGGCGCGTGGATGACCAACTTCGAAGAACAATATGTGGATGCACAAGGGCGCAACCATGTGCCCGTCATACAAGTGGTCTGCAACTTTACCCGTCCAGCGGCCGACCGCCCGTCGCTGCTCAGTTTTGACGAGGCACAAACACTCTTCCACGAGTTTGGCCATGCACTACACAGCATCCTAAGCAACTGCCGATACCGTTCTCTCTCAGGGACCAACGTGCCACGCGACTTCGTTGAGCTGCCTTCGCAGTTGATGGAAAACTGGTGTCGTCATCGGCATGTGCTCAAAGAGTATGCACGGCACTATGCCACGGACGAGGCCATACCCGACGCACTCGTAGAGAAGTTGCAGGCCGCTACTACATACGGACAGGGTTTTGCCAACACGGAACTGCTGGCTGCCTCACTGCTCGACATGGATTTCCATACCCTTGTGAGCCCAAAGGCAGTAGATTTGCCACGGTTTGAGGACGAGGCAATGGAGCGGATTGGCCTGATACCGCAGATAGTATCGCGTTATCGCAGTCCGTACTTCCTGCACATTTTCTCCACGGGTTACGATGCAGGATACTACAGCTACACGTGGACGGCCATACTCGATGCCGATGCCTTTGAGGCTTTCTGTGAAAGTGGCGACCTGTACAACCCGTTGTTGGCGCAGCGGTTCCGTCGTATACTGGAGCATGGGAATACAACGGATTTGATGGCACTCTACCGCGATTTTCGAGGGAGGGAGCCTTCGGTCGACGCGCTACTCCGCAACCGCGGCTTAGCGTGAGGCGAACTTTCGCTGATAAATAATAGTTGGAAAGCTGATTGAATAATCTTTGGACATGAGATAATAAAAAGAGAGGAGAACCTACGTGGGCTCTCCTCTTGCATTGCGCCTTGCGAAGCGAAGCATCAGTCGATTTGAATGGTCTGAGCCAAGGCTTTCTTCTCTTCTTCGGTTACTTTCGGCAGGGTTACGGTAAGCACCCCATGTGCTGCTTTGGCTGAGATGTTCTCCCGTTTGACATTCTCTGGCAGGGAGAGAACCTGTTTGAACTGGGTCGAAGAGAACTCTCTGCGCAGATAGTGGCGGTCGTCCTTCTCTTCATGTTCCTCTTTCTTGTTCATCTCGATGACAAGATTGTTCTCGGTGTCAATGGAGATGTTGATGTCTTCCTTCTTCAGTCCCGGCACGCAGAGCTCCAGACGGTAGTCGGTCTTCGACTCACTAACGTTCATCTTGGGCGATACGGCTCCTTCACTTGTTGGGGCTTGATTCCAGTTGTTCCAGTCTAAAAGCTCATTGAGCAGTGAGGGCATCATGTAACTGTTTCTCTTTGCTAACATCATGGTTTGAATCTCCTATTTTGTTTGGTTATATTTTTATGTTTTGTTGTTCTCTTTGCTTCGCTCTCTCAGTGGGTGAAGCTTTCGATGGAGGAACATGCAACTGTTGTGCCAAGTACGAAAATGAAAATATTGTAGTGTCAAAATAGCAGTTTTTGTTCGGTTTGGTTAATTCACTTGTTTTGAGGAATAGTTTTAAATAGTTGATAAGTAGATTTATGTATGTTGTATGGTGTATGACAAAATGGCACTATAAAATGTTAATTCTGAAGAAGATTTTGTCGACTGAAGCGCAAGGACGCGGGGTGAACAGAGGAAATATGGACTGGAATAAGAAGTACGGCAGGTGGTGCAGAGTGGGCAAAAGCAGTGGCTGATGAAGCGCGAAAGAGGCGAAAATCAAGCGACTGATACGAAAAAGTTTCGTAACTTTGCATTTACATTTGCAACGCTATAACACGGTACACACATGGGTCTCTTTTCCATATTCAGCAGAGAGAAAAAGGCAACGCTCGACAAGGGCTTGGCCAAGACAAAGGAGAATTTCTTCACAAAGCTTTCGAAAACCATCCTCGGTAAGTCCACCGTCGATGCCGATGTGCTGGACAATTTGGAGGAGATGCTCATCTCTTCGGATGTGGGAGTGGAGACGACGCTGAAGATTATTCGCAGTATTGAGGACCGAGTGAAGCGCGACCGTTATATGAGTACTTCGGAGTTGAACTCCATTCTGAGGTCGGAGATTACTGCGCTGCTGAGCAGGCATGACACGACTCCGTTTGCAGATTTCTCGTCGCCCCTGCCGGCGCAGCCCTATGTGATTCTGGTGGTGGGTGTGAATGGTGTAGGGAAAACCACCACAATAGGCAAGTTGGCCTACCAGTTTAAACAGGCGGGGAAAAGTGTGATGCTCGGGGCTGCGGATACGTTCCGCGCTGCGGCAGTGGAGCAGTTGCAGATTTGGTCGGAGCGGGTGGGTGTACCCATTGTGCAACAGGGCATGAACGCCGACCCAGCCTCGGTGGCGTACGATACACTGCAATCGGCGTTGGCAAAAAAGGCCGACGTGGTACTCATTGATACCGCAGGTCGTCTACATAATAAGGTGGGGCTCATGAATGAGCTGACCAAAGTTAAGAAGGTGATGAAGAAACTCCTGCCCGACGCGCCGCACGAGGTACTGCTGGTGCTGGATGCAAGCACAGGGCAGAATGCTGTGGAGCAGGCTCGGCAGTTTGTGTCGGCTACTGATGTGAACGCGTTGGCGCTGACCAAACTTGACGGTACGGCCAAAGGCGGTGTCATCATCGGTATCAGCGACGAGTTCAATATACCTGTTCGGTATATCGGTTTGGGCGAGCAGATGACAGACCTCCAGGTGTTCGATGCTGAAGCTTTTGTAGACAGTTTGTTTGAGCAATGAAAGTAAATGTTATTACGCTGGGGTGTTCTAAAAATGTGGTCGACTCGGAGCATGTGGCAGGACACCTGCGTAGGGCTGGCATACAGGTATACTTCGACAGGGAGCAGACGGATTGTGATGTTACGATAGTCAACACTTGTGGATTTATCGGCGATGCGAAAGAGGAATCCGTCAATGTACTGCTGCAACAGGCTGCTATCAAGCAGCGCGGACGCAAGCCTCGCCGACTGATAGCGGTGGGGTGCCTCATCGAGCGGTATCGTAAGGAACTTGCGGCCGAGATTCCCGAAATAGATGCTTTTTACGGAACGCACCAGTGGGGCGAATTGGTTCAACTGCTGACGCAGCAGTCGGTCTCTAATTTTGAAGGAGCTCGGCTGTTGAGTACGCGTCCACATTATGCATATCTGAAGATTGCCGAGGGTTGCAACCGGCGTTGCGCGTACTGCGCCATACCGTCGATACGCGGACACTATGTGTCGCGAACAGAAAGGGAACTGGTGTCGGAAGCGCACGAGTTGGTGGCAGGAGGCGTGAAGGAACTGCTCGTTATAGCCCAGGATACGACGTTCTATGGACGCGATTGGGGTGGGCAAAGTCGCATAGCACAACTCATGCAGCAGTTGGCAGAGCAGAGCGAAGCCGAATGGATTAGGCTTCATTACACTTATCCAACGGATTTTCCAATGAACCTCCTTGAGGTAATGAGTCAACACCCGAACATCTGCCGCTATATAGATATGCCGCTCCAACACATCAGCACACCCATCTTAGCCTCAATGCAGCGGGGTATGGACAGTGATGCTACGCGCCGACTGGTGGACACGTTGCGCGAAAGAATACCTGGGGTGGCACTGCGCACCACTTTTATAGTAGGCTATCCAGGCGAGACCGACCGCGAGTTTGAAGAACTGAAGCAGTTTGTGTGTCAAGCGAGATTTGAACGTATGGGCGTGTTTGCATACTCGCCAGAAGAAGGCACTCCAGCCGAAAGTCTGGGAGACCCCGTGCCACAGCAGGTGAAGCAGCAACGTATAGATGAACTGATGGAGCTACAAGAGCGTATAGCACTAGAACAGAACGAGGCACTGGTTGGGCAGACGATGCGTGTGCTCATCGATGAAGAGGAAGATGACCATTGGGTAGGACGCACCGAGTTTGACTCCCCAGAAGTGGACAACGAAGTGGTGGTGCGTTCCGCGACGCCGTTGGAGGTGGGGCAGTTCTACGATGTGCGCATTGCAACGGCATGGGAACACGACCTTGAAGGAGTGGTGGAGTAGAGGAAGAACGAAAGATTACGCGATAGACAAAGGGGCTGCCCGACTCATCCAGTCGGCAGCCCCTTTGGTATTGTGGTTGGTGAAGGGGGTCTTGTGCAATGCGGAGTGATGTCATTAGAAGTGGAGCGACACGCCTGCGGCCAGTGAGAAGCTGGCGTATGGGAAGTGGCGGTCGCTACCCAGCGTGCCGTTAATGTGGCTATAGCCAAGGCGAAGGCTGAACTTGACGTGCTCTCCGCCAACTCGCATCATGGCAGTGGGCTCGATAATCCACAGGCGTTCTTCGTACTGTCGCAGTCCGTCGTCGGACTTATGGCCTGCGAAGTAGCAGTATTCTTCGGCGGAGTTGAACAGGCGACCAGTACGCAAGCCGATGCCCAAATCGAAGGCTCCAAGACCTACAATGCCCCAGTTAGCCTGTAGGTATGGCAGGTTGTAGGTGGCTCTGAGCCAACCTTCGTCGGGTTTGGAAACATAGAGATTGCTGTGAGCGGCTCCGTAGCCGTGGATGATGCCGGCGTAGAGTTCTAAGACGGAACGTTGGGCATAGGGGAGAAAGGTGCCAACGGCAAAGAGGCCAAAGTTCTGGTGTTCGGTGGCTTTGTCTGCCATATTGGTGGCTGCGGATACTTGGAATGCTACATGATTCCACGGGGCATAGGATGCACCCAAAGTAAGGGCTGGCTCAAAGTTGTCGGACAAAATCATCCCACCGTCAGCACGCCATTCGCCCTTTTCGCGAAGCAGTGGCAGTTCGCTGGCTGTTGGGTTGTAGACGGTGCACGCAGCAAATAGCATCAAGCTACACAGTAGCATCAGAGTCGACGACCCGAGAGAGAAGATACGCTGGTTCATGATGATGCCTCCTTTCAGGCTAAGTTGTCAATGCAAAGGTAAGAAAAATATATGAATCCGCATTGAACTGCATTTTCTACAGTCCAGCGGACATGAGTGGGGTGGACAATGCAAAGAAAGAAGATGTGGTGTTGTGCGCAGGAGTAGATAGCGGAGGATTAGTGGGTGAACCACTGCTTGAATTCCGTAGCGCGAGCCTTGCTGATGATGATAGGCTCTGGGGTGGAAATAACGAGTGTTACCCCGAGTTTACTGCCTAAGCGCGTCGATATGTACTTGATAGCACTATGCGCTATGATGAACTGTCGATTGGCGCGGAAGAAAAGGTCGGGGTTGAGCAACTCCATTAATGTGTCAAGAGGTTTGTCAATGAAGTAGTGCTGGTCGTTGAGGGTACAAGCTTGGGCTATCTTGGCATCAAGATGAATATAGGCAATGTCGGCCACAGGGAGGGGTTGAAGCTTCTCGCCCATGGGTACCAGAAAGTGGGACTGGTACTGTCGGTGTGAATGTTGCATGGTTTGCAGCAGTTGCTGCATAGTTTCTTGACTGATGGCTGCTTCGTTCTCGTGCAGAGGAGAAAAAGTTTCCCACTTGTTGAGGGCGTGCCTCAGTTTGTCGGCACTGATGGGCTTGAGCAAGTAGTCAATGCTATTCACTTCGAACGCGTCGAGGGCGTACTGGTCGTAGGCAGTGGTGAAGACTATCGGGCAGTGAATGGTGATATGCTCAAAGATGCGGAAGGACAAGCCGTCGGCAAGGTGGATGTCCATAAAGACGATGTCGGGTTCGGAGTGAACGGCAAACCAGTCGATGGTCTCCTCGATGCTCTGCAGTGTCTCACATATTTCGATGTCGGGTGCAACTTCAGCGAGCAGACGGGTGAGGTTTAGAGCGGCTATGGCCTCGTCTTCAATGATTAGTGCTTGCTTCATGATTGGAAAGGATTATGTAAGGTTGGTGGGTGGTTCGTCCAAAAGGGGGATGGTTACGCGGAAGAGGTTGTCGGAAGAACTTATGTCAACATCGCGGGCGGCGGCCAACTGAAAGCGTTCGCAAAGGCTAAGCAGTCCTAATCCCTCTCCTTCGGGACGTTCCTGCTTGGAGTAGATGGCATTGCTCACGCTGAGGGTGTTGTGGTCGGAATCAGTACAGATGGAGATTGTCAGCGGATGTTTGTTGCTAATCACGTTGTGCTTGATAGCGTTTTCAACCAAAAGCTGTACGCTGATAGGTACTGTGTATAGGCCAAGCATGGCGTTGTCGATTTGCATGTCGACTTGTAGGTTGTCGCCATAGCGGATGTGCATCATGTAGATATAGGATTGGGTGAACTCTAACTCTTCGCGTAGGGTTACCAGTTTGCGATTCTGCATGATGTAGCGGTAGGTCGAGGCTAATTGCTGCACATAGCGATGAGCATTGACGTCGTCGAGCCCGATAAGACCATCGAGTGTATTGAGGGAGTTGAAGAGAAAGTGTGGGCTCAGTTGGGTCTTAAGCGTATCGAATCGGATGCGCACGTTTTGCTCAGAGAGCTGTTGTTTCTCGATAATAAGTTTGTTTTGGTAGGAGAGGGAGGAGAAAAGCCAACAGAAAAGCATCACGATGAGCCATTCAATGCCGAAAGAGACGAGGTGTGTGGTGCTGTTGATACTACTCAATGAACCACCCATGATAAGTGTTGGGAATAGTCGGAACAAGATGTAATAGGCGGCTACAATACCGAGGCTGGATAGTACTGCCACGACGTAACGCCAAATCAGCTTACGGTTGTCGTGTCGAAATATACTAAAGGTAGAGAGAAACAGAAGATAAAAGAGTAGGATGTTGAGCACCAGGTTGAGCCAGGGGTGTTGATAGGTGGTGAGGCGACCGTCGCCATCTAACAGGTCTGCGGCAGTAAAAAAGAGGGTAAAGATCAGACCTAAAACCAGTGCCAAGATGAACTCGGTACGATGTGTAAAGAGATGTGTCTGCTTACGCTGTTCTTGTCGTCGGTAAAGCAGTCTGCGAGTGCGCTCGGCAATGCCTTGAATGGGAAGGTCGGTACGCGTATGCGGCATGGTTGAGGGTGCAAAGGTACGACTATTTTTTCAACACGCTGGTTCTGTTCATTGACTGGCGCGCTGTGCGTCGGTCTGCTAAGCGTTGCATGATGTGGTCGCGGCGTTCGGCCATACGTTCCTCTATGGGGCGATAACGATTGATGTAGCGCTGTGCCCATGTGGCCGTTATGAAGTAGAATACCGTTTGTAGACAAAGTCCAATGTATTCCACTCGAACTTCTTGTAATGTTGCTCCTAAAGTACTAATTCGGATGAAGCCCTGTATACCATGGGTCGAGGGGAAGAGATAGCTCAGTACACGCCATACCACGGGTATATTGCTTCGGGGCCAAGCCATGCCTGATAGGAACAGTAGAATGATGCTGAAGAAGACCATCGTTAGAATGCCTGACTCGCGATGTTTGAGGAGTGAGGCAAAGGTCATGGCAAAGAAGATGGCTGCGAACATGAATGGTTGCAAGAAGAGCAACATGTCGCTCACGCGTCCCACTTGGGGCAGTCTGAATAGGTAGGGAACTAAGAACAGGTCAATGGCCACAATGCCAGCATAGACTACATAGTAGGCCAACGCTCTGCCAATAATAACCCTGTGGACGCTCCGCCCACGCAGATGTTCAGGTATCAGTTCAATCTCCAACTTATCTTCACGTGCTGTACCACCAAGCATGCCGATGCCGAAAAAGAGTGTCTGATGGATGACCAGAATGAGTAGAGCAGGTATCAAGAAACTTGTAAATCCACCACCAGGCATGAAGAGTTTTACGTCATCGTAGGGCACGGGCGAAACCAACTCGGCTGCACGCTCACCTGTTATACCTTTCATAGAGTACCTCTTGAACTGAATCTGCTTCATTTCATCCAGCATCACCATATTGCTCCCTGTGAGCACGCTCTTGTAGTACAGAAAAGAGCTCATGTCGCTGTAGATGGCCACGGTGGCCTGCTCCAGGCGTGCTAATCGTTCGCCGTAGTCTCGAGGAAAGTAGATTATGCCATTGATGCGGCGTTGGCGCATCAATGATTCAGCTTCGGCCATAGTGCTACATCGATAGGCTACTTCCATTTCTGGGGTGGCGTCGAGCTTGCGCGCAAACCGTTTACTTTCGTCGCATTGGGCATCGTCTACGATGGCTACAGGCACATTGAGCACTGTCTCCTGTTGGTAGATAAGGTTGAAGAGGAATGGGTAGACCAGGCCTGCTACGAAGAAGACCAGTATCACGCCGCTGTCGGTGAAGATGCGACGCATCTCAAGCGAGAAGACGTGCCATATATCGGAGAGCGATTGCTCCATATTCTTAAGTATGTTCATACCTGCAACAAAAGGGGAATCTACTTGAGGGGATAGTTCATGAGATTGTACGCCCGACTAAGTCTGCGATGCGTAATGGCTGGCAACAGCAGGAATGCTACCATAGCGCATACGTGCGGCCAGTATAGGGAGAGCGTATTGTTGAACATGGCCGAGTGTACATATATCATATAATAATGTCGCAATGGGAAAAAGTTGCACAGGGCCTGCAATGCTGGTCCCATGTGGGTAACTGGATAAGTGAAACCAGATAAGGAGAAGCCCAGAATGCCATAGAATGCTCCTATGCTGATGGCGTCGCGCATCACGGGAAGCACGCCCACCAAGAACACCCCGATGGCTTGCATGGCTACTACTACCCCGACAATGGCAAGCTGTAGAACCCAGAATGGCCCTTCAATTGGGAAGCGAAAGAAGACGAATAATACAATGTTGCCCACTATGGCTAAAAAGGAGAACCAGAGCGTGTAAGGAGTTAGTTTGCCAAGTACGGCGGCTGTTACGTCGCCCTGGCATGCTGCTATCCATTCGCGTGAGGTCTGGTCTTTCAGCTCTACCCCGACTGCGTATATCGACATTAGTAGCACCAGCAAAGCCAGGATGCCAGGCAAGATAGTCGTCAGCAAGTATGCGGGATAATTTGCCATGGGGTTGCCTATCTGATGTGTATCGACCACGATGGGCTGGATTAGTCCCATGATACGCTCTTCGTCGAACCCCTGTTTGCGCAGGATTTCACGTTGTACAGCACCTGAGGCCAAATTGCTCATCGTGAGCAGTGTTTTCCAACTCAGTGAACCAGCCAGTAGGTAAGCGTTGTTGATATACATCGAAAGGTGCGGCGTCTTGAAGTCGAGTAGGTCAGCGTAGGTACCGTGCGGTATCTCAACAAAGGCATATATCTCTTGGCGCTGCATAGCCTCGCGTGCTTCGCGATGACTGCTATATACGGCCTTGATGGAAATACCCTGCGTTGCATCGAGTTCATGACATAGTCTCCTTGATAAGTAGCTACCATCCATGTCCACTACACCGATAGGCAGGTTCTCGGGTTGTCCCTCATCCATCAACGTCAAGAAGAAGACATACGAGAAGATGATGCCCAGGGTGAGTATAATCATGTGCGATGGGTGTTTCGCTATGCGACGCAACTCGCGACGGAAACTATAGGCGAAAGGCCGGAACATAAGGGGCTGCGTAATGGAGAATGACGTTGATTATAGTAGTATATCCTTATTTGTATTCCGCGATAAGCACCGTCATGCCTGGGCGCAAATTGGGAATTTCCACAAGAGGCTTCATCTTGAGGTCGAAACTCTTCACGTCGTATTGACCAGTGTTCTTGGTGGCACGCCATGTTGCATAGGAAGCCATGGCTCTCATGTAGGTAACCTTTGCAGGATAAGTGGCCTCACCCAATGCTGGTATCACCACCTTCACCTCACTCCCAACGGTGAGGTTCTGCAACAAGTCTTCTCTTACGCTAAAGGTGAACCACACGTCGTCCAAGTCCACAATGGACATCACGGGCGAACCCTGCCCCACCAACTCACCCTTCTTTGGGTAGATTTCAGCCACTTCCCCGTTGGCAGGACTCAGTAAGTAGCGCTCGGCTTCGTATGCCGTAACTTCGCTGATAGCACCTTGTGCTTGAGCCACCAGTGCAGCAGCTGCAGCCTTGTCTTCATTCTGAGCACCCTCCAATGCCATTTCGTACTGGCTCTTTGCGGCGGCGCAGTCTGCCACGGCTGCTTTGTACTTGGCCTCCACCTCGTCCATCTTCTGGGCGCTAATCACCTTCTTCTCGTATAGTGCCTTGGTGCGCTCGTAACTTTTGCTGTAAACTTCTTCGGCAGCTTTGGCCTTGTTGTACAACTCGCGTGCAGCAGTGATTGTCTGGCTGCGTGCCCCTGCTTTGGCCTTGTTGCTCTGTGCTGTGGCGGCTGCCCGTGCAGCTTTTGCCTGCTGCATCTTGGCATCCACTTCGGGGCTGGGAATGTACACCAACGTGTCGCCTACATTGACATGCTGCCCCTCTTCTACGTAGATGTTGACAATTCGCCCAGGCACCTTACCAGATACTCTGTATTCGGCTGCGGCCACCTCGCCCATAAGCACCTCTGGCTCGGGCTTTAGCACAATGACACCGATAATGCCTACGATGACTATGATGCCTATCACTGCACCCAAGCCTATCCACAAACTCTTCTTGCTGTTCTCCATGATTGCAATATGTGTTATGTATGTTTTCTTATATAAATGTGTGTACTTTTGTTGAGAGGTGTCTCTTGGTGCGGTCTACTTGCCCAATGCTTGTTGTAAGTAGAGGTGGCACATCCGAATCTCTATTTCTGCATCAATAACCTCCGACTTGGCCGATTGCCATGCGGTCTGTGCTCCCATCAAGTCGCTGCTTTCGATAACGCCAGCCTCAAACGATTCGGTGGCCAGCCGTAGGTTCTCTTCTGCATTGGCGAGGTTACTTTGGGCTTGAGCCAACTTCTTACAGGCTACATCCAGTTCGAAGTTCAGCTTATTCAACTGCAGTTCTATTTTCTCTTTTGCTTCGTCCATTTGGTAATGCACAGCGTTTGCCTTGTGCTTTGCTGCTTTTCTTGAATAGAAGGCCGTGGCGTGAGCTATGGGTACGTTGACTACTACACCAGCGGAGAACATGCCCGCTGTCTTGTTCTCAAATCCATTGAAACAACTGGGATTGGTAACGATGTACGAGCCTTGCACCGCTACATTTGGCAGCAATCCCGAGGTGGCAATCTTCACAGCACTCTGCGCCAACTTCTCGGCATTGGCAAGCATCTTTATCTCGGTTCTGTTATCATACACCGTGGACAGGTCAAAGCCTTCCATGGGTGCGTATGCTACCAGATTGGTGTCCTCCACGAACAGGTAGTCGCTCTTGAGGTCCATGCCGCATATCTGGTAGAGCAACATTTTCGAGAGTGTAAGTCCATTGGTCGCTTTGGCCAGCGTCATCTCGGCTTCGTTGAGTTTTACCCTCACTTTGGTAGCATCACTCCGAGTCGCCACTTCCTCTTTCAGCATGATATTTACGTTGCTGTCCAAGTGTGCAAGAAGGGTACGATATTGTTCTGCCAACCTTTGTTTCTCCTGAAGTGATACCACGCGCCAATAGGCCTCATCCACCTCAATCAACAGGTCTTCTTGTGCCTTGTTCAGTTGTAGCGTTGCCATGTCGTTGGCTACCGATGCTGCATGATACACTGCACGCAATTTGCCGCCGAGGTATACGGGTTGATACACTGTGAATGCTCCAGCAAACAAGTTCTGCACGTCAAGGGTTGTGGACTGCGTAATTTCGTTCCCGATGCCGTTCAGAGTGTTTGCAATATTTGTAATGCCAATAGCGTCCTCCAGTTGCCTGGCCAGTGATGGGAACATTGTGGCGATGGCCTGTGTTAGTGCATTCATGCCCTGCAGATCGTTCACTACGAGATTGCCCATGTTGTTCAACTTGTCCTGCTGCTCATCGCTCAGCAGTTGTATGTTCTTCTCGTTCCAGATGTAGGTGCCGTTGGCTGTGGCTTTGGGAAAGAACTCTGCAATGGCCATCTTTTTCAGGGCTTGTGTCTCGGCCACCTTCTCTTCTGCCTGTTTGAGTCCTTTGTTGTTCTCAAGGGCGCGCCGGTGACACTCGTCAAGGGTGAGAATTTGCTGTGCCGAAGCACCTGTGGAAACCAGGAGGAAAAGAACGAGCAGGACTTTTCTCGTCAAGAGTTTTGTAGGCTGTTGTATTTCGATTGTTCGAATCATGTTTGGTGAGTTTATCTCGTGCTTCTGTTGTAGGAAGATTTTGCAAAAGTACGGTTTTTGGATACAGAGACCTCCAGATTGGGTGTCGCAATCGCCTCTTTTTAAGTCTGAAGCGCCCGAAGTGCCCGTTGCAGTTCTTGGTTTAGTTAGTAAAAGTCCTGTAGGGGAGGTTGGTATTTCTTTTTTTTGATATGCTCACACTGCTCATCTGTCGTGCATCATTGCAAAAGCCTTGAAGCAGATGCCGATGTATCGAAATCTTTGTGTATTTTTGCCTCTGTCATAAGTTGGTACTTGTGGCGTAATGCAAAAGAAGAGAAGAAGCTATGACTGTACAAGAGATGGCCGAGGCTTTGCAGTTGACTGTATTTTCAGGTGATGAGGAACTTCATAGGGAAGTTCGAGGAGCCTATGTGTCCGACTTGTTGAGCGACGTGGCTGGCCACGCTGAGGTAGGTAGCGTGTGGATTACGCTCCACACACACCTCACCGTAGTGGCTGTGGCCGCACTTCGCAAGTTGTCGGCAGTGATAGTGGTGAACGGTTATGAGCCAAATGCGGAAGTTCTGGAGGCAAGTCGCAGGGAACACATACCTATACTGTCGACTTCGCAGAGTACCTTCGAGGTGGCGGGTCGGTTATACACTTTGCTGCAGCAGAAATAATATTTGTGTGTGCAGTTTCGTAGCGAGCAAGTGAAATTGTATGTCCGCTACACCTATGGATGATAAGAGAGGGGTGGTTCGACAGAGGCATCCCTCTTTTGCTATTCAGCAATGCTTAGCTTTTGAGTAGCAATTTCAACTGTTGTGATTTTCCTGTCGTTGGATTGACTACCTCCACCGTATTGGAGAACGACACGCTGATGTACATCTTGCTGCCGTATATCATAATGTCTTGCGCCACGTCGCCCAGCCCTCTGCTGTTGACGCTGGCGAAATAGTTATTGACTATGGTTCCATTTTTGCTGTTGAGGCGGCTCAGCGAGGCATCGTTTCTCCCCCAGGCACCTTCGTTCAGTACAAAGGCCTCATTGCCCCAAGTCACCACCTTCGACGGAAAGATAGCTGCTTCGGCTTTCCACAGGTACTTGTTATTGCGAAGATCGTAGCAGTGCACATCGCCGTTGGTGTTGTAGGCTCCGTCGGTGATGTAGAGCAATCCGTTGACCGTGTCGGCGTTGATTCCGTAGGGTGTCCCAATGCTGACTGGTAGGGTGATGGGTGTAGACGTGTTTGTGGTTGGGTCGATGTCAACGAAGATGGAACCACTGCCGCTGTAGGGGCTGGTGTAACCGACAATGTGGTGGTCAATGATGTCAAAGTTATACAAGGCTGTAGGCAGGGAAGTGGTTGATTTGCTGGTGAGGTCGACTACAACCGTTGAGGCGTCTACCGATTCGTAGTCGCCCATGGCGGCTACGACGAGGTGATTGTCGTCAAGTGCTTGGCAGTGGGTCGGGTTGAGTCCAACAACGATAGTGTCCACTATTGTAAACGAACTGAGGTCTATTACGTAGAGTTTGTTGTCGCGCAGTATGGCACTTTGCTCGTCGGTAATGAAGGTGCTCGTTACGTAAAGCCTGTTGCCTACGATGCAGAGCCCTTCTGGATTGTAGTTGCCCAAGCGGCATATAGCATCGGGTTGCATTGTGGCGGTGTCTATTCGTAGCACGGCGCGAGGACTATAGCAGCTGACGTACACTTTGCCTCCCGTTGCAGTGAGGCTTCGTGGTGTCTCTATTTCGGTTGGAGCAGTCGGCTTGTCCTCAGGCTCTTTGGTGCAAGCTACGGCGGTAAGTAGGGCGGCCAGGCACAACAGGGACAAGCGTCTTTTCATGTGGACCGTTCTTGAATTGGTGTTGTTCATGTTGGTGATTTTATATTTCATATGTTATCTTGATTCGGTAGTTGCGTCCCATCATTGGGTAGCTTCTGATGACTGAGTATTGCACATCCATTAGATTTAGTATCTGTGCTCGCACGGCCAGTTGCCCACTTCCTACACGGAAAGCATGCGACAGGGTGATGCCTTGGTCTACATATCCTGGTACGAGACTTTCTGCCGTATTCTGCTGTTGATAGTAACGGTCGCCGACGAGGGTGGCTGTATAGCCTACGTCTACAATTCGGTGAGAGAGGTACACACCTATTCCTCCCGAGTGGCGTGGAGTGTAGGTGATTTGGTTTCCCCACTCTTTGCTCCCAGGGGTGGTGTGGTCCACTGCATGCTGATAGGAATAGGTGAGTTGTAGGTCGAGCGTCATGGAGGCGAAGGGCAGTGAGGCCTCAGTCTTGACGTCGAGTCCGTGAATGTCCACCTTCCCAAGGTTGTCCATGCTCCACAGGAACATGTTGTTCGAAGGGATGGCCACTATTTTGTTCTCGACTTGGTTGTAGTAGGCGTCGGCTGTGAGGGTGATGTAGGTTTGAGGAGGAAGGAATCCGATGAGGTCGTTGCCATAGGATGATATGGTGAACCCGATGCCATGCTGTAGGGCTTGCTCAGGCTTGAGGTTGCGTGTCATGGTGAAGTAGTACATCTCGTTGAAGTTCGGCACCCGATAAGTCTGCTTGAAGAAGTAGCGCATGCGCAAATGTCCGCTGCTGTCTATTTTGCAGGGTAGGAGGGCTAAGGGAGCGAAGCTGAGGGCTATGTAGGGCGAAAGGTTGCGGTATGTGTGCTTTTGATGCACGTTGCTGTTGCCGCGGCGGTTGGCGTGTTCGCCTACCATGTTGGCAAGCAAGTTGCCTGTCAGCTGCAGGTTCGAGTGCGTGTAGGCCGCCGACAAGACAGTCAGCCAGGTGGTACGCTCCACATGGTTTAGTGTGCTGAGGTTGCTGTTGAGGTTGCTCAAGGCTGCATCGGTGCTGAGTCCGAACTGTAGGCGTTCAGTCGGGCGGTAACGTACGGCGGCTGACGCGTAGCCTTCCTGCTGGGTGTAGTCGTTGAGCAGTCGGCCAGTGAGGGTATTGGCGGCAGTGTCTTCATACAGGTCATAACTGCGCTGATACTTGCCTACTACTTGCATGTTCCACCGAGCCGAGGGCGTGAAGCGGTAACGTGTTTGGGCGAAGATAAGGTTTTCTTCGCTATGCTCGGAAGCCTTGATGGTGTACAGCCTCACGGGTCCAGGCAAGGCATGGTAACTCTCTATGAAATGTAACTTGGCAGACAAGTTGTGCCGAGCCGAAGGTGCATAGTGCAACCCTGCATCCACCGTGGTCATGTGCATCTGGCTGTTGGTGCGTCGTTCACGGCTGCTACTGTCGGTGGTTGAGCCAGTGTAGAAGAGGGTGAAAGGATAGTCGCCACGGCTGCGTAGGTGGTTCACCCACAGTGAGGCGGTGGTGCTCTTGCCGAGTCGTCGGTCTATGGTGAGGGCAGGCGAGAGCAGTCCGAAAGAGCCTGCCTCCATGTCGGCTTTGAGTCGAGTTTGCCTGGATGGACGAAATGTGGGGGGCTGCGTCTCCATGTTGATGGTGTTTCCTGCGGCATAGGCGCGCGCTGTTTGCAGCAGGTCGTTTCCCACTCCGTTGCTGAAACTGATGTAGGCACTGTTGCCGAGCATGTAGCGGCCAAGGTCGACCTGTCCGTTCTGACAGTCGTTGACGGCCACTCCGTCAATAGTGAGGGTGCTGAACTGACTGCCCAGCCCACGGGCAGAGACTGTTTTAATGCCGCCCACTCCACCGTAGTCTCTTAGGGTGATGCCCGCCATTTGGCGTATGGCATCGCTCAGCAGCATCGCACCACTTTGCTCTATGCGTTCCATCTTCAGCACCTGGGTGGGAGCGGTCGCGCGTATGGGCGAGGGCGTTCGCACTCCCGATATACGCACCTCTTGCAGGGTTGTCCGGGAGGAGTCCTGTTGCGCTGGGCAGCTCAGCATCGAGAGCAGTAAAAGGAGAATTAACCCGCAGGTGCTGCGTGTTGCGTAGTGGTTCGCGTGCGGTGGTACAGAGGTGTCGTGTAGTGGTTGCATGCAGTGGTGTGGCGGCCTACTGCCACTGTGAATAAACAGCATTCGGGGGCTTTTATTGTCATCCGAGCTGGGTAAAGTTCGCCCTGTCGTACGACTCTTGCCCTGCTGTACGGTACAAGGTGTCCGAAAAATTCAGTACATTTGCATTGTCTTCCGCAGAGATGTGGTACAACAAGAATACTGATGAATACTAACTTAGACGCGACCGGGCGCAGTATGAGCGAACGCGAACGCGAAGTGGAACGTGCTTTGCGACCATCGGGGTTCGACTCCTTTGCGGGACAAGCGCAGGTGCTGGAGAATCTAAAGATTTTTGTGCAGGCTGCCAAAGAGAGGGGCGAACCTCTCGACCATGTACTGCTTCATGGCCCACCTGGCTTGGGAAAGACTACACTCTCCTTCATTATCGCCAATGAACTGAACGTTGGTATCAAGATGACATCAGGGCCTGTGCTCGACAAGCCTGGTGATTTGGCAGGACTGCTCACCGGCTTGGGTGAGAACGACGTGCTGTTCATCGACGAAATCCATAGGCTTTCGCCTGTGGTGGAGGAGTATCTCTACTCCGCCATGGAAGACTATCGCATTGACATCATGATTGAATCAGGGCCTGCGGCGCGCAGCGTGCAGCTCAATCTCAAACCGTTTACGCTCATTGGCGCTACTACGCGGTCGGGCATGCTGACGGCTCCACTCCGGGCTCGCTTTGGTATCAACTGTCGCCTGCAGTACTACGATGCAGAGACGCTTACTCAGATTGTGAATCGCTCTGCTTCGCTGCTGAAGGTGAAAATCACCAGCGAGTCGGCTCTCGAAATAGCGCGTCGCAGTCGCGGCACTCCGCGTATAGCCAACCTGTTGTTGCGTCGCGTGCGCGATTTTGCGCAGGTGAAGGGCGACGGCACCATTACGCTCGATATTGCCCGCTTCGCTTTGCAGGCACTTAATGTAGACCGCAATGGGCTTGACGAGATGGACATCCGCATCCTTTCCACTATCATTGATAAGTTCAAGGGTGGGCCTGTCGGTCTCAACACCATCGCTACTGCTGTCGGGGAAGAACCAGGCACGGTGGAGGAGGTGTACGAGCCGTACCTCATTCAGGAAGGTTATATCATGCGAACCCCTCGGGGACGCGAGTGCACGCCCCAGGCCTACCAGCATCTTGGCAAGTTCCGCATGGCTGACGGGCAGGCATCGCTCTTCTGAGGCGGTGCGGATGGCTTGTGTGTCGCGTGGAGCATACATTGTTTATATAGTACAATACACATGAAAAGACTTCTCATTACCAATATCAAGGAACTGCTGCAAGTGGAGCGTACGCCTCGGGCGCGCGTGCTTGGAGCCGACATGGCGCATATAGACACCGTTAAGAATGCCTACCTTTTGGTGGAGGGCGACCGCATAGCCGCCTTTGGATCGATGGAGCAACTTGCTTCGCTGCAGGCCGATGAGGTGGTGGACGCCTCGGGTCGCATGGTACTGCCCACTTTCTGCGACTCCCACACCCACATGGTCTACGCTGGTAGTCGTGAGATAGAGTATATCGACAAAATCCGCGGCCTGAGCTATGAGCAGATTGCCGAACGCGGCGGTGGCATCCTCAATTCGGCCATGCGCCTGCAGCAGACCAGCGAGGAGCAACTCTACGAAGAGGCAATGCTGCGCCTGCAGCAGATGATGGCTTTCGGCACAGGGGCAGTGGAAATAAAAAGTGGCTATGGTATGACGGTGGAGGCGGAGCTGAAGATGTTGCGAGTCATTCGCCGTATGCGTGAGACCAGTCCGCTGACTATCAAGGCTACACTGCTCGGTGCACACGGCATCCCGATGGAGTACCGTGGACGGCAAGAGGCCTTTGTGGACTTGGTGGTGAACGACATGATTCCGCGCGCCGCCGGCGAAGGACTGGCCGACTATGTGGACGTGTTCTGCGACCGTGGTTTCTTTACGGTGGAGGACACCGAGCGTATGCTGGAGGTAGGTGCCAAGTACGGCTTGCGTGCCAAAATCCATGCCAATGAGATAGCTCGCTCGGGTGGCATCCAAGTGGCGGTGCGCTACAATGCGCTCTCATGCGACCACTTGGAATATACCGGCCCCGATGAAATTGCCGCCCTGAAGGGGGCCGAGACCATGCCTACGGTGCTGCCAGGGGCTGCGTTTTTCCTCGGCATGCCCTGCGCACCCGTGCGCGACATGATGGATGCTGGCTTGGGGGTGGCGCTGGCAAGCGACTATAATCCGGGCTCTTCGCCTTCGGGTAATATGCAGCTCATCCTCTCTTTTGCCTCGGTTAACTATCGCATGCTACCCGAGGAGGCCATCAACGCCACTACCCTCAACAGTGGGTATGCCATGGGCGTGAGCCACGAGTTGGGCAGTATTGCCGTAGGCAAGCGTGCCAACTTCTTTATAACCATTCCCATGCCGTCCTACGAGTATCTGCCCTATGCCTATGGCGAGAACAAGGTGCAGACGGTCTTCATCGGCGGACAACGCGTAGTGGGATAGGCAAGCATCAGAACGAGATGATTAGAGCAACCAGTATATGTAAGTCGTATGGGTCGTTGGCCGTGCTGCAGGGCGTCGACCTCTCGGTGGGTCAGGGCGAAGTGGTTAGCATTGTGGGTGCCTCGGGTGCAGGCAAGACCACGCTGCTTCAAATCCTCGGCACGCTTGACCGTGCCGATTCGGGCCGTGTGGAGATTGATGGCGAGGACGTGAGCCGATTGTCCGACAGCCGACTGGCTGAGTTTCGCAACCGCAAGATAGGCTTCGTGTTTCAGTTCCACAACTTGCTGCCAGAGTTTACGGCGTTGGAGAATGTGTGCTTGCCAGCACTCATTCGTGGTCTGAGCATGCGCGAGGCCGAGGCTGCTGCCATGCCCATTTTGGAGTTCTTGGGAGTGGCTGCACGCGCGGCGCATAAGCCTGCCGAACTCAGTGGAGGAGAACAACAGCGCATGGCCGTGGCGCGCGCACTCGTGAATCGGCCAGCCGTGGTGCTCGCTGATGAACCGTCTGGCAACCTCGATTCGAGCCATGCCGACGAACTGCATCGGCTCTTTTTCGCACTGAGGGAACAGTACAATCAGACGTTTATCATAGTTACTCATAATACGGAACTGGCCGCTATGGCCGACCGCACTATTACAATAAAAGATGGGAAAATTGTTTAACGGACAGGGAAATGAGGGACGCAGGCCTGCACGGCCTCGTGTGGCAAAACCAGCGCAGGAGAATTACCGACCTCGGCCTAAGGAGTCGTCGCAGTTGGTCTATGGCATTCGACCTATAATGGAAGCCGTGGAGGCAGGCAAGCAGTTCGAGCGCGTGTATGTGCAGAAAGGGGTGGAAAGCCGTTTGCTGACGGAGTTGGTGTCGAGGCTCAACGCGGTCGAAGCCCCAGTGCAATACGTGCCAGTCGAGAAGTTGAATAGGCTGACATCCAACGTGCATCAGGGCGTCGTCGCGCTGCTGGCTCCCATAGCCTATAGGCAAGTCGTGTCGCTGCTCCCCGCTTTGATGGAACGTGCCCAAGTGCCGTTGGTGCTGATGCTTGACCGTATTACCGACGTGCGCAACATGGGGGCTATAGCCCGCACTGCAGAGTGTGCAGGGGTGGATGCTATGATTCTGCCCGCCCACGGTAGTGCGCAGCTCAATGAGGACGCCATGAAGACATCGGCCGGCGCGCTGTTTCGGCTGCCGGTGTGTAGAGAACAAAATCTGAAGACGGTGGTCAACCTTTGTAAGCAACTTGGCATGCAGGTGGTGGCCGCTACGGAAAAGAGTTCGACGAACTACCTCAGTGTGGATTTCCGGCAACCGACGTTGCTCATCATGGGTGCGGAAGATACGGGCATCTCGCCCGAGTTGCTGCGCTTGTGCGATGTGCGGGCGCGTCTGCCGATGTGTGGTAGTATTCAGTCGCTCAACGTGTCGGTGGCTGCTGGCGTATTTATGTACGAGGTGTTGCGCCAGCGCGCGCAGCAGTAGAGCCTTGCGTAGCAGGACACCGTATGTTTGTGCGGAGGCCACTTCTCCCCAGTAGGGAGGAGTGGCCTCCGCCCTTTTTATGGCTGCGTGCTGAAGGAGAGGGAAGAATAAAAGAGAGGGAAATCGACATCAATTTCCCTCTCTTTTTGCTTGAGGTCGCTTCCGGATTTGAACCGGAGTAGCAGGTTTTGCAGACCTGTGCCTAACCCCTCGGCCAAACGACCCTTTGGATATGCGCCGCGCTGCTGCGGTCGCTTTCGGTTTGCAAAGGTACGATATTTCTGCCACGCGACCAAATTTTTTTTGTCGCTGCGCCTCGGCAGTAGAGGCGATTATCCGTACACTTTGGTCTCAATTCCCTCGCTTTGAAGCTTGTCTGCGTAGTGCTGCAGTTTCTCTACCGAGAGTTTGCGCAGTGCTTTCTCGGGGGTGGCACGGTCGAGCGAGTAGAGCATTACATAGCGTGGACGGATGTTTTTGACCAGTTTTACATAGGCTGCAAACTCGATCTCCTCGATATTGCTGATGCGCTCACCAGCGTGTTGCCCCTCGAAGAGCAGGGTTTGGATGATGCCTTTCGAGCCGAAGCGGGTCAGATTGTCGATGAGTTGTTGCCAGGTGCAGCCCAGTTCGTTGCCGCGGTTGATGAGGTGGCACATGCGTTCGGTGCCTGCGTCGAGCTTCAGCACGGGGTTGTCCAACTGCTGCACGGCTGCAAAGATTTCGGGGCGCACCAGTTGGGTGGCGTTGGTCAGAAGCGTGGTAACGGCCTCGGGATAATAACGGTTGCGCAGCCGGACGACTTCGGCGGCCACCTCGGCAAAGTGCGGATACATGGTGGGTTCTCCATTGCCAGCAAAGGTGAACGAGTCGATATGGGCACCTTCGGCGCTCAGCTGCTGTAGGCGTTGCTCTAAGAGCTGGGCTATTTCATCGGGCTGTGCAAACTGCATGGCCGCATGCTCGCTCTCGCTATTCCATCCACATTCGCAGTACACGCAGTCGTACGAGCAGTGCTTGTGGCGGAGGGGCAGGAGGTTGACGCCGAGCGACTGACCCAGTCGGCGGCTGTGGATGGGACCCACGATGGTGTTCTCAAATAGCATGGTGTGTTCAGGTTTTGTTGCTCTGTTGTGCGAAGCAGGGGGTGGGCTACGGACGGGCGATAGGGCGCGTACCTCGTTGAGTGGCGCATCGCTACGCGTGGTAGCCGGCGGCTGCTGTCGGCTGCAAAGGTACGATTTATTGTGCAACCGTCGGCCTCCTTTTCTTGATGGTTCGCCGCAGGTGGGGTAGAGGGCGGATTGTGGTGCGCTTCAGCGGTGGGTGAGAGGTCGTGCAGCACGAGTCTCGATGCTGTACGGCATAGGGGGCGTACGCCGTGCGGCATGAGGGACGGTGCCGTACGGCATAAGGACGGCTCAAGTGCTTGATGGAGCTTGTGGTGAAAGAGTGAGTCGGCTGGCGCTGTACGGCATCATGGGGCTGTGCCGTACGGCATGGGCTCCGATGCTGAGGCTGGGGAGTTCTGTGCGGTGAGGAAAGGGTGGGGAAGGAATGGGACGAAAAGGGCAGTCTGCCTGTGGGGCATGGCGACCGCCTTTCAAGATGCAAAGGTACGAAATCTTTCGGAACAACGGCGGCACGAGGTGCAGCACTTGGTGCGACTGGCTTGGCCGTGTGGGCGAAATGACGTATCTTTGCAGGGTAGAATGCAACGCGTAAGGATTGTAAAACTGTTCGTATCAGTGTGCTGTGCGGTGTGCTTGCTGTCGTGTGGCAGTGGCGCACCGACCGATATGCAGCAGCGCGGCCGCGCCGACGGGCTGCTGCGGCGGGGCTTTCTGCTTCGCTATCGTGCACCGCAAGAGGCGGTGGAGTATGCTGAGGCCGCACTGCAGTATATCAACGACTCGTTGCCCACCTACCACGATGGACGGCTGCGTGCGTGGAACCTCATGGCATTCAATAACTACATGCTGTCGCGCCACGAGCTGGCCGCTGCCTGTGTGGACAGCGTGTTGTGCTGCAATGTGCAGTCGAACAATGCGGAGGTGGAGCGCGTTATAGCCTTGCTTCTCAAGGCGCGGTTGGAACAACGCAGTTGCCGCATAGCCGACTCTTACCGCACCCTCTACGAGGTGGACCACTCGCGCGTGCTGCAGCGCAGCAAGGGCAATTATCTCTATGCCTATGCGCAGATGGAGTACTACGTTACCACGCTGACCCTCAACTATCACTACCGACATGGTGCGCTCAACAACGTGCGCCTGCTCTTGCCCGAGGTGGAACACAAACGGTCGGAGCTGCAATGCGATGACGCTGAAGACCTGGAGCTGAACTATGCGTTGGCCTACAGCTATGCGCAGCTGTGCGACACCACCCGAGACCAGGCGGTCATGCTCGACCGCATGCTGCAATACTGCGAAGAGTCGCTGCGTATTCTCTCCAATCCGTCGGGCTACACCGACTTTGCCATGGCCAACATCGTGCAGCTGCTGGCCTTCGTGTTCAGCAATGAGCACATCGCCGAGCAGAGCTGGCAGGATTGTATGCCCCGACTGGAGGCGGTAGGGCAGATGATGGAGCGCATCCTGCACGAACCGCTCCTTGAGGCCGACGATGCCACGCTGGCCCTGTTCGACGTCTCGGTAGACCTGTTTGCGCTCACAACGGACTCCTACCAGCAGTTGGGGGCTGCGGTGGCAGCTGGCCACTACTGTTTAAGCGTGGGCGATACGGCTGGGGCGCGCTACTACTACCGCTTTGGCCTTGACGGTCGCGACTCGCTGACGATTGCCCCCAAGTTTGACGCATTGCTCTTCGAGGGACTGATACGCACGGGCTGCCAGCACAACGACGAGGAGCTGCGCGGTTGGTTCGACGAGGAACTGGCAACACTGAACTACATTCAGCAGAACGAGAAGGCTGACTTTCTGCTGCAGCACTCGTTAGAGCGCAGCCACAACAAGGCGCGCTCCCTGAGCGTGGTAGCCGCAGTGGCCACGGTGGTGGCCTTGCTCCTGTTGGGGTTGCTGCTGCTGCTGCGGCGGCGTACGCTGGCTTTGCGCCGAGAAAAAGAACTGATGCAGCAGGCTAAACGCACCGACGTGGAACGCATTGCCAACATAGAAACCTGCCTGTCTGTCATGCGCCACGACATCACCCCCTTCATCTCCTATCTGCACAGCCCCAACCTGCCAGCGGAGTTGCGTGTGGAGGTGATGGACCAACTGCTGCGCACCTTTGAGAATATCAAGAACTGGACTAACCTCTCGATACCCAACGGCCTGCAGTTCACGGGTAGCACCTTTTCGCTACAGGAGGTGCTGGACGAGGTGGAACGTGAGCTGGGTGCACTGGTGCCGCAAGGAGTAGTGCTCCGCATGGAACCAACGCCGCTCCGCGTCAACGCCGACCGACTGCTGCTGCAGATATTGCTCCGCAACTTGGTGAACAACGCGCTGCAGCACACCTCGGTGGGTAGCGTGGAGGTGCGCGCCGAGCGGCAGGACAACTTCGTGTGCCTCTCCGTAGTCGACACGGGCTGTGGCATGACGGCCGAAGAGTTGGAACAGCTCTTCCGCAGCGACAAGCCCCTGCGCGAAACCTCCCCCAGAGCGTCGCACGGGTCGGGCTTTGGCCTGATACTGTGCCGCTACATTATCAAGAAGCACGACGACAACACACTGCGCGGATGCCGCATCTGGGCTGAGAGCGAGGTGGGGAAGGGCTCTACATTCCGATGCCTCATTGCGGCCGCGCCCGGCACCGACGGCTAAGGCCTCCACCAGGCAGCCTGCTCGCTACAAACAATAACAGCCATGACAGACACCATCAAAGTATCACTCGTCGACGACGAGCCCATCATCAGAAAAGCCATCCGCTACGAACTTTCGGCACAGCAGGCTACTGTGGATTGTCGCGTGGACGACCAGGGCAATGTGCAACGCCGTCCAGTGGAAGTGATTGACACGTTCGCGGACGGTGTGCAACTCTTTGCGGCACTGGCCAATGACCCCAGTAGGCGTCCCGACTACCTACTGCTCGACATGGAGTTGCAGGGTGAACCCACGGCGGGTTTGGCCATTGCGGAACGCATGCAGCGGCTGTATGGTGAATCGTCGATGCAGCCCATCAGGGTCATCATCCTCTCCGGTCGATTTGACAATGCGCTGCCCTCGGACCAAGGTCGCCTGTCGCGCATGGAAGAGATTGGACACGTGCTCTTTGAAGCATTGCACCGTGGGGTGCGCGCCTTTGTGAGCAAGAATGCAGTGGGAGGCTTCTCCACGGAGAACATCCTGCACGCCATCTCCAGCCTGGAGCGCGGCGAGGCGTTTTACTTCAACTACCCTGTGATGCAGACCCTCAAGGAGGCCGCCGAGCTGTATTTTGCGCAGCGCCGAAGAAGTGAACCCGCTGAGGCACTGACCGAGACGGAACGACAACTGCTGCTGCTGGAGGCAGCAGGATGCACGGCGCAGGAGATAGCGTCGAGCCTGCCAGGCCTGTCGGAAACCGACAAGTCGGTGCAGGACAAGCAGAAAGAAATATCGCGAAAGCTGGGTATTGTGAATAAGAGCGGTGCGCGCATTGCCCGTGCGGTGCAATGCGGTCTGCTCAACCTCGACGAGGTGAATTATCTAAAACGTTGATGCGCTGCGCCTACAGATAAAGGACGCAGTGTAGAAGAGGGGCAGAGGCGAAGTTCAATCGTTTAGTGCCTCAATCAGAAAGCTCATAGGACGGAAGCCGTCGTTGCACGAGATTAGGGCACTGTCGGGATTGCGCATCCACCCGTCGTAGATGTTGCTGCCCCCTGCGGCCAACGTCAGCACAAACGGCGCAAGGTTCATCCAGGCGCTCTCACACATGCCCTCGGGCTTCTGCCCTTCGTGAGACAGGAAAGTGTCTCCCTCCTGGATACTACATGCGTGTGTTATTGGATTTTCGTACAAGGCCATCAGGTCGCGGTGCTCCACTTGGCGCACGGCGGTAATGCGGCATGTTCTCATGGTGTGGTGATGGAATAAACGAAACGGGTTGATGTATGCCGATTGGCAAACAGTACGGCATGAGGTTTATAGGTCTTGTACCTCTTTGAAATTGACGAGAGTGGTGCTGGACATCTCTTGTTGTAGAAGACTGTCGGGCTCGACGACTCTCATCATGTCCGGCACACGGATGACGACGTGGGCTCTCCACTGCCCGTTGCGCTTACGCATAGACAAATGGCCGTGCACCGTGTCGCAAGGCGAGAACTTGGTGAACGAGATGTCGGCTGAGGTATCACGGTTGGAGACCGCATCGATGCGGACAGTGGCTGGGGTGCACTGCGCTATGAAATTTGAATCGGTATTGGGGAGCAATGTTTGGGCGTAGAAGTCAATGGTCTGTTCGCAAGTTTCTTGGGTGGCAAAGGGTTTGGCATCGTCGAATTTGTAGTTGCCCATAGCTGTGAGGTACAGTTCGGCGATTTCGGCCACGTCGTTGTAGTTTGCAGAGGGGGATGTGCTGGAGGTCGTGGTTTGCCGCTGGCAACCAACGAATGCGACAGTTGTGAAAAGAACAAAATATAGAGCGGTGGAAATTAATGGATTCTGCTTCTTCATGGTGTTACGTCTACATTTAGAATATGTACGGTGTTTGCGTTAGCCTATTTGAAATGTTGGATTTGGGTAGTTTAAAGAGTGCAGTTTGCTACTTTTAGATGAATGATGCAAGTGGTCAAATGAGTGCAGTTTATTACTTTTAAGTGCATGACACAAGTGGTCTAAGTTGTACGCTTCGTTGTTATTAGGTGTATGGAACGGGTGGTCTAAGGTGCACGGTTCGCTACGTTGTAGGTGTATAGATCAAGAGATTTATGGTATGCTCTTCGTTACTATTAGGTGCATGATATGAGTGGTCCAAGGTGCTCGTATTCTTATATCAGTTTTGAACGCTGAAAAAACGTACGCAGTTCAATTATTGTATGTCTATCAGAAGAATATTTAGGTGTTTATGGGACACTTAGGAAAGGTAACCTCTAATAAAGTTGGCATCTCACCCTGCAAAACCGAGTGTCCACCTCCAATAAATACAGCGTGTCGTCTCTACCAAATCTGGAAACTACCTGCTGTCAGGACTGAATATTACCCAATGAGAGCCAGGGTAATCCTGTTGTGCTCTAACCCTCAAAGCCTACTACCACATGCGAGCATCCGCTGGAGCCAAAAGAGGTGATGCCAAGCCTCCCCAAGATTATACACAGGACTCTAATGAGGTCAGTCCAAACAAAAAAAGCATGGACACTCAAGTGTCCATGCTTTTCCTCTGCTGAATCAGCAGGGTTGTTCTTTACTTTTTGTTGGTTGCTGTTGTAGCACCACCTACAGCGGCACCTGCGGCACCAGCTGCTCCAATTGATGTGGCGGCAGCGTCAGCCTTCTTTACTTCGTTGCCAGCAGTTGTTCTGTTCTGTGTGCTTCCAGCGGCAGCAGCAGCACCTGCGCCAGTGCTGGCAGCAGCAGCGGCAGCTGCTGAAACCTCGGTGCTCTTCTTAATCTCTGTCGAGGTGGCTTTCTTCTTGGTGGTAGCCTTCTTTGCCACAGGAGCGGCTTCAACCTCGGCCACTACAGTGTCAAGAGTCGGGATGGTGTCAACAATCACCTCTTCAACTACGGTCTCAACAACGGGCTCCTCGGGAGTCTCGGTTGTAGTGTTGTTATGGGTGCAGGCCACGGTCAGAGCCAAACCCAATACTGCGATAGCAGCAACTTTCATGTTCTTTTTCATGATGTCTTCTGTTGTTGAAGAGAATACCCTGCGTTGCTTTCCGCCACAGGGTATTCTCTACATAAGTGCGTCTATTGTTCTTATTGTCTAACAGCAGTGGTGAAGTCACCCATCTCTTCCGTACCTTTCTTGGAAGGAGCGTTCTCGAAGGTATACTTGTTGACCTTGATGCTCATGTTCTTGAAAGTAGTAACAGAATCAAGACCCACAAAGTGTCCGTCTACTTTGCTGTAGGCTTCAGGAGCGCGGAACATAGTGGCGGTGATGTCAATCGTTGCTTTGTGTGTGGTAGCGTCGAAGGACTTCACATTTACGGTTGCGGTCTGTGCCCAGTAGTCTCCAAAATTGCGCTGAGTGCCGTCGGTGTAGTTGAGAGTCAAAGTATCATTCTTATAGTACTCAAGGCGACTGAAAATGTCGTTAGGACTGTACTGGAGGTTGCTTCCGTCAATAGTGGATGTACCACCAGCCACTGCGACGTTGGTAGCGATCAACCAGTCAAGAGCCCTTGTGTTGTTCTGACGGTGAGCTTGCAGATAAAGGGTGCTGTTGGTGTTGTAGTACGCAAACACCTTCTCAGGCTGCCAGCTGAGTTCGTCAAAGGTAACGTTGATGGTAGGATCGTTGTTGATTCTCTCGAACTTTGCCGTGAAGGTAGCGGACTCTGATACGGTGATAGTACGGGTGGCTGCTGCAGTAGCGTCATCTGCCCAGGCCGAGAACTCATAGCCATCATTCGGGGTGGCCGTGAGCTGAACACTTGCGTCCTTGTCATAGGTGCCACCACCAGTTACGGTACCACCCTCAACAGGGTCAGCCACTACGGTGATAGTGTACTGGTCTTCGGTACAAGCTGCAAATAGCAGACCCGCTGTCAGGGCGATGCCCATCATTCTGAATACATTTTTCATGTTTTGTTGTGATTTAAAAAGGTTATTACTGTTGTGAATTAGTTTTGAGGTTTACGTGTATGGGTTGAGTCGCCCTTGTGTATCGTTTAGGTTGGCCTTATATATTATAGGTGTAATGGTGCAATGTAATTGGTGCGATTGTTCGGTGTGTTCGGCTTTGGTGTTCGCTGTCGGTTCACTCCTTGTTGTCTTGTTTCTAAAAAGATGTGCAAAAGTACGCTTTTTTTTGCAGAAGTGCCGTACGGCTGTTCCCATTTTTACATTATTTCGCACTTCACAACGAAGGTGGACTTTCGTAGGCTATTGTTTCTTAGTTTCTAATGATTCTTGCAGTCCGTTGCCCAGCATCATGAAGGCAAGGACTATCAGCATGATTGCCAGGCCGGGCAGGAGGGCCAAGTAGGCGTTACCGAGCAAAATGTGGTTGTAGTTTTCTTTGACCATGCTTCCCCAAGAGACCATGGGCGGCTGCACACCGATGCCGAGAAAGCTGAGGCCGGCTTCGAGTAGGATGGCTGAGGCGAAGTTGGAGGCGGTTACTACGATGACGGGGCCGAGGCAGCCCGGTAAAATGTGCCGGAATATGATGCGTGGGGTGCTATATCCCAGGGCACGTGCGGCTTCAACGTAGTCTTTTTCCTTTATAGAGAGCACCTGCCCACGCACGATGCGTGCAATGTCAACCCACATGGTCAACCCCACCGCTATGAAGACCTGCCAGAATCCTTTGCCAAGCGCAAAGGTAATGGCTATTACAAGCAAGATGGTGGGTATGGACCACACTACGTTGATGAGCCAAGTTATTAGGGCATCGACCCATCCGCCGTAGTAGGCGGCCAGTGCACCCAGTGTGATGCCGATGAGTAGTGCTATGGCTATGGCGATGAAGCCCACTGAGAGGCTGACGCGGCTGCCTATCATCAGTTGGCTCAGCAGGTCGTGGCCGTAACTGTCGGTGCCGAGCAGGAAGGTGCGTTGTTCCACACGGGGCTGAGCTGTAAGTGGCACTTCGATGAGATCGCCGTCGTTGGGCTGGCCACCTGTGTATGTCTCGGCGTACAATGCGCTGTCGGTGAGTGTGTGGGAATAGATAGGGGTGGCTGTGTAGGGCAGTGGTTCTCCCACAGCCATCCGTTTGAGCAGCGAGGTGTGCTGCCGTGGTTGCTCGTCGGTGATGAGGAAGTTGGCTTTGCTGCCTGGTGGCAAAGTGGTGAGCTCCAGATACTGCTGGTTGCAGTGAGGGGTGTGGTCGGGGGTGATGAGGTAACCTGGTATGGCCACAAGGAGGGATAGTCCAATGATGGCAAGGCCAGCCACTGCAAGCGGGTTGCGCCGAAACCTGCGCCACGCGATGCGCTGCGGCGAATCGTTCGGGTTGTCGGCGGTCTGCTTGACCAACCGTCGCCTGCGGGGCATGAGCAGTTCGATGAGGGTCATGCGCTACGTTTCAGAGCATTCCGAGGTCGAGCTTTGTGGCCTCGCTGAGCTTATCTGGTGTCCAAGGTGGGTCGAAGGTGAGCTCCACCGCCACGCTTTTCACACCAGATATGTATCCCACCATTTCGCGTACGTCGCGCAGCATGTACTCTGCCTCGGGACAATCTGGTGCGGTCATGGTCATGGTGATGCGGACGTTGAGCTCGGTGTCGATGTCTATGTCGTATACAAGTCCAAGCTCGTAGATGTTGACCGGTATTTCAGGGTCGTAGATGGTGCGCAGCACGCCTATCACGGCATCGCGCAGTGTCTCGGGGGTGTGTTTGAGTGTCTCTTCCATGGTGCTACGGGGGGTGGTTATTTCTTCAAGCTGAATGCGAGGGCGTACATCTTCATCTGCTTCAGCATGGCCGTTAGGCCGTTGGAGCGGGTGGGCGAGAGGTGCTCCTTCAGTCCAATGCGGTCCAAGAAGGAGAGGTCAGCGTCCAGTATGTCCTGTGGCGTTTGGCCGTCGAGGGCACGTATAAGGAGCGATATGATGCCCTTGGTGATGACGGCGTCGCTGTCGGCGCGGAAGCGCAACCGCCCCTCTTCGTTGTGGCAGCTGAGCCACACGCGCGATTGGCATCCCTTGATAAGGTTGTTCTCTGTCTTGTCGCTCTCGGCTATGGGGGGGCACTCTTTGCCGAGGTCGATGATGTAGCTGTAGCGGTCCATCCAGTCCTCAAAGTTGGCGAACTCGGCCTCTATCTGCGTGGTGATTTCTGCTATTGTCATGGGCATGTGATGATGTATGATTGTGGATTTCGGTTTACTTCGGTGCAAGCTTGATGAGCCACCAGCCGGCCAGTCCAAACAGTAGTTGTGGAAGCAGCACGGACAGGAACGGAGCGAGATTGCCGTTGATGGCAAACACGTTGCCAATACGCATGAAGACGATGTAGGCAAAGGCAATGCTGATGCCAATGGCCAGGTGCAGGCCGATGCCCCCTCGGCTTTTGCGCGAAGACACTGCGACACCTATCAAAGTCATGATGACTATACACACCGGGTTGAGCAGCCTTTGGTACAAATCTATTTTGGCTGTGGTTACACTCGCCGAGCCACGCATCTGTTCGTGCTTGATGTGCCTATATAGCTGGGGTGATGTCATGGTTACGATGAGCTTGGCTCCGGCGTTGAAATCAATTGGCTCTACGGGCAGTTGCAGTTCGGTGGAGTTGTGGTGGGCGAAGGTTTCGTGGTGGTTTTCTATTGTGCGTATGGTGCAGTCGGTTGCAGTCCAAAGGCCGGTGGCCGTGTCGTACACGGCGCGGTCGGCGGTGATGCGGCGCGTCAACGCATGGGCATCGTCATAGGTGTCGCAACGCAGTCGGCCTGCGGTGCGGTTCTTTACGTCGAAACTTTCTGCACTCACCTGGGTGTGGGCATCTGCTTGAAAATAGAGGTCGCTGTAGTAGTTGCGCCTCATACGGAACGTGTGTATGTAGTCGCGTTCAAATTCCATTTGGGTTCGGCTGGTCAGGGGAATGACGAAATTGCCAAGCACCAGCGTGAGCAGCGCCACGATGACGGCTCCGTGCATGTAGGGGCGCAGCATGCGCCGATAAGTGATGCCGCTGCCCAGTATTGCAATAATCTCCGTGTTGCTGGCCATCTTCGAGGTGAAGAATATAACAGCAATGAAGATAAACAGTGGACTGTAGAGGTTGACGAACGACGGGATGAAGTTCAAATAATATTGGAATACTATCTTGCGCAGTGGGGCATGGTTGTGCAAGAAGTCGTCCATATTCTCCGACACATCAAAGGTAATTACGATGATGATGATCAGCGATATGGCCAACAAAAAAGTGGTGAGGTATTTCCTCAGTATGTAGGCATCAAGCAGCTTGTAGTGCATGTGCACGGTCTAAAACGGGGAGAGAAACGTGTGCGCGTTCTTTTTATTGTGGGCTGTGGTGCGGACGGGCGGTGCAGTGCCGTGCTGCCGCAGGCATTGTCTGCAGGGGCGTGGCGCGGTTTTCTCTGTCGCCACTGCGCATTTCTCTCTTGCTCGATTGTGGGAGAATGCGTACCTTTGCATCGTTGAAAATGAGTCGGTGCAGCCTTTGAGCTGCCAGGGGGATTGCCTCCCGATGCCTCGTCTGCCGCCCGTGCTTGGGAAGGGCAGAGGGGGAGTGCCCAACGGAACAGGGGCGGATGCCGCACAGCATCCGCCCCTGTTCCGTTGTATTTCAATGTTAATAAGCTTGTTGTGCAGCTCTCGTGCCGTACGGTTGCGGGGTGCACGGCCAACGGCAGGAAGGCTGGTGCTGTACGGCATGAGGACGGATGCCGTGCGCCACCGTCTCCACCTGTGGTGCAGGGCTGTTTGCAGTGGTGTGGGGCCAACTCGAAAGAATTGCGTATATTTGCACCCTGCTGTCGTGCGGGCAAGGGCGCGCGTGCGACGAGTTTTAATATCGGAAGTATGAAAAGATTAGGACTGATACTGTTGTTAGTCTTGGCCTGCACGCCAGGGCTGATGAGGGCGCAATTTTCGCAAGACCGCCCGAAGGCGGAGTACATGTTTAAGGCCGACCTGGGCTACATGGTGTTCAACTCAAACGTGGGCGAGGACAAAACCTCCGAGTTTACCATTCCCGACCAACGCCATATTCCCATGGTGAGTGTGATGAACGGTGTCTGCCTCAACCAGGATTTCTTCGTCGGCGTAGGACTTGGCTACGGCTACGCTGTGCCGTCACATGCCATGAAGGAGAACCTGAGCAATGGGTGGCACACTTTGGCCGCTTTTGTCGATGCGGATTACCGCCCACTCGACAGGGCTTGGTCTCCGATGGCCTACGCCAAATTGGGCGCAACCTTCATGCCTGAGGTGGAAAACGTACGCAATGCCACCCTCAGCGCGCTCGGCGAGATAGGTCTTGGCCTAAACTGGTACTACGACTACCGTTATGTCAACATGGAGCGCAACTACCGCAGTCTCTATTTTGAAGTGGGCTTTGCCTACACCCAGATGGCCTCTTTCTTTACCGCTCGTTTAGGAGTGCGCTTCTGACGCTGTCCATGTCCGACCACACAACTCTTGGCGCATTGCGCTCGCTGCAGGTGTGCTCGCTCGCTGCGGACGGACGCGTGCTGCGTCTGCTCGACCAGCGCATGCTGCCCCATGCCGAGCAGTGGGTGGAAGTGCGCACGGCCGACGAGGTGGCTGAAGCCATACGGGGCATGGTGGTGCGTGGTGCACCGGCTATCGGGGTGGCGGCGGCCTACGGGCTGTATGTCGCTATGCGCAATGCCGACCTCACCACGGCGCTGTTTGACCCCCTCTTTGCCCATGCCTGCCAAGTCGTGGGCACGGCACGTCCCACCGCTGTCAACCTTCGTTGGGCGGTGCAGCGCATGGCGCATGTGGGGCAACAATCGGCTGGCCTTTCGACCGCCGAGCGGTTGCAAAGGCTGCGCGAAGAGGCTGAACAAATAGCACGCTATGAGGCCGATGCCTGCACCGCTATAGGACAGGTGGGCAGCACGCTGATAACCGATGGACTGGGGGTGCTGACCCATTGCAATGCAGGACACTTGGCCACGTCGTGGCTTGGCACGGCATTGGCTCCAATCTACACCGCTTGGGACGCAGGGCGTCGGTTCCGCGTCTACGCCGACGAAACTCGCCCGCAACTGCAGGGCGCACGGCTGACGGCCTACGAGTTGCACCGCGCAGGCGTAGATGTTACGCTGCTGTGCGACGGCATGGCAGCCTCACTCATGCAGCAAGGTCGCATCGGACTGGTACTGGTGGGGTGCGACCGCGTGGCGGCCAACGGCGACGTGGCCAACAAGATTGGCACACTCTCCGTGGCCATCAGCGCCCATCACTACGGCATCCCATTCTATGTTTGCGGACCGTGGTCGACCTTCGACCCTGCATGCCCGACAGGGAAAGACATCCCCATCGAACAACGTGCTGCCGACGAGGTTATCCGGCTGCACTACCACAGACCGATGGCTCCCGACGGCATCGGGGTGTACAATCCGGCCTTCGACGTAACGCCCGCCGAACTCATCACGGGCTACATCACCGACCGTGGCCTGCTCCACACTCCGCTGCCCATACACTAATCATACCACACCAAACAACTACCTTTACACACAATGCAAACCACACGACAACAGAAAATAGAACGCCTGCTCCAGCAGGAATTGGGCGACATCTTCCTGCGCGAAATGAAGCCCCGACTGGGACAATCGCTCGTCAGCGTAACGCATGTCCACATCAGTCCTGACCTCTCCATAGCTCGCATCCATGCAAGCATCTATCCCATTGGGCAGCTGCCTAATGCCGACGGCACCGCCTCGGCCGAGGCGGCTACGTCCGACGGCGTGATGCGACTCATACGCGAGCAGAGTGGCGACGTGCGCCGTCGGCTGGGACTGCGTGTAGGGAAACAGCTGCGCATAGTGCCCACGCTGGACTTCTATATCGACGACTCGTTAGACTACATGGAGAACATCAACCGCTTGCTGCGCCAGTAGGATGGCTCGACACCGCCCTGCCATACATGTGCCACTGCTGCTGGCCAAGCGCTACTTCTTTGCACGCAAGCGCAAGAGTGTCATCAACCTCATCTCGCGTATTTCGCTGGTGGGTTTGGTCATCGGCACTGCTTCGCTCGTGGTGGTGCTGTCGGTCTACAACGGCATTGGCGAACTGACCCAGTCGCTCTTCAATGTGTTCGACCCCGAACTACTCGTGGAACCAGCCGAGGGCAAAACTTTCCGCACCGATGCGCCCGAAGTGGCGGCCTTGTGGCAGATGGAGCAGGTGAAAACGGTGGCTCCCATTGTGGAGGAGAATGCCTGGATAACACACAAGCAGAACGAGTGCATCGCCCTGCTGCGCGGTGTCGATGCGCAGTATGCTGCCCTCACGGGTATCGACACCATGCTCTACGAGGGTGCCTACGTGCTGCATGTACCGGAGACGTACGGCCCTGGTGGGCTGCGACCCGCTATGGAGTGCGTGGTGATGGGCGGACAACTATACTTTGACATGGGGGTGGGCAGCTACACCAACAGTCCCGTCGCTATCCATATACCTCGACGCGGTGTGCCTCTGAGCATGTCGCTCAACGAAGCGTTCCATATTGGCTATGCCTATCCGGCCGGATGCTTCTTTCTACAACAGGACATAGACTCGAGATACGTGCTGGCAGATGTAGACTTCGTGCGTAGCCTGCTCGACTACGACTCGACCGAAGTTACATCGTTGGCACTCGCGGTCTCTAACCCTCGCAAGCTTCGGCAGGCCGAGAGCGCCGTGCGCGCTGCGCTCGGTTCGGCCTATAAGGTGCGCAACCGTTTCCAGCAGCAACCACTATACTATAAGGTGTATCGTAGCGAACGCTTGGGCATTGTGCTCATCCTTTCGCTCATCGTGTTGATAGCCATGCTGACCCTCGTAGCCTCCCTCACCCTGCTCATCCTCGACAAGAGGCGCGACGTGGTGGTGATGAAGAGTCTGGGCATGACGACGCGCGATGTGCAGCAGGTCTTCCTGCTGGAAGGTATGCTGATATGCATGGTGGGTGTGCTGGCCGGACTGGCACTGGGCTTTGTGGTCTGTTTTGTGCAACAGCAGTTCGGCCTGATCAAAATGGGCGGCAACTTTATCACCTCCGCCTTCCCTGTGCGGATGCGTGTGGTCGACTTTGTGGGTACGTTGGTGCTGGTGGGAGCACTCTCGTCGGCTGCGGTAGCTCTCACGGTGCGCCGCGCCCGTCGCTATCTGTAACTGCGGTGGATTGGCCTACGACCGCTGCCCGTTTTCTGCATGGCACAAGAGGAATGCTCGGCCTGTTGCAATAAACGGCTGACGGTTTCGTTATGGCAACAAAGGTGCACACCTATCATTATATAAGTCGATTTCTTTGAGGATCTGTACACAATAGGAACAACAAATACGGACACAGACATGGAGGAAACAGTAGACACCGCTATCGTAGTGGGTACCGACTTCTCGAAAGGGTCGGTGGTAGCTCTTGAAATAGCCGTTGACATAGCCAACAAAATGCAGACCGACATTCGGCTGGTGTGGGTCAGAAAGGAGAAGAACCTGCTCTCGAACGACCAAATGGAGTTGGCGCAGAAGACAGCCGAGGAACGCCTGGCCAACATGTGCGAACAGTTTGGCTCTCGTATGGCCTCGGGACGGATGCACTGGGAGGTCAGTGTGGGAAAGGTGGCACAGGCCATTGGCGAGATAGCACAACGCTACTCGGCACCCATGATAGTGATAGGCACCAACGGTGCTTCGGGATTCGAGAAATACTGGATGGGAAGTACGGCCGTCCGCATCGTGCAGGAGTCGCCCTGCCCTGTGTTGACCGTCAGAGAGGGCTTTGACTTCCACAAGACACTTGACAATATTGTGGTGCCCATAAGGGTTAACGCCAACTCACGCCAGAAGGTGGAGCCGGCAGCCTTTATGGCAAAGGTGTTTGGCTCGTCCATCCATGTGCTGGGGCTCTACGAAGGCGAAGAAGAAAAAACAGTGTTGCAGCAGTATGTCCGTCAGACAATGGAGTTTCTGCAGCAGCATGACATCGAAGCTACCGAAGTGTTTCACCACTATGAGAATTACTCCCAAACCGTGCTGGCCTACGCCGAAGAAGTGTATGCCGACCTGATTGTGATAAATACCGAACAGGACAAGCTGTTGGCGCGTTTATTCTTAGGTACAAATGCGCAGCAAATGGTACATCATTCCCAAATACCAATACTCTGCATTCACCCCGAAGATATTAATGGTGTCGCACGCTGATGTAGTAGTAGTAGGGGGCGGTGCCTCCGGTATGATGGCGGCACTTACGGCTGCAGAGCGCGGCCGCTCGGTGTTGCTACTGGAGCGAATGGACCAGCCTGGACGCAAGTTGCGCATTACAGGCAAGGGACGTTGCAATCTGACCAATACGGCTCCTCTGCGCGACTTCTTGATGCATGTGGGGAGCGACAGTAGGTTCTTGCGCAATGCTTTCGGGCGTTTCTTCAATGAGGAACTGATGCAGTTCTTCGAGCAGCGTGGTGTCCCATTGACGGTGGAGCGCGGTTTGCGCGTCTTTCCCTCCTCGGGTAAAGCTCAGGACATCTTCATGGCGCTCATCCTCGACCTGGAGGCGCATTCCAATGTAACCATCAGGAAAGGCTGTCGCGTCAAACGCATCCTGACGGCCGAGTCAAGCGCGTGCGGCGTGGAACTGGAGAATGGCGAGCAGATTGCGGCGCATTCGGTAGTGATGGCTACAGGTGGGCGATCCTATCCGCTCACGGGCTCGACGGGCGATGGCTACGCGATGTTGCGCGAGGTAGGGCACACCATCGTACCCACTGTGCCATCGCTGGTACCACTGATAATTGATGAGAACTTGCCCTCGGAGACGGTGGGCTTCACCCTGAAAAATGCGACGCTGAGGGTTTGCGATGCCTCGGGACGTAAGCTGTATGAGGGCTTTGGAGAACTATCTTTTGAAGAGGATGCTCTCTGTGGGCCGTTGGTGCTATCGGCCAGTCGCGTGGTTTCAAGGTTGTTGCACGCAGGGCAAACGTTGACCGCGCACATCGACATGAAGCCTGCCATAGAGGATAAGACGCTCGATAAGCGTCTTATCAACGACCTTAATGCCAACGGCAATCGTCTGTTGGATGATGCGTTGCGCCTGTGGATGCCAGCCGAAATGGTTCCCCTGTTCAAACAGCAACTCAAGTTGGATTATACGAAGAAACTGCACCAAGTGAGCGGCGTGGAGCGGCGTAGACTGCTGCAGACACTGAAGGGTAGTACCTTTACTGTAACAGCTACGCGAGGATACGAGGAGGCCATCGTAACGCAGGGTGGGGTGGCACTGAGCGAGGTGGAACCAAAGAGCATGCGGTCGCGCAAGTTGAGTAGTCTATATATAATAGGTGAGTTGCTTGACTTGGATGCCGACACGGGAGGATACAACCTACAGATAGCCTTCTCCACGGGGGTTGCGGCTGGTCAGAATTGCTAAGTGTGCGGAACTTTTTTTGAACAAGGTGCTGTTGTTTCGCGAAAAAGTTGTACTTTAGCATTGTGTTTCGAGCCGTTGTTTCGAACCGAAAACTTAGATAGAATATTAATAGACAATAGTTATGGAAGCAAAGAAATCCGCTAAGGCCGACCTCGAAAATAAGAAGGGCTTGTTTATCGAGATAGGGCTGGTTGTTATTCTCGCTGCGTCGCTGGTGGCTTTCAATATGAAGTCGTATGACATGTCGGAACTGGACATACAGCAGCGTGTGGCCGTGGATGAATTGGAGGATATTATTATCCAGACACAGGAAGAAACCCCGCCACCTCCCCCTGAACCCGAGGTTCCAGAGGTTACGACCGAATTGGTGATTGTGGAGAATGACGCCGAGATAGAGAACGAACTTGGGGTGCTTGATGTTGGCGACGATGCAAACAAAGAGCAAGAGACGTTCGTTCCCGTGCAGATAGAGGAAGAACAGGAAGTGGAGGAAGAGGAGATATTCGCCGTGGTGGAAGAGGTACCTACGTTTGTCGGTGGTGAGGATGCTTTGTACAAGTTCTTGGGAGAAAGTATCAAGTATCCTGCAGCTGCTCGCGACAACGGCATAGAGGGTCGCGTGTATGTGCGCTTCGTGGTGGAGAAAGATGGCTCGGTGAGCAATGTGCGCGTGCTCCGCGACATTGGAGGCGGATGTGGCGCAGAAGCTATGCGCGTGGTGAAGTCCATGCCGAAGTGGAAACCTGGCAAGCAGCAAGGTCGCGCAGTGCGTGCTGAGTTTAATTTGCCCGTAAACTTCACGTTGCAGTAAGGACGTTCGCCATTGGACACATCAAATCCGATTTCAGTACTCAAAAATACCGGATATGGCCATTCCTCGAAAGGGGAATGGCTTTTTGTGTGGTAAAAGGCATGCAGCAGTTCGGTAATCCATTCAAAAGCGTATGATTTCAATCAACAATCTGTCGGTTCAGTTCACGGGACAAAGTCTCTTTGAGAACGTAACGTTCAACATCAACGACAAGGACCGCATAGGCCTCGTGGGGAAGAATGGTGCAGGGAAGAGTACACTTCTCAAAATCCTGTGCGGACGGCAGCAACAAGAATCAGGTACCATTATTAGGGCTGCAGGCCAGACGGTGGGCTATTTGCCCCAGGAAATGGTTCCTCAAGGCTACAAGTCCGTTAGGGAAGAGGCCCTGACGGCATTTGACCACATCATGGCTCTTGAACAGGAAGTGAAGGCATTGGAGCAGGAGATGACACAACGTACCGACTATGAGAGTGCGAGCTACACCCACTTGATTGAGCGCCACACCGAACTGAATGAGCAGGTGCTGATGATGGGGGCAACGGGACGTGAGGAACAGGTGGAACGCATCCTGCAAGGGCTGGGTTTTCGCCAAGAGGACTTTGACAGGCCTGTAGCTGAGTTCAGCGGGGGCTGGCAGATGCGGGTTGAGTTGGCCAAGCTGTTACTTCGTCGCCCTGATTTTCTGCTGCTGGATGAGCCAACGAACCACTTAGATATAGTCTCCATACAGTGGCTTGAACATTTTTTGGATAGCTACGCCGGCACGGTGGTACTGGTGAGTCATGACCGTACCTTTTTGGATAACGTTACGACGCGCACCATTGAGATAACGGCAGGCCGTATCTACGACTATAAGACGAACTACAGCGGCTATGTGCAACTCATGCAGGAACGGCGCGCCAGCCAAATGGCACAGCTTACCCATCAGCAGCGTGAGGTAGCTCAGATAGAAGCTTTCATAGAGCGGTTTCGCTACAAGGCTACTAAGGCAAAGCAGGTGCAGTCGCGCATCAAGATGCTTGAAAAGATGGAAATGGTCAACGTGGATGAGGTGTCGGCCGAAAGCATCCGGTTTAATTTCTTGCCTGCACCGCACAGTGGAAAGGTGGTGGCAGAGGCTAAAAATCTGGGTAAGGCATATGACGGTCACACGGTATTTGACCACATTGACTTTATTATCTCGCGTGGTGCACGGCTGGCCTTTGTCGGAAAGAACGGTGAAGGTAAGTCGACGATGGCCAAGATACTGGTGGGTGATATAGTGGATTATACAGGCGAGTTTAGGCTGGGACATCAGGTGCAGATTGGCTACTATGCGCAGAACCAAGCGGCCATGCTGGATGGTTCTAAGACAGTTTTCCAAACGATTGACGACATTGCCACGGGTGATGCACGCCCGAAGGTTCGAAGTATTTTAGGTGGTTTCCTGTTTGACGAGGATGATTTAGATAAACGTGTTGCGGTGCTATCTGGTGGCGAAAAGGCCAGACTGGCTCTGGCCAAGTTGTTGCTATCGCCTTCCAATCTGCTGGTGCTCGATGAGCCTACGAATCACCTCGACATGGACTCGAAGGATGTGTTGAAGAATGCGCTGCTGCAATACACGGGCACCCTCATTGTAGTAAGCCACGACCGCGACTTTTTGCAGGGATTGACCGACACGCTTTATGAGTTTCGCGATGGCAGTGTGCGCGAGTTCAGGGGAGACATCTTTGACTTCCTTGAGTGTCGACGACTGGCAGATCTGAAGGAGTTGGATGGTACGCGCCACGAGAAACCATCGGCTACGCAATCGATAGAAAGTGGACGGAGCAGCGTCGGAAAGGAGAACTACCTCCAGAGTAAGGAACGGGAAAAGGAACTGCGCAAACTGCGCAGTGCGGTACAAAGGGTGGAACAGGAAATCGAAGCGAAGGAACAACTGATAGCGGAACGAGAGGCGATGATAGCACGTGGCGATGCACAGACGGCTGAAGCGGCATTTTATGCCGAGTATCAGCAGTTGAAGACCGATGTGGAACGCTTGGTTGGAGAGTGGGAAGAGGCCACAATAGCGTTGGACTCGTTCGCAAACGGATAGGAGCAAGAATCTATGTGGAGCTGGGGTGCCCCGTTGAGTGGGGAAGGAGAAGGTGGGAAGTAGCAGTTTGGCACGCGTATATATAGTAATAGGTGTAGCAACATGGCGGCGCACAACGAAAGCGGCAAGTTCGGTGAGGAATTGGCACGACAGTACCTCTTGGAGCAGGGCTATCGTGTTCTGGAAACGAACTGGAAGTATGGTCGCAATGAGGCTGACATCATAGCAGAGAAGGCAGGTACCGTGGTTTTTGTGGAGGTGAAGACAAGAGCGAGTACGGAATATGGCGAGCCAGAACTGTTTGTAGACCGTAAGAAGCAACGTATCTATATCGCGCTGGCAAATCACTATGTGCTGGCGAACGATTTGAATTGTGAGGTACGGTTCGATATCATTACTGTTACAACAACACCAACAGGTCCTCGGGTGGACCACTTCCCACGAGCTTACACAACCGTGGGGTGATTGCCGTAGCCAAAACTGCTGTTGGCAAGGGTGGATTCCATTATTTCGTTTTAGGGTGGAATCAAGAGCGAAGTCAAGTAGGAATGCCCTTCTGCAGTAGGTTTGTTTAGGTGCTTATGGTGTTAAATTTTCGTTGTTTGGATAGAAAGATGTATGGGTGAAGAAAAAATGTAGTATCTTTGTTCTGTGTGTGAGTTAATTAGGGGGGGGGTAAGCGCCGGTGGCACAGCAGCTTACGGGTGGATTCTGAACGAGAATAATTAATACAAAAGACGGACAAATCACTTAATAAAATAACAGCATGAGAAGAATTATGAGAGCGTTTTCGCTATGGATGATGACGGGTATGGCACTTGCTGGCCTGCATGTCCAAGCACAGCAATGTACAATTCGTCAGCTACCACATGCCGAGAGCTTCGCCGACACAACAAGGGCAACCTGTTGGCATGTGCTTGATGCAGATGGTGTGGCAGAGAACAATTGGGCTCGGGTTACCGATGGAGGTCACGGCGACAATTTCTCGATGAAGTCGCTTCAAGGCATGCCCAGCGACGATTGGCTTGTGTCGCCAGCTATTGTGGTGCCGTTGGAAGGTGGCAACAACCTTCGTCTACAATGGTGGGTGTCGGCTGAGGCTTTTTATGACATAATGCCGGCTACCTATGAAGTGCGTGTATCGACGACGGACGATACCTCAACGGCTATGTTCTCCGACAGTTTGTTTAGCGAGACCTACGCTGGTGAGTGGGTACAGCGTAGCCTTTCACTGGGCGGCTATGCAGGGCAGACCATCTATGTGGCTTTCCGCAATGTTTCGTTCTTGGCCACCAGTTTGAGTATTGACGATGTGAACCTGTCTATTGCCAATGATCCAGTATTTGAGATTGATGGCCCCACATTGACTATCCTGCCGGACTCGGCCTTCTTTACGGCACGTCGTGTGGAAGGCGACACGGTTGGCATCAGCTATGTGTGGTCGTCGCGCATGGCATCAGCTCGACGTGCTAACATGAATACACGTGGCAGCCTACTGGAGATGCAGTATTTGCAGGTGGGTACGGATACCATTACACTGACGGTTCAGAATCAGTATGGCCGCTCTTCCGTGCAACACTATGTACGCGTAATAGAATGCCCCACTATTGCCACTGTGCCCCATTTTGAGGGGTTTGAGGAGTCAGTGGAGTGCTGGCGCGTAGTTAGTGGCAATGGGACGGATGCAGATAATTGGCGACAATATTTCGATACGACGATGGCCCACGAAGGTTCGGGCGCTATGCTGTCGGTGTATATGGGTACTCAAATGCCCACCGAAGACATGGATGAGTGGCTCATCTCACCTGCATTTGCCATACCACAGGAGGTGAACGGATTGGTGTGTTCCTACTATGTGTTGGGGGCTTCGTTCATGGGGTCGGCATCACAATATGAGGTGCGCCTGTCGAATGGTTCAGCACGACCAGAGGACTTCACGACGGTGTTGCTTACCGATAGCCTGGCAACTGGCTATGTGCAACGCAATATATCGCTCAGCGAATATGCGGGACGCACAGTGCGTTTCGCTTTCCGCAACATGACACCTCTTGATGGATACCTGTTGGCCATAGACAACTTTGAATTGCGCTATGCACTGGAACCTATCTACAGTTTGTCGGGCGTGAGTACTATAGAGGTGGGTGCGGATGCCGGGATTACAGCCAACCGCATTGAGGGAGATACGGCTAATCTGAGTTTTACTTGGAGTTCGACCATGGCTGCTGCAGGCATGGCTACGCTCACCCCACAGCGCGACACTCTGCGTGTTGTGTACTCGCAGGCAGGTCTTGATACCATTACGTGTGTGATTCGGAATGGCCACGGCACGACTACACTGACCCATACGTTGCGTGCCTTCTCTTGCGAGGCCCGCACCAGCATTCCCTACACTGAGAGTTTTGAAGGCGATTTGGACTGCTGGAAGATATTTAGTGCCAATACAGCCTCGGACGACGATTGGGAGGTCTACACAGACCGCCAGTTTGCCCACAGTGGTCGCAAGATGTTGCTGAGCTACTTCAGTAGTGATTCGGTGGCTGCAGACGAGTGGATAGTTAGCCCCACGTTCACGTTGCCCGATTCGGCCTATGGGTTGGTGCTCTCGTTCTATGCAAGGGGTCGCAATGCGAACGGTGTGAACACGGCGTACGAAGTGCGCATGAGTGAAAGTACAGGATTGCAACCATCCGATTTCGACACGCTCCTGCTGGCTGACGAACCAAGTAATACCTATGTGCAGCATCGTATCAACTTGGAGCCCTACGCTGGACGTACGGTGCGCTTTGCTTTTCGCAACGTAACGCCTGCTTCGACGGGTGCCTATTTGCTGATTGACGATGTAGCTATCCGTTATGCCAATGAGCCAGTCTACACCCTTGCTGGTACGACCAATATACGCGAGGGTGATACGGCCTCTTTTGCTGCAACGCGAGTGGAGGGAAATACCGTTGGACTGCAATTTGCGTGGAGTTCGACTATGGCAGCAGCTGGTAATGCCCAATGGGTAGAGACTGCCGACAGTTCCTCTTCTATCATATATAGTGCAGCGGGCAACGACACCATTACACTCATTGTGAGCAACGGCTATGGTTCTGATACGTTGACTCACAGTGTCCGCGTGTACAGCTGTCAGCCTCGTGCGGTATATCCATACGTTGAGGGATTTGAGAGCCAGTTGGATTGCTGGACATTCGTGAACGCAAATGAATGGAATGTGGATGGCTGATCCGTATATCAACGGTATGCCCGCAGTGGCAACCGCTGCCTGCTGGGCCGCTACAACGACTCGGCGGATGTAGATGCTTGGGCTATCACGCCTGCACTTGCGTTACCCGAGGGCGATACGAATATCAACTTCTCTTGGTACGTACGGGGTACCATGTATGACAGCATAGAGACACACTATCAGGTGCTCATTGCTGCCTCAGCCGATGCAGATACACCTGACTTCGTAGTGCTGCATGATGAGACATTTCACGACAGTATATACAACCATCGTAGTGTTAGTTTGGTAGATTATGCTGGACAAACCGTAAAGTTGGCCTTCCGTAACCTGACGGCTGCTGGTGGTAGCGTTATGGTGGTGGACGACCTCACGTTGTCTACTTCGACAGGCAGTGCAGACCCAGATCCGATGGGTGTGGAGGAAACAGAAGAACTGCTCCCGTTTACCATATCACCGAATCCAGCACGTGGCTTGACCACTATTACATGTGAGGCTGCACACAATGGCACGATTGAGATTATTGACAGTTGGGGACGCACCCTTCAGCGTCATGCCATGAGTAGCACCACCCTTACAATTAATACAGATGTGTTGGCACAGGGTGTGTACTTCGTTAGGATGCAGCAGGACGGTGTGGTGGCTACACGCAAGCTCATCGTGAGATAGGCCGTCGCACCACACGGACAACTCGTCATTTCTACAGTTGCAGCCCTCATGCTTCCGACGGTAATTGGAGAGCATGAGGGTTGTGGCTTTGGATATGGTACGGGGTGAGTACAGCATCGTAAGGCTGTATGGGGTGCTGACGCTGTGATTACGATAATTTTATGTATCTTTGCTCGCTTATTACGAGCAGACAACTACGGCACATAATCATGGAAGACAATAGATTGTTTGAAGAGTTTCCCCCAGTAAGTACTGAGAAATGGGAGGAAGTTATCGTGAAAGACCTTAAGGGGGCTGACTATGAGAAGAAGTTAGTATGGAAGACGCTGGAAGGATTCAATGTGAAGCCCTACTATAGAGCCGAAGACCTGAACGAGTTGGAGTATCTCAACACGAATCCGGCTCAATTCCCCTTCGTGCGTGGCATGCAGGCGGACGGCAATGTGTGGGATATTCGACAGGATATAGAGGAGAAAGACTTAGAAAAAGCAAACGCGGTTGCCCTGAACGCCTTACAATGCGGTGCGAACGCACTGGGACTGAATGTGAGCGAGGTGCAGACTGTAGATGACATGAAGTTGTTGTTGCGTGATGTGAATCCGGAGTGCATCAAGATACATCTGTTTTCGACCCAAGACTACAGAAGGGTGCTTGAGCTCTTTGTAGAGGCTGTGAAGCAGGCTGGATATGACACGAAGAGGTGCGCTGGCAGCGTGTGTTTCGACCCGAACAGGACTGCTTTGTTGATGGGACGGTATTCTCGCAGTGTGGACGATGAGGTTCGGTATGAGGTGGGGTTGGTTCGCTACGCAGAGCGTGAGTTGCCCTTGTTTAGGGTGCTGACCATTGGTGGCGAGCTGCTGCACAACGCAGGAAGCAATTTGACGGAAGAACTTGGATTCACCCTCGCGGCTGCTAATGATGTACTGGCACGCCTAACCGATGCGGGCTTGTCGGTGGACCAAGTGGCACGCCGGGTAGTGTTTTCGTTTGCTACGGGCAGCAATTACTTCATGGAGATAGCCAAGATAAGGGCTGCACGCTTGCTGTGGGCACGCATCGTAGAACAGTATCATCCAGACTCGGTTGCCGAGTGTCGTGTGTTTATCCAAGCGACTACGTGTCGTTGGAATCTCTCGGTGTACGATGCATATGTAAACATGCTTCGCACCACGACGGAGACCATGTCAGCGGCCATTGCAGGCGCTGATTCAATAACGGTGGTGGCTTTTGACCGACCGTATAAGGAGAACGACGAGTTCGGTAGTCGTATTGCTCGCAATCAGCAGATACTGCTGAAGGAGGAGTCCTATTTGGACAAGATTGTAGACCCTGCAGCTGGCAGTTATTATATAGAGAACCTCACAGATAAGTTGGCTGGACAGGCTTGGCAACTCTTTTTGGAGGTGGAGGAGAAGGCTGGATTCCGCAAAGCGGTGGAGCAAGGTTTTGTCCAGGAAAGGGTTGGTGCTACGGCTCGCAAGCGCGATATGGACATTGCTACGCGACGTACCACCATTTTGGGTACCAATCAATATCCTAATCTGAACGAACGGGTGCGAGAGAAGCTACAGTCTAATGTGCTGGAGAAGTACGTTCCAATGAGCGAGGCTCAGTTTGCAGTGTTACGCCAGTACAGGGGATCAGAGGCTTTCGAAGAACTGCGGTTAGCCACCGAGGGTAGTGGCATGCGTCCAAAGGTGTTCTTATTGACCTATGGCAACCTGGCTATGCGCAAGGCACGCAGTGGTTTTGCGACGAACTTCTTCGGCGTGGCAGGCTATGAAATTATTGACAATGCGGGTTTCGCTACGGCGGCTGAGGGCGTGCATGCTGCACTGGTTGCGGATGCTGATATCGTGGTGATGTGCTCGAGCGACGACGAGTATGCCGAGATTGCCCAAGAGGTGTGCCAAGGTTTGAAGGGTAAGGTGAAGTCGATAGTCTTGGCCGGCTACCCCAAGGAGCAGGTGGAGACCTATCGCGAAATGGGTGTTGATGAGTTCATCCACATCAAGACGAATACTTTGGAGTGTCTCCGTGAGTTTCAGCACCTCATGGGAATCATGTAAAATAAGGAGCATTTACAGAGTGCATCCTCCGAGGCAGGTCAAGGTTGACCGTGGGGGGACATTGGCTTTATTGAACATCGTGTAATGTCGGAAGAGAAGGGGTATAGCGAAATTAGTGTGAGACGCAGACAAGACTACTGGCTGTGTTTTGGTTTGATAGCCTTGATTCTCGTGGTAGATCAAGTGGTAAAGATATGGGTGAAGACCCACATGCAGATAGGGGAAGAGTTCAACCTCATTGGGGAGTGGTGCAGGATTCATTTCATAGAGAATGAAGGGATGGCCTTTGGAATGTCCTTTGGTGGCAAGGCTGGGAAGTTGTTTTTGTCGCTTTTTCGCGTGGTGGCTTCGATGGGTATGATGTGGTTGCTGCTGGCCATGATACGCCGTGGTGCCAAGCGCATCCAACTCGTGTGCTTGTCCCTTATCTTCGTGGGTGCTGTCGGCAATTTGGTCGACAGTTGTTTCTACGGCCTACTTTTCAACGAAAGCTACTACCAAGTGGCGACGTTTTGCCCCAAGGGTGGTGGATACGCACCGTTCCTGTTTGGACATGTGGTGGATATGTTTTATTTCCCTATCATTGATACGACGTGGCCGCTGTGGGTGCCCTTCGTGGGGGGACGTCCGTTTCACTTTTTTAGTGCTATCTTCAATGTGGCCGATTCGGCTATTACTATTGGTGTTATCCTCTTCTTGGTAGACCAGTTGTTCTTTGGGGGAAAGGGTAAAAAAGACGAGATGAAGGCTGAGACTGTCCATGCGATTGTGGAGAAAGTGAATGCTTGATGAATTTTCTTTCGAATGCTAAGGTGTTGGATTCGTAAGGTGTAAGGGCGAGTGATGCGGTGTTGCACAAAAAATATTTTGCCGTAAGTGGAATTCTTTGTACCTTTGCATCCGATTTCGAGAGAGAAACATGGCGTTGTAGCTCAGTTGGTAGAGCAGCGGACTGAAAATCCGTGTGTCACTGGTTCAATTCCAGTCAATGCCACAAGAAGAGAAAGGCATTTGTCTTTCTCTTTTTGTTATGTCAAGTCCAAGTGGGGACTGGTTGATGTTGTGAGAGGATGGTGACGATGGGGTTGAGATGATGGTGGGACAGGAATATGAAGTAGTGGTTGGTTGTAGGAGCGAGGTAACGATTGGCATGAGTGGTGAGGAGAGGTGGTATTAGGTGGCAAGGTGATGAGAGTCAAAGACTGAGTCAACGGTGAGTAGAGGATGCTCGGCATGCTGGGGAAGATGAGTGCAAAGGATAATACTTTAAAGAATATGCATATAGTACCTATTCAGATTCGTTTCAATGATGTGGACCAGATGGGGCACATCAACAATGCCGTCATTATGGAGTATTTTGATTTGGGTAAGTCTCTCTATTTTGCAGAGGCGGGGGTGCCAGTGCGCACGGAGGAGGGTGATTTTGCAGTGATGATTGTACACTACGAAGTGGATTTCCTCAAGCAGTTGCATTACACAGACGATTTGTTTGTTACGACGCGTGTAGAACGTTTTGGTTACAAGAGTTTGACATTGGAACAGTGTGTGATGTGTAGTAATGAGCCATGCGTGCGTTGTCGCACGGTGATGAGCGGTTACCAGCGTAGCCTGTCGTCGGCAGTTCCCATCCCTGAGGAACTAAAGGAGCAGTTACGTCAATTCGACGCGTCGCGTTGAGACAGGCCATCTGATGTCGGTTGCGGACGGGTTATTCCTCTTGGGTCGACCCGTCTATTTTTTTTTCTCCTGTTGAGTAGGTCGAATGTGGTATTAGGAGGAGAACTGCACGAGCAGTACTCCCGTTATGATGCAGTCAAATAGACTGAATGAAAGCTGCTCTATTCAGAGGGCGAACAAGAAATTCTGTTGAATAGAGGCTAATCCTATAATATTATTGTAGTGATGTAGGTAACGGAGAATAGTACAAGTATATGAAAATCATAGATAGAAACTCACGGCTCAATCCGTGTTTATATATATGATTTCATGCGGTTAGTCTCGCTGATATATATATTCCTTGTTATGGTCTTAGTGCCGAGAAGGGAGAGAATAGGCTTGTCGCTCAATGTGGCACCCTTGACGAGGAGGGTGAGACGGTATGTACTGGAGAGGGGGTCAAGGTCGATGCACGCAAAGGCATATTCGCAGTGTCCCAGTTTCAGTCGGTCTTCGGGAATCTATGTGCCTTGCAGTGAGGGATGGAGTTGGCTTATCTCGTCGGCAATGATTTGCTGGCGCAACTTTTGTTCGTTAGGCCCCGAGTGGTTGATGAAGTCTACTGAACCGCTACCCACAGTTCACCATTCATTAGCATTTCACCGCGTCAGCCCACTTTCCCCCAGTCGTTGCTGTCGACTGTACTGATGGCTCGGTGAAAGGCAGTGTCGAAGATGAGGTCAAAGTTGGCTTACAGTTGCTCGTGCGTCTCAATGTCTCGCAGTGGGTAGTCCCTTCGCAGTGGGTAGTTGACGAGTGTGGCGAATATTTCTTTGTTTCCCGTAGCAATGGCGTCGATAATGAGTTGCGTATCTGGCCGCTGGTTAGGTGTTGGTTGACGTAGTACATTGTGTAGAAATCTTTCGTTTCGACCTGCTGAGTGCTGTCAGCTGGCAGTGGAGTAGCTTGTGGCTGATGGTGTGAACAGGCCGAAAGGGTCGCGGCTGTCAGTAGAAAGACGAGCATGGGAGGCAGGTGGAGGTGGAAACTGAAATTGAGCCATGCTTGTGCGTGGGATGGTGTTGCATGGTGGTTATAGAATGTTGAATGGTGATAAAGAGAAGAGCGGGCGGTCGTTGATAATGCGACCGTCCGCTCTTGCTTTGATTGCTCCCCACTGTCCGCTGTGGGATGTGCGGAGTTGGTGTGTGTTGAGGGTCTACTTCACGATCAGTTTGTTGACGCTGTTCACTCCGTCGCCCGTTACCTTGACAAAGTAGGCACCTGTAGCAAGTTGGTTGAGAGCTACCACATGAGTGCACTCTTCGGTGCATTCCACCTCAGTTCTGTACACAGTGTGGCCGTTGATGTCCACAATGGTGATGGACACGCGACCGCCAGCGCCTTGGATGGAGAGCGTGGTATTGCCGTGAGCTGGGTTGGGAGCTATCGTAACATTGTGGGTAAGGCCATCGGCACCGAGGATGCCAGCAGCACCTGTGGTGAATCGCAGCATCGAGGACCAAGTGCTGGCATAGTCGCGCTCACCGCATAGACCACGTACATATACGTCGTAGGATTCGTCGCCAAGCAGGTTCTCCAGATGGATGGAGTTGGTCTCCGTCCGTACGATAGTGCCCTCTTCACCCATGAAACCAGCTTCGCCATATATTACCTCAAAGAGGTTGATGTTGTTTGGTCCAGCGGTCCATGCAATGTCGGCGGTGTTGCCCTGTACTTGCACGAGGTGCACATTGCTCACCGTGTCGCACGTCAAGGTAGTGAAACTGATGGTGTCTGACCAGTCGCTCTGGTTGCCGTCACACACTGCCATCAGGGCTACGCTATAGTTGCGGCCATCCAGCAGTCCGTCCACACGCATTGTGCGTGCACTACCGCTGCCTGCCAGGGTGTCATACTTGTCTGTAACCGTGTTGAAAGTGTGGGCAATCCATTGGCGAGCCGACACGGTAGCATTCCATTGTAGATACACTACCGAGTTCGTAACCTCCTGAGTGTGCAGGTCGGTGGGCTTGGTACAGGGTGTACCAGTCGTAGTGAACTCTGCGTAGCGATAGTTCGAGTAACGGCCGTTACCGCAATTCTTGCGCACCCTTACGTCGTAGGTGACACCCTGCGACAGACGGCGCACCATCGTGGTGTAGCCTGTGAAGGTACCACTGTCGGTCCACTCGGTAGATGTACGTTTCTTCCAGCTCATGGTCCATTGTGCCGATTCGGGCAGTGTGATGATGAACGAGTTCGAATTGCAGCTGACGTTTATGTCGCGCGGCGTGTAGCAGGTCTCATTGGAGGAGATGCTAAATTCGTCTAACGACACGTACAGCGACGAGCTACCCGACAGGCGCAGTGCCATGCGCACAGCGTTCGAGGGTACGTTGGCATAGCTCTTCACTACGTGCTGTCCCGCAGTTGCACCTAAGCGTGCATAGGCGTTGGTGTTGCTTTGCGATGAGGGCGAGATGCTGTCGAGTGCGAAGAAGTTCCCTCCGTCGTAGTTTTCAGAAGTCAGGAAGCCAATATACAGTTTACTTGTGCTCGAGCTGGTGTTGATGGTGTAAAGGTAGAAGTCAAGGGTCATTGTGTTCAAGCGTTCCTCAAACATGGGCAGCACCAATGTCTTCTCGGTGCCAACATTGGTGCTGGTACTTACGCTCATCGACAGCGACATGGCCCCACGCGAAGCGCTGTTGGTATAACCACCCATGGCTATATGGGGCGCATAGTTGGTGTCTGTGCCGTTGGTATAACCCTCCCAGCATGGAGGCAGCATGCTTGCGGTGTTGTAATATGTACCAGGGAACTCTTCAAAGCGCATTTCGTAGGTCTCGCCTGCCAGTTCGTAAACTTCGCATCCCGTTGTGATGAAGCCATCTGTTGCGGCCCATTCGCCAGTATCAGCACCGCTGCATATAGGTCGCACATTGAAACTATAGCAGGTCGAAGGCTGCAGGTCATTGAGGGTGCATGGTAGCGTGTTGACCGATACATAGTGGGTGTCGGCATATCCCAGGCGCACATACTTCACTTGCCACAGCGAGTTGTTGCTGTTCGAAGTCCAACGCAAATCGGCGCTGTTGTTCGTCGATGACACCTGCTCCAGCCCTGTGGCGCGTGAGCAGGTCGGTATGCGACGTATCGTGATGTCATCCAAGTAAGCGTAGTAGTATGTCGAGCCCTTGATGAGACCCAGTGCAATGTACGATCCGCGTGGCGTACCGTGGTTGAGTGATATCTCAAATTCTTGATAAGCACTGTTGATTTGCACTGTGTCAATCACCGTAAGGGTGGACATGTCGGTCGGGTCGGTCAACGTGCCCACGTAGAACGGGGTAACAGCCGAACTGCTGCGTGCGAAGAACTTAAGCTGAAGGGTGTTAATGGGCATGGTTGTGGTGTCCACCTCGGGCAGGACCAGCATCACATGATTAGGATAGGTGGTGGAAGTGGAATTGTAGAAGTACATGCAGTGAGAGCCAGTGTGAGAAACACCTCCGTATACGTAGGGGTACGTGCCTAAAGTACCATTAGAGGCGGTATTCTCGTTGCCGCGAGCCCAGCACAAGGGGAACCGTGCAGTGGTGCCAGTGGTGTAGCTCTCAAAACCCTCGGTGAATGGCAGGGTGGTAATCACTCCGCACTCGGTCGAGGTGTTTATTGGGTTGGTCCAGTCGGAATAGTTGTTGTTGCCACATGACGAGCGCACAGCAACGTCGTAGTAGGTACCTGGCTGCAGGTTGGTCAGCGTGATGGTAGTGTCGGTACAGGTGGCGTACTGCCCCTGTCCGCGGATGAATCCTTCAAGACCGTATTCCACTTGGTAACCATTGGCGGGCACCGTTTGAGGTCTACGCCATTTGAGGGTGATGGTGGTGCGGGTGCGGTTCACCACGGTCAACTCGGTGGGGAACCAGCAGGAAGGACGGTTGTCGAGACGAATATTGTCTAAGTAAGACATGGCTGTGTACCCTACAGGCAGAACGAATGCCACGTACCTGCCGCTACCCGTATAGTTCTCGAATGTGGCGTTCTGACGTAGCCAGGTGTTTGAGTGGTCGGTGATGGTCTTGATAGAGGTGAAGGTGCTGATGTCGTTGGGGTCGGTCATCACACCGATGTGCAGTACGCCGCTGGGGTAGGTGCTCGGCTGCATCACGTCGGCATAGACGATGAGGTTACGTAGGTCGGTATTAGGCTGGGGTAGGGTTACGTAGCAGTAGTTGTTTGCATCGGTGTAGAGCACAAGGCTGTTGCCTTCCGTCGTGTGAGCCGTTGAGTTGACGTAGGGATAGGATGTTCCGCTGTTTGACGAGAACTTGTTCCAGCAGCGGTTTATCGTTGTGGTCGACGTGGTCGGCGACGTGCTGGCTGCATAGCTATTGAAGTTCTCGGTGATGGGAAGCCCCTGTGCACCGCACTGGGTGTGGAAGTCTACACCGCTGGTCCACAGACTGGTGTCGGTGGAGTTGCAGTTGGCTCGCAGATACACTACGTAGTACATATCGCCCCTCAGTCCGTTGATGACGAGCGAGTCGGCTGTGGTAGTGATGCGCTGCGAAGCTGGGATGCTATCTATGATTTCGCCTATCAGCCCGTAGGCCACTGTGTGGCTGGCGGCTTCGTCGTGGTTCCACCGCACGATGGCATTCGTGTTGGTTATGCGGTTTACTCTCAAGCCATCTGGACGGGGACATGCAGGGGTCTGTGTGCACACGTTGAAACGGGTGTTCAGGCTGTTGCTGTACAGATAGGCATAGCGGTATGCCCCAGTGGTGGTGTAGGTGTAGATGGTCTTGTTGCCACCGTTGTATGTGGGACCGCAGGACAGGTAGGTGTAGGAACTCATCGTTCCGCCAGTGCGTTCCAGCATTACCACCAGGCTTCCTTCGCCGCTGTAGTAGAACGGATTGTTAAAGTGAACTGTGTTCCACCCCAGCTTCAGTGCAAAGTTGTGGGTATCGGCCACCTGTGTCATTTGGCCGTAGGTCAACGAGTCAGAGACTGCGGAGAAGACGGTGTCTCTTGTCGTAGCCAGTCGCACGCGGAAGTGCCCCAAGGTGCCTGGAGCGCTCGACACTTGGAAGGAGATGTCGTGAATGTAGGTATTTTCCTCAATTCCTGCACGGCGCAATTCCTCTTCGGTGAAGATTTGCCATGTGGCTCCTCTCACATAACTCGAGGAGGTTCCCAGCATGGTGTAGGTGGTCGTTGTGTTGTGGACGAGGTGAACTGGTGTGAAGTGGTGGGTCGGTGCGCAGATCAATGGTGTGTAGAAGGTGTAGGGCATGCTCCAAAAGGTGTCTTGTCCACACACGTGAGCCACTCTGACGTAGTAGTAGGTGGTGGCGGAGAGGTGGGATAGCGTAGCCGTAGTATCATTGGTTACAGCGAATTTGCGAGGAGCTGTTACGGTGTCGGGATTGAAGACTTCCACCGTGCTGTAGGCCACGATGTAGTTGTTTGTCTGCTGTCCGTCCCAAATGAGGGTTGCTGAGGTGTCGCTCAGAGCTGAGGTATGAATGTTTGTAGGCATGTAGCAGTCGGGCAGGTAGATTACCTCCACGTCGTCGAGGTACACATAATTATAGGTGCGTCCGACAGCTGCTCCAGCAGGCACCAGCAGGCAGATGTTGCCACTGCCGCGGTAGCCACGGAAAGGAACCTCAATGTTGTTCCACGTGTTGGTGGGAGCGGTGGTGAGGTCTATGGTTGCTATGGTGTCAAATGTGCTGATGTCGTTTGGATTGGAGATGATGCCCACGTACGCCACCGAGGTGTAGCTTGTGCTGGTGCTGTTGTAGCGCAGCATTTTGAACCTCAGCATCAGACTGTCGAGTGGTGCGCTCATGCGCGGCAGTACGGACCACAACTCGCCTCCTACCGTACTGCAGTAGTGGTAGAGCGAAGTGGGGCTACTGTAGCGATACGAGGTGCTTGTCGCTGGCCGAGTTGTGGACAGATTGTTGGTTTTCAACTGCCAGCAGCTGACCTCATAGGAGTTGGAGCTATAGCGGTCGAAGTTCTCGCGGTAGGGCACTGTTGAGGGCGTGCACTGGGTGCTGACGATCAGCGGCTCAGTAGTGGGTGAGTACTCACGGTCGGTACACGACGCGCGCACGTATATAGCATAGGTGGTGTTGGGTTGCAACTCGCCGATGGCCAAGGTATCTTCGTAGGCATAGAGGGGTGGTACCGTATCTATGCGGGCACCTTCTGGTACTACGAATACCTCCCAGTTGCTGGTGGGGTTAGTTCGGTTGGTGTCGTTCCAAGTGATGATGGCCGAGTCGTGGGCAATGCTGAGGAGACGCGGGTTGACTGGTTCGCCACATGTGGTGGGGCGGTTGACCCGCAGGTCGTCTATATAGAAGGTGTAGGAGCAAGTGTCTACGACGAAAGCTACGTGGCGTCTGCCCCCAAAGCCATTCATCGGGAAGGTGAACTTCTGGTAGGTGGAGCCTGTCATGTCAATGCGGGTTTCTCCCGTAGAGAGAGGCACTACTTCGTAGTTGGCTGTGTCGATTTGTCCTGATGCGGTAGGGGTGCTGACCATTACTTTCATGCGGCAATGGTAGTTGGCTGTAGTGCTTGCAGATGCGCTGCGCATCCAGATGGAGAGCGACTCGTTGCCAGTGAAGTTTATCTCGGGAGTGATGAGCCAAGCGTCGTGCAGGTAGCTTAGCGCTGTGGTGCCATCAAACCTGTAGCACCGCTGCCCGCTGCGCTGCGCCGAGCTGTATGGAACCCATTCGTAGCCATTGGCTGTACCTGTAAGGTTGGCCCAGCAGTTGGGATAACTGAGGTCGGTATTGTCGTCGGTGTAGTAGAGCGAGCTTTCGAATCCCCAGTTGTAGGGCATTTCATCAATGGTAGCACACTCGGTGGAGAAGTAGAACGAGTAGTCGTTCCAACTGCTGTCGCCCTCGCCGCAGTAGGCTCTAATCCACGCGGTGTAAATGGTCGACGAGTCAAGGTCGTATATAGTTTGGGTGTTTCCGTAGATGGGTATGGAGTCGTATCCTGAGGCGTTCTCTGCCTGGTAGTACAGGTAGTAGAACGGGTCGCGCATGGAGGAGAAGACAGTCAGGTCGATAGAGTGCTCTGTGCTGTTGCTCGTTCTGACGCTGTCCACGTTGGGACACGACGCGGTGGCGATGACAATGTTGTCGATGGCTGCTGGGGGGTTGTAGCTCGATGTCGAGTTGCGCCAGTAGAATACCAAGTTGTACAGCCCCGTGTCGGCACGGAAAGCGCCGCCTTGGTGGCGCCACATGGTGGCGTCGCCTGGTGTGGTGGCGCGGCCGCCGTCAAGGGCTATCCAGCCTGAGGGCAACGTGTTATAGGTTAGTCCACTGATGGTGCCAGTCTGGTCTGCCGGTATGCTGATGTTGGCAGGCACCAGGGCCACACGCAGGTAGCAGGTGGAGCTGTAGCCCAAGGCGCGCCAGTCGTAGCTGGCCGTGTGCCAGCCAGCACGGGTGATGTGCACCTGACGGCGAGCAAAAATGGAACTGGCGGTGGTGGAGTAGGCGTTGGATACGCCGTTGTTGTTCGACACGTAAAGAGCCGAATCTGAGTTCTCTCCAGTGTGCACGGCCGAGCCGATGACCCACTTGTTGATTACCGTTGTGCCACTTCCGCGCTGCCACAGTGCGTTTTCTGCAGCAGACTCAAAATTGCAGGTGTAGACCACGTCTTGCGCCCCTGCCCAAAATGGCATCAAGAGTCCCAGTAGTGTGAAGACACTGATAATTAACTTCTTCATGTGTAATGCGGTTATTTTTATTATCACAATTAGCACTGCAAAGATAGCAAAAACTTTATGATGTGAGGAAAAATCTGCTCGGTGCCACTTAGAATCGTGTTGTTGTTGAACTGGTACGGTCGGAGGTTGCCGAGGCTTCTGGTGTGGCACGTCGGCATGGCAATACCTGTCCTGTGATATGCCGTCTCAGGGGTTGTGTGATTGTGGCTCAGGGGGGGCGAGGTGTGTGCGCTGGAGCAGAGGCCGCAGTGCTGTTGTGCACACGTGGCTACGCCGTACGGCATGCGTGCACAAACTGTACGCTTGGGGATGCGGTGCCGTACGGCATTATGGCTTCGCAACAAGTTGGAAGATAGGGATGCATAGCGTGTGCCCCTGCGGTGCTGTACGGCAACGGGTCTCCATCCGTGCGGGTGTGGTACGGATGCTCTGTTGGGGAAGGGGTGATGTGGTGGGGAATGTCCCCCAGTGGGAGTTGATTTTCGGGGTGTTGCACCAGGGGGGATGACGATGCAAAGGTACGCTTTTTTGCGGAAAGAAGAGGGGTAAGGAGGCCGAACTCCCTCTTCGTCAGCCCGACGGATGTGCTGAGGTGCCCTCTTCTTTCCTGCGTTAGCGGTGTAAATCAGTGTGAGAACATGATGCGCTCGCTGTTGAATAGGCGCGTGAGCAGCCATGCTTCCAGGGCGGTGATGACCAGGTTGATGGTGATGGCTATGGTGAGAGTGCCGGGGTGGATGTGCTGGCTGAATATGTCGGTCATGCACAGCACGCTGTTGTGCAGTGGCACGAGGTAGAGGGCGATGCTGTCGCCATGCGCTCCAAAGACTGGTGCGAGCCCCACGAACATCACTACGAACATGAGCGGTGAAACGAAGGATGTGGCTTGCTTGACGCTGGTGGCCAGTGCCGATATGATGCTGATGAGGCCTATGAGCATCAGCACGGTGCTCAGCACGACGAGCAACAGTGCCAGCAGGTGCGATGCAGGGTAGTTGCCCGTGCTGATGTGGATGCCTCCGCTGCTGATGAGTTGGGGCAGTGAGAGCATGATGCCGGCCATGCTGGACACTCCACTGAGCAATGCGAAGCAAGAGAGACTGAGTATTTTCCCCCAGGCCAACTCGTTGCGATTTAGTGGTGTTACGAGTAGGGTGGCAATGGTGCCGCGTTCTTTCTCGCCTGCAATAGAGGTGGGGGCTACGGCCATGCAGCCTGCAAACAGCATCATCAGTATCAGCATGGGGAGGACTTCGCTGAGCAGGGACTGCACGTCGGCTGCTACCTTGTCGGTGGGGTTGCTGTCGCCAGAGGAGAGGGTAGTGGAGGAAAGGGGGTGCGCGTCGATGTCGAACAGGGGACACACCGAGTGTTCGTAGGCTCTGAGGGTGTGTGTCAGTAGGTCGTAGCTTCGCGCGGAGGTGAGCGAGGAGGGGTTGTAGCTGATGCGGATGAGTGGGGGCTGCGTGGCCGCTTGCTGCGGTGCGGAGGTGGTGATGAACTGGGGAGGAAATTGAACGAGCGCCACGCCCGACTCCTTTTCGCGGATGAGGTCGAGCACGTGAGCTGTGTCGAAGCCGTAGGTGATGCAGTGCAATGGCAGGGAGTCGAGTAGTGGAGATAGTTCGCGTGGGCGGTTCTCCATGTAGACCACGGCCGGAGGCTCGGGCTCATTCAGCTGGGCGTGGGACAGCCCTCGGCCGACGAAGGTGTAGACCAGGTAGAGTAGGAGTCCGGGCATGATGATGGCCGTGAAGACGAGTGCTTTATCACCGAAAAAGCGCGCGCACTCTTTGCGTATGATGTTGATGATGTTGTGGCTCATGTTGTGGCTCCTTTCTGTTGGGTGTAAAGGTCGAAGAAGTAGTCCTCCAAAGTGGTTGTGCCGCGCAACTCGTCGGGTTGGCCGCAGGCCACCATGCTCCCGTCAATGATGATGCCGACACGGTTGCACAGGCGCTCTACGAGACTGAAGATGTGGGTGGAGAGAATGACGGTCTTGCCCTGACTGCGCAACTCCAAGAGGAAGTCGGTTACGCTGCGCGCGGTGATGACATCAAGGCCGTTGGTGGGCTCGTCGAACACGATGACGTCGGGATTGTGTACCAGAGAGATGACGAGCGACGTCTTCTGCTTCATGCCTGTCGAAAGGTTGGCTATGCGCGTGTCAGCAAAGCGGTCTATGCCGAAGCGCTGGAAAAGGTCCGCTCTCCGAGAGGCGATGTCGGCAGGTGCCACGCCGTGCAGACGGCCGAAGAAGTCGAACAGGTAGCGCGGTGTGAAGAATTCTTCCAGTTTCAGTTCGCTGGTCAGAAAGCCGATGCGCGCCCTGACGGCTTCGGGCTGACGCACCACGCTGCAGCCGTCAAGGAGGGCGTCGCCACTGTCGGGCGACAATAGGGTGGCCAGCATGCGGAGTGTGGTGGTCTTGCCTGCGCCGTTGGGTCCTAAAAGGCCGAATATCTCGCCTCGGTTGGCGGTGAATGAGAGGTCGTTTACCGCCACGATGTGGTGGCTGTCGAGGTGCAGGGTTCGCTGCTGCTTACGACTGAGGGTAAACGTCTTGCGCAGATGCTCTACGCGGAGGAGTTCGTCCATGGTGTGCAGTGTAGAACAGTGGGTGGGTGAAAATTTGATGGGAGAAAAAGGATGCAGACTACTGGGGGTGTTTGCTGTCTCTTGCAGGGTTATCAAACAGGTTGCTCTGCCGAGCTAACCGAGCCTCGGTGCGGGCGTTGACAATCACCACCAGCACAATCAGCAGGCCGCACACCGTCCAAACGATGGCTGCAGGCAGCATGCTTTCAAACATAACGATAGAGGTGAGCAGCGTGATGGCCACAATGGAAACGCCCGTAGAGCGGTATCGCTGCCCTTCTGGGTCATTGAGCTCGGCCACCGAGAAGGTGCGCCAGCGTCCCCCAATGCGTGCGAAGGTGTAGTTATGGGCTTGCAAGTGAGGATAGCGCAACACGAGTAGCATGGCTCCGCAGGCCACTAAGTCGGCGAAGCAGAGAATGAGGGTTTGGAGCGTGGAACCTGCATGGCTGTCGACACCGGTGTGACAGGAGGGGTGGAGCAATAGGGCGGTCAATGTGGCTCCGACCAGCACGACGGCTGCCACGACCACCAGCAGTTTACATGTTGTCTGGTTGTGATTCTTCATTTGGCTTGCGTTTGTTCTTTTGCTGTGATGGATGTCGGTGAGCCTTCTTTAGAGCCTCAGATATAATCCACTCCAGCTGCCCGTTGACACTGCGAAACTCGTCGTTGGCCCACTGCTCGACGGCAGTGAACGCATCGGTGTCGAGGCGAAGCACGAAGGACTTTTTCATGATGATGGTGCGGAGAATGGGTGCAGAACCGCACGGCTCCGCACCCTGGAGTGCTTACTGGTAGAGTGTGCCAGCGTTGATGACGGGGGTGGCGGAGTCGTCGGAGCAGAGCACCACGAGCAGGTTGCTGACCATGGCAGCCTTGCGCTCCTCGTCAAGTTCGACAATATGCTCCGTGTCGAGTTTCTTCAGCGCGAGGTCAACCATACTGACGGCGCCTTCCACAATCTTCTCGCGTGCCGATATGATAGCGTCAGCCTGTTGACGGCGCAGCATCACGCTGGCAATCTCGGCGGCGTAGGCCAAGTAGTTGATGCGCGCCTCGACAACCTCTATACCTGCTATGGAGAGACGGCTGCGCAGTTCTTGTTCTAAGCGCTCGTTGATCTCCTCTCCGCCCGAGCGTAGCGTGAGACCTGTGTCGTTGTGGTCCATGTTGTCGTAGGCATATAGCCCAGCCACTTTGCGCAGGGCCGCATCGCTTTGCACGTTTACAAAGCTGTCGTAACCCTTCAGCACCTGCTGTGATGTCGCGCTGTTGTTGTTGCCTGCCAGGCTGTCTACATCAATGTTGAAGCACGCCTTGTATGTGTCGCGAACTTTCCACACCAACACTTGGCCTATCATTATCGGGTTACCATTCTTGTCATTCACTTTGATTGGCTCCACATCCACGTTGCGGGCGCGAAGCGAAAGCCTACGCTTGTTGTAGAAGGGGTTCATCCAGAAAAAGCCGTTGGCAGTTACGGTGCCAACGTAGCGCCCAAAGAAAGTGAGCACGCGGCACTGGTTTGGTTGTATGATCATGAAGCCGACACAGTGCAGCGTGTAGAGGAAGGTGAACAAGCATCCCGTAATGATGGGCAGTGCTATCCAGCCAGTAGGGTCGCCGTTGTCGCGCGTCATGCAGGGCATTTTTGCCAGCAATATGGTAATGAATACAAAGGCTGCCAGCAGGATGAGGTTGAGCACCAGGTGTAGAAAACCATTGTTTTTGGCCTTCACTTCTCGGATAAATTCTTTTGTTTCCATAGTACTTTTTGTTTTTGTTGTTGAATATGATTGCTTATTTCGTTGTGATATTATTTTGATATCACAACGCAAAAGTATGTATTATCCAACGACTGACCAAATATTTTTTTTGTATCTTTGCATATCAAATAGTTCTGCATTCTGTGATGTGTTGCACGGTGAGGAAGCGAGGGGCGCAGATGGTGCAATTTTGAGGTGTGCCGCATGGTGGAAAGAAAAGAGGTGATGGGTTGACTATACAGCAGCGATAAATAGATAGGTGCAGAGCTGTAGAAGGATGGAAAGCGAGGCGGTGTTTAACTCTTTTTAAAGGGTGTGGGCGAACGTATACAGGCGTAATGGAGTCATAGCAGTTGACATGACAGACCTATCTCGGCTTATAGAGGGATGCAAGGCGAGCGACGCGAGTTGCCAGAAGGAACTGTACGAACGGTTCAGTCCACGTTTCTATGCCCTTTGTCGCCGCTACGCAATGGACAGTCAACATGCGGAAGACTTGTTGGTGGAGGGCTTCATGTCGGTCTTTTCCCATATCGGCGACTACGCGGGGCGTGGAAATTTCGAGGGGTGGATGTACCGCATTTTCGTCAATACCGCTATCTCCAGCTATTCACACGAAAGTAGACATCGGTCGATTCCGCTCGATGGTGAGAACGATGTGGCTGCTCCCAAGGTGATGGACAGCCTTGAACGTGGTGAGGTGAACGACTGTATCAAGCGTTGTCTTGATACACTTTCGCCACGAGAGCGCCTCGTGTTCAACCTGGTGGCTGTAGAGGAAATGCCCTATGGCGAGGTGGCTGAGCGGTTAAATATGCCTGGGTCGACGGTGAGGGGCACTTATCAACGAGCTCGTATGCGCATGCAGATTGGACTGGAACGTATGCTGGGCGAGTCGTATCTAAGAACACAATGAGATTATCACGACAGGAATACACATATATGTTATAGGTGTATAGCCTGTAGGAAGAACAAGGAAATAGAATCATGAAATCAATAGAAGAACTTGTCAGGGAGAACCTTCGCGAGGCGACAGAAGAACCGCCGCGCCAGGCATGGTCTCGTATAGAGTCGGCTCTGGGCGAGGCTAATGCTGCCGCGGACGAGGGAACAAAGGCTGACAAGCGACCGACGAGTTGGCACTTCTCGAAGGGCGCAGCCATAGTCAGTCTTGTGGTGTTGGCTGTGGTGGTGTTGGCTGTGGTGGCGCTTTGGCCAGGGGAAAATGCCGCCCACATGGTGGCTGCAAACGGAGAGATGCCCTCGCAGGAAGAGTCGACTTCAAGTCGCGCGCTGCAAACAGCCCAGGCCGTTGAGTCCCCAGCAGCAGACCATAAGCAGCAGCAGACCACTTCGGGACGTCCTTTGGCGCGGAAGAACAAGCCTGCTGTCGCTGAGGTGGCAGCAATACCTTCTTCGGCTGAGGAAAATCGACACGGCAGTAAGTTGGTGAACACCGATGATTTGCTCGGTGAAATCTCTCCTACGCACAATGCGACCCCCATGAACGAGCACCAGGATATCCCACACCAGGCAACTGGAGTTGATGACTACTATGCCACGCTCACCCCAGAGCCGAAGCCGACCATGAGTACAAAACCGAACCAAGAAGAAAAGAGAAACGCCGTCGATACGATCGAGGAACCCTGTTTACCCACAACGGCTCCCAATCTAATAACCCCAAACTTCGACGGCGTTAATGACTGTTTCGAGGTGCAACCCGCGGTGGGTTATAGCGTGATGCACCTTAGAGTTTACGCGGCTTCGGGCAAGTGCGTGTACGAAAACCGCAACTACGACAACCTGTTTTGTGGTGAGGGGGTGGCCGATGGTAACTACTTCTTCGTGTTGAGTGCGCAGGGCTGTCCTTCGGTGCGCCGCGGAGTGCTTGTCATCAAGCGCAAGTAGTTTTGTCTCCTCTGTCGTCGGGGCAACTCATCCTGTAGTAGGAGAGGGATGCCCCTTTCTAATGTTGGATTACCAACTTTCTCACCAGCAAGGCATCTTCTCCTTGTATTCTTACAAAGTAAGAGCCTGCATCAAGGTCGGACACGATGATGGCCACTTTGTCTTCGCTCTCGAAGTAGTAGGCTTGACTTCGTACAGGGTGTCCGTTTAGGTCTACCAGTTCTACTGTTGCCTTTCCCGGCATGTTGCGCACATGGAGTGTCGTTACGTTGCCAGCTGGATTTGGGGCGAACCATGCAGAGGTGGGCTTTTTCGTGTTCTGAGCCGTTCTCATGCTGTCCGCAGCCGCGCTGTCTCTCTGCGCTGTTGGCCTTGGTTGTTGGTCGTTTTGTGCCTCAAGTTGAATTCCGGAGACAAGCATTGTACACAGAATTGCGCTCGAGAAAAGGTGTCGTAGTGTTCTTTTTTTGTTTAAAACTAATAGACTATGCTTCATAGGCTATTTCTGACTTGCGTTTGCAAAAGTACGACAATATCTCGGGTTGGACAAGAGAATAATTATTTTATTTGTTTCACATGTGCTGTTGATAAGTTGGACAGATGTCTCTTTGCGCCTCTATGGTAGGGTGGTAGGGCGTACGGAGGAATAGGCAATGTTGTACGGATGCGGTGGCGAAAGTGTACGGAAGTGGGGTCTATGTCGTACGGCTATAAATGTCCACATGCGGTGGATGAGTAAGGATTTACAGGAAATGACGGTTCGATGTCGTACAGCATTAGGGTGCAATGTTGCAGTGTTGTGAGGGAATGTTCTCTACGGTGCGGAAGGAAAGGATGAGGTGGGGTTGGGGGATCGGTGTGGAGGGGATAGAATGAGGCCGAACTCCGCCTTGGGATGCAAAGGTACGACTTTTGGGGCAATACTGCAGTGCTGCGTGGTAGAAAGTGATGGGGAAGGTGTGTAAGTAAAATAGAATCAGCGAGCGAAGATACAGCTCATTCGTGTCTTCGCTCGCTGATTGGCTTAGACGCATCGCGTTACGCCGGTTGTTTATGCTCACATCAGCGCAACTGCGTATGTTCTTATTCGATGATGCTGACGCTGCGCTTTACAAACTCGGTCAGTGCCTCGCCTTTTAGTAGGCCGTTGCTCAGCAGTGCCAGGTCGGTTAGTTGGCGTACCAGTTGTTTCTGCTTGGCCTCGTCGGTCTCCTGCAGTAGACGGCCGATGAGGGGGTGGTTGGTGTTGACCACGAGGTTGTAACTCTCTGGCAGCTCGCCGTAGAAGCCCATGCCTCCTCCGCTGTTCTGGCTCATCTCGCGATAACGGCGCATGAACTCGTTCTGTGTAACGGTCATCGGCTGGTCGTCGCTGTCCAAGCTTTCCATCATCACGGTGAAGCGCGACTTGTCGAGTTCGCCTTCAATGATGGGTTTCAGATTGTCTTGCTCCTCCTGACTTAGTTTGGAGGGGATGTTGTCGTCGTGAGGTATGAGTTTCTCCACTACGTCGCTGTCCACACGGACAAAACGGCAGTCGTTGATACGCCCTTGTTCCAGTAGGCCGAGGAAGTGGCTCGTGAGCGGACTATCCATTAGGAGTACGTCGTAGCCCTTTTGGCGTGCTTTGGCTATGTAGGCGTGTTGCTCGGTGCTATCCGTTGCGTAGAGGAAGACAAGTTTCTTATCTTTGTCGGTTTGGAGCGGCTTTATTAGGTCTTGATATGAGTTGATGTCGTAGTACTTCCCTTCGGTAGTCTTGAAGAGGTAGAACTTCATAGCGCGTTCGCAGAACTTCTCATCGGTCAACATCCCATATTCAATGAATATCTTGATGTCGTCCCACACTTTCTCGAATTCAGGCTGTGTGGTGCTGTCCTCTTGACGAGCCTCCTTGCTCTGCTTGTACATCTCCTCCAGTTTATCGGCAACCTTCTTACTGATGTGAGCGGAAATCTTCTTTACGTTCTGGTCGCTTTGCAGGTAGGAACGACTGACGTTGAGCGGAATGTCGGGGCTGTCAAGCACACCGTGGAGCAACATCATGTATTCTGGCACGACACCTTCGACCGAATCCGTAACGAAAACTTGGTTGCAGTAGAGCTGAATCTTGTTTCGATTCGGGTCGATGGTGCGTTTCACCCGTGGGAAATATAGTATGCCAGTCAAGTTGAAAGGGTAGTCTACATTGAGATGTATGTGGAAGAGTGGTTCTTCGAAGTTCATCGGGTAGAGCTCGTGGTAGAATTTCTTGTAGTCTTCGTCAGTGAGTTCTGTAGGCTTTTTCTTCCAGGCTGGTTCGGTGTTGTTGACGATGCGGTCGCGCTTCTTCTCTACTCGTTTTGGGTTGCCGTCTTTATCCTTCTCGGTTTCGCTGTCTTCCCAGTAGGACTCGGTGCCGCAATGTATTGGGGTGGGCATGAAGCGGCAGTACTTTTCAAGTAGTTGCAGTACACGGCGTTCTTCGCCAAATTCCTCGCAGTCCTTGCTCAGATGCAGTGTGATAGTGGTGCCGCGCTCCTTGCGCTTGCCCTCTTTCATTGTGAATTCGGTGCTGCCAGTGCACTCCCAGTGCATGGCAGGTGCATCGGTGTAGGACTTGGTGTCGATTTCAACCTTGTCGGCGACCATGAAGGCCGAGTAGAAGCCCAGTCCGAAGTGGCCGATGAGTTGTTCCTGCACATCTTTGTATTTGTCGAGGAAGTCCTTGGCTCCGGAAAAAGCGATTTGGTTGATGTAGCGTTCTATTTCGTCGGCGGTCATGCCGATGCCGTGGTCGGTAATCGAAAGCTTTTTGCCCTCGGGCTTCACTTCGATGGTGAGGTCGCCCAACTCGCCGGTGAACTGTCCCATACTGGCCAGGGTGCGCAACTTTTGGGTGGCATCCATGGCGTTGCTCACAAGCTCACGCAGGAATATCTCGTGGTCGGAGTAGAGGAACTTCTTGATGACGGGGAATATGTCCTCGGTTTGGACATTGATGTTGCCTTTCATAATAGGTATGTGTTTTTGTGTTTTTTATTGCTTTGTGTAGGCCAGCGGCATCAAGGTGCTGCTGGATGAATGTAAACGATGCAAAAGCAGTGCCATACAAGCGAATGGCTGCCACAATGTCAGTACCAGTGTTGTGCTGGATGGGGTGAAAGAGCGTTGATGCTACTGCTCGGCAGTATTGGAGGGGGCAGGCTTGTCGTCTTTAGAGTGGGGCGAAGTGTGTGCAAAACGCGCCTCAATACGTTGTTCTACATACTTCAAGATCCAATTGACAAAGAGGATTGCAACTACCGATATCAGAGCCTCGCGCCACAGACCATAGCCGCATAGGCTGCCCACCGCTGCAGAGCACCACAGCGTGGCGGCCGAATTGAGGCCGTGGATGGAGAAGCCGTTCTTCAGGATGACACCAGCACCGAGGAAGCCGATGCCCGTTACTATTTGTGAGAGCACGCGCAAGTTGTCGTTATTGACTTGCCCCCCAGAGGCCACGGCGTTGGCAATAAGGGTTTCGCTGGTCAGGATGAAGGTGCAAGCCCCAATTGCTACGAGGGTGTTGGTTACAAGGCCTGCGTTGCGCTGGCGTATTTGCCGCTCCAGCCCGATGAGGATGCCAAGTACTACGGCACACGTGATGCGGAAAAGGTAAACCTGTATTGTCATGATGTGGAGGGAAATGAGTAGGGAGAATGAGGGAATGTTGGGCGAGTTGTGTGAGCTTGTTTGTACGTTAAGAGAGGATTGCGGACTGGAAAATCTGATTGTCTATTCCTCGTCTGAGTATTTGTTTCGGTGCGCTTTGCTGCGTTTCGCCGATGGAGCGTTGTCTGACGGGTTGTTGGCTTCAGGCTCATTAGAGTCGCAACCAGCTATGACTACCACTATTTCACCACGTACTTCGCCCTGACTATAGTGGGCGCACACCTCTTGGGCGGTTCCGCGAACGGTCTCGGCATGCACCTTGCTGATTTCGCGGCACACAGCCACTTCGCGTTCGGCACCCATGTATTCAACCAGCTCTGTCAGCAACCGTTGCAAGCGATGCGGACTTTCATACAGCACGATGGTGCGAGTTTCTCTCGCCAGCATCAGTAGCCGTGTCCTACGACCTTTCTTGTGAGGCAGAAAGCCTTCAAACACAAAGCGGTCGCATGGAAGGCCTGACATGACGGTTGCTGGGATGACGGCTGTGGCACCTGGTAAGCATTCCACCTCGATACCAGCCCGTACGGCCTGGCGAACCAACAGAAATCCCGGGTCGCTTATGCCTGGCGTCCCAGCATCGGTCACCACGGCTACACTGGTGCCCCCTTGCATTCGCTCCACAATGCGCTCCACAATCTGGTGCTCGTTGAATATGTGGTAGCTTTGTAGGGGGGTGGTGATGTCGTAGTGACGCAGCAGCACGGCGGTGGTGCGTGTGTCCTCGGCCAGTATGAGGTCAACCTCTCTCAGTGTATCAAGAGCGCGTAGGGTGATGTCGGCAAGGTTGCCTACGGGTGTTGGAACCAAGTATAGTTTCATGTGGTGGTCGGAAAACTACATCGTGGATGATGCGCATGAAAAGGCATGGAACGCAGTGTCCCATGCCTTGACTGTGGGTAATGACGGTGTTGTACTTATTCTTCGAAATCGTCAGGAATCTCCATGTCATGGAATACGTTCGTAACGTCGTCGTCGTCCTCCAGGAGATTGATTATTCTAAGCACTTTGCGCATCGAGTCTTCGTCGATAGAGCGGGTGGTGTTGGGAATGCGCTGCAGTTCTGCACTCTCGCACTCGATTTTCATGTCTTCAAGCATCTTCACCATGCTGCCAAAGTCCTCGTAGGCTGTATAGAGGGTGATGTATTCGTCATCCACCTCCATCTCTTCCAACCCACCGTCGATGAGAGCCATCTCCAGTTCTTCGACGTCCATGTCGGGCTTGCGAGGGATGACAAACACACCTTTGCGTGTAAACAGGAAGTTCAGCGAACCGTTGGTCTCCATAGTGCCGCCGTTCTTATTCATAATGGAACGGATGTTGGCGACGGTGCGCATATTGTTGTCTGACAAACACTCGATGAACAGAGCTATGCCGTGATTGGCATGGCATTCGAAGGTCATCTCCTGCATCACCGCTGCATCCTTGTCGCTTGCTTTGTTGATTGCACGCATCAAGGTGTCTTTGGGCATGTTGCAGCCTCGTGCATTCTGCACCAACAGGCGCAAGCGTGGGTTGCTGTCTGGATCGGGACCGCTCTCTCGAACAGCAACGGCTACCTCTTTCAGAATCTTCGAATACTGCTTGGAGCGCTTTGCGTCGGCGGCTCCCTTCGCCCGTTTAATCTTTGACCATTTGTTGTGTCCTGACATAAGACTTGTGTTTTATTATTGCTTTATATGTATACCTTATATATTATAGGTGTGCGATGGCATGCAAAACAGCTTGCGATATTGACGCGCTTGTTGTGCTATATGAAAAGGCTCGCTGAACTACATGAAGAATTTGATGTAGGTGATGGGCTTACCTTCGGCAAGGAACATGCGCTCATAGAAGGTCTGCACTGCGGTGGCATCACCTCCGTAGCCCGAAGCATAGAGGTCGGCTGTGGCAAAGTCGACGCTGTGGCCTCCCTGTGGTATGACTTCGCCGAGGGTGTATTCAAACAACTCTTGCGAGTCGGTTTTCAAATGGATGGCACTCTCAGGCTTCAGGATGTGGCGGTAGAGGCTGAGGAACCGCTCGGAGGTAAGCCTTTTGTTTGGCTTCTTGGGCTGTGGGTCGGGGAAGGTAATCCACAATTCCGATACCTCTTCTTCTGCAAAGAAGGAGGTGATGAGCTCTATTTTAGTGCGGATGAAAGCCACGTTGTGCAACTGCTCTTCGTGTGCGGTCTTGGCTCCTCGCCACAGGCGAGCCCCCTTGATGTCCACCCCGATGTAGTTGCATCCGGGGTTCTCTTTCGACAGGGCTATCGTGTAGTCGCCTTTGCCGCATCCCAGTTCGAGCACTATGGGGTGGTTATTGCCGAAGTATTCGGCCCAACGTCCGCGCCATTGAAATCCTTCTTGCTGCAGTTGCTCGTAGCCCACTTGCAGCAGGTTTGGAAAGGTGAGGTTCTCGGCAAAGCGTGCCAGTTTATGTTTTCCCATGTAGTCGTTGGCGTTTAGGGGTGAAGGGCTACCACTTCATGATTGCAATGTCGCCCTTGTACCACTCTTTGATATGGTTGTACAGAGCCTCGGCTTTGGTGCGGCTGGCTGCACTGCCCATGCTCACATAGTAAAGGCCGTTCTTGTCGATGATGTAGGCATCGCATCCTTTCTTCTTGAGGGAGGCGGCCATTTTGTCGGCGGTACTTTTGTTGACGTAGAAGCCTGCCACGATGTCAAACCCTTGCTTGGAGCTGCTTTGCACATGCGAAAGGGTGGCTGCAGGCTTGGCTGCTACGGGTGTTGCAGCTTTGACGGCATCGGCTTCCACCTCGTGGTTGCGTAGCACTTCGTCCAGCATCTGGTCCAAAGTGGCAGCATCCATTAGTTCGGCCTGTACAGCAGCCATCTGTTGAGCTGCTTTGCGTTGCTTGATGTCATCAGCGCAGTATTGGCGCACGTAGTCCTTGTAGGTGAGTATCTGCATCACGCTGTTTGGACGCTTGCGCAACCGCTCACGCAACTGGTTAGCAGCGGTGGCGGCTACTTTTTCTTGCAGTAGGGCAGTGGCTTTGCTGTAGCGTTTGCTCTTGGCGTAAGAAGCTATGTAGGGCTGCAGTGTGCTGGCGATGTTGGCGGCGTAGGCCGTCAGCTCGCTGTCGTTGAATTCTATGTTGTCTGTACTGAAGGTGAAGATGTTCGTGTAGCTGTACATAGTCTCGGCCGCCAGTCGGTTGTCGCGTCCGGGTGCGGCAACAGGTGTGGGCTGATCCGAAGGCTCTATGGTTTGTGGTGCTACTTCGTTGCTGTTGTTGTCCATTGTGGCAGGAGTTTCTTCCCAACGGTCGTCGGCTATGCCGCTGCTGTAGGTGGGGGTACTGGTCTGTTCGGTGCCTTGCGAGTCGGAGACCATTTGCTCTATGTCGAGCTTCTCGGTCGGGGCGCTCGGGGTGTTGGCTGGCCGGTAAATCTTGAAGTAGTAGAAAGCGGCAGCCCCTATCAGTAGCAGCAGAAGCAGCAGGATAATCCACAGCCAGGTGTGCTTCTTGCGCTTGGTGGGTGCAGTCTGTTCAGAACCACTTTCTGCTCCCAAATTCTCCATGGCCTGTAGTTCATGCAGGGCTTCAGAGGCCGACTCGGATGGCTCTTCAGGTTGTGGCTCTTCGATATTGGCCGGTTCGGGAATCACAGGTGCAGTCTCCTCGGCCGCGGGTTGACCAACCACTTTGGGTTCTGCCTCGGGTTCGGGTTGTGGCACTGAGGTGGCTGTTGCAGTCTGTTCTACCACATCCTCCTCGGGTTGCGAAGGGGCGCTTTCTGCATCGGCCTCGGGGGTTACCTTGGGCGTTGTTGCCGCCTCTACCTCGGGTACTGGCTCTGGTTCAGGCTCGGTTGTGGGCTGCGGTGCAGGGGGAACCTCTTCAATCTTCGTTTCTACGTTCGGTTTTGGCGCGAACTCGGTGGTGGGTTCGGTGGAGGGCTGCTCTACAGTGAGGGGTTCAGGTTCGGGGGGGATGGGTTGTGGTGTAGTGGGTTGAGGTTCTACCCATTCGGCCTCGAAGCGCAGGAAGGGGTCTTCCTCGCCTGCGGCAGGTGTGTAGAGGTGTATGTCCGCAAGGGGAGAAGAGGTCAAGATGTCGGTGTCGATGCCCACACCCGGCTCCACATTGAAGGCATACGTGCCGGCTGTGCGTTGTAGGCTGCCCAGTCCAGGGAAAGAGTGCGAAGCCTGGCTCTCCAGTTTTGCAAGGAGGGCGTCGGTGTAGTTCTTCCACATCTGTTCGGCGGTACTCATGCCCACGCATTCTTGCTCCGCAATGAAGGCTATGATGTCCTTGTTGCCGACGACCTCGGTCGTGAAGGTTACGACGTCGCGCGTTGGGTAGAAGGTGGCTGTGTCGGCATCGTAGTGGGCGCTGACAGAGTGCGAGGTGAGGGTGCCGACGTTGGCTATTTCTACCGTGCGGCCTTGTTTAAGAAAGGTAACTATGTGGTCGGTTATATTCATTGTGCACAGTGTTTAATCAGTTTTTTGTAATCGTCGGGGGTGTCCACCGAAAGGTTTTCCACCTCGGTGAGCCCGACTTTGATGGTGTAGCCGTTCTCTATCCAGCGCAATTGCTCCAGGTTCTCGGCCTTTTCCAGAGGGGTGGGCTGCAGCTCAACCAGCTGGCGCAGCACGGCCGAGCGAAAGGCGTAGAGGCCAATGTGCTTGTAGTAGGCGGCGTGGTTGAGCAGTGCTTCGGGCTGCACATCGCGGCAGTAGGGTATGGCGTGTCGGCTGAAGTAGAGGGCGTTGCCGTTGAGGTCGGTAACCACCTTCACGGCATTGGGCGAGCCGAGTAGTTCCAGATTGTCTATGCGTTTGCGCAGCGTGGCTATTTGGGTGGCAGGGTCGTCAAAGGCGGCCACAAGGGTCTCGATTTGAGTGGTGTCGACGAAAGGCTCATCGCCCTGCACGTTGAGCACCAGGTCGTAGCTGTCTCCTTGAGCATCCAGCTTGCGGAGCACTTCTCCGCAGCGGTCGGTGCCGCTGCGATGGGTCTGCGCCGTGAGCATCACGCGTCCGCCGAATTGCTCCACTGCCTCCACGATGCGCTGGTCTTCGGTGGCCACTATGGTGGTGCTGATGGCTGGCATAGCCGTCAGTCGGTCGTAGACATGCTGCACCATAGGCCTGCCGCCGATGGGTAGCAGGGGCTTGCCTGGGAAGCGTGTAGATGCGTAGCGTGCTGGTATGATGGCAAGGACTCTCATGCTTCCGGCTCTTCTTGTTCGGTCTTGTCGGCGTCGTCTTCGAGGTCAAATGGCTCAATGTCTTCCTCCTTCTCTATCAGTTTAGAGAGGGGTTTCCCGAAGAGCATCTCCTCTTGTTCCGGTTGCTGGAAGAGTCCGTTGTATTCGGCATCAATCATGTTGATGACAGTGCCGAGGTCGTCGGGATTGTCGGCAAAGTTCAAGTCGTCGATGTCTATGATGAGCAGTTTGCTGCGGTCGTAGTGGGCTATCCACTCCTCGTAGCGGTTGTTTAGCCCAGTGAGGTAGTCCAAACGGATAGAGCTTTCGTAGGTCCGGCCGCGCTTCTGTATCTGCCGTATCAGTGAGGGAACTTCGCCCCTGAGGTAGATGAGCAGGTCGGGTGGATTAACGAAGGAGAGCAGCAAGTCAAAGAGCGCACGGTAGGTCTCGAAGTCTCGCGTGTTGAGGAGATTCATCTCATGGAGCGTAGGCGCAAAGATATAGGCATCCTCGTAGAGGGTGCGGTCCTGTACTATGTCTACGCCCGAGCGCTGTATCTCGGTGAGCTGCTTGATGCGTGAGTATAGGAAATATATCTGCAGGTTGAAACTCCATCGGCGCATGTCCTCATAGTAGCTGGCTATGTAGGGGTTGTTCTCCATCTCCTCATACATAGGCTTGTAGCCGTAGTGCTTGGCCAGCAGTTTGGTCAAGGTCGTTTTGCCCGAGCCGATATTGCCTGCTATCGAAATGTGCATACCTATTATATGTTATGTGTTTCCTCTCTGTTTTTACACGTCTGCGCTCCCCTTTGCCGCATGTTGTTGTGTTGATTATAAGTCACATATTTGCGGAGGGGAACTCGTAAAGCAGAAGCAAATATACGTTTTTTTTCGCAATCGTAGTGCCCTGTGGCTGTTCGCCCGTAGTGAGGAGGGGCAAGTGTTGATGGGGAAGGGGTTGTGCGGATGGGGGTGGAGATGCCCTACGGCTGCGTGGTCGATGCCGTACGGCAGAGCGTGCCGGGGCGTACGGCGTAGGGTCTGATGCCGTACGGCTTGCGTCGGCCTCAACTGGGTGGGGGATAGCAAACGGGCTGCGCAGCGGCACCGATGTCGTACGGCACCTATACAGGCTGTCGTACGCCCTTTGGGGCGGTGCTCTGCTGCGAATAGGTCGAAAATGGGGTGTCGGCTTGTGGGAGGACAGGGGTGGGGCGTGGTGGTGGCCGACGGGCGCAATGCCAATGCAAAGATACATCTTTTTTCGCACTCAGCGAGTGTCGCGGGGTGCGCGCAACGCGTGTGGCGAAAAAGTAGTAACTTTGCAGGCCAACCCTACTGCGGGTTGAGCACGATAATACTTTAAGATACATTGCAATCATGGCACTCATTAAATCCATTTCTGGTATACGTGGCACCATAGGCGGTGCACCGACGCAGGGTCTTACCCCAGTAGATGTGGTGAAATTCACTTCGGCATTTGCCACTTTTTTGCAGCGCAAAGCTGGTCGTCGCCAGCTGACGTTGGTCGTGGGGCGCGACGCCCGCCTCAGTGGCGACATGGTGGATCGACTGGTGGTCGGTACGCTGGTTGGCATGGGGGTCGACGTGATAGAGACTGGGCTCTCCACGACGCCCACCACCGAGATGGCCGTGATTGACAATCACGCCGACGGGGGTATCATTATCACTGCTTCGCATAATCCCAAGCACTGGAACGCGCTGAAGTTGTTGGGCAGTGCAGGAGAGTTTATTGACGATGCTGAGGGCAAGGAGGTGCTCCGCATTGCCGAGGCCGACGAGTTCGACTATGCGGAGGTCGACGAGCTGGGCTCCATCACCCTGCAGGACGACAGTATCGACCGCCATATAGCGCGCGTGCTGGCTTTGCCCCTTGTGGATGTCGAGGCCATTCGCAAGGCTGGGCTGCGCGTGGCTGTGGATGCCGTCAACTCCACTGGCGGCTTGGCCATACCGCGGTTGCTGCGCGCATTGGGCGTGAAAGAGGTGGTGGAGCTGAACTGCGAGCCGACAGGACGCTTTGCCCACAACCCCGAGCCTATTCCAGCCAATCTGGGCGACATAGCCCGCACTGTGGCCGAGCAGCACTGCGACCTCGGCGTGGTGGTAGACCCCGATGTGGACCGATTGGCTTTGGTGTGCGAGGATGGCACCATGTTCGGCGAGGAATATACGCTGGTGGCCGTGGCCGACTATGTGTTGAGCCACACGCCTGGCAATACGGTGTCGAACCTCTCTTCGTCGCGCGCTCTGCGCGACATCACCACGTCGCGCTACGGACGCTCCTATGCTGCTGCAGCGGTGGGCGAGGTCAACGTGGTGGCCAAGATGAAGGAAACGCAGGCCATCATAGGTGGCGAGGGCAACGGGGGTGTCATCTATCCCGAACTGCATTACGGCCGCGACGCCCTGGTAGGAGTGGCTCTGTTCTTGTCGCATTTGGCTCACCGCCAATGCTCGGCCAGCGCATTGCGTAGTAGCTATCCCGACTACGTCATCAGCAAAAACCGCATTGACCTGCGTCCCGACATGGATGTGGACGCGCTGCTGGTGGCCATGGCCGAACGCTACCAGCACGAACAGATTACGACCATCGATGGGGTGAAGATAGACTTTGCCGACTCTTGGGTACACCTTAGGAAGAGCAACACCGAGCCCATCATTCGCATCTACAGCGAGGCACACAGCGAAACCGCTGCCGAGGAGTTGGCTGGCCGTATCATGGACGACATCCGCTCGTTGATGTAGAAACTTTTGTAACGACAACATATAAACAATTATCCCTATGGAACCGAAACGTTTGTCCCGTTCTGCTCGCGACAAGAAAGTGGCCGGCGTGTGCGCTGGCTTGGCACGCTATTTCAATATTGATGCAACACTGGTGCGCATCATTTTCCTCTTATTGGCCTTTGTGGTCGGAGGAGGCGTGTTGGCCTACCTCATCTGCTGGCTGGTAATGCCCGTTGACGAATAAAGTGCGGGGTCATGGTAGAAAAGAGCATGGTAGGTGCAGCGCGGTTGCTGATCAGTTGCTTGTTGTGGGTTGGAGTTGTGGTGCTTGTGGCCTGCAATGGTGAGGAACCGAACACCAAGCCGCAGACTCCCCCTGCCGTAGGCCCACACACCGTCAACTACAAGGCAGGCCCTGCGCACGACACCGTGTTTGAGGCCGAGGGTATTCGCTTCTACATGAAGTATGTGGAAGGCGGCACATTCCGCATGGGTGCCTCAACGGATGAGGCCGATGCCAACTACGACGTCAATGCCGACCCTGTGGCGGAAATGCCCACCCACTTCGTGCGCCTTGACGGTTTCCTGTTGGGAGAATTAGAGGTTTCGCAAGCGTTGATGCTCGCCGTCTATGGGCTAAACCCGTCGCACGATGTCAACCTGACCTTCCCTGCCCAAAACATTAGCTACACCACCGCTGAGCGTTTCCTCGACTCGCTGCGCGCTGCCACTGGTTTTGCCTTTCGCATGCCCACTGAGGCCGAGTGGGAGTACGCCGCCCGTGGCGGACAGCCTGGCATAGCGGCCCACCACAGCTATAGCGGCCACGATGATGTGGACTCCGTGGCTTGGCACCAGGGCAACAGCGAGGGAATGCCGCATCCGGTTGGGCATCTGCTGCCCAACGTGTTGGGTATATATGACATGTCGGGCAACGTGGCAGAGTGGTGCACCGACTGGTATGCCGTTTACCCCTCATCGCCACAGAGTAATCCGCAGGGGCCTGCGCAGCCCGCTACGCCCAATCATGCATGGCACGTGGTGCGCGGCGGAGGCTACAACCGTCCGGCTTTCTATCAGCGCGTCAGTGCCCGTCAGTACCAGTATGGCAGCTACGAAGCCGATGAGATGGGACTGCGATTGGCGCTCAGCGTGCGCCAGTAAGTAGGACAGGGGTGCGGACGCAGCCGTTCGCTCGGGCAAGGCGTGGAGAGGAAAACTTTGCAACATACTGCAATAAATAAGCAGTCGTCGCGTTACGCGTACTAATACTATGGATAACAGCAGAAAAAAGACTGCGGTGGTGCAGCAGCACCCCGTCGCATCTTCATCCGCAACGAAGCAGCACATCGGCCTGTGGGCTGTCGTGGTGTGTATGGCCATGCTGACCACAAGTTGCCTCAGCTTTGACAAACTGATGAAGAGCACCGACTATGAGGCCAAATACAAAGCAGCCCAGCAATATTACCACGACGGTAGTTACTCTAAAGCCAGCCAGCTGTTGGAAAACCTGCAGCTACACGTGCGGAACCAGCAGCAGTCGGAGGACATCATGTGGCTCTACGCCCAAAGCCTTCACAAGATGAAGGATTACTATTCGGCCGCTTACCAGTACAGCAACTTCGCTCGACGCTACCCATATAGCGAACATGCTGAAGAGGCCGCATTCCAGGCGGCCTACTGCAAGTACCGCGACATTCCTGTGTCGTCGCTCGACCAGACCCTCACCCGAGAGACTATTACCGAGTTTGAACGCTTCGTCGAGCGTTTTCCACGCAGCACCCATGTGCCCGAAGTAAACGGCTACCTTGATGAGATGCGCGACATCCTCGTCGAGAAGGACTACAACATTGCCGTAGGCTACTACACCACCGAGGCCTACCATGCAGCCCAGGTGGATCTGCGCAATTTCATCAACAAGTACCCAGAATGTAAGCAGCGCGAGGACGCCATGTACTACCTCATACTGGCGGACTACCGCTATGCTATCAACAGCCGTGAGGACAAAGTGCAGGAACGCCTGCAGACCACGGTCGACGATTTTGACAAGTTCGCCGCCTCATTCCGCGAGTCACAGCACATGAGCAGCGCACAGAATATCTATACACAAAGCCGTGCCCGCATGGCCGAAATAGAATCGAATACCAAACAGTAAACAATAACTTTCAGTAGTACGATGACCATTAAGAAGAAACACACTCCAGACACCACCGTTACACGCAACATCTACGACCTCAGCCAAGGAACCGAGAATATCTACGAGACTGTGGCCATGCTCTCCAAGCGTGCTAACCAGATATCCATCGAGGAGAAGAAAGAACTCCATAAGAAGATTGACGAATTCTCTTCGAATATCGACACGATGGAGGAGATGTTTGAGAATCGTGAACAAATAGAAATAGTGCGACACTTCGAGCTTATGCCCAAGCCAACGTTGGAGGCAACGGAGGAATACCTTGACGGCGACATGTACTACCGCAATCCGGCCAAGGACGACGCCAACATGCGCAAGTTGGAGGCCGAAGAGAACGAAGCCCTCGCCAAGAAGGAGATGAACTGATGGCTGCCTCGGCGAGGTTGGCTGGAAAGCACATCGTGTTGGGCATTACGGGTGGTATAGCTGCCTACAAAGCCCCACTCATAGTACGACAACTCACTGCACTTGGAGCCCAGGTGCAGTGCGTTGCAACAGCGCATGCCTTGCAATTCGTACCCCCCCTCGCATTGGAGACGGTGTCGCATCGCCGACTCTACTGCGACCTGTTTGAGCGCACCAATGAATACGCCACCGAACACATCGCCCTCAAAGACTGGGCAGACGCGGTGGTGGTAGCGCCCGCTACAGCCAATATTATCGGCAAGCTGGCGGCTGGCATCGCTGACGATGCGCTCTCCACGCTGCTCTTAGCAACCCTACGTAAACCACTGCTACTGTGCCCAGCCATGAACAGCGAAATGTGGCTTTCGGCACCGGTGCAACGCAACATGGCAACGTTGCGCGACTTTGGTGTGCAGGTTGTCGGCCCCGACGATGGGGAACTGGCGTGCGGTGCCACTGGCAGTGGGCGCATGTCGTCGCCCGAGACCATAGTGGAAGCCGTAGTGCGCAGGGTGGCAGGTGGTAGCGAATTGGCTGGACGTCGTGTACTGCTTACGGCTGGCCCCACACGGGAACGAATTGACGCGGTGCGCTACGTCAGCAATTATTCCACAGGCAAGATGGGCATAGCCCTCGCGGAAGCGTTGGCTATGCACGGGGCTGCGGTCGAATTGGTAGCAGGCCCTATATCGCTGTGTTGCACCCACCCTTCGGTGGTGCGCACCGACGTGGAGTCGGCTGAAGAAATGTATGAGGCTTGCCTCCGTAGATTCGATACCTGCGACGCCGCCGTGTTGACGGCCGCTGTTGCTGACTTCCGCCCCGAAAGTTGTAGTCCGGTGAAGATTAAGAAGCAGTCGCCCGAGGCCGACATGCAACTGCGCATGGTGCAAACCCCCGACATCTTGGCCTCCTTGGGCAAGCGCAAACGTCCCAATCAACTACTGGTAGGCTTCGCTTTGGAGACGCACAACGAGCTTGAATTTGCAGCGCGTAAGCTTCAATGCAAAGGGCTTGACTTCATTTGTCTCAACTCGTTGCGCGACGTGGGCGCAGGCTTTGGACACGACACCAACAGGGTTACCATCCTCGATGCCGACGGCACCATAGTCGAAGGCCATCTGAAAAGCAAAACCGAGGTTGCAGAAGACATCGTGCAGCACCTCATCGCTCGGTTGAATGCCCTTGACAATCCACCCTCCGACATGGGGACAGCATGCGATCCGGGCCTTGATCACCCCACTTCCGAGGCAGGTGCATCACCCGTGGCAGAGCCGTAGCCTGGTACGCCTGCAGCAGGGTGCGGTGCTGGTGGCACTGCAGGCGGCAGGTCCACAATCTTCAATTCCCACTACCACATCCAACTCCCACATCCATGAAAAAGCTCAGCATCGCCGCCATCGTCCTTGCTTCCATAGCCGTGGTGGGCCAGATATTCGTGTTCGCTACCCACAAGGAAGACTCCAACGACACTTATCGTAAAGCCCTGCAGTCGGACTACCGCGTCTATGCACCTGTGCTGCCCGACAGCATCGACTTCTGCGGCGAAAGCGTCCCGACCGATGTGTTTTATGTGCGCGAAGCACTGGAACGCGAACTGATGGTCAACATGTACTGGCAGTCCAACATGCTGCAATGCATGAAACGCGCTGGGAGATACTTCCCCATAATCGAACCGATACTGAAGCGCAACGGTGTGCCAGCCGACTTCCGCTTCCTCTGCGTCATCGAGAGTGGCCTTACCAATGCTACTTCGCCAGCCAAGGCGCAAGGCTTTTGGCAGTTCATCAAGGCCACTGGCCAGCGTTACGGCCTTGAGATAACCGACGAGGTGGACATGCGCAACGACATCACGGCCTCTACCGAGGCGGCCTGCCGCTACTTGAAGAGTCTCCATGCGCGTTTTGGCAGTTGGACAGCGGCGGCCGCTGCCTATAACTGCGGCGAAGCTGGTCTCTCCTCACGCATGACGCGTCAAAACGCTACGTCCTACTACCACACGTACCTCAACCGAGAGACCACACGCTATGTCTATCGCATCCTCGCCGTCAAGCTCATCATGGAGCACCCCAAGGACTACGGCTTTTATCTCCGTCAGCGCGACCTCTACTCTCCTGTGCCAACCACCGAAGTGGAGTTGACCGGGCAGAACGTAGACCTATATAATTTCGCGCGTACGCGCGGTACATCTTATAAAATGCTGCGCGAGCTCAACCCCTGGTTGCAAACGGACAAACTCGTCAACAAGCAGAACCGCACCTACAAGGTGGCGCTGCCGGCACCCTCCCACGGTGGGCTCTCGCGCCTGCTTCATCCCGACCAAGGATCCGCCATTGTGGAACATCTCTAACCCCGTTCTGCTCCATCCATCTCATCTTCACTCCACCCATCTACGCAACATCACTTCTGCCCATGGCAAAACACACTCCCGAATCGTCGCTCATTGTGCTCGGTGCCCGCGAACACAACCTGCAAAATATCGACCTCGAGCTACCGCGTCGTCGCCTCATAGTCTTCACTGGCCTTAGTGGCAGTGGTAAATCATCGCTGGCTTTTGACACCATCTATGCCGAGGGACAACGACGCTACATGGAGACCTTCTCTGCTTATGCGCGCCACTTTGTCGGCAACATGGAGCGCCCCGACGTGGACCGTATCCTCGGCCTCAGTCCGGTCATCTCCATTGAGCAGAAGACTACCAACAAGAACCCCCGTTCTACGGTTGGCACCGTTACCGAGATTTACGACTTCGTTCGCCTGCTCTTTGCGCGCGTGGCCGATGCGGTATCGCTCACCACGGGCAAGCCCATGGTAAAACATAGCGAGGCGCAAATCATCTCCTACATCAGGCAGGACTACGATGGAGCCGACGTCATGGTGCTCGCCCCCCTTGTCAAGCGGCGCAAAGGCCATTATCGCGAACTCTTCGAACAGTTGGCCAAGCGCGGGTTTCTGCGGGTGCGTGTCGACGGCGAGTTAAGAGAAATTACCTACAAGATGCAGGTCGACCGCTACAAAACCCATGACATCGAGCTTGTGGTCGACAGGCTGCGCATCAACGAGGCCAACGCCAAGCGGCTCGGCGAAGCAGTCAAGCTGGCCTTCAAGCAAGGCAAAGGCGTGCTGATGGTGCTCAAATCGGCCGACCAGTCCGTTCGCTATTTCAGCAAGATGCTTATGGATCCGGACACCGGCCTTTCGTATCCCGACCCCGAGCCGAACACCTTCTCGTTCAACTCCCCTTACGGAGCCTGCGAGCGGTGCAACGGGCTGGGCGAGGTGGCCGAGCTCGACCTCTCGCTCCTCATTCCGCATCCCGAGCTCAGCATCCGCGACGGTGCCCTCGAGGTGCTTGGCAAATACTCGCCCACCAACTACATCTATCGCCTGCTCGAAGGACTGGCCACGCGCCTCGGCTTCTCGCTCGACGACCCCTTCAACACACTCTCCGAGCAGGCTACCAGTGCTATACTCTACGGCACGAGCGACTTCTCCGGCATCTACAGCGATGCAGGTACCTCGCTGCGCGGTGCTTTCCCCGGCGTGGTCAACTACATCCAGCAGATGGCCTCCGATGACAGTTCGGCCGCCCTCCGCAAGTGGGCCGCCTCTTTCATGAACACCAAGACCTGCCCCGACTGCCACGGTCATCGCCTTCGCCCCGAGTCGCTCTGCTTCCGGGTCGATGGCAAGCACATCGGCGAGCTTACCGACATGAACCTCGACGAGTTCTACCACTGGGTCGTCGGTCTCGAGGAGCGACTGCCCGAGGCCAAGCGCATCCTGGCTCACGAGATAGTGCGCGAGATAGAGAAGCGTACCAAATTCATGCTCGACGTCGGCATCGGCTACCTCTCCCTCAATCGGGCTACCAAGAGCCTCAGTGGGGGGGAGGCACAACGTATCCGACTGGCCACCCAGATAGGCACGCGGCTTGTCAACGTGCTCTACATCCTCGACGAGCCCTCCATCGGGCTGCACCAGCGCGACAACCAGCAGCTCATTGCCGCCCTCAAAGAACTGCGCGACATCGGCAACACTGTGATAGTTGTGGAGCACGACCGCGACATGATAGCGGCAGCCGACTACGTGGTCGATGTCGGCCCTGGTGCTGGCATCCACGGTGGCAAGGTCGTGGCCTGCGGGTCGCAGCAGGAGTTTCGCCGCCAGCGCAGTCTGACGTGCGACTACCTCAACCGCGTGTGCGACATTGCCGTACCGCCTCGCCGCTCGGCCGAAGGCCGTCCGCTCCTCATCCTCGAGGGAGCTACCGGCAACAACTTGCGCAACGTTACGCTGCGCCTGCCGCTGGGGCTCCTCGTCTGTGTTACCGGAGTGAGCGGAAGCGGCAAGTCCACCCTCATCAACGAAACGCTTCACCCCATCCTCAATGCGCATCTCTACCGCGCGCAGAAGCGTCCGCTGCCCTACGTCGCTGTGCATGGCCTCGAACATATTGATAAAGTCATCGAGATAGACCAGACTCCCATAGGCCGATCGCCGCGCAGCAACCCCGCTACCTACGTCGGCATCTTCGATGAGATACGGGCACTCTTCGCCCAACTGCCCAGTGCGCGCATGCGTGGCTACAAGCCTGGCCGCTTCTCCTTCAATGTGAGCGGGGGTCGCTGCGAGAACTGCAAGGGGGCTGGCGTTCGCACTATCGAAATGAACTTCCTGCCCGACGTCTACGTTACTTGCGAAGTGTGCGGAGGCAAACGCTACAATCGTGAGACGCTCGAAATCCGCTACAAGGGCAAGTCCATCGCTGACGTGCTCGACATGACGGTCAGCGAGGCGGTCTCCTTTTTCGCCAACCTGCCCAAGTTGGCTCGCAAGCTGCAGGCTGTCCAGGACGTCGGCCTCGGCTACCTCACCCTGGGACAGCCCTCCACCACCCTCAGTGGAGGCGAGGCGCAGCGCATCAAGCTGGCGGCCGAGTTGTCGCGCACCGACACCGGTCGCACACTCTACATCATGGACGAGCCAACGACAGGGCTCCACTTCGAGGACATCCGAGTGCTGCTCGAAGTGATACAGAAGCTCGTCGACCGTGGCAACAGTGTACTCATCATCGAGCACAACATGGATGTCATCAAGACGGCCGACTGGATTATCGACATGGGCCCCGAAGGCGGACGTGCCGGTGGTCAAATCGTCTTCGAGGGCACTCCCGAGGCGTTGGCTGCCGAGGAGGACAACCACACTGGTCGTTTCCTGCGGCTCGAACTCGAGGCTTCGCGCCACTCCGATTAACGCCTGCTGCCCATGACGCTCTCCTCCATCTTCCCCTCCCTCCTTGTGGTGCTCTATTTGTTCGGTGTGCCCCTGTTGGTCATGCGCTTGGCTCGGAGGTGGCGCTGGATAGAGCGCCTGTCGCCCATGACAGTGCTCTACGCCATTGGGCTCCTTGTGGGCAACAGTGGCCTGCTGGCCGACGGCTCGGTCGCCTCCACTACGCTCACCGCCGTGGGCAACCTCACCATTCCCTTAGCCATCCCTCTCATGCTCATGGGCTGCTCGCTCCGCGGCTGGTCCACGGGGCTGGCCGTGCGCACCTTCTTCAGTGGGTTAGTGGCCGTGCTGCTCACCACCGTGGGTGGCTTCTTCCTGTTCCGCGGTGCAGCCGGCAGCTCGCTCTCCTGTCAGGAGTTCACGCAGGTCTGCGCCGTCGCCACTGGCATCTACACTGGCGGCATCGCCAACATCGGTGCCATCAAGCAAGGCGTGGGCATGGGGCAGGAGCTCTACCTCTTCGTTACGGGCTATGACTTGGTGGCCACAGGCCTTTATCTGCTGTTTGTCATCTTCTTCGGTAAGAATGTGTTTCGCTGGCTGTTGCCGCCTCGCACCTCCTCGGCAGCCCCCTCGCAGCAGGTGGCTGCTGGCGATGAAACTCCTGCGGTGCGCCCCTTCGACGCTGCTCACCGCCGCGGCACACTGTTCATGCTGCTGCTGGCTGTCGCCATAGCCGCGGTGTCCTATGCCGCCGTGTCGCTGCTGGCATCGGGCAGCACCTCGCTCCTCATCCTGCTGCTCACCACTCTTGCCATCGGCGCCTCCTTTCTGCCGGCCGCACGGCGCAACCCCCAGTCGTTCGACGTGGGGCTATACTTTGTCTATGTCTTCTGCCTCAGCGTCGCCACGGCCTGCAACGTGCGGCAGATGGACTTCCTCGGCAGTCTCCATATCCTGTGGTACATCCTCTTCACTATCTTCGGCTCGCTGGTGTTGCAAGTGCTGTTGGCGCGCCTGCTGCGCATCGATGGCGACACCGTATTGGTCAGCTCCGTAGCCCTCATCAATTCGCCACCTTTCGTGCCCATGGTGGCTGCCCTGCTGGGCAACCGCAGCATCGTGGTGCTGGGCATCACCATCGGCCTGCTGGGCTACATGTTGGGCAACTACCTCGGCATCGGGGTCTACCACTTGCTCTTGCTCTTCTGCGGCTGACCGCGGCGAGTGGGCTCATGCCTTGCGGCCTGTGGTCTTAGGCCGTACGGTTGCGGCCTCTTTCCCCAACGAATCTTTCCTTTCTGCCGTACGGCGTAGTGGCATCGCAACCACGTGTTGTGCTGCGGTTTGCTGCGTCGTGTAGTACCATGCCGTACAGCATAGGGGTCTATTTCGTACGGCATAGTCCTCTCTGTCCGCTGTGGGGCAGGGTATTGGATGCAGGATGAGAATGGGGAATGGGGTAGGGGAGGAAACGGGAGTGGAGAACGCCCACGGCTGTCAATGCGCTCGGCAACGACGCTGCAAAAGTACAATTTTTTTGCCACACCGCGGCAGGGCGGCAGAGGCCACTTTGGCAGTCGGCGCATCCCTCTTCAGCCTCTTTGGGGCATCGGGCGTGGGCTGATGTGCCCCTTTTTGTCAGAAAGAAAAGGTCCTTTTTGAGGACAAAAAAATGATGTAGCCGTAGGCATCTTCGGGCTAAAAAGCACGATTTTTACCCCAAAGTTCAAATCTATAAACATTCGTAACGTGCTGATTTAGCGTTTTTTTTTTTTTTTTTGGCCGCGAATGCTGCGCTGGGGAAACATTATCGCCGAAAAATGTGTACCTTTGTTGTCAGAAAAGAAGCAATACTGATGCCTGCGCAGCGCAGGACAATGACGAGGCGGGCCGATGCAAGCGCACCGCGCCTCCCCACCGACACCTCGCTGCCAAGCGCAACTTGAGCTACTGAGAGAACCAACCCGATGTTGAACCAAAACCAACAGATGAACCGTTAGACACTACCTGCTCTTGCCGAGTCTGCCTCAAGCCGACTTGCACTCCTCTTACTACTACTACTTTACTCCATAAGCGGCAGGGTCGCATCCACTTCTACTCGCACCCACTCATATAACTACTCGCACACCCCGGAGCCTTGAGCGCAGGATTTGAACGACAAATCCACAGGCGTGTCTTGTGCCTAAACGAATCCCCCAGCAGAGCCCTCGCAAGCCCATTCCTGCGGCCGATGCCCTGCGTACCCTGCAAAAAAGAGCGAAGATAACATCATTAATTCATATTCATTTATTCAACAAAACCTAAAAAGTTATGCAAAAAAAGTTTCGATTGCGAACGTGTCTTGCCGCGCTCCTCATGTTGTGCGGCTTGACAGTGCATGCGCAGAATGCCTTTCTTAGGGTGGATGTCGACACGACGACGTACAATTCCATCGAGCATACCGGTACGGTTGGCTCATTCTCCTCGAATGACGACGGTTACTGCGTTGTAACATGTCCGTTTGCGTTCTCCTTCGGTGTTTCAGGTTTCAACCCGGGATGGCAGATTGCCTGCAGCGCCAATGGATTCATGTATTTGGACACGAATGTAAGTAGTGGTACGGCGGCAGCGTATACGGGTGGCGCCCGCGTGATCCAACCATTCCTGTCTCAGGATGGGTACCTCGGCCGCACCCCTAACGCCAAAATGCTATGGAAAGTAGACTCGGCTGGTACGGGCGATGCACGTCACCGCGTGCTCATCATTGAGTATTTTGACCTGAACCTCTACACCGGTGGCACTACCGACCGGTTCAACTATCAAGTGGTGTTCCATGAGGGTCTCAACAACATAGAGTTCATCTATGGTCAGATGTATAAGCCCTCTTCCATCACAAGCCGCTGCTACATTCGCGACGGCCGCGCCCAGAAAACCTATGCGCTGACAGGTGCAGACTGGGGTAATCCCACCTTCTCTGTCATCACAAACAATGCTCAGCCCGCCACGAGGGCAACGACTACGCTCCCCGCTGTAGGACTGCGCTACACCTTTGTTGCGCCCCATTATGACTGCGATTTTCCCCACAATCTTCGCGTTGCCGTCCGCGACGTGGACAGCATCAAGTTGGCCTGGGACTATACGGCTGGCGATGCTATCAACTCGTGGGTAGTAGAATGGAGTAATGCACCGTTCACGCAAGGCGCCAGCACGGCTACACGCGAACTGCGGTTCGACCCAGAGTTCACGGCCTACAACCTCGCCCCCAACACGCCCTACTACTTCTACGTATACTCTGTCTGCCCCGGTGGCTCGGACAGTTATTCGATGCCGTTGGAGCTGACAGTTCGTACGGTTTGTGAACCTTATCCTGCCAGCAGTCTGCCGCACTTCTACGGCTTTGAGGATGCTTCGGGTACAGCTTCAACCTCTACGATTAATCCCTGTTGGGTGAAGGGTACGAACTCTGCAACGGCCTATCCCTACCCCTCGTCTACAAGTGCCTCGGGTGTACGGTCGCTCTACTTCTACGCCACTACAAGCTATTATTCGTATCTGGCTGCTCCAGCATTTGACACCAATGTCCGCGATTTGGTGGTTACCTTCAAACTCTACAAGAACTCCACCACTGCCACCTACGGCGTAATGGATGTGGGTGTGATGACCGACCCCTATGACTACAATACTTTCGAACGTGTACAGACTGTCGAGTGCGGCGACAACCTCTCCGTATGGAAGAGCTTCGCGGTATCGTTGGATAGCTACACCGGACGAGGACGCTACATCGCTTTCCGTGCCAACCAAGGCGGAACGAACAATGTGTACCTTGACGACATCAACATAGCCTACAAAGAGGAGTGTATGCCTGTTACTGGCGTAGAGGTTCGCGGTAACACAGCGACGAGCGCCTACATCGACTGGCGTTATGATGAGGGACTTGGCTTGAACCCGCCCACGGGCTACCGCGTACACGTAACGCCCAGCACTGGTGCTGCCTATTGGCAGAACACGACCACCAATGGCATCCTGCTCACTGGACTGACTCCAGGCACAGGCTACCGCGTGGCCGTATATAGTGATTGCGGCTCTCATGGCTACGGTTGGGGCGACAGCGCGTCGTTCCGCACCGATGGATTGGGATGTGCCACCTACGATGCAGCCTCGGCGCGCACCATTACCCCAAGCGATACCACTGGTACCACTACAAACTACATCGGTATTGTGTCCAACGGCTCTAACTATGGTTATCGCCAAGAGCTGTACTTAGCCTCTACTATCGGTATGCCCTCGGGCGGTACCATCAGGGGTATCGACATCAAATACCAATACTCCACGGCCATGACCTATAAGACCAACTGTACTATCTACTTGGCCAACGTAACGCGTACTACTATGAGTAGCAACTTCGAGCCGTTCGACGTCAATATGTTCATACCCGTGTATGTAGGTCCGCTCAATTGTAGAACAGGCTGGAACCACTTCGACTTCTATCAGCCGTTCAACTACACAGGAGGTAATCTTCTGGTAACTGTTGTGGACAACAGTGGCCAATACAACAGCACGAGCTACATATTCCCCATGCAGAGCATTACGAATATGGTGCGCTACACTACGGGTACGGTTCGTATCAACCCCTATAGTCCAGGTACTGGTAGTACCCAATCTGTTCGCTCCATGGTGCGCTTCAACTTTGCCAACTGTATGCAGACCAACAACTGTCCTGCACCGATGCTACTCACTTCAATGGTGTCTACAGACAGTATTGGACTGGTGTGGGGACCTGGCAATACCGAGACATCTTTTACATTGGAGTACAAATTATCTACCAGTAGCACGTGGACACCTATCTCGGTGGCCGCCTCGGAGCGCTCCACTTTCCTAAGCAATCTGACACCCAACACGCAGTACCAGATACGCGTAACCAGCGGCTGCGGACAGTCTACCACAATCAATGTGAAGACCACCTGCTTGCCCACGACACTGCCCTTCTTTGAGAACTTCAACACGTGGACTGCCAGCAGCAGTGCTACTACAGCTATCCCCTCGTGCTGGCATCGCGGCAGTAATGCCTCGTCGGGCAGCACCGTCTACCCCTATGTGAATAGTTCGTACGACCGCAGCAACTACGCTACGAAGCGTGCCATGTACCTCTATCGCTCCAGTGCTTCTCACTACACCTACGTGGCACTGCCCTTCTTTGAGGCACCTGTCGATAGCTTGGTGGTGGACTTCTCCTACATTGTAGGTTCTGCCACTGCCTCGTACCAGTCGGTACCTGTAGCAGTGGGTGTGATGACCGACCCCGAGGATTACAGCACCTTCGTCCCCGTGCAAACCTTCACGGGCGAACTGTTGCACTCACACAAGTGGTTCGACGTGTCGGTATCGATGGAGAGCTATCATGGCAACGGCAAGTACATTGCCATAGCTGCCATCCCCGCTTCTACACCGGCCTACTCCTATGTATATATAGACGACATCAGCGTGTATCGCCGTCCTACCTGCCAGCGTCCCTATAACCTCAAGGCCACCGACGTTACGGCTACGGCTGCTACGCTGAGTTGGAACGCTGACGCCAGCGAGCCGATGTACCGCGTGCTGATGGGTGCCGAAGACTTCGACAACAATATGCCCACTTTCGACACGGTGGTGTCGGGCAGCAGCGTCTCTTTCACCAATCTCAGCCCTGCCTTCAATTACGAAGCCCGTGTGTACGCCCTGTGCGACTACAACGACAGCAGCCTCATGAGCGTGGTGAAGTTCAATACGGCCGACGGCATCATCAAGCGCAGTGCACTGCCTTACAAAGAGAACTTCAACTACGGCTTGGCTACTTCGACTACGCCGTATACCACCACTCCGCGTGCCAATTGTTGGGTGCCGTTCAACACCTATAATGGTAACCACACTTATCCTTATAGGTACTTTACCGGCACTTACATCATAGAACATGCTATGCTATACTTCTACAGCAACACGAGTGGCTACTACAGCACCATCGCCATGCCTCGTTTCGAAGTGCCGATGGATAGCATCACTCTGGAGTTCAACTTGGGTAAGACCAGTAGCACGGCCGAGTATGGCAAGATGGAGGTGGGCTTGATACCCGACCTCAACAGCCTCGATGCGCTGCAGGTTTACGGTACTTACACGCCGACGACTACGATCAACTCCAGCACGGGTGCCGGTTGGCAGACCTTTGAGCAGACCTTTGAGAATGCGCCCGACTCGATGAAGTACATTGTGTTCCGCCACAAGACAAGCGGTGCAAGTAATACGGTGGCTTACCTAAAGGATGTGAAGGTGTACTACAACACTACTTGCAAGGCACCCACAGCGGCATTTGCCTACAACTTCAGCCCCACATCGGCCGATGTGCGTTTCATCGTTGACCCATCATCGACGGCTTCGGAGTATGAGTTCGTATACAGCAAGACGAATGACATCAACGATGCCATAGGTTCGATTATTAGTGCTACGTCGCCAATTCATCTGACAGACCTTGAACCCAACACACGGTACTATGCCTGGATGCGTGGAGCCTGCGAAGGCGACAACAACCGCCGCTGGTTCACCCTCGACCCGTTTACCACGCAGCCCGCTTGCAGCGCTCCGCAGAACACGCGGTTCTACTACAACAATGCAGCGCAGTACATCACCGTCAGTTGGACACCCAGCAACGAGGGTTACCCCGCTACGAATTACCACGTGAGCTACAAGAAAGAGCAGGACACCGCGTGGATCGAACAGTCTACCGCTGAGACCTTCTTCGTGATACGCAACGTGGATACCATGACCACCTATCAGGTACGCATCAATACGGACTGCGACACGTTCCACGCTACGCAACTCACTGGTTCCTATTCCACCGTCGATTGCCATGTCAGTGGCGGTAGTGTATCCGTGATTTCCCCAACGGTGCCAACGAATCAGAACTGGCGGTACAGCTACACGCAGTCTATATATCCGCCCAATGAGCTGACCAACATCGGCGACACGATCTACGGTATCTACTATCATGGTATTGACTACGACGAGGTAGACGAGAGCAGCATGGGACCCCGCAATGTGAAACTGTGGATTGGCCACACCAACCAAGCATCCTTCGAGAGTGTGGATGACTACATCGACATTGCGCAGCATACGCTGGTGTTTGATGACACAATCAATATGGGTCGCAACGGCTGGATCTACCTGCCCTTCTCGGTGCCAGTGGTACAGAATCGCAGCATGAACACCGTGATCTCTATGCAGGACAGCAATGACGACTATTACGACAGCTGGTATTTCTATGGTACCGATGCCGAGAGCCGCACACTCTACTTCTACCAAGATGATGAGTACATCAACCCAATACGTCCTTCGTCTCCCAATCAAGGAGTGGCAAACTATGTGCCGCAAGTGCGCTTCAACGCCGCATGTTTCACTCCTACCTGTGTGGCGCCAGTAGTGGTGTTTGCAGGTAGCACGAGCACGACGGCATCGGTGCGCTGGTTCCGCGGCCACACCGAGTCAGCTTGGCGCGTGGATTACCGCCTCAGTACAGAATCTACATGGCGTACCGCTGTAGCCAACACGACCGACAGTACGCTGACCATCTCGGGTCTGAACTCGAGCAGTGACTACGTGGTACGAGTCTTCCCGATTTGCGGTGGCAGCGTGAACAACAACATCTACACCGACCTCACCGTCTCTACCTCTTGTGGCCCGCTGCAATTGCCGATCAGCGAGAATTTCGACGCTCGCAACGTGGGTAACTTCTCCGCCAACTGTTGGATAGTAGGTCCAAGTACGGCTATGCCTTATGTGAGCAACATGATGACCGTAGGTAAGGTGCTGCGCCTTGGCGGCAGCAGCTACGTGATGCTGCCTGAGCTCATACCAGCAGTGAACACCCTGCAGGCTCGCTTCGACTTCATGGGAGAGAACCCCAACTCGTGGATGGTTATCGGTGTGGTGGAAGATGAGAACTCTATCATGACTTTCCAGGCTGTGGATACGCTGCGCGCAGGCGACAGCGCCCTGATGCATTCGCGTACCGTCAGCTTTGCCAACTACTCAGGCGCTGGCCGCATTGCCTTCTACGTGCCAAACGGTATGGGATATAACTACATTGACAACCTCGTGGTAGAGCCTATCGGTTGCGGTGCGCCCTCCAACTTGACGGTCGACGTGGTTACATCCAACAGTGCCAACCTGCAGTGGACAACCGCTTCGGGTGCTTCGACCTACATCGTTGAGTACGGTCCTGCTCATTATCCGAAGGTGGACAGCCTCTGCTCTCGCGTGCTGGCTGTAGGCGGCATGATGGGCATCACAGGTCTCTCGCCACGTACGCTCTACATGGCTCGCGTCTACTCTGTGTGCGCTTCGACCCACGACACTTCGTATGCCGAAGGCCCGGTCTACTTCACCACGGCTTGCAGCCAACTGACCATAGGCGACACCGAAACGTTCGACCTCGGCGTGCTGCCCGCTTCCACCTACACACACAAACTGCCTCCATGCTGGGCTTATGAGATGAGAACCTCCAACGCCACCTACCTTACACCTAACTATCAAACGCAGATTTACCGTGGCAACAGCAGCTATGCTACATCGGGCAATGCATGCATGTACATGTACGGTAACACCGTGTTGGCAATGCCCGAACTGCCGATGGCTGCTGGCAACTACATGGTAGAGTTCAGCCACTATGTGAGCAGCATCAACTACTGGCTCATCGTGGGTGTGGTGGACAGTACTACACCAGGCTTCTCTGCCTCGTTCACGCCGATTGACACCTTGCGTTACAGCTCAACAGGTCGTAAGCATTCGACAGTTTACCTCAGCACCTATCAAGGTATGGCTCGCCACATAGCTTTCTACAACCTGTACGTCAGCGGCACAACAGTGTATGATTACTGTACGGTGCCCATCGACGACGTGGTGGTACGCCCCATGCCGACCTGTGCACCAGTGCGCAACATCTACGCCGACAGCAACACTACAGGCTCGTCAGTTTCCGTCAACTGGACCGACCGCACGCCAGCTACGATGTGGCAGATAGAATACGGCCGCCAAGGCTTCACCCGTGGTACGGGTACGATGATGACAGTCACATCGCATCCAACGGTGTTCTCTGCTCAACCGCTCACCTACTACGACGTCTATGTGCGTCCTATCTGCTCGGGTGGCGACACAGCTGACTGGACAATGGGTTCGGTGCTCAGTGGTGCATGCGATGGCAGTGGTGAGGTGAATACCTCGCTCACTGGTACGCAAGCTACCAGCCAGTATGTACCTGTGTATACCTACTACAACTACAGTATCAGCGAGGTTATCATTGACAGCATTGAGATGGCACAGGTAGGGTTGAACCCCATAACCCACTACGCCTTCTATCCGACCTCTGCCACGGGTGGTACACATGCTAACAACTGCCGCATCTTCCTCGGCAATACGACTAAGTCCGTATTTAGCAGCTCTTCAGACTTCGTGAATGTGGATACTTCAGCCAACTTCACGTTGGTCTACAGCGGTACGATGAATTGGACATCGGAGGGTTGGCGCGTGGTGCGCTTCGACCGTCCGTTCCAGTGGGATGGCCATAGCAATGTTATCGTGGTGGTGGATCGCGACAACGGTTCGTATGTTTCCGACGGCAACCGCCGCACACACTCCACCACGGGCTATAAGTCTATCTACGGCTACAGCGACAGCGAAAATCCGAATCCATTTAGTCTTACAGGCTTCGGAGGTACGAAGGGCTATCTGAATCTGCGTCCCGATATGCGCTTGGTGTCTTGCGAGTTGTTCTGCAGTGAACCCGCCGTGGTAGTGGACACTGTTACGGCAGAAACTGCTCTGCTGACTTGGGGTTCCGAAACAGGCAACTACGAAGTGGAGCACAAGCGCGTAACCGACCTTGACTGGACGGCCGACACTATTGTGAGCGGCACCAGATACATGGTGGAACGCCTTGAGCCGATGACCGACTACGCAGTGCGTGTACGTCGCGTATGCGATAGCACTTCAGCTTCCGATTGGAGCACCCGTCTGTTCACGACTGTAGACTTGCCTTGCGAACCGGTCGACATCGACTCGCTCAGCATTGATGCCTCCTTCAGCACTGCTGACATCAGCTGGACAGCCGCCGAGAATGCTGCCTCCTACGAGGTGCATGTGTGGAACACGGCCAACTACGACAGTACCTTCACGACCACGACCACCAGCGTTACTGTGGGCGGTCTGGTATCGGGTGTAGAATACCATGTGGCCATCCGCACTGTCTGCGGTCTCTACGGAGCTATACGGAGCGACTTCTCCGACACAACGCAGTTCACTGCTGAGGTGTGCCAGCCTGTTACCAACCTCCAAGGTACCATCAACACCACCACTGCCACCATCACCTGGACTCCTGGTAGCAACAACACCGGACGCTGGTTGGTGGAATACGGTTATGCTGGCTATATAGAGGGTGCTCACATCTTCCAAGACACGGTTGAGGAAGCACTGTGGGTCGTTGAAGACCTCGAGGCTGACGAGCAGTACCACTTCTACGTACGTGCCCTCTGCGGTGAGTACATCAGTATGTGGGACAACCCCGTTCAGCTCACGGCCGTTGCCTCTATTGACGATGCCGACATGGCCAACGTGACCCTCTATCCTAATCCAGCACATGGAACCACTACTGTAAGCATCAACGGCATTGCCGGACAGGTGAGTGTGGAAGTGGTCAACATCAACGGTGCACGCGTAAGCCTCACCACGCTGGATTGCTCGGGCGACTGCGCCAAGACGCTCAATCTTGACAACCTCTCCGCCGGTGCATACTTCGTACGCATCAAGGGCGAAAAACTTGACGTGGTAAGGAAACTTATCGTCAGGTAGTCTCACTCCGACAGGAGGCACTGCGGTGTCTCCTGCCGGATTTTTATGGTTTCTTGTTTAGTGGGAGTGGGCTGTCCGTAAGTGGACAGCCCACTCTGTTTGTTCGAAGGCTGAGACAGCCGAGCCGTTTCGGCAGGCTTTCCACTCCATGCCCGCTGTGAACGCCACATGTATGCGGTTGGGGAGCGAAACCAGCTCCGTAGTATTATGGCCTCGGGTGGTGCAGACGTTGCCCTATAGCAGGACTACCTATAATAAAAAGGATAGTCCAAGACCAATCATAGGAGATTCTACGATTATATTATAGGATGGCCTAAGACATATTTGAGGATGACTTGCTATATATATTATAGGTGTAGTCTCAACTTCAGCGGAACGATGCGTCGAAAACTCTTCAGCCTCCGAAGGTGGATTTTCGGTGGAGACAAGGGTATCCCCCGAAGCATGCAACCAGCAAGGAGCGCCTTCCGCTGTGCGGAATGAGTGGAGAGAGAATGCCGTGCCGACAGCAGATGCACGTCAAAAAGATGAGGCGAGAACTCCGTGGTAGCTGCAGGTGTACGTAAAATGGTTGGATGGAATGCGCTTCGGTGGTGGTAGGTGCGCATCAAAAGGAGGTAAGGAGCGCGCCTCGGTGGTGGTAGGTCGTCAGCCTATGGTCTCCTCGAGGAAGCGTCGCAGTTCTACGGGCGACACATTGTGGTGTATCACGCCGGCCTCGGCATAGGAGATTGCCCCAGTCTCTTCCGACACGATGACGGCCACCACGTCGCTCTGCTCTGTGGCGCCAATGGCGGAACGGTGCCGTAGGCCGAGGTTGGGGTCGATGCTGTGGTTCGACGATACTGGCAGGATGCAGCGTGCAGCCAGTAGTTTGTTGCCCCGCACAACGAGCGCGCCGTCGTGCAGCGGCGTATTCTTGAAGAAGATATTCTCAATAAGAGCCGACGAGGCGATGGCCTCTAAGGGCTCACCCGATGAGAGGATGTCGCTGATGTCGTTCTGGCGAGCAAAGATGATGAGCGCACCAGTGCAGGACTGCGACATGTGCATACAGGCCTGTATATAGGGTTCGAAATTGGTGCGCTGAGCGTTGGCTATCCCCTTTTTAAACAAGCGGAAGCGACGTGCTGTCGTGTCGCCTGCCATGGTGGTTTTGGTGCCCACAAGGAGCAGCAGCCTGCGTATCTCGGGTTGGAACACTACGATGATGGCCACCAATCCCACGGACACCACCTGCCGCAGTATCTCGGACGAAATACGCATGTGCAGCAGCGAGGTGAGTAGCCAGATGGCAACAATGATGAGGATGCCCCAGAAGATGCGCATCACGTCGGTGCCGCGCATCAATCGATACACCTCGTAGACGAGGAAGGAGACGAAGAGAATATCCAATATGTCTGTGAAGACGATGTGAGGAAGCCCCTGAATGGCGAGTGGTAACACGGTGCGTCGGTGGTTGTTTGTCGGTAGTGTAGGGAGTGGTTATCGAGCGGTCTGAGGAGTTTCGGCGTGTGGAGTTTGTGGGTAGAAGCGGTTCACCAAGTCGACCGCAGGCTTCACGTCGTGGACGCGCAGCAGGGCGGCACCGGCGGCCACAGCCAACGCGTGGAGCACGGTGGTGCCTTGCAGTGCCTCGCCTGGGGTGCAGTCGCAGAGGCGATATACCATGGACTTGCGCGATATGCCCACCAGTAGCGGTGTGTCGGGGAAGAGGCTGACCAGCTCGGGCAGGGCTGCGTAGAGCTGGTAGTTGTGTTCAAGGGTTTTGCCGAAGCCGAAGCCTGGGTCTATAATGACATCTGCCACCCCCATCAAGCGCAACTGGTGCAGCCGCTCCGAGAGATATTGAGCCACGGACTCCACCACGTCATCGTAGTGGGGGTTGTCCTGCATGTGGTCGGGCGTTGTGGTGGTGTGCATTAGAATATAGGGCACCTGCAGTTCGGCCACGGTGGCGAACATCTGCTTGTCGAAGGCTCCGCCGGAAATGTCGTTGACGATGTTGGCTCCAGCCTCGATAGCCTGACGTGCAGGTAGGGCAAAGCAGGTGTCAACGCTGATGAGCACCTGTGGAAAATGCCGCCGCAGCAACTTGACTGCTGGCACCAAGCGTGCAGCCTCCTCGTCGGGCGGCAGCAGGGTGGCACCTGGGCGCGAGCTGACGGCACCGATGTCGATGATGTCGGCTCCCTCCTGTAGCATGGTGGTGGCGCGGGCTATTATCTGTTCGTCGGTGCGGTAGCGGCCGCCGTCAAAGAATGAGTCCGGTGTAATATTGAGTATGCCCATCACTGCGGGACGGTCAAATGTAGCCAATTTTTCACCACATCGCAGTGTAAATGAGGAAAAAGTTGTACCTTTGTTCATACCCATGCGAAACGAACAGAGTGGGGATTAATTGTGTATCAAGAGAAAAAATATTAGCATGACCACCACCACTGATGCCGAATTTGCTGCGGTAGCAAGCCGTTGCAGGGCATTGTTCGAGAAGAAGACCCGTGATTACGGCACTGCATGGCGCATACTCAGACTTCCTTCTTTAACCGACCAAATTTTCATTAAGGCCAACCGTGTGCGCAGTATCGAAGAGAGCGGTGAGAACCGCGTAGGCGATGCTGTGGAACAGGAGTTTTTGGCCATGGTGAACTACGCTGCTATTGCTTTGATGCAAGCCGAGCTGCTTCGCGACGGTTGTGCGGAGATGAACCTCGACCCCGACCGGTGCATGCATCTTTATGACAAGCATGTGGAAGCTACCACGCGCTTGATGCGCAACAAGAACCACGATTATGGCGAAGCATGGCGGCAGATGCGTGTCAGCTCTATGGTAGACCTTATTCTGATGAAACTACTTCGCATCAAGCAGATAGAGGATAACGACGGCCATACTGAAGTGTCCGAGGGGGTAGAGGGCGGTTATGCAGATATAATGAACTACGCTTTCTTCTGCCTGATACGGCTCGAAGAGGCCTCGCAGTCTGAGGCTGCGCAATAGACTTTTCACCTATTATTATACCTATACGCTACGAATCGACATGAAAGACACCCGCACCAATAGGATTATAGCCCTGATATGTCGCATCGTTGTTGGATGCGTCTTTGTGTTCAGTGGTTTTGTAAAAGGGGTCGACCCCATGGGAACGGCCTACAAGATAGAGGAATACATGACGGTATGGAGTGTGGGCGGGCTCTCGTTCGAGTGGGCTGTGCCCTTGGCTGCTCTGCTGTCGGTGCTACTCGTAACGCTCGAGTTCACGGTGGGTGTGCTGCTCATTACGGGTGCATGGCGCAAGTTCACGGCGTGGACGTTGCTGCTGATGGTGGTTTTCTTCACCATCACCACTTTTGTGGATGCACTGACCAACAAGGTGTCGGATTGTGGCTGCTTTGGCGATGCTATCAAGCTGACCAACTGGCAGACCTTTTGGAAAAATGTGGTTTTGCTGGTGCTCACGGTGGTCATTTTCCTATGCCGCAAGCATGCGCGCCGCAAGCACTTTGAGCGCGACACGTTGATTACCCTCGTGGCAGTGGCAGCGATGGTGCTGTTTGCACTGCACAACATCAAGAACGAGCCTTGTATTGATTTCCGCCCGTGGAAGGTGGGCAACCGCATGATTCCCGAAGGCAACGACCTGCAGGTGCAAAGTTTCGTAACCTATAGAGAGAAGACCACGGGGCAGACTGTCGAGATGCCTTCGGCCGAATTGATGACATATTATGCCGACAGCTCGTGGCGTGAGGCGTGGGAATTTGTGGACTCGCGCGTGGTTAACCCTTACGAGATACAGGCATCAGGCTTCTGCATGATAGGGCCAGACGGGGAGGATTACTCCCTCAATATTGTAAATTCGCCCTCCTATGTGCTCATTGCCACGGTACATCATCTTGATAAGCTGGACGAGCAGGGCACGGTGGCACTGCGCCGCACCCACACCTTCTGTGTGGACCATGGGGTCAACATGGTGCTGCTCACCTCGGCTGCTCCCGAAGAGATACAGGCTTATCTGCACGATGCGCAACTTGATGAGATGATATACTACTTCGCCGATGCCACCGCCATCAAGACGATGTTGCGCTCCAACCCCGGCTTTATCCTGATCAAGGATGCTGTGGTGGAGGGCAAATGGAGCGTGGCAAACTACCTGGCTATACAAGAGTTCCCCTTTCAAGAAGAGTAGGGGAGTTTGCATCAGAGAGAAGCGAACCTGCATAGATACAACTTCAAAAAGACATAACAAATGATACAGCGTATTCAGTCTTTCCTGTTGGTACTCGCCGCTGTCGGCGTGGTGCTGATGTTCATGTTCCCCATAGCTACCTACAGCGCGCTCTCGGAGCAATCTAACTACGTCGTTAGTGCCGAGCTCAACCTCTTCCCGAAAAGCAACCCCGACATGCTGAAGCAGATAGAGAGTGGCCTTGATGTGCAGATGGAGCAGGCTGGGCATATACACACGTGGCCGCTCGTGGTCTTGGCGTTGGCAGTGGGCGTGGTGTCATTGGTCAGCATCTTCCTCTACCGCAACCGCGTTGTGCAGATGCGGGTGGTGATGGTCGGCTTTTTGCTCAATGTGGTCTATGTGGCACTGCTCTTTCTCTGGGCAGTCGATGCGTATGGCCGCGAGTTCACGACGTTTGCCACAGGTATCATGGGCCTCGACGAGCCGCACACCGTCTATTCGGCTGGGACATACATCCCGTTCGTAACGTTGGTGCTGCTTTTCTTCGCTCAGCGTGCCATTAAGCGCGACGAGTTGAAGGTGCGAGCAGCCGACCGACTGCGCTAATGGGTTTGGAGTGATTTATTGATTTTCTATGAGGGCGACGGCGGTCTGTTCGGACTGCCGTCGCCTGTCTTTTAGGCTGCACTGTGAAGAGGGCGAGGCTACACTGTGGGGCGCGTAGCCCCTGTAGGGCGGGTGTGTTGGCGTGGAGTTGCGCTGTGAGGCCGCGTTGAGAACCGCGTTGGGTGGGCTCTCTCTGGTGAGAGCGAAAGGGTACATGCTGTGAGGCTGTGCCGCACGGCGCATGGTGCTAAACCGTGCAGCAGGGCGCGCTAAACCGTACGGGAAAACATGCTCTGCTGTACGGCATTTTTGTGTTGTTCTGTACTGGAAGAATGAAGATTGACTGATAGGAGGGAGAAATTTCCTACGCGACATAGGACTGCGCCCTACGCGATGAGGGTGGTTGCCCTGTGCGCCGTGTGCCTAATTGGAGAAGAGAGGGTGGGTGCCCGCGCAGCAATACTCGGTTGGGAAGAAGAAGGGAGGGACGAACGTGCCTCGAGAGAGGAAAAGCGCATGCAAAGGTATACAAAAAGTCCCAAACACACAACATTGGTGCAAGAGCCATAGTGCCGTCGGATTTGAATGCCACTGTCGGGTACGCGTGATCGAGGAGAATGCCCTCTTTTACACTGGAAAATACTGATTTCTTTTGTTTCGGAGGGCTGCTGTGGGTTGAGTGTAAGGGAAATTGATGTGGGGCGGAGGTGAAGTCCTGAGCGAGGTGTTTTGGCAGAGCGGGGCTTGAGAAAGGACGGTGGGCTGCTTGGGCGTGCGATATGGTAGATTCGGGGTGTATTCGTTTTGCTCAAGAGAAAAATATGTGTACCTTTGCAGCCGCAAAATAACAAACGAGAGAACATTTATTGACATGAATGTGGGCGTCGCTGCCTCCTCCTTAGATCTGAATAAGGGAAGTGCATCTATTTGAATTCAGGGTGCGGTGATGCCCATTCTCTCTATCAGAAGAGTCTTGGCAGAGCGATACTACAGCGTGCGGACGACGGCTGAAGGGCGCAGAGCCTGAGGGCTTGCAGAAAACTTGGGGCGAGCGTACGGTGGAAACCGACGGGCTCGCCTTAAGTTTTTTTTTCTGCAGAGGTGCGTCTGGTGGCGGCGTGTGGTGCATGGGTGCATTGCCACCATGAAGAATATGCGCTGAAATGAGGTGGGTGTCAGAAAAAAAACATATCTTTGCACCCTGCTTCAGCGGTGCTGATGGGAGAAGAGGAGTGCTGCAGACACCATAATATATAAGGTGATAAGAGTACAACAATAACCAATATCAATACACATGAAAAAGAGATTTTTGCTCGTCGTGGTGCTGATGGCTGCCTTAGTGGGTGGCGCAACGGCACAGATTTTGCCCGGCGGTAAGTCTGCTGCCAAGAAGGCTAACCTCGAAGATAGAGTGCCTGTGGACAAGAAGGTGAAGATTGGCCACCTGGACAACGGTTTTACCTACTACCTTAGGGTGAACAAAAAGCCCGAAAATCGTATTCAGTTCCGCCTCGTTACCAATGCAGGTTCCATTCTGGAGAACGAGAAGCAGCTGGGTTTGGCTCACTTCTGTGAGCACATGGCCTTCAACGGCACGGAGTATTATCCCCACAACTCGATGATATCGGAGTTGCAGAAGAACGGTGTTACCTTTGGTAGCCACGTGAATGCCTACACTTCGTTTGATGAGACGGTGTACTTCATCAATATGCCCAACAGCCCAGAGATGGTGGAGATGGGTATCAAGATTCTGGATGGTTGGGCTGGCAAGCTGCTGTTTGACCAAAAGGAGATTGAAGCAGAGCGCGGCGTTATTCATGAGGAATGGCGTGGTACGCTCGGAGCTGGCGACCGCATGCGCAAGAAGATATGGCCCATTATGCTGAAGGGTTCGCGCTATGCAGAGCGTATACCCATCGGCACCGAAGAGGTGATTATGAACTTCAAACGCAACGAGATTGTGGACTTCTACCACGATTGGTATCGTCCCGACCTGCAAGCTATCATCATTGTGGGCGACTTCAACTTGGCAGACATGGAGGCTAAGGTGAAGGAGTACTTCGGCAAATACAAGAAGGTTGAGAACGCCAAGGAGCGTGTCTACTACGATGTGCCTGGTAATAAGGAACCCCTTGTGGCTATAGCTACTGATAAAGAGGCTACATCGACCAGCCTGTCGCTCATGTGGAAACATGCAAAGGCACCCCAGGGCACGGTGGGCCAATACAGAGAGAGCCTGGTGCGCCAGCTCATCAACAGCATGATTAATGCACGCTTTGCCGAGCTGAGCGAGAAGTCTACCGCCCCGATGCTCTATGCTGCTGGCGGCTACGGTGGATTCATAGGTCGCAGTTGTGATGCATTTAGCTTGAACGCTTATCCCAAGGACAACCGTATAGAAGAGGCTACGCGCCTGCTGCTGACTGAGATGAAGCGCATTGACCAACACGGCTTCCTCTCTGCTGAGTTGGAGCGCCAAAAGGAGGAAATGCTGGACGGGTTCCGCAAGAGTGCTGCCGAGGTGAACAAGACCCAGTCGCAGTCGTTTGCAGATGAGTATACCCGCAACTACCTCGAAGGAGAGGTGATACCCGGTATACGCCAAGAGTATGCCTACGCACAGCAGTTCCTGCCCGAAATTACGGTGGACGAGTGCAACAAGGTGGTGGCCGACTGGATTACGGATGAAAACTTGATTATCTATCTGACGGCACCCGAAAAGGCAGACTTGCGCATACCTACTGAAAAAGAAATGCTGCGCATCTTTGACGAAACGAAAAACATAAAGACCGAGGCGTGGGTGGACAACTTTGTTGAGTCTCCGCTCTACAGCAAAGAGGTGGCTGCCGTAACCCCGAAAGTTACGAAGACCGACAACCGATTGGGCTACACTGAATACACCGTGCCTAACGGCATACGTTTTGTGGTGAAGAAAACCGACTATAAGGCCGATGAGATTCGCATGCGCTCGTATGCAATGGGTGGCACGTCGCTCTACTCGGACGAAGAGTCCTTCGCAGCAGGTTTGGCCGCCAGCTTCGTGGACGACGCTGGTATAGGCGAGTTCTCTGCTACCCAGTTGAGCAAGAAACTTAAGGGTAAGACCGTGGGTATTTCGCCCTCTATCAGTGGACGCACGCAAGGTTTCTCCGGCTCCTGCTCACCCAAAGACCTTGAGACGATGCTGCAACTGCTGAACCTCTACTATGAGGCTCCTCGTAAAGACCAAGAATCGTTTGACCGCAACATTCAGGCTCTTAAAACACAACTTCCGCTCCTCGAGCAGAACCCACAGGTGGCTATGCTGAAGGCTTTCTACAAAGCAGCCTATCCGAATTACAACCGTATGCACCAGTTCCCCACCATGGAGGAAGTGGATGCCCTCAGCTACGACCGTATATTCGAAATCTTCAAGGAGCGCTTTGAGGATGCTTCGAACCAAACGTTCTTCTTCGTAGGTAATGTATCGGATGACGACATCAAGATGATCGCCAAGTATCTGAACAACCTACCGTGCAATGGTATGCAGAAGATGGAGAAAGCCATACGTCGCGACCCGAACCTGGCTCCTGGCATCAGCCGTGGATTGGCCAGAAAGGGTACGGAGCGTATGTCGCTCGTGCTGATGGTAAGCCAGGCAGAGGGCTTTGAACCGACCTTCAAGAACCGCGTGATCGTGGACGCTCTGGGTGAGTGTGTGCAGATATCCACAACGGAAATAATCCGTGAGAAGATGGGCGACGCTTACAGCCCCATGGGAGGCGTGGACTACAGCCTTGAACCCGAAGGCTCGGTGAGTTACCAATTCTTCATTCAATGCGACCCAGACAAGACCGATAAGGTGGAGGCTGCGGCCCTTGACGTGTTGAAGATGTACATCAAGAAAGGACCGAGCAAAGAGGTGCTTGCTAAAGCTAAGGAGCAGATGATTAAGAACCGCGAGACCTCGGCTCAGGAAAACGGCTTCTGGATGAACCAGCTCTACAGCACCTATTATTATGGGGAAGACCGCGATGAGTGGGTGAACCGTTATGCTGATCTCGTGAATTCCATCACCGAGAAGGATGTGCAGGAAGTTGCTAAGCAGTTCCTCTACTTGAAGCACTATGCTGTGGGCGTGTTGAAGCCAGAGAACGCAAAGTAAATATGTTGTTATAGGAGAGAGCGGATGTCGCATTGTTGGGACATCCGCTTTTTCTTTCTGTAAAGGGTGGTGTTGTTTTCATGAGAAACTCAGTGCTGGAACCAGTACCCAGTTATTTGGTCTGCCGCGATGCAAACAGCCATAAGGGCGACTATGGGCACGCCCTCCTTGTGGCAGGTGGCTACGGCAAGATGGGGGCTGCCATCTTGGCAGCGCGAGCCTGCTTGCGAAGTGGTGTGGGATTGTTGACGGTGGCCACAGTGGAGGAGGGGGTTGGTGTCCTACAGACGGCTGTGCCAGAGACTATGGTGCGTACGGATTTGTGCTCGGAGAATGCGGCCGAAGTGTGGCAGAAGTATGATGCGGTAGCGATGGGGCCAGGTGTGGGAAATGACGAGCGGTGCTATACGCTACTGAAGGGATTGCTGCAATCTTACCCCACGATGGAATACGTGAGGATGGAACCGGAGGAGGAGGGAGGTCGCAGGGTGAGTGGCGAAATGGCACCTATGCTGGTGCTGGATGCCGACGCGCTGAACTGCCTCGCCTCGCATGCTGATGAATTGTACCCGTTGATGCCGTTCGGTTGTATTCTGACTCCTCATGCCCGGGAGTTTGAGAGGTTGAATGAGCAGACGTTGGCCCCGAAGGGGTTTACAGATGTGCCTAACCAGCGTATGGCAGCGGCAAGATTTGCGCAGGATCACGGCATCGTGTTGGTAAGCAAAGGCCATGGGACCTTGGTGTGTGCTCCCTCTGGACAGCAATACCACAACACCACGGGGAATGCTGGTATGGCGACGGCAGGGGCGGGTGATGTGTTGACAGGGATAGCGCTTGGAATAGTGGCGCAACAGCGAAGAGCTACGCGCCAAGAGTTGTGCCAGCAGCTTGAGTCAATTCAAGGGTTGAGTAATGAAGCACGAAGAGCGCTTGAGACGGCAGCTTTCAGGGCGGCATCGATAGCTGTGTATTTGCATGGACTGGCTGGCGACAAAGCTGCAACTCGGGTTGGTGAGCCATCGCTGATAGCATCAGACATTATTGATGCTCTACCACAGGCTATTCGGCAGTTATCCTGTTGAGGTTATTGTCAACAGGCTGTTGATTAAATGCAGAAGTCAAGTAGTCTTGTGAGAATAAAACTGCTTACTTTTGCATTCTATTTTGGTGAGGCCGCATGCTGGAGTTGAGGGGTTTAGTGATTGAATGGTAAGGCAGAAGCGGCGAGGAGAGAGGAATGACTGAATAAAGATAGAAGAACTTTTAATGTTTAACTAAACAAAAACAAAGATGAAAAAAGTATTGATGGTACTCGTAGCAGTACTGACATTGGGAACAGCAGCCTCTGCACAGCATGCTATTGGTGTTCGTCTTGGTGGTGGCCAGGGTTTCGGTACAGAAATTTCGTATCAACATGGTTTGGGTCAGAACCGACTGGAGTTCGACCTCGGCTGGCATGGTGGTGACCACTACAACGACCTGAACTTGGTAGGCGTGTATCAGGTTACTGGCAATATCTCTGGCAACTTCGGCTGGTATGCTGGCGCTGGTGTAGGCTTGACGCTTGTGTCTTGGAACAATGGTCACGATGGTGACGGTAGTTTCGCTTTGGGCGTCGTAGGACAAGCCGGTGTGGAATACAACTTCCAGGCTGTGCCTATTCAAGTCTCGCTGGACATCCGCCCACGCCTGAACATTATTAACCCCTACGGCAGTGGCCTTGATTTCCACTGGGGCGACATTGCTTTGGGTATACGCTACACCTTCTAAGCTGTGGGCAGAATACACAAAAAGAGGCCGAAAGTTGCGGATGCAGCTTTCGGCCTCTTCATTATCATAGTATGAAAGTTGTATAGCCCCCTAAACGCTGTGTGGTGCCGATGGCTTATGACAGGTTAGTTGGTTGACGCAGTTTGCGAGGGTTGCTCCTGTTGCACCTTGTTGTAGTTTGCGACGGGGTTGGCATAAATGCGGAGCAGTATGTCGTTGGTGAAGATGCCCTTTGCTGCCAAAAGAATATCGGGGCTGGCTTGGTTCTCCACAATGTCGTAGGCAAGTTTGTTTAGGGGGAAGAGTTTGTAGCCTGTCCAAATGCGACGGTCGATGAGTTGCGACAAGGCAATGTAGGGCGTGTTGCGGTCGGTAGAATTGGCTGGAGCAGTGGCACAGTTTTTAATCTCATCAGGACTGATGGGCGTACTGAAGTTGAGGTGAACCCGTCCTTTGTTCTGGAGGATGCCCTCGAAGATGCTGAGCATGTCTTCTCCTTTTGCCTTTTTATACACTTCGCCATTTAGCACGGCACGCATCTCGTGAGCTTTCTTTAGCGCACAGGGTTCATACTCGTAGGAGATGCTGACAGGGACGATTCGAAGAGAGGAAAAGGTACTAACGAAATCTGCTTTAGAGGAGATGCTGAGCATTTTAAGGAGGCCTGGCTCGGTGCGGTCGTCGCCATCCTTAGTGCGTCCGCTGCGTTGTGCAATCCAGACCGAGCGTTGTTTTTCCTCGAGTACGTGGTGAATGTAGGCAGACATGAGAAGTGAACTGCGGTAAAACTCATGCCGCGAGGCACCACGAGCCACAGGGAACAAGCGGTTGATGCGTGCTATGTCGTTTACAAAGTCGTTGGCAATTAGGTTGTCGCCAAACGATACTTCGGGTGTTATCATGCCGTGTCGCAGCAGCGCGAAACACAAAAGGGCAGCGTCGAGCGTGATGTCTCGGTGGTTGGATATATATAAATAAGGTGTAGTCTTATCCAGTTGCTCCAAGCCCGACACAGTGAAGCTATCCATAGTCCCCTTGATGAGTTGCATTACAGTTGGCATCATGACCTTGTGCTGAAACTCGTCTATGCTCGTTATGGAGCAATAAAGTTGCTTGGCAAACTGGGCATCAATGTCAGGCCAGATGCGTTGCAGCATGATGTCGAAGTAGGGACTCTCGGTAACACGCTTGAGGACAACGGGCAGTTCTTTGTCGGTATAGGGAGTGAGCGTTTTGAAGTCGTCTGGACCGATGATACGGCTTGAGTTGTTATTGGTTGATTTATTCATCTGGTCTTGTCTGAAATGAGAGACGTAGCGTTGTTGGGATGAATGGTGCGTTGTTGATGTCTATGGGGAATGCAAACGATGTACCTAAGCTGCACTACTGTCATTTTGTCGCAAATGAAGTCTTTTATGCATCGACCAGCGAGGCGTGCAGTGTGCGCACCCCGTTGTTTTCTTCAATATCAATACGGATGTAGTGGTTGGGAAGTAGGTCGACAACCTTCTCAGTCCACTCGGTGAAGCAAAAGTCGCCAGAATAAAAGTACTCCTCGTAGCCAATGTCGTAGGCTTCGGCCGAAGATTTAATACGATAAAAGTCGAAGTGGTAGACAGGCGTATTTGTGGATGTGGAGTACTCATTGATAATGGCGAAGGTGGGACTGCACACGTTCTGTTTCACTCCAAGTTTGGAGCACATGGCTTTAATAAGAGTGGTTTTGCCCACACCCATCTTACCGAAAAAAGCAAAAAAATGCTCGTTGGGGAATTGTGCGAACAACTCAGCAGCGACCTTGTCCAGTTCGTCAACACTTCTAAAGGTGGTCAGTAGTTCGGTTTTACACATAGTGTGTTCACTAACGTGCGGACGGATGTTTTAGTATTGAATATGTAGTGTGTAAGGCGGTTTGGAGACGGGGTATGACAGTGAGCTGGCAGAATAGTGAGGATCATGTTGTGCTGGCAATGGTCGGTAAGTCAATTAATATTCGTATTTTTGCAGTTAGTTATGAGGTGGGTAGGATGTAAGGAGAATGAGTAGGCGGGGCATAACGTAACGAGTCTAAGTGCTTTGGCATGGAACTTGCAGATACGGCAGGAGAAGATATAAAACAGTAAAATAACGATACTGCATGACAGATTTGGAGAACCGACAGAAGGAGAGTGAAGTGCTGGCTAAACTGGTGGCACAGGGCATGGATGATAAGAAAGGAGTGGATATTCGCATTCTGGATTTGCGAGGAATCGCATCGGCTCCCGCATCTTTTTTTGTGATTTGTTCGGGTAATGTGCCCTCGCATGTTAGTGCGATAGCTGACGGTGTGTACGAGGTGGTAAGGAAGGCTATTGGTCAAAAACCACATCGCATAGAGGGTTATGACAATGCAGAGTGGATATTGATGGACTACTTTGATGTGGTTGTTCATGTGTTTATAGGTGCTAAACGGGACTTCTACCGATTGGAAGAGTTGTGGGCAGATGCAGAAATAATGGAGTACGGAAAGAAGGAAACATCAGAGGAAAATGCTGCACAGCATCGGGCGACAAAGCGTAAAAAGTAGGACTATTGGAATAAGAAAATTGCTTTGAATACTATGGATTCGAACACCAAAAACGATAAACAACGCAAGGCGCCAGAGCAGAGACGTCCTAATGGAAATAGGATAATGTACATCATCTACCTGCTAATTCTTCTTGGTATAGTGGGTTTTTGGATGCAGGGTACTGCCAGTTCACCTTCAAAGAACATCACATGGCAACGCTTGGAAACCATCCTTATGAATGGGGATGAGGACAAGATTGTTGTCGTCAACCAAGAGTTTGCTGAAGTTTACATCAAGAGGTTGGCTCTAAAGAACGATTCGTCCTACAGAGACCTGTATGGTAAGAATACATTTGGGCAGTCATTGCCAGTGGATAACTTCTATCGGTATGAGTTCGTAACCTTTGAGAGTTTTGAAAAGGACATTGAACGGGTCGAAAACAGGATTATAACAAGAGATACTGTAGGAGTGAGTGATGCAGCAACAAGGGAACAGATTATCAGTGATGCACGTATAGACCTCAAGCCAGAGAAGAGACGTAATACGTTTCATGAAATCTGGGTACTCTTTGGTCCACTGTTAATCATGATTTTGTTGATGGTATTCTTCTTCCGGATGATGTCTCGCCAAATGGGAGGCGCTGCAGGTGGTGCGGGAGGCTTGTTTAGCGTGGGTAAGTCAAAGGCAAAGGTGTATGACGGCAAGACATCAACCAATGTAACCTTTAAGGACGTGGCTGGACTTGCTGGAGCCAAGGAAGAAGTGATGGAAGTTGTGGACTTTCTGAAGAATCCTGGTAGATATACCGAGTTGGGTGGCAAGATCCCCAAGGGTGTTCTCCTTGTCGGTCCTCCAGGCACAGGTAAGACTTTGCTGGCTAAAGCTGTTGCAGGTGAGGCTAATGTGCCGTTCTTCTCGATGTCGGGCTCTGACTTTGTGGAAATGTTTGTTGGTGTGGGGGCAAGCCGTGTGCGCGACCTGTTTGAAGAGGCTAAGAAGAAGTCTCCATGCATCATTTTTATAGATGAGATAGATGCTGTCGGTAGGGCGCGCGGTCGTAGTGGGTTGAGCAATGCGAATGATGAACGTGAGAATACGCTCAACCAGCTGTTGACGGAAATGGATGGATTTGGTACGAACAACGGTGTCATTGTGATGGCGGCTACAAATAGAGCCGATGTGCTTGATAAAGCTTTGCTCAGAGCAGGACGTTTTGATCGCCAAATCTATGTGGAACTTCCCGACCTTGAAGAACGTAAGGCTATCTTTGAGGTGCACATGAAGAATTTGAGGTTGGGAACTGATATAGACAAAGACTTCTTGGCTAAGCAGACACCAGGTTTCTCGGGTGCAGATATTGCGAATGTGTGTAATGAGGCTGCACTTGTGGCTGCCAGAAAGGAGAAGAAGATTATCGAAAGACAAGACTTCTTGGATGCGATAGACCGCATAATAGGAGGATTGGAAAAGCGAACGAAAGTGTTGACTGATGGGGAAAAACGTAAGATTGCGTACCATGAGTCGGGGCATGCTTCGGTGAGTTGGCTTATTCGATGGGGCGACCCATTGGTGAAAGTTACTATAGTACCGAGAGGGAAAGCCTTGGGTGCTGCTTGGTATTTACCAGAGGAACGTCAGATTACCACCAAGGAACAGATGTTTGACTCCATCACTTCACTTATGGCTGGTCGTGCAGCTGAGCAGGAGGTGTTCGGCGAGATATCAACGGGTGCTCTGAATGATATGGAGCGAGCTACTAAAATGGCATTTAGTATGGTGGCCTACTATGGCATGAGTGATAAGGTGGGTAACCTTAGTTTCTATGATTCCACAGGACAGAGTGACTTCAACTTTACTAAGCCTTTTAGTGAGACTACAGGTGAGACGATCGACACCGAAGTGCGTCGGATTGTAGAAGGAGCGTATGATAGGGCCAGAACAATCATCTCGGAACACAGGGAACAACTGGATCGTTTGGCTCAGACATTGTATGATCGTGAGGTGATCTTCAAGGATGATGTGGAGGAGATTTATGGTAAACGGCCGTGGGATACGGAAACTACAACAAGTAGTGCAAAAGATACGACATCTGAGGGTGCGATTATTGAGCGTCAGCAAGAGGCAGTGCCTGATGTCTGTGAGAATGAAGCTGCGAGGTCTTCGGAAGAGAATGCAATGGACGAGGTTCAGCAGGGTGAATCTGCAGTGAAATAGTGAGTGTGAAATACGTGAGAGAGTGTCGTAGACGTAACGATGAATGTGTGTTGACGGTTTGGTTATGATGCAGTAAGAACATGTCGAATCGGAATGTAAGAGATAGAATGTTGGCGGATATAGCGCAGGCTATACCTAAGCATCTTGATGAGCATGTACATTTTGTCCACAGGCCTTTTGATGTGGAAGATGATGATGTGAGTGTTGCTTTTGCCAAGTCTTTTACGGGGAGGGGTGGTAGCATGATTTATTGTACCAATGAAGACGACATTCGTTCGGGATTGTACGGTTTTATGGGAGACAAGCACTCAGATGCGCTTGTCTGCTTTAATGACAATCTTGCTCGCTACATAACCAACATAGGCTTTCAGTTGATGGAAAGATCAGATGAAAGCCTGCGATGTGAAACTGGTATTACTCTTTGCTCAAAGTTGATAGCCTGGAATGGTAGTATTGTGATAGAGGACTCTGCAGCCAATAGGCAAAGTCTAATGCGTGTATTTCCGCACACATTGATTGTTTTAGGATTTACGTCGCAAGTAGTTGAGTCGTTGCAAAGCGGCGTCGGAGAGGATTCTGCTGGACGGACAGCTGAACAATTGCTTGTGCTAACCCCAGGTATGCGCCCGTTTAACTCCCACGGGTATCGCTTGCATCTTTTGCTGGTAGAAGACCAATAAAGAGCGAGTGTTGAACAAGAACTGATATGAATGGTAAGCTAAAGACATTGTTGATCCGCAGCCTTAGTGGCATCGTCTATGTGGCACTCATCGTGAGCATGATTTATCTCTCAAAATGGACGGGAGACTTCTGGAGAAGTAGGTGCTACACCTTTGTGGTGTTGATGACGCTTTGTGTAGTGGGTTTGCATGAATACTATGGTAATCTGAAAAAGCATGGGGTGAAGGTTGTAGAGTCGTGGGGATATGTTGTGGCAGTCGTTTTCTTTATGACGTATGGCCTCTTGTTCAACGGTTTCTCAGAAGTGAAAGTATTGGGAGAAACGCTTTTCTTGCTCGGTCCATTTTTCGCAGTACTGCTGATTCTGCAGTTATGGCGCAAGGGTGAGAGGCCGTTCGAGGTGATAGGATATACGGCTGTTTCTGCACTTTGGATTGTGATTCCTTTTCTATCGATGTTTTTCTTGGTCGATAATGATAGGGATATGCTAATGTTCGCATTTGTATTGGTGTGGGTGAACGACTCATTTGCCTACCTGACAGGGATGCTCTTTGGTAAGCATCGCATGTGGGAGCGCCACTCTCCCAACAAAACTTGGGAGGGCACTCTGGGCGGTGTGCTGTTCTGTATGGTGGCTGCTTTCTTTATTGAAAATTATTTTGAAATCTGCAGTTATAGCGGACAATGGGTGCTACTTGGATTGATATGCAGTGTGGTGGCTACATTGGGAGACCTTGTAGAATCTATGTTTAAGCGTAGTCTTGGTATTAAGGATACTGGCCGTATTATGCCTGGGCACGGTGGTGTGTTAGACCGATTTGACAGCATGCTGATGGTAACGCCGTTTGTGTTATTGATTTGGCTCCTGGATGTATTATAGAATTATGTGTTCACTTTAAATAATCTGCCTGTTATGTATATCCATAAAGAAGGACGTAAACTACTGCTTTGGACGGCTGGGTCCATTATGGTTCTTGTTGGGCTCATGCTTGTATGTGTCAGTTACTGGACGTTCTTTCACTACTTGTTTGTTACACTTCTTGTGTTTGTATGGCTGTTCCTAATGTACTTCTTTCGCATACCTAACCGCGTGTTTACACATGATGGCACACGGCTGATTTCTCCAGCCGATGGTACGATATGTGCCATTGAGGAGGTGTTTGAAAAGGAGTATCTCAATTGCGAATGTCTTCAGATTTCGGTGTTTATGTATGGCACCGATGTACATGTAAATCGTTACCCGATTGCAGGCAAGGTTGAATATGTGAAGTATCACAAAGGAAACTATTTTGTTGCATCGCATCCGAAGTCATCCTCAATGAATGAACGGTCGTCCATCGGAATGCGTTTGGCATCAGGTGAACACATCCTTCTGCGCCAGGTTGCTGGTGTGATGGCTCGCCGCATTGTGTGCTATGCCCATGAGGGTGAGGCTGTGGAACAAAATCAGGAGATGGGCTTTATTAAGTTCGGCTCTCGGGTTGATTTGTTTGTTCCAAAAGATACCGAAATTTTGGTAGGATTGCAAGATGTGGTTCGAAATGGAATAACCCCCCTTTGTATCTTGCCGTCATCGCAAGAACCGTTGAAGTAAAGAAACTCCATGAATCTTGCCGAGCAGATACTATACGAAGACAATCACTTGCTGCTGCTTAATAAGCGGTCGGGTCAGATTGTTCAGTCTGATGAGACTGGGGATGCGTGTCTGCAAGAGCTCCTAAAGAATTTTCTTAAGGAACGGGAACACAAGCCTGGTAATGTGTTCTGTGGGGTTATTCACAGGTTGGATCGGCCTGTGAGTGGTGTGGTTGTATTTGCAAAGACCAGTAAGGCCCTTTCTCGAATGAATGCTCGGGTGAAAGAGCGTCTTGTCAACAAGACATATTGGGCGTTATCGAAGCAGCGTCCGCCAGAAGACAGTGGCCTTCTTGATGACTGGCTTTTGCGCAATCCGAAGCAGAACAAGTCGTATATTGTCGCTCCGCATACGGCGGGCGCTAAAGAGGCTTCGTTGGATTATATGCTGCGAGGTCAAAGTCGTGGTGGTTATTATTTGATAGAGGTGCACCTCCACACAGGTCGTCATCATCAGATTAGAGCACAACTATCTCACATGGGGTGTGTAATCAAAGGCGACCTCAAATATGGTGCAACTCGTTCCAATCCCGATGCAGGTATTTCGCTGCATTCTCGCTGCATCTCTTTTGAGCATCCAGTGAGCCACGGTTTTATTTCGGTCGAGGCACCTCTACCGAATGATCCAGTTTGGGATGATTTCCGCGATATGCAGTGCATACAAAAAGGAATGCCATGAAGAGATGGGTGCAAAAAGGACTGCTACGCGCAAGTAACAGATGGTTGTCTGTAACCATTGTGATTCTTGCTTTGTTGAGCGTGGTTGGTGTGCAAGGAGGTAATCAGCATGTAGATGTTCTATCCTCGCAGATAGATTCAGTTGTTTTGAATTTCAAGGCGGAAGAGCTGTGTTTTGATACGATGATGGTTCGAGGCTCAGCGTATGTGGTGCCTCGCATGAGTGGTTTCTCGGTTTCGGGCGAAGTGGGACACCCTGTACAGCTTGCAATATCAAAGTATCTTCCTGTGGCACTCTGCTCCAATTTGCGTGTTCAGATTATCGGTGTAGAGTACGATACTATTGAATTTGATGACCAAATGTTGCAGTGGTTGCCGAAACAACCTCCGCGCCGCAAGACAGGCAAACGAGACTTTCGGTTCGTTTTAGATTCGGCGTATTATTCTGGTTTCAATGCAGATGACTACAGCCCAGTATCAGTACGTCCTCTTGGTATTGCACGGAACCAGAACTTGGCATTGGTGACTTTTATCCCAGTACATTACAATCCGAAAACAAAATGTGCGATTGTTTGCAAGTGGTTGAAATGTAGCTTGGTTTTAGAGAATGTGGACGTTGAGGCTACGAGCCGACTACAGGAATTGCATTACTCGAAAGCATTCTCCGATGTGTTGCCGGCGGATGGGATTTCAACGCTGCGTGCTAAGTCCGTCAGGGAAGGTGCTCCAGTGCGATACATGCTTGTGGCACACAGTATATTTCGTGGTCTGCTGGACGACTTTATGGCATGGAAACGTCGCTTGGGGTACAAGGTCGATGTCGTTTATGTGGGAGATGGGGGCATCCCTGCAGACACATCAACTATTGCGGCGCTTATTCGACGCACTTATACGGATGCAACTCCGAGTTCCCCAGCACCAACCTACCTTCTTTTGGTGGGAGACCATGAGCAAATTCCTTCCTTTAGGAGTCGTCTCGCATGGGGCGGTCCCTCTCAAATCGACAACCGTTACTACACCGACCTGTATTATGCCACCTGGACCCCTGGCGACTATCTGCCTGATTGCTTCTATGGACGTTTGTCAGCGCAAACGGCCGATGAGTTGCTCCCTCAACTTGAAAAGATACTGATGTATGAGCAGTACGCCTTCCCTGACCCGTCCTACTTGTCGAGTGCAACGTTGATTTCGGGCGTTGACGGTGGTGTAGATGACGAGTTTGACGGTGGCTTTTCGTGCTGCGATCCCTCTATGGACTATGCGGCACTGCACTATATCAATGCGGCCAATCGTTTTTCATCGGTTTCGTACTTCAAGAACCTGTATACCTACGCACCATCGGGCGTAGTCGTTACAGGTAATTCGGCCACGGCACAGAGCCAAGTACGTATGCGCACCTTGTTCAATCAAGGACAGGGTTGGGTCAACTACTCAGGACATGGAGAGGTTCAGGTATGGGAAGGAAATCCAAATGCCAATTTGCCCGCGCTCACGCTCAATCAGGCCGCCCAGATGGGTAATCGCTATAAGATGAGTGTAATGGTGGCCAACTGTTGCCATACGGCCAAGTTTCATGGTCGCGACTGTCTGGGTGAGGTGGCTATGCGCAGAGGAGATTATGCAGGAGCAGTGGGTTATATTGGCGCTTCAACCTATTCCTACTTTGATGAGGACTTTGTGTGGACCGTTGGCGCACGCGAGCATTTGTATGGACGTATGGATTTGGCGTATAATCCCAATAATAGGGGTATGTATGATGCGCTGTTTCACACTCATGATGAGCCGTTGGGGAAGTGGAATACCTCTTTGGGATCTATGATTCATGCTGGCAACTATGCGGTTGAATCCATGCAGGAATCGTATCTTCATCAGTACTACTGGGAGGTCTATCACCTGTTGGGAGACCCCTCTTTACGGCCGTGGCTTGGTCAAGCAAAGGAGATGCAGGTTAGTTGTTCTCCAACGAAGCTTAGCTTAGGCAATTCGTCCCTGGTAGTGCGTGCCGTTCCGCATGCCTATGTGGCTCTTACGTCTTCCAATGGTGATTCGTTGGTGGCTGCTGCTTATGCTAACGAGGACGGTGTGGCTCAACTCTACTTTGAGCCTCTCAATGATACTATTGTACTCGAGTTGGCAATATCGGCTCAGAACTACAGACCGTTGTTTGTTCCTATGTATGTCGTTCCGAGTGAGGAGCCCTATGTGGTTGTCTCACAGTTGTTTCCCGTGAGTACTGTTGTCTCGGGAGATACGATTGCTTTTTCGTGTCGGTTGGATAATTTGGGAACCCGCGCCTGTGATTCGGTGCAAGTAGACCTCAGGGTTATGGGCATCAATGGCTTTGTTTTGGGTAAACCTGTGTTGCGCACGGTGGGGATGGCAGCGCACGACAGTGTTTGGTTGGATTCGTGCTTTGCTGTTTGGGTGCTGCCAGTTTCGGCCGATTTGTCTTCACTCCGGTTGTTGGTACGTTCCAGTGCTGTAGGACAGACACAGGTAGAACAATATTTTTCTTTTAGTGTGGCTTCGGCGAATCCTCGGTGCGAGGTGGTTGGTGTGGCAGATCGTCTGTTGGAGGATAGTACTTTGTTGGTTAGGTTGTCGATTTGTAATCAGGGTCATGATGACCTTGTGATGGCCACTCAGCGGTTTGTCTCCCCCGACCCAAGTGTGCAGGTTGATGTTGATACGAGTTCCATTGCGTTTTTGTCTGCCGACAGCACAGTTGAAAGAATGCTACGCTTGCATCTTCTACCAACTGCTCCATGGGGTATTCGTTATCCTGTCTTGTCGCGTATTGAATGGGCTAATCATTGCGTGGTTGACACGTTGTGGATTCGTTTGGGTGAGCGTGGTGATGATTTCTCGTCCTCGTTTTCTTCCTATTTTTGGCTGAGAGATACGACGGGTTGGGTGATAGATAGTACCTCGTTTCCTGGTCGGATTTGTGCAAGGTCGAATACTGTCAGTGCAGGCAGTGCGCACAATTTGTCTTCAGAACTATCTATTGTTTGGACTTCATCGGTGGATGATTCTATTAGTTATTGGAGGAGGGTCTCGTCGGAGCGCGACTTTGATGTCTTTAGTTTTGCTATTGATGAAGAAGTTCAGGAGTTGCGAAGCGGCGAATTGGATTGGCAGCGAGTCTCCTTCTTTGTTTCGGCTGGTACTCATCGATTCACCTTTAAGTATGCTAAGGATGGTACGGATGACGAAGGATATGATTGCGCCTGGATAGACGATGTCGTGTTCCCGCAATCGGTCATTAATCATTCATACGTGTATGATACCATCTGCGAAGGTTCTCTATCTGTGGATTATGGTGAGCATCATCTGAGCGTTGCCAATCTTGCAATCGGCGAATGGTCGCTCATGGATACTGTCAATCAGGATGTACTACATCTGTATTTGGTGGTTGTGCCTCGTGTGGAAGTGCGTCTTATGGTTGAAGAAAGTGAATGGTATGTGTATGACGAACCCGTATTGTTGACCGCTGAAGGTGGTTTGAGGTATCGATGGTCGAATGGGTTTGCGAGTGATCAGCAATGGGTCTACCCTTATTCTGATACATCGTTTTGGGTGGAGGGTAGTATGGGTAGTTGTGTAGCACGCGACTCAGTACGGATTCACATTGACCCATCTACTGTCGAAGTGAAGGAACTTGATGCTCTCACAAATATATCTCTCTGGCCAAACCCTGTCGATGAAAGGGTGGCAGTACAATGTGATGAACGTATTATGAAGTTGGAGGTGTATAACCTTTATGGCCAGTGCTTGCATGTGTTGAGCCCTAACTCGACATTTGTTCAGGTTGATTGCTCTCGACTATGTGCAGGGATTTATATGGTGCGTGTTTTGTTGGAAGGCGGTGAGCGGTGTGTGTGTCGAATGGTGAAGAGGTGATTTTTCTTTTGTCTATTTTCTTTGATTTAATTTTGTTGGATGTCTATTTTTGTGGCAAACTAACTAAGTTGGATTATTCTTATTTGTTTTATTGGATGGCTGTCGGATGGTGGTGGATTTTCGAAGGTGTAGCAATTCAGTTGTTTGCAAATTGAATCCGTGGATGCTGGTTGTGTTGGCGTATGCAGCGTGCTGTAAAGTGCTGCTATGTTGATTATTTGTTGTACTTTTGCTGTGCAAAAAGAGGAAAATTGGAGTAGTGTGCGTCGGTAATGCATGTGCGGAGAGCAAGAAGATGTGCAGTGAGAAAACAAAAACACCTATTATAATATACTACATCAGCTTCAAGTGCTATGAAAAATAAGTATTACGATCTGATCGATCAGACCTTTGAGTTTCCGCAGGACGAGTTTCGTACTGAGAATGGTGAGCTGTTGTTCCATGAAATTCCACTCATGGAGATTATCAAACAATATGGGACGCCGCTCAAGATAACATACTTGCCTAAAATTAGCAGTCAAATACAGCGTGCGAAGCGATTGTTTAATGTAGCCATAGCTAAGACCGACTACAGGGGCACCTATAACTATTGCTATTGCACCAAAAGTTCTCATTTTTCCTTTGTCATGGAGGAGGCCTTGAAGAACGATATCAATCTGGAGACGTCCAGCGCCTTCGATATAAATCTGGTCCGAGAGTTGTACGAAGCTGGTATGATTGATAAGAATATCTTCATTGTTTCCAATGGATTTAAGCGCCAACAGTACGTTGACAACATTGCTGCTCTTTATGCTGATGGTTTCCACAACATCGTGCCCATCCTCGATAATAAACACGAGATGCTAATGCTCGACGAGGCTGTGTCCAATCCAGATGTACCGATGAAAATAGGCATCCGTATTGCTTCAGAGGAGGAACCCAAGTTCGACTTCTACACCTCTCGTTTGGGCATCCGTTACCATGACATAGTTTCTTTCTACGAAGAGGCTATTCGAGACAACTCGAAGTTCATCTTCAAGATGCTTCATTTCTTTATCAATACGGGTATACGCGATACGGCCTACTACTGGAATGAGTTGGCCAAGTGTGTTAATGTCTACTGCGATTTGAAGCAAATCTGTCCTGAGTTGGATTCTCTCAACATAGGGGGTGGGTTTCCCATCAAGAACTCTTTGGCATCTAACTACGAGTACGAGTACATGGCTGAAGAGATACTTGCGCAGATTAAGGCCATCTGCACCAACCGAGGTGTCGAGGAGCCCAATATCTTCACCGAGTTCGGGTCGTTCACGGTTGGCGAAAGCGGTGCTACACTCTATTCTATTCTTGACCAGAAACAGCAGAACGACCGCGAGCTGTGGTACATGATAGATTCGTCTTTTATCACTACGCTGCCCGATACGTGGGGCATCAATCAGCGCTTTATTATGCTGCCGATAAACCATTGGGATTGCGAGTATCAGCGTGTCTTTCTCGGCGGTTTGACGTGCGATAGTGAGGACTTCTACAATGCCGACTCCCATGCCAACGCCATCTTCCTGCCGAAGTTGCAGAAGGATGAACCACTCTATATTGGTTTCTTCCATACGGGGGCGTACCAAGAGAGTTTGGGCGGTTATGGTGGCATTCAGCATTGCCTCATACCTGCACCCAAACACATCATCATTGATAAAGATGAGCAGGGAGAGTATACCACCAAATTGTTTGCCAAGGAGCAGAGCCATAAGTCGATGCTTAAAATACTGGGCTATTGATAATGCCATTCCGTTTTAAACCAATAACACTACGTTTACGATGAAAAGAGTCTTTTTTGCAGCCAGTCTTCTTGTACTGTGTTGTGTTTTTGCATGCCGTCCGTCGCATCCCAGGGCCAGCTACGTGGCTGGCGAACCATTTGACACGATGAGTTGGGTGCTTGGACAAAGTCGCGCTATGCAGTTGATGGAGAGTGAACTTCATTTTGATACAGCCACCTTCGTGCGTGCTATGGTGGCTACGTTTCGGGGCGAAGCCCAACCGTTTTCTCAGGCTGAATACGAACGCTATCTGACGGCTTTGAATCTTCAATTAGCTGTGGAGGAGCATAGCAAACGTCAGAACCAGCAGGCAACTGCTGTGGAACGTGAGCGTAACTATTTCGCAGAATTGGTGCGTACGAACCCCAATGTGAAGCGTGCCAATGCAGGCTTCTATTATGAGGTGCTGCGGACAGGTAAGGGGCGTAACGGACAGATTGGCGATGTGGCTGTGTTTGACTTCCGGGCTATGTTCACCAACGGACAAATCCAAGAACAGACCTACGGCAACCGTGCTTCGCTGTTGCATGTTATTGGCAATCCCATGTTTCCAGGGCTCCAGCAGGGCATGTGCATGATGAATGCCGGAAGTCTCTATCGGTTCTATTTCCCCTATGAGTTGGCTTTTGGTGAGACGGGCGCTGACGATATTCCGCCGTACACCACGATGATTTACGAGGTGGAACTGCATGAGCTGAAGTAGCAGCTCGGTGCGGTTATCCTTCGAATAAGACGCGAGGGCACTACCATTGGTGGTGCCCTCGCGTTGTTCTATAAGTCTGTGATTCTGCTGATAACGTTCGTGTGTAGAAGTTTTCTTCTACCTGGGGTGCAGGGTAGGAGTAATCCTGTTTTGGCGAAAGGGGAGGTGGGACGTGCTGCTGTTCAGCATTCATCCAAGAGGTTCTGGTTGACCTCGAGTGGCTGGTACTTATGTGCTTTCTCGCAGGTCTTGAGGTGTCCACAAACGCAGCCACCCGCTTCGCCCGTGTAGGGGTCCATGCTTGCGCAATGACGTTTGAATTCGCCTCGTTTTCTTACCAGCATTTTGATGCCCAAACCACAGAAGGCAAGTGCACATATTGCCAGTGCGGCTACCAGAATGACGAAAAAGTTTTCCAAGTCTATTACCTTTGTTTCCGTGTTTTAAAACCAAAAGTCTGCCTCGCTTTTCAGAGAGACAGACTTCTGACATCGTGATCAACCTTGCGCCTCAAGCAGGACTTGAACCTACGACCCCCTGATTAACAGTCAGGTGCTCTAACCAACTGAGCTATTGAGGCATCGAACTCTGGCTAACGCTTCTTAGCTTTTGCTCCTTAGCGTTTAATCCCTCTTTTCGCGCCTCAAGCAGGACTTGAACCTACGACCCCCTGATTAACAGTCAGGTGCTCTAACCAACTGAGCTATTGAGGCATTGCTTTCTTTCTGAGGCGATACTACCCCTCTCAATGCGGTTGCAAAGGTACGCACTTTTTGTAATAGGCACAAATTTTTTTTGTTCATAAGGATATACGTCCTTGTAAATGTCTGTATGCTATGCTCTATTTGAATTTTGGCACATTGCAGCGTCGTCGGTATTGTCGTGCTGATATGCTGTCCGTCATCAATGTGCGCATCAGTTTTGGTGCAAAAGATGTGTGATAAATGTCCTGCGTTGCATTATGTGGTTGTAGTTCAGTTTGCTGCGTTGATTTGGACGGTTGGATGCCAGTTGGTGAAGGGCGCGGCCTGGGTTGTCGTTCGGCTGGTTGGTCAATGCCGTACAGCACGTGTCGTCAAGCCGTACGGGTTTTGCCTCATTTCTGTACGGCTTTTGATGCTCGTAACTTGGTGTGTCCGATGTGGATTGCAGGGGAGTGTGCTCCATGCTGTACGAGTTGGGCTGAGATGCTCAACGCTATGTGCGCCGATGCCCAACCGTGCAGCGTCAAGGCCGGTAGGTAAGACCGTGAAACGGTGATAGAACTGAAGTGGGGATGGTTGGGGTCAATTGGATTTGCAAAGGTACAAAAAAATGTCCACCTGTCTTGTGCAATCCATCTCACATCGTTGATAAAAGCCCGTTTTTCTGAGCTTAAAACAGCGTTGTTCTCTAAGTCCGCATCTCTCCGTTCTGCGTTCCAATCGCTCTTTTGCCGAAGATTATTTATACATCAAGCGAGGATAAATTGTTCGTCAGATGAGGACCAATTACCCCAACAGGTGAACGCAAAATATCCGTTAGTTGAGGAAGATTTGCCCATCAGGTGAGGGCTGATTTGCTTTTATTGGTGGGCTGTCAGTAGCTTTGTCAAGGGAAAAATTGCCTCTTTCGGCAGGGTGTATGGCAGAAACTTTTTGTGATATGGGAATTTGTTTGTACCTTTGCAGCACGGAAAGATGGCAGAGTGGTCGAATGCGGCGGTCTTGAAAACCGTTGATCTTCACGGGTCCGGGGGTTCGAATCCCTCTCTTTCCGCTCGGTTAAAGGTCTGCTGAATTGGTTCGGCAGACCTTTTCCTTTGTTGTGGTTGTGAACCGTTGGGTGTAGAGGCAGAGCGGAACGGGATGGGATTTGGGGCATTGGCGTAGTGTGAGGCCGAGGAAGGGCGCGTTTGCGCGTAACAAGAAAAAGGTGTACCTTTGCAGTGTCAAAAGTATGAAACTGATGAAGCATACATGGATTGGTATAGCACTGACAGCAGGAATGCTGCTGATACCTGCGTGGGGTTTTGCACAGGTGCAGAAGTCGTTGCCCGACGTCAGTATCACCTCGGCTGATGTGGTGCGCGATGTGGCTCCTGCCTCGGCCGATGACGCTGTCGCGCTTCGTCTGGTGACGTTGCCCAGCCGTGTGCAAGAGTCGCAGCTGACTTCGCCGTCGTTTCCTGGTGGAGGCGACTCGTTGGCCGCTTTTTTGAAGCGCCATTTGCACTACCCCGAGGAAGCACGTCGTCAGCAGCGTGAGGGTGTTGTCCGTGTATCGTTTGTGGTGAACGCCGACGGCACAATAGAAGATATTCGTCTGCGGAAAGACATAGGCCTCGGCTGTGGGGCAGAGGCGGTACGGGTGGTGTCGATGATGCCTCGTTGGCAACCGTGCCAGACGTCCGACGGGCGCGCGGTGAAAGTCGAAACCCTGCTGCCCGTACGTTTCACTATTGACGAAAAGGTGCCCGCGGGAGTTAACCTCGACCCCGCTCGTCCGGAGGCTGATGAGGGCGAGGGATTGTTTGTCGAATAAGTTGAAAAAGGATTAATAATATTCACTAAAGCGTATGAAAAGATTCTTTGTGGCAGCTGTGTTGGCGTTCGCCATCGTGGGCTGCGCAGATGTGTATGCACAGAAAGCCTTTAAGGGTATTGTGAAGTATCAGCTCAGCTCATCGGGCGCAAACGCTGTGCAGCTACAGGCCGACCAAGCGAACTTCGAGCTCAAGGTGATGGGTGATAAGGTGTATGCCGATGCAAAGGCATCCATTTTCCTTACACGAAGCCCTCTGATAAAGGATGTGCTGGTATCCGATTTGACTGTGTCGCATTGTTTCGACTTCAGCATGTTGTTGGCCTACTTGAGTTCGCAAGGCGTCGAGTTGACGTCCTACCAAGGCGATGGTAAAATAGTGCAGAAGCACACCTACACCCAACAGGATGTGGACTCGCTCACTATTCCTGTTACCGAAGGGTTCTACATGGAATATGTTGACGGCCAAACGAAGAAGATTGCAGGCATGGACTGCAAGCTGGTGAAGCGCCACATGTTTGATGGCGAAGGTGTAGACCATCCGCTCGACGTATGGTACACCGACGAGATGGGCCCCAAGAACAACTTCCTCTTTTTCGGGGTGAAGGGCATGCCGATGGAGTACGTGATGGACCTTGGCGAAGGCAAGGCCGTAACCATTTCTGCCTCGGAAGTGATTAAGGGTAAAGTAAAGGAAGTGGACTTTCTCCTGCCCGCAGGCTACTCGACCATCGATGAGGAGACCATGAAGGCTTTTGGAGAAGAATTGCAGGAAGAGATGCAGTACTTAGGGGGCGACGACGAGTAGCCGCTCCTCGACAGAACGGCTTGCTTTGTACTGCAGTTGCAATGGGCAAGTCGCAAGAGATGGGATGCTGCCGTAAAAGGATATACGGTAGCATCCCTTTTTTGTGCGCTGTGGGGACTTCTCCTGTTGATTATAAACACGTGGGGGTTGGGAAAATATGATTGCTTTTCAACGGGTGAGGGCTATTCGTTGGTAACTTTGTACACTTTTAATTGCAGAAAGATAGGAGTAGAACAGCATGGCAAAGAGTTCCAAAAAGAAGAAGATTAAACCCTCATCGGAAACGAAACGACGTGTGTCGCAGTTTGCAAAAAGCGACGAGTTCCGCAAAGTGCGAGCTGTGTTCTACCTGTTGCTGGCGGTCTTTTGGCTGGTGGCCATGGTCTCCTACTTCTTGCAAGGGGGCACAAGTGTCAACTGGTGCGGCGGCGCTGGCTATTGGTTTGCCGACCTGCTCTGCAAGAAAACATTCGGCATAGCCGCACCAGGCTATTGCTTCCTGCTGTTCGTCTATGCCATGAAATTGCTGCACCGCGACGTGCTCCCCTGGTGGCGCACCCTGCTGTGTACCCTTTTTTGGATGATGTGGTTGTCGTGCGTGATGGGCTATGTGAACATTGTGGCTACGTCCGACCTTTCCATCTATTCTGGCACGGTGGGCTACGAGATTTCGTATTGGCTCTACGGAGGTCTGCGCATAGGGTTGCCAGTGCTGCTGCTGTTTGTCGGCTGTGCTTTCCTGTTCTTGGTGCACCATGTCAAAATGCCCTCGCTGCATCTTCCCAAGCGCGCTTCAGAGGCTGAGAGCGAAGGGTCGACGGAGGAGGAGTACGATCCGCAGGTGGTTGCCATCGACCCCACTGAGCCCAGCGAGCCGTGGTTCCGCAAATTGTTTACCCGACGTGCGAAATCTCAGGACAAGGAGCCCGATGTTTCAACTGTTGATGAGTCGCAGGATGGCCCCAAGCCTGTAACGGGAGCGCACCTCAGCGCGGTGCCACCTGTGGAAAAAGAGCCTGCCGCCGATAGGGAAGAGGAGCAGAAGAAGACCGAGCAGGCTGTGGAGTTTGCTATTACAGGAGAAGAGGCTGCGGAGGTTCAGAGTCAAACAGAAACGATAGAATTCGACATCGACGATGCCCTCGAAAAAGTGAATGCTCGAGCCAAAGAGCGTGCTGCTGCAGTGGATGATGTGCCACTCGAGATAACCGAGACGGGCAGCACAATGCAGGGCGAGTCGCAGCAGGCAACTGCGGAACAGGCCTCGGCAGAGGAGTCGTTGGCCGACGACGATTACCGCAAGTTCTACGGTCTCGACGACCCGTATGACCCGCGTCTGGACTTGAAAGACTTTCAGATGCCGACTACCGACATTTTGGAAGACTGGGAACAGCGCAACGTGAAGGTGTCGCGCGAAGAACTGGTGGCCAACAAGGACCGCATCGTGGAGACGCTGCGCAACTACGGCATAGAGATTACGGGCATCACGGCTTCGCCAGGTCCCACCGTAACGCTCTACGAGATCAAGCCTGCGCCAGGAGTCCGCATTTCGCGCATCAAGACCCTCGAGGACGACATAGCCCTTTCACTCTCAGCCCTCGGCATCCGTATTGTGGCTCCTATCCCTGGCAAGGGTACGGTGGGTATAGAGGTGCCCAATGCCAACCCTCAGATCGTGTCGATGCGCACTATGCTGACGAGCGACGCCTTCGTGGAAAACAGCAAGTTCGAACTGCCCATCGCCTTCGGCAAAACAATATCGAACGAACCCTTCGTGACCGATTTGGCCAAAATGCCTCACCTGCTGATGGCTGGTGCCACGGGTACGGGTAAGTCGGTGGGCTTGAACGCGGTCATTGCTTCGCTGCTATACAAGAAGCACCCTGCAGAGCTGAAGTTTGTCATGGTTGACCCCAAGAAGGTTGAGCTCTCGCTCTACAACAAGATAGAGCGGCACTACTTGGCCAAGTTGCCCGACAGCGACGAGGCCATCATTACGGATGTAAAGAAGGTGGTGCGTACGCTCAACTCGCTTTGCATCGAGATGGACCAGCGCTACGATCTGCTGAAGCAGGCTCAAGTGCGCAAGATTACGGAGTACAATGACAAGTTCATCAAGCGTCATCTCAATCCGAACAATGGTCATCGCTACTTGCCCTACATCGTGCTGGTCATTGACGAGTTTGCCGACCTCATCATGACTGCCGGCAAGGAGATAGAGGCGCCTATCTGTCGATTGGCACAGTTGGCACGTGCTGTGGGCATACATCTTATTATAGCTACGCAACGCCCCACGACGAATATTATCACGGGAACCATCAAGGCCAACTTCCCTGCCCGCATCGCTTTCCGCGTTACCTCGGCCATCGATTCGCGCACGATCCTTGACTGTGGTGGTGCTAACCAACTTATCGGGCGTGGCGACATGCTGATTTCGTTGGCAGGTTCCGAACTCATACGCTGCCAGTGCGCGCTCATCGAGACCGAGGAGATAGAACGCCTGGCCGACAGTATAGGTCAGCAGCGAGGCTACGCTGAAGGCGAAGGTTTCATGCTGCCCGAATATCTGGATGAGAACGAGGAACCCAACAAGGACTTTGACCCGAAGCAGAAGGACGAGTTCTTTAACGACGCGGCACGCCTGGTGGTTTCCAGTCAGTTCGGTTCCACCTCGTTGTTGCAACGCAAGTTGCAGTTGGGGTACAACAGGGCAGGACGCATCATCGACCAAATGGAGGCTGCTGGCATTGTCGGTCCGTACAATGGGTCGAAAGCTCGTGAAGTACTTATCAAGGACGAGGCTACGCTCGAGGAGTTGCTGCGTTCGCTGTAGGGAATCTGTATAACGATGGATGCGCACACCATTGTAACGCCCCGTGCCGAAGCCTATGCCGAAGCCTGTACGTCGGCCGAAAGTGAGTTGCTGCACCGCATTACGCGGTGGACGCATCTGCACACGGCCTACCCCCACATGCTGTCGGGAGCCTATCAAGGGCAGTTGCTGACGTTGATTGCGGCCATGCTGCATCCGCATACGGCTATTGAGGTGGGTGCCTTTGTGGGCTACTCCACGATATGCTTGGCGCAAGGTATGCCGCAGGACAGTGTGCTGCACACCGTGGAAGTCAACGATGAGATTGAGTCGCAACTACGCAGCAATTTGGTAGAGGCGGGAGTGGACGGTCGGGTGGAGGTGCACATTGGCAGTGCACTGCAGGTCGTGCCAGCATTGGACGAGGTGTTCGACCTCGCCTTCATCGATGCCGATAAGCGCAATACGCAGGTCTACTACGACCTGTTGCTTCCTAAAATGCGACGTGGTGGGGTAGTGCTGGTGGACAACGTGTTGTGGGGCGGCAAGGTGCTCCTTGATGAGGCTACGTATGACACCGATACGCGCTTGATGGATGCCTTCAATCGATACGTGCAGCAGGACAGCCGTGTGGAGAACATATTGCTCACGTTGCGCGACGGATTGATGCTTTGCCGTGTGTTGTGAAACATTTCCGCGTCGTTATAAATGGACTAATGCTTGGCAATACAGATTGAAAGTATGGTGGGCGCGTGAATATTATGTATCAAAAAAGTCGTACATTTGCCGTCTGATTGCGGTATGGGCACAGCAGAAAATAATGAAGTGAATCTGCTGAAAACAAATCGCAAACGAAGAGAATAGTAAACCATAGAGTACAAACGAAAAAGTAGAAAAGAGCAATAAGAAATAAACCGTCTGACATAATTTTCTGCTGAAATGCAGTCGTAGAATAGCGTTTTTGCTTATCTTTCACCACATAGGAATCTAGACAATTCTTTTACGTGTACCACTGAATGGAAGCCGGAAACGCTTGCGAGAAATCGTGAGCTTTCTGTTTTGTGGTACAGGTATGTCTAGAGCCTCTATGTGAAAAACAAAGTTCACGGTTTCTTTTTTTTGTCTGCTCGTAGCGTAGCAGCATGAAGGCTAAAGGACGAGTCATTGTTCTCCTATTAATATTCGCCACCGCAGGGTGGCTGACGAGCGCGTTTGCCATGGGTGGTGAGACGGTGCTCGGTGTGAGTGGTGAGACAAAAGAAACGGTTGGCGCAGACAGGCGCGTATTGCTTTATTCCTATATCGTGGGTCGTTATGTGGCGCACCGTGGAGACACGGTGATGGCTGTGCGCCAATACGATGCTGCTACATGTATGTGGGTGGAGTCCCACACCCCCAAGGGCTACACGCTACGTGTAGCAGGCCAACAGGAGGTGTGGTTCTTGGCCCGCGAACGAGGCCGGGTGTTGTTGTCCAGCCAGCCTTTCTATTGGGAACTCGACCCCAGCTACAATTACTACTTTGTGCGCGACCTCGACAAGCGTCTCTACCTCAGGTGGGAGCATGGGCGGTGGTGTATGTCCGAGCAGTCGGGTTTGCAGGTGCGTCCCTATGCTGTGGAGGAATAGCGTGGTGCGAATGAGAAATATGTATAGCAAGAATAATATGGAAAATCAGATGAGAAAGAATTGTGGAAGAAGACGTGTCGTGGTGGCTTTCATGATGATGTGGATGACGCTAAGTGGCCTGTATGCGCAGGAACAGAGGCTGGGTGCACCCGTGTCGGGGCACTACAATGCCACTCTTACGGCTACAGGTAGCGACGTGGTGCTGCTCAATGACCTGGATGACCACACGTGGGTTTACTACTCCGATGTCAACAGCCCGATACGTTCACTCGGGCCAGCAGATGTGAAGATTACATATCTCGGCAACGGTAATACCGTTAGCACGGCTGCCGGAGTCGCGCCTGCACTTACCTCCTTCACGGCCTCGACCGATAACAAGGTGAAGGTGAATGTGGGCGAAGCTGAGCACACTTATATATATTATAAGACCCTTGAACGCACCGATGGCAGTACGGCTGCCAGTGCCAGTGCGGCCGTGGGAGATCTGCCCTACACCACCATACCTAATCCTTTTCAAGTGCGCCCTTCGCACAATTATGCCGCGACGACAATGCCGTCGACCACGCGCGCTATATATATCAGTACAGGAAGGAGCGCTGCCACGTGGGGTGGTACTGGGGGACAAGGTTCAATAAGTGTAACCTATACCGATGCCAGTGGCAACACAGCCACATGGAATGGAGGAAATATTCAGAATGGCAGCACGCCCTATACCACCATAGTGGTGAAGACAGGTACTACTATAACGATGCGTTTGACTCGTTCGTCAGGAACGGTAACCTGCCGCGCTCAGTACGATGATGGTTCTGGTTCAAATTTGATCGCGCAGCAGTCGAAGAATACCAATGGCACCAGTACCTACACGAGTGGAGCTGTGGCGGCCAAGACGGTGAACGTGCCTGCTTCCAGCTATTGCGGCTTCTACGCATGGCGCATCAAAAGCCTTAGCAGCGGGTTAACCATTGTGGGCAAGAGTGTGGGCGACACCGTTCTGGCCGAGAGCGAAATCCTGTTCCGCACCTCGTCGGCTACAGGCAATGAGGTGGAGCTGGAAGCCTTGTGGGCGCAGGCCTTCGTGGCTTCGGGCAGCGACAATCTGACTGTCTACGTCGAGGGTGCTTGCGCCTACGAGCGCAATTTTCATGTGGTGAGTAGCGCCGGGGATGCGTCCGCTTATCAGAAGACCTATCCCTGCACCATCAGCGGCTACTACCCTGACGGCTCGTCGGGAGTCGTCCGTACGCTGAACGGCGCCTTTACGGCGAATGCCGACGTCAAGTTCGAGAATGTGCAGTTCAATGCGGCGAGCAACAACTTCAACGCCGATGCCCATAGTTTGGTTGTTGGCCGTGGTTGCACAGGAACGGTGAATGCGCTGCAGGGTTTTATTGCGAACAAGAGCACAAATTTGCGCTACCACCTGCGTGTGGAAAGTGGTACTTATACCTACCTATCCTTCTTTAGGGACTATTTTTTGACTACGGGTACCAACAATAGTACTACCACCATCACTGCAACGGGCAACGACAATCTGGTATGGGGTACGCTCGGCTCGGACTACGACCGTGCAAACAACGGAGACAATACGAAACTCACCGTTACGGGCACCTGCATGATGGGCAATCTCATTACGATGGCGAACCAGAACGCATCGAAAAAGACGTTCGACTTGACCGTTAAGAGTGGTCGGTTTTTCACTTCATTGGGTACCGATATGGGCGAGGCCTCTGCGTATCAATGCCTCTATATGGGCATTACGTCATATGGCACCAACAGTAAGACGGCTCTTCGCTGTCTTACTATTGAGGGAGGCGAGTTGGCATCGATAGCGGGCGGAGTCGACAATAACCAATCGGCCGACAATGGTGTGCTGTCGTTCTTGCTCCGCATGCGAGGCGGCTTGGTGAAAGGAGCTATCTTTGGGGGCGGTGCGGTGTCGCCTGCCAGCGGCGACCGGCGCATGATTCTGACTGGAGGCGAGGTGAAGGGCTGGATAGGTGCTGGGTGCAACGGCGTCACCAGTAGCGGTGCAACCCCAGGCGGACAGACAAACGGTAGGAGTACTGTATATGTGGGCGGAAACTTGAAGGTGGGCGGCAGTGCCATTATCAATGGCACCGAGGGTGGTAACGTGTTCGGCGCAGGCAAAGGCTCGGGTAGTGACGCTGAGAATGAGCGCGAGAGCGGTAAGATGTCCTACGGCACCACGGTGGTGGTAGCTGATGAGGTGGATATTTTGCACAACGTGTTTGGTGGTGGCTATTACGGTTTTGCCGATGCGAAGGCCAACGTGTACGTCAACCTGCACGACGCGGGCGTGGTGCGAGGGAACGTCTACGGCGGTGCGAATCAGAACAAAGGAAAAAGCGTGGATGTTACGATTAGGGGTAGTGGCACCGTGAAGGGCAACGTGTATGGCGGCAGCAACACCAGCGGAGAGGTGGAAGGACCCGTGCGGGTGCTTGTGGAGAGCGGCACGATAGGCTCAGAGGGCGATGCTATATACGGCACGACGGGCAACGTGTTCGGCTGCGGCTATGGCAGCCGAACGAGCGTGAACTCGGACGTAACCGTCATCATCGGTGCGAGGGGGGCAACCCACGTGGGGACGCCCATTATTCACGGCAGCGTGTATTGCGGTGGCGACAATGCTCCGCACACTGTCAACGGAGACTTCTCCATCACGACGTGGAACGGTCATATCCACGGCTCGGTGTTCGGAGGTGGCCGCGGTGGTTCGGCCGTGGTGCACGGTGACACACATGTTAACATCAAAGGAACTACACGGGTAGATGCCAACGTCTACGGCGGTGGCAATGCGGGCACGGTGGACGGCAGCACTTATGTGAAGGTGGGTGAGCAGTAGCGTGCGCCGTCGTGTCAGTACACCCCTGCCGTAGGGGGGGTGCGCGCGCCAGGCCAGCACGCTGTGGCTGTGGGCAGGTCAGCTTGGATGCGTTGAGGCAAACTCCCAAAATTTCAAATTGGGCATTCGCATGTCAGCACATTGATATCCGAATGCCTTTGGCTTGGGAATGTACGCATGCCTATTGACGAGATGTCGCAAGAATAATCATGATGTGTTCTCATGAACATAAGCGTGCATACGCTTGCACATGCACTTGCCAGAAATTGGGGTGCGGATTGGGCAAAAGGATGGTGCGGAAGATGGGTCAGTGGGAGGCGTGTGCCGAGGCTTCGCCGATGATGTATTCGTAGGGCTCCTCTTGCGCCTTGCCATCGAGGTAGGCCTGCACCCTAATGTGGGTGCCGTGCGGCACGGTGAAAGGTTCCGTGTAGAGAGCCCCATCGTCCATGCCTTCGCGGTAGACATAGAGTTGAGCCCCCTCAACCTCGCTCTCTATCGTTACTTGGAACTGGTTGGCTCCCACGTGAGTGCTCTGCACAATTGGAGCCAATGAGCCTTCGGCGCAGCGGAAGCCGCGAGAGGAGAGTTGTTGCTTGTGGTAGACCAGGCGGTGGCGAAAGCTGTGCCAGTTGCGCCGAGACGGGTCGCTCCACAGGCATTCGGCCATGGCACACAGGCGCGGCAGTAGCATGTACTGCGCCTCTTCGGCTGTGCGGATGTATTCGGTCCACAGTAGTGCCATGCCACCCTTGATGTAGGAAGCCGACATGCGCAAGGAATGCGCCGTGGGGTCGAACTGGTACACGTCGCGCAGCGTCAGCTGCTTGGGGAGGGCGTGGGGCTGGTAGGTAGGATTGCCCTGCGGAAAGTCCAGATTGCACAACTCGGTTGGCGCTACAATGGTGGGGTGCTGCAGCAGCGAAGCGCGTAGGGCAGTGCTCTTGTCGCCTCGCACCACCACGGCAGCATCGGTGGGTGCGTTGAGACTTAGCAGCTCGTCCCACCCCATGAGGTGGCGGCCGTGCTCGGCTAAGTGGTTGCACAACTGAAGCATGAACCAAGTCTCGAGTTGGTCGGTATTGTCGAGCCTCAGCTGCTGCATGCGGTGCGCACAGCGGCTACAGTTTTGCCATGGCTCTTTGTCCACATCGCCAAAGCCGAGGTGGATGTATTGGCTTGGAAAGAGTTCGATAAGCTCGTCAAGCAGCGTGTAGAGCAGGGTGAGGACACTATCGCTTCCAGCACACACCAAAGCCTGCGATGGCCAGTAGGGACCCACCTGTACGTGCCACGCACTGTCGGCACCCGTGCAGGCCAATTGCGGATAGGCGGCCAGCAGCGCGCTGCAGTGGTCGGGTAGCGGAATGGAGGGGATAATGTCGATGTGGCGTTGGCGCGCATACTCCACAATGTCGCGTATCTCCTCGCGCGAGTAGTAGCCTCCGTAGTTGGCCAGCTCGCCCTGTCGCGCTGGCTGCGCATCCTCCCAGTCCACATGTGAGCGGTCCACGCGCCACGCCCCAACATCGCACAGCGCGGGGTAGCTCTCTGACTCGATGCGCCATCCGTGGTCGTCGGCCAAATGCCATACGAAGCGGTTTAGTTTGTAGTTGGCCATCAAGTCGATGTGGCGTTTGATGTCCTTTGTGCTGAAGAAATGACGTGAACAATCAAGCATGCATCCGCGCCACGCGAACCGAGGCGTGTCCTCAATGGTGCACAGCGGTAGTACCACCTTGCTGTAGCGCGCCTTGGCAATGTCGGCTGGCACCATTTGCAGCAGTGTCTGAAAGGCGTAGAACAGCCCTGTCTCTGTATTGGCTGTAAGGAAAATGCCGTTGCTGCGCACTTCCAGCAGGTAACCCTCCTCGCCGAGCGACGGGTTGAGCGTGTCGTTGAGAACCACGTTGATGCAATTGTCCGTCGGCGTGCCCACAAACGAGGGGTGGAAGTGAATCTTGCGGAGCGTCTTGCTGATGGTGCGGACGGTTTCGCTGTTCTGTCCGATATTGACGCAGCAGAGTTTGGTGCGTGTGTCGAGCGTAAACGTGCCTGGTTTCATCATTTTCAGGGCGGGCTCAGGCACAATGCTGTATTCTTGTACCTCCACTTTGCTGCCACACGCGCAAATGAGCAGTGAAACCAGCAGTGAAACCAGCAGAGTATGATACGAGCGACGTTCCATTTTTGCGCAAATGACTTGCAAAAGTACTAAGATTATGGCGCATGAAGTCGCGCTACGCGTTGTATTATGAAGATTTAACCACGGCGCAGTATAGTCGAATGTACAGTATTGTAATGCGCCACTTCGCCTGCGCAGATGGCCACGAAGCACAATTATGTGATAGAAATGTCGTACCTTTGCCACCCGAAAAAGGCGCGAGAAAGAGCGGCCTGACTGCAAGAAACGAACCTCAATGCGCCAGGACGACACCTATATATATTAATGTATAACACCTATCAACAAACAAGCACTATGAGAATGCTCACCAAAGTCGCGTCGGTAATCTGCTTTGCCGCATGCGCCCTCTTGACCATCGGCTGCAATGGCCAAAACGGAGCGAAAGTTCCCGAAACAGTAACAACAAAAAGCAATATGAGTAAGACAATGGTTATCTACTTCTCGCACGCAGGCGAGAACTACAGCGTGGGAAACATCGAGGAAGGCAACACCAAACTCGTGGCTGACTATATCTGTGAGCTGACGGGTGCCGCACGCTTCGAGATTAAGACCAACAAGTACGACAACATGGACTACAAGACTTGTTGCGACGTGGCTAAGGCCGAAGCACAAAAGGGCGAACTGCCTCCGTATGAAGGTTCGGTGCCAGATATGTCGGCCTACGACACCGTGTTCATTGGCGGGCCCGTGTGGTGGGGTACCTATCCGCAGGTCATGTTTACTTTCTTCCGTGATTGCGACCTCAATGGCAAGACTATCGTGCCGTTTACCACGCATGAGGGCTCCGGATTAGGACGTTGTGTGTCCGATTTGAAAGCCGTTTATCCGCAGGCCAAAGTGGTCGGCGAATTTAGCCTCTACGGCCATGAGGTGCGTGGCGGTAAGGCCAAGGTGGAACGTTGGATAGAGAATGTAACCAAACGCAAGTAAGAACTCATCGGGCATTCCTGCGCAACGGGAATGCCTTTTCTTTTAAACTATTATTACAATGAAAAGAAACATGATGCTCGTCGCGGCTGCTCTGCTTACGATGGTGGGGTGCAAACAAGCCAATGTGGAATCCGACGTTACCACACCTGCAGAGGATCAGGCTGTGGTGTATCGCATTCAGGAAGTATCACCCGAAGCCCTTGTGGCTATTTATGATGCCCTGGGTGTGAAAGCCGATGGCAAGGTGGCTGTGAAAATCAGCACAGGGGAGGCTGGTAACCCAAACTATTTGAAACCCGAACTTATTGGCCAGTTCGTCAACCATGTGGGTGGTCAGTTGGTGGAGTGCAACACGGCGTATGCAGGCAAGCGCACCAGCAACGATGAGCACCGTGCAGTTATTGAGCAGCACGGCTTCAATACAATTGGAGGCGTCGACCTTATGGACGCAGAGGGCGAAATGCAAATACCAGTGGTCGACACCACTCACATCAAGTACGACATCGTTGGTAGTCATTTGGCTAACTACGACTTCATGGTAAACCTGGCTCACTTTAAGGGTCACCCCATGGGTGGTTTGGGTGGCGCGTTGAAGAACGCCAGCATCGGGGTAGCCTCGAGTAATGGCAAGGCCTACATCCACACGGCTGGTCGTCAGCAGGTCGTTGAGGGGCTTTGGAACAATGTGGATGACCAAGATGGTTTTCTTGAGAGCATGGCCTCGGCTGCTCAGGCGGTGCACAACTTTTTCACTGCACGCAAGGGTATTGTATACATCGCTGTGATGAACAATATGTCGGTCGACTGCGATTGTGCAGCCACGCCCTCGGAGGTGAAACTGAAAGACTATGGCATCTTGTCATCTACCGACCCCGTGGCGCTCGACCAGGCATGCGCAGACATTATCTTTAACATGCAGCCCTCCGAGGGTAACGACAATGCACCCATGATAGAGCGCATCAACAGTCGTCATGGCATGCACACCATAGAGCATGCTGCGTCTATAGGCCTTGGTACACGCAACTATCGTATTGTAGACGTGGTGCGATAGCGCGCATTGTTGATCGCGGTACAGCAAAAGCGGGGGTGCTCAAAGATGAGTACTCCCGCTTTTACTATGTTTGAATGTAGTTGTTTGCTATCGAACGTGCGGCGCTATCGTAACAGTAGAACCGTACCTCTTTTGACGAAGGGGCTTTGAGGACGGCTGTGGGTTGTGTAGCGCAGTAGGTAGAAGTATGCACCTTGCGGAAGTGAGTGGCCATCTTTTGTGCCGTCCCAACATTCGTGGAGTGCATCGTAGCTCGTGATGTATTGTCCCTGTCGGGTGTAGATGGTCATGGTTGCTTCGAGCAGGTCGTTCCACCCGATGCAGAACTGACGGTTGGTGCTTTCTTTGGGGGTAAAAGCGTTGGGCACCCAGCAGATGCCGCGTTCCATTACAATATATGTATAGGAGGTGTCGTAGCATCCAGGTGATCCCATCGAAATCAACATCACCAGCACCGAGTCTTGTTCCACGGGGTAGTCGTAGAACAGGATAGTTTCATTCCCCACGTAGCTGCTGTCTATGTACCACTGCGATCGGGTGGCACCTCGCGATGCATCGGATAGTCGTATTTCGTGCCATTCGTAGGAGGCCATGGGAGGTTCGGCTTTCAGTGTAGCTTTGTGGGTGGATGCGTTGCTGAGTTGCAGCATTATGGTGCTGTCGCATCCGTAGCGCGTATGAAGGACTACGGTATGAAGGCCGAAACCCGACAGGGTGGTGTCGTGATAGTGCAAGACCCCCTCGGCACATATGTATCGGGTGTCTGATGTCGTGCGATGTGGATGTATATTCAGGTGCAGTAGCACGGTACTATCGCACCCGTGGTTCGATTGCAGTTGTAGCAGGTAGGCGCTGTCGTTCGTGAGTGTTTCGCCGTTCACCACGTAGTAGATATCTCCCTCGCACATGTGGACAGTGGTATCAATGTTGTAGGTATGATTGATATGCAGTCGTATACGGTAGATGCTGTCGCAGAAGCGATAGAGGGAGTAGGGTACATAGTGGGTGCTGTCAGTCTCAAAAGTATATCCGTGGAACTGCAGCACCTCTCCGTCACACAGGGAGGTGTCTATGTCGGTATAGTATGGATGTTTTACACTGACGTTGATGACAAAGGTGCTGTCTTGTCCAAAACGTCCGCGATAGTTCTTGTTGTAGGTACCACTGTCGGTTATTGTCAAGTCTTGCCAACGCATAGGCAGCTGATTGTCGCACACGAAACTGTCGCGAATGTACATCGCATCGGGCATGACATAAAGGGAGTAGATGGCGGTGCTATCGCATCGGTGTTGACTTCCCATCGGATAGAAGAGCGTATCGTTTGTTATCGTGGTGTCGTACCAGCGTCCAGCGTGCATGTAGGGAAGCTGACGCCTGTTGATGGTGTCATAAACCCGTTGCACTTGTTTTTCAAATGTGCGCAGGCGCCATCCCACGATGCTGTCGCCGCCAAACTGGTTAATCAGCGTGTCGTATTGTATACCTGTGCTCGTGAAGAAGTGTGGCCCCCATTGGAATGGAAATTTGTCCGGGCAAATGGTGGTGTCAAATGGGCAAGTGGATCGTACGCGCAACCGCTGCACAGTCGTGTCTGCACATGCACCATTGCCGAGCATTGCGATGAGGCGTATGGTGTAAAGTCCCGTATCTCGGTATACATGTGCAGGGCTCACTTCGGTGGATGTCGTGCCGTCTCCGAAGTCCCACATAAAACTCTCGCATTCGAAATCGGTGAGGTGGTGATGTTCGTAGTCGCGAGTGATGACGCTTTGGTTGACGAACAGATACACCGAACGACAACTGTCGGAGTTGCGCAGTTGTGGCTCAAAACGAGCATAAGGAAAACGGGGACCTGCCTTAGCGCGTAGGGTGAAGAAGCAATTGTGGTTGGCGGTTTGCGCATAGCTGATGTCGCAACAGTAGGTTTGGGTGTCGCGTACCGACAGCGTGCGAGCAGTGGATAGTATCCTGTCGGGTTGGCTCTTAGGGTACCACTTGTAGGTCATCCCTGCTGGAGCAATAAAGACGTTGTCGTTTGATTCACCGCATGAAAGCGATTGCATCTGCTTGGAACCGCATTTCAAGGAGAAGTAGGCATAGCCATAGTGGCCTCCTGGCGAACAGTTGTAGGCGGTGAGTTTGATGTAGATTACCTGACCCTGGAGCGGTGTTAGGTCAATCATCACGGTGGTCCAGTCTTTCCATAGCACTTCTTCTGCAGCAGTGTTCCAGCCCAGATTTCTGCTGGCTATGAAGTTGGCCGAGTAGCACTCTGGGTTGAGTTGGCGACCTTGTAGGTCGGTAATTTCGAACGTGAAATGGGGCTGTTGGTCAGGAGAATGGTTTGGGTCTTGCATGACAGCTGCGTAGCTTAAGGAGAGCATGTCGTAGGCCATCGTATCGACCACGTACTGGTAGGAGATGCTGGCTCCTGTTGAGCCTGTTTGCCAACTACCCAGACGTACCGAATAGCTCTCGCCAGGAGGCACCACTCGCAGCTGATTCCCAGTGCGGCGGTCGCGTTGGGTGGTGTCGGTGCAAACGGTATGTTTCGAAGAGGGACTGTATTGCCCCAGATTGACTACGCCAGCCAGCACGTAGGGATTTGTAAAACTGCCTGTTGTGGCTTTGACATGACATGTGAGGAGGTCGGCTGCGTTGATGCAGTCGTATGCCTCGGTGTGGCACAGGGGCGGAAGAAGGAACGTGTAGGTAGGAGAGGTACCACATGAGTGATTTTTTATCTGCACGAACAAGTAGGTGTTGGCTGGTAAATCAGTCAAGGTGGCTCGAGTTGTCAGACATTCAATCTCGCGAACTAAGTAGTTGTTTTCTTGAGTCCAATAGCGTACTGTCCAGGGGCCTTCGGTTGTGGCATCCCAGGAGAAGCGCCATGTGGTGCTGTCCACGGCGGTAGTAAACGTTTCGTTGGCCAGTGCATAGCCCATTTGGAGATAGAACCCGGGCTGCTTAATCCACTCGTGTCGCGGCGTGTGCCTTATCAGCAGGATGCAGATTTGTTCGGAGGTGCAGGACAAGTCGATGTTGCTGATGGCTGTTATGCCTGAGTAGCAGGCCAACAGTGGTGATGAAGTGTTAGGACCGTCGAAGATGGCCAGTGTGTCGTCCTCGGCTATGGAACATTTTCCGTGCAACAAGGTGCGACCGTTAAATGGCAGGGATGGGCGCATTACAGCCTGCCATCTGCTCTCGGTAGTGTCATTGTTGTAGGGCGCAAGTCCACTGGGATCCAACAGCATTTCGTTGCAGCTAAGGGTGTGTACACTACCGTTGCGCATGGGCGTGCCCCGTGCGATGGAGTCCATGGATGTCGTGGCTGTAATGGTAAAATTGCCTCCAGCATCGTCACTGCCAGTCTGGAATACGATGATGGCTGTGCCTGAGTGGCACATTATGGTGGGCATGTTATATTGCGTGCCCATAATAGTCTCTACGAGGTGAAGGCTATCGATTCTCTTGTCGTATATCTTGATGGTGCTCTGTCGGGAAGGAGAGTACATTACCACGTCAAGTGCAATGTCCCACTGCGAATCGCTGATGAGCATCAACTGGCTGGTACAGTTCGCGGGGAAGGTACTGTTATCTACCGAGGGGTTGAGTATGGTGTTGGTGCCTAAAATGTGTCGCACGAGCATTGATGAAGAGGTGCTCATTCGTATCTCGTCAGCATGCAGAATATGAGGCGACAGTAGCAGCAAGAACATGCACCACCACAGCATGCAATTGGGGTATTGACGTAAACGGTCTGTCTTTTCGTTCAATCCCAGTGTTAGTGCGCTTGGTGTGTAACAGTGAGCAGTCATGTTGGGGCTGAATGACTTTGCAAAGGTACGTAAATTATTGCGTTCTACAAAATTTTGATAGTCGTGCGGCTGCTTTGCGAGTGCTGTACGGCAGGCAGCGAGGCCTTGCTGGCACAGCGTGGTGAAACACTTGTGTTTGGTTTTTGGTAGCCATGTGCAAAAAAAATACTACCTTTGCACTCTAAATCAGTAACAGAATACGAGTTCATGATGAAGCGTAGAACAGGATTGTTTTTGGCCTTGGTGTGCGGCGTTTTGGGGCTGGTCTCTTGTGGCAAATCCAAAGAGTGCACCTGCACGGTGCAGCACGACCAAGTGATTCGGGTAATAGAGATTGATCGTGGCGACTGCATGGATATCCGTTTTGTGTACTACGACCGCGATGTCTTGCAAGTTGATTTGACCGATTCGGTTCTTTGCACCGATTATTCGTTTGAGTAGTCTTTGGGTAGGTGCTCTGTAGTTTTTTAATTGTTGAACTCTAGTTTTGAATTTCATGAAAAGAAGATATTTTGGTGCCTTGCTCACCGTAGCATTGCTTGTTGTTGTTGGCGCATGCCAAAAGAGTCGTTACTGTCTGTGCGTTTCGGACCAGACTCCTGCTCCCGATACCATGGTGGTCAACATTGACCGCTCAATGAAATGCAAGCGTTTGCAGCGCTTGGGAGTGGCTACCGACCATGAGGGAGAACGTGTCAAGACGGTGTACGACTACGCCTGTACTCAAATCGACAAGGATTCGGTGTCGACCTATCCCAACCTGCCTACCCCTAAGTAGGAACGGCTCGATTGTGGAGCATGATAGCGGTGCGTAGTGCGGCTGAACGGTGCTACGCGTGGTGTGGTTGACCTCAATTGCGTATGAAACCTGTTGCGAACATCCTCAAAGCTCTCGTCGGAGGGCTTTTTGTTTTTTCCGCACTCTGTAAGTTTGTGGCTATTGAGCAGTTCGAAATCTATGTGTATTCGCTGCGACTTCTGAGTTTTAACCTTACGGCAATAGCTGCCAGGCTGGTGATTGTAGGCGAGATGGTCTTGGGCATAGCCTTGTTGGCCAATCGCTATCATAGGGAGACGACTGGGCTGACGATGCTGATGCTGCTCGCCTTCACCTGCATGCTTGCAGTGCTGGCTTTGCGAGGTAGAACGGATAGTTGCCACTGCTTCGGCGAATTGCTGCCTTTTAATCCAATGCAGTCCATGCTGAAGAATGCAGTTTTGCTGCTGCTGCTGTTGTTTGTGAGGCAGTTTGCATCGGAGGAGTGGCAGCCACGATGGTGGCTGTTGGCGGTGGAACCGTTGCTGATTGTCGGGCTGATTGTGTGGTTTGGATTGCGTGGAGTGCTGCATGTTAGCGTCTATAATTTTCATTTTCTATTGGCTTGGGCTGCGATACTGGCTGTTCTTGGCGTGCTGCTCGGTCTGCGTTACCGACGGGTGTGGCTTGATGTGCTGGTAGGCATCACTCCGTTGGTAGCACTCTTTGTGATGTCGGCACCCGACAATTGGTTTAAAAAGAATGAGGTGCCCGTCAATCAAGCCATGGCGGAACGCATGGTGGCGTTGCCCGACTGGCAGAATTACCATGTAAGCGAGGGACGCAAGATTGTGGGCATGTTCAGCCCTCGGTGCAACTACTGTCGCATGGCGGCAGCCAAGCTTTCCAACATTCAGCGTCGCAATGGGTTGGAGGAAGAGAACTTCGTCTTCGTCTATCCAGGCGAGCAATTGCCCGACCTCTCGGCGTTCTATGGAGAGACGGAACGTGCTGATGTGGTGCATACGTGCATCAGTGTGGATACGTTTATGCACATCACCTATGGGCAGTTTCCTGTGCTACTGCTGGTGGATGACGGTCGTCTCCAAACGGCTTATGACTACCACAGTTTGTCCGAACGCGTGGTGGTCGACTTCCTCAAGCCTGCCGTTTCTGAATATACAACAGAATAGAATCTATTATATGAAGCGTACATTTTTTGTCTTGGCATGCATCGGTATGATGGTGGCACTCGTTGGGTGTAAGCGCAATTGCCGTTGTTATCGCTATGATGGTAGTGCTGTGGTCTATAGCGAGGAAGAACTGGATGCACTTGGTAAGAGTTGCAGCCAGATGGAAGATTCCGACATGGGGCTGGTGAACAGCCTGTGCGAGAAGATTGGTTAGGTCGTTCTGTCTGCTGATCGGACTGGGTTGTCTGCTGAATGAAGGCTACCGTGGGCAGCGCTCCAATTGCAGTAGTGCCTGCTTGCGAGCAGTGCCTGCTGCGTAGCCTCCCACCGTGCCGTCGGAGGCTACCACTCGGTGGCAGGGCACGATGATGAGCAGCGGATTGCGGTGCAGCGCTCCACCAATGGCTCGTGCTAAGTGCACGTTGCCTGCCTCAATGGCCAACTGGCGGTAGGTACAGGTTTGTCCGTAGGGAATGTCTAAAAGCTTCTGCCACACACGCACTTGAAAAGGAGTGCCATCCCATTGCAGCGGTGGTCTCCACGTGGGGTTGTGGCCTGCAAAGTATTCGTCCAGCCATTGTTTGGCCTGTGCAAAGCAGGCGTGAGAGATGTCTACCGTTGGGGTGGGCATCTCTGCTCGTGTATCGGCAAATCGGGCGGTGTGCAAGAGCCCGTCGAGGCCTTGTAGGGCCATTGGCCCGAGTGGGGACTGATACTGGGCTGTTTCCCAGTGCGCTTTCATTTTATTTCATGATGCGTTTGACAAGTTTCATCCAGCGGCTGGTGTAGGGTGGGTACTTGAATAGGAAGTCCGTTCGCCCGTAATGTAGCACGGCGCGCTTGTGAGAAAAGGCCTCGAACGAGTACTTGCCGTGGTAGCCCCCCAGACCGCTGTTTTCCACTCCGCCGAAGGGAACGTGGCTGTTGGTTACGTGCATCAGTGTCTCGTTGATGCAGGCTCCGCCAGAGGTAGTACGTCGCAGCAGGTGGCGTATGCGTTGCTTGTCGGTCGAGAAGTAGTAGAGTGCCAAGGGTTTCTCTCGCTGTTGAAGCAGCTTGATGACCTCGTCGATGTGGTCGAAAGTGCATACGGGCATGATGGGGCCGAATATCTCTCGGTGTTCTAATGCTCCAGTCATGCCGTCGATAAGGGTAAGTTCCATGGCGCGTGTGTCGCGGTCGTAGCGGCCGCCGAATATTATGCGGCTGCGGTTCTCCTCTACGTAGGAGACCAGGCGCGTCATGGCCTCATCAGTGATGATATGAGGATATTGTTCAGAGGTAAGCAAGTCGTTTCCGTAGAATTGTGTAGCATAGCGCTTCATGGCTTCCACCAAAGGTTGCTTCACCGAGGGGTGTACCAGCAGGTAGTCGGGTGCAATGCAGGTTTGGCCAGCGTTGACCAGTTTGCCGTAGGTGATGCGGCGTGCGGCCAGGTCAATATCGGCTGTTTCGTCGACAATGCAGGGGCTTTTACCTCCCAACTCAAGGGTTACGGGGGTGAGGTGCTGGGCAGCCGATGCCATGGCCACCTTGCCGAGCTCGGGACTGCCAGTGAGGAAGATGTGGTTCCATCGGCGAGCAAAGAGCCAGGTGTTGACATCGCGGTGGCCTTCCACAAGGAGTACCTCCTCATTCGGAAAGGCTTCGCTTATGATGGTGCGCATCACTCGGTTGGTGGCTGGTGCGCTGGGCGACACTTTCAGTACAACCACGTTGCCCGAAGCGATGGCTCCAGCCACAGGTAGCAGGGCAAGGTGGAACGGGTAGTTCCACGGCGAGACGATGAGGGTCTGACCGTAGGGTTCGTAAAGTATTCGGCTGCGAGCGTTGATGGTGAACAGATTGCGTGCCACACGCTGCGGCTTCACCATGCGTTTCCCCATGTGTAGCAGGTGGCCTATCTCGCCGAGCACCATGCCTATCTCGGTGGTGTAGGCCTCGAAAGCTGCTTTGTGCAGGTCGGCCTGCAGGGCGGTGGTGATGTCGGTTTCGTGCTGCACTATGCTGTTGCGCAGGCGTAGCAAGGCTTCGCGACGGTGCTGCCACGGCAGGGTGGTTCCGCTGTGGAAAAGGGTGAGTTGTCGGTCAATGGCTGTAGCAAGTGCACTTTCTGACGATGTGTTCATGGCGGTGGTGGGTGTTGTGTGGTTGATGTTGATGACGTTCAGTGTGGTGTCGCTTGCTATTGTGTCGAGATGTATGTGGGTCGTCTACGCTCGGAGAGCTTTGCGCAGGTCCAAGCGGAAAGCGATGAGGAGAAACACGATTAAATACAGCAGGTTGAGCCCAATGCGTAGTCCTGCCGAAGAGGGATGCCACAGCATGCTGAGGGCTGCCAGCAGGATGGCCAGCAGGATGTAGAGGCCGATGCGTCGCATGTCGTAGGGGATGGGGTAGACCCGCTGCCCCCAACAATAAGAGAGGATGGCCATGACGAGGTAGCACCCCAGGTGTGCCAACGCTGCTCCCCAGTAGCCGATGACAGGCACGAGCAGCAGCAGGCAGAGCAGCGTTACGCAGGCACCCACCGCGGTGATGACGGTGCCATAGCGCGTGTGGTCGCTCAGTTTATACCAAATGGAGAGGTTGAATACCACTCCGTACAGCAGGTTGGCCATCAGAACGATGGGCACAATGCCCAGTCCTTCGCGGTAGCTGCTGCCCTCGCTTCCGATGAAGTAGCCAAAGAAATCGAGGAAGAGGGTGATGAGTAGAAAGATGCACAGCCCGCAGATGACGAAGTACTTCATCACGTCGGCAAAGAGCTGTGGCGAATTGCGATCCTCGGCCTTCTCAAAGAAGAAGGGTTCGCTGGCGTAGCGAAACATCTGTACGAAGATAGTCATTAGCACCGCAAGTTTATAGTTAGCACCATAGATGCCGAGCTGCTGCATGGCGGTTTCCCTATCGGGTACCATGTATCGCACCACGATTTTGTCGGCCACCTCGTTGACCATGCCAATCAGAGCCACCAGCATCAAGGGCAGACTATAACTGAACAGGCGGCGCATCAGTTTGGCATCCCATTGCAGTCGAATACGCTTGAACTCGGGCAGCAGCAGTGCCATGTTGAGCAGGCTGGCCATGAGGTTGCTCACAAATACCCAGGTGAGCATGCCAGCCTCCGCGCCAAACCAGCGTTCGGCCAACGGACCGAAGGTGCCAGGCAAGGCGACGAGGAACAGCAGGTTAAGGCCTACGTTAGTGCACACGTTGGCTATTTTGATAAGCGCAAAGCGGCGTGCTTCATTGCGCTGTCGCAGCACGCAGAAGGGTACGGCCGTGATGGCATCGGCGGCCACTACCAGCCCGAGCAGCAGGATGTAGATGTCCTTGCCGTGGTAGCCTATGGCATTGGTACAGGCTCCGTGGAAAGCCACTACCGCCACCACAAAGAGGGTGGTGGTGGAGAGTATGGAGGTCATGATGTTGCCGTACACTTTGGCAAAGTCTTGTCCTCGGCCGTGGCGGAAGAAGGTGGTCTCCATGCCGTAGGTGAGCAGTGCGAGCAGCAGGGCTATGTAGGCGTAAAGTTCGGTGAATTGCCCGTACACCTCGGGCGCAAAGACACGGGTGTAGATAGGCACGAGCAAGTAGTTGAGCAGTCGGGGCACCATGGTGCCGAGGCCATAGACGGCTGTTTGACCAGCCAGTTTCTTGAAAGGGTTGCTACTCACAGCGCAGAGTGTTGTGTTTGTTTCCTTATAGTTAGGGTGCAATAACGGCTGTGCAGTGCCTTTATTGCCCTATGGGGAAAGCAGCCTGTGTCGTACGGCACAGGGGGTGCCTGCCGTACGGCACAAGGCAAAAAGTCGTACTGCATTGTGGTGTCGCAACTACTGTACCGATAGGGCGATACGTTGGGGTGTGGGTACGTGCCGTACGGCATCAGGGGCTGTGCCCAAGGGCGTATGCCCCCACGTACTGTAGGAAATGAGGAAAGGTCAAGAGGGGGAACGCTTATCCAAGCCCCGCAGAACACGGGCTCTATGCAAAACTGCATCGGATGTGCAAAGGTACGCTTTTTGGCCGACATGTCAAGCCTCTTTGCCTTGAGGCTCTGGTGTAGCGTTATTTGCCAGCGCGCTGCGCTGCAAAAAAAGAAGCGACGGCACCGAGGTGCTGTCGCTTGCATGGCCGAGGATTTACCAGTCGGCGTATTGAGCCGATAATCAACTGTGGAAATTGGTGTAGACGGTCTGCTCCTGCATGGGAAGCCCATGCGCTTCGCGCTCGGCCGCAACGGCACGCAGCAGGAAAGCCATGTTGCGCGCCAGGATGCGCATACACTGCACACCCTCTTCGTCGCGAAATACGTCTTCGGGAGTGTTGCCATGCACCATGTTCCAATAACGGCTGCTGGCTATGGGCATTTCGGAAATGGTGAAGTACTTGTTGAGTTGGTCGAACGTGGCGGTAGTGCCGGCGCGTCGTGCTGAGCAGACGGCGGCTCCTACTTTCATACGCTTGGAGAACGGCGTGCTATAGAAAAGACGGTCTAAGAAGTTGGTCAGTGTGCCGTTGGCCGAAGCAAAATAGACCGGCGAGCCAACAACGAGACCGTCAGCCTGCTCGAAGCGAGCGGCTGTCTCGTTGACTATATCGTTGAAGACGCAGTGTCCCAGCTCGGCACACCTACGGCATCCGATGCAGCCCCGTATATCTTTGTGGCCAATGTGCAGGAGGTCGGTGCTAATTCCTTCTTGGTTGAGGGTCTCAGCCACTACGCTGAGAGCTGTGTGGGTGCAGCCGTTAGCATTGGGCGACCCATTGATGAGTAGTACATTCATAACAGTTCTTGGTTTTATGTTTTAGGATGTTTTGGTCTTGTGTTGTGGGCCATCACTCGTTGTGGTACTTCTCATTGCGCAGAATGGTGAAGGCTCGGTAGAGTTGTTCTGCAAAGAAGAGGCGTACCATCTGGTGGTTGAAAGTCATGGCAGAGAGCGATAGCTTGAACTGCGCACGGCTGTAGAGGGTGGGGGAGAAGCCGAACGCACCACCAATGATGAAGACCAGCCGACGTGTGCCTGCATTCATGCGCCCCTGCAGGAAGTCGGCAAACTCGACGGAGCGGTACTGGCGGCCATGCTCGTCGAGTAGTACCACGCAGTCGGTGGGCTTCAGTTCCTTCTCAATTAGCTCTGCTTCGCGGCGTTTAAGTTCTTCAACACCGAGGAGGTGCCCTCCGCGCACCTCGTTGAGAGGCAGTAGGCGCACATTGGCATAGTGGCGCAGCCGCGACTCGTAGAGCGCAATGCCGTCGCACAGATACTTCTCGTCGGTCTTGCCTATCATCAGCAGCAGAATGTCCATCGGGGCGAACTGTTTTGGGGGGTTAGGTGCGACGAAAGGTAAGGGCGGCGCGGAGCAGCGCGTTGCTGCAGCGCGTAAGCTGCATGACAGGGGTTTGTACAGCTCCGAAGGAGCGGTAGTAGTATTCGGCTCCAGGCTCCATACTGCCTTCGAAGTCGAATACTTGGGTGAGTGGTGCCAAGCGCTGCAAGAACTTCCATATCAGCAGGGCGGTGGCATCTTTGTCGCGTGCGGTATGTGCCTCGGAGCGCGCCGACAGCAGGGCATAGGCGCAGCGGCTGTCATACACAACGAACCAGGCCACAACCACCTGTCCTTCGGCGTTGCGCAGGCCGAGTAGCAGCCCTTGGTGGCGTGCAGTGGCCGATTCAACCACCCGTTCTATAAGGTCGAGGCTCAGCAGGTCAGCTTCTCCTTGCGACTGCCAGTAGCGATGGTGCATAGTGGCAAACTGGGTGGCCGTCAGGTTGTCGACCAGTTGGTAGTGTGGTTCCGCTTGGCGAATGGTGCGAGCACGTTGTTTGCTGCGGTCAAAGTTGTTCAGCACCTGCTCTGGATTCCGAATGTCGGCAATGCGATAGGTGTAGCGTGTGGTCTGCTGAAAGCCTTGCCAATAGAAAGGGAGCCAGTTGGATATGGCTGGCGATAGCTTGAGGATGGAGAGGTGCAGCCGCAGGCTGTCAATGCAGGGCATCATGGCCTGCACCACCTTGTTCTCAAAGTCGGGCAGGCGTGCGGACGACAGTCCGTCGGGTGGAAAATATAGGGGGCCGCCGTAGGGAGTGAGCTGTGGCATGAGGGCACAACGCAGGCCGTATTTGCGACGCATGTGCAGCGGCCATACGCCAGCAGTGCGCTCGCCATCTTGGCAGATGATGGCCTGCCAGTCCTCGCCACACACGGCTTGCAGCCACCACGCCTGATGAAACAAAGGCACAAGCGAGCTGTGCTGATCGCACAACTCGCGGTAAAAGTCCTTGTCAATAGAGGCGTGTAGCAACTGCTGAAGAGGGGTTGCCAGGGGGTTATTGCAGCACGATAGCCACGCGGTTGTTGGCTATGCGCCCTTCATAGGTAGAGTTGTCGCCCAGTGGGTCGGCGGAGCCGTTGGCTTCTATCTCTATGCGATAGGAGGGTATGCCGCGCGCAATGAGTTTCTTCTTGACTTCGACAGCACGTTGGCGAGACAGGCCTTTGCAGTAGGCATCGGTTCCGATGTTGTCGCTATAGCCTCGGAGAAGTACCTCCAAGCGGTCGTTCTCGGACAGGTAGGCCGCCAGGTCGTCGAGCAGGGCATCGTACGACTCTTGCACAGTGGCATCATTGGGGAAAAACTTGATGTTGTTGAATGACTTGGCTCCCTCTGCTGCGCTGGGGAAGAGGTTCACCTTCTTCGTGCCGAAGTAAAGTATATAGCCTAAGCGGATAATCTCTTCTTGTGGTTGCTCGGAGCTGAAGTAGTCGTTGCCCATCCAGTAACGGTAGTCCACTTGAGCCACCTGTATCTGCACCTTGTTGCGCATCTCTCGCTCGGTCATCCACGAAGTCAAAGCCTTTTGAGCTGCCAGGGCTTCACTGCGAGCAGACTCGATGAGGGCGGTGCGCTGCTCTTCATCGGTTACCGAGGGGTTGAGAGCAAAAATGGCGCAGATGCGTAGGGGAGAGCGCGTAACGGTGGTCAGATAGTTCATCACTGGCGAGAAGTTGCCCCACTCAGGCCGACGGCTTTCGGTGAGGGTGGGCATGGTAGCATAGTCGAATTGACAATAGTACTTCTTCTTACCCTCAAAGCTGGTAAACTTCCATACCGAGTCATAGTCGCTCCGACGCACTTTCTGTCGACCTTCGACGAACGGGGAGACTTCCTTCACTCCCTTGCGGGAGGATTGTCCCCAACCAGCGACCGGAAGCACCATGAGCAGGCAAAGCAGTGCTACTGCCGTTGCAGAAGCAAGGCTACGCAGTGCTTTAACAGGGATGAACGAAAACGAAAGGATTGAAGACTTCGTGGCAACACGGGCTTCAGGCTGGAGGACAGCCGCACGCAACTGCAGGTGCTGACGTGGTGCTGGCGATGATGTTGCTATCATGTTGTGAAGCATTGTGGTTGTGGGTGTAATTACGCAGAGGCCTCTTTTTTATTGTGCTTCGGCCTCTCTTTGGTTGGCTTCGGGGTCGACCAGCGTGCCGTTTTCGCAGCAAACCACTCGCGCAGGATACTTCTCTATCGTCATGAAGTCGTGGGTGGAGATAAGCATTGTAACCTCTTGCTTCTTGTTGATGTCCCTCAATAGTGAAATAATTTCCTGCGAGGTTATTGGGTCAAGATTGCCAGTAGGCTCGTCTGCGAGTATCAATGCTGGATTGTTGATGATGGCACGCGCAATGCCAACGCGCTGTTGCTCGCCCTCTGAGAGACGGAATGGCATAGACCCTGCCTTGTCGGCCACACCGACCCATTGCAGCACCTCCTCAATGCGCGCGTCCATCTCTTTACGCTTCTTCCATCCAGTGGCGCGCAGCACGAACAGCAAGTTGTCGCGCACATTGCGGTCGGGCAGCAGGCGAAAGCTTTGGAAGACGATGCCTATGCTGCGACGCAGCCGAGGCAAGTCGCGCCTACGTAGATGGGTGAGGTCGAAACCGCACACACTGGCGGAGCCTTCGGTAATGGGCACGTCGGCGTAGAGCGCGCGCAGCAAGGAGGTCTTGCCTGCTCCACTCTTACCTATCATGTAAACGAAATCACCCTTGGGAATTTGGAGGTTGACGTGGGAAAGAATAGGACCGTCTTGGTGGCTGATAAAGACGTTGCTGAGTGAGATTAACGGTGCGGTGTCCATGGTCGTAATTTGTGGCAAAGATACGTCTTTACTTTCGGGACGGGTGCTGTACGGCATCCGTTTTGTCCGCCAAAGGTTGTTGATATTCACTGCGCACAGTATGGCAGCTTTTGTCCAGATACAGTTGTGCTGATTCTGCTCAGCGTCGCGTCCAGAAACGAGGTATGAAGAGGAGTAGGATGGTGAGGCATTCTAATCGCCCCATAAGCATGACGAAGGCGAGCAACAACTTGGCACCTCCGCACATGCTGGCGTAGTTGCCCAAGCCTCCACAAGAACCCAGTCCAGGTCCGTAGCCTGTCAGGCAGCCGATGGTGGCACCAATGGTCTCCTTGGCGGGTACACCCATCAGCAAAAGCAGGCAAGCAGCAGCGACCATCACAAAGGCGTAGACAAAGAAGATGACCATCACGTTGGTGATGAGGTGGGGGGCAACGGGATGTCCATTGAGGCGAATGGGGCTGACGGCATGAGGATGGAGTCTGCCACGTAGCAGGTTGCGGACGTTGCGCAGCAGGATGACAATGCGCATGGTCTTGAGTCCGCCAGCGGTAGACCCAGCCATACCACCACATAGTGTCAGCGTCATGAGGACGATGAGCAACGGCATCCACCATTGTTCTGTATCGGTCAGAAGGCTGCCCGTGGTGGAAATGAAGCTGATGCCCTGCAATGTGCCTAATCGCAGCGCGGTGGGCCAAGTCTCGCCGTCATGGAAATGCAGGGTAATAACGGTCAGCAAAATGCAGCAGGCCGACATGGCGATGTAGTAGCGCAGTTGTTCCAATTTGTTTTTGATGTTACGGAAACGGAGCCTGCCGATGTCGTACATGAGGGTGAAGTTGATGCCGCTGAGTAGCATGGCTGCACCGAGTAGCCATTGAGAGGCATGGGGAAGGGAAGAGAGGCCGTCGTTGTGGGTGGAAAAACCGCCAGAGGAGATGTTTGTGAACGTAAGGTTGATGGCTTCCCACCAGTGCAGACCGCTTAGACGCAGCGCGGTGATGAAGAAAAACGTCAGTAGTAGGTAGACGCTGAGGGTGTGGCGTACGGCATCGCGAGTAGTGTTGGTGGATTTGGCTGCATCAGCGCCCGATGCCTCGGCGGTGTAGAGGCTGTACTTGTTAATGCCTAAGGTTGGCACGACGGCCAGAACGATAAGGATGATGCCAAAGCCGCCAACCCATTGTGTGGCACTGCGCCACAGTAGGATGGTGGCGGGCAGTTGCTCTACGTCGTTTACTACGGTAGCCCCTGTTGAAGTGAAACCACTCATGGATTCGAACAGCGCATCTGGCAGGCTGCGGATGCACCCCGTCGTGAGGAACGGTATGGTGCCGAATAGTGCCACGACAAGCCAAAGGAGTGTTACGAGCAAGTAGGGCAGACGCCGGTCGGTGCTCATGTCACCCTTTGGAACAAAGCGGTTAAGACTCCATCCCAAGGCGGTTAATGCACAGGCACAAAGCAATAGAGATGGCTCCCAAGCGTCCCCTTTAAGTAAGCCCACTATGTTGCAGACCACCATGAGTAGGCCTTCGCCCATTAGGGGGAGCCCTATAGGATGGAGCAGTGCGCTGAGTTTGCTTGGTCGGCTAAGAGTGTGCATGGAGGAATGGTAGGGGTTAACGTTTCCAGTAAGCAGGAGAGAAGATGGCTATGAGTGCAAAAATCTCGATGCGCCCCGCCAGCATAAGCACAATCAGACCGCATTTGCTCAATGTGGGTAGTGCAGTATAACAGAATGTGGGGTCGGCTATGTGGATGAGAGGTGTGGGACCCAGATTGGAGAGGTTGGCCAAAGCGAGGCATATTGATGAGGCGAGAGGTTGGCCACTATCCGTCAGCAACAAGGTGCCGCCTGCGGCGAACGCCATGTAGAGAAACACGAAGGCAAATACTTTGTTGATGTATTCGTTGCTGATGACACGGCCGTCAATCTTTACTTTAGCAACTGCACGCGGATGCACCATGCTCAGCAGATAGTTCTGCACATAGCGGAATAAGATCATGACGCGTTTCAGTTTCAGTCCGCCACCAGTGGAGCCTGCCGATGCACCCAGCACGATAAACAGGAGGGTGATGATGGCCGCCAGCAGTGGCCATGTGGGCATTGATGTATCGGCTGGTAGTACCAGTCCGCAGGTGGAGATGGTGCTGGCTACGTGGAAACAGGCGCGCCCAATAGCTGAAGGTAGCGTTATGCATGCACTATACATGGATACCGCGATGGCAGACGCTCCGCATATAAATAGTATAAGGTATAGTCGTAGTTCTTCGTCGTGCCACATATCGGCGAAGTGCCCGGTGAATAGTTTGTAGAGTAACGCAATGTTGATGCCAGAGAAAAGCATGAAGACGGTAAGCACCCCCAGGGAGAGGGTGGAGAAATCCGACAATCCAGCACTGGAGGGTAGAAAGCCTCCAGAGGAGACGGCGCTCATCGTGATGCAAAATGCATTGAGGAATCCGTTGCCCGTCAGTAGTAGAATGGCCAGCAGCCCGATGGTCATAGCGATGTATACTCGCCACATGAGCGATACGCTGGTCGTCATGTGTGGGTTAAGTTTTCGTTGGATGGTACCAGAAAATTCTGCACCGTAGAGGTGGGTGCCACCCACGTGTAGCCGTCGCTGCATCGCAATGATGAACATGATGAGCCCCAGTCCTCCGACCCATTGCGTCATGCTGCGCCACACGATGACACCTCGTGGCACCTCGTCGAGGTTGGTCAGAATACTCGACCCCGTTGTGGTGAAGCCAGACACCGACTCAAAGAGTGCGTCAACGAAATTGTTGACGCTGCCGCTAAGAACGAACGGCATAGCTCCAAGTAGTGGGATTAATAGCCACATTAGGCTTGTGAGCCAAAAGCTTTCTTTCTCGTGAAGTTCGTAGGCAGCCCCTCGGCCTGCAATGTTGTGCAGAAAGAGGCCTGCGGCCAGCATGAGGAGCATGGATATGGATAGCTCAAACTGCGAGCCGTCGTGGCAAACGAGTGAGACAGCACAAGGCAAGATCATGGCGGCGCTGAGCCACATGAGTAACGAGCCGAGCAGTTTGTATATCAGTCGGAAGTTGAAGGTTCGGATGTGGCTAATGGCAGTGCGTTTTGACATGTTGTCTGCCAACTAAACAGTTTTACTGTCCACCCTGTTTACGCCCATTGTTAGGATATAAGGGGTGTAAAACAAAGATTGGGAGACCCTTTCAGTACAGAATAAGGAGCGGCGCATTGGGTCAGTCGAATAGTCGTCCTACGCGGTCCATCACTTTGGGCAACGTGAAAACCACCACTCGGTCATTCTCTTGGAGCTGCGTGTCTCGGCTTGGAAGGATGGTTTCGTTGCCTCTAATGATGCCTCCTATGGTGGCTCCATCTGGCAGATGTAGGTCTTTGATGGAATGGCGCGTTGCGGCCGAACGGCGGCCGACCAGAAATTCTATCAACTCGGCGTTGGTGCCACTGAGCCATTTGCTTGACACGGCATCTCCCTTCACAATGAAGCGCGCAATGTAGCTGGCCGTTATGAGCTTCTTATTAATGATGGTGTCGATGCCAATGTTTTGAGAAATGTTGATGAAGCCGGTGTTCTCTACAAGTGCAATTGTGCGCTTTATGCCCAACTTACGAGCATGCAGGCAGGTGAGGACGTTGGTTTCCGACGAATTGGTAACGGCGATGAAGGCATCATTGTTTAGGAGTCCTTCATCTTTAAGCATCTCTATGTCGGTTGCATCCCCATTGATAACGAGTGTGTGGTTTAGGAGTTCGGTCAGTTCTTCGCAGCGCGTGTGGTCGGCATCTACGAGGGTAATGTGCATATTGTCTTCCAGAGTCTGGGCAGCGTAGCGCCCTATGCGGCCTCCGCCTGCTATCATGGCGTTGCGAATCTTTACGTCGCGTTTGCCTGCCAGCTTCTTGATGGCATCCAATTGGTTGGGTTTGGAAATGATATAGGCAAGGTCGCCCACCTGAAAGGTGAACTCCGAGTGCGGAATGATAGTTTCGGAATCGCGCAGCACGGCCACGATGCGAGCGTGCATAGTGCTATAGGTGGCCAGCAGGTCTTTCACCGAGCGGCTGATGACTTCCGAACCCTCTTCCAGTCGGATGAGGTACATCGTAAGCAGACCTCCCGAAAAGTCAAAGAATTCGGTGGCTACGGTATTGCTTAGTAGGTTGGTGATTTCCTTGGCCGCGATGCGTTCTGGGCAGACCATTTCGTCCACGCCCAGATCGCGAAACATTTCGCGGTGTTTTGGTTGCAGTAGCTCTGCGTTGGAGATGCGAGCCACAGTTTTCCGAGCTTTTAATTTCTTGGCCAGAATGCAGGTAACGAGGTTGATGGATTCGTCATGCAGTACCGATAAAAAGAGGTCGCAGTTGTCCACGTTGGCTTCGGCCAGTGTCTTGGGCGATGTGGAGTCGCCTGTAATGGTCAGTAAGTCGGTCTCCGACTCCAACTTCTTTAAGAGTTCGTCGTGGGGGTCGACCACGGTGATTTCGTGGTTCAGTTCAGAAAGCGATTTTGCCAAGTAGAAGCCTACCTCGCCGTCTCCTGCAATGATGATTTTCATAGTTCAGTGCGTTGCTGCTGGTAGGGACGTGGGGTGGAGACCATCCAGCTTGAGGAAAGATAGGTTAAAGGAGTTGTTGCTATAGGTTCCATCGGTTGCTTTTTAAGCTGTTGGCCTGTGTGGGTGGCTCTATTACCTCCATGAATTCATGGTTGATGGTGGTAACGAGCGACACGCTGAGGCATTCGATGATGACGGCGAAGTTGCCGTCCTTGTTGTCACTGACCACTTCACCTTCCAAGCCACTGAACGAACCGTGGGTGATGCGGACGCGTGTGCCTTTGCGCATCTTGTTGTAGTTCTGTACAACAATGTTCTGTTGCGACTGCACAAGCTTTTTCATGGCCTCGATGTCGCGGTCGGGAACCACGGCTATGTCGCCCTTGAAGTGGATAAGGGTTACGATGCCCGGTGTGGAACGGAGTGGCACCACCTGTTTTCCGATGATGCGTATGAACAGGTAGGAGGGAAGCAATGGCATGTCCACCATCTTGATGCGGTCGCTCCACTTCCGTGGGGTGCGTTTAAGGGGGAGATATACTTCGTATCCCGAGTTGCGAAGCACCTCTTCCATTTTCTTTTCTGCACGCGAGTTGGTGTAGGCGGCTACCCATTGAGGCGTATTGCTGAGCATGGCGGTTAGCTATTTTGTGTGGCACTACATGTTAGCGCCAGATGCTGCGGTACGGCGGATGGTGGATGCAAGCATTTGTTTTGGTGAAAGGTAGACTACTTGCTTTGTGGTAAAGAAGTCTTCGCTGAAGTGGTCGGACAGGTTGTAACGGGTGATGCGATCTGCGTAGGGTTCTAATTCGGCAACGAGATCGCCGCCTTTTAGGCAGAGTAGTCCGTTGGGTAGGGAATGACGGCTTACGGGTGCTATTTTTGAGCGCGACCACTGGTCGAGCGATTCCATGCTGGCCACGGCGCGACTCACTACGAAGTCAAACTGACCCTCCGTCTGCTCGGCGCGGCAGTTGCGAGTGGTTACGTTGCGCAGTTCTAGCTGTTGTACGACGGCATCGACCACTTTAATTTTTTTTCCAATAGAATCTACCAGTGTAAAGTGTGTGTTCGGAAAGAGTATGGCCAACGGTATACCTGGGAAACCACCGCCCGTGCCGAGGTCGAGCACTTGTGCATCGGGCAGGAATGAGACCACCTTGGCAATGCCCAGTGAGTGCAGTACGTGGTGCATATCGAAGTCGTCCATGTCTTTGCGTGACACGACGTTGATGCGCTGGTTCCACTCGCCATACAGTTGTGTCAGGGTGTTAAAGCGAGCGCGCTGCGCGGAAGTAAGATGCGGAAAGTACTTCTCTACGATTTCCATGCTGCGGATTGCTGTGATGCGTTGAGGAGGTGAGGCGGTCGCTGCCTACACATTGCAGCACCGACGCGCATGCCGGTGCTGCAATGTTGGTATAGGTTATTGTTTCAGATAGTTTCCCATGGGGTATGCGACTGGTCGGCAATTACAGATACGCAATTAGATGTTTGCTCTTTGAACTGTTTTTAAGTCGCTTTAGCCCTTTTTCTTTAATCTGACGTACTCGTTCGCGTGTGAGGCCAAACTTCATGGCAATCTCGTCCAAACTGAGGGCGTGGGGTAGACCGATGCCGAAATACATCTTGATGACATCGCGCTCAAACTCGGTCAGCGTAGAGAGTGAACGTTCTATCTCGAGTGAGAGTGATTCGCGCATCAGCGCGTCGTCGGTAGCAGGTGTGTCCTCGTTGGGAAGTACGTCAACGAAGTTCACATCCTCGTCGGCCACCAATGGGGCATCAATCGAGATGTGTCGTCCCGATATGCCCAAGATGGTCTTGATTTTATCCTCGGGAATGTCCAGCATGTCGGCTAACTCCTCCTCTGATGGGGGACGCTCGAGTTTCTGCTCCAATTTCGACATTTCTTTCTTCAGTTTGTTGAGTGCGCCGAGTTGGTTCGAGGGGAGTCGGACAATGCGGGAGTTCTCTGCAATGGCTTGAAGTATAGATTGGCGTATCCACCACACTGCGTATGATATAAACTTGAAGCCGCGCGTCTCGTCAAATCTCTTTGCGGCCTTGATAAGCCCCACGTTGCCTTCGTTGATTAAGTCGGGCAGGCTTAGGCCTTGATTCTGATACTGCTTTGCTACCGACACTACGAATCGGAGGTTGGCCTTGGTTAGCTTGTCCAGCGCGGCCTGGTCGCCGGCCTTGATGCGTTGCGCCAGTTGTACCTCCTCTTCAGGGGTCAGCAGCTCTTCGCTACAGATGTCTTGCAGGTATTTGTCCAACGACTTGATGTCGCGGTTTGTAATGGAGTGGGTGATCTTCAACTGTCTCATGTCAAGTATAAACTCTTCTCTTTGCAGTTTTCTGTTTACGTAGGCAGTTAACGAAGATTGAGGAAAAAAGTTTCATTCCTGCGAAAAAAAGTTGCACCACTGAGTCTAAATAGTATCTATACACGTTTACATAACTATTTACTCAGACATGTTTAGATGCTATAGGGATATGTCTACAGAGTATTCACTAACATATATTGTTTTGAGCCTTTTATGGAGCGGATGTTGAAGGGGAAAGATGTGGATGTCAAAAGAGGGGGATGTGGAGGATTGAGAGTGGAAAAGTGGGCGTCAACAGGCTTGTTGAGCCTATGCACTTGTCAATTTTTGCTTGGGCAGTCGTCAACTCGAAAGAATTGTGTAATTTTGCACACCTTATTATATAATAGGCGTAACGTTAGAAATTCAACAGACGACGATATGTTTGAGAATATTAGCAGCAAGATAGAAAAGGCGCTCCATCTGCTCAAAGGCAAGGGAACTATCAATGAGGTCAACGTGGCGGATACGATGAAGGAGATACGCAAGGCGCTTCTCGATGCCGACGTGAGTTACACTATCGCCAAGGAGTTTACCAACAAGGTGAAAGCCGAAGCCATGGGGCGCAACGTGATTACCTCGCTCGAGCCTGGGCAGTTGATGGTGAAAATCGTACATGAGGAGCTGACTAAGCTGATGGGTACGACGGCTGCTGAACTAGATCTGAAAGGTTCGCCCTCAGTGATATTGATGGCCGGCCTTCAGGGCTCTGGTAAGACAACGTTCAGTGCCAAGTTGGCGCACTATCTGAAGACGAAGAAGGGTAAAAGCGTGATGCTGACGGCGTGTGACGTGTATCGTCCGGCTGCCGTGGCGCAGTTGCAGACCCTCGGTGCGCAAATTGATGTGCCCGTCTTTGCTCGTATAGAAAGTAAAGACCCCGTCAACATCGCTCAAGAGGCTATCTTGGAGGCCAAGTCGAAGAATGTGAACGTCGTTATCGTGGATACGGCTGGCCGACTGGCGGTGGATGAGCAGATGATGGACGAGATAGCCCGCCTCAAGGCTGTGCTCAAACCGCAGGAGACTCTTTTTGTGGTCGACTCGATGACGGGACAGGATGCCGTCAATACGGCCAAGGCTTTTAATGAACGCATCGATTTCGATGGGGTTGTACTTACCAAGTTGGATGGCGATACGCGTGGTGGTGCAGCGCTCACTATACGGTACACGGTGCAGAAACCCATTAAGTTCATCGGTATCGGCGAGAAGATGGAGGCTCTTGACGTGTTCCATCCCGACCGAATGGCCAGCCGTATACTGGGTATGGGTGATGTGGTGTCGCTCGTGGAGCGCGCACAAGAACAGTACGACGAAGAGGAGGCGCGCCGACTGCAAAAGAAGATAGTCAAGAACGAGTACAACTTCGAAGACTTTCTATCCCAGATAGCCCAAATTAAGCGGATGGGCAGTGTGAAAGACCTGCTGGGCATGATCCCTGGCATGGGCAAGGCGCTGAAAGATGTTGAGATTGGCGACGACGCGTTCGTGCCCATCGAGAGCATTATAGGTAGCATGACACCCTACGAGCGTAGGAACCCGCAGTGTCTTAACGGTAGCAGGAAACTGCGTATTGCCAACGGTAGCGGACGCAGCATCCAGGAGGTCAACCGCCTCATCAAGCAGTTTGACGACACGCGCAAAATCATGAAATCTGTGTCTGGTTCGAAAGGCAAACTGCCGAAGATGATGCGCCGTGGCCGCTGAACTGTTCCTTCACGAAACCTACTATAACACGACAACCAAGCAAACTACATAGACAATGACACAGATACTCGACGGCAAGGCTTTGGCCGAGCAAATTAAGGACGAGATAGCCAACGAAGTGCGCCATATCACAGCCGAAGGTCACAGGCCACCCCACTTGGCCGCCATCTTGGTAGGCACCGACGGTGCCAGCCAAACCTACGTAGCTTCAAAAGAAAAATCGTCGCACGAGGTGGGTTTTACCTCTTCGGTCTATCGCTATGCCGAGTCCACTACTGAGGAAGAACTGTTGCGAGCTATCGACTTCTTGAATACGGATGAGGAGATTGACGGCTTCATCGTGCAGCTGCCACTCCCATCTCACATTAACGAACGCCACATCATCAACGCCATTAACCCCGATAAAGACGTGGATGGATTCACGCCCATTAACGTGGGGCGCATGGTGCTCGGCGAGGATGCCTTTGTGCCAGCCACGCCCATGGGTATTATGACCTTGCTGAACCGCAGTGGAATCGATACGGAGGGAAAGCACTGCGTGGTGGTGGGGCGGAGCAACATTGTAGGCACACCCGTGGCCAACCTGCTTAGCCGCAACAATGAACATGCCAACTGTACTGTTACGCTCTGCCACAGCAAGACGCGTAACCTGGCCGACATCACTCGCACAGCCGACATTCTTGTGGTGGCCATGGGTAAGCCCGAGTTCGTTACTGCCGATATGGTCAAAGAGGATGCCGTGCTGGTTGATGTGGGTATACATCGTGTGTCAGACGCGTCGAGGAAGAACGGCTACTACCTGTGTGGCGATGTGAAACACAGCGAGGTGGACGCCAAGTGTAGCTACGTTACGCCAGTGCCTGGCGGCGTGGGGCCATTGACAATCGTATCGCTGTTGCAGAATACCCTCAAGGCTTTCAAACAAACCCACAACCTGTAGAGGACAACGCGCAATGTCGACCAGTAGCACAGACGGGAACATGCTCCCCGTGATGGAGGAGTTCTACAGCCTGCAAGGTGAGGGGTGCTATACGGGCACGGCGGCCTACTTCATACGCATTGGTGGTTGCGATGTAGGGTGTGAGTTCTGCGACTCAAAGGCGGCATGGAACGCTGCGCACTTTGCACCGACCTCAATTGACGATATCCTGCACCGCCTTCAGCAGTTCACCACACGCACCGTCGTGCTCACTGGAGGTGAACCTATGCTGTATAACCTCGACATGCTGTGCGACCGACTGCATGCAGCAGGATACCGTACACACCTTGAGACTTCGGGGTCGCACCCAATTTCGGGCAACTGGGACTGGATATGCCTTTCACCGAAGCAGGGCAGCCATGTTTATGAGCATTTCTATCGCAGAGCAGGAGAGCTGAAGGTCATCATTTGCCATGACGATGACTTTGTGCGTGCAGAGGAAGAGGCTGCAAAGGTGCGTCAAGTGAACCCCGACTGCCGCTTATTACTCCAAGCCGAGTGGTCGCGCCGTCAAAGTCTCACTCCCAAGGTGGTTAACTACATTCTGCAACACCCTCAGTGGACGCTTTCTCAGCAGTCCCACAAATACATCCACATACGATGAAGACCCTTATTGTTATTCCGTGCTACAACGAGGCCAAACGACTGCGTGGAGAGGTTTTCTCTGCCTATTGTGCGGAGCACCCAGACACCGACTTCCTCTTTGCCAACGATGGCAGCACAGACAACACCCTGCAGGTGCTCAACGAACTGGCCGTAGGTAGTGAGAGGATGCATGTGCTCGATTTGCAACCCAATGGCGGCAAGGCCGAGGCAGTGCGTCGAGGTATGTTGCATGCGGCAGAGTACACCGATGCACAATACATTGGTTTCTGGGATGCTGACTTGGCAACGCCGCTCGATGAGATGCCCGACTTTGTGAAGTGGGCAGATCTCGGCTACGACATGGTAACTGGGTTGCGCTTGAAACGGCTGGGTGCAAAGGTGGAGCGTAAACCTACGCGTCATTATATGGGGCGCGTCTTCGCTACGTGCGCATCGGCTCTGCTGAGACTGCCAGTCTACGACACGCAGTGTGGCAGCAAGTTGTACCGTCGCGACATCGTGCCAGAACTATTCGCTTCATCGTTCATCACACGGTGGTTGTTCGATGTGGAGTTGTTAGCGCGCTATAAACAACAATACGGTGCCGAGTGTGCACGCACCAAAATCTATGAGCTTCCGCTGTATAAGTGGGAAGATGTTGCGGGCTCGCGGCTGAAGGGTCGCGACTTTATCAAGGCCCCCGTAGAGCTATTGAAAATATGGCGCGCATACAGATAAGCGCAACTTCCCAGACCTTCAGTTACAATTCGACAGAAGAAGTTTAGCGAGACAGATTACATAGACAATCCAATCCTCAACATCAGCAAACATGAAGAAGTTTTTTACCGATAATCGCCACAATCTGTGGTTCTGGGTCTTCCTCGCTGTGGCTGCTATCCTCTTTGTTGTCATGCCCATCATGAGTACGGGGGCTGGCAATAGTGGCGACGAAGATGGTTTCCAAATACCACAGGGCAACAACGTATTGCAGTATTATAAGACGCATCACCAGGACACCACCTGCCTCTCTTTCGAGAATCTGAAGTATTATGGTTGTTCGTTCGATGTGGTTATGGCTTGGTTCAACAACGTGTTTCATGTGGACGATATCCATGTAACGCGTCATATTGCCAATAGTTTGCTGGGTTGGATTATTGTGCTGTTCGTAGGCTTGATAGTTTGGCGTATTGCAGGATGGCGAGGTGCCGTGTTGGCCATGATGCTGGCTTTTCTCTCTCCACGACTGCTTGGGCACTCCTTTAACAATCCCAAAGATATACCGTTGGCGGCTGCGGTTACTATGGCGATATACTACACGCTGATGTTCTTCCGCCAAGCACCCAAACCGAAGTGGAGTACCATGGCAATGCTGGCGTTCTCCATAGCGTTCGCTATCAGCATTCGTATAGGTGGCCTTATCATTATCGGTTATATGGGATTATGGGGTGTGCTGTGGATGTGCTACCGCGCTGGCGACCGCAAGTTGGCCGCGCAGCAGTCAAAATCGAAACAGAAAGAGCAGGGTAATTTTCTCTCTTTCGTGGATTGGGGAGAAGCCCTGAAAACCGCGGCTGTGGCCATAGTCATCTGCGTGGTGGGTTTCTTCGTTGGCATTCTGCTATGGCCGTTCGCCATGCAAGCCCCTTTCAAGCATGCGGCCGAAAGTTACAGCGCTATGTCGCAGTTCGCTATAGCCATCAGGCAAATCTACGAAGGCCAAATGGTTTGGAGCGATGCTTTGCCGTGGTATTACACTCCGAAGTTCATCCTGACTACTATTCCCGTAGCGGTCATTATCGGGTGGCTGCTCTATCCGTTTCTCGGTGCCTTTCGGCGCGAGCGCAGCATGGAGAGTATCATGCTCTACTTTTGCTTTCTCTTTCCAGTGGCTTGGATTGTATATACAGGGGCTAATGTGTACGGTGGTTGGCGTCATTCCCTGTTTGCCTATCCTCCCATGGTGGCTACGGCAGCCTTGGGATTCGAAGCTTTCATAGCCAAATGCGAAGGTGTCGGCAAGAACGGTAGTGCGCGTCCTGCCTGGATGCGCTGGTGCGCCACAGTGCTACCTTTTGTGCTGCTTATTCCACCAGCTGCTCATATTGTACGCAACCACCCCTACGAATACATTTATTTTAATGAACTACAGGGGGGCACCAGCAAAGCTTTTGCCAAGTATGAGATGGACTACTATTACCATTCCATGCGGGAAGCTACCGAGTGGGTCATGGCCAATGCCACTCCCGTTGAGGGACAGACGGAACAGCGTATCCAAGTGGGTACGTGGCATATCGCAAGTACTCGCTATTTCCTGCACCACGACACTACCCATTTTCGCCCACGCTTTGCCCGTTGGTATTCGCGTGGCGAATACGACTGGGACTACGCCGTCTTTCCACTGACAGGCATCGACCCCGCTTATCTCACCAATGAAAAGGTCTTCCCGCCGAAGGACATGGTGTACTCTATCGAAGTGGACGGACAGCCTATCGCCGTTGTGCTGCGTCGCAACGACCGCAATGACTACATAGGTTCTGAACTGAAGAAGGCTGGCAATGCTGATTCTGCCATGTTGCATTTCCGCCGCGCCTTGTCCTACAATCCATATAATGAAAGTGTGTTGCTTAACATGGCTGAACTCTTCTTGCAGCGCAATCAGCCCGACAGCGCGTTGGTCTACAGTAATCGGTTCCTTGAGTTTGAGCCTACTAACGACAATGCCAACCTCTTTGCAGCCCACGCCTATGCCTTGAAGGGCGCTGCGGACAGGGCGTTGCAAATTTGCGATTTTATCATTGCGCACAACTTCAAGTACGCCTCGGCCTATCAGTTGAAACTTAGTCTGCTCTTGCAACGCAACCAGTTGGATGCTGCCGAGAAAGAGATACTCCGTATGATAGACCTTGACCAGATGAACAATCAGGTGGCGCAATACTATGTGGCCATTAAGCGCGCCCATGGTTTGGATGAGCGCATGGCGTACTCCAGCCTCTATAAGACCATGGCGGAAAGTCTCGAAAAACGTGGTAAAAAGCAAGAGGCAGAGATGTATCGGAGCTACCTCAGACAAATGTAAGACCTCTCATACCGAGCATGAAAAAACTTTGGATTGCAGTTGTAAAACTCTTTGGGTGGAAGTTCGACCTGCCTTCGGCCGACCGCCAGCAAGAAATGGACCGTTGCGTCATCATCATGGTGCCCCACACCAGTGCCTACGACTACTTTGTGGGAGCAGCTTGCGTGTGGATGCTCGGTAACAACTCGCGCATCTTCATCAAGAAGGAATACTTTAATTGGTTTACTCGTCCGTTCCTCAACGCCTTCGGTGGCATAGCGGTGGACCGTGGTAATCGCAACAACGGCCTGGTAGAGCAGGCTGTTCATCTCTTTGATACCAACGAGAAGTTCTCTTTTGTTATTACTCCAGAGGGCACGCGAAAGGCTGTGAAGCGTTGGAAGCGTGGGTTCTACGAAATAGCCGTCAAGGCGCAGGTGCCCATTGTCCTTAGCTACGTGGACTATAAGACCAAGCACATGGGTATTGGCCCTACATTCTGGCCGACAGGCGACTTCAATGCCGATATGCCCAAGATTATGGAGTTTTACCGCAACAGCCATCCCAAACATCCAGAGGGATATAACACTAACTTCTACGCCTAACCATTCAGCCTACACCTTAATATTATACACAGCAGCATTTGTCGGGCAAATAAACAAGAACAAGATATGACAAACGGTGTGCGACGTCTATACGTCGAGAAGAAGCAACCCTATGCAGTCAGAGCACAAGAACTGCACGAAGAACTACAGAATTACTTGGGCATTCGCCCCGAACAGACACGCGTCCTGATACGTTATGATGTGGAGAACGTCAGCGACAAGACCTATGAGTTGGCCAAGCAGACGGTCTTTGCCGAACCGCCTGTTGACAATGTGTACGAGGAGGCTTTCCCTCATGGCGAAGAAGATTTTTGTTTTACCGTAGAGTACCTGCCTGGCCAGTTCGACCAGCGAGCCGACAGCGCCGAACAGTGTGTAAAGTTACTCTGCAATACCGAAGAGCCTATCATCCGCTCTGCCACTACCTACGTTGTTGTAGGAAAACTCTCGGAAGCGCAGCGTGAGGCGGTTGTGCACCACTGCATCAACCCTGTGGACAGTCGCTTGGCCGCTGAAAGCAAGCCGACAACGCTCTCTGAGCAGTTCGACGAGCCAGCAGATGTGGCTCTACTCACGGGTTTTCAGACCATGGCAGAAGAGCCGTTGCGCCAACTCTACGACAGTTTGGGGCTCGCAATGACCTTCGCCGACTTCCAGCACATTCAACGCTATTTCCACGACGAGGAACATCGCGACCCCTCGATGACCGAAATCAGGGTGCTCGACACCTATTGGAGTGATCATTGCCGCCACACCACTTTCGCAACCGAGCTGAAGGATATCCACTTCGATGAAGGCTACTACCGTCCTCTCATTGAGGGCGCCTTCCGTCGTTATCTGGCCGACCATGCCGAACAATACGCAGGTCGCACCGATAAATATGTCTGCTTGATGGACATCGGCACCCTGGCTGCTAAACGGCTGCGCAAGCAGGGCCTCCTTGCAGACCAGGAGGTCAGCGACGAGATTAATGCCTGCTCTATCGTTGTGCCTGTCGTTATTACTGCACCAGATGGCACACAGAGCAGTGAGGAATGGTTGGTCAACTTCAAGAACGAAACCCACAATCACCCAACGGAGATTGAACCCTTCGGTGGGGCAGCCACCTGTCTGGGCGGCTGCATCCGCGACCCCCTCAGTGGGCGTACCTACGTCTATCAGGCCATGCGCGTAACGGGGGCTGCAGACCCCACACGCCCACTTAGCAAAACGCTGCCTGGCAAGCTGCCTCAGCGCAAAATTACGACCACGGCGGCTCGCGGCTACAGCAGCTACGGCAACCAGATAGGACTGGCCACAGGTTTGGTCAGCGAGGTGTACCATCCCAACTACGTGGCCAAACGTATGGAGATAGGTGCCGTCATCGCTGCCGCCCCGCGTCGCCAAGTGAAGCGACTGACAAGCGACCCTGGCGATGTCATTATCCTCCTCGGAGGCCGCACTGGCCGCGATGGCTGTGGTGGCGCTACGGGTAGTTCCAAGAGCCATACCACCGCGTCGCTCACCACTTGTGGTGCTGAGGTGCAGAAGGGCAATGCCCCGACCGAACGTAAAATACAGCGACTCTTCCGCCGCGAGGAAGTGTCGAGCCTAATAAAGAAGTGCAACGACTTTGGTGCAGGTGGTGTCAGTGTGGCCATAGGCGAGTTGGCCGACGGATTGCATATCAACCTGGACAAAGTGCCGAAAAAGTATGCAGGACTCGACGGAACCGAGTTGGCCATCAGCGAAAGCCAAGAACGTATGGCTGTAGTGGTCGACCCGAAGGATGTCGATGCTATGCTACGCTATGCGGACGAAGAGAATTTGGAAGCTACGGTTGTAGCCTACGTTACCGAGGAACCTCGCATGGTGATTACGTGGCGTGGCCGCGAAATAGTCAACCTCAGTCGCCGCTTCATCGACACCAATGGCGCTCACCAGCAGGCCTCCGTCAGCGTGCGTATGCCTGAGCAGCCGATGGACACTCAGCCCGATGGCGATGTGAAGTCGCTGTGGCTCTCCATCCTGTCCGACCTCAATGTCTGCTCACAAAAGGGTTTGGTCGAGATGTTCGACAGTTCCATCGGAGCAGGCAGCGTGGTGATGCCGTTCGGCGGCCGCCATCAGCTCACCCCCACACAGAGCATGATTGGCAAACTGCCGTTGCTTGAGGGTCGTTGCGACACGGTTACCATCATGTCCTACGGCCTTGACCCCTACCTTATGTCTTGGAGTCCCTTCCATGGGGCTGTGTGGAACGTGGTGAACAGCGTGGCCAAGATAGCCGCAGCAGGTGGCGATGTCAGCCGTGTGCGGCTCACTTTCCAGGAGTACTTCAAGAAGCTGGGCACCGATGCCTATCGGTGGGGCGAGCCTTTCAGCGCCCTCCTCGGTGCCTACAGTGCGCAGATGGGGCTGTTGCTGCCCTCTATTGGAGGTAAGGATTCTATGAGCGGCACCTTCAATGACATCGACGTGCCACCCACGCTCTGTTCGTTTGCAGTAGGTGTGGGCGACATTCGTCATGTGGTTACTCCCGAACTGAAGCAGGCTGGCAGTAGGCTGGTACTGCTTGATGTGCGCCGTGCGCAGGGCACCGACGGTAGGGATTATGGTATGCCCGACTATGAAGATGTGCTCTCGCAGTACGCGGCCTTGCACCGTGCAGTTCAAGATGGACAGGTACTGTCGGCCTACGTGGTCGGCTTTGGTGGCCTGGTGGAAGCGGTCAGCAAAATGGCCTTTGGCAATAAGCTCGGCGTTCAGTTCACGGCCGATTTGACTGCTGCCGAGTTGGTGGCTAAGAACTACGGCCACATTGTCGTTGAGACAGCTTCGCCCGTTGAGGCGTTGCCTTTCCGCGCGGTGGAACTTGGTGTAGTAACCGAACAACCTTGTTTTGTCGTCGGTGGAGCCAAGATTGACATGGAGGAAGCCTTGCAGGCATGGACCTCGCGGTTGGAGTCTGTGTTCCCCACCCGCACCGCATCAGCTGCCCAGTCGCAGTCGCATCAGCCCGTGCACTTCGAACTGAAAGACTACGCCGACATCCACATCTGCCAGCACAAGACCGCACGCCCCCGCGTCTTCATCCCCACCTTCCCAGGCACCAATTGCGAGTATGATTCGGCACGAGCCTTCTTGCGTGCCGGTGCCGAGGTGCAGACACTCGTGTTCCGCAACCAGAACGGACATCAGATAGAAGAGAGTGTGCGTGCCTATGCCGAGGCCATAGAGAATAGCCAGATAGTGATGTTGCCTGGAGGCTTCAGTGCTGGAGACGAACCCGAGGGTAGTGCCAAGTTCATCACGAGTGTGTTCCGCAATGCACGTATCAGCGATGCTGTGATGCGCCTGCTACGCCAGCGCGACGGATTGATGCTGGGCATCTGCAACGGCTTCCAGGCTCTCGTGAAGTTGGGATTGGTGCCCTACGGCGAAATTCGTCCGCAGGCCGCTGATGCACCCACGCTCACCTTTAATACTATTGGCCGCCACCAAAGCAAGATGGCGCACACCGCCGTGGTGAGCAATCTTAGCCCCTGGCTGCGTGGTGCCGAGTTGGGCAAGGACTACGTTATCCCTATCTCGCACGGCGAGGGTCGCTTCGTTGCGCCGCAGGAGTGGATAGACCGCCTGTTTGCCAATGGGCAAGTGGCAACGCAGTATGTCGACCTCAACGGTCAGCCTACGATGGATGATGAGTACAACATGAATGGCAGTTATTGTGCCATCGAGGGCATCACCAGCCCCGACGGACGTGTACTTGGCAAGATGGGGCACAGCGAGCGCCGCAGTGCGTTCCAAGCCGACATGCCCGATGGTTCCAAGCGCAGGGTGGGTACGGCTATGAACATCTACGGATGCGACGACCAGCTACTCTTCGAGAGTGGTGTGGCCTACTTTAAATAGCAGTATGCTGTAGGGGCGAGAGGCCGTTGTGTCTCTCCCCTGTAGCTACGACACAGCGCAAAACGCAAGAGGCCCGTGCAACCTAAGGTTGCACGGGCCTCTTGCGTTTATATGGTATATGGTGTAGCGTTATATAATATATGGTGTAGCGTCGCCGTCAGCGGTCTTGGGGTGGGGTAGGGGTGGCTACGCGTCGTTCTCCATGGCATAGCCGAAGTGGCGCAGGGCGCGTGCACTGTTGCGCCAATCCTTCAGCACCTTTACATGGAGCGACAAGAAGCACTCCTTGCCCGTAAAGGCCTCTATGTCCTTGCGTGCCTCCACGCCTACGCGTTTGATGGCCTTGCCTTGATGGCCGATGACGATGGCCTTCTGCGATTCCCGTTCCACGTAGATGACGGCCGATATGTTGTCCACATGTGGTTTCTCTTCGTAGAGCTCTACAGCCACCTCACACGAGTAGGGTATCTCCTTTTGGTAGTACAGCAGCAGCTTCTCTCTGATAATCTCGCTTACAAAGAAGCGCATGCTGCGGTCGGTCAGCTCGTCCTTGGGGAAGTAGGGGGGCGCAGGGGGGAGTTGCTCCAGTATTGTATCAAATATCTTGTCGACGTTGAACCGCTCGGTGGCCGAGCAAGGAATGACGACCGCACGCGGTATTTGTTCTTGCCAGTAGCTCATCATGCGCTGCACACTCTCCTGGTCAGACAGGTCTATCTTGTTGATGACAAGTATGACGGGTATTCCCGAGCCAATGACCTTTTGCAGTACGGCCTGGTTCTTGAAGTTCTCGCCCATTTCGGTTACGAGCAGGAAGAGGTCGGCATCCTGCAGGGCGCTGCCCACGTAGGACATCATTGATTCGTGTAGCTTGTAGTGCGGGTTGACGATGCCCGGTGTGTCGGTGTAGACTATTTGGAAGTCTTCGCCGTTGACGATGCCCATGATGCGGTGGCGCGTGGTTTGCGACTTGGAGGTGATGATGCTCAGTTTTTCTCCGACCAGGGCGTTCATGAGCGTAGACTTGCCCACGTTGGGGTTTCCGATGATGTTGACGTATCCGGCTTTGTGCATGTCGTGGTGTGTTGGGGGTGGGTGTTGCGAATGAAAGGGTAGGGGATATGCCGTGCTTTTGGGCTTTTATACCTGCAGTAGCGGCAGGTGCATCAGTTCGTGTAGATGGGTGATGGTACAGGTGGGTGCAGGCTTGTCTGCCAGCGACTTGTGGCGGTAGTTGTAGTACACTTGGCGTATGCCTGCGCGAGAGGCTCCCACAATGTCTACATCGTAGTCGTCGCCTATCACCACGCAGTCGTCCGCCGTCGTGCCGAGGTGGCTCAGCACCGCCTCGAAAAAGCGCCGGTCGGGCTTCATGTAGCCCAGTTTTTCGCTAAGGAAGAAGTGCTGAAAGTATTGGTCAATGCCTGCGGTGCGCATCTTGGGAAGTTGCGCTTCACTAAAGCCGTTGGTGATGATGCACAGGATGTGGGGCGACTGGGCGAAGTGTTGCAGCACTTCGCGTGCACCAGGCATGAGGGTGGTCTGTTTCACCCCTTCGTGCACATAGTAGTCGGCCATGCGCTCTGCCAGCACCATGGGGGTCTGCACGCCGAAGTGCTCCAAGGGTAGTGCAAAACGCTGCAGCGATAGCATTTCTTTTTCCAGCGTGCCTCCTCGGTAAGCATCCCACAGTTGAGCATTCACTGCCACATAGTATTCGTGGAACACCTCCATCGGCACGTGGCACTGCGCTTCCAGCCCAAACTCGTTGTACATCTGGCGGAAGGTGATAAGGGCGTTGGTGTCGAAATCCCACAGGGTGCGGTCCAGGTCGAATAGTATATACATGGTGGCGGTGAGTGTGTTCGGGTTGAGATGTGGTGTGTTGAAGTTCTTTGTGGTGGTGGAACTCAAAGAGCCACTGGCTGCTGCCCGTGGCTCTTTGTGCTTGCTGTTCGGACAATGAGGTTGTGCATTGCCCGACGGCGTGATTATTCGGCTGCCTCTGCTGTGGCGTCGGCGGTGGCCGATGCGCGAGTGCTGTTGATGACTACCACGTCGCTGGTGCTACCGTTCAGTATGCAGTAGTTCTCGGCTGCAATGTCTTGAACTTTCACGCGGTTGTTGATGTCCAAATTGGTTATGTCAATCATGATTTCGCTCGGCATGTGTGCGGGCAGCGCCTTTATGTTGAGGCGCTTCTGCTTGTACACCAGTTTGCCGCCCTTCATTACGCCCTTCGACGTACCGCAGGTGTGCACTGGGATTGACATCACGATGGGCTTGTCGTCTGCCATCTCGTAGAAGTCGGCATGATACACAATGTCCGTTACGGGGTGGAAGTCGATGTCCTTCAACATCGTCTTGTGCTCCGTACCGTCAATGTTGACATGGATAAAGCAAGGCTCGGGGTTGAACAACACGCGGTTGAAGTCGGTCTGTGCAACCGAGAAGAGCTTCTGCTCGCCGTTGCCATACATCACGCACGGCACGCGATCCTCGCGGCGCAGAGCCTTAGCATCTTTTTTCCCTACGTTCTCTCTCAGAGAACCGCTCATTGATACTATTCTCATTGTTTTTTAGTTTTGTTTGTGGAGTTCGCCTTGTGGCTGCTCCTGGTTGATATTGTGTGTTTTAATCCGCTGTTCAGCGCCTGCTACGAGGCTTGAACAGGTGTAGTAAACGCGTGCAATATCTCTTTATTGTGTGTAGGCGAAAAATCTTTTCTTCTGAAGTGAAATGGAGCCTACCTTTGTAGGAAAATAGGAGAGGTGCTGCGCAGAAACAGGGCGTTGCACTGCAAGGGTATAAGGAAAGGTGCTGCAAGGAAAATGCGCCTATCGGCCAGCGACGGCATACTAATTGGCCGCTCGGCTGCGTTGTACTTGCCGAATGGCGGCTTGGTGTGCTTTCCAAAGTGCATGTTGCTCAATGTTGAGTCGGTGTTGCTCCCAATTTGGCATTTTTTTTCATGTTGCAGGCTTGCGCGTACGGTGATGTGCCGTGCGCTCGGGTGGTCTGTGCTGTACGGGGTGTGTCCTGTTGTCTTGCTATTTTGTTCTGCTTCATCTTGATGTATCGTTTTTAGGCCGTACGGCTACTGCTACTTTTGCTGTAGGGCGTGGAGGCGTGTGTCGTACGGCATAGGATCTCCTGTCGTAGGGTGTGGGTGGGGTAGCTGAAAAGGGGTGGTTCAGATGATGATTGCATCCCTGCACGACTCGTTCTGCTGAGGTTTTGTTCACTGCGTGCTGTTAAAAGTGTTCAATTGTGCGACGTGGAATGACTTGCACTGTAGTATTTTGACATATTTTAATACAGTCGGGCGGGTGATGGCGTGGTGGTGAGTAACAAAATGTACTTATCTTTGCATTTCCAAAGCGGAGTGTACACACCTGCGAGCAGGTGCGCCCCGCAGCGTTCTTTGACACGCCTTCGAGCATCTACCACACCATAATCTTATATGTTTCATGGTGGCATGTCGGCACTCTTGTAGCGCGACCTGGCACTGGCACTTCTTCAAAAGTGGCTTCTGCGGCGCAAGTCGTAAGGCCATAGCCTCCTACCGCTACAAAATAACAATACAACACCCATTCCGCATTCACCACAACAAACGTAATAGCATATGCTCGACAATTACTGCATGCGGCGTCGGCCGAAAGTGGCGCAGCAGCGAACAGCAAGTGTAGATGCGAGCGTGTCTCGAACGATTCCTATTGCAGGAGGTCTCCCCGTGGAGGCTTCCGCTTGGCGTTTCTCTTCCCATCAACTGCAGTTCCTTCCTCGCGCGGCGCGCATAGGGGAAGCGAACGAAGCTACCCATACGTATACCAATCAACACTTTATATTTACTAAACAATTTTAAATCATGAAAAGAAAGAGGTTTTTACTAACCCCGTTGCTACTCATGTCGCTACTCGTAGTGCCATGGGTGGCTCAGGCGCAGACGCTGAGCAACTACATCCTGTTGACCGGCGTCGATGCGTCAAAGGCAGTCGCGTTGCCGAGCAACGCGCGTCAGGTAACGTTCTCCACGGCCGAAGCAGACGATGTGGCCAGCACGGAGGTCTATGACATTGGGTTCACGTTCAACTTGGCAGGGACGAACTACACCAAGTGGTCTATCAACTCCAATGCCAACCTTAAGCTGGGTGATGCTTTGATCGGAGGTAGTTCGATGAGTACGCCCTTCAGCTCCTCAAACCTGGCCCAAAATACGCCGAAGATTATCTTCTGGGGTCGCGACGTTTCTATTCGTCAATCCTACGGCCACTACATCAAGTATGCCACCGTAGGTACTTCACCCAATCGCAAGCTCGTTATCGAGGTGCGGCATGGTGTGGGCTACAGCACGGGTCAGCAAAGTATTGACTCCATCATTTACCAATATCAGTTGGACGAGGGCTCTAACGCCATACGTATGGTGGCTATGCGCCAGCACAACACCTCGGCATGGACCAGTTACACCTATCAGACGGGTGTGGCCCTCTCGGCTACCTCGGTTTTCTTGATCAATCCTACCACTCATACGGGTAGCCATGCTACGACATACTCCTCGACGCTGTACTCTGGCTGGCCAGGGGATGGGCGCTATTATGAGGTGGTGCCCGATACTCGGTCGTGCCACCGCGTGGAAAACATAGCCCTGTCGGGTCTAACCGATGTGCAGGCCACTGTGTCGTGGAGCCCTGCCAACACGGGTGCTACCTACCACGTAACCTATACTAACAACACCACGGGGCAAACCCGCTTTGTCAACGCTGGCACCGACACGTCGCTGACGATGACGGGTCTGATGCAGAACACCTACTACAGTGTGAACATCACGACCATCTGCTCGGCCTCCGACAGTTCCTACCCGTCAGCTGCACCTACCTTCCGCACAGCTTGTACACCCATTGCTACGGCCGACTTGCCGTGGCGTGAGGATTTCGACGGCTATGCTTCGGGTAGTACTACTCAGCTCAGTGCTTGCTACGCCAAAGGCTATGTTACGGCCTCTACGGGTGCCGCCAACCTAACCAGCTATCCTTATCCCTACAGTGCTCAACACTACAGTGGAGGCAATAGTCTTTACTTCTACTGCACGTCGACCACCTATCCGCAGTTTGCGTTGCCGATGTTCCAAAGTCCTTTGGCTGACCTGCAACTGAACTTCAAGATGCTGCGTACCACCAGTACGGCTTATTACGGCCGCGTGATAGTGGGTGTGCAGCGCACCCAAGACGACTACGCCTCATTTATCCCTGTCGACACGCTGGCCTGCACCAAGACCAGTGTGTGGGAGGAGTTCACCAGTGCCAAGTTTAATCGCGCGCCCGCGGGATACAATTATATAGTGATTCGCGAGCGCGAGACCAGTACTGGCCACGCCTACATTGACGACATCACCGTGGGCCGCCGCTCGGCTTGCACCACCCCGACCGATGTGCTCGTGGCTACGGCTGCACCGACCTCGGCCACCATCTCTTGGACCAGCAGTGCTGCCAACGCAGTGGTGGAATATGACACTGTGCCCTTCCTTGCTGGCCACGGCCTGCACCACGCCACCTATTCCACTACGGGCAGTGCCTCCATCAGTGGACTGCTTTCTGACCGCAACTATTACGTGCGCGTGCGTGCCATCTGCGGAGCTGGCGACACCACTCTGGCTTCCGAGCTCACTTTCCGCACCCCCTGTGCCAACGCCTCGTTGCCTTACATCGAGAACTTCGAGGGGTATGCAGCCGCCACCAATACACAACTCAATTCTTGCTACACCAAAGGCTACGTCACCATAGCTACGGGCTATGACAACAAAGCCACCTATCCTTACCCCTCGACGACCGTAGCAAATAGTGGTACAAACAGCATCTATTTCTACAGCACCAGCACGGTATGGTCCTACCTGGTTCTGCCCTACATGAGTGTGCCTCTGGACTCGTTGCAGATGAGTGTGCAACTGCGTAAGACGGCTACCACTGCCACCTATGGTCGTTTGGAAGTGGGCGTCATGTCCTCGCCCACTAACTGGGCATCATTCCAGCTCATCGACACCATTGCCGCCACCGAGGCCAACCTGTGGGAGGAGAAGCTGGTGAACTTCACTGGTGTACCGAATGGCAAGCGCTTCATCGTTATCCGCAGCAAAGAGGCTTCCGCAGGCTATGCCTACATTGACGATATCATGGTGGCACGCCGCTCCAGCTGCGCCCGCCCCGAAGACCTGGAGGTAACCTCGCTGTTCGATGTCTCTGCAAACCTCAGTTGGACTGCAGCATCTGGTGCAACAGGCTACGCCGTGGAGTATGACTATGCAAGCTTCACACCTGGCTCTGGTAGCCATCACCTACAGGTAGTCAACACCAATTCAGCTACCCTCACTGGGCTTACACCCAACAGTCGCGTCTTCGCCTACGTGCGTGCCATTTGTGGTGTAGGCGACACGACGATGCCTGTCGGCATTGACTTCAATACGGCTTGCGCCGCACAGTCCTTGCCCTATTACAACAACTTCGACAGCTACGGCACGGGTACAGCCGCGGCCATCAACTGTATGTACAAGGGCTACGTAACGCGTAGCACGGGAGCTGAGGTGGTCAATAACTACCCCTATCCGTATGCTTCGCAGCACAACAGTGGCACGGCCTCGCTCTACTTCTATAGCAGCGCCACTAATTATTCCTACTTAGTGCTGCCGCTGGTCAACGCGAACCTGAACGACCTGCAAGTGTCGTTTATGCTGCGTAAATCGTCGGCCAGCTACGGACGCATGAAGGTGGCTGTGGCAACCAATCCCCTCGACCCGTCGACCTTCACAGTGGTGGGTCGTGTGCAACCCGCTACGGTCAACGTATGGGAAGGCGTCAGTGTGTCGTTGGCAAACTACAGCGGCACCGGTCGCTACATCGTACTGCTGTGCGACACCACGGTGGCTAACTATGCCTATGTGGACGACATTATGATTACGCGTCGCACCAGTTGTACCCCTGTGGCTTCGACCACGGTTACCACGCCACGCAGTACGCGTGTCAATGTGTCGTGGCCAGCCGTAAGTGGCGCAGCAGGCTATGTGGTTGAAACGGCCCCGACCCACTTCTTCCCCGGTCAGCGTCCTGCCGGCCTGAACAGTACGTACACCACCCTCACGTCGGCAACCCTTGCCACCAGCCCCAGCAGCACTTTCTATGGTTATGTTTACACCGTGTGCGGTAGGGATACCAGTATGGCAATGCCCTTCACGGGTACCACTGGCTGCCAGACACTGGCCGAAACGCCCTACTATGAGAACTTCGACAGCTACTCGGGTAATACCATCAGCAGCCCGATAAACCCCTGCTGGACCAAGGGACAGTACAACCAAACACTTGCGATCAACAAGACTGACTCGATGCCCCGCTTGACCAACATGACGACGGCACCAAGCTACACTTCGAACGGCATCGTATACAGTGGCCCCAATGCACTGTTTATGCCTACCATATCGCAAACAGTCAGTGGTAGTGATGGTAGCTCGACTACCCAATACAAGTGGACCTACGTGGTACTGCCTCAGACCGCCACTGCTGATTTGCGCAACCTGGTGCTTCGCGCCAAGGTGTTTACTAATTCCACCTCATACTATCTGCAGGTTGGAGTCGTTTCCGCACCTTCGTCGCCCACCACGTTTACGTCCATAGGCAACTTGTTGCCGACTGCCCCCTATGAGTGGCAGGAACTGGAAGTGGACCTCAGCAACTACACGGGCACCTATCAGTATTTGGCCATCCGCTCTTATCCGACGAGTTCTGCATCCTACATCTTTATTGATGATATCGCTATCTACGAGAAGTCGAACTGCAATGGCATCAACAAGGTGCAGGTGGTGGAAGCTTCGGATACACGGGCACGTTTGGCTTGGAACGGTATGCGCAACGGCGTAGAGTGCTACGTAACCTACAGCACGGAAAAGCACCCGCAGGGCGATTTCCTGCACGGCACCACCCTCACGGGTACTGCCACTGGCGTTGAACTGACCAGTCTGCAGCCCAACACCACCTATTATTATCAGGTGCGTACCATCTGCAGCAACGGCGACACCAGCATACCATACGACGGTAGCTTCAGAACAGGCCTGCCTCAGCCACTGCCCATCGTGCAGGACTTCGAGTCTTGGCCTACCACGACCAACACCACTGAGACTCCGCAGGGCTACGATAAGATGTATACCTACTACGGTACTACACACCGTGGCTACTATCCCTACGCCTCGACAACTCAGCATGCTTCGGGCGCACGTTCGCTCTACATGTACGGTGCATCCACCAACGCCAGCATACTGGTACTACCGATGGCAAACCGTACGCTTGAGGGGACTCAGATCTCTTTCAAGGCGCTCAAGTCTTCTGCCACGGTTACCTATGGCCACATCGATGTGGGCGTGTTGGGCAATCGCGACGATGCCTCTACGTTCCACCGTCTGGCACACTTCTATGTGAATAGCATGAACACGTGGGAGACCTTCACCCTCTCGCTCAATGGTGCCGAGCAATACGGCAAGCATGTGGCTATCCGCCTCAGCCGCGAAGACGGTACGAACTATGTGTACATTGACGATCTGCGCCTGGAGGTAGCTCCTGCTTGCGCACAGCCGAGCGTACGCTTGGTAGCGAACTTAGATACGACGGCCACCATCAGTTGGCAGCGTAGTGGTAGCAACTTGGGCTACGTGGTAGAATTGGCCGACGAGCCCATCACACCAGGAACGGGTGAAGGTGTGGAGGTGCATTATACCACCGACACGTTCTACACCTTCAATGGTCTGTTGCCCGCTTCGATAAATTATGTGTATGTACGTACCATTTGTGGTCCGCGCGACACTACGAGCTACACCGTGCTGCGCTTCACGACAGGTCGTTGCGTGGTGGCTGACACCTCGTTGCCCTATGTGGAGGATTTTGACTCGTATACATCGGGTTCGACTAACCCCATCAACCCCTGCTGGATTAAGTACTACATGACGGGACGCACCACGAATAGCTACCCGTACCCCTACACGACCCAGCATCATTCTGGTGCCAACGGACTCTACTGCTATGCAGGTTCTACCGTCGGGAGCTATGTGGCACTGCCCGCTTTCGAATCGCGTGTGCAAGACCTGATGCTCGACTTCTGGATGATTCGTACCGCAGCTTCCTACACCGCACCGATGGTGGTGGGTGTCGTTACCGACCCGTTAGAGCCCAACACCTTTGAGGAAGTGGCTCGCTTTGTGCCCAGTCAAGTCAGCACTTGGACTCAGTTCCACGTGGAGTTCCGCAACTACACAGGGCAAGGTCGCTATATAGCATTCTACTATCAAATCAGCAATGTGGGTAGCTATTGCTATCTGGACGACATAGTGGTCAGCAAGTACACTCCTTGCCAATCTCCACGCGACCTGCGTGTCTTGGCAGCATACGACAGTGTGGCCTACGTTACTTGGAATGACACCAACGCTTCGGCTTGGGTTGTGGAATACGACACCGTGGCCTTCGGCTCCACATCGAGTTTCCCAACACGCCTGCGCGTAACGAATGACACCATCCAAGTGCCCGTTGTGCCAGCCAGCACCTATTATATGAGAGTGCGTGGCCTGTGCGACGGTGGCGACAGTAGCGACTTTACCTCCCAGATATCGTTCACTACGGCTACTTGTGCCGCTCTGCCGGCTGATAGCCTGCCTTATTTCGATGACTTCGACCACTACGGTACGGGTACTGCGACTACAATTAACCCATGCTGGACCAAGTACTACTCCTACGGCTGGAATCAACAGAGCTACCCCTACCCGCTCAGCAACGCGACCTATGCACATTCGGGTGGTATCAGTCTCTACTTCTACCGCTATAATTCAACCTCATACTGGTATGGAGGCTACCTCTGTCTACCGCTCATAGCAGACTCGTTGCAGAACCTTATGGTGGACTTCTGGGCAGCCAAGTCAAGCACGACCGCCTACTATGGTTACTGGGATGTGGGCGTGATGAGTAATCCGCGCGACACCAGCACGTTCGAGGTAGTGCGTCAGGTCTATGTGCCCACTACTGGAGCACCAACGCACTTTGAGGTGGACTTCTCCTCCTATCGTGGCATTGGACGCTACATTTCCTTCCGTTTGGCTACTCCGCAGAACCTGTGGACTTCTACTTCTGCAAGTGCTTATGGCTACTTGGACGACGTTACCGTGCGGCGTGTCCCGTCGTGCTGGTATGTCTCCAATGCGAGAGTACTCTCTTCACAAGCACGCTCGGCCGTTGTGGCTTGGGATGCACACGACACTTCAGCTCACGACTTCGAAGTGGAGGTGGCACTGGCAAACGACTCGACCTTTGTGCCTGGAACCTCGGGTAACTATGTGTACTACGTCAGCGATACCAACGCTGTAGAACTCTACAACCTGCAGCCCAATACAGAGTATGTGGCCTACATTCGCCAAGACTGCGGTGGGGAATACGGTGAGTTCCGCTCGGTGAACTTCACGACACAGTGCCTCATTGAGAATACTGACCTGCCGTATCGCGACGACTTCGAGAGCTACACAGCTTCCTCTACCGCACTGCTGAACCCGTGCTACTTCAAGATGCACAACACGTCGGCTTCGCAGACCACCTATCCGTACCCCACGGGTACTTATGCCAAGTCGGGCAGCAAGAGCCTCTACCTATATAGTACGATGCATGGTTCTGCCACACAGCAATTCTCTATGTTGGCAATGCCAAATACAGAGACTCCGCTGAGAGGCTTGATGGTTTCCTTTGACCTGTATAAGACTTCGGCCAACTACGGTTGGCTCCAGGTCGGTGCAATAAACACCGTTACCGACAGCCACGACTTCGAGCCCATCGTTACGGTGCAGGCTTCGCAGCTCAATACGTGGGAGCATTTCGATGTGTCGCTGGCTAACTACACAGGCCTCAAGGAGCGCCTGGCCATCCGTGCTTTCAACCCCACTAGTACTGCTATCAACTATGTCTACCTTGACAACCTCGAGATAGATGCCATCCGTCCGTGTGGTCTCATTGAGTCGGTGGCTCTTGACAGCGTCAGTGAAAACTTTGCACGCATCACGTGGTCGGATACCAATACCGGAGCCACCGCGTGGAAGGTGGAATACGCTGGTGAAGACTTTACTCCAGGCAACGGCGACGGAGTTATGCGTACTGTCAACACGCGCAGCATCAACCTCACAGGTTTGATGCCCAGCACCGAGTACCACGTTTGGGTGGGCGTTGACTGCGGCGCACTGCGTCCTTATTACCGCGAGATTGTGTTCAAGACTCCTTGTGCTCCTATTCCGCGTGCCGACCTGCCTTTCGAGGAGAACTTCGAGAGCTACACAGCAGCGACAACAACTCCGTTGTCCCCCTGCTACTACAAGAAGTACACCTCAACCAACGTTACCAACAGCTACCCCTATCCGTCGGCTACCTATGCATACTCAGGCTCCCAGTCGCTCTATTTCTATCAGGGCAGTGCTGGTATATGGAGCTATGTTGTGTTGCCACTGTTCGAGGATTCGCTGCAGGCACTGTCTCTCCAGGCAAAACTGCTCAAGACTAGCACCTCGACCAACTACGGCCATGTGCAGGTGGGTGTGATGAGCAACCCGAATGACACGGCAACCTTCGAGCCTGTAACGACCTTCTCGATTACGCAGGATTACTACACTTGGCAGCCGTTCAGCACCGACTTCCGCAGCTATCACGGCACGGGTCGCTACATCGCACTGCGTAGTAAGCATCCCACAATGAGCACCTCGCAGTACGTCTACTTGGATGACCTGCGCGTCTCGCTATTGAGCGCTTGCTCCGCACCGCTTGCTGTGTCGACTTCGGTCTCGGGCAATACCGTGAACGTTACTATCAACGACCCAGCACACCGCGGCCGCTATGTGGTTGAACACAGCAACCGCAACTTCAACCCAGGAGATGGTTTGGCTCACCAGCTCTTCACGACCGACACCACCGTGGCTATTACCGATGCCCGTCCTGGTGTCCTCAACAGGATTGCAGTGCGCGCCATCTGTGGTGCAGGCGATACCAGTGGTGCCGTCTTCGCTGCGGTAACCATGCCGTGTGCTCCTATCGACAGCATCCACTTGCCCTACTACGAGAGTTTCGAGAATTACCCAGTTTCGACGACGGCTGCGTTGAGCACCTGTTGGCACAAGGGTTACGTTACTCGTGCTTCGGGTGTAGTGAGTCGTACCAGCTACCCCTACCCGTCTTCCACTTCTCATTCGGGTAATACGTCTCTTTACTTCTACTGCTCGTCAACCAACTATAGTTACATCAGCCTTGACTCTATAGCAGTGCCACTCGACTCGCTGACGCTCTCCTTCTCGGCAAGGAAGACTACATCTTACTACCGTGGTATGTATGTGGGTGTAACTCGTCATCCGGACAGTATGAGTACCTTCATCCCGATTGCAAGCATCAATCCGCCTACCACTACAGATTGGGAGGATTACCGCATCAACTTAGAAGGCATACCGTCGACTCACCGTTACATCACGTTCAAACTGGACAGCGTCAACGCCGCAGGTACCACTGGATATACGTCATATTGCTATATTGACGATGTGGTCTTAGCTCGCAAGTCGCGCTGCACTTGGATGACCGACTTTGCAGCAGGCGCATTGGATAGCGTGGTGTACTTCACTTGGGAAGAAGGATCCAACACCTTGTCCCGTGATTTGATGGTGGACACGCTGGCTGATTTCAGCACCGCCACCACTTATCATCCCACCTCCAGCTCCTTCAGGGTAACCCACCTCCAGCCTGGTAAGACCTACTATGCTCAGGTGCGCGCCGTGTGCGGTGCTGGTGATGCTTCCGACTGGGTGCAGACCCATTTCACCACGACCACCTGTGCACCGTTGCACATGGCCGACCTGCCTTGGAGTGAAGGTTTCGAAAGCTACGCAGCAAGTAGCACTACGACCCTTGACCCATGCTGGACGAAGGCCTACGTAACGCTCAGTTCTAATAGCAAGAGCCGCACCAGCTACCCCTACCCGAGTTCTACCGCGGCAGCAGCCCACAGCGGTGCTCGTAGCCTCTACTTCTACCAATCGAGTACGACCAATGCTTACATCAGCTTCCAGGCACTGGGTGCAGATGTACCACTCGATTCGATGCAGACCTCCTTCTGGGTCTACACCTCGGCTACTTCCTATTATGGCCATGTGCGCGTGGGTCTCACCTCTGACCCCGACGACATGAGCACGTTCTATGAGTTGGCCCATTTCCATAATCCGGCCAGTTCGCAGAACCAGTACGAGTTCACCTTCAGTGGTGCTCCTGAATCCCACCGCTACCTCACCATCTTGGGTGATACGCTTGGTGTGAACTACTTCTACATCGACGACGTCGTCATCGAGCATCAGCCCAGTTGTCCTCGTCCGCGTAGCATGCAGGTGCTTGCTCGCACCGACACCTCGGCCACGATTACTTGGGTGGGTGGCTCGCCCGATTCGTGGAAAGTGCGCGTAGCCGATAATCCGACCTACAGCGGTGCTACAACCTATCAACTGACACGCGATACACTCTTGCTACATAATTTGCGCGCTAACACCGTGTACTATGTAGAGTTGAAGAACGTTTGCGGTGCTGGTGATACCTCGGATGCCCGCGAGTTTACATTCCGTACCGATTGCGGTACCATCCTCACAATGCCGTTCATCGAAGGATTTGAAAGTTACGGCACGGGTACGACAACCCAGATTCCTTGCTGGACCAAGGGTTATGTAACTATCAGTTCAGGTGCTGTCAATACGGCCACCTATCCGTACCCGAGCACTACTTCACCTCACTCTGGCTCGGCCAACCTCTACATGTACGCTGCGTCGACTACCTATTGTTATATGTCATCGCCAGAATTCGGCATACCGCTCGATTCACTGCACATGATCTTCTGGACGAGAACAAGTACGTCCACTTACAGAGGTCTGCATGTGGGTGTAACCTCAGACCCGTCCGACATGTCTACCTTCATTGAGGTGTACAACGCGTCGAACACCAGTACGACCTACACCATGCATGAGGTGAACTTCTACGGTATTCCGTCGACCCACCGGTACATCACGTTCAAACTGGACAGTTCCAACGCCGCAGGTACCACTCACTACATCAGTGCCTACTATATCGACGACATCACGATAGACTATAAGCCCGCTTGCCCGACTGTTTCTGGCGTGCGTGCCACCTCTATCTCAGATGTATCGGCATCCATAGCTTGGGACAGCACCAGTGCCCTCAGTTGGATAGTGAGTATCGACACGCTCAGCTCTATGTCTACGGCCTGGAGCTACGTGGATACAGTACCGCGCCACACCTTCACTGGTCTCTCGCCGCAGCATACCTACTACGTCAATGTAGTGGCCGCCTGCAGCGCTACCGACACGAGCGAGGCATTGCGCATTCTGTACCAGTTCACCACTCCGTGTGCTGTTATCAGCCATGCCGACCTGCCCTATGTGGAGAACTTCGACAGATATCAGGCTGGCTCAACATCGTATCCCATCTCACCGTGCTGGACTAAGTTCTACTACAGTGGTGCTTCTGCTCCTGTAGCCAACAGCTATCCGTATCCCACGGCTTCGTATGCTCATAGTGGTGGCGTCAGCCTCTACTTCTACGGCTACTCTACTGCGGCCAGCTATGCAGCATTGCCGCTCTTCGAGGACAGCATTCAGAACCTCATCCTGAGTTTTTGGGCCTACAAGACCTCCAGCACTGCCACCTACGGCGTGATGGATGTGGGTGTGATGACCGACCCGCGCGACACCAACACCTTTGAACGCGTGCGTCTCTGCACCCTCTCTACCTACAGCCAGTGGCAACACATCGAAGTGCCGATGAGTAGTTACACGGGCAACGGACGCTACATCGCTATCCGTGCACGCAAAGGGGCTACCAACTACTTCTACATCGACGATGTGAGTGTGGCTGCAGACCTGCCGTGTCCACGCATTACCAATGTGGCAGTGCGTCCGCGCGTCCACGTGGCCGAGTTGGTATGGAGCACTACTGGTGGTAGCGCTACGCCCACTTCCTACACGGTAACACTGATGCGCCACACCGACAGCGCCGTTACACGTCAGTACACCACCGATCAGAGCATCATGCTCTTCGACCTCGAGTCTACTACCGAGTACACTGCCTACATCCAGGCCAACTGTGGTGCCCAGGGCGACGGTTACACTGAATCCATCACATTCACCACCGAGTGTGGACGTACAGAGGATGAAGTGTCCGCTTCCACTACGGGTAGTTCGGCAACTACCACGTACTATCTGCCTGTAAGCAACTACTCTTCTACGAGCTCGCCCTATAGTTACACGCAGCAGGTGTTCAGCAGCAACGAGCTAAACGGTGCACGTGAGATTAGTGGTATTGCCTTCCAGTACAACTACTCGCAACCTACGGCTGCCAAGCAGAACGTTACCATCTACCTCGGCTACTCGCCACGCGCCACCATCACCACTTGGGTGCCCTTCGACAGTTTAAGTGCTGTCTATACGGGTCCGCTGGAGGCAGCGCAAGGATGGAACACGCTCTACTTCGACCGCCCCTTCTCTTATAATGGTACGGGTAACCTCGTGCTGGCTATTGACGACAACAGCGGTTCGTCGAACTCCTCTTCGTTCTCGTTCAATGGCCACTCGATTTCTAACAAGGCGCTCTACGCCTACGCTACTACCGACATCAACCCGCAGAACCCCATCGCAGCAGTGGCCTCCACGGTTCGCAACAACGTGCGGTGGCTGACCTGCTCAGACACGATATGTCTCGAGCCGTTCGTGCGGGTAGACAGCACAGATGCTACGCAGGCCTACATCACCATAGCTGCGGGCAACGCCGAAGACAGCTGGAAGGTGCGCTACCGCCAGCACGGCGCTACGACGTGGACCTACGGGACGGATGCCACGGCCACGCGCCACACCATCCGCACCCTCTCGCCGGGAGTGCAATACGACGCCGAGGTAGGAGCCG
>JAFTFL010000017.1 GCA_017449525.1 Bacteroidales bacterium | reverse complement strand
GGAGACGGTGTTCACCTCTTCCCATTCCGAACAGAGAAGTTAAGCCCGTCATCGCCGATGATACTGCATTTATTTGTGGGAAAGTAGGTCGCCGCCAACCTTTCTAAGGGCATCTCTAAATGAGATGCCCTTTACTTTTATGTATTAGGGATATTCCCAATAATATTTAATGTGTCATATAGGGGGCGGGGTAAAGGGTATCCATTTCCCAGGATACCCTTTAACTCGCCCCCTATACATTGCCCGTTGAGAGGAAATAGGGAGGGTCGGCAAAATTATATCGAGCGAGCCTTGATGTTGTGTAAAACCTCAAAAGAATCACCCTGATAAAGAATGAAATTATTGTCTGGAGTAGAATAATATGGCTCTTTTATTATCATACTGCCAACCTTTGGGAATGAATCAAGTCAACGGTTTCGTTTCTCCTTGCCAAATAACCTTTGAACTCGTCACTCATAACACGAAAATCTAACGAGGGTTTGAACGTTGTATTTCTGATAAATGCCACATTGTCTGTTACCAAACTATCCTTTATTCTCACAAATCCATCATTATCTAACATAATGATATTTGAATCAAATAGTTTGTGGTGATTCTGACATAGCCATAATCCGTTATGGCCACTCACAGCATGGTTGAATCTTGTGTCATCATCAAGGTTGGACGTTCTGGATATTTGGGCTACACCCCATATATGTGCACCTTGAATGATTTCAGGAATTTCACACCCACATAATGCACATTTCTTTGAGCCAAGTCTATTGAAGAGGTTGTACAAATAGGATGCAGAGCGCAACTCTGTTCTGTCCGTTTGTTGTAAATACTCACGCTTGTCCAAGAAAAGCGATGTGTAGTGCATTGAGATATTGCCTAAGTTTTCTATCGTGTTCATAGAGGCTTGAGGAAGTCTCGTTAAATCCTGCTCGCAGATATTAAACAGATCTATAGGCCTATCTGCTATATGCGATATTGCGACAGCAAGGAGTGTTGATTCATATTTGCTTGCTCCATACGTCTTAGCGTAAATCTGAATCTTATCACTGGTCTTTGATACGTAAGATGAGTTGTTTGAGGAATTTGAAGTCTGATTTTCTCTGCGGTCAATAATCAAATCGTCAATGGTTCTATATGGTAATATGGATTGCTGATAATAGTTTCCAATATTTAAGAAATCTACGCCAGCAGTCATTAGTAAGCGATAAACGAAGAGATGATAATCAGTGAACGCGTTTCCAATATGTGGTATAAAATAGTAACAGAGACGTTTGTTCAGACGTTGATCTGCATAGAACATATTGATAGCTGTTGGAACACTCTGCAAACTGGAATTACGTCCATTGATACTCGCTTCAGAAAGAGATACATAATTAAGCATCCCTTCATATTCCACAAGCAAAAGACGTCCTCGATTATAAGTTGAACGATCTTTTACCACACGGAATCTGCTCTGACCTGTTACATGTTGACAAATGTCCAAAAGAACTTCTCTTGTCAGGATCCTGTCAAAAAGTCCTGGCGTTTTCTGAGCATCTGGTCTGTAGGTTATTGTCGCTTCCATATTCAATAATTTGTTATTAATACCTCACGACGGTTGTTATATCTACCTTGGGGTATTTCTATGTCAATTATATGATAATTTTTTCTCTTTGCCCAATTAGCAACTTCTTCATTATAGAAACTTTCAACCTGCAAAACGTATGAAAGCATGAATTGTGCCCCACGCTGATGGATCAAGTCCAAGAAGGTACATAGTCGTTGTTCATGTTCTATTGCCCAACCTTCAAACCCTCTTTTCCCATCGTTATACACTCCCAATGTAGAACGATACGGCGGGTCTGCATAGACAAATGTATCTGGTGTTATCTGGTCTTCCAACCTGTCGAAACTTACATTCTGATATTCCACCTTTTTTGCTTTAGAACATCTTGCAAAAGTAATGAACTTTGAAAGAAGACACTCATTGAACCAGCGGGAACCTATTGGATTGTTAAAGCTATGATCTGTGTTAAAACGTATTTGCTGCTGGAATCCGTATAGTATAAGGGTGTACAGCATCCGTGGATCTCGCTTCGGGATTGGAGTGCTATTGTATTTGTCCCTCAAAGCAACATATCCCTCTCTACTATGTGGTGCTAATTCGTATTTCTGAATTAATTTGGAAACATAAAGCAAATACTCATACGTATCAGCACTGAATGACTTTATAAGTTCCTCAACAAAAGGATTAATATCGTTGTAGACAAGACGCTCCGCGTTAATATTTATTCCCACATTGAAGCCACCACCAAAAGCGTCAATAAAAGTGTGTAATGTATGATTGGGCAGATACTGCTTAATGATTGGAACCATTTTTGTCTTACTTCCTGTGTAATTAAGAGGAGATTGGACTATTACCTCTTCAGCAGGCTTTTTCTGTATGTAAAATAGATACTCTTGATGCCCGTCAGCACCTTGACACTTCGTATTGTTGTACTTCTTGTAATTTATTGTTATACAATCGTATGTTTCTTCTATCCCAAATCGTTTGAGCGTTTTCTCAATGTAGTCCTTCGACATAAATCCATCATTATTATAACTTAGGATGATATGAGAAGCTTTTGTCTCTGCCACCACCTTTTCAAACAGGATGTGAGCATGATACATCTTTGACCAATTTGAACGCATCGGAGTAGTCGGCCGTGAGCCGGTTACTCTACTAACTGGAGGATTGTCATCTAATACTAACGTTTCCAACAAATGATATTGTGTACCATATTGATTCTGGGTGTATGGTGGGTCAAGATACAAAATATCACATTCTACATTTGAAATAATCTGCTCAACTTTGTCATTCCTGCTTTCTACATTCTTGCAAATACCCTCACAAGAATCTATCTTGCTGAAGATGATAGGCTTTAGTGCTCGCTTATCCCAATGCTTAAGGAAAGCCCCATACACGCCTGCCGTATTAGATACGTCAGATACAGATTCTAACAGACACGCTAAAAGATAAACATATTCTTCTTCTGATATTTTCCCCTGTTCTTTCCACTCTTCGATTTGTCTGCGGAAATAATCTATACGGCCAGCATTCTCTTTTGAAAAATACATTCGTTCTGAACCTCCGAGAGAATAATTCTGGTATATAAACTCATGAAGCGTGTTATTTCCATTATTTAGAAACTCGAAAGGATTAAAACCAAGCCTATCAAAAGTGCATCCATTTGCATATAATTTTCCTCTTGTAAAATAAGTAGCACATTTCAGTGAGTCGTTAATGATTATATGGTTATAAATAGATTTCATACTATCAGCAACAGAACCCATACCACAAAAAGCATCAAAGAAAATTAAATTTCTTTGAATTAGATTGTGATTTCGAAGAAGATCCTTAATGGAATCTGTTAAGCTTTCTTTGCTACCCAAATATCTCATATATGTTTTATCTATCTAATAGAATTCAACTTTATTTTAGATCTTGACATACCCACTAACTTTTCCGATTTACCCACTAAGTGTATTATAGTTAACCAGTAACTCGAAAAGAGGAGTGATTCGTTTGACTTTTCTTTGTCCTTACTAATTCTGTTAGTTCCACGTCAAGCAGTTCTGCAATTTTGAGAAAAGTTTCCATCGGCGGCTGAGAAGTGTCGGTAACCCATTGGGACACGGTCGTAGGAGCACATCCAAGTTGCTCTGCAAACAACTTATTAGTCCTTTTCTTTTCAGCAAGCACCGCCTTGATGCGATTGATGTCCTTGTCCATAATGGATTTTCTTTTGTTAATGCTACAAAGTTACAAATTTTCTCTGGAAGAATACACAAAACGTTCGCGTATTTAGCAAATAACCACATTTTAATGTTATTTTCCCCCACTTTTATGTACCCTTTTATGATTGTCGTCTGTCAGTTCTGTTACTTTATGTATAATCTGCATTAACAGCATCATGTATTTCTCTAACTTGTACACTAATGCTGCTGCCCTACGTTCCGAAAAGTGAATCTTCCGTTCCTTCAATGTCTGGTTGTAGTTGTTTCCAATCATACGGAATTGGGAATGAAATTCACTCAACTTGGCGTAGTATTCATGTTGACTCTTGTCGAATGTCACCACATGGAATAGCTCTACAAGGATTCGAATGCGGACTTGCTTGTCATGCCAAAACGATTATAGTTATCACTCACTGCTTTTACGGCAAGCCTTCTTCAATATGGTAAGATCTTCTCGTTGAGTTTGACATGAGGCCGCAATCTGAGAAACTCGTAGTAGTCGGAAATTTCCACCCTGTCTATTCCGACATGCTCTTTCATATCCGCATAGAGTATGTCCATCATATACATTAATGTTACCTGGCACTCTACACTGCCTTGCATTAGTTCCTTAATGCTTTGTGCGGTAAAGTTACGTTACGCTTCAAAAGTTTGTCATCTTGGCATTCGTCTCTACAGCCTCCTTACTCTTTCCCTCCAACCTGCCGGAACGGGGATTCCATAACTTGGGGTTGCAGGACAACTGCGCCATTGAATTGTTAAGGGTGGTATGCCCCATAATAGGTGCTTTCCCTTGTTTATCTAGACAGCTCTTTTTGAGGTGAGCAACACCTTGAATTTACTTGCTTTAAATAAAATGTTCACGTTCTGCAATCTGCAAGCAAGCTTGCATTGCTCTCTTAATCATATTCTTCATACGCTTCTGAGTTTTTGGGTGCAAAGTTAAACTATCTCAGAGCGTCCCCAGCCGTGCCAAATATGCCAGAATATGTATGTTTTCCCGAGCAGATGGAAATCTTGTACAGACTTCCATGTTTTCACCATGTGTTACCAGTTACCAAATGCAGTACCGAGGTAACACTTAGGTAACGGAACAGGCTCAACATTCTTTCCAATCCGAAAGAATCTCAAAAGTGCAAATAATCGTAAATTAACGCTTTGTCAACGACTTGCGCTATAGCGCCCGTAACGACCTCATCATTCCCTACAATCTTGATATTCGTAAAAATAGAACGGTCTCCAATTAGTTACTATCTTTGTTACGAGAGAGCTTCGAGTATCGGCTCGATGTGTCTAATATTTCTATCCTTTTTTGGTGTTACACAGTTGTTGAGTATTGGAATGGGTTGCGGAATTACACAAAATAAAAACGACGATGGAAGAAATATTTTGCTGCATGGTGGGAAATGTGTACCTTTGAAACCAAAAATTTATGAATAATGATATGAGAATCATCACAAAAACAATTGGCAAAAGTGATTTGAAAGAGATATTACCAGGGTATTTTGGAGATATGATCAAGGTGGTGGTGGATATGAAGTAGCGTATGATGGTATTGATGCTGAACTGCATGTCAATATTGATAAAGAGATGTTAGAGCAAGACTCCTTGCAAGCTGATTTGTGGGGTATCACCTCTACCTCGAAATGGAAAGAGTTGATTTTGTGGAGCTCGATTCTCTGATAAATATTCGCCGCTCTTAGGGAAATTGCGGCTGAGATGTGCAAGGCCCCAAGGTGAGATAATAGAAGTCGTTAGCACATTGGTACAATGAACGAATATCAATATTTAGGATTGGCTGCTGGACGATGGGCGGAGACACCGCTGGCGGAACAGATACTGAACATCGGTAGCGAGGTGTCGCGTGCCAATTGTTGGCGTGGCAATGGAAATGAAGAGCTGTGCCAACGTACTGTTGATAAGGCGCCGGAATTGCTATCGTTGACTATCAATGCGCAGAAAGGGATGCATGACCTTGTCGAGTTCTGCCGACTGTATGAGATTATGGCTGACCGCTATTATAGGAATAATGAATACCAAAGAGATGCTGGAATATTACAGCGATATTTTGATGCATCCTCTTATTTAGTGTGAATTTTTACAAATAAAAGATTTAAAATATGAAAGAGATAATGCCAGTGAACGGGCAGTTTGAAATGATGGCGCTGCCGTATTCGGAGCTTGGAGCTATCATCAGTGCCGAGACTTTGAGTTTCCATTATGGGAAGCATCTGAAGGCTTACGTGGATAATATGAACAAGGCATTGCCTGGGAGCGGATTGGAAAATATGAGTTTGCAGGAGGTTGTCTGCATGGCTGAAGGAGGCTTGCTGAATAACGCTGGTCAGGTGCTGAACCACACGATGTATTTTGAGCAGTTCTCCAACACGCCTATGGCTATGAGTGAGGGCTTTGCTGCTCGTTTGAGCAAGGACTTCGGCAGCGTGGAGGCATTCATGAAGGAGTTTGAGCAGAAGGGTGCGACGCTCTTCGGAAGCGGCTGGGTGTGGCTCTCGGAAGACAAGGATGGTAAGCTGGTCATTACGCAGCATGCCAATGCAGACAATCCCCTGCGTCACGGGCTGAAGCCTCTGCTGACATTCGACGTGTGGGAACATGCCTACTACCTCGATTACCAGAATCGCCGCGCAGACTACCTTGCCGTCCTATGGCAAGTGGTGGACTGGCAGGAGGTGGAAAACCGTTTGTAGTATCATGTGTGGCCGTTGAAGCCGCACTATCAGAGGAAGATACTACCATCATCTGCATCATCGAAGTCGATGATGCAGATGATGTTTTGCATAGAATATGACTGTATATTCAGTTTACAGCATTATGTAATAGAGGGTTGAGACGCATGAGTTTGGTGGTACAGATGCACAGATTTGCATGACGATAGAGAATATGAGGAATAGCAATAAAGTGGTCGGTATTCTTGCGTATTGCATTGGGATTGACTCTGAACAGTTGTTTACCATGCACGAGGTGCCTCCATCGGGGGCAACCTTGGTGTGGATGAGATGTGGTATAGTGAGTACGCTTCAATGTGATGCATGGCTTTTGGAGCCACCCCATGCACATAGCCTATAAAAACCGACCGTGGTCGATTGAGGAACCGACCGTGGTCGATTGAGGAACCGACCGTGGTCGATTGAGGAACCGACCGTGGTCGATTGAGGAACTGACCGTGGTCGATTGAGGAACTGACCGTGGTCGATTGAAGAACCGACCGTGGTCGATTGAAGAACCGACCGTGGTCGATAAGTTTTTTACGGATGCTTGGCAAGTCGGCTGCGGGTGGTTGGATGCCATGCCACGGTAGGCGCATGGTAGTGCAGATGGAGTCGCTGAGTTGTAGGTTGCTGTTTCTTTAGTTTGCCTCTTCGAGCACGGTTGAGGGGAGGGGAACGAACTTGTTTGTTGGTGTCGTAGACTTGTTCGTTTTAGGTTTTAATGTTGACTTAGGTGATAATATTTCGATGCCGTCGGGTGTTTTCAATTCGAATGTGGCGTTAGAATATTGCCATAAACGATGTTATCATACAGCCCCGTAGCGAATATAAGCAGAAATACGAATGAGATTATAATTAATATAACCATGAATTGTTATCTGCGACCGGCTCGTAAAAGAGAGTTTTCCAAGTCGGTCAAGCGCAAGTCGTCGTGCTTGATATTGGGTATCATCGTTGGATAGATAGCCTGTGCGCAGATGTTCAGTCTCATGTTGACTATAATGAATGCGTTTCGTCATAATTATTGCATACATACACCTCTTGATACAGATGATGGCTGGAGGCCTTAGTACAGGCATGAACAACATAGGCGCATCAATCTACAGTTCGGACAGTAGTCCTAAAGAAGGAGTGCGGCTGAATGACGAAACCATTTCCCGAGGTCGAGGTGGTTCTAACTGGTCTGGTTCGGATGGCCGCACGGATGACAAGAGCGCGGATGGTACACTCATCAGCCGATAGTTACCGTGAGAGTGTGGTGCCACATCCAATAGATGTCTTGGGAGGAACAATCTGATTCGCTCCCACGAAAGCACACTTCTCACGTTGATGGCTTGAGGGGGTACTTTTACCCCCAACCTTCGGCCATATGGTAGGCGAGGGTTGGGGGCAATAGTGGGGTGCGGAGCTACACCTATTGTTATATATATTGCGTGGCGCTATGCGGCACAGGGGAAGTCGGGATGGAATGGTGTGCCTGCTTGCCTGCGACGGTGTGCTTTGGTGAGTTGGGCTACTTCACTACGGTGATTTTCTGGGTGGCGCGATTGCCGATTTTCACCACGTAGGTGCCCGAAGTGGGGATGTCGAAGCGCAGCGAGGAGGCGACTGCGTGGGTATTTTGCTGGGTGGCGATGAGGCGGCCGCTGATGTCGTACAGCCAGACGGGGCAGTCCTCGGCTCCATTCACCACCAGTTGCCCACCTTGCTGGAACAGCTTCACGCCCTGCCAGTCGGTGTCGTCAATGCCGTTGGTGCCACTTTCGAGGAGGTGGCATTTGCCGTCGAACAGGGTGGTGCCACCAGTTACGTTGTTACCTGTCGATAGACGCACGGTGTCGGGGGCGGAGAGAACCATGGAGCTGGTACGGCCGCCGGGACCACCGCCAGGGCCACCATGTCCACCTCCGTTGTTGCTGATGGTGGGCGTGTAGAAGGCTACTGCGTTGTCGCCGTAGGTTACGGTGTACCACGAGTTGCTGCTCACTGTCGTGGACTGGTAGTAGGGCTGGCTGATGATGCTGCCACGCTCAATGCCGCCCACGGCAATGACTACGCCGCCTCTGATGTAGAGTTTCTTGGCTTCTTCGCTGTTGGCATCGAGCGCCAACTCGGGCGACGCGGCACCGATGGCGTAGACCAGTCCGCCGTTGATGAAGAAGTTGCCATTGGCATCCATGCCGTCGTTGTTGGAGGAGCGGGCGTAGATGTAGCCGCCGTTGACGGTGAGGTCTTGGGCTGCGTTGATGGCATCGTCGTAGGCATCTACATAGATTTCTCCGCCGTTTATGACGAGGGTGTCCTTGCTTTCAATGCCTTCGGCGTTGGTGCCAGTGGTGGTTACACGGATGGTGCCGCCGTTGATGACCAGCCCGCCGCTGTAGGTGTAGGTTGTGCCGTTCTGGGTCTTCACGCCAGCCTTGATGCCTTTTGGCGATGAGTAGTAGTCGCTGCTGACGTTCTCGGTGTTGCCAGTGTAGTTGGTGTTCTCGGTGTTGCCGTTGTTGTAGTACAGGCCGCCAGTGGTGCTGACTGTGATGGCCCCGTCGTCGATGGTCATTACCCCGTCGCACTTCATGCCTTTGCCGCCCGAGCCGGAGCTGGTAAGGTTGAGCGTGCCACCCGTGATGTGCATGTTGCCGTCGCAGCTGAGGCCGCTGGCTGCTTTGGTTTCCAGTTTTTCGCTGTCCCATTCGCCCTTGCCAGTGGTGGTTACGGTTATGGTGCCGCCGCTGATGTTCATGTCGCCCTCGGCCTTGATGCCTTTGGCTGCTATGGCGGCGCAGTTGATAGTGATAGAGCCGCCGCTGATGTATATATTGCCGCTGTCCTCATCGTCGTGGTCGGCCGTTTCGCCAGTCGACTCGGTGCCATCCAAGTCGCATTGTATGCCGTCGTCGCCCGTTCCACTGATGTTGATATTGCCGCTCTGCATCAGGAAGTATTCGTTGCATGAGATGCCGTCGCCCACAGCCGAGGTGATGTTTAGCGTGGCGTTCTTTAGGGTGAGGTACTCGCCTGTCTTGATGCCGTGTTTCACATTGCCCACAATGTTGAGGGTGCCCTGCTGTTTGAACTCGGCGTGCCCTTTGATGTATAGGCAGCCCTTCTGTGAGCCAGAGGCCGCATCGGTGAGGCTGTTGGTGGTGCCGTTGAGAACCTTCACGTTGATGCGTTTGCCGTTCTGAATGTGCACGGCAGCGCCACTGTAGACAGGCGTGGTGTTGGTCAGCGTTAGGCCGTTCAGTTCGATGGTGGCCTTGTAGGAACCCGACATGTAGAACTCGCCGTCGGTGGTTGATCCGCTGAGCGTGTAGGTGATTTCGGTAGCCAGTGTGTCGCTTTGCGCAATGCTGACGTGTGCTCCGCTGCGCACTACGGTCAGATAACGGCTGGCGATGCTGTCAGAGGTAACAGTAGCCGAGGTGTCGCTATACACCACGTTGACGCTTTGCGCCACTGCTGCGCCTACGGCCAGCATCATTGCAAAGAAAAGTACAATTCTTTTTCTCATAATTGTGTATTGTTATTGGTGAATAATGATGCTGCAAAGGTACGTTTTTTCTGCCAAAGCCGAACTGCAGTTGATGCAGTTCCCCATCGGGTATCCAACTGGTGGCCAACAGGACAATAAAAATGAGGATGTTGCGTAATAGAGTTTGTCGCGTCAACATAATAGGTGCACCCGTGCGTCATCATTGAACTGCACCAGCAGAAGTAGAAATGCAATGAAAAGAAAATCCAAGCTTCTAATCAAGTCGTTGCTCCTTTCAGCCACGCTCTCCCTGCTTCCCAATCATGCGGATGCTGTGTTACTGAGCCCTGTGGATGGCGATGACGACGATGCTATCTTGCCAGACGAGCTCAAGGCTCCTGTGTGGCACAACGTGATGAAGATAGGTAATGACGGCAACATGACGGGTGTGGAGAGTCATCGGTCGCATCGGTCGCACAGTTCTCATAGCTCCCATCGCTCGGGGAGCAGCGGCCACCGCTCTCACTATTCCAGTCGGGTCAATTCGCACTACTCCAGTGCCACTACCACTACGCGTTCCACTGGTGCTTCCACCGCCAAGACGGCCACTACGCTCTATTCCGCTCCAGCCAAGACCTACAAGACCTACACGCTCGGCGACCGTACGTTGCGGCGTGGCATGTACGGTAGCGATGTGAACGAACTGGTCAAGCTACTTAAAGATAACGGTTATCTGCATCCTTCGCACAACGCTTCGCAGTCGGGCTATGCACTGTACGATGCCGAGGTGGAGCAGGCAGTGAAGTACCTGCAAGAGGAACTTGGCCAATCGTCTGCCGACGGCATATTTTCGTCTGTCGACGGAAAGCAACTCACTCCTTCCCAGCATCGGCGCATTGGCACGCGCGACCTGTCGATCGACGATACGGGCGATGATGTGGCCGAACTGATACGCCTGCTCACGCAGGTGGGATTCGCTCCCGACACGGCGGCCGTACAGCCAGGCAGCAATACGTATGGAGCTGCGGTGGTCTACGCTGTCATGGAGTTTCAGGCCTCCGTTGGGTTGTCGGCTACGGGTGTGGCCGACGCGGCTACCATTAAAGCACTCCAAGCAAAAGCCCGTAAGTAGACCACTCAACCTGCCTCCGCTATGATTATTGAAGTAGATCGTTCTGTATATTCCGATGCGTGCATCACCAAGTGCGTCTATGCTCTTTCGAACGACTTGGACTGTCGTCGCACCCTTTGTGGCGAAAGGGAGCGGATAGAGGTGTCGCCTCGCGTGGTCGACTTGTCGCCGGCGGAGGTGCAGCACCTCTTTCTTTGCACGCTGAATGACTACAAGGCGCGCGAAGTTATCGCCACTGAGACGCACGACATCCGCACCATTCTTTACGCTAAGGCTTTTGCCGACTGCGACGAATTTGAGGAAATGGCTCCATGAGGAACTATTACCTGCTCCCATTCGATTTTACTCGCGTTGCGCACCACGAGGTACTGGTCAACGAGTACGGCGACATGCTGGTGCTACCGCAAGGTAGCGTAGAGCGTATTGTAGACCACCGATTGGAGTACGACGATGTCTACAAGGACCTGGTTGCAAACTTTTTTATCAGTGAGAGCCGCGTGCCAGCCAACCTGGGCATCTATGCTTCGAGGCTGCGCGAGAAGAAACGTTTCCTCGACGACTTTACGGCGCTCCACATCTTTGTTGTTACGCTTCAGTGCAACCAAAATTGTATCTACTGCCAAGCATCGAGCCGCTCGGAGCAAAGTGCGCAGTGTACCATGACGTTCGACACGATGGAGCACGCCGTTCGGCTGATGTTTCGGTCGCCTGCACCCGTGCTGACAATGGAGTTTCAGGGAGGCGAGCCGAGCCTGCATCCAGCGCTCATTCGCTTCGGAATCGAGACTGCTGAGCGCATCAATGAGACGGAGCGGCGCGAGCTGCGATTCGTGTTGTGCACCAATTGTGTACATCTGACGGACGAGATGCTGGACATCTGCCGTCAGCACCGTGTGATGATATCCACTTCGCTTGACGGTCCCGCCTTTCTGCACAATGCCAATCGTGGCAAAGTGGACAGCTACGAGCGCGTCGTGGCGGGCATCGAACGGGCACGCCGTGTGCTGGGTGCTGACATGGTGGCTGCCTTGCAGACTACGTCGGTGCAGGCACTGGACTATCCTGCGGCGATTGTCGACGAGTACGTGCGTTTAGGCTTCCGCTCTCTATTCCTGCGCGCCTTGAACCCTTATGGTTTAGCGTCGAATGGTCAGGATTGGGCGCACTACACCGAGCGGTTCATCGAGTTCTACAAGGCGGCCTTCGAGCACATACTGTACCTCAATAGACAGGGTACCCCGTTTGTGGAGGAGTTTGCGGCCATAGTGCTGCGCAAAATGTTGACCCCGTTTAGTACGGGTTTTGTCGACCTGCAGTCGCCTGCTGGCATCGTTACGTCGGTGCTGGTCTACAACTATGATGGCTACGTGTACGCTTCCGACGAGTCGCGTATGCTGGCCGAAGTGGGTGATTTTACCTTTCGGCTGGGTAGTGTGCACGACCGCTACGAGGACATTGTCTACAGCCCGAAGGTGCAGCACCTTGCGCAGTTGTGGGCCAACGAAGCACTGGCAGGGTGCTCCGACTGCGCTCTGCGCAACTTCTGCGGTGCCGACCCAGTGCGCAACTACTCCACCCAGAGAGATCCCTACGGCCACCGCCCGTCTTCGTTGCTGTGCCGTAAGAACAAGGCTATTATCGAGTACCTCATCTCGCTCCTTGTCGAACGGCGAGAGGAGGTGCTTCCTATTTTCAAACGTTGGCTGCAATGAGAGAGGCCTTCGACCCCCACTCGAACGACAATGCGTTGTTCGTCACCTCGCGGTGCAACAATCGTTGCCTGATGTGTTGCCAGCCGCCGCAGGCCGACCCCGATGCCGAGCACCTCTTTGCCCACAATGTGCGCCTGCTGCAATCGGCTCCTCCCGACTTGCCGGTGCTGGGCATTACGGGCGGTGAGCCCACGCTGCTGGGCGAGCGGCTGGTTGCCCTGCTTGAGGAGGCGCACCGCCGTCTGCCTCACACTGCCTTCCACCTGCTGAGCAACGGGCGCGCTTTCAGCGATGCGGCCTTTGTGCGCAGGGTGTGCCGCGCCGCGGGCGACAACCTGTTCGTGGGTATTCCGTTGCATTCGGACTATGCGGGCGACCACGACCTCATAGCGGGCTGTCGAGGCGCATACGAGGAGACGTTGACAGGACTGTACAATTTGGCTGATGCGGGAGTGGAGATAGAGCTCCGAGTGGTTGTCAACCGACTGAACTATGCGCGCCTGCCCCGTATGGCCGACTTCATCTTCAAGTATCTGCCCTTTGTGGGGTGGACTGCGCTGATGGCCATGGAGCGCACCGGCCTATCGGTGCCGAACGAGGCGCAGGTGTGGGCCGAGCCGCGGCAGTACGCACCCCAGTTGCGCCAGGCCGTGCTGTCTCTGGCAGGGTGGGGCATGGGGGTGGCGGTCTACAACGTGCCGCTGTGTCTGCTTCCGCGCGACTGCTGGCCTTACGCCAAGCAGAGCATCTCCGACTGGAAGACCGCGTTCGCCCCCCGCTGCGAGGCCTGTCGCACCCAGGCGCAATGCTGCGGCCTCTTCAGTACTTCCATCCGCCCCTTTGAGGGCATAACCCCGATTCTCGAGCCATGACGACCGCCGTGTGTCTGCCGCCGAACAGCATCCACCCATGCAGCAGCTTTCGATGGTCGTACGACGCCTACGGCACTGGCAAAATTCATCACCGAAAAACCCTCCTCTGCAAGCTGAGACCTCGACAACTGCAAGCTGAGACCTCGACAACTGCAAGCTGAGACCTCGACAACTGCAAGCTGAGACCTTGACAACTGCAAGCTGAGACCTCGACAAAAGACACCTGAGAACAACCCAATTATTCGCAACCTAAACAATTCACATAGTGGCATTTATCAAGAAAGTCAAGCGCAAGTGGCAAGGCCAAGAAAAATGGTCGGTTACAACCGGAATGCAGGGCAACCCCGTTTCGACCAAAGAACGGTGCGAGTGCATCGCGCGCAGCATACACCTATTATTATTATACAACCGCAACTCTATCGCAGTACACCCATGAGACGAAAAATAACGGTGCTGGTGCTGCTGGCTGCAGCATCAATATGCCTCCTCGCCGCATGCGAGAAGGACTACCTCACCACGGGCTCCACCACGGGCGGCACGGGTTCTTCCTCCTCGTCGAGTCGTCAATGTGCCGCCTATACCAAGCAGGTTGGGCGCTGCAGTCGCACCGCCCAACCAGGTAGCATCTACTGCTGGCAGCATCAGAAGTGAACCCTTCCCAACACCCCTCCCTATGAGCAGAGAGACTCTTTTCCATATCATTGAATACGACGATGCGCACCGGTCGCGGTGGAGCACCGTGTACGACGTGGCGATGCTGGTGCTGATTGTGATGAGCATCGTGCCGCTGATGTTTCGCACGCAAACACCGCTCTTCGTGTGGTTCGACCAGGTGTCCGTAGCGGCCTTCATGCTGGACTACCTGCTGCGGTGGTCTACAGCCGACCTAAAGCACCCGCGGCAGAGTCGCCTCCTTTCGTTCGCCACCTATCCACTTACCCCCATGGCCATCATGGACATACTGTCCATTCTGCCGTCGCTCGGTGTGTTCGGTCGCTCGCTGAAAGTGCTGCGCATGGTGCGCCTGCTGAAAACGCTGCGCTTATTCAAATTCCTGCGCTACTCGCGCCAAATCCAAGTACTCGTGCGTGTGCTGAAGAAGGAGCGGAAGATTCTACTCACTGTGATGGGCATCGCTGTGGCCTACATCTTCGTAACCGCCCTCATTATGTTCAACGTCGAGTCCACTGCTGAAGGTGCAGCCGTCTTCTCTACCTTCTTCGATGCCCTCTACTGGGCTACCACCACCCTTACCACTGTGGGCTATGGCGACATATCGCCTGTCTCCTCGGTCGGACGCTTTATCAGCATGCTCTCTTCGCTCTTCGGCGTGGCCGTCATCGCCCTACCCTCTGGCGTGATAACGGCCAGCTATCTCGACGAACTGCGTGAGCAAAAGAAAGCATCTTGAACTGCTGCGCCCTCCCTATTCTCCCAACACCTTTAGTCTATGACACCAACCAAAATCCAACCGCACCCCCACGGCTCGGCAAGCGCGGCCCTGCAAGTTGTGGAGCACTTTCCGCACTACTATAACATGACCAAGAGTGGCGAATTGAAGCCGATTGACTTGGCGAAAGCCTACGTCGAGTTGGCAACATACGATTCTGTGGGCAACGACGTTTCGAGGACATGATGAAGCGTAGCGTACTTGGGGTGCTGCTGAGCCTGATCGCATTTGCAGGGGTGCATGCCCAAACGGGGCAGGGCAGCGCGGTCATGGTTGAATACACTGGATTCACCGTCCGTTACAATCCGAGCCACCGACAGCCCGACTGGGTGGAGTACACGTTGACGGCGGCGCAGGTGCAGCAGAGCAACAATTCACAGAAGGTGCCGCGCAACTTCATGCCCGACCCCAACCTGCACGTGCCACAGGCCGAGCCGGCCGACTATCGGAAGAGTGGCTGGGTGCGAGGCCACATGGCGCGCCGACAGGACATGAAGTGGTCGGCGCAAGCGGTGAAAGAGAGCGACTACTACACCAACATCTGTCCGCAGCACGAGGTGCTGAACAACGGGGTGTGGCATCAAATTGAGAACCTGGTGCGTCGCCTCGCCACGCGCTACGACTCGGTGCACGTGGTGTGTGGCCCCCTCTTTGTCGACACGACCAACGGATGTATTGGGCCGCACCGCCTGCCAGTGCCCGACTCTTTTTTCAAAGCACTTCTGATTAAGGATGCCTCTGGTTATCATGCTGTAGCGTTTCTCTGTCCGAACGACGGCACTGCGCGTACGGTTCGCGAGGTGGCCTACACGGTTGACCAAGTGGAGGCTCGCACAAAAGTCGATGTGTATTCCTACTTGCCCGACGCGATAGAGCGGGCGGTCGAGCGCACGCTGAACCTCCGCAAGTGGGGCATCAAATAGCAGCGCGAGGTGCTGCCCCCTTCAGCAGTCGGCATTTATACCGAGGTAAATGGGTGCATGTCCCGCGGAAAACGGGCAGATGTTCCGAATAGGAGAGGGGTGCTACTCCGAAGGGAATAGGTATTGCAATTCCTTCAGGTCGGCGGCAATCAGCCGGTCATCCTCATCAACGAGGCGCAACAAGCCGAGCGGCGTGGTACCTACGATAGTGGCACGCAGGGGCGTGTTGCGGTAGAGGTAGTTGGCGAGCTGGCAATAGTTCAATAGCCTGTCAAGGTAGGTGGTAAGTAGCTGGTTGGCATCGCCGCTGCGCAACGCCTCGTAGCGGCGGGCTATGCAGCCCACCACGTCGTGCAGTGTGCTTTCCAACGGCATGGTCTGTCCCGTCAGCAGGGCTACCGAGGTGGGGTTGGGCACCCACTGTGGGAAGTGGGTTTGGTTGATGTTAAGGCCGATGCCGCAGATGCTGCTCTGCAGCCGATGCCCATGCAGTCGATTGCTGACCAGTATGCCGCCCAACTTGCGGTGTCCGACGTAGATGTCGTTGGGCCATTTGATGTGGACATCGTCGTGCAGCGTGTGGGGCAGCAGGGCGAGCAGCCAGTCGGTGATGCCCACGGAGAGCAGCTGCGTGATGGTGAACTGCTGGTCGGCGGCCAGTTCGGTGGGCTTGAGCAGAAGGCTGAATGTCAAGTTCTGCCCAGGTTCGCTCTCCCAGCGATTGCCCTGTTGGCCGATGCCTGCTGGCTGCGACAGTGCCCACACAACGGTGAAAGCCTCGACGCTACTGGGGTCGAGGCTTTCGCAGTATTGGTTGGTCGAGGGTAGGCTGTCGAAGCGCAGAATGTGCGCTATGCCCGACTCGCTCATACGGTCATAATCTCTTTCTCCTTGGCTGCGAAGATGGAGTCGCACTCGCCGATGTACTTGTCGGTGATGTCTTGCAGCTCTTTCTCCACCTGCTTCACCTCGTCTTCTGGCACGGCTTTGTCCTTCAACTTCTTCACCTTGTCCATCACGTTGCGACGGGTGTTGCGCACGTTCACCTTGCCGTTCTCCACCTCGGCCTTAGCGGCTTTGGAGAGTTCTTTGCGGCGTTCCTCGGTCAGCGGCGGTATGATGATGCGCAGGGTGTCGCCCTCGTTGCGGGGAGTGAAGCCCAGGTTGGCATCGAGGATGGCCTTGTTGATGGCTCCCACGATGGTACGCTCCCAGGGTTGGATGACGATGCTGCGGGCATCGGGTGTCGAAATGTTGGCCACCTGGCTTATCTCGGTAGGGGTGCCGTAGTAGTCCACCTTGACCCCAGCAAGCATTGCGGGGTTGGCCTTACCGGCACGGATTTTTTCTAATTCCTTGTTGAGGAAATTGACTGCAGACTGCATGCCTTTTTTCGCTTCGTCAAGGCAGGCTTTTGATAACTCGTTCATGATGTGTATTAGGTCGTTTTGTTGTTCGAATGAGATGGTGTGCGGCGGTGCCTCAGTCGGCCACCACGGTGCCGATGGGTTCGCCTTCGACAACGCGGCGCAGGTTGCCCGTCTGGTTCATGTCGAACACATAGATGGGCAGCTTGTTCTCTTGGCACAGGGCGAAAGCGGTGAGGTCCATAACCTTCAGTTTCCTGCTGAGGGCTTCGCTGTAGGTCAGGGCGGAGAACTTGGTGGCCGTCGGGTCCTTCTCGGGGTCGGCGGTGTAGATGCCGTCTACGCGTGTGCCTTTGAGGATGGCGTCGGCCTCTATCTCCACTGCGCGCAGTGCCGAGGCGGTGTCGGTGGTGAAGAAGGGGTTGCCGCTGCCGCCTCCAATGATGACGACGCGCTTCTGCTGCAGTGCCTCGATGGCACGACGACGGCTCATGGCACGGCAGATGGGCTCCACGGTGAGGCCTCCAAGCAGTTCGGTTCGAAGTCCTTGTTGTTCGAGAGCCGACTGCAAGGCCATGCTGTTGATGAGCGTGGCGAGCATGCCCATATAGTCTCCTTGCACGCGGTCCATGCCCTGCGCGGCACCGCTCAATCCTCGGTAGATGTTGCCTCCACCGATTACGATGGCCACCTCTACGCCGAGGTCGACCACGGCTTTGATGTCAGTGGCATACTGCTCCAGCATGGCAGGGGCGATGCCGTAGCTCTGGGTGCCCATGAGCGATTCTCCACTCAGTTTTAATAGAATTCTGTTGTACTTCATGTTCTTTTCTTGAAAGGCAAGTTGGCTGAAATTCAGCTGTTACTATGCGTGTGGCGTCGTCTGCTGAGGCCACTTTTGCAGAGGCGAATATAGCAAAAAAAAGTGGCATTGAGGCTTTCTGCTTCGACGGGGCTCAGGGTGTCGTACGGGTGGCGCTCCCGATGCTGTACGGGACAAGGGCTTCTGCCGTACGGGAAGTGGCCTCATGTCGTACGGCGTAGGGCTCCATGCCGTACGGCATCTGAAGCCTCACGTCGTACAGCATGAGGGAGTGGTGATGCTGCGGTCGGTAACGATCACTCCTGCTCGCTTTTGGCAGATGCACCGAAGCAGTGGCTCACTCCGACCATGAGGTAGTGGGGTACTTTTTCGACAGGTGGCGGCGCTGATGTAGAGGGGGGAAGGCTACAGATAACCAGCTAAGGCCAGTGTGGCAAAGCTGATGCGGATGTCGGCCACCTCTTGCAAGGCGAGGCAGCAAGCTTCGAGAGTGGCACCCGTGGTCAGCACGTCGTCGACCACAAGCACGTGCTTCCCCGACAGCTCTTCGGGACGACGCACGGCAAAGATGCCCTGCATGTTGGCTATCCGCTCGATGCGTGATAAATGGGTTTGGCTTAGGGAGAAACGGGTGCGCACGAGGGTTCGGTGGTTGATGGGCAGCCCGAGCACTTCGGCTATGCCGTTGCAGAGCAGGAGGCTTTGGTTGTAGCGCCGTTGGAGCAGTTTCCAGCGATGTAGGGGCACAGGCAGCAGGAGGTCGACATCGTCGAAGCGGTGCGAACATGCCAGGTCGTGTCCCATGAGGCGACCCAGGCTGACGGCCAGCTGGCGATGTCCCCTATATTTAATGTGGTGCACGAGGTGCTGCGTGGGGTTGTCTTGACTGAAGTGTAGAAATGAGGAGCCAGCCACAAAGGGGATGCGCCCCGCCAGTCGCAGCTCGGCAGGATTGGAGACGAGGGGTGCAAAGCCTGTGGTGGGCAGGTCGAGTTGGCAGGCCACACATAGGCCAGTCTGTTCGCCTACGAGTGGGGCACCGCAGTGGGCGCAGGTAGGTGTGTAGACGAGACCGAGGAGGTCTTTGAAGGCCTGCCGCATGGACTTAGGGGAGGAAGAGGCAGCTGTCGCCATAGCTTAGGAAGCGGAACCCGTTGTCCAAAGCATAGCGGTAGCAACGACGCCAGTCGTCGCCTATCAAGGCCGAGACGAGGAGTAGCAAAGTGCTTTTGGGCTGGTGGAAGTTGGTGATGAGACCCTGCACCACGCGGTAGGTGTAGCCAGGGGCAATGAGCAGGCGGGTTACGCCGTGCAGGAGTGTGTCGCCCCGTCGTTCCATCCAGGCGATGACCTCTTGTAGGGCATCGATGGGGGAGAGGCTGGAGGACAGCGTGTAGGGGTCCCACTGTCCGATGCTCATAGCCTGCAGGGAGGGGTCGTTCTTCAGTTGAACTCCGAACCAGTAGATGGACTCGAGGGTGCGTACCGAAGTGGTGCCCACGGCAATGAGCCGTCGGGAAGCGCGCATGGAAGTGATGTGGCGCAACTCGTCGAGACTGATGCTGACGGGCTCGGCATGCATGGTGTGTTGGCCAATGGTGGTACTGCTGACGGGTTTGAATGTACCAGCACCGACGTGTAGGGTGACGTACGCCGTGGGGATGCCCGTTTGACCTAACTGGTCAAGCAGTTCGGGTGTGAAGTGAAGGCCTGCAGTGGGGGCTGCCACCGAGCCGTCATGTTGGGCATAGACGGTCTGGTAGCGGTCGGCATCGGACTGCTCGGCTTGCCGGTGGAGGTAGGGGGGGAGCGGTATGACCCCAGCACGCTCTATGACCGACGCGAAGTCGAAATTGCCCGTCCAGTCGAAGTCCACCACCCAGGAGTCGCCCACGGCTTCGCGTCGGGTGGCTTGCAGCGTAGTGGTGGCTTCTCCCATGTCGACCTCGAGGGAGAGTGGACCCGATTTCCACTTCTTGTTGTTGCCAATGAGGCAGAGCCACGTGCAGTGCCCCCGCTGCTCAAAAGCTTGAGCCACGGGGCTGCGCCACGGCTCGAGGCAGAACACCTCGATGGTGGCGCCGCCAGCCTTGCGGAAATGCAGTCGGGCGTGAATGACTTTGGTATTGTTGAAGACCAGAAGAGCATCGGCGGGCAGTAGCGAAGGCAACTGCGCAAAGCGGTGCTCCTCAAGCTGTCCCCCACGATACAGCAGCAGACGCGACTGGTCGCGCTGCTCGAGAGGGTACTTGGCTATACGGTCGTTGGGTAGGTCGTAGTCGTAATCGGCGATGGCTATGTGAGCCGGTGCCGGAGTGTTAGTGGGCATAGTTTCGGGCAGTGCAGGCGGAGAGGATGATGTACCAAACGATGAGCATCGGAACGGCAGCTATGCCGAACAGCAACACCAGGAGGAGGCATCCTGCAGCGAACAGGTATTGCAACTTGTTGTCGACCCATGCGAGGGAGTGTACTTTCAGGGAGAACATGGGCAGGTTGCTGACCATAAGAATGTTCAGAAGAAGTGAAATGATGGCGAGGCACACATAGCCTGCATCGCAAAAGATTTGAGTCCAAAAGCCTGGGTCGACACCTGCAAGGCCGTACCACGCCCACGGCAGCTCGCACTCTTCGCTCCATAGGCTGATGCCCACCCAAAACAGGGCATTTGCAGGGGTGGGCAGTCCACGGAACAGGCCGTTATGCTGTCGCTCGTCCACGTTGAATTTGGCCAGCCTATAGGCAGCGAAGACGGGGATAAGGAAAGCAATGTACTTAAAGAAGGTGATGGTGCTGTGCTCCCATAGTATCATGAAGAGGAGGAAGCCCGGGGCAACTCCCGATGTAACAGTGTCGGCCAGCGAATCCAGCTCTTTGCCGATGGTGGAAGGCACCTGCAGCAGGCGTGCTGCCAAACCGTCGAAGAAGTCAAGCACTATGCCTAAGCAGATGAAGCCGATGGCTTCTGCCCATCGCCCCGGCATGACCATGCGCACAGCCATAACGCCACAGAACAGGTTGCCGAGGGTGATGAGGTTGGGTATATTACGTTTAATCATTGTGGAGAGTGCATTATAATCATCGTGGAATGTACGGCACATTCATTGTGGAGAGTACATTATAGTATTGAGGAACGTGCGGGGTTGTGTCGAGGAAAGCACATTATATTCTTGTGAGGCGCACAGTGGAGTATTGATGGGCGCGCATTATAAAAGCCCATGACGGGGTGAGCATCATGGGCTGTAGTGCGCTTCGAGGGTTAGTACAGTTTGACGATTTGCTTGAAAGCGTCCTCGTCCCAGTATGCACGGAACTCGGTATCGACGGCTGCGCGCTCCTTTAGGTCATAGTTTTCATCGCAGGCGACCTTCAAGTTCTTCAGGCAATCGCTCTTGTTGCCCAAGCGTGCATAGGCCACGGCGCGTAGGTAGTTCACGTTGGCACTCTGGTCGAGGCAGCAATCGAGTGTGCGAATGCTGTTGCTCGTCTCGCCGTCCATCAGCTGTGCAAACGCCAGGTTATAGCTGCATGTGTGCTGCTTCAACTGCTTCTCGGCCTCTTTGTAGTTGCCCTTCTTGAGGTTGAGGATAGGCAGGTTGGTCTCAGCGTCGGTGCTCCCCTGTCGCATGGCTTCTTCAAAGTAATACTTGGCCAAGTTGTAGTCTTTCTTCGCAAGACAGAGCAGACCTGTGTTGTTCAGTATGTCGGGGTTGTGAGGGTTAATCTCGCGTGCCACGTTGAGGTAACGCTCGGCTTCCGCATAGTCGCCCAGGTAGAACGATACGGCGCCTGCATTGTTCCATGCTGCCCATTCTTGGCTATGGTTCTCGGTAGCCCACTTGTAGTACTTCAACTTTGTCTCATAATTATAATTGATGTAGGCCGCATACATCAGTTCATCGAAGGTTAACTTGGACGGGTTAAGGCTTGCTTGCTTTGCCAATTCGGGGTCCGTCTTCCGAGCTTCGGAGTAATAGAGGGCGATCTGGGCACGTCGCAGACTTGGGAATATCTTGTTGTTGATAAGGGAGTAGGTCTCGGCCAAGTTCTTTATCATCTGCTCACGCTTAATGAGGTTCTGCTGCGTCTCAACGATGTTGACGATGGCGTGCTTGTCCTGTAGGTCAGACTCCTCTACCATGATGACGAAGTGAACCCAGTCTTCACCAGCGGCACGCGTGGTGATGATGATTTGTTTCTGCAGGTTGTACTTGTAGTAGTCCATGTCATAGGATGCCACGTTAGCACGCTGTGCCATGATGGTCAGTACTTCGTCAAGCACGCGCTTTATCTGTGCCGTGGCCACTTCTGCACGGTTTTTCGACACACCCACATTGTTCGATTCCTCTCCTTCGGGCGATGCCCATCCTGTGATGCTTATCTGTTTGGGTAAACCCTCCTCGAGCATGATGCGCTTAAGGTCGGCCAGTTGCTCCTTGGTGTCAAAGACACGATTCATTCCAAAGTTCCAGTCCAGGGTTGATGTCCCATTGGGGAAGTATATGTCCGCAGTTTGTAGGACGCCTTGAGTCTTGTTGTAGTTGATGGGTGATATTGAGATGTTGCCTCGTATGTCAACCCAATCCGAGGTGTTGTTCACGCCGTCCGAGATGAGTACCGTTGCAAATTTCTTGCCCTTGTCATTTTTAATGACCTCGTCGGCGAACTTTGCCTCGTCGTCGGTTGTTGAGGCCTTGTATCCGATGGGCGTCAGCGTAACGCGTCCGGTCTCCATGCCTGGCTTGAAGTCCAGTTCGTCTGTGTAGGTGAAGCGGCCGCCATTCTCGTAGTTTATCGCAATACCTTCGCCGTTGACGTTCTCGCCTTTTAGGGTAAGAGGGTTGAGTGCAATGTCGCCCCCCTCCCAGGTGAAGATGGGTTGGATAAAGACAGCGGTGTTCTTAGCGAAGTATTTCTCGGGTATGGATCCCACGAATTTTACCACTACCTTGTCGTCTCTTGTCTCCACAGGATTAGGGGTGGCTTGGTAACGCACTTTGCTACTTTTCGACTTCATCTTGGACAAGCCATTGCAACCTGTAAGGAGGATGGACAGCAGCGTCAGGACAAAAAATGTTCTTTTCATCACGTAATGGTGGTTTTATGTTGGGCGCACTCAAGGTAGCCCTTCTTTATCTATTCCTATATATTAACTGCACTACAACAAATGGATATGCCCTCGTAGTCTCATCCTGTACGATAGGGCGAGGGTTCTGCATATCAAGATGCAAATATACGCAGTTTTTTTCACGTGGTGTGTCGTTGTGCTGAATTTTTATTGGAGTGGGAGTGTTCCCTCAGCATGAGCAGGCTGTCGGCCGAGGAGCCGTTGGTCTGCGCGAAAGCGATAGAACACCCCTTTGCGACTCCATGTTGGCCGCTGGCGGTGGGTGTGCTCAGGAGTCGGGGCTAACCAGTGTGGTTGATGTGCCTTAGGTTGTAGAGGGCTCGTTCTCGCAGATGCGGCAAATGTTGTCGAATGGACAATACTGGCAGCGGTTGTAGTCTGGTTTGGGAACGAAGGGGGCGTCGCTCATAATCTCTCCTACAACGCTTTCCAAGAGTTCTTCTACTTGGTCTATGAGGTTGGTGTCGAAGTCGGTCTGGCCGTCGAGACTGGCCTCCATGAAGTCGGCATGTAGGGTTCGCAGGGGATAGATGCCTGAGGTGATGGGGTGCGGCAGTTGTTCGGTGCGTGCGTAGAGCCACGCGTAAGTGGCCACTTGAAACCACTTGTCGGGCACATTCCCTTGTTCCAGCTTGGCTCGGCTGAGGTTCAGGTCTTCTTTCTTCACACTGCCCGACTTGTAGTCCACCACGCGCACCCGACCGTCCATCTGGTCAATGCGGTCGGCCGTCCCACGGATGTACGCGGTGGGGTGCTCGGCTCCGATGCTGATGGGCTGCCGGTAGGTCTGCTCGGCTGCCAGCATGACCAGTGTGTGCCCGTTGCGAAGCAGGTCAATTTCCTTGCGAAGCAGGGCTTTAATCTGCATGACGGCCACCGATTTGTAGAGGTAGTTGTGGCCTTGCTGGCTGCGGTCGCCGAAGTTATCCTCCGCCAGGTATTGCTCCACCAGGTTGTCTACCTGTGTCAAGGCTGTCTGCAGGGTGGCAATCCGCACATGGCCGTCCGTGTCGAGGGAGTAGATGTGCTGCAGGGTGGCGTGTATGCAATTGCCCAGTTGGGCGTAGTCCATGTCCTCGTCTATCTCGTCCACTTCATGCAGGTTCAGAACTTTGCTGTAGTAGAACTGCAAGGGGCAGTTGCGGTAGGTGTTCAGTGCCGAGGGTGAGAAGCCGTACTCGGCCAGTTCGCCGAGTCGCCTGCGGACGGCCTCGTCTTTGAAGGCCGTATGGGCTGGCAGCGGCTCGGGACGCTCGTTGGTGGCCTTCACTGTGGCTTCCGACCAACTGATGTTGGGGCGCACGGGCAGTAGTTCGGTGCGCAGTTGGGCGAGGAATCGGCTGGCCTCCCCCTTACCAGTCCCAGCCTGTTCGGTGTGGTAGATGAGGGTAACGTTACGTGCGCGTTGCAGCAGGCTGTAGAAGTGGTAAGCGTATATGGCGTCTTTCTCTTGATAGGTGGGCATGTGGAAATGCACCTTCAGGTTGTGGGGAATGAGCGTGTTGGCCGTTCGCCCTGAGGGCAATACTCCTTCGTTGGTGGAGAGCAACACCACGTTGTCAAAGTCCAGGTTGCGAGTCTCCAGCATGCCCAGTACTTGTAGTCCCTTCAAGGGTTCGCCGTAGAGCGACAGGTTGCGCCTACGGGCCAGGCGGTTGTAGAGTTTGAGGAGGGTGGTGAGGTTGCCTATGTGGCGGTAGCGTGTCTGTAGGGAAAGCAGGTAGTCCACCATCTCGCTGAGGCAGGTGAGCGAGGCGTCTTCCATGGCGTTCAGTTGGTCGGCGCACCGCGCGTCAACGGCATCAATCAGCTGGCGCAGTTGGCTCAGCACGTGGTCTGGAGTGGCGGGAAGCGTCGTTGCCCCCTCGCTCGGCAGGTCGAAGAGGAAGCGCGTGGCATCGGCATCAATACTGCCTTTGGCCAGCAGGTCGGCCACCTGGCTGCCGTTGGCGAAGACTATCTTGTCTTTCACCATCAGGGGCTGAAGGTGCGAGTAGATGTTGTTGACTCCATGTAGTTTGCAGATGATGGGGTCGGCATACAGGCTGAGCAGGTCCTTGTGGTAGAACATCTCGCCGCGCATGTGGGTGTAGAGGTTGAGGAGGCGCGAGGCTAAGGCGTGGCCAGCCGAGAGGGTGAATGGAAATCCCATACTGACGTTGGCCTGATGCACTTCGGCAGGGAGCGAGTTGAGCACCTGTAGCAGCAGACTTTCGTCGGCCAGCACGAGGGCGGTGCGTTCGGCCTCGTCGGGGTGGTCGTGCAGCAATTGGCGTAGGCGGCTGCCGGCGTATTTGGCTTGAAGCAAGTCTTCTGCGCAGCTCACGGCGGTGAATTGGCGCGACTCCTGTGCGAACAGGTTGGGCCATTCGATGGGGGTGCGGCTCTGTTCGCTGATGCGTCGCAGGAAGAGTCCCGCTTCCTGTTGCTCGTTGTCGCAGTAGTAAGTGTCGCCGTCGACAAGGAGGGTGGCCTTTCCTTGTCGAACGAGGGTGTGAATAATCTTGTTCTCAGAGGCCTGCTCGCTTTTGGGAAGCACGTTGAAGCCTACAAAGTAGATGTGGGTGTAGGGCAGTTGGTCGGCCAAGCTCTCTATCTGGTCGGCCACATGCCGATAGGCCATACCGCTGTAGGCCTGCTGTCGGGCAAGAAGGCGCGTGCGCAGCTGCTCGTAATAGCCATAGAGCGAGCGGTAGAAGGTCAAGTAGTTCAGCTGAAACGGTGTGAGGGGCGACCCTTCAATGTCCCATTCTCCCAGCCTCTTCAAGTCGTGCAGGTTGTCGAACAGACTGCGCGCATCCACTCCGTACAGGTCGACCTCGGAGAAGTCGGCCAGCATCATCTCACCCAGCGAGATAAAGTCCTCGAAGCGCTCAGCCTCACTGTTTGTGGACAGGGAGCGATGGATGTCGTAGAGCTCAAACAACAGGAACTCGGGTGGTTGGATGTGGAGCCCCGACAGGCGAGCCACGAGGTCGTCCATGCCCAGCATTTGGGGAAGCAAGAACGGCTTGTTGCGCAGCAGGCTCATTTCGCGACGCAGAAAGAGCGAGGGGCGTCGGTTGTTGAACACCACGCACACCTGCTCCATTCCCTCGGGATGGGCATCCATGATGGTGTGTGCTACTTCGTTGAGGAAACTTCTCATGGCCTTGTGGGTTGGTAGTTGGGCAGTGTGGCAACGAGTGCTGCGGCCTGGGGCAGGGCATCGAGTTTGCCCACGTCCATCCAGCTCGTGGCCGAGTGGGGATAGGCTTCGATGCGATGGTGGAGCGCAAGTCTCATGTATTCAGGTATTATCGCAAAGGGATGGTCGTCGGCAGGCAACAGGGGGAACAGTTGGGGCGAAAGGATGCTTATGCCACTGAAAGCAAGAGGTGTTACGTCGTCGTACGGCTGTGTGCACCATTCGCGAGTAGAGGCATCGCCCGTCTGCCGTCCCACCAGTTGCAGGTTGGGCGCGAAGAGCAGTTGGCGGCGTGTGGTGCGCGCGCTCACGGCCAGCGTAACCAGGTTGGCATGCCGTGAGTGGAGGTGCCCCATCTCGGCAAAGTCGATGTCCGACAAGATGTCCACATTGTGTACCAACACTGGGCCGTCGCCACGCAGCAGGCGCGAAGCGCGTTTCAAAGCTCCTCCAGTGTCGAGCAGTAGTTCCCGTTCGTCGCTGATGCTGACGGGCAACCCCCAGTGGTGCGTCCCAATGAAATCGACTATCTGGTCTGCGAAATGGTGCACGTTGACCACCACGTGGCGGATGCCTTGCGCGGCGAGGTTGCGGAGGTTTAGTTCGAGCAGGGTGGTGCCCCCGAGCTCGACGAGCGCCTTGGGGCGGCTGTCGGTAAGGGGACGCAGTCGTGTGCCGAGTCCGGCAGCGAGGAGTATGGCTTCCATGTAGTTGGCTGTTGATGGGCGCAGGTTGTTGTGGCCTTGCGCCCTGCAAAGTTACGCAAAAACGACGAAAGCGTGCGCCGTGTTGGTTTCTGCCGCGCAGGGAAAGGGAGGAAAATTGAGGGGCAACTGGAATATTTTTCGTACCTTTGCAGTCGTATTCGACGAGGCGACGGACGACTGGCTGCAGTTGTGGACGGGAGGTCGCTTCTCCAACAATAAACATGGTTTTTGGTGCACCACAAGGGTGCTGCCGCACAGGGCGTGAGGGGGTGTGTCGTACGGCGTGGGGTGTCACGCCGTACGGCATATTGCCGTGGTTGCTGTTATGGCGTTGCTGTTCACTGCACTGCGTGGGGTGGTTGCTGTACGGCATAGAACTTAAATCCGTACGGTGCAGCCCACGCTGCTGTACGGCAAAAGGGCATAGGTCGTGCGGCATTGGGCGGTGCGTGGCAGAGCCCTCCGTGTGAGCTCGTGGCAGTCGTTGCAATGCACTCCTGCGGTGGGCGTTTGGCAGCCCATTTGGTGGGTTCGTTTTTTATTAGTACCTTTGCACGTTTCCCCTACGTGGCCACGGCATGGTGTCGTGCTGCGAGGTGGACAGTAGCATAAGAAGTTATAGTGCGATGAAGAATAACGAAAGCTATAGTAAAATGCGCCGAATTGGGGGAATGCGCACGGCCGTAGCCCCTGGCGTAGTGGCCATGTTGACGGTGGTGCTGTTCGCATCTTGCCGCATGCAGGAACTGGCCTACATGAAGGACGCCCCACGCGACAGTGCGGTGGCCTTTGAGGCGCAGTTCTCAAAGGGTATACAAGCCAACGACTTGCTCAACATCTACGTGGAGAGCGAGACCCCAGAAGCCACCATTCGCTTCAACCAGGAGACGAACAAAATAGCCGTGTCGGACGGCACGGTGCTCAACAACAGTGCCGCCTCTCGCGAGGTGCCTGGCTATTTGGTTAGCGCCGACGGCGACATCATCTTCCCCGTGTTGGGCAAGATACGCGTGCTGGGCTTGACCCACGACTCGTTGGCACACATGCTGCAGAGACGACTGGTGGAGGAGGGACACATTAAGGATCCGGTGGTTACGGTGAAGCTCATGAACTTCAAAGTCAGTGTGCTTGGCGAGGTGGCCAAGCCGGGACAACTCATGGTGCAGGGCGAGCGACTCACCATACTCGAAGCACTCAGCATGGTGGGCGACTTGACCATCTACGGCATGCGCAACAACGTAACCGTACTACGCGAGGAGAATGGGCAGCGCGTCCTTGGGAATGTGGACCTTACCTCAAGGGAACTGACCAATTCGCCCTACTACTACCTGCATCAGAACGATGTCATCATAGTCGAACCCAACGAGAAGCGCAAGCGCAGCGGCGACCGCGACAACACCTGGATGTCCTACGTCTCGATGGCCATCACCTCGGTGAGTACCGTGGTCATGATGATATACTACGCCACCTTGACCAACAGGTATCGGCAGTAGAGGCGAGCCGCAGTAACGTAACCGCAGAAGACACCACCGTAGAAACAACAACAATCCAATGGAGCACATCCAAACATCCAACCAGTTCAACACTGACGCGCAGGAAGGCGAAAGCAACATCTCCATACGCGAACTCGTATTCATCGTCATCAACAACTGGTACTGGTTTGCCATCTCGGCTGCCGTGTGCCTGTTGATAGCCGCTTTTGTATACAAGTCGAAGCCCAAGACCTACACCCAGGCAGCCACTATTCTGCTGCGCGATGACAAGGGCAGCTCAAAGGGTGGACAACAAATGGATGCCATATTTGCCAACATGGGCTTCAACACTTCTTCTCTGAGCTTGGAGAATGAAATCCATATACTAAAGTCCTCGCCGCTCATGGCCAGCGTGGTGGAACGCCTGGGCTTGGCCACCGTGTGCACCCGTAACGGTCTGTTCCGCAAGATCACCTACTACAAAGATTGCCCACTGGATCTCACCGTGTACAACCGCGATTTCGACAACGAGAACTTCGCCGTCAACATCACCGTCGAACCAGTCGACGACCAGCACTATAAGTACCGCATCACTTCGCTCAACGGTCAGTCGGTCAAATCTGATTGGCAGGAAGCCATGTACAACCAGGTGGTCAACATCAACACAGGGGTATCGTTCAGCGTGGAGCGCACGGCCTACTACCGCGACAACGACTGCGGCGTGTCTTTCCACTTCGCCTCGCACACTCCGGCCAAAGTGGCTAAGACCATGCTCCGTAGGCTCACCGTATCAAGGGTGGAGAAGAACGCAGACATCATCTCTATTACGTTCGACGACCCGAACAGCCTCAGGGCACGCGAGATCGTAGATACCCTCATCGTGGTGTACAACGAAGACGTAGTGAATGATAAGAACCGTGTGGCTCAGAAGACTGAGGATTTCATTGCCGAGCGCATCGCCCTCATCAGTGGGGAACTAAGTGATGTGGATAATCAGGTGGCCAACCTTTACAAAAGTGCTGGAGTAACCGACCTCGAGAATGCCCGCAGCATGCTCCTCACCAAGGGTACACAATACTCCGAGGCGACGCTCTCTATTGAGACCGAGCTCGACCTGGCGCAGCAGGTACGCGCTTATGTGGTTGACCCCAACCACAAGAATGACCTGCTTCCTTCCAATGTGGGTGTCAACGACGGCGGTGTGCAAAGCATGATTTCGGACTACAACAAGCAGCTGCTGCACTATCAGAAACTGCTCAACACCGCAGGAGCCAACAACCCCAACCTGCGCACCACCGAACGCGAACTCGAAGCCACGCGAGTGGCCATCGTTGCATCTATAGACAACTACCTCAACTCGCTTAACATCAAACTGCAGTCGTCGCGCGACCAGGAATCGCGCGCCAAGCGCCAAATTACCGATATGCCTACGCAGGCCAAGGCAGTGGCAGAGGTGTCTCGTCAGCAGAAAATCAAGGAGGAACTCTATCTGTATTTGCTCAGCAAGCGTGAAGAAAACGCCCTGGCGCAGGCCGTCACAGTGGCCAATGCCAAAGTGGTGGAGCGTGCCGACCTTATGAGAGTGGCCCCCAACATCACGATGTATGGGCTGGTGGGCCTGGTGCTCGGACTGGCATTGCCAGCAGCCGTCATGTTCTGCATCAGCTTCTTCAACACAAAGCTCCGTAGCAAAGCGGACGTAGAGCAGGCGCTCACGATACCGGTGCTGGGCGAGATACCCTCCAAACCCGAAGAGAAGGCTAATGAGGACGTCATCGTTACGGCCACCGGCACTGATGTCGTTACCGAGGCATTCCGTATACTTCACAGCAACATACCCTTCTTCCTCAACGGATCAGACAAGAAGGTTATACAGACCGTCTCTACGGTGCCGGGCGAAGGCAAGTCGTATGTCAGTGTGAACCTTGCTCTCTCGTTGGCCTATCTTGGCAAGAAGACCTGCTTGGTGGACCTTGACCTGCGCAAGCGCAGCACCTCGAAAGTGATCGACCGCCACAACCGCATGGGCATCATTCATTACCTGCTGGGTAGTGAGACCGACATAGACCGTATCATCACACGCAGTGAGAGCAGCGAGAACCTGCACTACATCGTGTGCGAGAAGACCCCACCCAATGCCACGCAGTTGCTCCTGAGCGAGAAGTTTGACGCGCTGGCAGCCTATCTGCGCGAACACTATGATTACGTAATCTTCGACAGTACGCCAGCTCAGATTGTGGCCGACGCTGCTATCATCAACCGCACAGCAGATTTGACGCTCTACGTCATGCGTATCGGCGTGCTTCGCAAGACTTCGTTCCCCTTCATTCAAGAGTTGAATGATAAGAAGCGCTTCAACAACATGGCCATCGTCCTTACCGATACTCCTCTCATCAAGAAGCGCTACGGGGGGTACGGGTACGGGTACGGGTACGGGTACGGGTACGGGTACGGGTACGGGTACGGGTACGGGTACGGCGAGGAGGACTCTGCTTCTTCGCCCAAGAAGTCGTAGCCGTACGTGCGGTGTCGCGATACTGATTGTTCACAACAGGAGTAGTAATATGAAAGGAATTGTATTGGCCGGAGGTTCTGGCACACGTCTATACCCCATCACCAAGGGAGTGAGTAAGCAACTGCTGCCCATCTACGACAAGCCTATGGTGTACTATCCCATCTCTGCATTGATGCTGGCAGGCATCCGCGACATCCTCATTATCTCCACGCCGGCCGACCTGCCTGCATTCCGTCGCCTGTTGGGAGATGGGAGCGACTTTGGGGTGTATTTCTCGTACGCTGAGCAACCTTCGCCCGACGGGTTGGCGCAAGCTTTCATTATCGGCGAAGAGTTTATAGGCAACGACTCGGTGTGTTTGGTGCTTGGCGACAACATCTTTCAGGGTAACGGTTTTGGCAACATGCTGCGACAGGCCGTGCAGGCTGTGGAGCAGGAACGGAAGGCTACGGTGTTTGGCTACTGGGTAGCCGACCCTAAGCGCTACGGAGTGGCGGAGTTCGATAAGCAGGGCAATGTGCTCTCAATCGAGGAGAAACCCAAGACACCCAAGTCGAATTATGCCGTGGTGGGTCTCTACTTCTACCCCAATAAAGTGGTACAGGTGGCCAAGTCCATCAAGCCATCGGCCCGTGGCGAGTTGGAGATTACATCGGTCAACCAGCAGTTCCTACAAGATGGGGAGTTGATGGTGCAGCTTATGGGACGAGGCTTCGCATGGCTCGACACGGGTACTCATGACTCACTGGCGGAGGCCTCTACCTTCATTGAAGTGATAGAGAAACGCCAGGGTCTCAAGGTGGCTTGCCTGGAAAGCATTGCCTATGAAAACGGCTGGATTAACGACGAAGACATTGTGCGTATAGCCACACCGATGATTAAAAACCAGTACGGACAGTACTTGATGTCACTACTTCACACTCGGTAGACAATGGAGACGACGCACAACGTTCATATAATATATAGGTGTAATGAAGATTATTCGCTCCTCGATTAGTGGGCTGTTCATCATCGAGCCCACCCTGCATGGCGATAGTCGCGGTTATTTCTTTGAGAGCTACAATGTACGCGACTTTGCACAGCAGACGGGTCTTGACATCAGTTTTGTGCAGGACAATGAGTCGAAGTCACGGCGGGGAGTAGTGCGTGGCTTGCACTTTCAGCGCCCTCCATTTGCACAAAGTAAACTGGTGCGTGTGGTGGAAGGCCGCGTGCTTGATGTGGCGGTGGACATACGCCGAGGCTCGCCCACCTATGGACAGTATGAGGCGGTAGAACTTACAGCAGACAACCACAGGCAGTTCTTTATTCCGAAAGGTTTTGCACATGGCTTCGCGGTATTGAGTAGCGAAGCTGTGTTTCAATATAAGTGTGATGCGTACTATGAGCCAACATCCGAAGATGCCATTGCATGGGATGACCCTTCTATTGGCATCGATTGGCAGTTGAGTCAGGCAGAGGTTATCCTCTCCGACAAGGACAGAACACATAGACCTTTGGCTGAGTTGGACTCGCCTTTTTTGTACGAATTATAAGTGCTATGGAGTAGACCCTGCAACGGAGGGTGGTGCAGTAACGAAGATGAACGTTTTAGTAACAGGAGCTAACGGACAACTGGGTACTCACATGCGGAGTACGATGCAGCGTACGGAGCATAGGTGTTTCTATGTGGACGTGGCAGAGTTGGATGTTTGCGATGCCGCTGCAGTGCGCCAGTATGTGCACCAGCATGAAATAGAAGTTATAGTAAATTGTGCGGCCTATACCAATGTGGACCGTGCAGAGGACGACGAGGCGACAGCTTATGCTGTGAATTGCACTGCCGTCGACAATATGGCCCAGGCTATGAAGGAGTGCGACGGATGGTTGTTACACGTGTCGACGGACTATGTGTTCGGTGGCATCCAGAACTGCCTTCCGTGCACCGAGCAGACTCCTGCTGCACCTCTTGGCGCGTATGGGCGCACCAAGTGGGCTGGCGAAGAAGTGCTGCGTAAGTCCGGTTGTCGGTATCTTATTGTGCGGACGGCGTGGCTCTATAGTGAGTATGGAACTAATTTCGCAAAGACTATGCTGCGCCTCTTCTCCGAAAGAACAGAGGTGAAAGTGGTGTTCGACCAGGTGGGTACGCCCACCTATGCAGGAGACTTGGCTTCGGCTCTGACCAGAATGGTGGAAGCTATAGGCGAGGGGAATGTGGCGTGTGGTACGTACCATTACAGCAATGAAGGCGTGTGTAGCTGGTACGACTTTGCAGTGGCCATAGCACGCGAGTCGAACGCTGGCACGTGTCGTGTACTGCCCTGTCATAGTAATGAGTTCCCGTCCAAGGTGCACCGTCCTGCATATTCAGTGCTCGATAAGACGGCTGTCAAGTCGGCCTTTGACTTGGAAATACCTCATTGGGAAGCATCGGTGCAGCGATGCATCACTAATCTGTTAACACGACAAGGCAAGTAAGCTATAGGTGCGATGGTGGAGTATTTGGCAAACAATCCGTGGGTAGTGGTAATTGCAGCCATGTTGCTGCCGTTCGTGCTGGTGCGGATGGCTATGCCATACCTTGTAGCAATGGCTCGCAAGAAGCACATCCTGGATTCGCCCAACTATAGAAAGTTGCAGCGCAGGCCGGTGGCCGTGCTGGGCGGTATAGCAGTGGTGTTTGCAGTAGTGTCTTCGTTGTTAGTCTTCAACTTGGTTGTGGATCTGAACAGCTTGTTTTCGGTGGTATGTGTGATTATGGTGTTCTCCCTATTGGGGATGGTGGACGATGCAATTGACATCTCGTCAGGAAAGAAATTGCTGATGCAGGTAGTATGCCTAATTATCCTTGTGGTGGGTGGTGATATCAGAGTGGAGAATCTCAACGGATTCCTCAATATCTACGAATTAGGCATGGTGCCTTCGATACTGCTGAGTACACTACTTGGCGTTATGCTGGTCAACGCTATCAATCTTATTGATGGCATTGATGGGTTGGCTGCTTTGGAAGGAATGTTTATTAGCCTGCTCTGTGGGGTGTGGTGTCTGCGGCACGGTCAGATGCCGTTCGCAATCATATCTTTTGTGTACACTGGGGCTATGCTGTCATTCTTCCCGTTTAATGTAATATCGAACAAGTACAAGATGTATATGGGTGACTCGGGGTCGTTGGCTTTAGGGTTGTACACCTGCATGGCTGCAGGCCTGCTATTGTCGGGCGACGGTAGTGCATCGAAAGTCAATACGTACAATCTGAGTTTTGCCTTTGCCGTGGTTTCCATACCGATGGTGGACATGATACGGGTGGCTTTGGGACGGCTGATACGGGGTAAACACCCATATACTCCCGACCGTAGCCACTTGCATCACCGCTATGTAGACATGGGTTTTACGCATCTTGGCGCGGCGTTGCTGATATTGTTCAGTAATGGTATAGTAATGTTGGTGTGGTCTGCCATGGCTACAGGCATAAGCGTAACTCTTCAATTCTTCATAGTATTGGGCGTTTCTATTGTGGTAGATGTGCTACCGATTGGCTTGTTCACATGGCTCCGAAAACATCAGAAACAGCGCTTTTCTCGAATCAAAACCCGTCTGGCACTGCTGCGCAGGGGGGAAGAGCGAGTTCGAGTGGCTTTGGCGGATCGAATTGATGGAAGGAAGCAAATCAGTACGCGACGTAAAGAACCAGTACTATGAAGAATTTTGCCATCATAGGCGTGGGCGGATACGTAGCACCGCGTCATCTGAAAGCCATAAGGGAAACTGGCAATATGCTGTTGTCGGCCTACGACCGTTGCGATAGCGTTGGCATCTTGGACAGTTATTTCCCACAGGCTGCATTCTTCACCGAACAAGAATTGTTTGACCGACACAACACGCTGCTCCGCAAGCGAGGCTGTGGGTTAGACTACGTGTCGGTATGCACCCCCAATTATCTGCACGATGCGCACACGCGCTATGGATTGCGCTTGGGGGCAGACGTGGTGTGCGAGAAGCCAGCGGTGCTCAATCCGTGGAATCTCGATGCCTTGCAGCAGATGGAACAGGAAACTGGACACAAGGCTTATACTATTCTGCAATTGCGGTTGCATCCGTCGGTGCAGGCTCTTCGTGAGCAGGTGTGGAAACAGCCAGACAAAATATACGATGTCGACCTGTGTTACATCACGTCGCGTGGCAACTGGTATTACGCCTCCTGGAAAGGGGACGAACATAAAAGTGGAGGTATAGCCACCAATATTGGAGTCCATTTCTACGACATGTTGATTTGGATATTTGGTGCTGTTCGAAATAGTGTAGTGCATGTCGCATCGCACGACCGCGTGGCGGGCTATCTTGAATTGGAACATGCTCGGGTGCGCTATTTCCTTAGTATCAATGCCGACCATCTTCCTCTGGAGGCTGTGTCGCAGGGGGTGCGGACCTATAGAACTATCACCGTGGACGGCGAGCAGTTTGAGTTTAGTACAGGTTTTACCGACCTGCACACGCAGAGTTATTCTAACATTCTGTCAGGGAAAGGCTTCCGAATAGGTGAGGCTGCTCTGTGCATACAGTTGGTACATGACATTCGAGTGGCAACCCCAGTCGGACTACAGGGCGACTACCATCCTTTCGCTAAATATCCACTCTCAAAACATCCCTTTGGATGGTAGACCAGCCCTACATACATCCCAGCAGCTATGTTGACGAGGATGTCAGCATTGGCAGAGGTACCAAGGTGTGGCACTTCTGCCATGTGCAGCATGGTGCTCGAATAGGGGAGCGCTGCTCATTGGGCCAAAATGTCAATATTGGACCTCATGTGCAAATAGGCAGTGGGGTACGTATTCAGAATAACGTGTCTGTGTATGAGGGGGTAATACTGGAGGACGATGTGTTCTGTGGGCCTTCATGTGTGTTTACCAATGTGCGCCTGCCTCGTGCCAGTTTTCCTGTTGAAGGGCATTACGACACCACTTTGGTGCGATGTGGTGCATCACTGGGAGCAAACAGTACGGTGGTATGTGGTACGACCATCGGCCAGTCGGCCATGATTGCGGCGGGCGCTGTGGTAACGTCTGATGTGCCAGACTATGCACTCATGGTTGGAGTGCCTGCGCGCCAAGTGGGATGGGTGTGCGAATGTGGTCGGCGACTTGATGACGACCTGCGCTGTACGTGCGGTAGGAGTTATGAATTGATAGACGATAAGCTGTACCAAAAGTAGATGCAACTGCGGGATCTACATAGACAATACACGGCCATGAAGGAGGAGATGAACGAGGCGCTGCTTCGTGTCATGGACTCTTCGTTCTACATTATGGGAGATTCTGTGGCCGAGCTGGAGGCTCGACTGGCCGATTATGTGGGTGTGCGGCACTGTGTCAGTTGTGCCAGTGGAACGGATGCGTTGTATTTGGCACTGCGAACTCTACAAGTGGGACAAGGCGACGCTGTATTTGTACCCGACTTCACTTTCTTTGCAACGGCTGAAGCCGTTGCTTTGGTTGGTGCCACGCCTGTATTTGTAGATGTGGATGAGTTCACATACAATATTAGTGTAGCAGACCTCAAGGCTAAGTACGATTCGGTGAGGCAGGCGGCGCAGTTCACGCCCAAAGCGGTTATTGCTGTCGACCTGTTTGGCCGTACAGCAGATTATACGATGTTGGAGCCATGGTGTCATTCAGAAGGCCTTCTGCTGATAGAAGACGGTGCACAAGGTTTCGGCGCCATGCTTGGCGGTCGGCATGCCTGCTCTTTTGGCGATATTGCCACCACCTCTTTCTTTCCGGCCAAGCCACTGGGCTGCTATGGCGATGGTGGCGCGCTGTTTACCGACAATGATGATTGGGCATCGATGCTGCGCTCGTTGCGAGTGCATGGCAAGGGCGCAGACAAGTATGATAATGTCCGTATTGGACTTAACTCGCGATTGGACACCCTGCAAGCAGCTGCTCTGCTGGTGAAGTTGCGCCATCTTAGTAGTGAACAGCAGGTGGTGCAGCAAGTAGCCAGTCGCTACCAAGAGCATCTTTCGTCGGAAAGTGTAGGGTTGCCAGTGATACCCAACGATATGGTGTCGGCATGGGCGCAGTACACGGTGCGTGTCTCCCAGCGCGACCGAGTGCGCGAAGCACTACAGGAGGCTGGCGTGCCATCGGCTGTGTACTATCCGCGCACACTGAGTCAGCAGCCAGCTTTTGCTGCGTTACGGCAGCAGCCGTGCGCTACGGCCGTGCGGTTGACCAGCGAGGTGCTGTCATTGCCCATCCATCCTTATCTCACTGATGAAGAGGTAGACACTGTGGTACGAGCACTTCAAGTGGCGGGAGACAGCAATACTGATAAGAAGACAATTGGCTCATGAATGCAACGGACAACACATATTATAATATAGGTGTAGTTGGATTGGGCTACGTCGGCTTGCCGTTGGCAATGATGTTCGCTACACGCTACGATGTAGTGGGCTACGACGTGAATGCTGAGCGTGTACAAGCCCTTCGCGAAGGGCGTGATGCAACGGGGACAGCGTCGTCCGACGAATTGTTGTCGGCACAGCGTGGTAGACTCCGTTTTAGCAGCGATGCCAATGCGGTACGCAACTGCAACACTTTCATTGTGGCGGTGCCTACACCTGTAGATACGTACAATCGCCCCGACCTTACGCCGCTGCTTTCGGCCTGTACCACAGTGGGCGGCCTGCTGAAGACAGGAGACCTGGTGGTATTTGAGTCAACGGTCTATCCTGGGGTAACCGAGGAGGAATGTGTGCCAGAGCTGGAACGAGTTTCGGGCTTGCGCTACAACGTGGATTTCGTTGTTGGCTATTCTCCCGAGCGCATCAACCCGGGCGACACCCTGCACACGGTGGAAAATATCTGTAAGGTTACTTCGGGTTCCAATGAGGAAGCGGTGTGTAGGGTTGACAACCTTTATGCGTCTGTGCTCAAAGGCGGTATATTCCGAGCCTCATCTATCAAAGTGGCAGAGGCCTCGAAGATAATTGAAAACACGCAGCGCGACGTGAACATTGCGTTTATGAACGAAGTGGCGCGCATCTTCAACGCTATGGGCATTGACACGCGCGACGTATTGGAAGCGGCCTCGACCAAGTGGAACTTTGTGCGCATGCAGCCTGGGTTGGTGGGGGGACACTGTATTGGAGTCGACCCCTATTACCTCATTCAAAAGGCACAGGTCTATGGCATTTTACCTCGCGTAATGACGAATGCACGTCGACTGAACGACAGCATGGGGGCTTACGTGGCTCAGCAGGTGGTACGCCAGATGAACATAAAAGGGCTGATGGTGAAGGGTGCCAATGTGCTGATACTTGGCTTTGCCTTCAAAGCCAATTGTCCCGACATCCGCAATACCAAAGTGGTCGATGTGCTACGCACCTTATCGGACTACGACATGCACATCGACATCTACGACCCAGTGGTTGACCCCATATTGGTGGAGCGCGACTACGCCATTCGTCTGCTGCCAGCGCTGCATAGTGGTACGAACTACGATGCAGTTATTTTGGCGGTTGGACATCAAGAATTATGCACCCTTGATGTCCGTGGCTTGGTGCGCGAAGGTGGCGTGATATACGATGTGCCTGCGGCACTTCCGCGAGCCATCGTTGATGCAAGATTGTAGTTTTTAGAGTAATCAATACAGCAGATAGAGAATAGAAATACAAATGTAAATATAGAGCCATGATTAGAGAATTGGTGTACAAATTGGTCAAGAGATACCGCCATTCCACTGTTCCCCGTTGGATTGTGCTGGGCATCGACATGCTGATATTCGTTGTGGCATTTGTGTTGACGGAGCTCTTTTCGTTGCGTCATACAGCAGACATTGAATGGAGTACCATTTTGACAAAGTTCCTCATGATGGGCGGACTCACGCTGCTTTCATTTCTGGCTGTAGGTTCCTATAAAGGCATCATACGCCATGCGGGCTTCAGCGACATCTACAAGATTATACTCGCTGGCACCATTCCTTTAGCAGTATGTTGGATAATCAATCTTGTCAACAACAACATTACCCCAGCCATAATTACCCGAAATTACTTGCCCTCCTATCGTGAGAGCCTGATGATGTCGGCTTTGCTCATCATCATGATTATCTTCTCTCGCATGGTGATGCAACGTATCTATAACCAGTATTTCCGTCGGCATCGCCCACAGGTCAATGTGATCATTTATGGTGCAGGAGCTGCTGGGGTCATCGCTCAGAATGCCCTGCAGCAAGACTTGCACTACGAATACAATATTGTAAGTTTTGCTGATGACGACCGCGTCAAGATTAATCAAGAACTGAATGGAGTTCCCGTCCGTAGTGTCCGAGACGTGCTTACCGAGCGTTTTGTCTATCAAAAGCACGTACAGCAGTTCATTATCGCTATCCCAAACATCCGCCTCTCCCTCAAGCGAGCCGTTTCAAGCCACGCCCTCGACCTCGGTCTTGTTGTGAAGTCGGTGCCACACATTACGATGTGGATTAATGGGTCGTTCTCCTCCAGCCAGATTGAGGATATCAAGATAGAGGATTTGCTACAGCGTGAGACTATCAAGATGGACAACATGAACATCGTTCGCGAGGTACTTGACAAGGTGGTACTTGTAACAGGGGCTGCTGGCTCCATCGGCAGCGAGATTTGCAGGCAACTCATCCAGTACAAACCCTCTAAAATAGTGATGCTCGACCAGGCCGAGTCGCCCATGTATGACCTACAGTTCGAACTGCGCAACAAAGAGCCATACCGCTCTTATGTCGACCACATGGAGTTTGTCATTGCAAACGTCAAGGACGAGCGGCGCATGCGCGAAGTGTTCGACAAGTATCATCCGCAACTCATCTATCATGCGGCGGCCTACAAGCATGTGCCCTTCATGGAGGAAAATCCTTATGAGGCCATCTATGTCAATGTGTTCGGCACAAAGAATTTGGCCGACCTGGCCATCGAGTACAAGGCGCAGAAGTTCGTCATGATTTCCACAGACAAGGCGGTGAACCCCACCAATGTCATGGGAGCCACGAAGCGCATGGCCGAGATTTACATCCAATCGCGCAGCAATGTTACGACGCACTTCGTAACCACTCGCTTCGGCAATGTGCTGGGCAGCAATGGTAGTGTCATACCGCTTTTCAAGAAGCAGTTGGCCGATGGTGGCCCACTGACGGTTACCCATCGCGATATTATCCGATACTTCATGACCATCCCCGAAGCGTGCAACCTCGTTCTTGAGGCTGGTGCCATGGGTGAGGGAGGCGACATCTTTGTGTTCGACATGGGGCGACCTGTCCGGATCTACGACTTGGCACGCCGCATGATTCAACTCTCGGGCTTGCGCAATATCGAGATTAAGGAGATTGGTCTACGTCCAGGTGAGAAGTTGTACGAAGAACTGCTTGCCACGAAGGAGAACACCATTGCCACCTACCATCCTAAGATTATGCGCGCACAGGTGCGGCGTTACGATTTGGCCGAGATAGACCGTGAGTATGCTGAGTTGTGGCAACTCATGCCAACGCTCGACCCCATGCGGTTGGTGGCTAAGATGAAGTCCATTGTGCCAGAGTTTGTCAGTAATAACAGCGTCTTCTGCGCATTAGACCAGCAGGCCACCGACTCATCTTCTGCAGCCCAAACTGCCGACACCACTCATCCCGCCGACTCTACTCCGCAATCATGAAAGCACTCATCACAGGCATCACGGGGCAAGACGGTTCCTATTTGGCCGAGTTCCTGCTCGACAAAGGCTACGAGGTGCATGGCATCATGCGCCGCTCTTCGTCGTTCAACACAGGTCGTATCGAACACCTCTACTTAGATGAGTGGGTGCGTGACATACGTGCTGGCCGACCGCTTGAACTCCACTACGCTGATATGACCGACTCCAGCTCGTTGTTACGCGTGTTGCAGGAAGTACAGCCCGACGAGGTATACAATTTGGCTGCGCAGAGCCATGTCAAGGTCAGTTTCGACGTTCCCGAATACACTGCCGATGTCGATGCCAATGGAACGCTCCGTCTGCTGGAGGCTGTCCGCACGTTGGGTCTGGTGCATCGGTGCCGAATCTATCAGGCTGCCACCTCTGAGCTGTACGGCCGAGTGCTTGAGGTGCCGCAGAGCGAGACCACACCCTTTTATCCGCGGTCTCCATACGGTGTGGCAAAGCAGTACGCTTTCTGGATTGCCAAGAATTATCGCGAAGCCTATGGCATGTATGTGTGCAACGGCATCCTCTTCAATCACGAGAGCGAGCGGCGTGGAGAGAACTTTGTAACTCGTAAGATCTCCTTGGGGGCTGCGCGCATAGCTGCTGGACTTCAGGAACGACTCTATTTGGGAAACCTCAATGCGCAGCGCGACTGGGGCTATGCTCCCGACTATGTGGAGTGCATGTGGCTCATGCTGCAGCAACCTTCGGCCGATGACTATGTGATTGCCACTGGTACGTGCCACACCGTGCGTGAGTTCGCTACGTTGGCTTTTCGCGAGGTGGGCATCAGCCTTCGTTGGGAAGGCGAAGGTGAAAATGAGCAGGGCATCGACGAGGCTACAGGACGCGTGTTAGTGGCTGTCGACCCGCGCTTCTTCCGCCCTGCCGAGGTCGACTTGCTCTTGGGCAATCCTGCTAAGGCGGCTTCTCAGTTGGGGTGGAATCCGTGCAAGACTTCGTTCGAAGAACTGGTGGCGCGCATGGTGCGCCACGATGTGGCTCAAGTCTCTGCACGTTGACGAGCACAAATCTATCTCTTTTATCATGAACAAGAGCGACAAAATCTTTGTGGCTGGCCACCGGGGGCTGGTCGGCTCTGCCATTGTACGCCGACTGCAGGCACTGGGCTACGACAACCTCCTGCTGCGTTCCCATGCTGAGCTCGACTTGCTTGACCCTATGGCTGTGCACCGTTTTTTTCGCGAACAGCATCCCGATGTAGTGGTACTGGCTGCTGCTAAGGTGGGCGGCATTATGGCCAATGCCACCTGTGGAGCCGACTTTATCTACCAGAACCTGCAGATTCAGCAGAATGTCATCGGCGAGAGCTTCCGTACGGGCGTGCAGAAACTCCTCTTCCTCGGCAGCACTTGCATCTATCCGCGTCTGGCTCCCCAGCCTATGCGTGAGGAAACACTGCTCACTGGCTCGCTCGAGCCCACCAATGAGCCATACGCCCTTGCAAAGATCGCCGGATTGAAGATGTGCGAAGCGTTCAACCGCCAATACGGAACGGACTACATTGCGGTGATGCCCACCAACCTCTATGGACCTGGTGATAATTTCGACCTCTCCTCTTCGCATGTATTGCCTGGAATGATGCGCAAGATGCACTTGGCGCAACTCCTGTCGAGTGGACGCGCGTCGGCATTGCGTGCCGACCTGTTGGCGCGCCCTGTCGAGGGCGTTGACCCCGAGCATCCCGAGCCTGGGCTTCTGGGCTATGGCATTACGCCCGACAGCCTCATGCTGTGGGGTACAGGCAGTCCGCTGCGGGAGTTCCTGTGGAGCGACGATATGGCCGATGCCTGTGTCTACTTGTTGGAGCGGGTGTCGGCACAGCAGTTGATGGCGCAGGGAGCCCCGTTCGTCAATGTGGGCACAGGGCGAGAATGCACTATTGCCGAGCTCTCCCGTAGGGTGGCTGCAGTGGTGGGCTATGAGGGCGAGGTGCGGTTCGACGGCATCCATCCCGATGGCACTCCACGCAAGCTCACCGACCCTTCGCGTCTTCATGCCCTTGGCTGGCACCACCAGGTGGAGCTCTCCGACGGGCTACGTCGACTATACGACTGGTATCTTCAGTAGGACATCATAACCTTATTATAACAAGAGCCTTAGTATCGCATCGGTACTAAGGCTCTCCTCTTTCTGTACGGTGGGGGTATCAACCCACTCCGCAGCCAGCGGCCACCATGTCGGAGGGGGTAATGAGCACCAGTCGTCCGTCCTTGTCCTCGGCGCTCAGTATCATACCCTGGCTCTCAACGCCTTTGAGCTTACGTGGCGCGAAGTTGGCTATGAAGCACACCTGTTTGCCCACCAGTGCTGCAGGGTCGGGGTAGTGCTTCGCAATGCCACTCACTATGGTACGCGTACCCATACCGTCCTCTATCTTAAATTGTAGTAGCTTGTCGGCCTTCGGCACTTTTGTGCACTCCAGTACCGTGCCCACGCGAATGTCCACGCGTCCGAAGTCGTCGAAACTTACGATTGGCTTCACCTGTGCTGGTTGCCAGGCGGCCAGTTCGTTCTGCTGCTTGGTCTGTTGCAAACGGGCCACCTGTGCCTCTATCGCAGCGTCCTCTATCTTTTCGAACAGCAACTCGGCTTGGCCTATAGAGTGCTTCTCTTCCAATAGTGCTTTGCCTGCTTCGCGCCAGGGCAGTTGTTCCATGGCGAGCATCACGCGCAGTTTCTCGGCGGTGAAGGGTAGGAATGGCTCGCACAGTATGGCCAAGTTGGCGCATATCTGCAGGCTGATGTTCAGCACTGTGGCGGCTCGTTGCAGGTCGGTCTTGGCTATCTTCCACGGTTCCGTTTCGGTGAGGTACTTGTTGCCCAGACGTGCCAGGTTCATCATCTCCGACAGTGCCTCGCGGAACCTGTAGGTCTCGATGCTGCGGCCTATGCGTTCGGGGTAGGTGGCCAACTCTGCCAGCGTCTCTCTGTCAAGGTCGGAGAGTTCTCCCTGTGCAGGCACGTGCCCATCGAAGAACTTGTGAGTCAGCACCACCGTACGGTTCACGAAGTTGCCCAGTATAGCCACCAGCTCGCTGTTGTTCTTCAGTTGGAAATCGCGCCAAGTGAAGTCGTTGTCCTTCGTCTCGGGCGCATTGGCGCAAAGCGTATAGCGTAGTACGTCCTGCTTACCGGCAAAATCGCGCAGGTACTCGTGCAGCCACACCGCCCAATTACGGGAGGTGCTTATCTTGTCTCCTTCCAGATTGAGGAACTCGTTGGCTGGCACGTTGTCAGGCATAATGTAGGAGCCGTCGGCGTGTAGCATAGCAGGGAAGATGATGCAGTGGAACACAATGTTGTCCTTACCGATGAAGTGCACCAGCTTTGTATCTTTGTCCTTCCACCACTTCTCCCAGTCATTCCCCTTCAGTTGTTTGGTGAAGGAGATGTAGCCGATGGGAGCATCAAACCACACATAGAGAACTTTGCCTTCGGCGTTGGTCAATGGCACTTTCACACCCCAATCTAAATCGCGCGTTACTGCGCGGGGCTGCAATCCGGCGTCAATCCACGATTTGCACTGCCCATACACATTGCTCTTCCAGTCCTCCTTGTGGCCTTCCAGTATCCAGCGGCGTAGCCACGGTTCGTCTTGGTCAAGAGGCAAATACCAGTGCTTCGTCTCGCGCAGTACTGGTGGGTTGCCGCTCAGGGTGCTCTTGGGGTTAATGAGGTCGGTGGCAGCCAGGCTGGTGCCGCAGGCTTCGCACTGGTCGCCGTAGGCGTGCTCGTTGCCGCAGTGAGGACAGGTGCCGGTGATGTAGCGGTCGGCCAGGAACTGGCCTGCCTCTTCGTCGTAATATTGCTGCGACGTCTTCTCTATGAAGCTCCCTTTGTCGTGGAGACGGGTGAAGAAGTCGGCGGCTGTATGGTGATGTTCTGCGCAGGAGGTTCGGCTGTAAATGTCGAAGCTGATGCCCAGTTCTGCAAAGGAGTCGCGTATGATGGCATGGTAACGGTCCACGATGTCCTGCGGCGTACAGCCCTCTTTGCGTGCCTTGATGGTGATGGGCACCCCGTGCTCGTCGCTGCCGCCGATGAACAGCACCTCTTCGCCCGCACTGCGCAGGTAGCGTGCATAGATGTCGGCTGGTATGTATACGCCTGCCAAGTGGCCTATGTGCACAGGGCCGTTGGCATAGGGCAGGGCAGAGGTGATGGTGTATCGCTTGTGCGTCTTGTCGGTGTAGGTCATAGTGTGATGATGTTTTTGATGTATGTATAAATAGTAAGGTGTTGTTCTATTATGAAAACGCGAGGCGTGTCATATCCGCTTCTTGATGTGCGCGTGGCGGGGGGCTAACTTGCCGCACTTCTCGCACCACACGCTGTTGTCCTTGCCCGTATAGTTTGGGGCGTATTCTATTGTTTCCATGTATTCTGGCTCGGTTCTTGTGCTGCTTGAAGAGCTGCTGCTGCTCGACGACGAGGAGCTGCTCCTACTCTCCCGATTGGCCTCTATTTGGGCTTGCATCATGGCTTGGTTGGCCTGCATCATACCTTGACTTATTTGGCTCAGTACATTGCCTACGGTGGTGAGCCGCTGGTTGCGCAGTTTGGCCTTTATGTTCTTGCAGTTGTTCTTGATGACTGGTTCATTGGGACTGAGTTTGGCGGCCTCCTCAAAGTATTTTTTTGCAGTGGGCAGGTCGCCCAACTGTTCGCAAATTACACCGATATTGTTGAGTGCAAGAGCTTTGTACCCGAATCGGTTGTATGGATCCTGTTGGGTTACTTCCTGGTAAGCCTTGATTTGTTGGTTCGGGTCATTGGTGTATTGGGTTCTCGCTTGTTGGAACAGGGTCTCCAGTCGCTGCTGTTCGGTGTTGGTGGCTTGTGCCACGGGTGTAGCCTTAGGCTCTGGCTTCTTGGGGGTGGCTTTGCAGGGCAGCGACACTTTGGTGGCTCTGTATTTGCCCTTTTCGCTGTCCTTCACCTCGAAGTGGCCTTCCTCGGCGTTGTATATCACGCTGCTGTACTGGCAGGCAATGAGCTGTTTGCCATCCATGCTGTATGCCCCACACTTGCCCTTGTGTGCCACGTGGAACCATTTGCACTGGTGGTTCTCTTCTTCGACCAGCAGGTTGACACCCTCGTTGTACTTGCAGGGTACGACCTCCGTGCCTTCTGCATTGCAGCTGCCAGCCAATCCGTTCTGCTTCACACTATACCACACTGTGCCGTCGTCGGCTGTGAGGCGTGTGGCCTCCGCGTAGCGGCAGGGCACCACCTCGCGACCCGAAGCATCGGCTATACCCTGTTTGCCGTTGAGGGTTATCATGTAGTGTGTGCTGTTGGGGCGGTATATGTTGTTGTACTTGCAGGGCAGTATCTCTTTGTTGTCCAATGTGCGCACTCCCCACTTGCCGTTCTGTTGCACTTGGCAAAAGACTTCACCGTCCTTGTCTATGTTTATGAGTGCGCGTTCAAAAAGACAGGGTATAATCTCAGTGCGTTGCAGGTTGCAGACTCCCCATTTGTCGCCTCTCTTCACCGCAAAGTACATGTCGGTCGTGCTGTTTCGGGCATTGAGCATCTGTTCGTAGCGCACTTCGTCGTAGAAGGTGGGGGGCATCATCTCGCGGCCATCTTCGCTCACGATGCCTCCCATCCCGTTCTGCTTTACCACGAAGTAGCGTGGCCCATGGAAGATGTATTCGTATATGATCGTATCGTAGCGGCAGGGCACCAGTTCGCTTTTGGCCGAGTCGCAGGCGCCGTAGAGGCTTCCACGCCGTGTGCGGTACCAAGCAGGTCGCTGCCCAGCACGCTCTATGAACGTCATTTCGTCGTATTGTTTCGTTTTCTTTTGCTTCGCCTTGCGCTGTGCTTCGGCGGGGATGCTGAGGAAAAGGGTTAGGAGCAGAATGCTGAAAGCAACGTAGTTGCGAACGGTGAGTGGGTGGGTGCTGTAGTGCATGAATGTGGTTAGATGACGGTCTGTAGGCAGGGGTGCTGTGCTGTCGGCAGCCCCTCTGCCGAGGGTGCAAAATTACGAAGAAAGTTCGACATGAGGTTTCTATCAGCTGTGCCGAAGGGTGGACGCTGTGCGATGGCCTAATGCAGCGTCTGCTCCAATTGGGCTATCTGCTGCCGCAGTTGGGCTATTCTGCCCTCTATGAAGTCGGTGCTGTATTTCGCGTCGCAGAAGCCGTTGCCGCGCGCCACGTAGGAGGGGTCGTCTTCCTGGTCGGTGGCCAACTCCTCGTAGTTCAGCAGCAACTGTCTGAGGTGTTGCAGTTCTTGTTGTGTGTCCATGGGTGTGGTGATGGTTCTATTCGTTGTCTTCGTTGCGGTGTAGGGTGAAGCCGATGCCGTTGTCATAGCGTCCGGCGGCGTGCAGCACGTGGCGCGGTGCGCTGTTGTCCCACACCACGAGGGCTTCGGTGGGCGAGGCTGCAAGCAGAAAGCCACCTTCGGCTTGCCACATGACGTAGCCCACCTGGGGGTGTACTATGGTGTAGCGGCGTGGGTTGTAGTAGTCGTTGGCTATGTGGGCAGGGTGGGGCAACATGGTGCGGTAGAGGAAAGTTGCCATCGTATCGCGCAGCGCGTTGTAGGCTGCGGTGTCGAGGCTGCCGTCGTCGTGCTTGTGGAGCGAATGGCCACGCCCTACGTAGGTGTGCAGTTCGGAGTGCAGCCCTATCTGGTGGGCGCGCTGGTCTATGGCTGCCGAGCCGTACATGGTGCCGAATAGGCGTCTGCCCAATCGGTCGCTGATGTCGCTGAAGGGGAACCCTGTGTCGTAGGGTACAATGCGGTCGGCATCGCCGTGGAAGGAGAGGATGGCGGGCCCGTCGGCTGTGAGCATGTCGAGGTCGCGCACCGCGCCCCACATGTTGATGACGGCGCGCAGGCGGAACCGCGTCCTAAGGCTGTTGCCGCTCTGCTCCACCAAGCCCAGGTCGCCACGCAGCGTGTCGCCAAGGGGTGTAGGAGAGTGGTGGTCCACATAGCGTGCCACCAAGCCACGCACCTTGCGCGACGCGTCGGGGCGGTTCGTATTGTTCATGTAGGCCAGGTTCAGGGCAGTGATGGCTCCGGCGCTGCACCCGCCCACATAGAGACGGGCGGTGTCGATGGCATAGTCTGCGGCGTGCGCCACGAGGTAGCGCATAGCAGCATGCGCATCCTGTAGGGCTTTGTAGGCCGTGCGTTCAATGTCGTTGCGCGAGGGCAAGAAGCCCATACGATAATCTATTGAGGCGGCCACGTAGCCCAGTGCGGCCAAGTGGCGACACCACAACTCCATGCCCAGGTCGCGCTTACTGCCCACATAGAAGCCGCCGCCGTGTATGAGCATCACCAGCGGGCGGTTGCCAGGTCCCGCCTCAGCGGTGGGCAGGTAGAGGTCGAGGGTGAGCGGCAACAAATCCTGTCGCAACGTGTTGCGCAGTCCTTCGCGCACCAGCCGCCCCATGTTGTCGGTGGCGGTGTCGGCCGTGGAGGTCCAGTAGCCACGCGCCACCCCGTAGCGCACATCGCGCTGCACCTGCACCTCGCTTTGGCGTGTCGTGAAGCGGCTGTCCTCCACGCCTTCATAGGACCACACGGGCAGGAGCGAGGCGGCTACCACACAGGGCAACCCGTCGCTCGTCGCGAGCATGTGGGCTTGGCCGCTGAGCAGCTCCTCGGCAGTGTAGCCGGCGCGGCGCAGTTTCTGCTCGCGATTGTCTGTCTCGATGAGCAGGTTGCGCCGCCGCAGCTTGAGGCGGAAGGGGTGGGGCGCAACGCGGTTGCTGCCCACCTCGAGGGGAAAGTAGGAGCCCTCAATACGTCGGCCGGAGGCATGCTCCACGCGTGCCAGCACCGTGTCGCCGTCCACCACCACCATGTAGGTGCGCCCCACTACGGGCTCGTCTATAGCCTGGGGGGTGATGGGTGTAGCCTGTTGCGGCAGAGAGGCTTGAGTCGGCGCGCTGTCGGCGTTCGGCGTGGAATGTCCACAACTTGCGAAGCCGAGTGCCACGACCACGCACAGGAGAAGCCAAGCGATGTGTTGTCTTGTCATTGCAGCAGCAAACGGCGAGCCTACCTCTATTATTGTGTGGCCAGTACCGCAAGTGGTGCAAAGTTTCTGGCCAAGAGTCCTTCTTTTTTCGTACCTTTGCATCGTCGTGTGCAGGCTTGAGTCGTGGCCTGCTTGGCGGCCGAGTGCTACCCGACGTGTTGCCCGCTTTTCATTGCTGCTCGCCCTGAGCATGGTTCCCGTGGTCGTACGCCGTGGGGTCAACTGTCGTGCGGCAGTACGACTCGGCTGCTGCTATCGTCTTTGGAATCAGTATGTCGTGTAGCTGTGGTGCCGTACGGCATCTGGGGGTAATGCCGTACGGCTATGGCCTCGCTGTCGTACGGCATAGGCGTTCTTGCCGTTGGCCGAAGAATGGGGGGAAGTGGCAAGGCATCTGGAGGCTGGTGAACGGGCTGTCCGAGGGCATCCGTTGGGGAGGTCGGAGTTGGCCGCAGGCAAAGGAGGTGTGTGTCGTTGAAAAATAATATCTTTGCAGTTCGAACTGTACCGAAAACACCGACAACGCATATATATATATGCCTAATAACGTGATTGTTACAGAGAGAACGAAACGTATGTGCCGAGCTGACGAAAAAGGCTCGAAGCGCAGCGCTTGTGGTGTGGTTGTGGGGCATACCCACGGTGAGGAGAACAACAAGAAAACTAAAAAAAGTGAAAACATAGCCATTCAGCAGTGCTGACAAAAGAGGCTATACTAACAGAACGAAGAACCATAAACCGAGAGAGGGAGGGCTTTCTGCGCTGCGGCAACCGACAGTGCGCCCGCGCAGATGCCAGGTGCAAGACGAATATAACAAGGAACACAATGAGAGGAATAAGAAGATTGAAGAACAACACATCTCGCATAGGACTCATACTGGCAGGCCGAGCCGCCCACAGCAAGGCACTCCGTGCTGCGTCGCGTTTGCTACTGGTGCTGCTGACGCTTTGGACGGGAGCCTCGCAGGCTCAGCAGACCTTTTTGGTATTCCACGAGGACCGATGCTCAGTGATTACCAACCTCGGTGGAGCGCAGGATCGCATCACAGGCATGTCGGAATCGACCAACTCGGTGGGCGTTGTCTCCTTCACTCCCCTATACGCGGAGCTCTACCACGGTAATTCAGAGACCCATTACCTCACGCTCCGCGTCGACGCTGGCGTACCCTCCATCGTTGACGGCACTACCTATTCGGCCTACACGTTGTGGCAGCTCGATGCCGATGGCTATCTGTTCAACAACGCCTCTGGCACGACCTACTACCTCTACATCGACGTCAACGTTGACCCTCGCACAGCAGTGAAGGTTACAGCCACTAAGGCCGAGGCCTCCACGCTGCTCTACCACGACGATTGTGCCTATGCGGAGAATGCCGCCGGCGCTAAGTTCTACTTCAACTACAAGAACAACGGAGGCAGCCCTTACTGGGAGGCCAAGGATGCCGTTACCTCGAACCGAAGCAGCGAGGCCACCATCGTGGAAGAGTCTGCCCGACTGCTGATGGGTAGCATCACGGGCGATGCCATCGTCGAGGGCAACGGCACGACGAAGCAATATGCACTCTCTTCGTCCGCCACCTTCCAGCCTGCCTACCTCGACCTGTCCTACGTGGATGTGAAAATCTATGACCTCGTCAGCTACATGGACTACTACATCGATGGCACTGGCACACTGCAACGCTACGAGCGGTTCTACACCGTGGCAGGTACCGGCTCCACCGATACGGCTACGCTGCACGCCTACGTCAATGCCTCGGGCGTGGCACTGAACGAAAGCGAGACAGCAACAAATGCTTCGGGGGTGAGCGTGGTGTGGAGTGTGCGCCGTTCGGACGGTACGGCCGCTGCGTCCACCATCGATGGCACAGGCAAACTGACCTACAACAGCGATGACGAGGACTACAGCCTCATCATCACCTGCACGGCAACGAAAGATAGCTACACCACCTCGCGTACCTTCGTGGTCAACAACAACGAGGCTCCTGTTATAGGCGGCAGTGTCTACGGCGGCGGCCGCATGGCCGACGTGGAAGAGAACACCCACGTCTACATCTACAACTGTGGCGAGAATCCAGACCGCACCGACGGTATTGGCATTGAAGGCGTATACGGAGGCAACGATATTTCTGGCAGTGTCAAGGGCAGCGAGGGCAGTTTCGTACAGATTGGCGACCCCTCCCAAAGTATAGCCAGCTTCCGAGTGGGCAGCGTGTACGGTGGAGGCAACGGCAACTACGAGTATGCTGCACTGGCTGGCACCGGCACCGCAACGAACCTCGGCATGACCTACAACTACACCTACAACGCCTCCAATGCGACCCTGCAGACCAAGCAGGTCAACGTGGTGGACGGAACCGATACCCGTGATGACGGCTGCGGTTCGGTTACGGTGCCGACGCGCAGCGTAAGCAGCGAACTGGTCGATGTGGAGACCTTCACCGAGAGCTGCACCCTCGTGGTGCCCTCCATACAGCGCACCCATGTGGTGGTCAACTCCGACATGGCTCGTATCGACAGCCTCTTCGGCGGCGCACGTGCAGCCTACATCAATGTGCCGAGCAGCGACCCTGTGGCCATCGATGTGGACATCCAGCTCGGCACTATCTACAGCGTTTTCGGAGGCAACAACCTCGGGGGTGAAATCCGTAGCATCACTGGTGCGACGGTGGACGCCACCAACGTGGCTAAGGTTGACATTGCGGTAACTGGCACCACTGTAACGCCCGTGGACGACGCTATTGAGGCCATCGCTACCCCTAACCATGCCGACCCGACAGACAAGAACTACTACAGCGAAGAACAACTGGGAACGGACCACGGCATTAAGTACCTTTTCGGTGGAGGCAACAAGGTAGTGGCTCCCCACGTGGCGATAGGCATCTACGGCGGTCAGATTGACACCGTCTTTGCCGGTGGCAACAGTGCCACGGTGAGTTCGACTGCCGTTACGGTCAACTGCACCGCCGACCCACTTGGCGACGGCACACTGCAGGGCGGCAGCACCATCTACGGCACCCGCTTCAGCAGCGACGGCATCTCACAACTGCCAGGCTACAGGTTCAACGCTTTGGATGAGCGCGGCAACATCTACAACGTGCGCGCCCTCTTCGGCGGCAACAATGCCGAGCACATGGACGGATTGCCCACCCTCAACCTGGTGAAGGGCGGCATCGGCACTGTGTATGGAGGTGGCAACAGCGGCAACATGCGCCACAACACCGTAGAGCCCACGCTGGCTCACGCTACGGGCGACACCATCCTCGGCACCTACATCGTACTCAGCAGCGACGACATCAATATTGACTACCTCTACGGTGGTTGCCAAAAGGCCTCGGTGGATTATGCTACCTACATCTGGATGGATGGCGGCCACGTGGGCAACATCTATGGCGGTTGCAATATCAGTGGCGACGTAGGCTCTTGGCAAACCAATGGCCACCCGGGCAGCTATGTCTACATTGCCGGTGGCCACATCTACTCCAACATCTACGGCGGAGCCAACGGTTACTATCACTGCAACGACCTCACCACTTATCTCTGCGGCCGCAATTTGGCCGATCCCGAGTACTACGTCGGACTGCGCATTCCCACCCTCAGCAAGGCGGTGGTGCGTATGTGGAACGGCACCGCATGGGGTAACATCTACGGCGGTGGCCGCTTGGCCAACGTGGGATTCGGTAGCCTCACTATAGGTGGAAGTGCTTCCAACCTGCGCCAGTATGACTTCACCGGTTCGGGCCACACGGCCGACTACAACAGTGGTTCGGTGGTGGTGCGTATCGAGGGAAGCCCCCTGCTGAAGGGCGATGTGTATGGCGGCGGCGACATGGCCTCCATATTCGGTACGGCATTGGTCTTCATAGACGGCTCGCCCACCATCAAAGGCTCGGTGTATAGCGGCAACGACAAAAGGGGTACCATTATGGGAAGCGGCACTTCTGACCTTACCCTCGATGGAGCTACGCTTACGGCCTCCAATGGTGACAGGCTGACGGCCGTCAATGCCTCCTCATACGTCCAGATAAAGGGCACGCCCGACATCTACGCTGTGTATGGTGGTGGCAACGGTAACTACGACTATAGCGAACTAAACCTCTGTCAAGAATACAGCGGCAACAACCTGCCTGTGCAGGTCAGCTCCTATGTGGACATCAACACAACAGCCACTACCGACGGACGCCAGATACAGACCGTCTACGGCGGTGGCAACGGCGTTACGGTGAGCGACAGCGTTACGGTGCTCATCAACAGTGGCGACTATACTACTTCGGCCCTACCTCGCGAGGCCACAAGCCACACGGCACAGGTGGCTCGCGTGTTCGGTGGAAACAACAACGCCTCGATGAATATCCTGCCTAACATCAAGCTGGAGAAAGGTCTGGTGGGCGACGTGTTCGGCGGCAGCAACAAGGGACAGATGACGGGCAACGGCATCCGCGAAGGCGTGGAGAGCCTCAGTACCTATGTGTTGCTCAACAGCGAACTCTTCTTTGTGCAGGGTAGTATCTATGCCGGCTGCGACCAGGCCGACGTAACTAACGGCACCTACGTGCATGTACACGACGGTGTGGTAAATCTCGTGTTCGGCGGCAACGACAAGGCCGGCGAGATAGGAGGCACCAGCCGTGTTGAGGTTACGGGCGGTACGGTGGTGCAGCTCTACGGCGGTGGTAATGGAAGTTACGACTACATCTACGACTCTTATCATGGCAACTGTTATACAGTGAAGAAGTATGGCAGCACCGACAGCGACCCAGTGCTTGCAACCCGCGTGTCGGGCATGCCGACAAGCCACAATACGTCCGTCATGCTCAAGGGTGGTACTATAGAGAATAATGTATACGGCGGTGGATTGGCAGGTAACTGCCGCAACACTTCCGTTGTGGTGGACGGTACGGCCAAGGTGCTTAGCAACATCTTTGGTGGCGGTCAGGGCATACTGGAAGAGATGGGTATCTGCACCGCCGAACATCGTGGCAATGTGCACGACGAGGATAGCGAAGGCAACGCCATCGGCAACACGGTGGTGGAACTGCGCAGCGTGGGCGAAGGCAGCACGGTGAAGCGGGTGTTCGGTGGCGGCCAGGCTGGCGATGTGGACAATACCAATGTGATCCTCTACCCAACCTTTACTCACCATATAGAGGCTATCTATGCCGGTTGTGTGGCCAGCGACGTGAAGGGCACAGCCTCAGCTAATATCTCTGCACCCAAGCCGCATACGGGCTTCCAAACCTCGGTGGACACCGTGTATGGTGGCAACGACTTCAGCGGTAGGGTGGAGAATACCGACGTTACGATAAACAGTGGCACGTTCTACTGCGCCTTTGGTGCAGGCAACGGAGAGTATGAGTACCTGCCGTGGTTCAAGAACAAGTTTGGCTCGGAGGCTTTCGCCTCGGGCGGTGCATTGGAAGGGAAGGTGCTGGACACGGTGCCCTATAGCATGCATGTGCGCATGACCATCAACGATAAGGATAACCCCTTGTCGTCGCACGACACGGCCACTATTTTCCTCGGCAATGTGTATGGCGGCGGTAACATGGGACTGGTGGGAAACAAGTACATCACTGGCTACACGCCAGGAAGTGGCTACATTGTTGAACGACCCGACTGCAGCTTGGCAACGCCTATAACGCCTGATACCACGATGGAGGACATCTACGGCGATGTGGTGCTGACCATCCACGGTGGCAGCTTGCAGAATAAGGTGTTCGGTGGCGCACGCGGTATCTCTTATTTGGAGGAGAACTACATGGCGGGCAAGCGCTTTTTTGGCCGCCAGTTGACGGAAACCGAGCGTAGCACCATCACAGCAAGTACCCCCACGACCGACCCCATCAGCCGTAAGGACCACATGCAGCTGGTCTACGGCTACAAGCAGGTAAATGTAGACGGTGGCTCTATCTACCACACGTTGCATGGCGGCAGTGAGTACATTGACGACGGCTACTACTGGGAGTGCCAGGGTACAGACACCACGACCTACACCGATGGCAAGTCGTCTACGATGCGTCCTTCTTCGGTCATCAACCTCACAGGCGGTACGGTCAATAAGAGTGTGTACGGCGCTGGCTACGAAGGTACCGTATACGGTTCGGTTTACGTCAATGTGGGTACCAACGCGGTGGCCGAGTCGCAGGTGTGGAAACGCGGCTACGGCAGTGCCATTGCTGGCACAACGAGCGACCGCGACGGCAGCACAGGTGTACGCTTCGCCTCCTACAAGCCGCGCCTCGTTGCCTCAGTGTCGCAGCCTGCCGACCTAAAGACAAATAACCTGATGATCGCCTCCTCTATATATAATGGTTCAGACTGGGGTAGTGCTGGTGCTATGGCCGTGTTCAGTACTCCTGGTATCTATGGAGGCGAATCGCGTATTCTCATCGACGGTCGAGGCTACTACACCGACGACCGCAACGCTGCATTCTCGGATGAACCGCCCATGCAGATTACGCAGTCTATCATTGGTGCTGGTACCTCTACGGAGGGCGGCGACATATTCCGCTTCATACACTTCCGCAACTACGGTAGTTCCAACTGCCGCGCGGCGAACAACGAGATATACTCCATACAGCGTGCCGACTTGGTGATTCTGGACAGCGTCTACCTCGCACTACGCGGTGAGCAAGACCGCATCAGCGCTTCGGTGTCGCCCGACTATTCGTTCTGCCGCGTGGACACACTCACGCTGCGCAACGACAACTTCATTGCAATATCCACTCCAGCCATCTTCGTGGGACACATGCGTAGTGAGCGCCGTGGTCCCGACTATCCTTACGGACTAATTAACGACTTGTATAATGTTGATTCCCGGATTTCGGTGGACGGCTGTGCCGACCCCTGCAACCTCTACGCATCTTCCCAAAGCAAGAATGTGCTGATGATGGGCGGCGGTGCCTATGTCATGGTGCTGCCTTTCAAGGCTGACCCCTCGAACCCTGCACACAACATCAACGCGACCTACGGTCCCGTGGAGGGCTATGCCTACTTCGGCATGTCGGACGAATCGATGGGATACGTCTTTGCACGCCGTCGCGTTGTAGAGGCTGCTAACCCCGTCAACGAAGAGGATGGTGGCTTTTGGACTGAGTGCGCCACCTCCGTGGTGCAAGGCAACGAGGTGGAGAAGAACTACACTGGGTCTGGCAAGGAACTGGTGTATGAAAACTTCAACGGCAGTCATCCCGATGCACAGGCCGATGAGGTGGGAGGTGCTTCGTTCCGCTCGTGGCAGGTGGGCGACCCAGTCAACAGCGAGCGCGCTCGTAGCATCATCATCATTGCCAACGACCACCCGGAGGATAACCCCACTCGCAACTTCAAGATAGCAGATACTGACCCAGGCACGGCCGACGACTGGGTAAGCTGGTCGAATGGCGGTACGGATTACCATCGCTACGCCTACGCCGTGAACACGTCGCCGCTGCAGTTGCCGCCTTCGAAGGCTGGTAACTACTTCACCATAGAGAGCCTTGTGGTGGACAATGACCAGGGAGGTCAAATATCTCTCATTGAGGCAGCATGGAATCCCAACAAGGACCCATTTTCTCCTTATCCTGCATCGTCAACCTCAGGTTGGGTTCTCTCGCAGAGTGCCCCCACTACACTGCACGACGGTGCGGCCATTGAGACCGACCCGACCCACACTTTCGGTCTGCTGCTACGTCCGCACACCGACAACACGGCTGACCAACACGGTAACTTCACCAATACCTGTCATGACGCATCGTTCACCAGGTGCAACGACCCACTCGTGCTGGCCGACAACGGCTGGTTCACGCGCAACGACAGCTATTTCACTCCCACGGTGGAACAGGCTACACTCTTCCCCACCATGGACTTCATCCTGACCTACAACACCGACTTCTCGACCACCGTTACGCGCAACGTACGGCTCCGTATGCGTGAGTTTGATCAGAACGGTAACGCGTTGGCTCCTGTCTGGGTTACCCTTACGATCAGCACTGTGATGCGCGACTTCAAGAAGGAGATAAACCTGGAAACTTGGGCAATGTATAACGGAGGCATCAGCAACGATTACGGCCGCAAAGTGATATTGCCCGCTACCTTCAAGCGCAGACAGATATTCCTCTCTAACGTGGAATGGCATCAGAGCGGAGAGGGAGAGGAGCGCGTGATGACACCAAGCGATGCTGTAGCGCGCGGCTTGTATGTGAAGCAAACGGGGTCGGAGTACACGTTCACCAAAACCCAGGTGTCAGGATCTGTGAAGGCTACCTCGACCAACTCTGGTTCGGGCGAATTCTTGTACATCAAAGATATTGTCGGTACCGATACCACATGGACCGACGACCCGACCGGCCACACCGCCGCTCTTATAGTGAGTAATAATGAGGGCTGCGAAAACGCTTTCTATATGCACAGCATCACCAAGGGTACGATGCCTACATATAAGGATTTTGCCTTCACCGTTACGCCGACCACCTATGTTACCGAGAACCTCGGAAACACGCTCGGCTGGTACGACATCAATCGCGGTGCAGTCAACAGCATAGACCTCTTTACCGATGCTGGCAACGATGAGTCGATGGATGCTTGTGCTGATATCAGAAAGACGAACGGCACGAGCGGACAGGCGCTCAACCATGAGGTGGCACGTACTGGCTCTGACCTTAACGAGCTGCTGAACTACTCCGACAAGGGTATTGCCATTGGTACGCTCGACGGACGTGCAACGGCCGGCCTCGACATCAACATGCGTTATAACGGAAACTTGAACTACGATGACTGCTCCAGCGTGGGCAAGGTTACCATGACGTTCAGCTACCAGGGTACCACAGTCGAGGACAAAGGCGAGTTTAAAGTTATCATTAACGTGAGAACCCGTACGGGTGGCGACACGATATATGTGGCAACGACCGATGTACTACAGCGCAACGGACAGACGATTGCCCAGTACGGTGCCCTCAGTGGCACTACGCTCGATGAGGCTCAGCGCAACACGCGCCGCAACGAGGTCCTGTCATGGACAGCGTCGCAGTACGTGATGAACAATACACTTCCCGACTACAAGTACGGCAAACGCCCCGACCGTTTCCTTGGCTCTTTCGAGGAGGCACTGAGTTCGGGCATGTTCCGCGAAGGCGATGTGATTGCAATCTTGGACGAGGTGGAACTGAAGGGCTCGGAGAACGTTACACCACACGGCATGGATGAGTCGAACTTCATTCAAATCATACGCTACTCTGGGAGCCACTACACCTTCCCGGGCAAGGCTTGTGCCTATCGTGGACCGCTGATTACCGTGAAGGACTCGGCAATGCTGACAATGTACAACGTGTGGTTCAACGGAAGCGGTCTGACCCGAGTCAAGACGAAGAGGACGGACGGCACGTTGATAGAACATGGCCCGAAGGTGGCCGCTGCTGACGGAGGCTACTACTACGAGAACGACTTGCGCGAAGCAGATACACTCTTTGCCCATGCCCCCATCATTTGGGTGCAGGACAAGGGTACGCTCAACCTCAGCTATAGCGTACGCATGATGAACAATTTCAGCAACGCCGATGGCATGGCCTATGTGCAGCATGCGTCGCCCTACACCGCGGGTGAAGCCTTGCCGCAGCAGTGGAAGATGTTCGGTGGCGCTATTGGTATGCGCGGCAAGCCTGCATATATCGATGGTGGGGTAGAGCACGCAGCATGGGTGCCTCAAGCTACGTTGGGTAGCGACATCTTCATCTACGACAACATCATCGTGGACCATCGCGAGGCCTACACCGATGCCCAGTATGCAGCAGGCGGTGTACGTGATGCCGACTTCTACTATAAACAGACCAAGCCAGTCAACCACGGAGCAGGTGTCTACGTTGACGGAGGCAGGGTACACCTCGGCAGCCTCTCCAATGGTAATCTGATAAACATACGCTACAACTACTACTGGAATCCCGCGCTGCATGTGGAGGGCGATAAGACCTACGCCAGTGTGGGTACCACCGAGGAGTTGCCTACCCCGTTTGCTGGACATGGTAAAATAGACTTCAACACCTATACCCACAAGACTGGAGGCAAGACCATCAGCAGTGATATTACGGTCTGTGGCGAATCTGCTTCCTCGACAGGCCTCAGTGTGGTGAATGAATACAAGATGGTGGTGGACAGCATCGTCGGGTCGGCTGGCTCAAATGAGTTGGGCTTCCCTTCGTTCAGCAATATCTTCTTGACTCGCACCACGCAGCCTTACTCCAGCAGTAGCCCAGACGACCAGATGTTGGCTGGCTTCGACGCGACGGTGGCCAATATCGATGACTATAAAACACTACAGGTGGACGGACGCAGCGTATACGAGCACGATTATATAGAGCGTCATGATGACCAGACCGACTTCGTGGTGTTTGAGTCGCAACTCAACCCGAGTAGCGCCATCGGCATCAGCAAGTGGTTCCCTGGTGGGGATCCCTCCTACAAGCGTGCCATCCGCGACACCATCTTCTTCGCCATCAGCGACGGTATCGGTGCGGCTACCAATGCAGAATACGTACATCGCAGCAAGATATTCTTCGCCGACAGTACGGACTTTGGTGTAGACACCTTCTACAATTCGCGCATCAGCAGCAACCACATCTACCTGCACCGCTGTGCCACCTTCATGAAGAAGCAGCACCGCGACAGCGTTGAGTATCGAATCTATGTTGAGTCGGAGTGCCCCGACGGCATGGACTCTTTGTTCATTAAAGTACAAGGAGGTCTGCCTGGCTACACCTTTGATTGGTATCTGCAGCACTACGATGAGGATGATACCGACGGTGATGTTGTTATAGCTGGCACCAAGTACAAAGAGACCAATGAGCTGCGACGTCATACCTACAAGGCACACGGCTACAATGAAGATGATGAGGTGCTTGATCCGGTAACGAATGCGGTGATACGCAACGCCTACCGCGACAAGACGACGGGTATGCTCGGGGCACTGGTGGCTAAAGACACCGCCCGACTCACTGCCCTCGAGGAGTTGCGCGGTTCGCAGAACAACCGCGTGTTCCGTTACCGCGTTGTGATGAACGACATCTCCTACAAGTGCCCCCTCACCCAAGACGTGGAGATTATGGTGAAGAAGTTGGAGAGCACCGTAGAGGATTACCATGTGAAGACCTCCTACGACCATACGACTACGGTGGGCTCGGTGGCAGTGGATGACTTTGGCCGCAACTTGATTGACAAGTTGCCATACGAAGGCTACTACACCAGTATCAGCAAGGACTATGAGAGCGCCCTCGCTACGCTCGGTGGCAACATCGTGAAGGTAACGGACGACGGCAGGGGTAACACCTCGGGCTCGGCCGACCAAATCCTTGTATACAATGACTCGACTGGATCTGGCACGCGTCAACTGCAGCTGCACCACTATCCCGCCATCACCATCGATGGCAACGCCATTGACGACGAGCGCGAGTGGCTCTACCACTTCGGCTATCTGCCCGACGGAAATGCCGACTCGGTGCCGAAGTACATCCTGCATCGCGACTATGAAGGCAATATGGCCAACATGTACTGGGTGCCACGCTATGCCAATGCGTCGAAGAACTATGTGCCGGGCATGATACGTGGTCATGGTCGTACGTGCCATGTGGATGGTCCTGCGCGCTTTATCCGCGAATACCACGGCTACCATCTCTATGCTGTTGTGCAGCCGGAACCGCGCTATGGTTACGTCAGCCGTCGCGACTACGATGACGTGCCTATTGACAGCCGTGTCCTCTTATGCCCAGGCAATGTGGTGAAGTTGAATACCTGTACCCCGTATACGGACAACCTCAACTTCGTCTTCTGGGACTTTGACCCACAGTCGCCAGCATCGACCGAGTACGTCATCCGCAACAGCGACGCTACGGTGGCCGCTTTCTATAGCCCGTTTAGCTACTGGTGGGAGACTGTAACAACGCAACCTGCAGAGGGCTACCATGTCAACTACCGTGGTACGGTTACCATCACCAATGAGGAAGGCTTGGCTTGGCTCATCAGCACCGTCAACGGTCTGAACGGGCAGCAGGCTCAGGATTTCGTGTTCGACACCATTTACATCGCTCCTGGTGAGTACGACATGCAGGCACACCGCTGGACGCCGCTGGGTACCGCAGGCCACCCGTTCCGGGGTATCTTCAAGCGCGCCGAACGCGACCCGAAGACCTTCGATCCCTACCCAGCAGACAAGGAGGTTCACATCAATGACATCATCGTTGACGAAGAGGAGTTGCCATACGTGGGCTTCTTCGGTTGCGTGGACAGTGCCCAAATAGAAGGTTTCACCTTGCACCGTGAATTCTTGGTTGGCCACAACTATGTGGGAGGTTTGGCCGCACGGGCTGTCAATCACACCCGCGTAAGCAACGTGGGGTTGCACAACGGCAACTTCTCTGGTACCAATGTTGTGGGTGCCATGATAGGCTACGGTAAGGAGGCACTCGTTGAGAACTGTATCCTCGGTGTCCGTGCAGTGCTGGACGGTGAAGGCAATCTCGTGCGCTACGATGGAGAAGCGATCTCCGATCAGCAGGGTCTGAACTGGGGCGACGCTTCCCATCTGGATTCATGGGTTAAGGCCAACCCCTCTTGCAACGAAGACTTTGTAACAGGCGGCCGCACTGACTTGGTCTATGTGGGGTCGAACGACCAGATCGACCTCTCCAATCCGCCCGACGAGTCGGATCCCAAGTATAGCGGTGAGGGTGGCGCTGAGTTGTATACCAAAGATACTCTTCAGTTCAGCATATATAAGGCGCTGTACGAGCGTTTCCAGCAGGAGTACTCGTCGGTCGAAATCATTGGCGACGCCATCTACGCGGGTGGCCTATTCGGTCAGATGGAAGACTGCGAGGGGCGCAACAACCACCTTGTGGTGAACGGCACCAATAGCCGTGCGCTCTACTTCGGTGGTTTTGCTGGCATGGGCAAGGGTGTGGTGAATGGCGAGAGCCGTCCCCGCCTGCTACGCCGTCTCTTCAGCCGTCGCAAGGCGGCAGACCAGACCGTAGTGTCGGCCAACAACTACATCCGAATTTCCACCTCCGACAACGGCAACTTGCGTGTGGGTGGCCTGGTGGGTACTGCCTCCGACACACGAATGAGCAACAACTACGTCTACGGCGATGTGCGTGCTGCCTCGCTGCCGGCCAGTTTGGTTGCTATTACAGGCAACAACGTGTCGCTCGACCACTGCTACTACAACGATGGGCTGGCAGGTCTGTCGCGCGTGGGAAGCTCGCAGGGCTCGAACAACCGGTTGGAACAACTCTCCGAATTCTCGGGTAGTGGCAGCAACGTTACCATGTCGCGCACTGTATACGGCGTAAACAACCTCACTCGCGCCCTCAACCTGTGGGTGGCTGAGCAGAAGCGTCAAGGCAATGATGTCTACAGTTATTGGCACGGCGACTACCGCAATGTTAACGCAGGCTACCCAATACACGGTGCGCCCGAGATAGTGCCCGTTACGGTGGTCGACACGGTGGAGAGTTGTGGCGACTTTGAGCTGGATGGACAACGCTACGACCAGAGTGGCCGCATCAGTTTCAATACGGTGGACAGTGCGCTCTTTGTTGACAGCACCTACACCGTAGTGCTCACCATCAATCATGGCACCACCCTGACGTTGTCCGACAGCTTGCAGCTGGGCGATGACTATTCGCGTTACGGCTTCAGTCTGCTGGCCGAGGATCTGCAGTCCATCCTGTCCCAGACGGGTGAGGAGGGGGCTGTGCGAACGGTACAGCTGGTGGACAGCCTGTTGACGGTTCACGGCTGCGACAGCGTTGTGATGCTCAACCTCTATGTGTTCAGCACTCCGCTGGGCGACACTACGCGCATCAGTGCTTACCCCAACCCGACATTGAGCACCGTAACTGTTGAAGCCGACGGGCTTCAGAAGATAGAGGTGTACCAGGCCGATGGCCGTCGCCTTCAAGAACGCACCGCTTCGGCCGACATAGAGACGGTCGACCTCAGCCGCTATCCTTCGGGTGCCTACTACCTGCGGGTAACTACCAAGGGTCGCGTAGCAGTGCGCAAGGTCATCAAGAAGTAAACAACCGAACTATACACACTATATATAATAAGGTATAACATGGACACTACGCCAACAGTCAGCACAACGTTGTCGACCCCACGTCTGCCCTACGAGCCTCCCCGTGTCGAGGTCTTCACCTACACTGTGGAACAGGGCTATGCTGCATCGGTCGAGGTCATCGACCATGAGACAGTGAGCGAAATTACCAATACGGAAGGCGATAACTACCACGGCGAATGGTTCTAAATAGGAGACGATACACTATGCATACTACAAAAATCTCGATAACAATGCTGCTTGCGGTGCTGCTCGTGGTGGGTTGCACTAAGGACAAGGTGCAGGTGCGCTTTGCCAGCGACTTGGAGCAGCCGCAGGCCGAAGAGGCCGACACGGTCGTGGCCAAATCGGGTGCGAAGACCTATCTGACCAATGCCGAGCAGTGGATATACTGGGAGGATGACGATGCGGTGCAGGTCTTTCCTGCTGGTGAAGAGGGTGTGTTGCTGAAGCTCATTACGGGCTCTGGCACGCGCAATGCCTTCTTCGACGGCACGGTGCTGGCCTCCAAAGAGTACTATGCGGTCTATCCCGCCACCAGTCAAGTGTCGGGTCAGACGGGCAGCGAGGTTTTCTCTATTCTTTATCCAGCCGAGCAGCAATACCGCCAGGGCGACTCGCCCTGCGATGCCGACAAGTCGTTCGGTCGCGGATGTTTCCCCATGGTGGCGTGGACCTCGGTGGGCAACTGGAAAGCGACAGGAGAGAATTCGGAGCGACTGGACTTCCATTCGGTCAGTGGCATAGTCCGCATCCAGGTCTATGCGGCCAAGGAGGCCGCCAGCGCTATCAGCAAGATAGAGTTCCGCGAAATATCGGACAACGCTGCCTCGTATGCCAGCACCAAGCAGCCCAAGCAAATATCGGGCAAATTCTCGGTGAAGGGCATCAAGACGAACGCCCCCTACCTGCAAGCCACGATGACGGGTGGTGCGGTTACTGAAGAAGCACGCAAAATCACCATCACCAACATACCCACTTCGCGCACCATAGGTGGCAGCGACGTGAGCAACCTGTGGACTTTCTATCTGGCGCTGCCCGTCCTCGACGACACGGCTCGTGTGGACTATGCGCTGCAGATGAAGGTCTTCAACGCCGATGGTAGCAAGACCTGCACCAAGAATATGAAGTTCTACGTGGCGCGCAACCGCATCACCAAGATGCAGGCTCTCTGTATCGACTCGTGGGAGCAGAATATCCTCTCGCCCCAGTTTGTAGGCAACGGCACAGCAGAGCGTCCTTTCCAAATCTACGACACTACCGACATGGTGCGCCTGCGCAATGCCTTCAACAACCCTGTTGATGGCAAGGTCATCATCAACGGCCAAGAGGTTACGAAGGACACCTACTTCAAGGTGGTTCGTAATGACATTGTGCTCTACCCGGGCAACTGGGTCGATGGCATCCGTGACTTCAAGGGGCACTTCACTATAGCAACCTCCAATCCGCGCAACCACGGCATTACCAACATCAGTGGCTACCCCATCTTCTACAACATCACCTCCGAGGGCGAAGTCTCGCTGGTGAGCATTGACCAGCTCCCGACCGACGGGTCTGCGCCCCGCGGTTGGCCCTCGTCGCGCCCGTGGGATATCACCACCAACCGCGACAACCCTACACCTACCTATGTGCGCATGCTGAACCTTGTGCTGAGCGACGATGAGGAAGGGCGTGTGGTCTACTACATGTATGACAAGCCTGATCACAGCTACGCCCTCAGTATGCCGGGCTTTGCCCCTGCTGGGGTGAAGGGCTTCTCACCGCTGTGCTATGTCAACGAAGGTACACTTACAGACTGCCATAACCGCATGAACATTGCCTTGGCCGATGTGGACGGAACCACGTGGAAACAGGCCTCGCGCAGCGAAAGTTTCGGCTTGTCCTTAGCTGGTCTGGCCGTTGTCAACAATGGGGGGGATATACGCGGCGGAGCCTGCGAGGGCATACTCTCCCTCGGCATATTCACCAGTACTACGATTGGAACTACCACCTACAAGCACTGGACTCCACTGCTGGAAGAGGGCGCGTCGCGTCTGCAGCATGCTGCTGGAGTGTGCATCATCAACAAGGGTGTCGGGGCGTCGATGAATGGCATGCAGCTGTCCAGCGAAGGGGTGGGGGGCTCGGTACAGGGCTTCACGCTGACCTTTGCCACGCTCAATGCCGACAGTGTAGCTGGGTTGGTGTTCGCCAACTATGCCACCGTCATCAATTGTCAAGGTTCGTACCGAACCTATCAGACCCCGAGCAACTGGGGTGGTATTACCTTCTACAACTACAACAAGGTGGAGAATTGCAACGTAACCTCCATGATATGGGCCGACACCATCCTCAACGTGGATGGCCAACCAGTGAGTAAGAGCAACGTGGGCGGCATCACCTATTTTAATAGAGGTACCATCAACCACTGCCGCAACAACGCCAACCTGCGTGCCCGCCACACGGGTGGCATTGCAGTGCGCCAAGATAGCCCCTATGCTGTCATCAAGAACTGCTGGTCGAGCCGCGACGCTACGGTGCGAGGCTACGACGCCGTGGGCGGACTGGTTGCGCGACTGTGGGCAGGCAGGGTGGAGAACAGCTACTGTCTCTCCACGCTGGAACGTACGGGCGAAGTGGACGCCTTGATAGGCGGCATTGCGGCCGAGGTCGCATACGACTACCCTAACTATGTGCCCGTCATTCGGAACTGCTACAATCGCTTCAGCTCCTTCTACGGCGGTTTCGTTACGGTCAACGAGACTCCCGTGGACGGCCGCTGGACCAACCTCATAGCAGGAGCTACCCGATTGGACGCCACCAGTTCGGTGCGGTCTGCGGAAAGCACGGGCTGGTACACCAATGGTACAGCAGCCTTCAAGCGGTTTGAGGAGAACTACTTCGTGGTGCCAGGAACTCTCACGTCAGAAACGGGCGGTACCTACTCCTTCGTGGAAGGAACGACTGGACCAGACCGTGCATCGAAACTCATTGATGGAGCACAGGCTGGCGAACTGCTTATCAATGCGCTCAATAGTGGCAAGGGAAGCAACGACGCGTGGTATTTGGGTTCGTACACCGTGGACGGCACGACGCACTACGACACGATTGCTATGCTGGAGTGGCAGCGCAACAATAGTTGGGATGAAACTCACGTCCCCGATTTGGCCAAGACGCGCCGTATGGGTGGCCGACGGAAGTAAAACGGAGTGCCAAGCGATGCGACTTCTTGAATAAAAGGCAAAAAGATTTGCAGGAGAGGAAAAAAAACAATACCTTTGCACCTGTTTTTGCGCTACGTAGCAGTACGGCAATGGAATTGTAGAACAAGAGTATAAACATATTAATAGAGCATAGACATGGGTATTAATGCAAACAAAAAGGTAAAGAGAAGAAAAGTTAGAGTGCGCGGCAACAAGAACTCCACCAACAATTGGGGTATCAACGCTGCAGGATGGAACGCTGTTCACAAGGCCATCATTAACGGAGAGCAGTAAATACCGCACTCTTAATGGATAACACCCGTACGGCATAGAGGCACTTGCCGTAGGCCATCGGGACGGGTGTTGTACAACTTAGGACGGGATAGACTACGGGTCTACCCCGTCTTTTCGTATGGGGTGATACTGCTCCGTCCACGAGGACTGCCTCCTACGCTGAAGGCACGGCTGGTGGAGGCTGATGCGAAAGAGGCAGAGTGCCCTACGGAGAAAGTGAATGTGCGCATGAATATGGACGAGGCTGTGCACGAAGAGGACAGTGGGGGCAGGGACGGAAGCACGGATGCGCATGAGGGGGAGGCGAAGGATGTGCATGCGGAGGACAAAGGGATGCGCATGCGGAGGACAAAGGGATGCGCATGAGGAGGACAAAGGGATGTGCATGAGGAAAACAACGGATGTGGATGAAGAGGCATGAGGATGTGCAGGAGCGGATAGTCCTGTTTTCTACGAGGGGGCATCTCATTGATGTAGGGGAGAGTTGGATGTACTCAGTCGGTGAAAAGGCTGTTCGCTGACAGTGGGTGGCCCGACAGGGCAGCAGTAGTGAGGGCAGCTACCCAAGCTGAACTCGGTACAGGTCGTGCTGAGAGTAGGAGCACTGGACAACAAAAAAACAGGCGCTCATCTTCTGAACGCCCATTTTCCGTAATTAATCCTAAAACTAATTGAGACACAGAACTGCAATCATGTTGAACAGGAGTCTGCGTATCCAACTGTTGACGATGCAAAAGTACAGCCTTTTGGCTGCACGGTACCTAACTACTGGTAGCCATTTTGCGCCGAGCACTAACCAATATTGGTGAATGACGGCGGTGCTGTTCTGATACTGGATGTGCGCAACATGCAGATAACGACCGTTTTGTCTCTATTCCGTGAAAATGTGGATGAAGAGGCCTTGTAGGGGAGGAGGGAGGCTCTTTCGGATGAGAAAATGTGCCGAAGGAGGGGGGTAGAGCAGTCTGTGGACATCGATGTGGGGGCAGAGGAGCAAGGCGAAAAGTGCCGAATGGAGAAAAATGGGTATGCTATGGCATCCCATGCTGCATGCTGCAGTGCGCCGTCCGACGAACTGCAACGAAAAAAGGGCAGCCTTGGAAGAGGCTACCCTATGTGTGTGGCAGTGGGGATAGGGAGGAGGCGTATGCCTACAGGGCACGATGCTCAACCCTCCAGATGTTCCTTGCGCAGCAGGTCGTTGACCGTCTTGACCGGGTTGAAGGTGGCCAGTGGCACTTCTACGAAGAGGGTAATCCAGTGCGCCATGGAACCATTCCAAAGGCCAGGTAGTTCTTGCGACTTGACGGTCTGCGCTCCTTTCGTTTTCTTGGATATGAACCCCGTGTTGTAGTCCACATACTGGTGCAGATCGAAGCGGCGGCCGCGGTGGTCCTTCGTGGCGCACACCAGGTCAACAGGGTTGAAGTGGGTGGCGTGGTTGAGGATGTCGTTCTGCGCAGGGGATTTGGTATTAATCTGTGCCGTCTCGACTATTTGAAGTGTTTCTTGCTGCTGGCTGTTGCGCACGAAGAAGGGGCCTCCGCCGGGCTCACCCTGGTTGCGTACCATACCGCATACGCGTATGGGGCGGTGGAGTAGCGCCGTCAGCTGCTTGCACTGTTCGGCGAGCGGCAGCGCGCCGAAGTCGGCCGGCAAGTGGAGGTGCAACTGGTCGGAGGCAAAGGTGGCGGCCGCGGCTATGTGGGAAGCCTCGGGGTGGGAGGCAAGGGCGCGGAGGTGGGCGAACACCTGCTGCTGCACCTCCACGAGCAGGCCCGCCAGTGCCTTCTTGTAGACGGTGGTGGTGTGCTTCATCCAGTCGGGCACCACATTGTCAATATTCTTGATGAAGATGATGTCGGCATTGCACTCGCCCAGATTCTCGATGAGGGCACCGTGTCCCCCAGGACGGAACACCAAGTGGCCTGCCTCGTCGCGCACGGGGTTGTTATACTCGTCAACGGCCAGCGTATCGGTGTAGTGCTTCTGCTCGGACAGGGCAATGTGCAACTTCACTCCGAGGGCATCCTCGTAGTACTTGCGGATAGAGGCTATCTTGCTGGTGAAAAGACGGTGATGCTCGGGCGAAACGGTGAAGTGCAGGTACACCTCATCGGTGGCTGTTCGTGCATATTCGGCTCCTTCGACGATGTGCTCCTCGAGGGGGGTGCGTTGAAGACTGCCGTAGCGGTGGAACTTGATGAGGGCTTTGGGCAGACTGCCGTAGCCCAGGTACTGTTCTTTCAGCAGGAAGTTGATGACGGTGGCAAAGTCGCCCCGCGTCATGTAGTCGCCGAAATCGCATGCGGAACGTTGCATGCAGGCCTGCAGGTCGTCGAAGAATGCAAAACTGCGTATGTGCTCCAAGAACTCTCGTACGGAGGGGTAGTCGCTGGCTACGCTGTAGTCGATTCCGAAGTACTTGCTGGAAAACTCGTAGAGGTCTTTGAACATGCGTGTGGCAGCACCCGATGCTGGCACGAACTTCAGTGGGCGAAGTCCCCCAGCAATCGACTCTTCGTAGGCTGAGACATAGCGGTCGATGTCGGCCTCTTCCAAGCGGCGTATGCCACCGTTTTGGACGGTAGCTGCACGGGTTAGTTCGGTCTTGGCGAAGCCCTGACGGAAATTGTTCAGTTGTTGTTGTAGTTGTTTAGGCGTAATGCCCAATGTGGCGGCCTGTTGGAGGTCGCCTTCGGTGAAATGGTTCATAAGAATAAGTAAGCGTTATCTGCGCGCCTCGCGGATGATGTCGGGCTCGAGGTTGATAGTGGTGAAGACGGTGTCGCCCTCAAGGAGACGCACGGTATTGTTGCCTTTGCGGTAGCAGCGGAAATCCTCGATGGGGTACTCGTCGTCGTAGCCTGTTTCGTAGGTAGCTGCAACGTTGAAAATGGCGGGCGCAGCGAAAGTGGCACGGAAAGTGCCCGTTGCATCGGTCATGCCACTTGCGTTGATATAACTGCTGTCGATGTCGATTTTGATAAATACGCCAGAGACGGGGCGCTTTGTCGTTTCGTCAATGACCGAAACGTTCACATAGCAGTTGGTGTCCTTGTCGCAGCGGCTTAAGGTCAAGATTGACAAACAGCCCATTAGTAGCAGCACTGATAGAAGCGTGATTTTTTTCATGATTATCGTAACTTATGTAGATAATTTTCGGTACTTTTGCAATGCAAAGATAGTAATTAATAATGGTATAGAGATGAAAAAATACGCGCTGGGGCTTTTTTTTCTGTTGGCCATCTGTCCGCTTATGGCACAAAAGATTGATACAGACACAGGAGTTACGGCCGAAGAGCCTGTGGTTGTGATGGAGACAACGCTGGGCACGATAAAGGTGCGCCTGTACAAGGAGACACCGCGTCATCGTGATAATTTCGTGAAATTGGTGCGCGAAGGGATGTATGATGGACTGCTGTTTCACAGGGTGATACCCGAGTTTATGGTGCAGGCTGGCGACCCTGATTCGCGCAATGCTCAAGCAGGGCAACCTTTGGGAGTCGGCACTTTGGGATATACGGTGCCTGCAGAGTTCAACTATAAGTACTTCCACAAAAAGGGGGCTCTGTGTGCTGCTCGGCAAGGGGATGCGGTGAATCCGCAGAAGGCCTCCTCGGCTACACAATTTTATATTGTGCAGGGACGCGTGTTTGACCATGATGCACTGGAGAATATGGCTCGCCGTCGTGGCCGCCCATTCACCGTGGAACAGGTGGAAGCATACACCACAGAGGGTGGAACGCCTTTTCTTGACGGTGAGTACACCGTGTTTGGTGAGGTGATAGAGGGTATGGATGTGGTGGACAAGATAGCGGCGCAGCGCCGCGACCGCATGGACCGCCCGATGGAGGATGTGAAGATTGTGCGGGCGTCGGTTGTAGAAGAGAAGAAAAAGTAAGGAACTGCAGAACGACAGTAGAAATGGCTGTAGAGCAACTGCTACGACGAGGCAGAAGTGCAAAGAATAAGAATGACTAAATAACAAAGTGTGATGAGAGAACGTATCAAACAATATATTGACGAGATTCACGGCATGGTTTTCGATGCGCAAATGCGTGAATCCGATTACATCGAGCTCTTCCGTGCGCGCTACTTGGGCAAGAAAGGCCTAATCAATGCCCTCTTTGAGCAGTTCAAAACGTTGCCTTCGGACGAGAAGAAAGAGGTGGGCCGCATGCTCAACGAGTTGAAGAACGAGGCACAGAATAAGATTGAGGAGCTTAGAGCGATGGTGGAGACGCAGCACGACGCGCCGCATGATCTTGACCTGACGTTGCCCACAACGTTCTCGGAAATAGGTAGCAGGCACGTGTTATCCGTGGTGATGAATGAGATAATAGAGATCTTCTCCCGTATCGGATTCACGGTGGCAGAATCAGTGGAGATAGAGGACGACTGGCATCTATTCTCGGCTCTGAACTTCCCTGTAGACCATCCTGCCCGAGACATGCAGGATACCTTCTTCGTCGAGAAGACGGAGGGCAGACAAGAGGTGGCACTGCGTACCCATACATCGTCGGTGCAGGTGCGCGTGATGGAGAACAACAAACCTCCTATCCGTATCATAGCCCCAGGTCGTGTGTTTCGCAACGAGGCCATTTCGGCGCGTGCCCATTGTATCTTTCATCAGGTGGAGGCACTGTACGTGGACAAGAAGGTCTCCTTTGCAGACCTAAAACAGACGCTCATCTACTTTGCTAAGGAGATGTTTGGCAGTGAAACTCAGATAAGGTTGCGCCCCAGCTATTTCCCATTCACTGAGCCATCGGCCGAGATGGACATCTCGTGCAATATCTGTGGCGGAAAAGGTTGCAACATCTGCAAGGGGACTGGCTGGCTGGAGATCTTGGGCTGCGGCATGGTTGACCCGAATGTGCTGGAGAGTTGCGGTATTGATAGTAAGGAGTATTCGGGCTTTGCACTCGGTATGGGTGTAGAGCGTATGGCCATGCTGAAGTACCAGGTGAAGGATTTGCGTCTTTATTTCGAGAACGATATTCGCTTCTTGAAGCAGTTTGACGCGGTACTGTAGCAACTGTAGGGCGCACGGATGGATACCATATTTATTGAGGACATGCGGTTTTATGCCTGCCACGGATGCTTTGAGGAAGAGCAGACGATAGGCACGTGGTTTCGCGCCGATATGGAGTTGGGGGTCGACACGTCGAAGGCGCAACGGTCTGATAACATAGATGACACGGTGAACTACCAGTTGGTGTATCGCGTAGTGCAGCACGAAATGCAGACTCCGTCGTGCCTGCTGGAACATGTGGCGCGTAGGATAATAGATAGCGTGTTCGACGGGTTTCCGTCGGTCGAAAAAGTTAAGTTGAAACTAACAAAGTGCAACCCGCCTTTAGGCGGAAAGATAGGGGGCGTCGGCGTGTTGTTGGAGCGTGAGCGCGTGAAGTAGTTGGTAGAGCTGCGCTATGTGTGCAACCACTTTGTTACATGATGTTTATTTTGCCCACAAAGAGATGGGTATGCTGTTTTAGGACACAAATCGCTCAGTTGAGCGATTGCCCTATGATGAAAGATCAGGGCAAAGGGTGGGGGATTAGTTTTTCCACTGCTTGAACTTAGGGGATGAACACGTGCAGCGAAGCCGGTTTTATAATCTGCCGTTGTCGTAGAAGCTGTAATAATCAGGCTGATTGCTGTTGTTCAACCCGACGATGAGGTGGTCAATTAAGCGGATGTTGAGTATGGTTGAAGCTTCTTGAATGCGCTTGGTGAGCAGGAGGTCGCTCTTGCTCGGGGTGAGATCTCCCGAAGGGTGGTTGTGGGCTACGGCTATGGCAGTTGCATTTTGCTCAAGAGCTGTTTTGAGAAGAATGCGGATATCGACATTCGTTTCGGTCAATCCCCCTGAGGAGACACGCTGCTTGTATACGATTCGGTTCTTTATATTAAGGTATATTGCCCAGAATTCCTCATGGGGTAAATCTATGATGGCGTGCCCAATGGCGTGGAAGATGTCGGAACTGGAGGCTACCAGTTCTACGCGTTTCTCTTTGCTCTCCTGAATCATGCGGTAGCCCAGTTCGAGGGCGGCGATAATACTGACTGCTTTAGCTTCGCCGATGCCCTTGTATCGATTGGTTAGTTCTGCAACGGTAACCTGCGAGAGGGTGGTTAGGTTGTTGTCGGCATCCCGTAGCATTTTTCGCGCCAAATCCAGCACGTTGGTGCCGGGTTGACCACTCCGTAGGATGATTGCGATTAGCTCAGCATCTGACAGTTCCTTCTTTCCTTTATTGACGAGCCGTTCTCTCGGCTTGTCTTCAGGGTTCCACTCCTTTACTGTAAATGTTCTCTCTTGGCTCACGACTCGTTCTTTTGATGTGCTTTTGGCAAACGAACATTTTTTATGGATAGTATCACCATGTCGATAAAATTGACTATCTTTGCACGTTCAAGTAGAACACATATTAGGTGAACTAACAATAAATAAAGTATGCAGAATAAAGGACTTATTAGATTCTTGACCTACGCATTTCTGTTGGTCTCTTTGTTCCAATTGACATTCTCTCTTGCGACGAGAAAAATTGAAGGACGTGCGCATGACAATGCAGTGGCCTACATGCAAACTGAGGGTGTTGAGAATTACCTAAAATCCATAGATGCAAAGGATAAGGTGCGGTTGCAGATGATGAAAGACTCGCTGCTCCACGCACGTGAATCGTACTACTTGGACTCTGTGGCTAATGAAAAGGTTTGGCTGGGATTTACTTACCGTCAGTGCCAAGCTCGTGAGATCAATTTGGGTCTTGACTTGAAGGGCGGTATGAACGTGATGTTGGAGGTGTCCACAGTTGACGTAGTGCGTGCATTGGCTGACCATACAGAAGATACGATTTTTAACAAGGCTATCGATATTGCTTTAGAGAATCAGCGCAAAACGACAAACCGCGATTTCGTTACGTTGTTCTACGAGGCTATCACGTCGTTAGACAAGGATGTGCAATTGGCCAGTTACTTCAATACGCAACTTCGTGAGAAGATAAAGATGTCGGACAATAACGACCAAGTGATAAAGGTCGTACGAGATGAGGCTGCAAGTGCGTACGATAGAACGTATGAAATTCTACGTCAGCGTATTGATAAGTTTGGAGTAGCTCAACCTACTATTCAGCAGTTGAGATCGTCCGAACGTATTATGGTTGAGCTCCCTGGCGTGAAAGATCCAGACCGCGTTAGAAAACTTCTACAAGGGACTGCGCAGTTGGAGTTCTGGAGCACGTATGAGTGTTCGGAGGCTCTGTCTATGCTGCAAGATGTGGATGCGTACATCGCTTCGGTGGTAGATGTAAATGAGAATGTAGAGAAGGCTTCGGCTGAAAACGTCAGTGAGGAGAACGAGTCAACAAGTGCAGATTCTCTGCTGAATGCCCTTTCTTCAACATCGGCGCAGTCGACGGATGACGAAATAGCATCGGCTAATCCACTCTTCAGTGTCCTCGGTCCTAACGTTGACCCGCAGGGTGGTGTAGGTGTTGGTCCAGTGGTGGGCTACGCTCAGCAAAAAGACCGCGCTGCAATAGATGAGATGCTCGCTCGCGCGTTCGATAAGAAAGTTATAGACCGTCGGGTTGTAAAGTTCTTGTGGGGAGCAAAATCTATTCAGGACGGTTCGGATGTGTATGCTCTCTATGCAATTAAGATTACGACACGTGATGGTTCAGCTCTGTTGGACGGAAGCGTGATAACGGACGCTCGCCAAGACTTCAGTTCCGTTGGCGGAAATGAGATTTCAATGTCAATGGATCACAGAGGGGCCACTGACTGGAAGCGCATCACAGGTGAGAACATCGGTAAGTGTGTGGCTATCGTTCTTGATGATGTGGTGTACAGTGCACCAGTTGTAAATTCTGAGATTTCAGGAGGTCGTTCTTCTATCACAGGACACTTTACTCTTGAGGAGGCTAAGGACTTGGCCAACATCTTGAAGAGCGGTAAGCTCCCGGCTCCTGCTGTTATTGTTCAGGAGGCTATCGTTGGTCCCTCATTAGGACAAGAGTCGATTCACAGAGGTTTGATGTCGTTCATCCTTGCTTTTGTAGTGGTTCTTATCTATATGGTTGTATTCTACAACCGTGCAGGATGGGTCTCGGTGATTGCCCTTATTACCAATATTTTCTTGTTGCTTGGTGTCCTGGCTTCGATTGGGGCAGTGCTCACAATGCCAGGTATTGCAGGTATTGTTCTCACAATGGCAATGGCTGTTGATGGTAATGTGATTATATACGAGCGCATCAAGGAAGAACTTCGTGCTGGTAAGAGCATGCTTAATTCGGTAAGCGAAGGTTTTAAAAATGCCTACAGTGCTATTATTGACGGTCAGGTTACAACATTCCTTCTGGGCTTGGTGCTTATCCTCTTTGGTTCAGGCCCAATCCAAGGTTTCGCTGTAACGTTGTGTATCGGTATCGTTACATCTTTGTTTACCTCTATATTCATCACTCGTATTTGCATTGACTGGATGCTGAATCATAGCAAGAAGATGTCCTTCTCTTTCTCCTTCTCAGAAAATTTCATGCGCAATGCCAGCTTTGACTTCTTGGGCAGAAGGAAGACATGGTACATAATAGCAGGTATTGCTATCGTGTTGTGTATAGCAGGAGTCGCAATTCGTGGACTGAATTTTGGTATTGACTTTACAGGAGGTCGTACCTATGTAGTGCGATTCGATCAAGATGTTGCAGTTAATGATGTGCGTTCGGCCTTGAATAAGCAGTTTGATGAGGCTCCAGAAGTGAAGACTTATGGTCCGAGCAATCAGGTGAAGGTTACGACCAAGTACAAGGTGGGTGATGATTCTGATGAGGTGAAGAGAGAGATTATTTCGAAGCTCTATGAAGGAACCAAAGTTTTCTATGCTGCGGCTATATCGTTCGAAGATTTTGAGTCGGCAGTGAACAATCCATTGGGTATTATTCAGTCGGAACAGGTGGGCGCAACCATCGCCAATGACTTGAAGCGCTCTTCAGTGTGGGCTGTCTTGGGCGGTCTTCTTGTAATTTTTGCCTACATCGGAATCAGATTCAAGAGTTGGAGATTCGGTACAGGTTCTATCGTGGCCTTGGCTCACGACACCATTCTTGTGATAGGATTGTTTGCTCTCTTGCAGGGGCTGTTGCCATTCAACTTGGAGGTTGACCAATCGTTCATAGCTGCTGTCTTGACGGTTATCGGCTACTCAATCAATGCAACTGTGGTTATCTTTGACCGTGTGCGTGAGAACAGGTTGCTGTATCCAAAACGTGATCTGATGACTCAGATGAACTCGGCTATTAACTCCACGCTGGCGCGTACCATCAATACGAGTGGAACTACTTTTGTTACGTTGCTCATGATGTTCATCTTTGGTGGCGAAGTAATTCGTGGATTTATCTTCGCTCTGTTGGTGGGTGTCGTTTGTGGTATGTTCTCGTCGGTATGCATTGCTTGCCCGATTGTGTATGAGATTTTCAAAAAGCGTGACGCTGCGGCAGTGGCAAAACAGTAAGTCTCTATACAGCATAGCGAAGATCAGTTTCCGATGTTGAGTTTTCTTATAGCGATAGCTGTCGTTGCCATCCAGTTCATACTGATAGCAATGTCCTCAGCAAAGAAGTATCTGGGATCAGTTGTGTCTGAGGAACCCGTAGAGGCAAGCTCGTCGTCGATGGTAGATGAGGTAGAATTCGAGGAAGAGAATTCCCATGCATCTGTCGGTAATGAAGAGATGTTTGTCCCATATGCTGATTATACGGACTACGAGAAAGCGCAGCAACAGAATAATGCAAGGAAATCTGTTGATTGTGCTAAGACTGTGTTGCACACCAGTATTATGAATGGTAATACTGGTGTTGTGGATACTCAGGTACTCTCTTTCAGAGATTCTTTTAATCTGCGGGATGCTGTGCTCTACCAGACGATTATGACTGCTCCGTATTGTAATATATGAAAGAACGCATTTGAATAAGTGTTTGTAGAAGAAAAATAGAAGATAATAATTATTTGTAAAGTACTAAACTATGAGTGTGTTTAAGCGTGTACTGATTACTGCTCTTATGATGCTGGGAGGTGCCCAACTCCTCTTTGCTCAAGGTACGTTTAAAGGAACAATTACCGATAAGAAGACAGGCGAGCCTATCCCTTTCGTTAATGTTCAGGCAAAACAGAATGGACAAATGATTGGAGGAGCGCAGACAAACTTTGATGGTATTTTTACCATGAAGGGATTAGCTGTTGACGCTTACGACATAGAGGTGTCCTGTGTAGGATATCAGGGTCAGATTAAAACAGGTGTTAACCTAAAGGCTTCAGGTTTTACGGTTGTGAACTTTGAAATGGAAGCTGGCGCTGCTACTCTTAAGCCTGTTGAAATCTCTACGTCAAAGGCGCCTATCGTTGACGTAGGAGATGCATCCACGGTGAAGCGTATTACCTCGGATGATATAGCTAAGATGCCTGGTGGTTCTGTGGAATCAATTGTTGCTGCTGTTGGTGGTGTAGGATTTAGTGATGGTGGTACGAGTACTGCTCGTGGTGAAGACAATATGGTGACTATAGTGGGTGGTGCACGTAAGCGTACGGGCGTTTCTGTTCCTAAGGAGGCTATTTCCCAGATTGAGGTTGTGTTAGGGGGTACACCTGCAAGCATTGGTGAGGCTATCGGTGGTACGCAGATTATTACCCTTAAGCCACCGCAAAGTCAGTTTAAGGGCTTGGTAAAATATGAGACTTATCTTGACTATAGATTGGCAAATACGCTCAGTGTTTATCTCACAGGCCCTATCTATAAGAAAAAAATAGCCCTTGAGGGTGGTGGAATTTCAGAACGTCCATTAATTGGATTCCGATTCAACGGTACTGGTTCATATTCTAAATTCGCTTACTATCGTCCGAAAGATGGTCGTTATCGCGTGGTGAAGGATGAGAAAGTGGCCGAGATGGAGGAAAATCCATTGGTGTACGACCCTGTGGAGAATTCCGTTAACTATGCAGGTGAGTATTTGCGTGATGATGATTTTGTATCTATTCGTCGACCCAATGCACGCAATTACTATATTTCTTCCGACCGCGAGGCTAATTTTGCGCGCTACTCTGTGGCTTTGGAAGGTGCAGTCGATTTTCGTTTTTCGGATTATGCTACGTTAACTCTTACAGGAGAGTTTGATTACAGTCATGCTCCGAATACTTCTCTTTCATATTTCCCCCTCAACCTGACTCGTGCAGCCAACAATACATCCGTATATAATAATATGGTGTTCACGATTGACTACACACAGCGTTTCCCAGACAATGACAAGCCTGTTGACCAGACGTTGCCTGACGCAAAGACTTCTGTTACGGATATTATGTACAACATCACTGCGATGTATAATCGTGAGTCCTCTCGTTCTTTCAATGAACGTTTTGGAGATGATGTGTTCAAGTATGGTCATGTGGGAACGTTTGTTACGACGCGTATGCCGTCGTATAAATTTGAGTCGGACTATGATTACAACGGTACTTCGCGCAGTGCATACGTGCAAGATAGTTGGCGTAGTGTTGTAACCTCTTTTACACCGTCTGAGTACAATCCGAATCTTTCGAACTACACCTCGCAGTTGTATCGCATAGAGGAGGTGGCTCCTTATTTGCAGACTTTTGAAAATATTCTTTCATATAAAGGTTTGATTAACGGCAGCACGCCCTCGTCTATCTATGGAATGTTCAACAATGTTGGAACGCAGGTGAATTCCTATGGCAAGTCTGTTGCAAACTACTTTTATGCACAGGCTAAAGCTTCGGCTAACATTGGCAAGAATGAAATCGAGGTTGGCTTCCAGTTTGACCGTTACAATTCTTCATCATACAGTCTTTCGGCTTCGTCGCTTTGGACATTGATGCGTCAGTTGACGAATGCTCACATTTCGATGCTTGATTTTACAAAGGCTGAAGTTACTGAGCGCGATGGAATGCTGTATGTCAACTATCCTTTGGCTTACGGTCAAGGACAAACGACGTTCGACGAGTCGTTACGCAAAGCGTTTGGCTTGGAGAAAGAAAGTACTTTATGGTTAGATGTTGACAGCAAGGATCCTCAATTCTACCAAGATAATGGTGGACTTTCCATGTTTTCGTCGTCTGATTTGTTTAATAGTGGTAATAGCTATGTTGGTTTCTACGGCTATGACCATACAGGTAAAAAATATTCATCGAGAGGGTGGGGATTGGATGACTTCTTTGACCCGGAGTCAAAAGACCACAAGAATTTCCAGTACCTACCAGCATTCTCACCGACCTATATGGCTGGCTACATTCAGGACAAGTTCTTCTTCCAAGACCTTATATTTAATGTGGGTGTCCGCGTTGACTACTTTGACGGAAACCAGATGGTCTTGAAAGACCCCTATCTGCTGTATGAGTCTTATACGGTTGGAGATTTGAAGGGTAGTTCCATTGCTTACAATACAGGTTTGGAGAACAATGAATTTGCGGTAAATGCTCAGGATGACTGGGTGGTTTACGTGGATGATCCAGGTAAGGATGAGCCAACAATTCGTGGGTATAGAAGTGGTTCAACTTGGTATGATGCCAATGGTGTTGAGCTAAGTTCGTACACACCAGTTAATGGTGAGGCAGGTCGTCCAACTCCTTACCGCACTCGGTCTACGGATGATCACAAGGGTGGTCAAGAAATAGCTACGACAGGTAATGGCAGTGGATATAAGATCAGTAAGGATGCATTTGATGATTATAAGCCACAGGTTGTCGTGATGCCTCGTATAGCTTTCTCTTTCCCCGTGGGTGAAAGGTCGCAGTTTAAGGCCAGTTATGACATTATTGCGCGTCGTCCGTCAAGTGGGTGGCAGGCTGACTACTTGAGCTACATGAACATGACACTTATTTCATCTATTAGTAATCCTAACCTTAAGCCTGAACGTGTTACCAACTATGAATTGGGCTTCGAGCAGCAGTTAAATGATAATTCAGGTATAGGTATTTCTGCTTATTACAAGGAGACACGTGACCTCATTCAGCTTGTTCAGTATGCTGGTGCTGACCCCAACAACAACTATTTCTCGTACGACAATATAGACTTCAAGACGGTTAAGGGTTTGACTCTTTCGTACGATTTACGCCACACCAAGCACATTCGTGTCAATGCTAACTATACGCTGCAATACGCAGAGGGAACAGGTTTGACAACTACTACCATGTCGGAGTTGATTCGTGAGGGTTATACGACATTGAAGATGCTCAATCCAATTGCCGATGACCGTCGGCATGAGTTCAAAGCCAGTATTGACTTCCGTTATGGCAGTGGTGCCGCTTATGATGGACCAAGATGGACGCGTGCAGTGAAGGACAAGAAGACGGGTGAGGTGAAAAAGAAGGAAGTTTTACCCCTGCAGAACTTTGGTGTTAACCTGTTGGCAGTTGCACAGTCAGGTCGTCCATATACTCGTGCATTCTCGAATACTCAGAACACTATTGTCGGACGCTATCGTGGTGCTCGTTTGCCTTGGGGCTTCTATTTTAACGCGGTTGTTGACAAGTCGTGGCCTATTACAATTAAGAGAACAAACAAGGATGGTAAAGTTAAGTCGCGTCCAACACTGTTGAATGCTGCTATTACGGTGAACAATATCTTTGATATTAGGAATATTACGGGCGTCTTCTCTGTTACAGGTAATCCAACAAGCAACGGTTATTTGACAGACCCAGAAGTCCAGTCTATCATCAACACATATCTGGATCCTCAGTCTTTCCGTGATATGTATAGCATAAGTCTTCGCAACAGCAACTGGTTGTATTCTAGTCCGAGAACCATTAAACTTGCGTTGACCTACAGCTTCTAATTAGCTAAGAAAACAAATAGAAGAAGATGAAAAGTATATTTGGTAAAGTTCTATTGGCATCTTTCCTACTGTTTGGAACAGTTGGAAGTGTGTATGCACGCGAATGCACGGCGTGCAAGAAGACCAATATCAAGAAAACTTCGGTACGGACGAAGGCTGCTGAATGTAAGAGAGCCCAGAGTACAGCCGAGTTGAATGTCAACAATGTTCGTGCTCTTATCAATGGGTATGGGAATATGTGGTATGATGGAAGTCTTGCCCGCTATAATATTCCCAAGAACGGAACGTCGACACCGTTGTTCTGTGCTGCACTTTGGATTGGAGGTACAGATAAGAATAATCAGCTGCGTATTGCTGCTCTTCGTTTTGGTAGCAGTGGCGATGATTATTGGCCAGGTCCATTGACTATCGATGGTCATGCTGATGTTACACGTGAGGTTTGTAATTACTATGACCGCCATTACAAGATATCTCAAGTTGAGGTTGAGGCTTTCCGCAGTATGTTTGACGAAACACCGTCAGGTCTTCAGCAAAACTCAAAGTATGATGAAAGTCAAATTGCACAGAACATCAAGGAATGGCCGGCTCATGGAAAGTTTGAGAACCAATCGTACTACTTAGCACCTTTCTGTGATGTTGATGGCGATGGTGAGTACCATTTTGAAAATGGTGATTATCCCTACTATGATTTCAAAAATGAACTCTGTCCGCGTCAGTTGAAAGCAGCCTTGTCTCCAGGCGAGCTCTATGAGCCCAAAAAGACTATGGAAGACTCGGCTGGTATCGTCCATGGTGGTTTGCTCTCGGATCAAGTTCTGAAAGGCGACCAGACTATATGGTGGGTGTTCAACGATATGGGTAACGTTCATACAGAAACTGGTGGACAATCTATTGGTCTTGAGATTAGAGCCCAAGCATTCGCTTTCTCAACGAACGATGAAATCAACAATATGTCGTTCTACTCTTATGAGATTATTAATCGTTCTACGTACGAGTTGACTAACACTTATTTCAGTCAGTGGGTTGACCCAGATCTGGGTTATGCTTTTGATGACCGTGTCGGTTGTGATGTAAAGCGAGGTTTGGGATATTGCTACAATGGTAAGGATATTGATGGTCCTGGTACGGGTTCCTACTCTGGTATTCCTCCAGCAGTTGGTATAGACTTCTTCCAAGGTCCGTACATGGACAAGGATGGTTTGGATAATCCCAAGATTGATATTGCCAAGATGCAGTTGTACTACCCAGAAGCACTCCAGAACTATTTGTTGGAGGATGGTACCTATAATATCATTGCTCTGACGGACGATGCTGACTTGTATTATCCAGAGGCTTGGTACATAGAGCGAGGAGACTCGATTGGTAACTGCGCAATCAATGGCGTGAACTTTGGTAATGGTATAGTAGACGACGAGCGCTTTGGTATGCGTCGCTTCGTTTATTATAATAATAGTACCAATAATATTAATGGTGAGCCTTCGAAAGCTACGGACTATTACAACTACTTGCAAGGCTATTGGAAGAATGGTCAGCGTATGCGCTATGGTGGAAATGCCATATCTGGAGACAAAGTTACGTCTTTAGAGTGTGACTTCATGTTCCCAGGAGATTCGGATCCATTGCATTGGGGTACCAATACAATTACTCCTGAACAGAATGCGATGGATTGGACAGAGTCTGTAGCAGACCTCGACCCAGGTGACCGTCGTTTTATGCAATCTGCTGGTCCGTTCACGCTTGAGCCAGGTGCACTCAATTACATCACAGTTGGTATTCCTTTTGCACAGGCCTCTTCTGGCAATGCATGGTCGTCTGTGTTGTTGCTCCGTGAAATAGACGACGTATGTCAGGCTTTGTTTGAAAACTGCTTTAGTGTGCTAAATGGTCCTGATGCTCCCACGTTGGTTGTACAGGAGTTGAGTAATGAGGTGATACTTTACATCACATACGAAAACCCCAACTCAAATAATGCAAGAGAACACTACAGTGAATTGGATGTATCGATTGTTCCCTATTATTATGATGCACAGGGTATCCGCAAGGCTTATACCCCAGAGCAGAGAAGTTATAAGTTTGAGGGTTATCAAATCTATCAGCTCGTAGATGAGCATGCTTCGATTGCTGATATTGGTGATGAAACAAAGGCACGTCTTGTTGCCCAGTGCGATGTGGAAAACTACTCAGATTCGGCTCAGACGGTACCTGTTGGACGTCTTGTAAATTATACGCTGAATTCAACCACTCAACTTCTTACTCCTAAGATTATGGTTGACGGTGCAAATACTGGTATCAAGCATGTGTTCCGTGTTACAGAAGACCAGTTCGCTGATGGTATTAATACCAAGCTTGTCAATAATAAAGAGTACTACTATATATGTGTAGCTTATGCTTATAACTGCTTCAAGGAGTACTCGCAGACAGATCCTTCTAAGCTGGATGGTCAGAAAGAACCCTATTTGGCTGGTCGCAAGAATGAGCACGGTGGAACAATTGAACCCGTCAAGGCCATGCCACATGATCCTTCTGTTGAAAATGGAGGTACTTTAGCGCAAGCCACCTATGGTCTTCGTCCGAATATTACACGTATCGAGGGCTATGGTAATGGTGGTACGGTTCTATCGTTGACTCAAAAATCTATTGAAGAGTTGATGGGTAAACGTGGTGAGCCAGGTAAAGGCCCTGGTACTTTCGTTGAGAGAACGGCAGGTAGCTATCGTGCTACGATGCAGAATCCATGTATTATTGCGCATCCTCGGTATGAGCAAAATGCTGGCCCAATAGACGTCCGTATCATCGACCCGCTTAATGTAAAGCCAGGACAGTTTTATGTACGCTTTGACAATGCGACAGATTCTTCTCGTTGGGTAATCTCTCGGGTTGACGGCACTCCATTGTTCGACACTGTGTATACAGATACGGCTGATTTTACTATTGACAGGTACAATGAGCAACTGTTCCTGGATTTAGGTATTTCGGTGGCAATCAAAAATCCGAAGCCATCATCATCGGAAATTACTCTTTTGGGTATCTCATCCAACTATCGTCCATCGCTTAATAGTGGTATTATAAGTGAGAATGCTGTGCTGGGCTCTTCGATGGTGTTCTCTGATCAATCTCGGATGTGGCTGAGTGCTATTCCTGACAATGATAGTTATGAATCATATAACTGGATACGTTCTGGATCCCAGTTTGCTCAAGCCAATGAGGCCAACTTCTTGAATGGGACGACAGAAGTTGCTCCCAATGAACCGTTCTTGGATGAGGATTATTATCGCTGGGAACTCGTTGGGCAGCGCACGGAAACTTCTCCTATAGATAAATATGAGTTGTTTGAAAACGTGCTTTTCGGTATGTGGGCCCCATATGGCTTGACATCTGCTCGAGATTATCATCCAGCATTCTCGTTGCACTACTACTTGGCAGATTCAACAGTGATTGATTCGATACGCTCGATTAGTGCGTTGAATGCCCGTAACTACTCTACCTATTTCTCTTGGAAGCGTCGTCTGATGGCTTCGTCGCTGAACTGGTCATTGGCCTATAATGATTTTTCGAAACTACCGAGTGTACGCATTGTCATCACGAATGATACTTCGAAGTGGACTCGTTGTCCAGTTTTGGAAATGTGCGATGACTATACCCAGTCAGAGGGGCATGCACGTCGTTTCCAGATGCGCAAGCACAAATCTGTCGATAAGAATGGTGATACTCTCGTTGCTGGTGCGACTGTCAACATTGAGGATCCCTCAAGTCCTGCGTACATTTGCGAATACGGTATGGGCTGGTTTCCTGGTTACGCTATTTCGCTTGAGACAGGTGAACGCCTCAACATTATGTTTGGTGAAGATTCGCGCTACATCCAGTACAATGGACGAGACATGATGTGGAATCCGGTTTCAACGATCATGGATGGTTCACAGAATTATGTAATGGGCGGACGACATTTCATCTATGTGATGAATGCCATGTCTCAAAAGTTCCCACGCTATCATGGTGGTGTCTCGTCAACGTTTGTAACGTCAGATTATGCTACACCGTCTTATGATGCTGGTCGTTGGTCAGCGAGAATGTTGCAGTCTCTCGACCACATGTTGACGAAAAAAGATGATGCGCATTCCAATGGTCTGCTCCCAATTGCACACACAGTTCTGAGTGATAGGGACTCCTCCATGTTCCTCTTCTCCAGTGTGGCTTGGGTGAATATGCCTATTGTTCAATCGCGCTACGCCTTCAGCAACCCGAAGGATATTCCGTGTGATGTAACAATCAACCTCAATGTCAACAGTCCGTACGGTCAGTATTTCAGCAGCAACCAAACAGGCAGTGGCGACTCGGTGCGGAACAACAATATGCCAATGTACATGTTCGAACTCACGGATGACGTGATTACGCTGACGGGTTTGGCAACGGCTGATAATGCGCCGCAGTCGGAGAAGGATTCGATTTTGGCAAGAATCAATGTGGTCCCCAATCCGTACTACAGTGCATCTGACTATGAGACCAAGAGCCAGCTTGATACACGCGTACGTTTTGTGAATGTGCCAGCCAACTCCACAATTTCTATCTATACTCTTGATGGAACGCTTGTCCGTAGGTTTGGACCAACTCCGTCCAACACGACGACCTATGATTGGGATTTGCTCAACCATACAGGTCTGCCCATATCGGGTGGCGTTTACTTGGTACACTTCAAGGTGCCGAACGTTGGAGAAAGAGTTGTCAAATGGTTTGGAACAATGAGAGCTGTTGACTTCAATTCCTTCAAGTTCTAATTTTGGTTTGCTTATCTTGTAAAACTAGTCGAAATGAAAAATATAATTAGAATAGTTGCTGTAGTTGCGGTCATGATGGCATCCACAGTTGCCATGGCGGGTAACGACAATCGTAGAGGAACGGCAGGAGCTTCGCAGTTGCTTATCAACCCGTGGACGCGTAGCGCAGGCTGGGGAAGTGTCAATATTGCCAATGCACGTGGCTTGGAATCGTTCTACGCCAATGTAGCCGGTCTCTCTTTCGTGGGTAAGACAGACATTGCGTATTCAAACACCATGTACGGTGGTGGTCGAAATGGCTTTAAGAGTGCCGCAGCAATCAATGCGCTCGGTTTAGCTCAGAGGGTTTCAGACCGTGGTGTCTTGGCTTTTTCTGTCATGGCAGTGAGTTTCGGAGATATTGATAAAACTACGTTTGACCGTCCAGAGCCAACACAAGGAACATTTGCGCCGACGTTCATGAACTTGAACGTTGCATATTCGCATTCCTTTACGGCAAGTATCCATGGAGGTGTGAACATCAAGCTTGTCAACGAAAGTACCAGTGATGTATCTGCTACAGGTTTTGGTATTGATGCTGGTATCCAGTATGTAACGGGTGCTAATGATGAGTTGAAGTTTGGTATTTCACTGAAGAACTGGGGACCGACTTATAGTTATAGTGGTACGGGACTCACATTCTCGTTCATTAATCCTGCTGGCAACAACACGGTAGCTGAATACCCAGCAGCAGAGATGGAGTTGCCGACCTGTCTGAACATAGGTTTGTCATATGACTTCTTGTTCGACAAGTGGGATCAAGTGTTGACTTTGGCAGGATCTTTCCAATCGAATGCATTCTTGAAGGACAACTACGCCGTTGGTTTTGATTATTCGTTGTTGAAGATGGTGCACCTCCGTGCAGGCTATGTGTATCAGAGAGGGCTCTTCAGCGAGTCAGATCGCACTACGTTCAATACGGGTTTCGCTTGCGGAGCCTCGTTTGAGATGCCTCTATCGAAGAAGAGTGATGCTACACGTCTGATGCTCGATTATTCATTCAAAACGGGTTCTTTCAGCGGAACTCACTCTTTTGGATTGTCAATTTCTCTGTAGAAAGCGTTTGACATGTTGTTTTAAGCTCGGAAAGATCCGCCAGGGTCTTTCCGTGCTTTTGTAGGTTGAAGGAGATAATCTTGATTTTGATGAACGAGACGGTAAGTCAATGAGGATACTTATTCGTACCAGAACCATGCGATGATACAAGTTGTAGAATGTTGAATTTTGTTGAGAGAAGAGCATTGTGTCTATGTTACAATGGTGCAGGTTTGAGGATTGGATACAGGTACGAGAACTCCTGTGTGCAATAGAACGAGGAGGGAGTGATTTGGATGGAAAGTTTAGAACAATGATTGAGTGTGGCAGTTGTTTTGAGTGTTAGTTGTCGAGGCTGAGAAGGGAGGAGGATTTCTAATGAGTCAGAGATTAATATGATTGTGTTATAGGCAAGCGTGATTATAGTGAGAGGAGGAATGTGTAAAGTTGAGGACATGCGTGATGAGAGATAGAGTTAACTCTGATTAGGCTTAGGAACAGGTGCGGTTATAGTTGGTGATAGGTATGATAGGAAGTGGCAGTGGGTATAGGATTGGTCAAGAATGAGCATCATCAGAGTAAGTGATAAACATCATATGGCTTAGGAATGCACATTATATCATCACAATAATACGCATTAATAATAAGGGTAGAGGTTATGTCCGTGTTGGAGTAGAGGTTGGTGATCGTGGAATATTTTGATTGAGAATATAGAAGTTGAGATAAAACAAAGTATTATGTCAGAGATAAAATATTATAGTGAAGAAGGTTTGCAGAAGTTGAAGGATGAACTTCATCATCTAATTGCTGTGGATCGTCCAGCTGCGGCTGCTGCCATAGCGGAAGCACGCGACAAGGGCGATTTGTCGGAGAATGCAGAGTATGATGCAGCTAAGGAGGCGCAGGGTCATTTGGAGGCACGCATCTCGAAGTTGCAAGATTTGATTGCGAATGCTCGTTTGCTTGACGAGTCGAAGATTGATACGTCGAAGGTGCTTCTGCTCTCGAAGATTACGATTCGCAACACGAAGAACAACATGAAGCAAGTGTACACGATTGTGCCAGAAAGTGAGGCGGATTTGAAGAAGGGGTTGATCTCGGTGTCGTCGCCTTTTGCTCAGGCTTTCCTTGGACGTAAGGCAGGCGAGAATGTAGAGGTGGTTGTACCTGCAGGAACGATGCACTTCGAGATTTTGTCGGTGGAACGGTAACGCCTATTGTTTAACCGAACTGTCAATGCCCTGTGAGTGAGGTGTAGTTGAGTTAGTTGAGTGCAGCTGAATTGCTTGAAGTACAGTCGTCGAATCCGTCGAACCAATGACATTGCACCTTTGGAAGTGAAAATGGATTGCTCAAGGTACAGTCATTGAATGTTTGCGACAGAGCAGTGGAGTATTGTGAGGAGCATGTGCATGATTGTGGGTACGGCGTGGTAGATAAGGAGAGAAAATGAATGAGTGGTGGTCTGTATCGATGGACACGTTTGTATGTGCGTTTCGTATTGAGTGTGTGTCCGATTCGGATTTGGGTGTGCAACAGTGGAGGACAATTGGTCGCGGAGTTCGCTGGCCAGACAGTTTAGTGAGAAGCATAGAAGAATAGGAGTGTAAGAGTCCGTTTGTGTGTTGTGGGGAACCAAGTTGGATGAGGAACGGAGATGGCATGCGAATGAGAAGAGACTGAGTGGCGAGGAAAAAGAGACCGATTGGCGGGGAAGAGGATAAACGATTGCAAAGAGATACGAGGCTGATTGAAGAGGAAGTGATTGAACAATAGGAATGAAGTTAGGACGATAGATTAGTTTGATAACAGTATATGGCATCAATTTTTTCAAGAATTGTGCAGGGAGAGATCCCTTGCTATAAGGTGGCCGAGACAGCTGATTGTTTGGCTTTTTTGGATGTAAACCCTATTGCTGTGGGGCACGTGCTGTGCATTCCGAAGCGCGAAGTGGACTACATTTTTGACATGGACGAGGCCTTGTTCGTGGCTATGCAGCTCTTCAGTCGCAAGGTGGCTCAAGGTCTGAAGCGCGCTTGCCCCTGCATCAAGGTGGGGATGGCGGTCATAGGCATTGACGTGCCGCATGCACATATCCACCTCGTGCCGATCAATAAGGTGAGCGACATGGATTTCTCGACCCATGTGAAACTCTCAGACGAGGAGATGCGTCAATTGGCTGACCGCATTGCGCAGTGTGTCGAATTGTAGTTGGTGGTAAAAATGTGCGCCGAAGGTAGAAATAGTATGAGTGGAGGGCAAAGGCAGTGATCGCAGTGCTCCAAATGCGTTGGGCCATGGCACTCGGGATATGGGGGACATGGTGCTCCGATTGTGGGATAGTGGTGCTTGATAGATAACTTATGGGCTGTATGCTGACGAAGAAGGGCAAGTGGCTGACCGATTTGGCAAAAGCGGTGTGTACCACCGTGCTCGTGTTGCTCCTAATGTGGGTTGGCCGCTGGGTGGTAGTGCGCAGCGACTTGTTCAGCCCCATGGCGGCAGCGTTCGAGGGCTTCCAGTTTTCCGATTTGTATTTTGCTTGGAACCGTGCTCATGAGGATGGGGCGGAAACGGACGTGGTGCTGGTGGACATTGCCAATTGCCGTTCACGTGAGGAGGTGGCTCTGGTGGTGGACAGTGTGTCGGCTCACGGGCCGCGTGTGCTGGGTGTGGATGTGATATTCCCACCGTTGGCCTCGGCCGACCCATCGGCCGACCAGTCTTTGCGCTTGGCACTTGGGCGCGTCCCTCGGTTGGTGGTGGCGTGCAATGCCGTGCCGATGCTCGATGGGTCGGTGTTGATGGAGAGGTCGTTCTTTGTCGATTCGTTGTTCCGTGCAGATTCTACCCGTGTGGAGGGAGCTGCTAATATGAGGCTCGGGGTGGTGCGCGATTACGAGACCTTCAGCCCCGAGGCGGGCATGCCCACTTTTGCGGCCGAAGTGGTGCGCTCGGCAGGCGGCAAGTTGCCCTCCGCCGATGATGTACGACTGATAGACTTTGGTGGATGCAGTGTGCTGACGTGGTGTGTAGGCGAGGAGTTCGATATGAATGCGCTCTCAGGCCGTATCGTGCTGATGGGCGATATGCAGGATCTGCGCGACTGGCACTCCGTGCCGGCTACCGTGGGTGGTGAAAGCCGCATGCCTGGGCTTTCCATCCATGCGGCCATCGTCGGTGCGTTGATGCGGCAGGAGGGGTTTGCCCGTATGCCGCAGGCGCTCTCTGTGTGGCTGCAGGTGTGCCTCCTGTTAGCCTTCTGCTTTTTTCTTTTCGCGCTGCCGCAAACCTTGGACAATTGGGTGAGCGGAGCGTTGCAACTACTCTTCATGCTGGCCATGTTGCCAGCGTGCTATGCCCTATTTGTGGCCTTGCACGTGGTGTGCAACCCCACGCTGGCCATTGTCGGCTTCGGCTTGGCGGGGTTAGCCAAAAATGTGGTGGATGTGCTGTGGCCGCGGCTATTTGGCCGTGGAGAGCGGCAACGTGAGGAACAGGCGGCGGTACAGGAGTAAATGTGCCCCCCGGTCTGTGAGAAGGAAGACTATGTGTGGAAACAAGATACAATGACATACTGGTATGATGAACTTTAGAAATGGAGAACAAGTAATGAAACAGAAGTTTACCCACAGAATGAGGACCGCCCTTGGCCGTATGAGCGGTTTGCTGCTGTTGCTGGCACTCCTGCTGTCTGGCATTTCTACTTCGGCGCAGGAAGTATTCTGGAAGGAGAAGTATGAGAAGCGTTATAAGAATGGTTACGAGACCACAGTGAGAGTCGGCATGGGACTATACAATCAACGCTCAGAGCGCTGGGCTTCGTCTTATGTGTACGAGGATAATGGCTCCTCTATAGTTAACTACTCAGGTGTCTACTATTATTTTGCTAAGGGAAGCAATGGGCTGTGGGGTGTTGTTTCATCCAAGCACTTCAGCGAAAAGTGGCATATCGCAAATCAGTATAATCGTTTTGACTTCTCATATTTTTCTCAAAATGGTGCGCTTCAAGTTCAGAAAGGACAGGACTGGGGCGTTATTGATGTAGTGGATGGCACTGTCCTAATCCCAATAAAATGGAAACAAATTTCCAATAATGAGGATGTGGTCTATTGTACAGACTGGAATGGGAAAGAGGTACGTTACTCTATCCGTGAGCAGCGCAGTAAAGTGCAAAAACAGAAGGCTGAGCAGTTGGCCAAGCAGCAGGCTGAAGCCAAAGCTCAGCGCGAAGCCACTCTGAGACAGGCCATGGAGCAGCGCCGCGCTAAGCGGTTGGCCTCCTTTACCCGTTACGCCACCGACTATGTGCAGCCCATCATGTCCGAATGGCAGAAGAAAGGAGAATTTGAGAAATTGGCCGACTACACCAAGCGCGTCAGCGGTGAAAAACGCCAGCGCAAGATAGACGAACTTACCCGCGAAGCCGAACGCAAGTTCATCGAGGAAAACCGCGCCATGATAAACCTGCGCAGTGAGGCTATTCTCGGTACTTATGATTCGGAAAACGAGACCTTTCCCATCTCCACCACCCATTTCGGCCGACTGCTGATACCCGTTCCCATTGCCGAAGGTCCTGCCTTCCAGCACGGCTTCTCGGGCATGACTTTCACCAACGAACGCTATTTCATCGAAGCTGACAAGATAGCCCTCGCCTCCTTCGACGTTCGCGACCCGCAGTCGGGCCGCACCTACCACTACAGCAACACCAATGCGCTCAACTATTCGCAATATCACATCAACCCCGACGACCTCAATCTGGAGTCCATTAACATCATCACCGGTGTGAGCTCATCGCAGGCCAACAAACCCAAAGTGCGCATCATTGCCCCCACCAACGGCAGCACATACACCAAAAGTAGGATGGAATTCCGTCTCATCGTCAGCAATGGCGACGGCACCAGCCACAAACTCTATGCCCAAATCAACGGTGCCCCAAAAGTAGAAATTCAGCCTGTAGTCAAGATCTCTAAGGGAGCCCGGGCGCAAGAGGGTGAGTTGTATGAGATAGACCTGCCCGTCAACCCTGGTAAGCCGTGCTATATCGCTTTCTCGGCCGTCAACGACCAGAATATCTCCTCCGAAACCCAGGAGATGCAGCTCCTGTACGCTGGTGCAGTCATCAAGCCCAAACTTATCCTCTTCGCCGTCGGTGTGGGCGACTACAAGAGCGACGACCTCACCAAGTTGCGCTTTGCAGCCAAGGATGCCAACGACTTCGTCAAGACCATTGAGGCTTGCAATCGCGAGGACTACACCGAGCTCATCCAGTACAAATACATCGACAAGGAGGCCACCAGTAAGAACATCCGTGCTGGTCTCAACAAGGTGGTGGAAACAGCCCAGCAGGGTGATGTGGTGCTCTTCTACTTCAGCGGCCACGGTGTGCAGGACGGTGAGGACACCTACTTTATGACCATCGACGCTGCTGCCGCTACGCCCGACGACGGTCTCGACTTCCGCATTCTCAAGAAGAATATGAAGAAGTTGGTGGAGCGTCAAGTCAAAGTGGTAACCTTCATGGATGCTTGCCATTCGGGTGCCATGGCCAAGGCCAACACCAAAGGTGCACCTCCAAAACTGACCGAGCTTGAGGTGGACGAAGTTATCGAGTTCTACAGCAGCACTGCTGGAGAAGAGAGTGCCGAAGATGAGAAGTTGCAGAACGGTGTCTTCACGGCTGGCCTCATCGAAGGGCTACGTGGTAAGGCCTCCCACGAAGGCTACATTACCGTCAACACTCTCCGCCAGTACATCACGCGCTACGTCAACGACAAGAATCCCAAGCAGCGTCCGCTGGTCAAAGGTGTTGATGCGGGCGACATCACCCTCTTCCGCACCCAAAAATAGCAAAAGTTGTGGTGGGTGAGCTTTGTTCATCGGGTTGGACGACCGTAAGCGGCGCACAAGGTGCACCCACCCATGCACACCACTAATACCATGAAGGCCATGAACCGATATTGCCTCATTCTACTGCTCCTCACCCTGCTATGCGGGGCGACGGGCAGCGCCCAGAGCCTCTACGTCTATGCCACCAACGGCACGGTGGAACGATTGGAGGACGGCAAGCAGTGGAAGTCCCTCGCTAAAGCCGTACCCCTCGACCCCAAGGACGTAGTGCGTACCCAGACCAATGGCTCACTCACCATTCTCGACACCGAGCGGCGCAAAGTCTACGCCGTACAGAGTCCACGCCCAGCAGCAGTCAGTGCGCTGCTGTCGAACCAAATGAGTCGAGGCCGCAGCTATACCAAAGAGGCCTTCTCGGCTATGACCAAAGCGCTGTTCGGTCGCAACGATGTCTCCATGCAGGCCTATCGTACCAAGGGTGGTGTAACCTATCGTGGAGACAATGTTGAGGAGCAGTTAGCTGCTTGGCTGCATGCCCACTTGCGTGGTGCTGGTGCGCTTACAGCCGTAGGCAGCGACTACGACATCTCGCTCCACACCCTCTCGCCCTCTTCGCGGCGTTCCTCTCGCAGCGTCAATGTGGGCGGAAGCATGCTCCTCCTTGTGGAGAACAACAGCGACGAAGCCCTCTATGTGAACGTCATCGACGTGGATGCCGATGGTGTGTGGTCGGTTGTTCTGCCCATGGACGAAGCAGGTACTATGGCCTTTACGCTGGTGCCTCCCCACTCCTCTGTAGAGCTGCCGTGGCCCATCGAGTTCTTTGAGCCTAAGGGTACGGACAGTCTCATCCTCCTGGCTCATACCGAACCGTACAACCTACAGCATGTCATTGACCTCTATACTGCTAATCCGTCGACCGACTGCGCTGTCAAGGCTGGTGTCTCTATTGCGCCCGTGCAGATTAGGTAGTGTGATGAGCGGCTCAGTCCGCTTTCAGTATATACAATAAGCAGCGCCCCCGTTCTCGGCCGAGAACGGGGGCGTTGCTTATCTTGTAGCTTGCTGTTCACCGCATAGGTTGTGGCGTGTCGTGGGGGTAGTTGCGTGGGCTGAGTAACATCGTGCAAGGGAGTAGGCCTGCTCGTTGCTGCATGGGGGGATAAGGTCGCGCTACCTGTAGGTGTTCCCTTGAACAGCTACAACGCCTCAACCTCTTGCTTGGTTAGCCCTGTGGCCTGCACAATGAGGTGCGGTGCGATGCCACTCTGTTTCATGTTGCGCGCAATCTCGATTGTTCTGGTTCGTTCGCCCTCGGCACGTCCTTCAGCACGACCCTCGGCACGCCCTTCAGCTATGCCCTCTTCGCGTCCTTCGCGAAGGCCTTTCTCCCTGGCTTGGCGCAGTGCAAAGTCCATGGTGTTATGGTTGTCGAGGTAGACTTTGCGGCTCTCGTCGTAGGCGGCACGAGCCTGCTTGTCGAAACGGGCTATGCGTGCCTGCTCAAAGAGGCGTTTGAATACATGCTCTTGGAGGGCAGCGGGTCGTTTGAGGAGGCGGGGCAGATTCTTCAGTACGAATAGCCACTTGTCGGTCAGCGTCTCCAGTTCTTCCTCCGTCTTCTTGAATTTGGGCATCTCAAGGTAGATGAAGGTGAGTTTGTCGTAGAACACCTCCTTTGTTGCGGTGTCCATGAGTTGCACGTGGTGGTGGAAATACTCGTCGTCGTTGTGGTCGAAGGTGAAGTTGAGTATGCACACGGTGTATACGCCCTTGAGTTCGAAGTCCCATTCGCCTTGCGGTGCTTGCTGCTGAATAGGGGTGGTGGCGTAGTACACGCTGCGGTCCTTGAAGAATTCCTGCGTCATGTTCTGCATCTCCACGATGAACTTCTCGCCCTTTTCGTTCTCGCAGTACACGTCGAACACCTGTTTTCTGTCGGCGGCTGTCTTGCCGAGTTGCTCGGTCTGCAGATAAGTGAGGTCTTTGATGTGCTGTTCGTCGTGGAGCATGGCGTTGAGGAAACTGATGAGGAGTTCCTTGTTCATTTCGGAGCCGAACAGTCGTTTGAAGCCGAAGTCGGTGTAGGGGTTGATGTATTTTTCGGTGGTTGGTACGGTCATGATGGCGTTGGTGTTGTGTGTGGTATGTGCGGTCGTGGTGGATGGGCTGCGGTGCGGAGGTCAGGCCATACGGCCGTGGGTCATCTCGTTGCCGTGGTTGTCATATTGTTTGCGTTTTCCAGTGGGCGGTGTGCTGAGGTCGACGCGCACCACCGTGGTGCGGTGCAGGCTGCGGGCTATTGCCTCGTCGAAAGCCTGCATGTGGTAGGGCATGTAGCGTTGACAAATGGCGCGCAGTGCCTCAATCTTCTCTGCTTCGTCGGTTACGATGGTGGCGTGGCCAAAGGCTATGGCCGACTGGTATTGCAGGGTGAACGAGTTGTCGTGGGGTCCCACGGTGGGTTGGCACTTGCTCACGGCGGTGAGGCACACTTCGTGGTGTGCTCGCAGGGCGTCCAACTTGTCGCCCTCGGGGGCACAGTGGAAATACCAGGTGTTGTCGGTCGTACAGGCCATGGAGAGAGGCACGCCGTAGGCCGACCCGTCGGCTCTTGTGAAACTGACGGTGATGTAGGGGGCGCGCTTCATCACATCGATTGCCCATTCGGCAGGCATTTCTCTGGAGGCTTTTCTCATGGTGCAAGTTGTTGTGCAGGTTGCTGCGAATGTAACGCTCGCATGCGCGCATTTAGTATGGGTAAGGCCTGTTTTCGGCTGGGGGGCTATTACCCGTTAGAAGGCCACCCCAATGCGGAAACCGCTGGTGAAGGCCAACCAGCCTTCGGGGTCGGGCATCAGCATGAAGCTGTGGTAGTAGTTGTCTGGGCTGTGGTCACCCACCGATGGGCCGAGGCCAAAGTAGATGTCGAACACGAACCAGTCCCACACCAGTTGGTATCCCACCTCGGCCAGCAGTGCTGCGCGTGTGGTGTTGTAGCGCGTGCGGTTGTGGCCCGAGTAGAGTGGGGTGTGGCTGAATGAGGCAAATTGCACTTCGGGCTTCAGATACAGTCCCTCGAGAGGCGAGCCGCCGCGCACATCTGGATGGGCCAGCCGCAATTTGTAGGCCGCTTTCAGCAGCAGTCCTCTGGGCTGGGCGTGGTTCATCACGTCCAGTCCCCAGCCTATGATGCCCACTGTGGCCTCGGCCGCACTGCGCTTGGTGAAGGCGTGCTCGTAGCTGATGCGGGTCGAGCCACTGCCGAGCGACAGGAGGGTGGCTTTGATGGCATTGCGCTGAGCCGAAAGGGGCGCGGCGGTCAGCAGGGCAACGAATAGGAGGCCGCATTTCAGCAGCGTGTGTCTGCGCGTAGGGGAGTAGGTCTGTTGCATTGAGGTGAGTGATTGGTTCGTTGTGGATATTCGTCCTGTGGGCTGTGCCAAAGGGGATGCAAAGATACACAGATTTTCTCTATTGCGCATGCGCGCCATTGGCTTGCAAAGAGTACGAGCCGCTGGGTACGGGTAGTTGCACATGTGGCGAAATGTGCGTATCTTTGCAGTCCCCGACAGGGCAGAACCCCCGTGAGCATCGTTCGCGACGAGCCCCCCCGATACATGAGTTTGTATAACGATTATAGTTGTTGCTGACCCCCACAAGACTGCAGTGTGGGGGGCGGCTTTTGTACGGCGTTGGCCTAAGTTTTGTGCTATGTGGCCGCATGTCAACTTGTTGTGAGGATATTGTGCCGTACGGCTTGCGACCTCCCGTCGTACGGCATGCACCCCTCGGCCGTACGGCGTGAGACCTTGCCCTGTGCTGCATCTTCCCCGCACTTCGACGGCGCGAAAGAAAGAGGTGCGCGATGCCCTATGTCAAAATAAAGGTGTACTTTTGCAATTTACCAGCAGTTGTGCGACACATGCTGAGCGGGTGTCGATACGGCGTTGCTGGGATTGATAGTTAATAGATTAGAGAAAGAAAAGGTACGTGCTATGATTACCGACGAAAATAGAGAAAATGTTACGCGCAAAGTTCAAAATGCGTTGGCGCAGATACGCCCCTACCTGCAGCAGGATGGCGGTGATGTGGAATACGTCGACATGACGGCCGAGGGCGTTGTCATCGTTCGCCTCAAAGGCCATTGTGGCTCATGTCCGCATGCCATGCAGACGCTGAAAGACGGCATTGAGCGCGCTCTGAAGCAGGCTATTCCCGAGGTGCAATCAGTAGAACGCATTTGAGCCTTAGGCTTTTTAGTCGACATGGGGAAGGTGTATACACGAACGGGCGACGAGGGTACTACCTCGCTGGTGGGCGGCTCACGCGTGGCGAAGGACGACCTGCGAGTCGAGGCTTACGGCACGGTGGACGAACTCACTTCGCTGGTGGGCCTTGTGGCCGATCAGGTTCGGCTGCTCGGTGTGCCGGCTATGGCCGAACTCTATGGGTGGCTAAAGCAAACGCAGCAGGTGCTTTTTGTGGTGCAAACCGTGCTGGCAACAGAGGATGAGGCCATGCTGGAACGCTTGCCCCAAGTGGCACCTGGGCAAGTGGTTGCGCTCGAGGAGCGTATCGACAAGCTCTCGCAGCAGTTGCCTCCATTGAAAGCCTTTGTGCTGCCTGGAGGACCTGTGGCAGCAGCCCAGTGCCATGTGGCGCGCACCGTATGCCGGCGAGCCGAACGCCGCGTGGTCAGCCTGCGTCGCACGTCCGAAGTGCCTGCCGAGGTGGGTCAATATCTAAACAGATTGTCTGACTTTCTGTTTGTTGTAGCGCGCTGGATAGTGGTTGGCACGGGAGGAGACGAAAATTTTTGGCAAGCGACATAATATGCCCATGCGCGTGGCGTTACTGCATCCACTTGTGCTAACGCGCAACGCAAGGTGAGGAATACTCCTGTCGTCGGCCTACAGGTTTGCCGCCGTGCAGGACAAAAACATAGAAACAACGTAGTTACATTAAATAGCAACCGATGTATTGGACATTAGAACTGGCATCTAAGCTTGAAGATGCACCGTGGCCGGCTACTAAAGAGGAGCTCATAGACTATGCACAGCGTACGGGAGCACCCATGGAAGTCATCGAAAATCTCCAAGAGATTGAGGACGAGGGCGACCCCTACGACAGCATTGAGGACATTTGGCCCGACTATCCAACCAAAGAAGACTTCTTCTTTGAGGAGGATGAGTACTAAGGGCGTGGTGCCGATCCACGAACAGTATCACAGACAAGAGGCTTCCGCTCTCACACCCGACGGGTACAGAGAGCGAAGCCTCTTCGTATAGCCAATTGCAATACTTCACCACGATGGAGCAACACCCTGTGTCCACTGCCACCGACAGTGCTGCCACCACCGGTGGCAGCATGCAGCCACAAGTCATCACGCTGCTGGGTTCGGGCAACGTGGCTACCCACTTGGCGCAGGCATTCCATGCTGCCGGACACCAGATACTACAGGTGTGGTCGCGCGACTTTGACCACGCGGAGGCGCTGGCCTCGAAAGTGATGGCTGAGCCCATCGACAAACTGCAGTTGCTCTATCCTACGGCCGATGTCTACGTATTGGCCGTGAGCGACGATGCCCTATTTGACCTGGCGCTCGACCTGCACCTGCGCGAGGCCTTAGTGCTCCACACCTCGGGCTCGGTGGGGCGCATCGTGCTGGCTCCCATTAGCCGCCACAACGGGGTGATATGGTCGCCCCAAACCTTTGTGCGCGATATTCCTATGGACTACGCCACCTTACCCTTCTGCATCGAAGCCTCGTCGCCTGCTGCCGAGCAGCGCATACGCGCGCTGCTGCAGCCTGTGTCGCCAGCCATCTACCATGTGGAGGGCGAAGGACGGCAGCGACTGCACCTTGCAGCCACCATGGTCAGCAACTTCTCGGGAGCCCTCTATGCCGTGGCGGCCGATTTGTTGCAGCAATACCACCTTCCATTCGAGGTGCTGCAACCCCTCATTGTCAGCACTGCTGGCAAAGTGTGGCACCCCCCGTTGTGGCACACCCTCACCGGACCAGCCGTGCGCCGCGACAGCCACACCATTGACCACCAGCGCGCCCTCTTGGCCGACGATGCCGCACTGCTTGAACTCTACGACCTCATGACCAAACTCATCATGGAGCGCACCCACCGCGGTTGAATACCTACAGCTGTGGTACAAAATCTCTTGTAATCGGCCATGACTCCCCTTATCGACACCCATACCCACCTCTACGACGAGGCGTTTCGCACCGATGTGGACGAGGTTGTGCAGCGTGCCCTACAGGCTGGCGTGGGCTTGATGCTCCTACCCGCCATTGACAGCAGTACCCACGACGACATGTTGACTCTATGCAGCAGATACCCTGCGCTGTTTCGCCCTATGATGGGGCTTCATCCCACCAGTGTCGCACTGGATGTGGAGAGCCAGTTGGGCGACGTGTACCGTCGGTTGCACAGCAGCGAGGCGACCTACGTGGGGGTTGGCGAGATAGGTCTTGATTTATACCACGACACCACCTACCGTGAGCAGCAGGAAATGGCACTGCGCCAGCAACTCGACTGGGCAGAAGAACTGTCGCTGCCCGTCTCCATCCATGTGCGCAATGCTTATGCCGAGCTGATGGCGTTGCTCAGCAGCCGCTCGACCGCCCGATACAAAGGAGTGCTACACTGCTTCTCAGGCAGTGTGGACGATGCACGTCTGGCTGTCGAGATGGGGTTCGCCTTGGGCATAGGAGGCGTGCTGACCTTTCGCAAAAGTACTTTGCCCGAAGTGGTGAAAGCCATCCCTTTAGATCATCTCCTTCTGGAGACCGATGCCCCCTATTTAGCACCAGTGCCCCACCGAGGCAAGCGCAACGAGAGTGCTTTCCTACCCCTTGTGGCCCAAACCGTGGCCGAGTTGAAAGGAGTATCGGTAGAGGAGGTGGCCGAGCGCACCTCGGCTGTAGCCTGCCGCCTGTTCCATCTCGGCGACATATCGCATCGGTCATAGCTCCACATTCTCACTGTTTTATAACAAATAGGTGTGCAGAACGGATTGCGCACCCCCTGCAGAGGGTAGATGTGTGATGCAATGCGTGCAGATTCTGGCACTTCTGTAAAAATAGCCGTAGAGTGGCATGGAGTGGTCTCTGCCGTGCTTTTTGTGCACGACAGCCCTTGTATTTATGCTTGTTTACAAAACGCGTCTCATTATTTCTCTCTAACTCTGCGCCCTGTTTCCGTGAGGCGACTATTTACAATAACGTTTTGGAGATATGACAGAGAAACAGACAAAGGAGTTTAAGAGCATTAGGAAGATACGCTCTGGCGACAAAGGATTCATGGACCTTCCCGTAACTTGTGTGGCATTGGCAAACGCACAGGGTGGTACTATATACGTAGGCATTGAAGACGAGACTAAAGACCCGCTGCCAAATCAGATCGTAGGAGATGAAGAAATCAATGATACCATATCTCGGCTGAGGAGCCTATGTTTCAATGTTAGCATTGCAGCATCTGAACGGCTAATTCATCAAAATGGCGCTCAATGCTTTGAGGTGTATGTGGCTCCATCGTTGAAATCTATTGCCACCACTTCCGATGGCAAGATATACATGCGAGTCGGGGATAAATGTGAGCCTGTGAGAAACGAAGACCTGCAAAGATTGTCCATAGAGAAAGGAGCCTACCAATGGGAACTGCTGTTGACAAGGACTAAGTTGGAAGATATACCGAATGAAAATGTTGCAAGATTTGCTGATGACATCCGTCATTCCGACCGTGTGAAAAGTCATGTAAAGCAGATGTCTGACATGGAAATCATTGAACATTACAATCTCATGGATAACGGCACGATGACCATCAATCCAGAACAAACGAGCATTATGGTGGTTTATGTGGATTTGTATTGGATGTGTCTATGTGTAGATAAATTAGTATCTTTGCACTTCGAAATAAAGGATAATCAATGGATACGTTGAAGTACAATATGCGTGGAGTATCAGCAGCTAAGGAAGATGTCCATGCGGCCATTGAGAAGCTCGATAAAGGGCTTTTCCCCAACGCTTTCTGCAAAATTATACCTGACTACATGGGCGGAGACCCTGCTTACTGCAACATTATGCATGCTGACGGAGCTGGAACCAAGTCGTCGCTTGCTTACATGTATTGGCGGGAGACGGGCGATCTCAGTGTGTGGAAAGGTATTGCTATTGATGCCGTTGTGATGAACCTCGATGATCTGCTGTGTGTGGGTGCTACGGACAACATCCTGCTCTCCTCCACTATAGGCCGCAATAAGAGGCTCATACCAGGCGAGGTTATCAAGGCTCTCATCGAGGGTACCGAAGAGTTTCTGCAGCAGATGCGCGACCTCGGCATTGGTATCTACCTCACTGGGGGCGAGACGGCTGATGTTGGCGATTTGGTGCGCACTGTGATAGTTGATAGCACCGTAACTGCACGCATGCGCCGCGCCGATGTGGTGGACAATATCCGCATAGCGGCTGGCGACGTGGTGGTGGGCATAGCCTCCTATGGGCAGGCCTTGTACGAAGAGTCTTACAATGGTGGCATGGGTAGCAACGGCCTCACTTCGGCACGCCATGATGTGTTCAATCACCTCTACGCGTCCCGCTTTGCTGAGAGCTACGATGCAGAACTCCCAGCCGAAGTGGTGTACTGTGGCAGTCGTAAACTTACCGATGCCACTGAGGTGGAAGGTGTGGACGTTGGCCACATGGTGCTGTCGCCCACCCGTACCTATGCGCCGATTATACGCCGTGTGCTCGATGTGCATCGCTCTCGCATCCACGGCATGGTGCACTGCAGTGGTGGCGCGCAGACCAAGGTGCTTCATTTTATTGATCACCTGCATGTTGTCAAGGATCACCTGCTTCCTACACCACCACTTTTTCGGCTTATACAGAAAGAGAGTGGTACCGACTGGCGTGAGATGTACACCGTTTTTAATATGGGACATCGCATGGAGGTCTACACAGACGAGGCTACTGCGCAAGACATCATTGACATTTGCCATTCGTTCGGAGTGGATGCGCAGGTTATAGGCCATTGCGAGGCTGCAGATCGTGCTCAAGTAACCGTCAGCGGCGAGCATGGCACATTTGTATACAACCAATAGTATTACAGTTAAACAATACATACATCAAAACAACAAAACACATTTTAGAACTATGAAAAAGTTATTACTCGGATGTGTGCTGCTACTGGCCGGTATGTTCAGTGTGGCACGCGCCGATAACGACACGTTGTACGTGCGCGAACTGACCTACCAAACGCTGGCTTTCACTGGCGACACCGCTCGCACCAGCGACTCTCTAACTATCAGCAGCACCGTGCTGAAAGATAAGCGCGTAGGTTGCTATGCCAAAGGGTACAGCTTCACCCTTACCGATTCTGCTTTGGTCAACATCTATGTTGATAATACTACATCGTGGGATGGCTATCTCTTCCTGTTGTCTTCCGACTTTCAAGAAATCGCCAGTAATGATGACGACTGCGATGGTAGTTGCCTCACGGGTCTCCTCCTTGAGGCTGGCACCTACAACGTGCTGGTAACAGGCTATGGTTTCTTCGATCATGGTTCGTTCGACTTGGTGATCAGCAAGCGTATAATTCCAGTTGCACAGACACTCACCTATACACCGATGACATTCGGTCAGATGCTGGTAGACTCGCTGACCGAGCAGTCTCCGCTCATGTTATGGGTAGACAACATGCTCTGCTTTGCAAAAGGTTATAGCATTACCCTTACCGAGACCGCCATCGTTGACATGTTCCTTTCTGCCGATGATGATGTGGAGCCTGATGGTGAGGTACCACTTCCCAGTGTAGATGCCTATTTCAATGATGCACATTACATCATGGATATCCCTGCTGGGATTACCCATCATGTGCTCGAAGCAGGTACGCACTATATTGTGGTTCTGTACAATTATGTGGAAGGGGAGTTCAGCAATGCGTTCCGCCTATCTGCATCTTTGCTCAACCATCCCACCGTTACCCCTGCTACGTTGACCTATCAGCCTATAGCTCTTAACCAGTTGGCAGTCGACTCGTTGGTCGAAGCATGCCCCGTGTTGCTGTCGCCCAGAAGCCGTGCTGGTTGCTATGCCAAGGGCTATTCGTTCACGGCCACTGCTGGCAAGGTGTACAGTATTGCCATGCCCGACTCGCTGACCGATTTTGACAGCTACCTGCTACTCTATGATGCCAACAACAACCTGGTTGATATGAATGATGATGCGCATGGGGGTAACAAAAGTTTAATCGTGGCCGAACTCGAGGCTGGAACCTACCATGTGGTGGTTACGTCGTACTCCGCAATGGAGGAGGGGTCGTATGGCCTCATCATTACCGAGAACACCTTGCAGACTTACTATGTGGATCCTGTGGCTGGTAACGACGAGAACGACGGTTCTACTCCCGCGCTGGCCAAGAAAGACTTGCAGAGCGCTATCGGGAACGCCGACTTTATGGGCGTGTTCTACCTGATGAATGATGATACTATTAGCGCCACTGCTTCTGTTCCTATTCCTATGAAGAAAGCTTATGGTGGGGCCAGCATTGTGCATATCTACCCCTACCAGCGCGACATCCACTTCTATGGACATCGCGCGGCTGTTCGCCCCAACCCGGGTGATGATGGAGGAACCGTCGAAACACCCTTCAACATGTTCCAGGCTGACCTGTTTGAGCTGGGTAACCCCAACGACAACTACAAGATAATCTTCGACAGTGTAAACATGCCAGTGCATATTGTGAAGGGCGAGGATGTGCGCTTCAATAACGTTACGGTGAGCAACAGTTCCATCGCCAGCCTGACCTACCGTGCCGGAAAGTTCAGCATGAAGAACTGCGTCATAGCGAACGACACACTCTCCGATAGCTTCATTTCAGGTTACGATGTTACACTGACGGGATGCACGATAGATGGCAATGCTTCGGAGGGCATCATTTCGGTCTACTCCAACGATGAGGAAATCAATGGTCGCCTTGTGGTGGAGAACACGAGTATTCAGAACAACCGTGGTGATACTCCTACCCTCATCCTCTATGAGGCCAATGCCGAGTTGCGCAGCGGTACGTTCAATAACAATACTTGTACGATTGACACTGAACACATGCCAGCCAGTGTGGTTGAGGCGTTCGGTATGTTGAGCGCCCGCAACATGGGTGGCATCATGGCAGCCTACGCTTCTACCGTATCTTTCGGAAGTGCTTTCAGCTATGACAGTGAGGCCTTTATCATCCTGGCAGACTCTATGAGTACGGTGGCAGTTACGGAAAACCTGTCGGGTTCGTACGCTGTGTTGCCTTTCAGTATGAGTGAAAGTAATGGTGGAACCGATTATACTTTAGGCTTTGCCGAGGGGCGCCGCGTGCTGAGTGGCACCGACGCTATGATGCAAGCCAATTACAGCCATTTCGCTGTTCCGCAGTTGACTGATGTGCAGTGGTATGTCCATCCCGATGGTCGTATCTATTCGCAGCGTGCAGGCATTGAGGATGCTTCTGAGACTATGGCTATCAGCCTCTATCCCAACCCCGCTCAGTACCACCTCAACATTGCTGGCGTGGAAGAGGGTAGCATGGTACGTATTCTCGACATCAACGGTCGCATGGTGAGCAGCACGGCTGTGAGCGGAGCGACCTCCACGCTGAACGTGAGCGGTCTGGCAGCAGGTATCTACTTCGTGCAGGTCGTGAAGGGTAACACCTCCGCCACTGCCAAGTTCATCAAGCAGTAAGTGTATCAACTGAGGTGTGGCATCCATCACGTTGTGGGTGCCACAGCTTTACATGATGTGTCAATGGGGCGAGACCTTGTGGGGTTTCGCCCCGTTGTGTTTTAGGCTTTAAGACGTGCGGAAGGTGGATCCCAAGCCTTACGGCAAGAACCCTCCTTCTGTTACATCATCCGAGCAAGCAGCCACAACACCGCCCTTTGGCAAGCCCTACTTTCAGCCAACTACCACCCCACCCAAAAACGCTTCACCCCTCGCCAAGTAGCCCTCATCTACCAATACCTCGGCGAACCTTAAATGCATCTGTCGCCCAATATAGTTGCCGTATGTAGGTGTTACTTTCTCCATTGAGTAACAAAATTTAACGACCTCTGCAATATTTTACGCTTTTGCGCGTTATATATTTATCTCATTCAAAGAAGCATAATGGATACAGGCGAAATTATACTATACCAACCCGACTCCTCGCTGAAAATCGAGGTGCAGATTAATCACGATACCGTGTGGCTCACCCAACCGCAGATTGCTCACCTCTATGGCGTAGACCGCACCGTAATCGTTCGCCATATCCGAAATATCTACAAGACCGCTGAATTACAAGAGAGTGCAACATGTGCAAAAATTGCACAAGTTCAAGTTGAGGGTGGGCGCAATGTTACGCGCGAGATAGCCTACTTCAATCTTGATATGATTATTTCCGTCGGCTACCGTGTTAATTCCATTAACGCCACCAAGTTCCGCCAATGGGCTAACACCGTGCTGAAGGACTACCTCCTGCGTGGCTATTCCATCAACCAACGCCTGTTGAACATCGAGCGCAAGGTGGAGGAACACGACAGCAAAATTGATTTCTTTGTACGCACCTCGCTTCCGCCTGTCGAGGGCATCTTCTTCGATGGACAGGTGTTCGATGCCTACCGCTTTGTCTCCGACCTCGTCCGCTCGGCAAAGCAGCGCATAGCCCTGTTCGACAACTATATCGACGACACTGTACTCTCCCTTCTCGGCAAGCGCGAGCCTGCCGTCGAAGCCACCATCTACACCAAGTCCATATCTTCACAACTCGCCCTCGACCTTAAGCGGCACAATTCGCAATATCGCCCCATTACCATAACGCAGTTCGACCGCGTCCACGACCGTTTCCTCTGCATCGACGACACCGTCTACCATGTCGGCGCATCGCTCAAAGACCTCGGCAAGAAGTGGTTCGCCTTCTCCCGTCTGGAAATGCCGGCCTCCGAACTGATAAACAAGACCACATGAAGAATACCTCACCCACCTCCGCCACCGAAAAGCCCTGCACAGGCTTTGTCTATATCCTCACCAACCCCAGTTTCCGCGAGGATTGGGTCAAGATTGGTAAAAGCTCGCGCCCTGTCGATGTGCGCAGCAAGGAACTCGACAACACCGCTGTTCCTATGCCTTTCGAGATTTATGCCACCATGCAGACCTCCAAGTATGCAGAGATTGAAAAGATAATCCACAAGCAGATTGACCGCCTCACCGACCTCCGCATTCGCCAAAACCGCGAGTTCTTCAATGTAGAACCTGCGCAGGCTCTCGACATTCTGCTCGACTTGGCTGTCGCTATCGACGACGCAGTGATTATGCGCTATTCCGACGGCAAACCCTTGCAGATATATCCCCCGCTCGGCGACATGCCGAAGCATCAGAAAGAGGAGAAGAAAGCCCCACGTCCGCCATTCGATTTCAGCATGGTGGGTCTCACCGTTGGCGACACCGTCATTTTCGACGCGCTGCAACTCCCTGTCAAGGTGGCAGGGAAGAACAAGGTGGAGTACGAAGGCCGACTTTGGAGCCTTTCTGCTTTCTGCGGAACGTTCCTGCCCGACAATATGCGCAACGCCAGTGAGAGCTATCAAGGACCTAAATATTTCTCATTCGGAGGCAAAACGCTTTCCGAAATCCGCCTTGCCAACGAAAACAAAGACTAACCCCTCGCCCTATGCCAAAGAAAGAAGCCACTACCGACCTTTGGGTCTACGACCTGCTGAAAGAGGCCAATATTCACCTCGACCCTCAAGGTTCGTCCATAAAAGAAATCGACCAAGCCCTCAAAACTGCCTCGAAGAGTGGCAAGGGTAATGTGGGCTTTCCCGAATATTGCGGTGTGGTGGGCGATTTCCTCCTTGTCATCGAGGATAAAGCCAGTCTCGCCAATCATATCTACCGCAACGACAAAGACCTCATCGACCTCGACCCCAAGTACACTCGCGCCTATGCCGTCAACGGTGCTTATCACTATGCCCTGCACCTTGCTGCCAACACTTCGTATCATCGCGTCTTTGCATTCGGTGTTTCGGGCGACGAGAAGCACCATCGCATCACTCCGCTCTTCGTCAACGAGCGAGGCGACAAAACCGAACTCCCCGACGTCGAAACATTCATCTCGTTCAGCGAGCAGAATATCATCGAGTACTACCACCGCAATGTCCTGCACGAGGAGACCGACACCGAAAAGGCCACCGCCGAGGTGATTCGCGATGCTCGTACATTGCACGAGGATCTCCGCACCTATGGAAGCATCAAAGACCAAGACAAGCCCCTCATCGTGAGTGGAATCATGCTCGCTCTGCGTGAGATTGAGCATAAGAATTTCGCAATCGACAATCTCAATGGCGACTCCCTGCATACCGATGGCGAGAAGATTTACAACGCCATCGAAAGCAATCTCAAGCGTGCCAACGTTACGCCCGACACCAAGCGCGACAAGATTCTCTCGCAGTTCGCTGTTATAAAGGACACAGCCAAAATCAACGAACCCGAACCCTCGCTACAGAAAACACCGCTCCGCCACTACACGGAGTTTCTGTACAATCATATCTTCAAGTCGGTCAAGTTCCACCAGTCTGCCGAAGATTATATAGGCCTTTTCTACGGCGAGTTTATGTCCTATAGTGGAGGCGACGGTCAGAGCCTCGGCATTGTTCTCACGCCAAAACACATCACCACTCTCTTTTGCGACTTGTTGGCTTTGAAACCCACCGACCGCGTCCTCGACCCCTGCTGTGGCACTGGCGGTTTCCTCATCGCAGCCATGCATCACATGCTCCAACAGGCTACGTCCGATGCGCAGCGTCGCTCCATTCGTCGCGACCAACTCTTTGGCTTCGAACTCCAACCTTATATGTTCACCATCGCCACCACCAATATGATTCTCCGTGGCGACGGCAAAAGCAATCTCAATCCTTGGGACTTTCTCAAGCAAAATCCTGCCGAACTACAACAAAAGCAATGCACCGTCGGCATGATGAATCCGCCCTATAGCCAAGGCACCAAGGCCGATCCCTCGCAATACGAGATTAACTTTACCGAGCATCTGCTTAACAGCATGGTCGAGGGTGGACGTGTGGCTGTCATCGTGCCTCAATCTTCTTTCACAGGCAAAACGCGCGAAGAGCAAGCCATAAAGCAAAGCATTCTCAAGCACCACACGCTCGAAGGGGTCATCACCCTCAACAAGGAAACTTTCTATCGCGTCGGCACTAACCCCTGCATCGCCGTTTTTACTGCAGGCATACCTCACTCAAAAGACCACGTTTGCCGATTTATCAATTTCGAGGACGACGGATTTGAAGTTAGCAAGCACATCGGCCTTGTCGAAACTCCTTCGGCTCGCGACAAACGGCAGCACCTACTCGACGTGTGGCGCGGTGCGGAAGCACCCTCGCGTTTCTGTGTACGCACCACCATCGAACCCGACGACGAGTGGCTACACGCTTTCTATTATTTCAACGACGAGATACCTACCGAGGCCGACTTTGAACGCACCATGGCCGACTATCTAACTTTCGAGTTCAATATGCTTACCCACGGCAGAGGCTATCTTTTCGAGAAAGGAGACGAACAATGATAAGACTTGGTGACCGAAAGTGGCGAGAATTCAAGATAAGCGAAGTGTTTGTTGTGTCTGGCACTGTAACGACTCACCCTTCAAAGCTTATTCCGAATGGAGATACGCCTCGCATAACATGTGCTGCAACCAATAATGGATTGGAAAACTTTTATTCCAATAAGCCTACAGAAAAAGGCAATGTGCTTACTGTGGACAGTGCCACTGATGGTTGTGTAAACTATCAGATTAAAGATTTCATTGCAACCGACCATGTTGAGAAACTAACATTTGCACATTCACACAGCCATAAATTCAACAAACATATAGCGTTGTTTATCAAACAATGTATTGACACTGGAATAGATGGCAAATATGGATATGGTTACAAATTCTCACAAACCCGAATAAAAAAACAGTACATTATGCTCCCTGCGACTGCCAACGGACAACCCGACTGGCAGTTTATGGAAGACTTCATGCGCCAAAAAGAACAGCAAATCCTCAAACCAACAATAGAGAAGCTATGCAAACAACTGATAAGCAACGAAATAGGGGGGGGCTTAACCTCCTCTCTATCAAGTGGAAAGAGTTTTGTTTTACTGATATTTTTACCGAAATCCAACGTGGTAAACGCCTCAAAAAAGCCGACCATACCGAAGGCAACACTCCTTATGTTTCATCAACTTCACAAAACAATGGCGTTGACGGCTTCGTTGGCAATGAAAGCGGCGTAAGAGCTTTTTCAGATTGTCTTACTCTTGCCAACAGTGGCAGTGTGGGTAGTGCGTTCTATCATCGTTACGAGTTTGTGGCAAGCGACCACGTAACCAAACTCAAGCGTGACGGACTTGATAAATACGCCTACCTTTTCCTTATTCCGCTTATCAATCGTCTGTCCGAGAAATATAGTTTTAATCGCGAAATCAACGACGAGCGTATTAAACGCGAAAAATTGCTGCTCCCTGTCGATGCTCAAGGCAACCCCGACTTCGCTTTCATGTCTTCCTTTATGCAAGAAGTCGAACGCGACATTCTTGCCACAACACTTAAGTACTTCCACAACAAACAAAACACAAATACAATTACCCCCCCCAGTAAAAACCAACTAACTTACAAGGATTTTCTGTTGCGCAACCTGTTCCACTTACTTGAACCGGGTAAATCAAAAGGTCTAAATCATCTGCAACGTAAAGAGAGAGGCATTAGTTATCTTGGTGCCACAAATCTAAACAATGGAGTTCTCGATTTTGTTGAACCTGTCCCATCCATGGTACAACGGGGCAACTGTATCGCTTTTATCCGCAATGGAGAGGGTTCTATGGGCTATGCCGTCTATAAGGCAGAAGACTTTATCGCCACTTCCGATATGACCATCGGCTACAACGCCCATCTGAACAAGTACACAGGTACATATATCACGACCATAGCCGACCGTATCCGTGGCAAATACAATTTCGGTTATAAGCGCAACGCTCAGCGTTTGGCAAAGGAGATAATCACTCTCCCCACCACTCCCGACGGCACCCCCGACTGGGAATATATGGAAGCCTATATGCGCCAAATCGAAAGTCGCCAAATCCTTGCCTATCTCTCTCATATTGCCCACCGCGCATAACATACCATAGTTTTGTTAAGTGTCGTGGCCTTTAGGTCACGAAATCCCCACAGCCCCTGCCCCTCCGACAGGGGCTTTTTCTTTCCCCAATCTTCCCTCAATCCGCCCCGAATACGGACATTCCGCGCCCCCTATCCGCAAAGCCATAGTATTTTTGCATCGTCTTTTAAAAGGCAAGGCAAAGCAGGTGCACATGCCCAGCCGACCCCGACAAAAGGCGACCACTAACCCAACCAAACTTAACCCCTAAAACCTCAACAGTATTATGGCAAAAATCTTCGGCATCAACACCAAAATCAGAGGCAAAGTCGGCCAGTACATCTACCGGCAGACGCGCACTGGCACCGTAGTCAGCGAAGCCCCTGTCAAACCTGTCGTCCCACTCCGCACCGCTCGGCAGATGAACATCCGCACCCAGTGGGCAAATCTCGGCGCAATCTTCAAAGCCTTCAACGGTATGCTCCGCAAAGGCTTTGAGAACCTGCCCGCCCACATGTCCGTCTACAACGCTTTCATCCAAGCCAACCTCGGACTTGTCATGGTCTACATCACGCGCCTCATCCGCCTCAATGGCGGTGCTATCCTCGCTCCCTATCAAATCACGCGCGGCTCTCTGTCAAGTATCACCTTCTCGCAAACCACCGCTCGCCTCACCAAGTCGAGCATCAGCCTCGGCAGTCTCAGCATCACCGCCACCACAACCGTCGGCCAACTCGCTGCTGCCATCCTTGAAAGCAACCCCGACTTTGAACCCTACGACCAACTCACCTGCTTCATCGGCAGCCAGTCCTTCGATTCCGCCACGCGCACCCCTCGTGCCACCATCAAAGGACACAAGATAATCCTCGACCCCGACGACACCACCGTCCTGTGGTCTGTCGTCGACAAGTTCGGCTTCTCCACCGTCGAGGGTTTTCTTGGCACCGCCGCCACCGTCCGCGATGGGGCAATAGCATGGGTACACAGTCGCGAGGACGAAGCCCACGGCATTCTCAAGGTTAGCTCGCAGTTCCTCTATGTCGAGAACTCCAGCCTCGCCACCTACCAGGCCCCTGCCGCACTCACTGCCTCTATCGACAGCTACGGTGGCATCAACCGCTCGGCAGTCTATCTCCAACCCGACATCGCCGCTGCCCTCAATCCGTGACTGCCCCTCTTCCGTCTGCTCGTCGGAGGGCGCACCCTCGCCCTCCACGGCAGACCCCTCATCGCCCAGTTCACCCAGCGTTAGGCGTATCGTAGCCACCCGAAACAGCAAGTAACCACACAGCCCCTTGCGGTTGTTAAGTGAAAGAGGCTTCATCCTCGCCCAAGTGTAAAATAACAAGAAACCATCAACCCCAATGACCGACCTTGAAATAACTGCCCTGCCCATCGCCGAACCTTCCGACCTCGCCGACCTCAACACCCTCGGCTTCTCCGCCGACGGACAAGCCGCGCAGGTGCGCCTCGCTGACCTAAAGCCCACCCTCATGCAGGCCTCACGCATCGACTACACCCTCGGCCTCTACTTCACCCTCTCGCCCTTTGCCGTCGGCAGCAGCGAACTCTACATCAACGGCCTCCGCAACACCCTCGGCCACGACTACCGCGAACTCACCGACCGCTCCGCCAACCTCGCCCTCGGCATCGAAGTCCCAGGCATCGAAAGCACCGACAGCATAGTACTCCTCGCCATCCAAGCAGGGCAGCAACTCAAGGCAATCACCAAACCTATTAACCCCTTAAAACCAACCCAACCATGCAACAGTTAAAACTCAAACAAATCGAAGGCATCGTAACCCCCACCACAGCAGAAGAGTGGGATGCCGCCAAAGACCAACTCGTAACCGCCGAAGCCATCCGCCTGCGCATCGAGGAGGCAACCTCCGAAGCTGTCTCCGGTGCAGTAACCGCCGTAAGTGCCACCGCCGAGAGCAACAAATACATCTCCGCCCTCGCCAAAAACGGCAACACCATCACCGCCACCAAGACCGCCCTGCCTGTCACTGGCGTAACCACCACCAACACCACCGACAGTGGCACCACCACCAAAGCCGTTGTCTCCATCGCCCTCAAGAGTGGCAAGATAGTCGCCACCGAGAAAGCCATTGCCTTTCCCGCCATTCCTCACCTCGCCACCTTCGTGTCCGAGTTCGCCCCCGAAGTCTCCCTGCCGTCCCCTGCCTACAACGAGCAGTCCATCCTCGTCTTCGTCAACGGCCTCATGCAGAACCCCGCCGAACTCGGCCTTGCCCCCGACCGCATCTCATTCAAAGACCCCTCCCACTTCAACAAAGCCGACACCCTCTTCATCGTCTACCTTACCGTCTAAACGCCTAATCCCGGCAAGCCGACCCGCACCGTGTGCAGTCGGCTTGCTCTTCTTCGTCCTTTGCACTGCAATCCCATTCAGCCCTACACCACCTATCGCCTCTATTGAGTCTATTACACTTCATTTCTGTTTTCTTCTTTTGTTCATGTGCCGCAAGCGACCCCGGTATCTTCCGACGGTCGCTTGCTATTTTTTTCTGTCTTTCTCGGCTTTCTGTTCTCCGCTTGCCGTCGCTCCGCTCGTCATCCTAAAGGAACGCTATCGAAAGCCACAGGCTTTCTTCATATACAGCGGCGACCACGTGGAGCTTCGCAAGCGCATCAAGCAGAATATGGCGCGCAAGATGGCCGAGGTGAAATCAAGGAAACGTAAAGAAGTGCTGATGGCCTCCTTCTACGGCATGGCCAAGCACGCCGATTGTAATAATTTGTTCAAAACTTTAACAGGCAAAGAGATGAAAAATTTCAAAGAGTTGGGCGTAAGTTATGCCCCTGCCGATGGGAAGAAACGCTTCCCGGGACCGAGTATCAGCATCCGCGAGCTGGTGAACCTGCCTATCATCGTCAAGGACTACGAGGTGGGCATCAAGACCGACCAAGGCGACGACCGCACACTGGTGGCTATCGAGAAAAACGGTGAACCATACAAGTTCTTCACCGCAAGTGTCGAGATGAAGAACATCTTGGAGCAAATCCGCGACATGCCCGACGGCTTCCCATTCGAGACCACCATCAAGGCCGAGACCTTTGGCAAAGGCAAAACCAAATATATCTTCACCTGACCATGAGACGCGCAGAAGGAACAAAGGACGTGGCACCCATTGTGTGCCTCAACCCACGCCGAGGGCTGTGGCGTGTGCGCCTTGCCATCACCCCCACCGAGACAGGCGCGGAGTGGTATGAGCAGGACTTCGACCACCGCCCCACAGCCGACGAGATACGAGCCCTCTTCGTGGAACTGGTGAACGAGGAAGTGCAGGCCAAGATACGCGAGGGGCGGACATACGAGGGGGCAATGGTGTGGCTCTCGGCAGAGAACCAGTTGAACTATCGCAATGCCCTCGATGTGGCCATGCAGACCGATGGCGACAGCCTGCCTGTGGTATTCAAACTCGGAACCGACGGCGAGCCAGTCTACCGCGAGTTTCGTTCAGTGGAAAGCCTTCAGGCTTTCGTGAACTGCTGTGCGCGATATGTGCAGCAATGCCTTGAAGAGGGATGGCGACGCAAAGAGGCGTTTGATGTGGAGCCCTATCTGAAGGAGTGAGGCCGGTGGTCGCCCTTGGGGATTGGGCATAACAAATCCCCAGCCTGTTAATAAAGTCTCTTACCTCTTTTATAACAATAAAACCCTGTGAAGGCAGCTGGGGATTAATCTCCTCAGCTGCCTTCACAGGGTTTTATTTTTGTGGCATACCCGCCACGAGGTAAGAGACTGCAAAAATACACAAATTTTAACACATAGACGAAGAAAACCTTAATAACCAACCATAACCCATTATGAATAAGTATTATAAGATGCTCGACAAAGTCCTCGCAGAAGGACACGAGCAACACAACAAGAAGGGCGACATCAGGTATTTGACCAACGAGGTGATGCGCCTCGACCCTGCCGACCTGCTCGACATCTTCGAGAGCCACAACATTGCCCGAAAGAAACTCCGTAGCGAGTTGGATTTGTTCCAACGTGGGGAGCGCAACACCGAGGCCTACCGCGAGGCAGGAATATCGTGGTGGGACTACTGCGGTCCTATACTGGTGAACTCCTACCCGACCTACTTCGAGCGTCTTCCCCGACTGGTGGAACGTATCAACCGCGAGAAGCGCAACAGCAAGAACTACGTCCTCTTCCTCGGCGAGACAGGGGCAGAGAGCTGGTATGCCCCGCGAGCTTGATGAGCGAACCAAGCCCCATGCCTCTCTTTGGTGCAGTTCCAAATTGAGGAGGGGCGGCTGTTGCTGACCGCCTACCAACGGAGCAGTGATGCCTCTTTGGGACTTCCGTCCGACCTCTACCACCTCTATCTGATTTCCCGACAGGTGGACTTGCCCCTGCACAGCATCACGCTCTTCCTCGGCAATGTCCACATCTATGCCAACAACATCGACCGCACACGCGCCCTGCTACAGGGTGAGGACGGCGTGAAATCATCTCTCCCACAAAGGATGCCAATGCCTTGCGAGAATTTATCAAGAAAGCGGAACAGACCTATCAGACGCTTCTTGTAAAACGGGGCGTAGCCAGTGCAGAACTGTTGAAAAGCTACCTCAACGGCACCATACAGCCGATACGCACACTGATGGAAATGGCTGCGGAGGAACTGGAACGAGTCAGAATAAAAAGTGCTGGCACGGCATCAAACGGTTCCATCAAACTCGCCAAGTTCAAGAACAAGTGTCTGAAAGAATACCTGATGAGTATTGACAGTGAGGATATGGCCCTTGCTGACGTAACCCTTCAATTGGGAAAAGACTACCATATCTATCTCAGACAGCGGAAGCATCTCTGTCCAGCAACTGCCAATGACTGCCTGGCATGGCTGAGCCGTCTCGTGTTCCTAGCTGTTGACAAGGAGATACTGCGCTCAAATCCTTTGGAGGACATCGAATATGAGAAGGTAACGCGTAACGTGGAAATCCGCTATCTTACCCGCGAGCAGGTTAAAAAGTTGCTTGCCCATCCGTTCCTGCAGCGACAGATGGAACTTGCACGGCACATGCTCCTGTTTACGATGTTCACAGGACTGGCTTACGTTGATTTGACAAGGCTTCGCCCAGAACACATCCAGACGGATGCCAAAGGCAGACGGTTCATCCGCAAGTGTCGCCAAAAGACGGATGTGGAAACATTTGTGCCATTGCATCCCATAGCAGAGCAAATTCTCGCTCTCTATAACACGACGGACAACAGCAAGCCTGTTTTCCCATTGCCGCCATATGCCAATTACAGACTCTACAAGGAGTTTGTGGCTATTGGTATCTTCCTCGGACTTGACCGCAATCTCTCGCATCACGATGCAAGACACACGAATGCCACTTTGTTAGTCTCGGCAGGTGTGGGTATGGAGAGTGTTTCCAAGATGATGGGACATTCCAGCATCAAGAGCACCCAGAAATATGCTCAGATTACCGTCAACCGTATCTCACAGGAAATTGACAGACTGATGGAACGCAGAAAAGAGAAAGAACAACAAATAATAACCCAATAAATTAACAACGACTATGGCAACAACAAGCATTTCAATGATTCCCAAGGATATCTTTGAGAGAGGCATCATCAGAATGACGGAGGGCGGCATTATCACTATGCCTGACAAGGACGTTTGGATGACGGTGGAAGAGATAGCAGATATGCTTTTCGTCCCATCGGCCACCGTGTTCCGCACGATACGCTATATATATAATAAAGGTATTGCGCATGAAGAGGACACTCATGGCTCGTTCCGTCTGTTCCCCTATCATCCCAACTGGAACATCGATGTGTATAACCTTGAAATGGTGATTCGTCTGGCATACACCATCGACAGCGACAATAGCTACAAGTTCCGAAAGTTCATCATGAATCGGCTGATGGGCAGACCAATGTATGAAAAAGTATGCGTCACTTTAAAAATGGAGGATTACATGAAGGCTTAGGCTCGTCTAATCGCCTACAAGGAACAAGGCAGCAAGGTGTCGTAGTAAGTCATAGAGACCTGTTGCCTTGTTTCTTTTGTTCCAAGGTTTTTCGTTGCAACGTAACAACATAATGAATTAACTAATTAGCTAGTTAATTCATTCTTTTGTTTCTTAAATCTTTGACAATTTGAGGAATCGAAGCAATCATTATTAAACGCATGAGTTCATTAGTTCATGCATTCATGAATGATTGAATTCTTCGATTAACCAATGCAATATTCTATCAAATACTTATTTCAATGGCGAATGAATCAATTAAATCATTCGGTAAAACGGTGGACTTTGGCTGCATATGGCACTGATGTGGCTGTTAGTGGCACAGGAAATCTATTGCCAGACAATGTTACCTGTCCTATCTTTGCAGCCGAATACGATCAAGCAAGTATCAAATGGGCAGAACCAAACACCTGACATGACTGCATCCGCTTCATGAGCGGATGATTATGTTCGTCAGAACATAGCAAGGTATGTTTTCTGCTGCATGAAACTCCGTTTGCAGCACAAAACTCCTTGCTCTGCCGAGGGCTGTGGCTATCCTCCGAAGTCGGCCAGCCTGTTCATACTTGCCGTAAGCAGTGAGTGATAACTATATATGTCAAAATAGAAGAATTAAAGATGAACAACAAAAGAAACAGGGGTGGGAGAAATCCCAAGCTGGACCCTGCAACAAATCGTATCACGGTGAACTTCACATCAAAGGAGTACAACGAGTTCCTGACTAAGTTCGAGCGTTCTGGCTTGACGAGCAAGTCAGCATTCATCAAGGCGCGTATCTTTGAAGAGCCATTCCATGTGGTAACTTTCGACAAAAGTCAGTATGAATACTATGCCAAGTTGAGTGAATTCCATTCCCAATTCCGTATGGTTGGGAACAACTACAACCAGACATTGAAGGAACTGAAGATTCACTTTTCGGAGCGTAGGGCAGCAGCACTAGTGTATAAGTTGGAGAAGTGCATGATACAGTTGGTGCAGATTATGCATGATGTCATAGAACTAACAAACAGGTATGAAAAATGCCTAATCGGCAAGGATAATTGAATATAAACACATTTTTTTGATTCTTAATTACCACTTTTTTACTTAATAAACATTGACTTTGAGATTTTTTGTGTAAATTTGTAGCCAAATTAGCAGCATGCGAATGGAACGTAAAAGAATAAACCGCCTAAAGGTGGTACTTGCAGAGAAGGGAATGACCAACAAGCAGTTGTCGGAAATTCTTGATAAAGACCCAGCGGTTATATCGAAGTGGGTGACAAACGCCGCCCAGCCTAATGTAGAGATGTTCATCCGACTGGCCCAGATTCTTTGTGTCAGCGTGGATGACTTATTATGGACTGAGAAAGAATAGGAATCATGGCTGAACATATCATTCATAAAAGACGAGGCAGACTACCTTCTATCGAAGTCGTAGACCTATTCTGTGGTATAGGCGGACTAAGTTATGGAATGAAGTCAAAAGGGTTTAAGATACTTGAAGGTTTTGATTTGGATGCAACTTGTAAGTATGCCTACGAAACTAATAATGAAGCAAAGTTTGTTTATAAAGATATAAGGGAAGTTACAAAAGAAGACATACTGCCATTATATTCCAAGAAAGCTATCAAAGTCTTGGCTGGATGCGCACCATGCCAGCCTTTCTCTTCGTATGCATTTAAGAACAAGAACAAGGATAAAGACAAATACAACTTATTATATGAATTTGGTCGTTTAATTAAAGAAGTACAGCCAGATATTGTGACGATGGAGAATGTACCGGCCATTGCTTCATTTAAGTTGAAGTCTGTTTTAGCGGATTTCGTGAGGACGTTGCAAGACGAACATTATTATGTGAAATACCAAGTCGTTTTCTGTCCAAACTATGGCATTCCACAGACACGTAAGCGTTTGGTCTTGTTGGCATCCCGGAAGGGGAATATAGGATTAATACCCCCTACGCATACGAAGGAGAATTATGTAACAGTGCGTGATGCTATCGCCAATCTGCCTCCATTAGAGGCAGGAGAAAGTTGTCCCACAGATGCTTTACACAGATGTCGTGCTTTGTCTCCTTTGAATATGCAAAGAATTATGGCAACACCATATGGTGGCAGTTGGAGAGACTGGCCCAAAGAGTTACAACTAAAATGCCACCAAGAAGAAAGTGGCAAAAGTTTTGGCAGTGTTTATGGGCGTATGGTATGGGAGGAGCCTGCTCCTACTATGACTACCTTATGTACAGGTATCGGTAATGGCCGTTTTGGTCATCCTACTCAAAATAGGGCGATTTCCGCTAGAGAAGCAGCCTTGTTCCAGACATTCCCATTAACATACAAATTTTTCCCAAACGAGCAAGAAGTGTCATTAGTAAAGGCATCACGGTACATAGGGAATGCTGTACCACCAAAATTGGGAGAAGTGATTGCAGAAAGTATCAAACAACATATAAGAAACCATAAATAGACGATATGGATAGTAACCAAACATTGAGATGGCGTTTTGATATCAGCACTTTCCGGCTGATAGGGCGTGATTTGATAACAGACCGCGTTACAGCATTGTTTGAACTCGTAAAAAACTGCTATGATGCAAATGCCCAGAATGTGACGGTTGCCCTTGAGAATATAGGCGCAGGAAAAAGGGACCCTGTTATTCGGATTGAGGATGATGGTTATGGTATGTCTTTTGAAGACATTAGGGACAAGTGGATGGTCATAGGAACTTCAAGCAAACGTTCTCATCCGTATTCGCCAGAGCCTTATAATCGAAAGTGTGTGGGTGAAAAGGGGATTGGTCGTTTTGCCGTTGACAAATTGGGGGATTATGTTTCTATTATAACGAAGAAGAGTGGTGAAGAGAGGTGGCTTAAAGTAGACATAGACTGGGCTGCCTATTACCGTGAGATGAACGGCGAGACTGAATTACGTTTATTCACAGACATGGAAAACTCATACTCGTATATTGATGCACCAAATAAAGATGAGTCGGGTACAAGGCTTGTCATTTCTGTAATACGAGACCCTTGGACGAAGAAGGAGATTGAGCACCTGATGCGTGAAATATCTAAAATAGTTTCTCCATTTGCAAATCTTACCTACCCGTTTAAAGTAAAAGTTCTTGCACCTGAATTTGGCATTAATCAAGACGCTGTTAGAACTTTAGATGATTTCGATTTGGCAACCGTTTCACTTAGCATAGGAGTTGACGAAAAATCCAATCTACAACAAAGCATTTATTACGATAAAGAGAAGAAGGCTTTTGAGCATCGTCTGATTCCCTTAAAGTCTTTTGGTGGAGTCAAAATGAATATTTATTTTTTTGATGATGCTGCCAGACGTAATTACAGAAAGGCTTTTCCCAATGACTCTATTGACGGATTCAAGGTCTATCGAGATGGAATTATTGCAACTCCATTTGCTGAGACCAATGAAAATCCTGATTTGAAACGTGATGTGCTTGGAATTGACAAGCGACTTTGGCGTGATATGTTTAGCAGGATAAGCACACGCGAATTTCTTGGGACTATAGAAATAACCTCTGCAGGAAATCCAAAGATTATTGACGCAACCAACCGACAGGATTTTGTCGATAATGAAGAGTACAAAGAACTTAAGAAGTTCATCATTACCCAGTTGAATGCTCTTCAAGACTATAAGGTGGAAATGCGCCTGTCAAAACGCAACAATGCTGAGGAGGGACTAAAAACTGCATCAGACGATATTAACTCACTGATGTCTGCATTTAATGATATAGTAGCCCAGAAGCCCGAACTAAAACCGACAGTAGAGCCACTTCTTAAGCAAGTTCGGAAAACAGGCAAAAGCGTAAAAACGGCCATCAGCGAGCAAAAGAAAGCCTTAGAGGATTTTACCCGCAAGGAAAATATTTACATGAGTATTATGTCCTTGCAGCAATTCGCTATTACTATTACGCATGCTGTTCGGACTACGTTGAATCAGATACGAGACAGAATTGAATTCTTTTATCGGTACTATCCTGATCCAGATGAAGAAACACTCTTCCAACTTTACGCAAAACAAATGTATGAGCGATTCAAGGTCTTAAATCGGGTCATAAACTATATGCTTAGCTATTCTCAGTCAAATATCAATCCAGAGGAAGTTGACTTGAAGAAAACTTTTGAAGAGATTGTAAGCGACTATGACGATGTTTTTTCACGCGAGGGTATTTCTTTGCAGACGGATTTTCCTGACAAATTGGTATTAAACACAAATCGTCAGTTCTTTAGGGATATTCTACAGAATTTGATAGACAATTCTGTAAAAGCAATGGCTGATTCAGAGCAAAAAATAGTTCGTTGTTCGTATGAGGTAAAGAATGATATGCTTGAAATTCTCGTTTCGGATACGGGAAAAGGAATCCCACAGGAAGACTGGGAGCAGGTGTTTGCCCTGTATTACACGACAACAGAAAAACAAGGTGGCGCAGGTGTTGGGTTATACATTGTAAAGACTCGTGTAGAGTCCCTTCGTGGCACGGTGTCTGTCGTTGAAAGTGAATTTGGCGAGATAGGTACAACAATAAAAATAACAATTCCATTTAAAAAGTAGTAGATTATGGATTTTAAGATAGTTTTTATAGATGACAATCTGTCTGAGGATGAGCCCTTTGTTCAGAATATTAGAAAACATTATAAGGATGCAGATTATAAGCATGTCTTTCAGAACCCTGACAAAGGCTTGGAATATGTCTTAGACAATTTAAACCACAAGATGATTGTTTTTATTGACTGGAATTTCAGCGGTCATCGAAAGAAAGGTATTGATTTACTGAAAGAGATTAGAAAGAAAACGTCATTACTTTATATAGTGATGATGTCGGCCAATCAATTGGGTACAGACATTCCGCTTGATTCTATCATAGAGATGATGAACGAAGAGAATTTCTTCTATTTAGATAGGAGCAATAACGATTTCAACTCTGTCACAGCCATCATTGATAAAATCAGGTCAAATTGGAGTACAAAATTTGACTGCGTCTTGGAGCAATGGCTGATTCGTCATCCTGAAGACAATAACAAAGAGGCCTTTAGCGAGGCTTCTACGGGGAAAACATATACTTGGGCGGACATTCTTTCTGAATTACGGCTTCAGTCTGCCATCGGGAAGTCATTTGAACAAAAATTGAACGAGTATTATATTTATCAATTACAGCGTTCTAAGAAATAGTATATGAATAAGGTCTTAATTGCATATAACAATGATACAGGAACCATTCTTCATGATTTCATGGAGTCATGTGCCGACGAAGCAAAGCAAATCTGTGCAGACAACGGCATTGAATTTTCTTCCGTGTGTCCTCCTGATATGAATGAAGAAAATGTGGTTGGGGCAATGTCGGAACATCAACTATGCTTTATTGCTGGGCATGGGGATGATGATGGAATATATAACGAAGATGATGCAGAAGTGGTGTCCACTCATACAACAAATTATAATTTTTCAGGTAAAGGCATCTATAGTGTAGCATGCTCTTGTGCGCGTAATTTATACCCGCATTTGAAAGGACTTGGCCTATTATTCTTTGTAGGCTATAATGACGCATTTATTGTACGGGGTGAGCGTGAGCCTTTTGTTGTCAGTGCTTTGTCTGGCTTGAAAAGTTTTCTTTCTGGTAGCAACATTAAAACATCCAAAGAGAAAATGAAAGTGACTTTTGACGAGCAAATAGCTATTCTAAGCGAAACTGACCCTTGGGTAGCAGTTGATTTGGTTCATAACAAAGAGGCTTTGGTCTTTGAAGGAGACGATGCTTTAGATATCTCTTCTTTACATAACAATGAGAGTGCATCAGAAAATCAACTCACAGGAGTTAATGGGTAACTATAATACACTTAGTGGGTAACTCGGAAAAGTTAGTGGGTAAGTCGAAATACAGATAATTATGCCGAAAAAGAAATATCATATAAATTCGTTCTTCGCAGGGATTGGGGGATTTGATGTGGCATTTGAGCAACATGGTTTCTCAACGGCTCTGCTTTGTGAGATTAATCCTTTTTGCAATCAGATACTGAGTCGCCACTGGCCTAATGTTCTGAAGGCAGATGACATTAACGAAATAGTAGTAGAGGATATTCCTGATTCTGAAGTGTGGTGTGGAGGCTTTCCATGTCAGGACATATCAGTAGCTCGTGGGGCTTCGAAAAGACTTGGTCTAAAGGGAAAACGCTCTGGGCTTTTTTATCGTTTTGCAGAGTTGATAGAAGCAAAAATACCGGAAGTTGTTATCATCGAAAACGTTGCAGGACTTTTTACATCTAATAAAGGACGTAACTTTGGAGTTATTATACAAACTCTTTCTTCATTAGGCTATGGGGTGGCTTGGCGTTTACTTAATAGTAGATATTTTGGAGTTCCCCAATCACGTACTCGTGTATACTTGTGCTGTTGGAGAGGTAATCCTGCAAAAGCGTTGAGTGTAATGTTTGATAGAGAAGGAGCTAAGAAACCCCAAAATGAACGAACTTCATAACAGAAGAAAGTAAGCAAAACGAATATCCCAAAGTACCAAAAGTTGCATATTGTCTTGCCGCCTCTTCTGGTAGGCATACAGGAACTGACTGGAGTCGCACCTATGTAGTATGTGAAGATGGCGTTCGCCGTCTCTCTCCAATAGAGTCGGAAAGGCTGCAAGGTTTTTCTGACAACTGGACTTCTCCTTCTGAGGAGGCCGTTAATGATGAAAATATAAATACGCTTAGATATACAGCAATTGGCAATGCCGTTTCAGTTCCTGTTGTAGCATGGATAGCAAATAAAGTAAAAAAGCAACTTGGAAATAATAGTGATGTTGAAGACATAAAAGATACTTTATCACTTTATCCAGACTTTTCGAAATCTGCTTGGTCTAACACATCATTGGCAAAAATAGATTTCTCTGATCCGACAGGCGAATACAAATGGCAAAGAGGTGGAATTGTTTGGGCTGATAGACTTATTGAGTGTAACATTTACCCAACTCCATCGACTATAGTAAACTCTTCTTTGTTGAAACTAATAGAGAAGGAACAGACAAATCCCGTGTATTACCTTTCTCCTAATGCAGCAGAAGGAATCTTAAGAAGGGTAGATGGCCAAAATAGAACTTTTTAAACCGCTTCGTGTCGCATTAGAAAAATTAAGTTCAAGAAATCGATAGTAATATGGCAACATTCAATTTCATTACCGTCCGATTGGGCAAAGATAGTATTCCTGACATACAGAGAATCTGCTCGTCAGAAGTTGGCGTGTTAGAAAAGACGTTTAGTATTAATGTAAAGTGTACGCAGGTTCCTGATAATTATGGAGATAACGATTATGCGTTTCTTTGGCTAGGATCCGATAACAATAAAGGCATCCCAACGCAATGGAAACAAGGGTTTAAAGCAGTAGGCCGTGTAAAAAATGTTTTAAGAGGCAAAAACTACAACGACACTTCGGAAACAAAGATAGAGATAGTTTATATTTTCCATGATTCTGTTAATAGGATGGACATATTGAGATGTGCACCTATTGCTTATTATTGGTGTTCTTCAATGCCTTTAATAGGATTAGATGACCATGCAAATAAAACAATCAGAAATATGTCTGGAAGTTCGTTTTCTGATTTAAGAGCTTTCTTTTCTGCAATTGATTTGGTAACAAAACATTTTAAGAATGACATCATTCAGATAGAGCCAGACTTCGCAAAGTTTTTCAATTATGTACTGCCTAGCCCTCAGACATATCCACTAGCAAAGAATATTGATGATATAGAGTTGTTCAAACCGACCTCTAAAGATACTATATCCAATCAAAAATATATAGACGCTCTCCGAACTAAGCCCTTCCTTCTTCTTGCTGGAATCTCAGGTACAGGCAAGAGCCAAAAGGTACAGGAACTGGCATTTATGACTTGCCCTAACGGAGGTTTGCGGAATGAAGGTGGAACAACACCGGGGAACTATTGCTTGGTGGAGGTGAAACCGAACTGGCATGACTCTACAGAGTTGTTGGGATATTATAGCGCATTGTCGGGAAAATATGAGTTGACCGACTTTGTTCGTTTTGCATATAAGGCAACACAGAATAGGGATGTGCCTTTCTTCCTTTGTTTGGACGAAATGAACCTGGCGCCTGTAGAGCAATATTTCGCAGAATACCTGAGTGTATTGGAAACGAGAAAGAGGGTAGGTGACGAGATTCAGACACAATACCTGTTGAGCAAAGACCGCTTCAGCAACTGTGAGTTACAGAAGAAAGTATTGGTGAAGGATGAAGGCGACATCATTGAAGGCGACAAGCAGTACAAGATGGAGTTTTTGTATTCTGAGAAGGACGCAGAAATCATTACTTATCTGAAAGAGAACGGACTGACGCTGCCCGATAACCTCTTTGTGATTGGTACGGTGAATATGGACGACACGACTCATCAGTTCTCACGCAAGGTGATAGACCGTGCGTTTACCATTGAGATGAATGGCGGTAAGATGTCGGAAATGTTCTCGCCAGAGAGCAAGGCTTTGCTGGAATATAGAGACGAGCCGATACCACTTGAGGCCTTTAAGTCGGATTTTGTGCGGGCTTACGAAGTGTTGGACGATGCCCGATTTACCAAATACAAGGATGTGATAGCCACACGCATCCCGCAGTTACTTGGCGACTCTGACGGGACAGCAGAGGCTGACAGCATTAACGGTATTCTGAATGAAACACCGTTTTGTGTCAGTTACCGTGTGCAGAATGAGTTGGTGCTTTATCTGAGCACGTTGGTTGAGCGTGCCAGCTTCCCTGAACCAGACCAGATAGAAGGGCTGATAGGCGAAGCCACGCTGGCTATTCTATTAGAAAAGGTACTACCGCGTGTGCAGGGTGAATAGAAGCAATTGGAAACGCAGAAAGGCAAGAGCAATGTGCTGAAAGATTTGAAGATATTTGTGGAGAGCCACTTTAAGCCCGAAGAGGACACCGATGCCACCTCCATCTACGACCAAGTCCTTCGGAAGTTGAAGGAAATGGATGATAAACTTGCTAACTATTACACCAATTTCTTCTAACACCATATGGAATTGTTGCAATACAAATATCATGATGTCTACATCATCCAAGCCAGCAGCACGGATATAGGTATGTCGTGGCGGAAGTTCAAGGTGAGAGACAAGGAACTTGCGCCTGAAAGGTATTGCAACTATGTGATGGCGAGCGGTGGCGAGTTGCAGGTGTATAATGCGGACACTCAGAGGGTGGAAGATGTTGCAGAGGAAGATTGGCAGCAAGCACGTCCTGTGTTTTTCGAAGACCACAAGTATAACCTTACGCTGACGTTCTTTGATGCCGTAGAAGGTCCTCGCATCATCCACCCTAACAAGGAGGTGGAGGCAATGTTCAACACAGTGCAAACCGCATCGGGTGAGTATATTGTCAGTGCAAGTCTCGATTTTCTGAATCAGCCTGGTCACTTCGCTTTGGAGTTTGCTTATAGAAACAAGGTGGGTGAGCATTTCCAACACAAGGTGGAATTTGATGTGTTGTCGCCTAAACTTGACACAAAACACGACCTTGACATCATCATTCAGCAGATAAGGGCGGAATATGGGGATTTAGTTTTTCGCTATCTCACACTGACCTTCCAGCAGTTTGAGATGGGACGAGAAGCCAACAACGAACTGATTTGGCTGTCGGTGTTCAAGCAGATTGTGGATAGTTATGTGCAGGCAGTGCGCTTCATCATCCACCAGCCTCACAATAAGATGCATCAGTATGAGGAATACAGAAGAGCCGAACGCATCAAAGGTTGGACTCCCACCTTGGCAGAACGATTCTCCAACGACCGACTGAATGACGAAGAACAGGCATTGAGGAAGTATTACAGGACGGAGCAGACGGAAGCGACCTTGGATACACGGGAGAACCGATTTGTGAAATATACCCTCCAACGTATAACCGAGCGTCTTTCCCTTCTAATGAAACGTCTCAGCGTAGGAACTTCTGATAGCGAGATTGCCAATTTGAAAGACAAGCATAATGAGTTGGAGATATTAAGGAGAAGTTCTTTCCTTAAGGTCATTGGTGTTTTTGATGGATTCCGCCAACAAAGCATGGTGCTTCAGCAACGTAGTGGCTACTCACAAGTGTATCGTTACTGGATTATGCTCCAGAATGGATTAGACCTGATACAAGGAGATACAAATGTTGGGGTACAACCTATTTGGCGGCTCTATGAACTCTGGTGCTTCTTGAAGGTAAAGCAACTTGTCTGCAAAGTTTTGGGTATTGATGTTCACAATAAGGAACATCTTGAACGTTATGTGCATGAAGATACGCAGAATGCTTTCGATTTGTTTGACGGCGGGACACTCAGCGGACATATCACCTATACCAATCCGCAGAATGGCGATTTGGTCGAAGTGGGCTATCAGTATTCGTTTGATAGGAAAGGCGATGAACATGAAATGCGCTCTGCTACGACTGAGCAGAAACCCGATATTGTGATGCATATTCACAAGAACGGGCGCGACATTACGTTGACGTACCTCTATGATGCAAAATATAGTGTCCGTGGCGATGATGATGCAACATTGGGTAGTGTGCAAGATGAACCGAAGCCAGAGACCATCAACGCGATGCACCACTACCGCGACGCTATCTATTACGGCAAGCGTGGCGAAAGGCGTTTCTCCAAAGAAATCATTGGCGGCTACATCCTCTTTCCTGGGCGTATGGACGAATATCGGCTATTAGAGCAAATAGCAAATCACGATGAGCAATTGCCTTACTTCCTCAAATCCATTGAAGAAGTGAATATAGGTGCATATCCTTTGCTGCCAAATGAGGAAAGCGGATTGCTCATAGAAAACCACCTTCGCAAAGTGCTCCTTGATGAAAGCATCATTGAGCAACTTGAAGTGAGTGTGCCGCAAAGAGGGCTATATTATACAGACACTCAGCCGAAATCTGTTGAATCGAAGAATGTGTTTACCGTTACAGTCAGAAAGACAGATGCTGATTACCAGATATTCTTGGAGCATAAGGCAAGGAAATACGTCATGGAAACCTTGCCCAAGGTGAATATTCTCGAAGCAGTTTACCTCCTTCCGATGGTAGGCGGTGATATTGACGGATACTATAAAATATCACGATTAACCATTGAGGACGGTAAGATGTGTCTGAAATTGGGTGAATATATACCATTAGGTAATGAATGGATAAATATCTTCCAGAACATGCGTCATGGTGAACTTATTACCATGAATAATGTTTTGAAGTTATATAAACAAAGATATTAAATTTTCATATTAAGAGATTAACACGTATGATGAGTCGAGAAGAATTTGCAAAACGGCTTGAAGAAATTCAAATACAAGAAGGAACTGACCCTAAAGTCCTTTATGATAGCGTGTTGCCTATTTGTGATGCGTTAATACAGATGATGCCCCAGAGCCTATTTCGTTACAGGCCATATAATGAAAAACAAATAGAAGCCTTTCAGAAAGATGCCATTTACGCTGTATCGGCAGACCTTTTTAATGATCCATACGACACTCTGGTGAGGTACGACATTAAAAGTATTAAAAATCATGTAGATGCACTATTGGAATCAAAAGTTCTAATTCAATTGCAAAAGTTTCTTGAACAAGGAAACTACTTCACAGATATTGAGAAGAACTCATTACCAAATGGTGTCGCCGAAAAGATAAAAGAGCAAATATTGGCAATAGACTTTGAAGAAAAGAAGGATTCTCTTGCTGCATATAAAAGGCAAATGATGCAGATGATAGATTTCTTATACCCTCTTTTGGCAGAAGCAAGTAAACGTTTTGTTTCTATTGCATGCTTTTGCGAATCAGTGAAATCTATCACAATGTGGAGCCATTATGCTGATTATCATAAAGGATTTGTATTAGAATACAAAATGCGCCCGACATTAACCAAGGGCATAAAAGAGAGAGTCGGGTTATATCCAGTAATATATGACGATATACGTTATGACGCATCCCAATACATGGCATGGGCTTTTTTGAAGATGCTTGGTGTTAATGGTTGTAATCCTGATGTCCTATCTCACACAAAATGCGTTTTGCATAAATCAAAACAATGGGAATATGAAAAAGAGTGGCGTCTTGTAGATTATTCTACGAGAAACTATTTAGTGGAAAATATCACATCCATCAATTACAGACCTGTGGCAATTTATTACGGAGTACGTATTGCCAATGAAAATAAGGAGCAGTTGCATGAGATTGCTAAGGCAAAAGGTATTGCCGAATTTGATATGTATATTGATTATTCTTCTCCTAAATATGAGATGATGTATAAATCACACGAAAGTTTTATGGATTAACAAACGATTTTGGAGAATTAACAAATGGAGCAATCATATTTGACAGGCAACAAGCGTTATATATAAAATCAGATTAACAAACGTACAAGATGGAATATACAGATTTCAAAAGGCTCATTGACAGCCTATTGGTAAAAAATAAAGAAACGGAGTGGATTGAGTTCAAAGAGAATTTCCACTCAAAAGAGGAAATTGGGGAACGGCTTTCGGCCCTTTCCAATAGCGTATTCCTTTGCAATATGCCATACGGCTATATGGTATTTGGCATAAATGAGATACACTCAAGGTTGTTGGTACTGACTTCTATGCAACACGGAAGAAAGTCGGCAACGAAGAACTGGAGTCGTGGCTGTCAACTCGCCTTAATCCTCGCATCGACTTTGAAATCATCGATGATTTCGATTATGAGGACAAAGGGCATGTCTGCGTATTAAAGATTCCTGCTGCTACGAATCAGCCTGTGTCTTTTCTTCATGAGGAATATGTCAGAGTTGGCTCTACAACGAGAAAGTTAAGGGACTTCCCACAAAAGGAGGCGAAAATATGGAAGGGTGGACAGAAAGCTTTAGAGAAAATTGTGGTCAAGGGAAAGTTGACGGCGACGCAAGTGCTCTCTTTGCTGAGTGCAGAGACATATTTCGACATGATGAGACTACCTCTGCCTTCAGACACTATGGGTATCATTGATCGTATGCTTGCAGAAAAAATTGTGATACAAGATGAAGTGGGATATAGCATCACAGAACTCGGTGCTCTATTGTTTGCCAAGCGCCTGTCTGATTTTGATGACTTGCGGAGGAAGATGGTACGAGTCATTGTGTATAAGGGCAAGAGCAAACTTGACATAGTTCGTGAGCAGTCCTTTGATGCTGGCTATGCCATTAGTTTCAAGACGATGGTGGAATGGATTAACAGCCAACTCCCCGCCAATGAAGAGATAGGGCAAGCACTCCGTTCTACGGTCACCATGTATCCAGAGATTGCCGTCAGAGAGATTGTGGCAAACATGCTGGTACATCAGGATTTCAGCGAAAAGGGATTCCCGATGGTAGAAATATATACTGACCGAATAGATGTATCTAACCCTGGTCAACCGATTATTAGTGTAGAGAGATTCATTGATGAATACAATTCAAGGAACTCATCATTAGCAGACTTGATGCGTCGATTAGGCATCTGTGAAGAACTTGGTAGTGGTCTTGACAAAGCTGTGGCGGCTATTGAGTTGTTTCAACTTCCACCGCTCCGTTTCACCGTTCAAGAAGCCCGAACAACTGTTACCCTGTTTGCTTATCGTAAATATGCCGACCTTGACAGACAAGAACGCATATACGCCTGCTATCAGCACGCTTGCCTAAAGTATGTCACCAATGACAAGATGACTAACTTGACACTGCGAGAACGTCTTGGAATAGATAAACAGAACTACCCGATGGCATCACGTATCATAAAGGATACTTTGATTGCAGGAAAGATCAAGGAGGAGAAGACGGAGAACCAAAGTCGAAACAATAAGGGGTATGTGCCATTCTGGGCATAGGGTATGTAACTGGTGTGTAACTGGAGGCATGTTTTTATAAATGAGTGTCTTTTGAAAGTGCCGATAAATAAAGGGATTTTCTATTGTGAATAGTATGTAACTGGTATGTAACTGAGAGGGGGGGGGAATGTTATCGACTATGGCACTTATGTTTGGTGGAAAGGCGAACAATAGATGTTAAGAGACGCAAATAGTCCAAAAAAGTTTGGGCAGTTGTGGATTCTTTTGTACCTTTGCATTCAGAAAGAGCGTTCTTTGGATTTGTGTAAAACGTGTAGGAACATGTAAGTTCTCTCGTTTCCAAAGTGTTACCTGTTTTGTTTATTCTACAGGTAACACGCTGATATTCAATTCAAAAATAGGGGTTCTACTGTTTTGTTGCCGTTCTCTTCTTTTGTTCATGTGCAGCAAGCGACCCCGGTATCTTCCGGCGGTCGCTTGTTGTTTACGTGACAACGGCTCTTGCTATAAATTACAGCACCGTCGCAAATATTTTTCGCTGAATTAGAAATTATTACTATCTTCGCATTATGGTTTACGAAGAGTGAAATATTGTAAACCATTGAAAATACGAAGCGTTATGCTCGTTCTTGCTCGTGAAAACGTAGGAAACTTTCGGCGAATATGCAAGGATAGTGTATCGGTTCGCGTGTATAGCATGGACTGTTCCCCAATTCCGCATATTCAAGGTTATTTCCTACGACCGTCACGAGAGGATTGGCATACCAGTGCCACGCTTCTTAATTGATAACCTCGTTTGATGGCACAGAACGAATAAAAGTTGCGCACGACGACGTAATAGTGTAAACAATATGGGAAAAACAATCATGGAGTTTGTCTCGGATGCACACCAGCGTTATGAAAATGGAAATCCTGTAATGGGACATCAAAAATGTGGAAGAAAGATTACTATTGAAGCCAATTCTAATGGTTGTAATGGCTATAAATTGGTTGATGGTGATGGTTTTATCGTTAGAATTCACAATTTGGATGTAAACAAACCCAACATGTCCCCAAAGCCAATGAGAGTAATAAGTACATCTAACGAAAAAGTTGAGTTAAAGGGTTATCCAGTTAAAGCAATGACACCTTTTGGTTGGGATGATTTTGACCTCTCTGATTATGGATTAACATTAACATTGTTAGGGTGTGTTGTAAGACAATGTACCCTCCACATGTATGACCGAAATGTCGATATAGAATATTATATCGAAGACGCAGATTTGCCCCAAATTGATTTGAGTGCATTTGCCAAGAGTAGCGAAACAACAAAAGTAGAAATGACAGACGTAGAAAAGTATGCTATATTAAGTATGCAGAAACTAAAGGCTGGAGACGAAGGAGGGGCTTATTCGTCCAGCGTGGATTGTTATGCATCATTCAAGTATTCGCCCGAAGTGCTTCGAAATGTTCGCGACTATGAGAATGTTGGTATGTCTTTGCTCACTTTGCTTACATTTGGTCGCATAGATGACATAGATATACAGCAGCGAATAGCAAGTGTCTCATATCTTTTCCTTAGCATGGGATTGCAAAAAGATTCCGGAAATATCAATATGTACAGATGTCGTTTCCTTTTGCTTCATATGTACCATGAACCTTTCCAATATACGGTAATGTCCGCACTGAATCTCAATTCGGGTTTTGGATTTTTTGGAGGAATGAGTTCATTTACGGCTCGCGATGCCATGCATGCTATGAAATTTGCAGATTTGCAAGATTGCCCAACGTTATCGCGTATTGATAGCACTTTTGTTAACGCAGAACGAGACTTGCAACAAAAAAATAGCCAGTGGATTCTACGGTAATAATGAGGGGAATGCCTCATTCGCAGAACGAGGAAGAAAAAATCATGCAAAATTACTTCAATATTTGGATAATATGGTGTTAAAAAAAGCAGATATTGACTTTTAAACACAGAAGACTGATATGTTAACGAAAAAGCCGAGACCTGCATTGGCCTCGGCTTTTATTTTTTCAGGGGCAGAAACGCCGCTTTGTGAAGCAGCTTGAGGGAATGGCCATGCAGCAGAAGAAAGGGGCTGTATTCGTTGATTTATTCGGTGGCAGTGGCCTCGTGAGCCACACCATCAAGCAGGCACGTCCCGACTGCCGGGTGGTGTACTGCCGAAGGCTGCGAACACCGCTTAATTCAATTAAATGAAGTGAGCAACGATTTCGACCACTACAGCAAGCGTCTGGAACATATCGGGCGCACCAACGAAATGCTCCGAGCCTTGCGTCCCATCGTGGCCACCATATCGCCCAAATCACGCATCGACGAACCTGTGCGCTCGCAGGTGATAGCCGAGGTGGTACGGTGGCATAAGAGTGGCTTTGTGGACTGGTTCTCGCTGTCGAGCTGGTAAGCCCCGCGAGCTTGACGAGCGAACCTGCTCTTCACTATGTGGTGTGCCGTCGGCTCGGCCGACAACTACGTCCACAGCTTCGAGGAGTTCTGCAAAGAGACATTCTACTGGTATGCCCCGCGAGCTTGATGAGCGAACCGGGTGCGCAAGGACGACTATAATGCCGACGGCTACCTTGAGGGTGTCGAGGTGGTGTCTATGGACTGGTATGCCGTCGGCTCGGCCGACAACCCCGCCTGTTCGAGCAATACCGCCTTGTTCCTGATGTGGTGTTTATCCTCGACCCGCCGTATCTCTCTACCGACTGCGGCACATATACCTGCTGCGGCCCGCGACTTTATGGAGCGAACAGCGACTACTGGAGGCCGTCAGACTACCTCGATGTGCTGAAATGCTTGCAAGGGACAAAGTTTGTCTTCTTCACCAGTAGCAAATCAACCATTGTAGAACTGGCCGAATGGATAGCCAAAAACGACTTCCACGGCACCCCCCTTCGAAGGCGCAAAAGTCTATCGACAGCATGTCAGTGGCGTTGTGCTAAAATACGAAGATATGATGCTTGTGAAGGCTGCTTAAAAACCATTCAAACGGCATTAAAAAAGGCGTTGCAAAATAATTGCAACGCCTTTTGCGTGTGTGTGCGTGTGTGGCTCAAGAAATGTACATTCCGTTTTCGACCTCGGACAATTTTCGCGTTTTTATGCACATTTCGTTTTGCGATTTATACTTACGGAGCACACCGAGAGCCGGTTTTTTATCGAATAGGGGTGGCAGTTTTATCGATTGCGTTGCCGCTTGTGGAGAAACGCAGTCTTGGCTCGAAAAAAGTTATCGGACAACGACGGCCTGCAGCCGGACGTCGAACTCTGTGGCGTGGCAGCGAGCGTGGGTGAAGCCGAAACGCACAGCCACGGGGCGCTGAGCCCCCTCTTCGCCGCGCAGCATGTTGGCCAACTGGCCCATCGTTGTTGGCAGTGGACTTACCCATAGACCACCTGCGCTGGTGGCAGGCGAGTAGCGGAAGGTTTGCATGGTGCTATCGGGCATAAGCAGGTCGATGATGCACACATCGGGCTTGTAAAGCAGCGAGCGTATGCGCCCCACAAAATTGGTGGTGCGTGGTACGGCAATGCGCCAAACGGTGTCGCACTGCTCCGGGGACAGTTGGAGCCACTCGTTTGGCCGCACGCGTAGCGTCTGCTCGCCAGCTATTACCACTCGCTTGCCTGCCTCGCGGCGCTGCAGTAGCAGGCCGTAGTTGCCTTCGTGTACGGGCTGGTAGCCCGACACAAGGGCCTCTACAATCGGCGGCTCGTCGTTGAGCATATAGCGGCCGTCGAGGGTTCGCAAATCGCCGGTGCTGTTGGCAGGATGCAGTACAACATAGCCCACGGCATTGGGCCCTGCAAAGTTCTCGGCCGACTTGCGGTTGAGCCAAAGCGAGTTGCCCGCGCCTGTCTCGATGGTGGCGTGGGGCTGCCACACAAAGCCGTTGGCAGCACAGTAGAGTTGTTCCCACGGGTAGCAATCGGTTGGGGTGTTGCCGACAATCTGCACCACCTCGGTGGGGAGTTTGCGGAGCGCGAGGCTGCTGTCGATGTACTGCAGGCTGCGCTGCACAACACGGTCATATCTAATCACCGACGAGTAGACATGGGTTGGGCCGGCCGTGGTCAACGCACGGTCGCCCAACGAGGCGCGGTTGAATATTAGCGCCACAACGGCCACCCCCCCCCACTATCCACGGAGCCACCCTGCGCCGTTGCCCCGACAGGGCAACCAGCGTGGCAAAGCAACAGGCGAAATAGACCAGTTGGCCGAAATGGTAGACATCCTCGCGCAATATGCCGTGCCGCCAGTTGGCATAGAGCGGCACAAGCAATAGTAGGAACATGGTTAGTCCGCCACGGTCTTTGTGCACCACGATAAGCAGGGCCGCCATAGCCGCAACAAAGAGCAAAAGCGCCCACAGGCGGTGTGGCGGCTCGAGCACAAGAGCATCGGAATAGCCACCCACCAGATGGAGCATTCCGACCGCAGCCTCGATAAGGGTGGGCACACTGCGGTAGACTATCAACCCCACACCTGTCAGCACCACTACCACGATGGCTGGCATGGCCACGGCGTTTGCGTCGCGCACACGCTGAAAAAGCGTCATCAACCAGCCAATAAAAAGTATTGCACAACACTGCGCGCCGATGCTAATCTTTATAGCCAACGCCACTGTCGAAAGCACACAGGCGGCAACGTAGGGCCACAGGCGCCGGGTTTCGACCACCCACAGCACCAGCAGGGCCACCACGCCCACAATATAGGTGTCGGTATTGCCCAAGACGCACATTGGCAACGTCAGCAGCGCAGCCAGCGGCATACCGAGCCCCCGCTTTCGAGCCAAGCCTATGGTCAGCGCCACCAGCACCCACTTAACCAAAATATAAAAGCCTAAGAAGATGGCGTAATGGCCGTCGGTGGCGACGGGCAATTTGAGCAAAGCCAGCGGTCCGTAGGGGTAAAGCAGGTGCGTCAGCGTCGGGTAGTCGTGGCCAAACAGGTAGTTGTGCCCCCAAACATACGACGAATCTAACCCGACGTCGAAATCGGGCTCGAACAAAGGGAAAGTGAACAACACTGGCAGCAAAGCCACCAAGGCAGTAACCATAGGTTCTTTAATGCAGTGTTTGTTCGAGGTCATATCCTTGTTGTTAGGTTTTATTCAATATTCATCATCCGACGTTGGGCGGCCCCCTTCAGCGTGGGGTAAAAGGTCGCCGATTTAGGAATGCAAAGATACTGCTTTTTTCAGATATTCCGAGAAATATTTCGCATTTTTTTGCAGCGCCACGCCACTTTGCTGCTTTTTGTGAAAACATAGGCGCTTTTTGTGAAACCTATATTCAAAAAAAATGTGTAATTTTGCAACGCCGATACTTGGCGACGTGGATTTTGCCGTCACCAGCCGTCGCGAAAACCCAGCGCAGCAGGAACTCTTCGAACGCGAATGGTTCCTGCGGGCCGAAGTCAAGAAAGGCACCTCGCACAGCCTCATTGACTCATACATTCAGCTCTCGTCCATAAGTGCGTTGATTGATTGGAGTTATGGTTCAGTTGTAGAAAAACTATGTTTCATTTTCATGCTGGCCCTCAGTGCCATATTTTCGCGGAGCTGGTTGCGATAGAGCCAGATTTCGCGGCTGTGGTAGTTTCCATCCACACCTATCAACGGCAGCATGTAGTCCTGAGCGGTGAAGCCTTCCACGATGAGTAGCCCTGTGGCGGTGTCAAGATGGATGATCATTGTGTCTTTTTTTTGACTGGCTGATGGTAGTAACGGCGACGGCTCGGTAATGAGCAAGGCTCTGGTGCTATCCGTTCGCCAGTTCACGGGATTGATGGCCACGCTGCTCTTTTCCCATCCGTGCAGGGTGCAGGTCGTATCGCGGACGGAGTTGTAGCAGATGGTAACACCTGTGTCGTATGCACCCTTGGCGGGTACGATGTGAGGACCCGTTTCTCCGATGGTGACGCCGATGGCGTAGGCTGCAACCATCCGCTCGTAGGTGTCGTCGTCCATCTCTTTCAGCAATTCCAGCATGATGAATGCACCCTGACTGAATCCTGCCAGTATGAAGGGGCGACCATTGTTCTTGTGCTCTAAATAATACTTAAAAGCTCGCTGCACATCATTTACCGCCAACGGCATCCGAGCCGCCATCAGACTATCGTTTTGGAAAGTCTGTAGTGAACACTGTCTGTAGTAAGGAGAGAAAAAGTTCAGTTTTCCGCTCACCAGCTTGTCCACACCCATCATCTCACCAAGGAGCAACGACCGGAGGCTGTCGTTATATGTATTGGCATAATGGCACATATCTCCACTGGGCAACGTATAGTCGCCTGTCTCTGTCGAGATGATGTAGAACACGTCGGCAACGGCTCCCCGATTGGTGATGTACCACTGTGTAGTGTCCCCGTAGTCAGGTTCGGCGGGATAGTTCTCCGAGCTGGCAGTTGTCCTCTTATTGTTGTCCGAAAAGCAGGATATAACTGTCGCGCAGCAGAGTAGGACTACGGTGACCTGAGACCAATTCAGTTTTCCGTTCATGCTTTACATCATTCTGTTATATCGTCTGATTTTCTCCAGCATTGCGGCGTTCCAGTCGGCAGTGCCGGGCAGTTGGTAACGGCTGTTTCCCGTGGCCGAAGGGGTGAAAATGGTCTCGGCCTGCGGGGTGAGGGTGACGCGCCCGCGAGGGGAGAGCGTGAAAAGGTCGTCGCCCTCCACGGCCTGGATGACAGCCATCGGGTCCCACATCATCTGACCCGTGTTGCAGTCGCACGTCATATAGACCTGCTTGATGGGGTGCGCGTCGGTCCACGCGATGTCGCTGATGACCTGCTCGGGCTTGTACTCGACGTTCTCGCCCACCTCCTGAGGCGAGAACACCATGTCGACGTCCTCGGGCCAGAGGCGGAAGAACGTCTGGGCAAAGGTGATGCCCTGCGAGAGATTGAAGTCGGGTTCGACGGACTGGCCGAACACGCCGCCCATCTGGTAGATGCACTTCACCTTCCGCCGGACCAGTTCCACACCGCTGAGAGGTGAGTACTCGTCGCCTTCGGACTGCAACAGCGCGGCCAGCGCCGTGACGAAGCCTATGGAGCAGATGCTCACCGAGTGGTCGGGCTGTGCGGCCAGCAGCTGGCGGTAGAGTACGTAGCCGTCAGGCAGTGCCGAGTAGTCGCCGACGCTACGCTGGAACATCGGGCTGCCGTCGGCATTGACGTAGGTGGGCAGTGCCCCGTAATCTATCCACACCTGTGGCGCAGGGATGCCCTCGCGGACGAGTCCGATGGGCGTCTCGGATATTTTGGGTGTTGCCCCCTCTCGGGTGCGACACCCAAAATAAGTGTTCATCACGTCGGCAATCGCCGCGTTGGCCTCGCCCATGCGGTCCACCACTACGCCGAGCAAGCGGCAACGCCCCTCCTGCTCATAGCGGTGCAGCATCTCCAGTGCAAAGAGGTCGTCGGTCGAGGAACCTAGGTCGGTGTCAAGTATGACGAGCGGCACACCAGTGTACTCCTGTCTGTCAGGTTTTCCCGGATCGTCCTTTTTGGTGCAAGAGGTTAGCTCTAACAAGCCGCAGATGGTGAGGATGGCGGCAATCATCCATAGTTTTGTTTGTTTCATTTGATCTGTTTAACTGGGAAGGTGAAGTAAATGTCGGGGAAAGGCTCGTCGCGGAGGGTGAAGTGCCACCATTCCGTGTCTATGGGTTTAAAGCCGTGGGCGAGCATGGCGCGGCGCAGAATCATGCGGTGCTCGAACTGCTCGGCGGTGATGCTTCGCTTTGGCTCGGAAGGGCTTTTTGAGTTATCGCCCGTATATTCGCCCGTCTCCGGATTGCCACAGAAGTCGGGATGACTTTCGGGACCAAACCAGTCGAAGGTGCCGCCCATGTCGAGCTCCTTCTCTGTGGCCATGTCGAAGAGCGTCAAGTCAACGGTAGATCCACGCGTGTGGCCGCTACGCTCGTTGATGTACTCCTGCTCGAAGAGCACGCTCTTGTCGAGGTCGGGATAGAAGTATGGCTTCATTTTTGTGTCCTCCAAGTCCTGCGCCCAGCGCACGAAGTGGTCCACGCCTTTCTGCGGACGGTAGGCATCGTATATCTTCAGGCGGTAGCCCAGTGCCATCACGTCGTCGCTGACGGCCTTCAGGCTGTCGGCAGCCCGACGTGTCAGCAGTGCCGTCGGTTCTTCGTAGCCGTCGATGCGGCTTCCCACGAAATTGTACGTGCTGTAGTAGCGTATCTCCAGAATCACGTCGAGCACCATGTCGGTAATGGTGACGAACTGGCTGCTGTCATCAGTTGGGCAAACTGTGGCCTCTGCCTCCTCTTTATTGTTCGCACAGCTTATTGCTACACTAGCACTGCAGATTGCGAACATGGCAATCAGTGTCCACTTTTTCTTCTGTATCATTGCTCTATTTTTTATCCTTTGATTCTATTTGATTTCCATTCGATAGAAAGCCTCGGCTCCGGCGGGAATGAACGACGAGTCGTTCTCACCCCAGACGGCCAACAGTGGGGCTGATGGGTGCGCAGGTAGTTCTGGAACTCGGGATAGACGGCCACGTTCGATCGGTAGTCGAGTATGAGGTCGTTCTGTATCTCATCACGGCCTGGCAGGCATAATAGTAGTCGAGTGAATAGCCGTCGGGACCTACTGACCCTTCGGGTGTTCCGAATGTGTATTGTCCGATGATGGTTTCAAGGGCAAAGGCCGATGAGAACTGCTGGCGAAGTTCATTTGTCGGATTTTTCCAATAAGCCTTACGGGCCTCCCATTTCTTTCCAAGGCCTTCTTCGTACATGTTACCGTTCTGAGAGATGATGGCGGTGATGCGCTCCGGGTGCCACATGGCCAGACGATAGCCGATGGGAGCTTCATAATCGAAGACATACATGGCGAACCTCGTCAATCCGATAGCCTCCGTAAAACTTATCGATGATGCGAGCCAGATGGTTAAAGGAATACGTGAACTCCTCACGGCTGAGCAACTCCGTCTGCCCGAAAGCAGGGAAATCTGGGACAATCAGGTGGAACTCATCTGTCAACTCCGGCATCAGTTCGCGAAACATGTGGCTGCTGCTTGGAAAACCGTGCAACAGCAGTAGGGTGGGTTTCTGCGGGTCGCCTGTCTCGCGATAGAAGATCTTACAATCCTCCACTTGTATAGTCTTGTGTTTTATCTGTGTCATGTCTTCTTTGTTTGTGTTTATGCAACTGGAGAGTGCTATTGCAAACACTATCGTGCCGAGCATAATCAGTTTCTTCATTGTCTGTGTTTATTTTAACTGTTCATTCAAATGTCGCAAAAATACGATTTTTTTAGACATTAGCGAAGAAAACCTCAACAACCAACATTAACTCATTATGAATAAGTATTATAAGATGCTCGACAAAATCCTCACAGAAGGATACGAACAACACAACAAGAAGGACGACCCCAGGTATTTGACCGACGAGGTGATGCACCTCGAACACGACCGCAGGGAGTGAACGAATATGCAAGTTCGACCCTGCCAACCTACTCGACATCTTCGAGAGCCACAACATCTACCGAAAGAAACTCCGTAGCGAGTTGTATTTGTTCCATCGCGGGGAGCGCAACACCGAAGCCTGCCGCGAGGCAGGAATATCGTGGTGGGATAAAGAAACCCCAGTGGGGCTTCTAAAGCGAAGCGGAGAACAAAAGGCGGTCCTGACCTGGTGAACTCCTACCCGACCTGCTTCGAGCGTCTGCCCCGACTGGTGGAACTCATCCCACCCCACAGGGGAATCGTGGTATGCCTTCGGCTCGGCCGACAACCCCGACTGCTTGAGCAATACCGGCTTGTCCCTGATGTGGTGCTTATCCTCGATCCACCCTATCGATCGACCGACCGTGGAACACACCTGTTATGGTCCGCGACTTTATGGATCGAACAGCGACTAATGGAGGCTGTCCGACTACCTCGATGTGCTGAAATGCCTCCAAGGGACAAAGTTTGTCTACTTCACCAGTAGCAAATCAACCATTGTGGAACTTGCCGAATGGATGGCCAAAAATGACTTCCACGGCAACCCCTTCGAGGGTGCGAAAGTCTATCGACAGCATGTTAGTGGCGTTGTGCTAAACTACGAGGATATGATGCTTGTAAAGGCTGCTTAAACAGTATTCAAACATATTAAAAAGGCGTTGCAGTCATTTTGCAACGCCTTAATTACATCTCGATTTTGGGGCCGATTTAATTCTAAATTTGGAGACGTTTTAATTTCAAGTTGGGGACAATTCAAATAGGCGGTTATATGCGGCTCAGTTGGCAAGCGCGCCCTCGTCCCGCCTTGCTACCGCCCTCTGTCCCGTCGCGTTGTCTCCCTGGGGGCAAAACCTTAATAAAGATTGGCCAAAACCTTAGTGTAGTTTCTGCCGAAACCTTACTAAAAATTTGCTGAAATCTTAGTAAAGATCAGCCGAAACCTCAGTGAGGTTTCAGTCAGAAGGTTGCATAGTGGTACAGCATGCCCACAGCCAGGGGCTTGCCGGGTGCGAGCATAGGCGTCGCCCCCTCCCTGCAAGGATCTTTTCAGCGAGGGGCACCAAAGAACCATAGGGCAAGGCTCGGCGTTGCGGCTCGCCTGCAGGCTTGTTGGCTTCAGGCAGGCGCTGTGTCGTGGCTTTCTCAGCATAAGTAGAAATATGTAGAATCATGATAACGTGGTTGTTGAAGATGCAATAACTTGGATGCTAAATGCTGTGGTTTCTATATGATAAATATTATGTATATTTGCACTTGAAATAAGTATGTAGAGCATGTAGTGGCTCGTGTATTTATTCTCTTGATTAACATCATAATAACTAAAAAAAACAGTATCATGAAAACAAAGTATTGCATTGCCATTGCGCTGTGTCTTGCCGCTATGTTGCCTGCTATGAGGGCACAGGTGGGCGACAATGTTGCAAAAGGACGCTGGGTATAGGCGTCTCTACCACCCTGCTGGAAGATAATTATTACTTCGGCCTCTTTAACAGAGGCAATATGGTTATATTCAATTCCCCATCTTTCTCTTTGCCTTCCCTTTGGGGAACGGAGTATCATATAACAAGCAACTCCTATTCGTTCAATTTCAAAGTCTATGGGCTGTATCGGAGGATGATTACGAACAAGTGGTTCTGGCAGCTGAGACCATCGGTTGACGTTTATTATGGAGCATACAACCACTACCGCATCACTACAGAAGCTGGTGGATTGCTTGTGTCAGATGGCAGTAACGCGCTGCGTATATTCAATCTGACCTGTCCCGTCCCGTATCGTTAGGCTATGCGCACCGCGTGTCTCCTTCCGTAAGCTGGGTGAGCACCATTGGTATAGGCCCCTGTTTTAGCACCGACCTGGCTAAAGATATAGATTATACCTACGTTCAAAGCCGTCCATCCCCTGACTGGGTGAATGCTTATATTAATCATGAATTTAACGGCCTGCTGCAAATAGGCACCGGCATGATGATGGAAATAGGCAAGCATGCCTTGGAGGTTGGCCTGGACTATACGGCCTTTCTGGTTCCCACCTACTTTATGCTGAATCCGTTATACCAGTCAAACTACTCCTTTCGATGTGAGCGTGGACAAGATGAGGTGAAGCTAAACGCCATATCGCTCAACATTACCTATTTCTTCTAATCACATCTAGGCAGCCCTGATAGGGCGGAACCCAATACCTTAAGCACCAGCAGGCATGTACCCCTAAGGGCATGCCTGCTGGTGCGTTGTGGCAGCCCGGTTAGGATCAGTTCCGTCACCGCGTCAGTGGAATTGCACTGAACTATGATGCTTGTAAAAGCTGCTTAAAAGCAGTTTAAACGGCATAAAAAGGTGTTGCAGTCAATTGCAACGCCATAATAATTATATTTCGATTTTGTTCCCTATTTAATTTCAAATCAGGGACAATTCAAATCGGCGATTATAAAAGCTATGGCGGTGTGCAAGGCGGGTGCATTCTATGTTGGTGGATGGTCCATTAAAGATATGAAAAAGAGTGAGTTAAAAGGAAAGATGAGATGGACGACGTTGAAGATGTATTTGTATTCCATTTGAAATGAGACTGTAAGAAGTGTTTGGAAACGGGTACATTTTGTAGGTTGTTTTTCCAACACCCGAAGGCTGTATGTTCATATTCAGTTGGGCATGCTGTGCAGTGCAGTAGGGCAGAAAGTACTTTCCTGTACGGCGAGTAAAGGAGAGCAGAGGCGAGGAAGATAGAGAGATAG
>JAFTFL010000016.1 GCA_017449525.1 Bacteroidales bacterium | reverse complement strand
GTCTATTGTGTGATAGTCGAGGTTGAGGAGGGGAGGGCTTACATGGGTACGTAGGTGATGTCGTAGACCCACACTTGGTTGAGGTAGGTAGGAATAAGGTTCTTTATTATGTTGGGATATGTCGGCAGGTTGTGTTGGAAAGTTTGTCATTCGAGGGCAGGGTTTCGCTGCATGACGTCTAATCTGCGCTTATGTAGGATGCTCCGAAATACGACCCTTCTTACACGTTATTCCTTCCTGAAGCAGCCGAGGTGCACATGTGCCACAGCATACCGCTCCTATCCCCAGGAGCTTTGCCTGTACCTCCATTACAAACTGTACTGAAAATGCTCTATTGCTAAACAGTGGAACAGCACGTCATCGTCTCATATAAAAGGTCTGTCTTGTTCACCAGCCAGTGCATAGAGTTGCTTTACTACACATACTTTTTGCTTTGTGCAGCCTTTCGACTGTTTAGAGCCAGCGTTTTGCACCTCTATGTTGAACGTCTTCTTGGCCACCTCTACCATTGTCTTGTAAAAGGCGGCGCTCATCTGCTCGTCGTAGAGTTGCTGCTTCCAACGGTGGACTTCCTTGCGCAGAGCCTTAGGTTTTTCCACTTGAGAGTGGCTATGGGTTTGTTCTTCATCAATAGCACACTACTGTTTTTTGGCTGCAAAATTGCTGATAATGCGGCTTACCGTCGGCTTGGAGTGCCCATACATCTTCGCCACCTGGCCTTGACTCACCGTTCAACATAGTGTTCGCGAGTAATCTCCTCTCACTCTGATTGACTCAGATGAGATCCCCCTCCCGTTGTTTTCTTTCAGCTTTGTTGACTGTTGTATTAAGTTTGGCGTAAGATAATAACTATGCCAAAATTTTTGTACTTTTGCACAGAATTTTGCGGAGAGGAACCGTGTTGATATCTATGGGCCTTATTCATGTTACATGTTATTATTGTTGCTGGGAGTGAGGTAGCTTTAGCTTTATATTCCATAATTTGTATGTGCCATACGTGATAAACGTTATGGTTGAAGAGTAGACTGCAATTGAATGTATGAAGGAGATGATTATTTTGACATTTGACTAATGATCTTATTGAACAGTAAATCAAATGGAATGCGCAGAACTATCTTAGCGATGCCACAATGATAAGCTACATGGATACGGTGGTGTTACATATTTTCCCATGTGGATTGATTTTCTCCAAATTCTAATGTGGATTTTGGTATAACATAGGATGTGATCAAAAGAAATGTTGTTATGAATTCACCGATTGAAGATTCGCTAAAACAGTTGTTAAATGACAAATTAGGGGCGTTGAGAATTATTTGAATGCGGACGTGTTGGTTTATTATGGGGATTTAGGTCCACTTTTTCCAAATGTGTTCACGAAAATTATGGAAGAGTTGGAAAATGATGCTGTAAAGCAGTTATAATAACTACAGGCAGTGGCAGTGTTGAAGCAGTTAAAAGACATCAATATATTGAGGTATCATTCTGTTGAGGTGAAGTATATTATTTCTGACTACGCTTACAGTGTTGGTACGGTATTCTGTATGAGTGGTAACATTACTTTTATGGACTACTCCTCAGTATTAGGGCCTGTAAATCCTCAAGTGCTGAACAAGGATTAGAAATACATTGTGGCAATAGGTATATAGACAAGGTGAATGAATTATAGCTAAAGCACAGGTTGGCACAATGACTCATGCTGAAATCCGTGAATTCCGTAAGACTGAAAAACAACCCAATTAAACTGTCTGTAGAAGCTATTTTGGAACTCTATTCTAGAATTGTAAAATAATTCGAATGAGAGAAATCTGTTTATCTATGTTGTGTATCTGATATCTCTGTATCTTCTTTGTGAACGTGTTTGTAGGAGAAAATCGGGGAGTACCTGCCCTAGCATAGAGAAATGACATAACTGAGGTTGTTATATTTTGGAGATCGTATTTTGTACTTTGTTATTTATATTACAGAATAGGGATAGATGTTGTAGTGTGCGTATGACATTTTTCGAATATGGGATTAATCGATTTCTGTTGCATGTGTTGGCAAGGAGTCGGTAATGCGTTGTGTGCTTTACTTTTATTTTATTATCTTGATTATTAATTAACTTTCATGTAATATGACGATTCTTCATATAGCGTCTATCAGTAATAGCCCATTTGGTGGAGTGTGTGTAGTAGCCCCACAGCATGTGTTGTCACAAGGGCGTTATGCTACGGTTGCCATGCTCAATATTTCAGGTGTTGTTATTGATGTGTTGAAAGGCGATTATGTGGATGGCTACGAGAAAATTCCTGTGCAGTTGCCATATATTGGGAAGTGGAGTTTAGATTCGCTTCCCTCGCCGTTCTGTAAGCCAGATATGGTCGTGATACATGAGTTATATTATATTGAATTGTTACGTATAAGTTGCGACTTGCGTCGGCGAGGTATTCCTTATGTTATTATTCCGCATGGTGAGTTGCAGCGCTTGGCTCAAAGAAGGCATTGGCTGAAAAAAAAGGTTGCAAATTGGTTTCTGTTCAATCGCATGGTGCGCGGTGCAGCGGCTGTGCAGTTTTTGAGCCCAAGCGAATTGGAGCATAGTTGTTGCACAACAAAAGGATTTATAGGGACCAATGGAATTGATATTCCCGAATACTATAAACAGCAATTCAGTACACAGGGAACTCGGTTTCTGTATGTAGGTCGCTATGATATGTTTTGTAAGGGATTGGATATATTAGTTGAAGCGGTGGCAATACAGGCTGATTTTTTGAGAGCCAACGGCTGTACAGTGGAATTGCATGGCAACGACATTAAAGGGCGCAGGGCGGTGCTCATGGAAAAGGTGCAGGAGTGTGGTGTTGGAGATTTGATTATTGAGGGCGGTCCTGTCGTTGGCCAGGATAAGATCAATACATTGCTTCACAATGATGTTTTTGTGCAAACTTCAAGGTTCGAAGGTATGCCGATGGGGCTTTTGGAGGCGATGGGATACGGTCTGCCAGTGCTCATTACCGAGGGTACTACGCTGGGTGGTTTTGTGGCGGATCATGACTGTGGCTGGGTGGCATATACAGAGTCGAAAGCAGTGGCAAATGCGTTGAGAAAAGCTGTGGAGCAGCGCGAAGAATGGGCAAATAAAGGCAAACGTGGTAGAGTGGCAATTGGACAACAGTTCGCTTGGGAGAAGGTGGCTCAAGCTGCGATATCGGAATATGAACGAATCGTTGGATAGTCGACCTCAATTTTTTTTGCTTTAAATCTAATAGGGCAGAAGCACTGTAGTTTTTTTTTGATATGTTGCAGGGTATATCGTTATCACACAGCCATGCAAAAGGACTGACGATGGGTATGGGTGTGTTGGTTTGGGTGTTGGTGGTGCTTTCGGCTTGTATGGGGCTATGTTTGTTGGTTTATACGGCAATGTATCCGCGTACGGGTTATGGCCTTATAGGTATGTTGCCCTTTGCATTTATAGCCATGTTGCTGCTCTGTGAGCGAGCATTGTCAAATATTCCAGAAAATGCTGGGTTGACGGTGTTGGTGGCTTTCCAGTGGATTAGGCTGTGTTTGTGTCCATTCGTGGCGGTGTTGGTGGGCAATTACTATGAGTCAATACCGCTGCATGACCGATACAGCACGACGCGTGCAGTGTTGCTGATGACTTACGAAGCGATAGTGATAGGCTGTGTGCTACGTGGGCCAATTAGGTCGAGAATGGTGGTTCATGCAGGATTGGATGATAGGAATGCAAATCGTAGAATGTTGTGGATAATGTCGGCTCTTTTGGCTGTGGCTGTGGTGCTCAATTTTTTTGCACCTGAGATTCTGCAAGGCTACCGTCCTATTACAGAGGCAGGCGAGGAGGATTTTACCCAGGTAGAACAGTCCTGGATCGTGGATGCTGCTTTGGAGGCTGATAGTAGTTTTTTACATAAGTTTTGCTTAGTGTCGGCAAACTATATGTTTACCTGGTTGCGCTTGCTGTTGCCAGCCTGTGCCATTGTGTTGTTGCACAGGAGCAAATTGGTTGGACGCAGGATGTTGATATGGGCGGTTGTGCTAAGTCCGCTGATATTTGTTGATGGGGCTATTGCGCGCAGTCTGTACTTTGTGTTGCTTCTTTTTATAATGTATGTTGGTCTCCGAGGTTGGAGTGTCCGACGTTGGGTTTCGTATGCGCTGGTGTTAGCTTTGCTGAGTGTGGTGCTGTATTGGGTGCTTCGGTGGCGCACGGGATCAGGCAATGGTACAACGTTTGCTATACAGCATATCATGAACTATTTTTGTGGTTACAACATTGTGGCTGCTACGTTCAATTTGCCTCAAGATTGGCCCACGCGATTGCATTTTTTGTTGAATGATGCTTTGAGGTGTGTGCCTTTTGCTAACACGATTTTTGGGCTTCGGGGTTCGGACAATATTCAAACGTTCTTCAATATGCGTGCTGGCACACCAGGAGGGCTTATTCCTACGGCTACAGGTTTGGGGTGTTATTACTTGGGACCACTACTGGGGGTGCTGTTTGCGGCGGCATTTGCTCGGCTGAGTTTTGTCTTTGGACAGCGCGCTGTTGGTGAGCAGAATCCTTTTTGGAATTTGTTTTATCTCTATTTTTCGTTCATTATGGCCATGGGGATAGGCATGTATAATATTTCTATCAGCATGACAACTATTGTAGTTGCAGTGTGCCCAATAGGGCTGGTATGTCTGTTGGCTTATCCGCGAAGAGCGATTTAAATTTGAATAAGAGCAATGCGTAGGCGGACTAAGATTAGAGGCAGACTTTTGTTTGTACTGCAGGGGCTGTTGTTGCCAGTGCTGTCGCTCGTGCCGTTGTGGTGCTATGGCATGGACGGGGTGAGTCAAGTGGCTTTGTTGGCTGCATTGGTGGGTTATGCTTTATTGCTTTTGCACCGGCCATTGCCTCGGAAGTGGTGGCTGCTACTGTTGGCGGCAGTTTTGTCGTGTTTGATTACGCTCACTCAGTATAGAGGCTCTGGTGTTGTGGCTTCGTTTTTTGTGGTGCTGTTCGGCTGCCTTTGTTTCAACAATCGGTATGTGGATAGCCGTACTTTTGGTTGGGCTCACGGTATTATGTGCGTAGGGTTGGCTGTATTTTTGGCTACCTGCGATACGAGTATTCTATATTCTGCTCATTTGTATACACTTATGGGGGGGGGTATTAAATGCGAACCTTTATGGCATTTTGGCTGCGGGCTGCTTTTTGCACGGGGCTGTATGGTTGAGGGCTGTTGGGGGGCGGAACGCAAGGTGGATAAGATGGCTGTTGATAGTGGCGCTGGGGGTATGGTGTGGGGGTATGGTGTGGGCAAGTGGGTGTCGTTCTGCCCTGCTGATGTTAGTGTTTTGGGCCATGATAATGGTGCTGAAGAGGCGCCCCTTTTCGCCATTGGCGCATCGAAGGATTGTGGCACTGACGCTTGGCATAGGACTGTTGGTAACGGTGTTGTACGTGGCCTGGTTTGGTCAGACTGACTATTCGACGCAGGTCAATATGGTGGTGGGCGGAAAAGGTGTGTTTTCGGGCCGTCAGATCGTGTGGGGCAGTGCATGGGATAAGATTCTGCATTCGGGGTCTCTAATGTTTGGAACGGGAAGCGCTGTGAATCTTGATGGCGTTAGTGCGGACGGCACGGCATCGGCGCACAACACGATGCTATCGTGGCTGCACACGCTTGGAGTGGTACCCACGTTGATTATGCTGTTTTGGTTTGGAAGGATGCATTTACGTGTGCAAACGCGTGCAGGTAGGGCTGCGCAGGCCGCATTGTTGGCTTCGATGGTGATTACGTTTTGGGAAAGTTTTTATGCTGAATGCACATTGGCTATGCCTTTTTTGATTTTCATGATGCAGGATGCTGTTCCCGAAGGTGGTGGTTGACATTGTGTGTAGAGAATGCAAAGAGATATAAAATGGTGGTTGGAAGGTGTGTAATTGCGTGGGCAGGAGGTATCTGCTATCAAGATAAGAAGAAGTGAGGTACTTTTATGTATAATGATTATCAGTGCGCCATATTGTTTACAATAAAATGTTTTTGGTAGTGGTTTTGAATGGTTGAAAAAAATGACCCGGTCAAAACTATGAAATGACTTGGTTAAAATCACGGAATGACCTGGTTAAAACCATAAAATGACCTGGTCAAAAAAAACACAGGTGTTTTTCTTTTGTGGCGCATGCAACGGTAAGGGTTATTAATTCTAAATTCAGAAAATATGAAGTATCAAGCAAGAAAGATTAAGCGTGGTGGGGTGGAGAAATGGTACCCCGTCAGTGTGGCAAATGCTAAAGCTATTACTACGCGGCAAATGTGCGAAGAGATTGCAGCCGCATCGGCTATGACGCGAGCCGATGTGCTGGCTGTGCTTGACCAGTTGAGCGAACAAATGATTAAGCACTTGGTGCGTGGCGATAAGGTGAAACTCGACGGTATTGGGACATTTTACCTTACGGCTAAAGCTACAGGCAATGGTGTAGACAGCGAAAAAGAAGTGTCGCCACAGCAAATCAACAAGGTGATGGTGCGCTTTACGGCAGAGAAACAGCCATCGATGGGGGGTGTGAAGGCTCATATTCCCACCTTGGCTGCCAGCAATATTGAGTGGGTGCGTGTTCCCATCAAAGGTAGTGTGGATGCCGCGAAAAGCGGTGAAAATAGTGGCGGTAATAGTGGTAATAGCGGTAATACTGGTGGGGAAACGGGTGGCAATACGCCAACGGGCGATGACGAACCGTAAGCCTCGTGGGTGCTACAGAGGCACCAATGGCCCAGTGTTGGCATTCTTATTGAACGAGTAGAACTATCAAAGAACACTCATATAATATATGATACCCAAGGTTATACATTACTGCTGGTTTGGACGTGGTGCTTTGCCGACATTGGCGGAGAAGTGCATTGCTTCATGGCGTAAGTATTTGCCAGACTACGAAATAAAGGAATGGAACGAAGATAATTTTGACGTACGTTCCATCCCCTACACAGCCCAAGCCTATGATGCTCGCAAATATGCTTTCGTGAGCGACTATGCTCGCTTTTGGATTCTGTACCACTACGGAGGTCTTTACTTTGATGTGGATGTGGAAGTGGTGCGCCCAATGTATCACATTATTGATAGAGGGAACTTTATGGGCTGCGAGCGCCGTGCTGGCACGGCGCTCGCAAATATGGGTATCAACCCAGGCCTAGGCCTGGGGGTGGCCCCAGGCCTAGGCCTGCTGAAAGAACTGATAGATCTGTATGGCACACTAACATTTACTCGGCCTGATGGAAGCTTGAATACCAAAACCATCGTAGAGTACACGACAGAGTGTTTGGTGAACCATGGTCTGCAGAATATTGATACCCCTCAGCTGTGTGCCAATATTTGGATATATCCCAAGGACTATTTCAACCCAATCAACCCCCAAACCGGTCGTATAGAGTTAAGTGAAAACACAGTCTCTATACATCACTACGCAGCATCGTGGGTAGACAATTACAGTCGCTTTCGCGGCCGTATATATCACATGTTGCAGCGTACACTGGGCAACGGTCTGACCACACGAATACGAGGACTTGTGGGCCGCAAAAAGAAAAACTAACTCACAGTGTAAGAAGAGGGGAGGGACTTGCATAGTTGCTCTATTCAGAATCATATTATCAATATTAAACTAATGTTTCGCAACCTACTGAACCTACTGGTGTTTAAATTTACACCGGTTCGGCGCAACCGAGCGGTATTTACGGCCTATAACGGTAAATGCACTGACTCGCCACTCTATATATCACAGCAACTCCATGCAGCAGCACCCCACTGGCACCAAACGTGGCTTGTTTTGCCACAATATCGCGACAAGGTGCCACCCTATGCTGAGGCGGTGGACTACCAGTCGCTACACGCACAACGACGGCGCGGCGCAGCCCAGGTGCTGGTGGATAATGTATACTGCGATAAATCATTTACCCTCTTTGCTTCCACACCCCATGTGAAACTTAAAGCCGCCCTATTTCGATTCTTCTACCATAAACCACGCCAATTGGCTTTCACCACCTTTCATGGCCTTCCCTTAAAAAAATTGGGACGAGACCAAGTCGGGAACGATGTACAGGGGATGGTTAGCGACGGCGTAACCATGTTGTGCCCATCGCGCTATCAAGCCGAAACATTCCGGCACCTGACCTTCGATACCATGAAAATGGTAGTCCTCGGCTCGCCACGCAACGACATGCTCTTTACTGCCAATCGCGAAACGGTGCGTGCCGAACTCGGGTTGCCAGCCGACAAGCGAATACTGCTGTTTGCCCCCAGTTTTCGCAACGACGGCCACGACGTAGAGGGGAAAAACATCCGTTGCAGTGGCCTCAACCAAATTGAAGCGTTGGATTTTGACCGTCTGACATCTTCAATGAGCAAGCGCTTTGGTGGCGAGTGGGTTGTGGCAATGAGGTTTCATTACCACGTAGCCTCAATGGTGGACTGGGAAAAACTGCAGCGCACCACCAATGGTAAAATCCTCAATGCAAACCGCTGCGACGACATGGAGCAATACCTTGTGGCAGTTGATGCGCTGATGAGCGATGTCAGCAGTTGCATGTTCGACTTTCTCCATACGGGCCGCCCGACCTTTGTATTCTTTCCCGACTTTGAACATTATGGATCAATAGAAAGAGGGCTCTATTTGGACATGCACAGCCTGCCGTTTCCCTTTGCCGAGACCCCCGAACAACTGTATAGTAATATTGAGGAATTCGATTCTGAGCGTTTTCACGAAGCCTGTGCAACCCTATTGACCAGTATGGGAAATGTTGACGATGCTCACTCAGCGCAGCGTGCTGTAGATTATATCTTGCAACAAGTTGTTCAGAAATAGTTTGAGGAACTTGCTCTTCAATTAGCACTCCCCCGTGATGAAGCTGAACCCTCTGCAACAGTGGCGAGCGATGCCAGCCGTAGCCAAATCGGCTGTGGCATTCACCATATCCACGTTCGTCATACGCGGCATTACCTTTATAACTACGCCTCTGTTTACGCGCATCATGCCCGTGGACCAATATGGTGTAGTAGCAACATACAATTCGTGGAAATCAATTCTTGAGGTCTTTGCACTATTAGGTCTAACATATGCAGGCGTGTTCAACGTGGGTATGAATGATTATCGGCACAGCCGAGGCCGCTATGTGTCATCACTGCTGCTGCTGTGCAATGTCTGCACTATTGTAACCTTTGTCATACTTTGTGTACTTAAGTGGCTGTTTGGCGCCCAGTTCGTTCTGCCATGGCATCTGCTGGTACTGATGTTCTTGGGCTTTCTGTTCAGTCCTGCACAAACTTTTTGGGTAACATGGCAGCGCTACGAGTACAAGTACAAATTAGCAACCGCCATAAGCATTGGATCTGCGTTGTTCAGCCAAGTAATAGCCTTCATCTGCGTAGTCTATGCCCAGCCAGAACATGCAGCAAGTGTACGCCTGTGGAGTCGCGGATTAGTCGTCATCGCCTGTGCAGTACCCATATATATTCACTTATTTACCAAAGGCCATACAGGATACGACGGAACCATTTGGAAGTCCACTCTGCTTTTCGCCCTTCCGCTGTTGCCCCACTATCTCGCGCAGCACCTCATGGGGAGTTCGGACCGTATTATGCTCTCCACCATGATATCCGATTCCGAAGCTGGCATCTATTCTGTGGTATCGGCCATTGGTATGATAACAACCCTATTATGGAATGCGGTGAACGGCAGCCTTACCCCCTATATATATGACAAGATGAATGTACACCAATACGCACCGATCAACAGCCTCATGATGCGTATGATCGGTATATATGGGGCACTTTGCATGGCTGTTACGTTGATGGCCCCCGAGGTGCTACATATCCTTGCACCACACGAGTATGACGGCGGTATGCTCGCCATACCAGCCATAGCCGCCACATCGTTCCTAACAGCACTCTACAACATGTTTGCCACGGTGGAATTCTATCACAAGAAGTCTGGCTATATAACCTCGGCCACCATTGTGTCCAGCATAGTAAACATTGGTCTAAACCTATTGCTCATACCACGATGGGGCTTGATGGGGGCGGCCTACACCACAGTATTGTCTTATTTAGTGCTGATAGCCATCCATTACATAGGTTATCGACGCAGTCAATCAGAACGTATTTACAGCGATCGCGGTATATTGATTATTACTGTTCTAACTATGGGTAGTTGTTTGGCATGTACACTTTTGTATAATAATAACTACGTACGCTATACCATCATAGCGATCATCTTGATTATTGCATTTGTAATGCGGAACACCATAATTCGCTGGTTGCGCGAAGTGCGAGGCTCTAAATCTGCATAGCTTTCTTCTTAAAATAATCATATATACAATGCTTGAAATAAATACCCCTCATGACAGAGGTGCGGAATTAACACTCCGTGAGAAACGGGCTGTTAGCCTAATGATTTTGGAAAGCTCCTGCTTCTGCACTAAAAAGGACCGCGTTATACTCCTGAGTATGGAACCCTAATTGGCCCTTTGAGAGAAAGTGGTTTCATCCCAAGGGACGACGATGTTGACATTTGCATGCCGTATGAAGACTGTTGTGAATTTGTAGATACCTTTTCGGTTCCAGGTTTTAAAGTATTCGCACCTCAATTGGGTAATTCTTACGACACTTTTGCACATGTGGCCGACTGCAGTTTGACCCAGTGTACACCTGCCCCCTTTTTCTGTAGAAAAACACGGCGTATGGGTTGATGTATACACGTAAAGTTATGAAGATACTTTATAATATTTCCCACCTTAGTACAAATATTGCTGCAGGGTTGAACTGGAGCGTTCCATATGGCGTAGATGCTCCATCTAAGGTGGTGCAAGTGTTGTGGCTGAATATGACCAACAAAAAGATGTCTCATTGGAAAAATGTGACAGTCTACCATAATATTTGTGAGTTTTGAGGGAAACTTTCTCTGTTTTTTAAATGGCATAAGGCTTAAAAGCAATGACGCGAGTCATGAGACTGTGCTTGACTTTGAGGATAGGACAGGAGTGATGACAGGAAAGGACTATCTGAATGAAAAGGGGAAAACCATGTAGTTTGCCCCATGGCATTACATCACCCACTCCTCCTGTATGCTCCGACTTTCAGGGATGACTTTGAGAAGACGCATATTGTAGACTACAGTTGTTTTGACGTGGATTTTGAAAAAGTTCATCAGACTGTTACGAAAAAGTTTGGTGGAGAATGGGTTATTCTGGTTAAGTTTCATCCCATCATGCAGAGATTCATCGATGAAAAGCGATATTTCCAATTAGAATACGTAAAAAATGTCACTTCATTTTCCAAAATGCAGGCAATGCTTGCTGCTGCCGATGTGGTGTTGACAGACTATTCGAGCTTGATATTCGATGCCGTGATAGCCGGCATCCCCAGTTTCACCCTGTGTCTTGACTATGAGCAGTACAAAGTGCAACAGGATTTGTACTTTGATATGAAAGAACTGCCTTTCCCTTTTGCTTCTTCAAATACAGAGTTGATTTACAACATGGAGAGGTTTGACTCAACAGAATATGAAAAGGCCTGTCATGCTTTTGCTGCAAGGTGGGGTATCATAGAGTCGGGGCATGCTTCAAAGGACATTTCAGAAAAGATAATGAGCTATCTCAAAGAAGGCACAGTGAAATGGGATTAGCAGGAATGATAATTAAATATATAACTTATGGGCAAGATAAAGCGCATTAGGCACATTTTAAAACTAAGGCCAAACATTTGGAAGACCATATGGTTTAATTTCAAGGTGTTTCCTGTGCACGAAGCAGTAAAGATTCCTGTTGTGCTGTTTGGAAAGATACGGATTGAAGGCGTAAGACGTGGCTGCATAAAACTGACTCATCCAGAAATGGCAGTGGGGGGGGTGAGAATTGGGGGCGGCTGGCAGACAGAAATGTACGGTTATGCTCAGCTATATCCAAGCTTTCTGAAAATTGAAGGGACAATAGAGTTGGGGCAGGATGTCATTATCAATAATGGGTGCTTGCTTACCATTAATAAAAATGCGTTACTGCGAATCGGTAATAATTTCAGGGCAAACACCGGTTTACGGCTTGTGGCCAAGGAGCGGATAGACATTGGGGATGATTGCAGAGTAGGATGGGATTGCCAGATTATGGATACCAGTTTCCATTACACCATCAGTAAAGGTCAGATATCCCAAAGGTATAACCCCATTCTTCTTGGCCATAACACTTGGCTTGCAAACGGGGTGACGGTGCTGAAAGGAACAATGCTTCCTGCCTATTCCGTAGTGGGTGCGAAGAGTCTTGTCAACAAAGACTACACAGAATATGGCGAAAAGTGTCTTTTTGCGGGTACACCTGCTAAGTTCAAGTATTGTGGTATTCAGCGCATCTTAGGCTATGAGTATGAGCAGTTAATCGATACTTGCTTTACTGATGGAAAAGAATACATCTCAGAAGAAGACTTTGAAAAACTTGTAAAAGGCAAATGAAGAAAGTGATAACATACGGCACATATGATTTGCTGCATCAAGGGCATATTAATTTATTGCGCCGTGCCAAGGAACTGGGCGACTACCTGATAGTGGGTGTCACCAGCGATAGCTTCGACCGTGGACGCGGCAAACTGAATGTGCGCAACAATGTGTTAGAACGTGTAGAGGCTGTCAAGGCTACGGGTTATGCCGACCAAATCGTGATAGAGGATTATGTGGGGCAAAAGATAGACGACATTCAAAAATATGATGTGGACGTTTTTGCCATCGGCAGCGATTGGGAAGGACAGTTCGACTATCTGAACGAATACTGCCAGGTGGTTTATCTACCTCGGACGGAAGGAATTTCGTCCACAATGCTACGCAAAGAGTCGCAGAACGTATTTCGCGTAGGCATCATCGGTAGTGGCCGCATCGCCAAGCGTTTTATTCCAGAGAGCAAAGTGGTAAATGGCATAGAGGTGGTCTCTGTGCTGAATCCAGACCTCAGGGAAGCAAAGGCATTCCAGCAGCAGTTTGACTTACTGGAGGCACATAGTGACTTTGCAAATTTTATCAAAGGCGTGGATGCTGTCTATGTTGCTTCTCCACACTTGACGCATTATGACTATGCCAAGAGGTCACTCTACGCAGACAAGCATGTACTGTGCGAGATTCCTTTTGTGCTGAAAGGTGAGGAAGCAAAAGAACTGTATGACCTTGCAGAGCAGCGTGGGCTTGTGTTGTTGGAGGCCTGCAAAACTGCCCATTGTCCGGGGTTTATGCATTTAGTAACATTAGTAAAAAGTGGGGTGATAGGCGACGTTGTGGACGTGAAAGCATCGCTGTCGAAGATGGTGACGATACCAATGCGCGAATTAGATGTGGCGCAGGCTGGCGGTTGTATCACAGAGCACGCCCCACTCACGTTAATGGCTTTGATTAAGTTGTTAGGTCGTGACATTACTGATGTTAATTTCCATTCGAGGATGCAGAATGGGGTGGATGTGTTTACTAAGGGTATCATTAACTTCCCTCACGCGACGTCCTCCATTACGCTGGGTATTGGTGTGAAAACGGAGGGCAACCTTGTCATATCTGGAACAAAAGGTTATGTATATGTACCTGCCCCTTGGTGGTTGACAGACTATTTTGAAGTACGCTATGAAGACCAGACAAAGAATAAGAAATTTTTTTACAGCTATGATGGTGATGGGCTGCGCTACGAGATACAGGAATTCATCTCGATGATAGTCAATCATCGAATGAGTAGCTACCGCTTGCGCCGACGGGAGAGCATTACAATTGCAGAAGTAATTGAGAAATACAGAAACAAAGAAAACGTGACAGAGATATGATGAAACGCATTTTGGTAGTGGGTGGGGCTAATGGCATCGGCCTGTCTATGGCCGTAGAATTAGCCTCACGGCCAGATACGGAGAAGGTCTACATCGTGGACAAGGCACCGCTGAGCGAGGTGTACCGCCATGAGAAAATAGAGAGCATGGTATTCGACCTAACGGTAGAAGACTACTCGCTTTTCGACCGATATTCCGACATCAACAGTCTGATCGTCACTGCCGGCTTCGGTCGCCTTGCCCTTTTCCGTGATGTGACCGACGAGTATATCCGCCAGTCGTTTGTCGTGAACACACTGCCAGTGCTGCGCATCATCAAACGGTTCTACCCGAAGTTGGAGTCGCAGCAGGACTTCTACTGTGGCGTGATGGTGAGTATTGCGGGCTTCATGTCGTCGCCGTTCTTCGCCGTCTATGGCGCCACGAAGGCTGCATTGAAGGTATTCATTGAAAGTGTCAACGTGGAGTTGGAAAAAGCAGGCACCACCAACCGCATCCTCAATATCAGTCCTGGAAGCATCAAAGGCACCAGCTTCAATGCAGGGACGACTGAGCTTAGTCAGACGCAAGAACTGTCAAAGGAAATTATCGCCCACATCGAGGCCAAGGATGACCTCTTCATCCCGCAATATGATGAGGTGTTCCGCGAGGTGCTGGAGCGCTACCATACCGACTTCCGCGCGGAAGGTAGACATAGCTATGAATATAAGGTGGCGAGTGGTAGGGTGAAAGTTACCCCCCCCAACACACCACAGCCAGTTGCAACAAGGAACAGATAACTAACCAGCGACACTTGCGTTGTGCCGCTTAAACGAAAGAAAGAGAGGCACAACAATGGAAAAGAAAGTTGCCATAGTGACAGGAGGAACATCGGGCATTGGTCTCGGCGTGGCCAAGATGCTGTTGGGTAAAGGCTACAAGGTGTATGCCACCTATGTAGGCCCAGAGTTTACCGAGCAGATGCAGAACTTTGAAGCGGTGAAGATAGACCAAACGCGCAGGGAAGAGGTATACCAGTTCATTGACTACATCAAGGGTCAAACAGACTATGTGAATTGTATCGTCTGCAATGCTGGCATGAGTATCCGCAAGTCGTTCACAGAAACCACCGACGATGACTGGGACAGGCAGATGGAGGTGGCCGTCAATTCGCATTACATCATGATACGCGAATTGTATTCGCTAATTCCAAATGGTTCGCGTATCATCTTCACAGGTTCACAGATGGCCGTGCATCCCCATGCAATGGTACTGAGCTATGGGGTTACCAAGTCTGCCGTCTGTGCATTGGCCAAGAACCTTGTCAAGGAGTTTGAAGGTACAGGTATCACGGTCAATGCCATCATCCCCGGCTTTGTGGAGACTCCCTGGCAAAAGGAAAAGCCTGAGGAAATCAAACAGAGTATTTACAAGAAAACCGCCATCCATCGTTTCGCTTTAATTGACGAAGTGGTAGACGCATACCGCTTCTGCATCGATAATCCATTCGTCAACGGCAGCATGATAGAAGTAAATGGTGGGTATTGCTATAAATAATTATGAAACCAGGAGAGGATTTCTTCAGAGAAGAAGAACTGTGTGGCCATATCGTTTCAACTGAGATGAAGAAACTTTGGGCGGTACAGATTGGTTGTTTGGAAGAATTAAAAAAAATATGTCAGAAGCATGGCATACGTTATTTCGTGAGTGGCGGAACATTACTTGGAGCAGTACGCCATAAGGGATATATTCCTTGGGATGATGATTTGGACGTAGTGATGATGAAAGATGACTATGACCGATTCTGCGCGATAGCTCCACATGAATTACCCTCCTCGTTCTACTTTCAAAACTATAAGACAACGGAAGGCTTTGGGCCAGGAATGTCCCGGATCAGGAATAGCAATACAACCAGTTGTACAAAATATGAATACGACATGGTATGTGAGGGATATAACTGCGGTGTGTTCATAGATATATTTCCGATGTTTGGAGTAGAACGGTCAATGCTGAGAAGAATTTGGCAGGGTTTGAGAATCTTGATGGGAAAGATAAACATTGCAAGTTATGAGAAGCATCGGAAAGCTGTTCTGACAAGGAACAAACGCGGACTCCTGCATCCTGTTGTGCTATATTGGATGGTGGCAAAGTGTTTCACAAATCACAAAAAAATATCAGAATGTTTCCTAAATGCATGTTCAATGGCCAAGAACTATGACAAAGTGGGGCTTTTGTCGTTTTCTGGATTTGACAAACGATGGATTTGGCAGAAAGAATGGTATGATGGAGTAACAATGTTGCCCTTTGAATATACTAAGGTTGTAGCTCCAAGTAGTTATGATAAGATTTTGAAACAGCAGTTCGGTGACTATCATAAGTTTGTAAAAGGTAGTGCTGTTCATACAATGGAAGTTATGGATCCAGAAGTACCATACCGAAAAAAACTGGAAAAGATGATCCAACAACGAATGGGAAAACAGTTTTAACGAAACGATGACAGAGCTTAGACATTTGCAGATGGTTATTCTTGATATTATGCGTGATGTGGACGCACTGTGTCAAGAGAATGATATAGAATACTATCTATTGGGAGGATCGGCCATAGGTGCCATTCGCCATAAAGGATTTATTCCTTGGGATGACGACCTCGATATAATAATGAATGCAGAGAACTATGAACGCTTTTTACGAGTTTGCAAAGAAAAACTTGACCCTGCGAAGTATTATGTGCAAGAAGGGTTGAAGGATTGGCCTCTCTATTTCTCTAAGATTAAATTAAAGGGAACATGCCTTACAGAAATTGACGGCTATGCTTCTAATGAAGACGCCAAAGGCATTTTTCTTGATGTATTCAAGATGGACAATGCCCCCAAAGAGCGGCTTGCACAATATTGGCAATATATTTGCGCTAAATATTTCTTGTGCTATCAGTTATCTGTGCGTTCATATGCTTCTGCCACGACTAAAAAAAAGTTGATGCTTTTACTTTCTTTTCCTTTGCGTTTTGCTCCGCTTAGAAACTTTGTGAAGAAACAAGTAGAAAGATACAACAAAAGAAAGACGGACTATTGGGCTTTTTTCTATGGGCGTACACGAATGAAAACCAGTTTTGTACGAAGAAGTGTATACGGGAAACCATTACGTGTACCTTTTGAAGATATGTTGTTGCCTGTGCCAGAATATTATCATGAATATCTGACACAGATGTTCGGCGACTACATGACACCTCCACCTGCAGAAAAACAAGTTGGACTGCATCTCATTAACGTAGATTTTGGAAAATATTGATTGGTTATATGATAACCTATAAAAACAAATGCAATGAGAGAATTCTCCGTTCTAATGTCAGTATATTACAAGGAAAAAGCTGACTATCTTAGGCTATCATTAGATAGCGTTTTTGACCAGACCTTACCGGCCACACAAGTGGTGTTGGTGGAAGATGGCCCCTTGACACATGAACTGGATAGTATTATAGCAGAATACAGTGATAAGCATAAGGAACTGGAAGTGGTTCCCCTGTCGGAAAACAGGGGGCTTGGACTAGCCTTAGCAGAGGGTATTCAACACTGCAAATATGAACTTGTTGCCCGTATGGATACTGATGATATTGCCCGGAAAGACAGGTTTGAACTACAACTAAAGGAATTTGAAAAAGATCCTGATCTTGACATTTGTGGCTCTTATGTGAAGGAGTTTGAAGAAGAAATCAATAATGTTGTAACCCAGAGAAAAGTTCCCCTGGCTGATGCAGAATGCAAGGAATATCAGAGACGACGCGATGCATTCAACCACGTCACGGTGATGTATAAGAAATCTGCAGTCTTGGCAGCTGGAAATTATCAGCATTGCCCCCTGATGGAAGACACACTACTATGGGTCAATATGTTCAAGAATGACGCAACAGCTATGAATATTGATGACTACTTGGTGTATGTACGTATAGGGAAAGGCATGTATGAAAGGCGTGGAGGATGGGCTTACTATAAAAAATACAAGCAAGCGAGAAAACGTATCTATGAAACTGGTTATATCTCATGGAGAGATTATGAGTATACACTACTTGTTCAATTGGTAGTAGCTTTGATGCCTAATAAGGTCAGAGGCTGGGTGTTCAAAAGGTTGTTGCATGGTTGAAACGGAAATTACGTAGTGAGTAGAAATGAAATAGGAGTATTTTGCGATAGTAAGTGTTTTACTGTGGGAGAAGGGCGTGAGGTTACAGAAATATAGCATCACAAATACTATCTCTGCTGTTACTTAGCTACTCAAAGAGATATAGAACAAACGTATGGGGTGAAAAAAAGTCGATGATCATGATGTCGTTTCCCTCTAAAGTGGAAGGATCTGAGAACTGTTATGGTGACGTGCATGCTTCCCAAGATGAATATGGAAATGACAACATACACCTGATTCGGCTATCAGGGCATTTAGGATCGGGGTGGAGAAAGTGATGAATCAATGATAACAGGGAATATCAACAATTATAACTTTATCTCAGAAAGCGTATATATTTAAGCATGGCTCACATGAGTGAGGTGGGTGAAGATCAGAAGTTCACTAAGGAGGCCTTTAATACCAATTGGGTAGGCCATTATGACATAATGTGAACGGGTTCGAAGAAGAGCTCGAAACTTTCGCAGAATAGGACAAACTCGTGGTCGCCCTTTCGACGGGTACGGTTGCGATGCATCTGGTACTGATATCCTGTGGCGTTTGTGCTGGAGATGAGGTTATTGTACAGGGATTTACGTTCTGTTCATCGTCTCATCCTATCACTTATCTCGGGACAACACCTGTGTTCAGCAACTTGGAGAAGGACACATGGAACATGGACCCAGACCTGCTGGAAGAGGCCATCAAGGACGGGATTGCGAAGACAGGAAAGAAGCCAAAGGCCATCATTCCCGTGGCGCTGTAGGGCATGCCATACAAGATTGACCGCATTATGGAGATTGCGAATCGCTATGATGTTCCTGTCATTGAGGACGCTGCCGAGGGTTTTGGCAGTCGCTACAAGTGGCAAGTGCTGGGCACATTCGGTCGTTATGGAGCGCTGTCGTTCAACGGCAACAAGATGATAACCACCTCGGGCAGAGGTATGTTGATATGTTCCGACAAGGAGAGTTGGCGCGAGATTATGATGTATGCCACACAGTATCGTGAGAGTTACCCTTACTATCAGCATGAGAAGATTGGTTACAATTATCGTATGAGCAACATCTGTGCTGGCATCGGTCGGGGACAGATGACGGTGGCAGACAGTCATATAGCACACCATCAGCATGTACAGAAACTCTATGAGGAGCTCCTGAAAGATGTGATAGGAATCAAGGTTCATTTTCAGCCTACAACAGGCGAATATGATTCTAATTACTGGCTGTGTACCATGACATTAGACCCAAATGTGAAGGTGAGAGGTCAGGAAGATGCCTATAAGACTGTTGTTACGGGTGCTGTTGGCGGATCTGAGGGTGTGATACACGTGGCAGACAGTGCCATGACCGACTGTCAGCCCAACGCAAATGTGGAAGCCATGCGAGTGGCACTCGACAGGGCTGGTATTGAGGCACGTCCGGTGTGGAAGCCAATGCACAAACAGCCTGTGTATAAGGATTCATCAGCCTACGTGAATGGCGTGAGCGAGTCCATTTTAAGGTTGGAATGTGCTTATCCACAGGCTCTTACGTGAGTGATGATGATGTACATTACATCGTCGATACCATCAGGAACAGCATCGTGTGAAGCGGTTATTCTCTGCTATATGGCAGTTTTGTAGTTTTCTATTCGTGCCCCAATGGGGACGTCGATAAGAGGTTAAGTCGAGAGAAATGCTAAGAGACAAACGATTGTTCCGTGTATTGGGCTTGCGTGTATTTACCCCCAAGAATGTAAGCCGTAGTGCCAAACGGGATGCTGAGTGTATGCAAAAAGCATTGTTTGGGAGAAAGGATTGGTTCTGCTTCTATAAAGGCATGCAAATTGATGATAATGAGGTTATCTTTGACAAGTCATTTGCCGAAGAGAATGTCCTATATAACACCGAAAGAGTGTCCGTTAGCATTTGTGCGATTGTAGGTAAGAATGGTACGGGAAAGAGCAGTTGCATTGATATGGTGATTCGTATTTTGAATAATCTGGCTGCTGCCATCATTGGTGAGGGGGAAGAGTTTGCTGCTGCAGAACACCTGCATTTCAATCCTGGCGTATATGGAGAGTTGGCTGTTCTCGTGAATGAGAATGTAGTGTTTATTAGGAGTTACGGGCAATCGTTGAAAGTAATTTACAGCAAAGAGGTAGAGGTTGGACACTATGTGATTGATCGTGAGAAGGAATTGTTGGATATAGAGGAGCAGACAAATGACCCAGACGTGCGAAAAAAGAATAAACCACATGAATATGATGTACTAAAGAGTTTGTTCTATACCATTGTCTGTAACTATTCCATGTATGCCTATAACTATCAGGATTATATCCGCGAAGCAGACTGGTGTCTTCTTGAAGAGAATCCCCAGCATGAGATAACAGAAGATGATGTATGGCTGAAAGGAGTGTTCCATAAAAATGATGGTTATCAGACACCGGTTGTTATCCACCCGATGCGGAACAACGGGTCGATAGACATTCCCAACGAAAACAAACTGGCAAAGGAGAGGCTATTGTCTATGCTGTATTATGAAGATGGCGATGGTTTTTTCCCATTTAGGCGAATAAATGACACACTTGAAATCATGGCCGTGTATCTGCCATCAATAGAAAGCCCGAAGTTTTGCAAAGACAATATGTTAGACAATCTGAACGTAGGCAGTAGTGCCATGATACGGCAGAATTTCGACTATTACTACAAACTGATACTAAAGTCATGGATGGACTGGCTTGAATTGCCCATGCCAAGGAATTTCGGTTCTGTCACTCATCAGTATGTAGTATATAAGACCCTAAAGATTATCAGGACATACAAACAGTACCGTAAAGTCAGGGATAATCTTTTTAGCAAGAATTTCAGTGAAACGCTTTTTCAGAAGCATATGGAGGAACTACAGAACGACCAGAGCCACATTTCGCTTAAACTTCGCAGATGCCTCTTTCAGTTGAAATTTAAGATATATTCTGGTGGAAATAGAAACACCTATTCTCTGAGGAATACATATCCCAAGGCGAGAGAAATTTGCGAGAATCCAGATAATGTACGGTGGAATATTAAACTGATTCAGTTACTTCCACCACCAACGACAAACATTGCTTTTCAGATTGTACATAAAGATAAGGTAAGCCTTGACGGTACATATTCAGACATGGATGTGATACCTTTTGAAGGACTAAGCTCCGGTGAAAGACAGATTGCCTATACAGTGAGTAACCTGATGTATCACTTGGTTAATATTGATTCTGTAACAGATGATTATCTGTTAGGGAAAGACGAAGAAGGACATGCCGAGTATCTGTTAAAATACAAATATGTGAATGTGATGTTGGATGAGATTGAACTTTACTTCCACCCCGACCTACAACGCCGATTCCTTCATTATGTTCTAACGGCATTAAACAATATTAAGTTTGAGTCTGTAAGAGGATTGAACGTGCTGATTGTTACTCATTCTCCTTTTGTTATATCAGACCTGCCAAGGAAGAACATCCTCTTTCTGGGTGATGGCAATGACACATCCGAAACATTCTGTGCCAACATACATGAGATGTTGAGCAATAGTTTCTTTATGGAGTATTCAATGGGTGAGGTGGCAAGAAAACATATAGAGGAAATATTTACTCTTTACAGAAAATTTTCAGAAAGCAAGAACAAACAAAGAGTACTGGAGGATGAATTACATGTTTGGACGAAATATGTAATTACGACCAGACTGGTAGCAGACGAATACCTTCATAGTCTACTGCGCAATATGATGGACGAAATGGCTCGACTCTTGCCGAATTCAAGAATGAGTGTGGCAGAAATCGACAATGAAATTTGGGAAACAAGCGAACGGTTAAAACGGCTTATAGCTCAAAAGGAACAGATTGATGATTAGAATGGACTATGGTGATAAAAGTCATATCAAGTCGCTGAAAGAGAAATATAAAAGTTGCTTTCCTGATATGGCGCAACGACAGCCCCGTTGGGTAAGCCTTAGACGTTCTATCATTCAACGGGACAGGCGTTTCAGAGGTTTGCTCCCAATACAATTCGGGGAGTTGCTTGTACTTGACTTTGAGTGTCTTGCAGATATCTATGAGGTTTATGTGTCCTTGGGATTGTCAAAAACTGATGATTTAACTGATGACGGGAAATCTCTATTTTCATATGACAAGCACAAGGACAGAAACGGAAACACATGGGATGCTTTGCAGCCTGTCATAGCAAAGTTTTTCATGGATACGGATAATGGTTTTGAGATACACACCTGCCACTATTGTGACATGGCTTATGTGAATGCCTATACCATGAACGGCGGGAAGAAGGCTCAGTTTGATCTTGATCATGTACTGAACAAGGCAAAGTGTCCAATCATCGGGCTTTCATTGTTCAACTTCGTTCCTGCCTGTCAGATGTGCAATGGGAGTCGGATAAAGGGTCAAAAACAACTGTATTCGAGTGCGGCACTAAGAAAAAAGCTAAGTCCGACAAATACGGCTTATGACTTTGAAAGAATAGTAACCATTGAGGTACATAATAAGCATGGAGTCTGTTCAACTTTTGGTTTTGAGAAAAGAATGGATGAGTATGAAATCAAGTTCAATTCATTCAAAGACCCAGACTATTCAGAAGTTGTCAAGGCTTTTCATTTAGAAGAACGCTATAACTATCATAAGTGTGAGGCATTGCGATTACTTGACCTAAAAGAACGGTATACTGATGCACGTATTATGGAACTTGCAAGGTTGATGGTCGGTGATGACAAAGCCAAAGCAACGCCACATGGAATGAGAATTATTACGCAGATTAAGCATGATATATTCTCATTAGAGTTTAAGAAACATTTTCACCGAAGTTTTGGCAAATTGCAGAATGATGTTTTAAAATAATTTGCAATCAGGATATATTTGCTAAACAGTAGTGGAACATATATTGCGTAATTATCGCAACGCCAGTCTATGTGGACAGCGATCCTGACGGCTGGAATATGGATCCCGACCTGCTAAAACATCCAGGACCGCATCAATAAGACGGGCCGCAAGCCGAAGGCCATCATTCCTGTGGCACTTTACGGTATGTTGTACAATATTGAGTACATTATGGAAATTGCCAATCAGTACGACATCTCCACAATAGAAGATGCTACCGAGGGATTTGGCAACTGCTTCAAGGGGTAGGTGTTGGGCACCTTCGGCAAGTATGGCGTACGTTCTTATAATGGCATCAAGATGATCGCCCTAGAGGTGGTGCCCTCATTACTGAAGACGAGGCCTATTGGCGCATAGAAATGATGTTCGCCACACAGTCTCATGAGGCCTATCCATACTACCAGCATGAACATATCGGCTACAACTACCTCATGAGCAACAACTGTGTTGGTATCGGACGCAGCCAGATGACTATCGTGAACGACTACATTGCCCATCACAAGCCTTTTCAACACCTATATAAAGATGCTTTTTCCTGTGTTGAGGGCATCAGTGTGCATCCCAACCCCAGCCCGGCCTATGATGGCAACTACTGGATCTGCATCATGCTCTTGAATGAAAATCTGCATGTTCAAGGATAGAAATAGGCTTGTCAAACGACAGTAGGTGGTGCTGGTTGAGTAGTTCATGCTGCCGAAATTCTGCACACCGACTGCGAACCCAATGCCAACGTGGAAGTTATGTGTGTATTCCTTGATCCCAAAGGAATTGATGATCGCCCTTTATGGAAGCCCATGCACAAGCAATCCGTCTACAAGAACAATTCCTCCTACACCAATGGCGTGAGCGAAAGCCTATTCAAAAGAGGTGTGTGTCTGTTATATGGCCCGATGGGGACAGAGGAGGATGTTCAGTATATCGTACAGTGCATTAAAGATGCAGTTGTATGCGTGGTTTTGGCAAAAGTGGTAATAATAGAAACTTACATGGTTGCACACATATAAGTGGCTGTTTGTTGCCAAAAACAATATAAACAAGCAGTATAAACGATATTTGTAAAGATATGAACTTTAAAAAAAACATTCCCTTCTCTCCACCCGACATCACCGAGGCGGAGATTGCTCTTGTGGGCGAGGCCCTGCGTAGTGGCTGGATTACTACAGGCCCCAAGACTAAAGAATTTGAACAGTTGATAGCCCACTGCTGTGGCACGAAGAAAGCCGTCTGTCTCAACTCAGCTACGGCCTGTATGGAGGCCATTCTTCGAATCCTTGGCATTGGCGAGGGCGATGAGGTAATTACTTCTGCCTACACCTACACGGCTACTTGCAGCGTCATCTGCCATGTGGGAGCCGAGCCTGTGCTGATAGACACACAGTGCAATAGTTATGAGATGAATTATGAGGCAATGGAGCGAGCTATCACTCCTCGCACTAAAGCCATCTTGCCCGTTGACCTTGCGGGCATCGTTTGTGACTACAACCGTATATTCCAGATAGTAGAGAACAGGAAACATCTATTCAAGGCCACAAACGAACTCCAACAAACTATCGGACGAGTGGTAGTGATAGCCGATGCGGCTCATGCATTTGGATCCAAGCGAAACGGCCAAGTGTGCGGCGAAATAGCCGACTTCACTTCTTTTTCGTTCCATGCCGTGAAGAATCTTACCACTGCCGAAGGGGGAGCCCTAACGTGGCATCTGCCCGAGGTCGTGGACGACGAGGAACTCTACCGCCGCTTCATGCTCTACAGTCTGCATGGGCAGAGCAAGGATGCTTTGGCCAAAACACAACTCGGCGCGTGGGAGTACGACGTAGTTGAACCTGCCTATAAGTGTAACATGACTGACATCATGGCTTCCATCGGTCTTGCTCAGTTGAAACGTTACCCCGAACTGCTCTACCGCCGCCGACAAATCATAGGCCGCTATGACGAAAGACTAAAAGACCTTGAAGTGGATCTGTTGCAACATTCTGGTGAGAACCACTCCTCCAGTGGACACCTCTACATGGTGCGCCTCATAGGGAAGAGTGAACAGGAACGCAACGATGTCATTACCAAGATGGCCGAACGAGGTATCGCTACCAACGTACATTACAAGCCTCTACCCATGATGACAGCCTATAAGCGCCTCGGATTCGACATAAAGAATTACCCCAACGCCTACGCTCGCTATCGGAACGAAATTACCCTACCCCTGCACACACGGCTCTCAGACGAGGATGTGGACTACGTGGTGGAAAACCTTCACGACATACTCAGCAAGGCATGAAACGTGCGTTTGACATTTTGGCCAGCGGAATAGGACTACTGGGATTGAGTCCTATTTTTTTGTTAATAGCCATTGGGGTAAAGGTGGACAGTAGTGGACCTGTGTTTTACAGACAGGTGCGCGTGGGACGGCATAACCGAGATTTCCGTATTTTCAAATTCCGTACCATGAGGGTTGGGGCAGATAAAGGAAGTCTTGTTACCATTGGTGGTCGCGACCCACGCGTTACGCGTGCTGGTTACTGGTTACGCAAACTGAAACTCGATGAACTACCACAACTCATCAACGTCTTCATTGGGGATATGAGCCTCGTGGGGCCGAGGCCCGAAGTGCGGCACTTTGTTGACTACTGGACAGCGGAGCAGATACACGTCCTTGATGTGCGCCCAGGTATCACCGACCCTGCAAGTATTAAGTATAGGAACGAAAATGAACTGATGGCACAGGCTGATGATCCAGAGAAGTATTACATCGAAGTAATCATGCAGGAAAAAATCAAACTGTACATGGAGTACGTGGAGAAGCATTCGGTTTGGTATGACATTGGGTTGATATTTAAAACATTCTGGGTGATAGTAAGTGAACGATAATATATAGAAGTTGGTTTTATGTTTTAAAATTCAAGTTAACCCAAGTTGGTTATTAGGTTTTGGTAATGACTATAAATTCGCTTTCCATCAATTTATTGTCAAACATTTGCATTGTAAATCTACTTCGTCCATCCAGACTATTCATGGGGAAAAGGGGTTTATTGAAAACACAGACGAACTCATCTTGCAATTAGTTCTCAAATCATGCAGTATTGCTTCACTTTTTCGGTCCATCACTGTTAATGTTCAATCTGAAATTAATCGTCTTTCAAGAATATCGCTATTGTTCCATTCTCCATTCTGTTTATGCACCCTTTCGGTACTCTCGATTTTTGTATTTGGTTGTTGAATCTGTAGTCTAAGTCGTAGGGAGTGGAATGAAATAGTTTTATTGTTTTTTCGTAATTTTGCAGAGTTTGGGTGTAGGTTGTTGAGAGTAGGGGACATGGATAAAGTGTACTGTATATTGTAGATAAGAAAAGAACAAGGTTTGTTGAAGAGGCGGCAAGAATAGGTTGAAGAGGGGAAATAGAATGGAATAACAGGTATAACTATAAAAGGTGATGTCGACAAAATATATTTTCGTTACGGGGGGTGTGGTGTCTTCGCTTGGGAAAGGAATCATTGCTGCGTCGTTGGCACGCTTGCTGAAAGCACGTGGCTATTCGGTAACCAATCAGAAGTTGGATCCATATATCAATATTGATCCTGGCACTCTCAATCCCTATGAGCATGGTGAGTGTTTCGTTACGGATGATGGTGCAGAGACTGATTTGGATCTTGGACACTACGAGAGATTTACTGGTGTTCCTACGTCGCAAGCTAATAATGTTACGACAGGTCGCATCTATAAGAATGTTATAGAGAAGGAGCGCCGTGGTGACTTTTTAGGAGCTACCGTACAGGTGATACCGCATATCACAAATGAAATCAAGGAACGTATTACGGCTCTTGGCAATACTGGTCAGTACGATTTTGTGATTACCGAAATAGGAGGTACAGTTGGAGACATTGAGTCCTATCCTTTTGTCGAAGCCGTGCGCCAATTGAAGTGGGCTCTAGGTAAGAACTGCTTGGTGATTCATTTGACCTACATTCCTTATATCGCGGCAGCTGGGGAGTTGAAGACGAAACCGACACAGCATTCGGTGAAGGCACTGCAGCAGCAGGGTGTTCAGCCAGATATCATCGTTTGTCGTACTGAGAAACCACTGACGCGAAGCGTAAGAGATAAAATTGGGCTGTTCTGCAACATCGACGGCGATTGTGTTATTGAGGATGGTGATGTGTCCAGCATTTATGAAGTGCCGCTGAAGATGCGCGACGAAAAGTTGGATGTGCAGGTGCTTCGTAAGCTTGATGTGCCGATTAAAAGCGAGATGGATCTTGCGCAATGGGAGGCATTCCTTTATAAACTCAAGAACCCAGAGAAGGAGGTAAACATCGGTTTGGTCGGGAAGTATGTGGAACTTCAGGACGCCTACAAGTCCATCACCGAAGCGTTCATCCATGCAGGTGCAGAGTTGCGCTGCAAGGTTAATGTACGCTATGTTCATTCGGAGTATCTTGATGAAAGTAATGTGGCCGAGAAGTTGGCAGGTTTGACCGGCATTTTGGTGGCTCCAGGTTTCGGTACGCGTGGTATCGAGGGCAAGATATGCGCCGTTCGTTATGCACGAGAGCAGGGGGTTCCATTCTTAGGAATATGCTTGGGTATGCAGTGTGCAGTGGTGGAGTTTGCTCGCAATGTGCTGGGCTATGCCGATGCCCATTCGGTAGAAATCAGTCCTTCAACAGCCCATCCAGTGATAGACATGATGGAAGAGCAGAAGAGCATTTCCAATATGGGTGGCACAATGCGTTTGGGTGCCTATCCTTGTCAGTTGATGGAAGGCTCGAAGGCAATGGAAATTTATGGCGAAGCAACTATCTCCGAACGCCATCGTCATAGATACGAGTTCAACAACGCCTATTTGGAACAGTACAAAGAGAGTGGCATGGTGCCTGGCGGTGTCAATCCCAACTCGGGCTTGGTTGAGATAGTGGAAATACCTGCGCACCCATTCTTTATCGGTGTTCAGTATCATCCGGAGTACAAGAGTAAAGCCATGCACCCACATCCGCTGTTTGTGGCTTTTGTCAAGGCTTCCATGCAGAAATGTGCACCCATACGATAGCCCTGCAGCAGTGCTTATCGGTGCGAAATGCACATATAATATATAAGGTATATGAGAGTAGGAATTATTGTGGCGATGGATTCGGAATATGCGCTCCTTCAGGCTGCACTTGCCAGCCAGAAGGGGCGCATAGGCGTTCATCAAGTATGGGTTAGCAAGAGTGGTATAGGGAAAGTCAATGCGGCCTTGATGGCTTCCGAGTTGATTGCGCAGCATCAGGTAGATTGTGTGCTCAATACGGGAGTGGCGGGAAGTGCTGATGATTCGGTTGATGTGATGGGTATCGTCGTGGGAGGTGAAGTGCGGTATCACGACGTGTGGTGCGGCGATGGCAATGAGAAAGGGCAGGTACAAGGCCTGCCAGCCTGCTTTCGAGCCGATGATTTATTGCTACAGACTATGCGCCAGTCGGCATCTGATGAGTCTCGGGTGCACTACGGCTTAATATGTAGTGGCGACAAGTTTATTACGACGGCGGACGAGATTTGGGCCATCAAGTGTGATTTCCCACAAGCCTTGGCCGTTGATATGGAGTCGGCTGCCATAGCACAAGTGTGCCACCTCCGCAACGTACCCTTTCTATCCATGCGGGTGATTAGTGATAAACCTACAGCGACTTCAGACCACCGTAGACAATATGCTGACTTTTGGCGTGCAGCGGCCGACAGTACATTTGGTGCGGTGGTAAAGATGATTGAGATGCTGCCATAATGTTTGTAATATGAGCGATATGTGAGGAGGTTGTCATGATCAAAGAATGAGTTTATTCTTGTGGTTCGCAGCGGATTTACTGGTGCTAAGGCTATGCAGATGAAGAAAAAATGATAAAAAATGTTGCAGTAGGGATAATAAATGAGTGCGGAATCAGTTAATGAGTCGCGATTTCGCAAATGGAATTGACTTGGCCTCGTAGTTCAGTTGAATAGAACGTCGGATTCCGGTTCCGAAAGTCGTGGGTTTGAATCCCGCCGAGGTCACAATCTTATGGACAAGCAGCGTCAAGGCGTTAAGCCTTCTATGAAAGTGGCCATCCTCTTGTTGGCTCTGTTGCTTGGATTAGCAGTTTTTTTTATTTCAGTGCTGAGTTTGAACCTCACGGGTGTAGACGTTACTTCTCGTAGTGCCAAACTCGGAATGCAGACACTGAGCGAAGTGCTTGTATTCCTGCTACCAGCCTTGCTATCTGTGTGGCTGTGTGATGGCTCTTTGTCTCAGTTGTTTGGTGTGCGTATTCGGCACTCTCGGTGGCAGTTTTTCGTTGGTGGTTTGGTGGTATGGGGTACATCACTGACTATTGTTTCAGTTTTGACTTCATGGAATGAGTCGTTGCATTTTCCAGTATCTATGCAGGCGCTGGAGCAGACCCTCCGTGCATTTTCGGAATCTTCAGAGCGCGAAATAGAATTGTTGCTGTCTGGGCGAGGTTTGGACAGTTTGATGTATGCGCTCCTCGCTGTCGCAGTGGTGCCTGCTGTGTGCGAGGAGTTTTTCTTTCGTGGCGCTTTGCAGAACTTTGTCCGTCAGTGGTGGGGTAATGAGCATGTGGCTGTGTGGCTGACGGCAGTTATTTTCTCGGTAGCGCATGGCGATGTGTTTGGTTTTTTGCCTCGGATGGCTATGGGCGCACTGTTGGGTTACTTGTATTTTCGCAGTGGAACTATTTGGGTGAATACATTGGTCCACTGCATGAACAACGGCGTACTCGTGCTGTGCTACATGCTGTTGCCTCATGATGGACAGTTGTTTCATGCACTGATTGAAAATAAGGTGGGTATTCCGTGGTGGCTAATCCTGTTGTCTTGCGTCTGCCTTGCTGCTGTCTACTGCGGCGTGTTCTTGCGTGGCAAAAATAGCGACCAAGTAGAGGTGCGGTAAGTTCGTTGTGGCTGCGGTTGTGAGGCGTGGTACGGCTGTGGAGTGTTTTTCTGTTGATTTTTTTATGGAGGCTGTTGCTGCTCCATGTGGTGTGCTGTTCTTCTCTGGTTTAGCTTTGTAGGAGCGGTGTTTGGGCGTGTGCTGTCTTCTGACTTTTGCCCTGTATGGAAAATTGGTTGGAAGCCCAAGTACATTGGGCTTGATGGCGTGCAGGTTTGAAGATTATGTCGTACGGCATGAATGCTATCCTTCTACTTGAAACATAGGTCGATGGTGCGGTTGAATATGTTTATCTGTTGGAAATATTAGCATCAAGCCTACGGCATGACGGTCGAGAGCCATGTTTTCGATGAAAAAATGTGAGGGAAGTGGATGGATATTATGAGGATGGGATGGGGATTCCCGTCTGTGAGTTGAAAACGGAATGGCACTCCATAATATTGTGTGGGGCGACGGAGAAAGGTTGATTTATGAGGCAGAGCACTCATCATTGGTGTGCAATGTGGATGCTTTGGGGAGATGAGAAAAAGATGTAAAATGCTACAATATTGGTATTTTATGAGCGGATCAGAACAGTGCGTGGGAGTTGAGGAAATGTTTTTGTGGAGATGGGTGGTAATGTGGTATTTTGTATAACTTGTTGTTTTAGAAAGTTGTTGCCATGGGTGGTGCTCGGTGCTATAAATAATTTAGTGCTGAGTAGCACGATGTTTCGTAGATTTTGCCTATCTTTGCATTTTGTTAGATACATTAAATAATTCATCAAAGATGACAAAAGCAGAAATAGTAGCAGACATTGCTCAGAAGACAGGAATCGAGAAGGTGGCTATCCAGGCTACGGTCGAAGAATTCATGAACGTTATCAAGGAATCCTTAGCAGGTGGAGAGAATGTGTACTTGAGAGGTTTTGGTTCTTTCATAGTGAAGAAGAGAGCAGAAAAAACGGGTCGCAACATTTCGAAGAACACGACTATCATCATTCCTGCACATAATATCCCAGCTTTCAAGCCTGCCAAGACTTTTGTTTTGGATGTTAAGAAGAACGTAAAATAAGGGTTCAATCAATTAATAACAACTGCTATGCCTAACGGAAAGAAGCACAAAAGACACAAAATGTCTACCCACAAGCGCAAAAAGCGTTTGCGTAAGAACAGACATAAGAAGAAATAAGTAGGTATACACCTACATTTTCTCTAACATTGCTAAAACAAATTACACGACGAGGTGGTTGACCTCTGTTGTGTAATTTGTTTTGTTTTAGAAAATGTATTCTATACCCAACGAAGACGCAAGCGCAGGATAGGGATAGTACCTCTCGTATGGATGAGCTATCCGACGGGTGTGCGCTGGGAGAAGAAGGGGAGAGGGAGATATCGGGATTGGAACATGGTGGTCGTGGCGTGGTTTTGCGCCAGACTTTGATATAAAAACGTACGAAAGTGTGAATAAAGAACTCGTTATATCGGCTACTGATACTACGGTTGATGTGGCTCTATTGGAAGATAAGCAACTCGTGGAGTTGCACAAGGAACGCATCGACAATCAGTACGTAGTGGGCGATGTGTACCTGGGTCGAGTGAAGAAAATTATGCCAGGATTGAACGCGATATTCGTCAGTCTCGGAGGAGACAAGGACGGATTTATGCACTACCTCGACTTGGGTGCCAACTACAATAATTATGAGCGGATGTTGCGTTTGGCTATGAATGGCGATGCCAGCGTGGCGACGCTGAAGGATTTTAAGCGTGAGCCCATTCTTGAGAAAGTTGGCAATATAACGACCACTGTCAAAGTGGGGCAATATCTGCTGGTGCAGGTAACGAAGGAACCTATCTCTACTAAGGGACCCAAGCTGGACGGCAATATCTCGTTTGCAGGACGTTACATTGTGCTTACGCCCTTCTCGGACAAAATATCTGTCTCTCAGAAAATAAAAAAGCCCGAGGAGCGCAGTCGGCTTCGTAGGTTGGTGCAGAGCATCAAGCCGGCCAACTTCGGCATTATCGTGCGAACCATTGCGGAGGGACGTTCTGTCGCAGAGATTGATGCCGACTTACGCAACTTGATGAACGCGTGGGCAACACTGTGTAAGAAGTTGAAAACAGCCACGAGTGAGATGAGGGTCTACTCCGAGTTGAACACCACAACCTCGCTGCTGCGCGACATGTTGTCCGACGAATTCAATACTATTTTTATTGACAACGAGCAGTGCTACAACGATGTGAAAAACTATGTCGCCACTATTGCACCCGACAAAGTGGACATCGTGCGGCATTATCGAATGACGACCCCGATATTTGAGCAGTTTGGCATCCAACGTGATATACGACGAGCCTTTGGCCGCATCGTAACAATACGGTCGGGAGTGTACCTCTACATTGAGCATACCGAAGCTATGCACGTGATAGACGTCAATAGCGGTAATCATGTCAAGGCGGGTACGGGACAGGAAGATACGGCTCTTCAGGTGAACATCGAATCAGCAAAAGAGATTGCTCGTCAACTGCGCTTGCGCGATATGGGGGGCATTGTGATAGTGGACTTCGTTGATATGGAAAAAGCCGAACATCGCAAGAAGCTGTTTGAGGTGATGACCGAGGAGATGAAGCGTGATAAATCACGCCACACTATCTTGCCCCTTAGTAAATTTGGCCTCATGCAGATTACGCGCCAGCGTGTACGTCCCGCCATGGAGGTTGATGTACAGGAGAAGTGCCCTCTTTGCGAAGGTACAGGCAAGATTAAATCCAGTCTGACCATAGTGGACGATATAGAGGCTGACGTGCGCCACCTTACAACGCAAAAAGAGAGAAAGAAGCTCACAATCGTGATGCATCCTTTTGTGCATTCATTCCTCACACGCGGCCTAATATCGGTTCGTATGCGGTGGCAGTGGAAGTACAAAGCACGACTGCAAATGATTAGTGCAGAGAGTAATGGTTTGCTCTCGTACCAGATAAAGGGGGTTGAAAACGAAGTTGAGGAATCGTAAGTGTCGCACACCGGTCTTGTAGAACTGGTATGTGAAGAGGTAATAAAATGCACTTTTTAGCGTAATTAGCCACGATGAATAGTCGCAGTGCCCTGCTTTTGCTCATCCTCATGGTTGGCATTGTGTGTGCCTGGGGGCAGGTACGAGGCATTGATGTGTCCAAATATCAAGGGACTATCAACTGGGAGAAAGTGGCTGAATCCAAGAAGGTGAAGTATGTCTACATCAAGGCCACTGAAGGTGCTTCCCTGAAAGATCCCATGTACAAGAAAAATCTAAAAGGGGCGCGTGACGAGGGCTTGCCTGTGGGAAGCTATCACCTTTACAGCAGTAAGACTACGGCCTATCAGCAGATGGACAACTTCAAGGCTGTGGTCAATAAAAAGCAGCAAGACCTAATACCCGTACTGGACATTGAGGAGCATCACTCGTACAACCTCAACATCGCCCGAGTGGACAAGATACTGGAGATAATGGAAAAGACGTATGGCGTGAAGCCTATTATATACACGAGCGAACACGTGTACGACATGCACTTTAAGGGAAAGAAGTATGCGAACTACAAATTCTTTATAGCCAATTACAGGCGCACCCCTCAGGTGCCGTACACCCTTTGGCAGTATTCGCAAACTGGCAAGGTGGCAGGCATAAGTGGATATGTGGATTTTAGTGAACTTCATCCCAAAACTAAGCTTTCGATGTTGAAGCTGCCTAAAAAGACTGACAAAGAGTAAAAAGCAGGGATGAAAGGGGATTTTGTTTGGGTAAAGATGTGCTATTTGCAGAAAAATAAGTAACTTTGCACCCTAATTATATTGAATAATAGAGCGAAAGTCAAGAAGAGGATGCTCGGTAAAGTAGTTTTTACGGCAGACCACAGACTTTAGCGCAGAGAAAGATAGAAATACGCTGTATGCAGGAAAGTAAAGTAGGCCTGGACTTTTCGAAGGTCGAGTATGCGAGAGGTATAGCTGGCAAGATTGCCAACCAAGTGCAGGATTTTGTTGAGGATTATACCACGGTTGCAGTGGAGCGAACCATTTGTCGCCTCTTAGGTATAGACGGAATTGACGAGAATGAGGTGCCGTTGCCCAATGTGCTGGTGAAGGAAATGCAGTCGCGTGGCGTGTTGGGGCAGGGAATAGCCTACTTCCTCGGTAATTGCATTGCCGAAACAGGCATGACTCCGCAGCAAGTTGCCGATGCGGTTGTGGCTGGCAAGATTGATTTCATCAACCAACCAGTGCACACCGAAAAGGAACGCAACGAGGCGTTGGCACCGTACGTGTCCGCCGCCATAGACCGGGTTAGAGGCAATCGTTTGCGTCGTGAACGCTACATAGAGACTATAGGGGAAGGATCAAAGCCGTATCTTTACATCATCGTGGCAACAGGTAATATCTATGAGGATGTAGTGCAGGCTCAGGCAGGCGCACGGCAAGGTGCCGATATTATAGCCGTGATTCGAACCACGGGGCAAAGTCTGCTGGACTACGTTCCGTACGGTGCAACTACGGAAGGTTTTGGCGGAACTTTCGCAACTCAAGAAAATTTCCGCATCATGCGTAAGGCTTTGGATGAGGTGGGCGAAGAGGTAGGACGTTACATCAGGTTGTGTAACTACTGCTCGGGATTGTGCATGCCAGAGATAGCCGCCATGGGAGCTTTGGAAGGATTGGATGTGATGTTGAACGACGCCTTGTACGGCATTCTGTTTCGCGACATCAATATGCAGCGGACGCTGATAGACCAGTATTTCTCCCGCATTATCAATGGATTTGCAGGTGTTATCATCAACACGGGTGAAGACAACTATCTTACTACGGCCGATGCGTATGAGGAGGCTCATACGGTATTGGCTTCCGACTTCATCAACGAACAGTTGGCTCTTTTGGCAGGTTTGCCCGAGGAACAGCAGGGACTCGGACACGCCTTTGAGATGGATCCGCAGTTGGAGAACGGTTTCCTCTATGAGTTGGCTCAAGCGCAAATGATACGGGAAATCTTCCCCAAGGCACCGCTGAAGTACATGCCACCCACCAAATTCATGACGGGTAATATATTCCGTGGCCATATACAGGATGCATTGTTCAATATGATAGGTATCTGGACGCATCAAGGGTTGCAACTGTTGGGTATGCCGACGGAGGCTATCCATACCCCGTTTATGAGCGACCGTTATCTTTCTATCGAAAATGCCAAGTACATCTTCGGCAATATGAAGGATATAGGCAGCGAGGTGGAATTTAGAGAGGGAGGCATTGTGCGTAACCGAGCCAAAGAGGTTTTGGACAATGCTACGCACCTGTTGGAGCAGATGGAGTCGGAAGGACTATTTACGGCACTTGAGAAAGGTATCTTTGCTAATGTGAAACGACCTAAAAACGGAGGCAAAGGCTTGGACGGTGTGGTATTGAAGTCGGAATGCTACAGCAATCCTTTTGTTGCTCTGATGAAAGGAAAAAAGTAAGGTAGGCGTGTTGAGTAGACCGAAGACGACGCACAGAGAAGAATTGAATAGGTAAAGACAGCTAGTACAGTGCTGTCGCAACAGAAAAGAGTTATGAGTGAAGGTTTGTATTCAATGGAGGCTAAGGATTTTGACAAGACCTTGGACCTTAAGAAAATAAAGCCGTATGGCGATACAATGAACGATGGTAAGACTCAGTTGAGTTTTACATTGCCTGTTCCTGATGGGGACGAGGCTATTGAGGCTGCGAAACAATTGCTGAAGAAAATGGGGTTTGAAAACCCATTGGTGGTCTACACGAAGGAACTTACTAAAGGCTTTACATTCTTCAACTGCTATGGCAGTTGTACCCATACGGTGGATTACACCAATATTTATGTACCAAAGGTGGAGTCTACCAAGATGGAAATGAAGGAATGCGACGAGTACATACGCGAGAATATTGGTCGGCATATTGTGGCTGTTGGCGCATCAACGGGTACCGATGCCCACACGGTGGGTATTGATGCCATTATGAATATGAAGGGCTATGCTGGACACTATGGGTTGGAGCGGTATGATATGATTGATGCTTATAACCTGGGGAGTCAGGTTCCTAATGAAGAATTTATAGCCAAGGCTCTTGAACTGAAAGCAGACGCGTTGTTGGTGTCGCAGACCGTAACCCAGAAGGATGTCCACATAAAGAACCTGACCGAATTAGTGGAGATGCTTGAGGCAGAAGGGCTCCGAGATAAGATGATTTTGGTGTGTGGCGGTCCCCGCATCAGTCATGAGTTGGCCAAGGAACTTGGCTACGATGCAGGATTCGGCATGAATACCTATGCCGATGATGTGGCGTCGTATGTGGCTCAAGAGATGGTGAAGCGTGGCATGAAATAGCCAGTGATGAGGTTCAGTAGGTAAATAAGAATAACATAATAAACGAACTAATCATGGATAAGAATGAGATTAAAACTTTTATTGCTCGTCGTGCCGCTAAGGAAATGCACGATGGTGATGTGGTGAACTTGGGGATAGGTCTTCCGACGCTTATTCCAGATTACTTGCCCGAAGGAGTTCATGTGATTCTCCAATCCGAGAATGGTATGATAGGCATGGGCAAGTCGCCCGAAGAGGGGAAAGAGGATAAGTTTTTGATTAATGCAGGAGGTAGCTATACTACGGCTGTGCCTGGTGCCAGCACATTTGACAGTGCAACGTCTTTCGGTATCATCAGAGGAGGACATGTCAATGTGTCGGTACTCGGTGCTATGCAAGTGGATGAGCACGGCGATATTGCCAACTGGATGATACCAGGGAAACTGACACCTGGTATGGGTGGAGCAATGGATTTGTTGGTTGGAGCCAAGAAGGTGATAGTGGCCATGGAGCACACACAAAAGGGAAATCCGAAAATCCTCAAGAAGTGCAACCTTCCTTTAACTGCGAAGGGACGGGTGAACATGATTATAACCGAAATGGGAGTCATGGAGATTACCAATGAAGGCATAGTACTTACGGAAATTAATCCCGAATTCAGTTTTGAGCAAGTGCAGGCTGCCACAGAGGCAACTCTCGTAAAGTCGCCGAACTTGAAGTCCATGTGCTAAATGAATAATGAGACGACCGTGCGTTGCATGGTCGTCTCTTCTTATCTTTTTCTGAAACATCGTCGTATATCATAGAACAAGTGATACGGTTATGAAGAAGTTTTGCGTTGCATTGATTATTGTGCTGTGTTCAGCGTGGGCGAATGCTGAGTCATTGAACCTGCAGAAATATACATTGTTTAATGGCGATGAACCTCGCCATATTGAACACAAGTATTACGGTTTTTACGGCGTTGTGGACTATACTTTTTTGACGAATTTTAATAACACAGAATTTCAGGATAAGTACACTTTGAATGGAGCGACATTTGTGGGGGGATTCCAGTGGCGCAGGCAGTCTGGGGTTGGTATTGGATTTAGTTATCTTAATGATGCCAACAAGTCATTCTCGCAATTGCCTGTTTTTTTAGAACTGAGGAGCCATTATCTCCGCAGTAGATTAACCCCGTACACGACCTTGCAGTTGGGTTATGCAATTCCATTTAAGTCAAGTAATGCCACGGAGGACTATGTGAAGATATTGAAGGGTGGCGTTACCTTTGGGGTGTCTGTCGGACTGAGGTTTGCTGTGTCAAGAGGTTTTGCCTTTCACCTCAGTGCTGGATATCAGTTCATTTCGAATAGGTTGATAGAACGAGGTGTGAACGGGGATCCTGCTATTCGCAGGTCGGAGCTCTTCCATAATCTGAGCGTAAATTTTGGTGTGAACTTTTAGGATGTGTATAGATAGTCAGTCGTACCACTGGTAGCGTCGGATTAACCATACTTGGAAATAGTGTAACATACAAATACGATAAAACACATAAGATGCAGCGTAGGTTACTTTTGGGGTGTTTGATGATTTTGTGCTGGGGCATAGCCCCAGCTCAGTTATTTAAAAGTAAAACACCCGAGCCTTCGATTGAAGACTGGCGTAATTTCGAAGTGGAAGAGGTGTCGAGACTAACTCCCCATACGTTGACCGTCCCGTATGCGTCGGATAAAGATTTAGAGAGTTTAAACTATAAGAAATCTCCATTTCGAATTAGTTTGAACGGAAAATGGAGGTACTCAGTTTCAACGTCATTGAGTGGTTTGCCTAATCCAGAGGATAAAAACTACTCGGTGAGTGGATGGGCAGAGGTGGACGTGCCCAACTACTGCATTGAAGTAAATGGCAAGTTGGCAAAGACAACGCCGATAAAGGACGCTGCAGTTATTCCTGATAATAGTACCCTAATCACCACATTTCATCGCGACTTTATGGCACCGAAGACATGGGGTAGTTATAGTGCTTTCCTATCGTTGCAGGCACATTCCGCTTACAAGATATGGATTAACAAGCAGTATGTTGGCTATGCAGAAGACTCGCGAGCTATTTCGGAATTCGACATCTCAAAGTTTTTGAAAGTTGGGAAGTCCAATTCAATTACCATGCAAGTGTACAGCCCTTCTACTGCATCTGTTCTGGAGATGAATTACGCAAGGCAGGTAAACGGGATAACTGATGACGTGTTGATTGTACTTAGGAAGAGCGCTCATGTAGAGGATTATACCATTGTGGCAGACTATGATAATGCGCTATCGGCTGGGAAATATGCGATGGACATCAGTCTGCGAAATCCACAGAAGAAAGGGCGGTACTATGTGGAAGTGGAGTTGTGGCAACCAAATGGAAATCAGCTGGAAAAAATGGGGAAGTGGGTGGTTTTTGACAAAACGAACTTGAATACCCTCCATTTTGAAAGACATATTACGAACATTAAGCCGTGGACAGCAGAGACCCCCGTCCTGTATACTGCTGTTGTGCGCTTGCGCAATGAGGAAATGCAATTAGAGGAGACGCTTGGCACACGTTTTGGATTTCGAACAATAGATATTAAGGATGGTCAGTTGCAGGTAAATGGAACACCGATTACATTGCGAGGTGTTGTCTATGGCAACGACTTGGTTGACATACCAGCTCAGCGTAAAGAGCAACGGATAGAAGAGGATCTTAAATTGATGAAGCAGCACAATGTGAATGCAATTAGAACCTCGGTCTATTCTCCCGTGAACCACCATTTTTATGAACTTTGTGATGAGTATGGGTTCTATGTGTTCTGTGATGCAAACATCCAACCGCTCTCTTCTTCAAAAAAGACTGTTGCCACGGACAAACAATACACAGATTTATTCACGGGGAGAACGAAGAATATGTATGGTTCATTCAAGAACTATACCTCCATTATCGCGTGGTCGTTAGGCAGTGGTGCTGATAATGGTGCTTGCATGGAGCAGGCGTATCGCTCATTGAAGCAGTTAGACAAAACACGTCCTGTTTTTTACGCTGGTGCTGGATATGCGGACAATACCGACTTAGTGGCTGCAAAGGAGATTGGTGTGGATGACTTAAAGGCAATGATTGTTAAGCCACAGGTAAGGCCAATCATCTTTGCATCGTATGGAGATCAGCGCGGCAATAATTTTGGAGGTATGGAACCTGTGTGGGGTATGGTTAGATCAAATCGTCAGTTGCAGGGCGGCTTCGCAAACATTTGGTCCGATGTTACGGACTATTCCTACCCAATACTGTGTAAAGATGCGACTGCTGTCGGTTTCGTGAGTTCTTCGGGAAAACTCATTCCTGCAGCCGACGAGTTACGCTCAATTTACCGGCCGTTTGAAGTATCGCTCATTTCACTTTCATCCGACCATGGCGAGTTTGCAGTCTCCAATTTACTTGACTTTCTACCTTTGAAGGACTATGTGTTGCAATATAATATCTTCTCGAACCTAAAGCCTCGAATCATCGAAGGAGAGGTGGATGTCAATCTACAGCCAGGTGAAAAGAAAAACTTTAAACTAAAAATTCCGAAGCTGACGCTGTATGCGGGAGAGGAGTTGTATATCAGATTTACCACGAAGCAAAGGACAGAGACTTCTGCTATAGAGAAGGGGACAGTGCTGAATACGGTGGAGTTTCCTATTCCAATGAAGGAGGTTGCCAAAGAGAATATTCCAGAATACGGTAGAGAGTATCTGAATATGGAGCAGGTGTCGGACAGCATGTCCCGTAGTGTTATTTCGCAGGTACACGTCTATAATTCGGCAATTGATTTAGTGTATGATTTAAATGCTGCAGACATTACGGAGTATAGACTTGGCGACGAGGCGTTCTTATCTGCAGCCCCAAGAATGAATTTTACTCGCATTCCGACAGACAATGACCTTGTAGACAAAAATGGATACCGTTTGTGGAAGAATATTACTTCGGACAATATGGAACGGGTTGTTGTGGCAACTCACCATCGAAGAATAGATTCTTATACAATTGGATTCGATGCGATGTTGCGCTATGTAGATAGAGCAGGTAACACATTGTTCGACGTTAAGCAAACGATAGCTGTTCTTCATACTGGAGATATTATTATTGACAATGAGGTTATTTCGTCGGAATATGTGAAAGCGTTACCACGTGTTGGGATGCAGTTGCAGTTGGCTTTATCCTTTGATAGTGTACGTTGGTATGGCTTGGACAGAGAGAGTTATGTTGATAGGAATCTTTCTGGGAATATTGGAACGTTTTGCGCTTCACCCTTGTCGATGTTCTACTGTTATGCAAGACCACAAGAGGCTGGCAACAGAATGATGTCTCACTGGGTAGCATTTGAGAACAAGCGAACGGGATTATTTGTAGATATGATTGATGATGTATTTTCGTTCAATATGTATCCCTATAGCGACAAACAATTGTACACAATCAAACGGTGCGAGGATCTCAAGCAGCAGCAATATTACACGGTGAATCTGGACTATTGTCATCAGGGCGTTGGAAGTGCGACGGCAGGCTTGAATGTGCAAGATAATGCTTTGATACAGCCTCGTAAGCATCATTTCCGTGTCCACATGCGTGGCTATAGTTTGGAAGATTATGTTCCACAGGACTTCCGTCGAGTGAATTATCCTGTAGTGGAGTCGAGTGTGCTTCCGATGCCAACCATCATTGCTAGCAAGGATCGTTTTGATGGTCCGATGAACATTACGTTACGCACTGATGTGAAAGGATCGGAAGTGCGGTATACGGTAGATGGCACAGTTCCATCCCAGAGGTCTTCACTTTACACGAAGCCATTTATAATACAAGGATCTACGTTAGTTAAGGCTCGAGTTTTCAAGCAAGGGGCTACCACCTCATTTACGGCAACTCAACGGTTCAACTTCGACTATGTCGTCTCCGTGAAGTACGCCAAACAACCCAATACACCATATAACTACAACGCTGAGTCGATTCTTTTTGATGGTGAATTTGCTGAGATTAGCGATCTTTCTCGAGGATGGCTGGGCTTCTCGGGCTCAGATCTCGATGCAACGTTTACATTAAGTAAGTCCATTACGCTACAAAATGTCGAAGTACGTTTTGCACATGTTCCAGAGGCATGGACGTTTGCTCCCGTTGCAGTTGATGTGTACACCTCGGAGGATGGCGAACATTATTACGGGCCGATTGAGGCTAAGATTAAGTATGATGCTACCGATATCGCCATGAATTCGCCCCAGAGAATCGACATCTCTGTAGATGTTGAGCGGACGGATGTACGATTTGTTCGTGTGGTGGCGCGAAGTATGGGCAAAATACCTGCATGGCATAAGGCGAAGGGGTTGCGCCCATGGATTATGGTGGATGAGGTACGAATCAACGAACAAATAAAGTAGTTGGCGTAGTATGGGGTTGCTCGGATAGATACGGACAGGGGAAAAGGTTGTAGAGATTGTCCTGTAGTGCAATGGAGGTCTGTAGGTCGGAGCGAAATAACAATGCTTGTATGAAAGAACGTCTTGTGGCACGATTTGGAGTGTGGATGCAGATGATGGCCGTGTGTTTATTGAGTCTTGTATCTTGTAAAGTAGATTTTTCTCCCAATGCGGCGTGGCAGGAATATCCAGTGGTGTACGGTATATTGGATCAGGATGACGATACTTCCTACATTCGAATCCAAAAGTGTTATCTTGGAGAGGGTGGCCAATACGGCTACGGCAATGTGTTTGATTCTATAAACTATCCAGCAGGCAGTTTGCGTGTTGTCGTCTTAGAATGGCCGGCCTGGCAGGACGAGAATGGACTCCTTCAACGTACAGGTGCACCAGTATCCGATAGTCTTGTATTTAATTATGTGCTGTCATCTGATAAGGACTCAGGCTCTTTCTTTTCTGAAGCCCAGCCTTTATACGTCTGTCGTACAGCAGGATTACTTGACAGTTCGTGCTTGTACCAGTTGGTTGTAACCAAGGTTTCGTCGGGCGATACGCTATGTACTGCCGAGACGGCTCTTATTGGTGGCAATATGCGTTTACATACTCCCAATAATACTACACGTTTTTTGTTTTCTGGCTCAGGACGAAAGACGTGCGACATTCAATGGAGTACTGTTGATCGCGGACGTCGTTACATGCCGATGGTGCGGTTCCGTTACCGCGATTTTATTATTGAAGGATTAGACACCACGATTACATATCACCATATAGACATTCCTTGTGGCACAGTCTTGAGTTCGATGACTTCACAGTCGGAAGGTATATCACTTGGAGAATCATTGTTCTTAAACACTATTAAAGACCAGTTGAAAGACTATGTTGTGAATCGCAACCCGGTTGATACGGTCGATATATATATAAAGGTGTGTAGTGAAGATTTGTCAGCCTATATCTACTCGGCAGCGCAAAGTTCTTCTTCCACGCCGTCGCTGTATTCGTATTCTAATATCAACAAAGGACTCGGTGTCTTTGCGTCTCGACGTACCCACATCATGTTTCATGTGAAGGCGCCAGGTGAAGCCGCTTCTCAGTATCGTAAAAACTTGAAAGAACTCAATGTTGGTTTTTAAGGATGAGGAGCAGATCCTGAGTTATAGAGTGCGATGCGAGGTTTAGCATGGCTTCATTTAAATTTGAATTTGTTTCGCTCAAGGGATGTGCAGCGAAATGTTCGATAGACTGCCGTGTGTCTTAGGTCTGCATATTTTGATGTGAAGCAGTGCTATTCAACATTTTATTCTTATCTTTGCAAAATAGTGTTGAAGAATATTAGTATTAATAATCAATAAACTAAGTCGTAACGATGAACGTAACACGAGAACAATTGGGAGATTTGGACCTATCCATTAGGATAGATATAGAGGAGTCGGACTATGCTGAACGTGTAAAGAAGCAGTTGAAATCTTATCAGCAACGGGCTCAGGTGGCAGGTTTCAGGAAAGGGAATGCTCCGATGGGCTTAATTCAGCGGATGTACAAACAGTCAATCATGGCAAACGAAATTCAAGATATCCTTTCGGAGAACTTGTACAAGTATATTGCCGATGAGAAACTGGAGCTCTTGGGTGGCCCGTTGTCGAACGAAGAGAAGACAGGTGCGGTGGACTTCGCCAATGCAACAAGCTTTACGTTCTACTTCGATGCTGCACTTGCTCCCAAGATTAATATCGCATGGGACAAGGTTACAGGATCCTTGATGCAAATAAAACTTTCTGCCAAAGACATCGACAAACGTGTGGAGGACATAGCAAAGAGAAGTGGCAAGTTTGAGACCCCCGAGGCTATAGGCGAGAACGATCATGTGTATGGCAAAGTGGAGGAGCTTGACAAGGAGAAAAATGTAAAGGAGGATGGACTCACAACATTTGCATCTTTTGAGTTGTCTCAGCTGAAGGATGATGAAGCACGTCAACTGTTCATCGGTAAGAAGGTTGGCGATGTTGTTCCGTTCAATGTGGCCAAAGCCTTTACACCATCCGAGATTGAGTCGGTGTTCAGAATGGAAAATGCTGCAGCAAAGAAGTTCAAATCGGAAGTGCAGATGACTATCAGTGGTTGTTCACGCATCACGCCTCATGAGTTGAATGACGAACTATTTGCTCAAGTGTTCCCAGGTGAGGAGTTTAAGGATGCTGCTGCTTTCCGCAAGCGTCTCTCCAAAGAAATGGAGAAGGAGTTCAACGATCAATGCGACATGATTTATGTACAGGAAGTTCGCAAGCAACTCGAAGACAATATGACGGAACCTATCCCGGAGCACTTCCTGAAACGTTGGCTTGTATCGCGTGGCGATAAGGACATGACGGCAGAGAGCGTTGATCAGCAGTGGGAGGGCTCTTATCTTCCTTCTATCAAATGGGAGATTATTAGCAGCAAGTTAAACGAGATTGCACCAGTGGAGCCTACTCAGAACCAGCTTACCGACTATGTAAAAGACATCTTGCGCAATTCATCTCCTAAGGCAGCCGATGAGGATGACAAGGCTTATGAGGATAGACTTGAGGAGAGTGCACGTAGCATCACAAGTCATCCTGAGCAACTCACGCAACTCAGATCCCGTTTGAGTCTTCAGAACTTGGCCAGCATATTCAAGGGACAACTGAAGCCTGAAGTGGAGAAAGTGTCCATTAAGGAAATGACAGAAAGGATGAAGTAGTTGCATCTGCTGATGTTAACAGTAGCAATTAGTTTATCATTGAGTTCAATATTAGGATGAAGAGCATGTGGCTCTACCAAGCCACATGCTTTTCTTTATATGTGCTTGCAGAGGTTTTTTGGTATCATTGTCGAGAATCTTACATGTAAATGCAGAGCTTTCTATATGTGCTTGCAGAGGTTTTTTGGTATCATTGTCGAGAATCTTACATGTAAATGCAGAGCTTTCTATATGTGCTTGCAGAGGTTTTCTGGTATCATTGTCGAGAATCTTACATGTAAATGCAGAGCTTTCTATATGTGCTTGCAGAGGTTTTCTGGTATCATTGTTGAGAATCTTACATGTAGATGCAGAGCTTTCTTTATGTGTTTGCTGAAGTTTTCTTGTGTGATTGTCGAGAATATTATTGTGTAATTGCCGAGAGTCTTCTTGTGTAAATATTGAGAATAGTGGGCGTTGATATGCATGTACTCAGAAGGTTAAGTATAGGTGCGAGCGTTCTATTACTGCTGATAATAGGGGGACAATCTGTTTGGGCGCGAGGTATTGACCCATTCAATCGAGCCTTTATTACACTTAGGGGAGGTGCTGTTGGCTACATGGCGTCCAATATTCCAGCTGCCGATCGCTATGATGGACAAGCAGCTCTTTCGGTGGGGAGGTGGATGCTAAGTCCCATTGGTATCCAAGCGCGATTTACTGAGGCTCACTCGTCTAACCGGTATGGTATTGCCTCGTTCTATGAGATGTTTGATGTGGACTTGCTGTACAACCCTGTAGCCCATTTCCGCCACCAGTCCCAGTCCTATCCGTGGAACTATGCACTTGGCTTGGGGGTCGGTGTGGTGCATAGAAAGGAAAATTTCCAACAGGAAGCTGATAATGATTTTTTCGGTGTGTTGTCGTTTTCTGTAGAGCGACAGATTTCAGGCAGTTTTTTTGCGGAAGCCGAGTTGCGCAGTGTTATCTTTCCATCGCAATTCGATGGCAACGAAAGTCTTTCAGCCATGATTATGGCTTCGTTGGGCGTTAGTTATTACATTCAATACAACCCCTTTGCACGTTCTTCCTCGGGCGAGTCCCAGCGCATGAGGGAAGATTGGTATATCGGAGGTGGATTATTGGCTGGGGCGTGGCCTTTGGGTAACGAGGGTGTACTGGGTGCGTTGGATGCTGGTGCACAACTGGTGTTGGGTAAGCATCTCTCCACGGTGTGGGAGGGCAGGCTTTCTGCTGCTACGGAGTACGTCATGGTAAACAACACCTTTCTCTGTTCGTCCCTGCTCCTTGATATGATGTGCAATCTGAACAACGTGATATCCGAAAAACGCAATCGGCCGTGGAACGTCTCCCTTTTTGCTGGAGCGGGTATTCGGAACAATAGTGTGGCTTCATCCGAGAAGTTTCTGTGGTGCACCACAGGGGGATTGAGTGTTCGCAGATGGCTGAGCATTAAGTCAGACTTGGTGTTTGATGTGCGTGGGGTGGTAGTGCCCCCGCGTTTTTCCTCAACGGCATCACCCGTGGAGCTGTCGTTTGCGGCCACCTACGTGTATAATATTGGGCGCAATACTTGTAGGTAAAACAGCCCATTGGACTGCGATATCCACTTGTTTCTCATGCGCCATGTTGAGTCGTGTGGTAGTGTGGTTCTCCAAGGAGAGAAGTTTTTCCCCAGTCGGGGATTGGTTTGGTTGCTTCTATTTTGTTGGCTTATAGGATGCGCTGAGTTGCGATGTTTGTAAACTGTACTACGTGTTGGTCGTAAACTATGCCTCGTGCTGGTTGTAAACTATGCTGATGCAATATAGCAGTGTGCAAGAGAAAGAAGCACATCAACCCATCTGGTTGATGTGCTTCTTTCTTTTGCTATGGGGCTTCTTGCCCATGCAATGCTGCCGTTGGTTAGAGCATGTTGATGTGCTTCTTTGTTCGCAAGGAGGCTCCTCGTGGTTGCCTTCTGTAATCGTCGCGCTTCAGTAGCCGATCACGACATGTTGAGCTTGCGGTGCGCTACCTGTAGTGGAAAACGTTACTCAGCCCCAAACTCCATGAGGTACGCCTTAATGAAACCGTCTATCTTGCCGTCCATTACGCCTGTTACATCCCCAGTCTGGTAACCTGTTCTGTGGTCCTTCACCCGACGGTCATCCATTACGTAACTGCGTATTTGGCTGCCCCACTCAATCTTCTTTTGACTGGCCTTTATCTTGGCCTGCTCTTCCATGCGGTGTTGCAACTCGCGGTTGTAGAGTTGTGAACGCAGCAGTCTCAGTGCGTTCTCCTTGTTCTTTGGTTGGTCCCGAGTTTCAGTGTTTTCGATGAGTATCTCTTCTTCCTCACCCGTGTAGGGGTCCTTGTATTGGTAGCGCAGTCGCACGCCACTTTCCACCTTGTTGACGTTTTGGCCACCGGCACCGCCACTGCGGAAGGTGTCCCAACTCAGTCTGGAGGGTTCAATGACCACCTCTATGCTGTCGTCTACAAGTGGCGTAACGCTCACCGATGCGAACGAGGTCATGCGTTTGCCTTGTGCATTGAAAGGGCTTACGCGCACGAGACGGTGCACTCCCGTCTCACTCTTCAGGTAGCCGAAAGCGTAGTCGCCTTCGATTTGTAGGGTGGCACTCTTGATGCCGGCACCTTCGCCGTCCAGACTGTTGCTGATGGCCACTTTGTAGCCATGTGTCTCGGCGTAGCGTATATACATACGCATTAGCATTTCTGCCCAGTCCTGGGCTTCTACTCCGCCCGCACCGGCATTGATGCTCAACACTGCGTCAAAACTGTCGCTCTCGCCGCGCAGCATATTTTGGAATTCAAGGTCTTCCACCTGGTGGGTACACTGTTCTATCTGCTGCATCATCTCCTCTTCGGTGGCGTCTCCACTTTGGAAGAACTCGTGCATCACCAGCATATCGTCCACGCTGCTCTCCACCGTGTGGTACGCTTCAATCCAGCGTTTCTTGCCCTTGATTGCGGTCAGTACCGTCTTGGCCTGCTTTGGGTCATCCCAAAAATCGGTGGCTTCGGTCTTTTTCTCTTCGTTGGTTACCCAAGTTGTCAGCGTGTCGATGTCAAAGATACCTCCTCAGAGCATCCCTGCGCGCAGAGAGGTCTTTGATTGTTTCAGGAATTGTCATAGTCCTTTATTTGATTGTGTTATATTATTTACTTAGAGAATGGAATTCAGTTTTGCTGTGTTTCGCACTCCAGCCGGAACGGGCGGAACCCGGCCTTTCGAGCTTCGTCGGCCGATGCGAGGAAGTAGGTGCACTGCATGCGCGTACACAGCCGTCCTTCGGCATCTTCAATCAGTACCTCTATGTCAGCCAGTCGGTGGCGGTGAGCAGTGAGGTGTGCGCGTAGCGTAATGTAGGGCGCAAGGTTCGATACCTCATGCATGTAGCGTAGCTCCATGCGCGACGTAACTCCCGTGGTGCCCAGTTTGCGAAACACCACCCACGAGGCTATCTCGTCGGCCAGTGTGGCCTGTATGCCGCCGTGTAGCACGTCAATCCAGCCTTGCGTATTGTGGTTCGGTGTCCATTGCGATACGATGTCGTCGCCGTCTTCCATGAATTCCATGTGCAACCCCATTGGGTTGGTGGGCGAGCAGCCGAAGCAGTTGTATTTTGGATGGTCAACCCATTCGTTGTGAATTTTCTCCATGAGTAGTTCGCGTGTTGTGGTTTAGAGATGCACGAGGGGTAGTCTGGCTTAGTTCTCGGTGATGTCGAAGTGGCGAAAGCGTGTGGTGGTGCTTTTGCTTTCCTCCACGCGCAGCTGCTTGTCGCCAAAGTGCATTTTCTTGACTGCTGCGTCGGGCTGTTCGGTTTTGTAGACCTGAAAGAGTTGGTTGAATTCACGCAGGAAGTCGGCCGAGCGTACGTCTAATAGTATTTGGTAGCACACTTCGCCCATTGGGTCCATTTTGAAGGTGGCGCGATAGTCAGCCGTATTGATAATCATGACGCCCTCCACGCCTCCGCCTGCAGGCATGTAGGTGATGTCAAACTGTTGGCTTTCGGCTCTTTCGTTGCCGACAAAGGCTCCTAAACTCTGTACGATGTGGTGGGCGTCGCGCCCTATTTGTTCCACTATGTAGCTGGCTTGAGCCTGTGTGGTGGTGGCGGTGCCGAGAGCCAGCAGTAGGGAGAGTGTGGTTAGGAGTCTTCGCATGGTTGGGTGGTGTGGTGTTTAGAGTTTGGCCAAGTTGTCCAGCACTTGACCTATGGCATCGCGCATGGGGGCGTGATAGTCGTTGAGGAAAGTGCCCCGTGTGCGGTTGGCTATCACCAAGCATACCGTCAGGGCATTGTGTCCCATGATGCGGCTCATGCCGTATATGGCGCTGGTCTCCATCTCAAGATTGGTAATGGCGAGGCCGTTCCAGCGAAAGGAGGCCAACTTTTCGTTGAGGTGGGGCAGGGCGGGGGCTATACGGACGTGGCGTCCCTGCGGTGCATAAAATCCTGGGGCGGTGGCGGTGATGCCGTGTAGGGCTGTTGGGGCGATGGCACCAAGTAGCCGAGTGGATGCCTGTGCGCTGTAGGGGGTGGCAAGGGTGGTGGGAAACTGCATGTGCGCCACAAACTCGCGGTTCAAGTCCTGCTCCAGCAGGGCTGGGTCGTGGGCATAGTAGTTGAGGAGCCCATCCATTCCGATGGCGTAGGCCGAGGCCACCAGGCTGCCGCAGTCGGCTTCGGCCTGCAGTGATCCGCAGGTTCCGATGCGTATGATGTTGAGTGTGCGGTGCTGCTCCCGTGGGCAACGACGGCGTAGGTCCATGTTGGCTGCGGCATCGAGTTCGGTCATGACGATGTCAATATTGTCGCATCCCATGCCGGTACTCATGACGGTGAGGCGTTGGCCGTGGTAGCTCCCTGTGAGGGTGTGCATTTCGCGGTTGGTGTTCTCGTATTCCACATGTTGCATCATGGGGCGGAACATGTTGACCCGTTCTGGATCGCCCACAAGGATTACGTTGTCGGCCAATGTGTCGGCCGAAAGGCGTATGTGGTACAGTGTGCCGTCGGGAGCCAGCGTGAGTTCGCTTTCTTTTGCTTGAGTCATGGTTGTAGGGCTGCTTGTGTTAGCGTCGACTTGTGGTTCCTGTGCCGGCAGCGCCGCTGCGCGAACCGGTCGATGAAGAACTGCTGGTGCTGCCAGTGCGTGAGCTCGATGATGAAGATGAACTCGTTGAGCCGCTACCTACTGCGCCGCTACGTGTGCCGGTCGACGAGGAGGTGCTGGCGCTACTGCTGCGTGAGGTGGTTGCAGAGGTGGCTGCAGCGCCTGTGCGGCTGCTGCTTTGCGAGCTGGAGCCTACTACGCCGCTGCGTGTGCTGGTCGATGCAGGGGTGGTTTTGGCTGCTTCCGAGCGCGACCCAGTGGAGGTCTGGGTGGCAGCACTCGAACGTGTGGTGGTCGTTGAGGACGTGGTGGCTGCACCCGAACGCGTGGAGGTCGAGGTGGGGCTTCCTGCCGAGCCTGTGCGTGAGCCTGTGGTGGTAGTGCCTGCAGCGCCCGAACGCGTGGGGGTAGTGGAGGTGGTGCCTGCTGCACCCGAACGTGAGGGTGTGGTGGTCGATGGGGTGCCTACGTTGCCGCCGCGTGTGCCCGTGCCACTGGTGGAAGGCTTGGTGTTGCCGCCGCGTGTACCCGAGGGTGTGCTGCCGTTTCCCGAGGAGGGACGGCTGGAGTCGTTGCGGTTGCTGACGCGCGAGTCGGCTGGACGCGAGGAACTGCCCGTGTAGCCATTGGGGGCAACGGCTGGACGGTTCACACCGGGTGTCCATGCTGGCTGCGAGGGCGGTGGCGGAGGTAGAGGAGTACCGGGCGTGCGCATGTAGTAAGGGTGTATGGGTGGACGCTGGTTGGGCACCATCTGTGGGGCACGCCATCCGTAGCGGTGCACCTCCCAATGGTAGGTGTAGGTGTGTCCCGGGGTGTGGACAATGCGCGTGTAGGGATTGTACACGGGCACTTGCCAGTAGAATGTCGGAATGAAGGTGGGGGCTGCGTGGAAGCGCAGGGTTTGGGCTGCACTGTAGGGACGACCCGATGCGCTGTTGAGCCACACGCATCCCAAGTCTAAGGGCATGTATATTTCTTCACCAGTGTAGGCATCCCACCCGAACAGCCATATCTCGTAGAACTGGCTGTTTACGCGCTCGGCCCACACTTCGGACACCAGCACGTAGGTCTCCACTTCGTATTCGTATCCGCAGTATATCATCAGTTCTTGCTGCGCATTGAGCAGGCTCACGGTGCGGCTCACCTGTGGGTAGGTGAAGTAGCGTATCTCGCGAGCCTCAGTGAGGCTTGCTGTCAGTATCAGTAGCAGTGCCCAAAGAATGTGTTTTTTCATGGTTCTTACTCTTGGCTGTGTGATATAGTTATAGGTGTATTATCGTGTTGTTGTGCTGCTGCGTGCCGCCTCAATACGGACTGTGTGCAACTGGTTGTTGTTGGATTGTTTATGTGGTTCGGTTCGATGTCTTCTATGTCGGATTGGTGCATCCGTTTCGGTGCAGTACGCAACTGCAAAGATACGAATTAATCCTTACATGCGAGCACCCAAGGCTTCAAGGCGGCATGGGGAGGTCTGTGCAGGCCAGTGGCGAACAATGGGTTGGGAAGCTGCGTGGACTGGTTGCAGGATTTTTCTTACCTTTGCATCGCTTAGGGCGATAGAAAAGCATGTTTCGCGCCCTGTCGTATTCCTTCATTTTGCTTTGCGACTGCAGCCCCTTGTCCGTACAGGACGCAGGGATTAGGTGTGTAGTGTCAGCGGGTGTGTGCTGTACGGCATGGATGATATTGTGCGTGTACCTGTGTGAAGAATAACTACTTGAGACAGTTTCGTGCCGTACGGCATGGAGCCAGCATCCGTACGGCGTTGTGGCCAGTTCTGTACGGCGTAGCACCGAATGTCGTGGGGCATTCTACGGCTTGCTGGGCAGGAGGGGAGCAGGGTGTACTGGCGATAGAGGCCGTGGCGACGCGCGGAAGAAAGGGGGCTGCAGCGCGGGAAAGCGCTTGGGGCACTTCGGTCGCCACATGAGCCTGTTCACGGAAGAGAGATGCGGTTTCTTCTGGTGTGTGTATTTGGTTCAACTACATGTTGTTGCAATGTCAAGTGGAGGTGTGGAAATGTTTTTGAGTATCGATGTTCTGAAACGAGAATTTTTTATTATTTTTGCAACGGCTTTGAAAAAGGGGCAGAAGTGGGGATGAGGGCGCAATGCTTTATCTAACAAAGGTGTGCCGTTGAGGGGAAAAACCGCTGCAGCGGAAGGGAAATGCCGCGTAACCGAGCCGTGCAGACATGGAACGTAATTGATAAGAGCATACAGCGAACCTAAAACTAACACAGAATGAACCTGAAGATATGCGTAGGCAGTTCGTGCCACTTGAAGGGCTCGTACGATGTGATAGAGCGCATGACTGAAGTCGTGAAGAAATACGGTGTGGAGGATTTGGTGGAATTGCAGGCCAGTTTCTGCTTGGGGTGTTGTGCCCAAGGAGTCAACGTCAAGGTTGACGAGTACGGGACAGCAGTAGCAGAACGTGTGGGAGACGACAACTTTGTGCTCCATAATGTGAACCGCGACAACGCAGAAGAGTTGTTTGCCCGTGAGATATTCCCTTTGCTTAACCTTTAAAACGAGAAGTAGTCAGTCCAACTAATACTAAGGCCCGAAGACGGCACACAGGCGGCTCTACACCTTCCCATACAGGGCAACGGAACGCGGGTCGACACGACAAGTGGGACGGAAATAGTCGGGCAAAACATGATAACGTACAACTATTGAACACCAGCAATGGCAGACTACTTAGATTTTAAAGACGCACGTTGTAGAGACTGCTACAAGTGCTTACGCGAATGCCCTGTGAAGGCTATCGCGGTGCGCAACCACCAAGCGCGGATTATAGACGAACGGTGCATCCTGTGCGGACACTGCACCGTGGTGTGTCCGCAGAACGCCAAGGTGGTGCACAGCGAACTCGACCAGGTGAAGGCACTGCTCGCCTCGGGACGCAAGGTCGTGGCATGTGTAGCCCCCAGCTACGTGTCGAGCTTCAACCTGCAGTCATTCTCAATCATGCAGATAGCCCTCGGAAAATTGGGCTTTAGCGAAGTGGAGGAGGTGGCCGAAGGTGCACAACTCGTAACGGAGGCGTACCGTCAGCAGATGCTTTCGGGCGAATTTCGCAACTACATCACATCGGCATGCCCAGCCGCGTGCCGCATGATACAACATTACTACCCATCGGCTTTGAAGTACTTGGCCCCCGTGGTGTCGCCCATGATAGCTCATGCCAGCATGGTGCGGAAGCGCAACCCCGAGGCAGGCATCGTATTCATAGGGCCCTGCATAGCCAAGAAGCGCGAGGCAGCCGATACGCAGCTGATAGACCAAGTGCTAACGTTCGAAGAACTGCAGAAGTGGTTCGACGAGGCGCAGATTCATCTGGAAGACATCTCAGAGTTCAATCTGCCGAAGGCTGGAGGCTACGCCAACTTGGCAAAAGCCTATCCGATTAGCCACGGCATCATAACGAGTTTTGGCAAGGCACTGCCCGAAGGTTGGTCCTACATGGCAGTGGACGGCCCCGACCGCTGCGCGGATGTGCTGGAGAACATCGACAGTCTGGACCATGTGTTCATCGAATTGAACTCGTGTAAAGATGCGTGTGTGAGCGGCCCCTGCTCGATAGCACACAGCGGAGGCAGCGTCAGAGCTACGCGCGACGTGCGCGAATATGTAGAGAAAGAGAAGGCCACCCATCCGTCGGAGGGTCCAGTAGAGATCGATGTGGACCTCACCGCCGCTTACCCGAGACTGCGACTGAGCAACATACCCCCAACGGACAAGGAGATTACGTCCATCTTGGCTCGCACTGGTAAATTTGCGCCGGAGGATGAACTCAATTGTGGTGCATGCGGCTACAACACCTGCAGAGAGAAGGCTTGGGCAGTGTATAACGGCTTTGCCGATATAGAAATGTGCGTTCCGTACATGCGCAAGAGGGCTGAATCTATGTCGTATGAGATCATACGCAGTAACCCTGACGGAGTGGTGGTGTTGGACTCCGATATGAACATTGTGGAGATAAACCACAAGGCGTGCGAACTGCTCGGCATTACAGCCGTTGATGTCAAAGGGTGCCCTGCTTCGGACTACTTCGGCACGAGCGACTACATCACCGTGCTGGGCACTGGTCGTCCCATACTCGGCCAGCGCGAATTCATACCTAAGACCAATCAGTATGTGGACCTAAGCATTAGTCTTATTAAGGAGAACCACATGCTTTTCGGCGTGCTGAGAGACGTAACGGCCAAGGCCAACTACGAGGAGAAGTTGCATGCAGTGAAACTGGAGACACTCGAAACCACTGATGAAGTCATCAAGAAGCAGATGAGGGTGGCACAGGAGATAGCTTCGCTCTTGGGAGAAACTACAGCAGAAACCAAGGTGGCACTGCTCAAACTAAAACAAACCCTGCAAGCGGAATAGGAGAGAGGAACAAGATATGGCACTGTTTGTAGAATACGGATACACATCGCTCAACCATGTGGGTGAGGAGCTGTGCGGCGACAATGTGGAGTACCACGTTGACGACGACGGCCTGACGCTGGTGCTGGCCGACGGGCTGGGGAGCGGCGTGAAAGCCAATATACTTTCCACGCTTACCTCCAAGATATTGTGCACCATGGTGTCCAATAACATACCCATGGAGGAGTGCGCCGCAACGCTGATACAGTCGCTGCCGGTGTGTAAAGAGCGCGGAGTCGCCTACTCCACCTTCTCGGTCATACACATTAACAACGAAGGCCGTGGCACCTTGTTCGAGTTTGACAACCCCCAAGCGATATGCTACACTAAGGGGGCATGCTGCGACCTGCCGCGTACTAAGTTGAATATACTTGACAAGGCGGTCTATCAGTCCGATTTCCAGCTGGGCAATGGCGACATGTTGCTTGTGATGTCCGACGGGACTATACATGCAGGCGTGGGACAAATGCTCAACTTCGGTTGGCAACGACCTCAGATTATAGACCACTTGAACCGGAGCGTGGAGCCGCACATGTCGGCACGCTGTGTGGCCAATCTGCTGTGCTCAGCATGCAATGACCTCTACCTCAATAAGCCAGGGGATGATACGACCGTGGCCGCCATCAAGGTGAGAGAAGAGATGCCCGTCAACCTGATGGTGGGACCACCAGTGGACAAAGAGCAGGATGCCTACTATGTGGGCAAGTTTATGGAGGGTCCAGGCAAGAAGATTGTGTGCGGCGGCACCAGTTCACAAATTGTGGCGCGCGTGCTGGGTAAGCCCCTCAAGACCAGCTACGACTTCCCCGACCGCGACATTCCACCGATAGGTTTTATCGAGGGCATAGATCTCACCACCGAGGGTGTCATCACGTTGCGTCGCTTGCTGGAACTCTCGGAGAAGTACCTATCGAAGACCGATCTCTCACCGAAGAACTTCACCCGCAGAGACGGTGCATCGCTGCTGGCCAACATCTTGTTTGAAGAGGCCAGTTCGGTACAATTCTTTGTGGGGCAGAATGTCAACAAGGCGCATCAAGGATTGCCCATTGATATTACGATGAAGATAAAGATAGTGGAATCACTGTCGACCAACCTTCAGCGTATGGGAAAACGAGTTACAGTCAACTACGATTAAACTTCGACAGAACACCAATCTAACCATACAGGAACAATGAAAGTATTCGACACCGACGTTCAACTGGTCAAGTACCAGGTCTTGAAAGAGGTCATCCGAAAGGCTGACCGCAATGAGTTGAGCACGGCGTATATAGATATTCCAAAGATTATAGCCCCAGGACCAAAGCCAACCACACGCTGCTGCATCTATAAGGAACGTACGATCCTGCAGGAGCGCATCAAGATGGCCATGGGAGGCGACCCCACCAACCCTAATTCGGTGGAGGTGATAGACGTGGCTTGCGACGAATGCCCCATTGATGGTATGTATGTTACGCCAGCATGTCGGGGGTGCATACAGCACAATTGTATGCAGGCCTGTCCTCGCGATGCCATCACCATTGTCAACCACAAATGTACAATAGACAAAGACAAGTGTATTGAGTGTGGTAAATGTACGCAGGCGTGCCCCTACAACGCTATCATTGCACAACATCGGCCATGCGTAGTCAGTTGCAAGGTGAAAGCCATTAGCATGAACGACGAGAAGAAGGCTCGCATAGACAACGACAAGTGTATCTCTTGTGGTGCATGCGTCTACAAGTGCCCCTTCGGTGCTATACAAGACAAGTCGTTTATACTTGACATCTTGGACATCCTAAAAAAATCTGAGAACAACACCAAGTACAACACCTACGCTATCATAGCTCCGGCTATTGTCAGCCAGTGTCGCTACGGTAGGGTGTCGCAGGTGGTTACGGCCATCATGAAGCTCGGGTTCCATCAGGTGGTGGAAGCCGCCCTCGGAGCCGACATTACGCTGTACCGCGAGGCAAAGGAGTTTAAAGAAAAGGGACTGCTAACCACCAGTTGCTGCCCATCGTTTGTGATGTTCATTGAGAAGAACTTCCCCGAACTCCGCAAATACATATCCAGTTCCGTTTCACCTATGGTGGAGGCGGCTCGGCTCATCAAACGCGGAGACCCCACGGCCAAAATTGTCTTTATTGGACCGTGTAGCTCGAAGAAGGTAGAGTTTCGTCTGCCACGCACGCAGGGCTTAATTGATTGTGTAATGTCGTTCGAGGAGTTGCAAGCATTCATCGATGCACGTGGCATTGACACCACAACCTGTGAAGATACGGTACTTGATAACGCCTCTTTCTATGGTCGTATCTTTGCGAAATCGGGCGGCATCGCCCAAGGAGTGGTCGACGTGGCCAAGAGCATGGGGGTGGAAGGCGTGAACCCAGTGGTCATGAACGGTATTGATGAATGCCGTGCGCAGTTGATGAAATTGAAGCTAAACAAGTCTGTCAACAACTTCTTCGAAGGCATGGCATGCGACGGTGGTTGCATCAACGGTGCGCTGTGCTTGAATCATGGGCCGCGCAATGCTGCAGATGTGGATCGCTATGGTGCGGAAGCCAAGGAAAAGAGCATCGAAAACTCGGTGCGTCTACTGAAGCTTGGGGAGAAACAGGCAGTGTCGCCGACCCTCAACTTCGTCTTGTTTGGGGCTCCAGGCGCAGGCAAGGGCACCCACGCCCATTTGCTTGCAGAGCGTTATCACTTGACTCACGTCAGTACAGGCGAACTGCTTCGCCGCGAAGTTGAACTGCAGACTGACTTAGGCAGACAGGTTCAGGCCATCATGGACAGGGGAGACTTGGTCGGGGACGACATCGTGATTGCCCTCATAGAGAAGGCTATCAAGGAAGATGAACAAGGACTCATCTTCGATGGGTTCCCGCGCACCATACATCAGGCCGATGCGCTCGACAAGTTGTTCTCAAAATACGGACGCAACCTGTCGTGCGTCATCAATATTGAGGTCGAACGGGAAGAACTCGTACGTCGTATACATGAGCGTGCGCAGATCTCGAACCGGAGCGACGATAACGAGGAAACCATACGTCACCGCCTTGTGGAGTATGAGGAGAAGACAATGCCGCTGATTGAGTACTACCGCAATGCAGGCCTTCTTATTTCGCTGCCTGCGGCAGGAGAAATCGACGACACTCAGGCTCGTATCGTTGAGACGCTCATCAAGCGTGGTAGCAATGATGCTTCGGCAGTGGCCGACAGCCGTGAGATTGTCCGTCGGCAGATACGTGAAGCATTGCAGAAGTTGCAAAGCCGCGCCATAGAGTTTGCCGAGAAAATATCAGGAAAATAACCGCCGACACCGTAGCAAATGTCCCTAACCACACCACTATATATAGAATGTAACGCTTCTGGCCGAGTGCAAAACTGCCAGGATGTCTGCTATTCGTTGCTGCAGACTGAAGGGCATTACACCTTATATTATATATGTGCAGGTGCTCTACATAATATTAAACAGATGCTCAATACTATATATGCAGATGCTCGACAGGAGGTTTGCGGTAGTGGAGGAGAAGGGTGTACAACGTGCCGTCGCAGCATGTGGGCACAACAGCAACTGAATTTTTTTTCTAACACATTATTCATAAACTAACAAGTTATGTCAAATCAAAATTTCCGCGTAGAGAGCGACCTCTTGGGCAAGAAAGAAGTTCCGCAAGAGGCACTGTACGGCGTGCAGACTGCACGTGCAATCGAGAATTTCCACATCAGTGGCAACAAGCTCTGCAGCTATCCCAACTTCATTAAGGGACTGGCTATTACCAAGAAGGCAGCAGCTATAGCCAATGAGCAGGTGAAGATGATCACCCCTGAACAAAGCAAGGCTATCCAAGCCGCTTGTGATGAACTGATGGCAGGTAAGTACCACGAACACTTCCCCGTTGACATGATTCAGGGTGGTGCTGGTACATCTACCAACATGAACGCCAACGAGGTGATCGCCAATATTGCACTGGAGCTCATGGGCCACAAGCGTGGTGAGTACAAGTACTGCGACAGCCACGATGCTTGCAACGCAAGCCAGTCGACCAACGACGCTTATCCTTGCGCTATCCACATGGCCATGTACCTCGAACATCTCGAGCTCGTGCAGCACATGGAACAGTTCATTGCCAGCCTCGACAAGAAGAGCAAAGAGTTCGCTAACATCATCAAGATGGGTCGTACTCAGCTGCAGGATGCAGTTCCCATGACTTTGGGTCAGACCTTCGGAGGCTTCGCCGCAGCTATGCGTCTCGAGGTTGAGAACCTGAAGTTGGCTGCTCGCGAATTCCTCGTAGTCAACATGGGTGCCACCGCTATCGGAACAGGTATCTGCTCGAAGCCCGGCTACAGCGCAGCTTGCACCAAGGCTCTGCGTGACGTAACTGGTTGGGATATCACTCTGGCAGAGAACCTCGTTGAGGCTACTTCTTCTACGGCATGCCTCGTTGAGTACTCGGCAGCCCTCAAGCGTCTTGCTATTCGTACCAACAAGATTTGCAACGACCTCCGTCTGATGGGTTCTGGTCCTCGTTGTGGTTTGCACGAGGTGCATCTGCCCGAACGTCAACCGGGTTCGTCCATCATGCCCGGCAAGGTGAACCCTGTTATCCCTGAGGTGATGAACCAGGTTTGCTATAAAGTTATAGGTAACGACCTCACCATTACGATTGCTGCCGACAATGCTCAGCTCGAACTCAACGTGATGGAACCAGTTATGGCCTACTCTCTGTTCGAGAGCCTGCATCTGCTTATGAATGGCTACGACACGCTGCGTACGCTTTGCATCGACGGCATTGTGGCCGACGAAAAACGCTGCCGCCAGTTGGTGGAGAACTCCATCGGTATCGTTACCATGCTCAACCCGATTATCGGCTATGATGCATCGACCGAGATTGCCAAGGAGGCTTCCGAGACTGGTCGCGGTGTGTACGAGCTGGTGCTCGAGCACGGCCTGCTGACCAAAGAACAGCTTGACATGGTTCTCCAGCCTGAGAACATGATTGAGCCGAAGGATCTTTCTGGCATCGTTGCTAAGAAATAACACTCCTTCTTCTGTCCTTGCCTCCGCAAGGACTTGTCTAAGGTAGAAAGAGCCGTTGTCCTCCCGACAGCGGCTCTTTTGCGTATGACGGCCGATTCTGTTGGGGGCACGCTGGGCATACTTCAACGAGGGAAACTGCGTTACCGATCTACTTATGATGCAACCAAGAACCATTGCAGCACACACGCTGGGCTGCAAGTTGAATTTTGCCGAGACTTCGCAGCTGCTTCGTCAGGCCGAAGAGGAGGGCTACAGGGTTGTAGACTTTCACGAGAAGGCTGATGTCTACGTGATCAATACCTGCACCGTAACGGCCACTGCCGAACGCAAATGCCGCACCGTCATTAGGCAGGCTGTCCATCAGAACCGCGACGCGGTGGTGGCTGTCGTTGGCTGTTTTGCCCAGAATGATGCGGCGCAGATACGCCAGATTGAGGGTGTAACGCTTGTGCTCGGCAATGAGGACAAGCATCGCCTGCTTGATATCCTGGGGCAGCGTGCGCCGCAACCCGTAGCGGTGTCCGAGCCGCGGTCGTTTTTGCCTGCCTATTCGGGTGATGACCGTACGCGCACATTCTTCAAGGTGCAAGACGGATGCGACTATTTCTGTACCTATTGTGCCATTCCGCGTGCGCGCGGCCGGTCGCGCAGTGCCGATGTGGCTACCACCATGGCCGTAGCCCAGCGTATTGCCGACAGTGGTGCCAAGGAGGTGGTGCTGACTGGTGTCAACACGGGCACCTTTGGACAGCATACGGGCGAGTCTTTGATGCAATTGATGCAGCAGCTCGACTTATTGCCCGGTATCGAACGCTTTCGCATCTCCAGCATTGAGCCCAATCTGCTTACGTCCGAGATGATTCGCTTCGTGGCCAACTCTCGCCACTTTGCTCCCCATTTCCACATTCCCCTGCAGGCGGGCTCCGACAAGGTACTTCGCCTAATGCACCGGCGCTATTCCACTGCTGAATATGCCGACAAGCTGTTCTACATCCGCTCGTTGATGCCCGATGCCTGCATAGCAGCCGATGTGATGGTGGGCTTCAACGGTGAGGATGAGGCTACGTTTGAGCAGACGGTCGATTTCCTAACGCAACTGCCATTGAGTTATCTGCACGTGTTCCCCTACAGCGAACGCCCAGGGACGGCGGCTCTCGGTATGGCAGAGCGCGTACCCCGAGAGGAGCGCTACAGGCGTAGTGCGGTGCTGCACCAGTTGTCTGATGCCAAGAAGCGAGCGTTCTATACGCAGGGCGAGGGCAAGGTGCACCGCGTGTTGTGGGAGGCTCACAACCACGGCGGCTGCATGCTGGGCTTCACAGGCAATTACCTTCGAGCGCGCCACCCGTACGATCCAGCCTTAGTGGGCACTGTGCAGCAGGTGCGGTTGCAGACGTTCCACTCCGAAGAGGAACTGTTCGATGTCGCGTTGACTGAGTAGTGTGTAAGCGCACCTTCCCTGTTCGAATATTGTAAGGAAAAAGGAAGGCTTCACCACAGCGGTGAAGCCTTCCTTTCGTTTGTGTTAGTCTACTTATTGCGTGGAGCAACAATCGGACTGGGTCTACGCCTATGCTTATTGTGCGTTTTGGATAGGAGTCAAGGCTATCATGGGACCCATGCACAAGTTCAGTTTGGTACTGCTCTCTGCATAGAAGAAACACTTTTCGCCATCTATGGTCATGCTACCCATGTAGCCATCGGTAGCATAGCTGAAGGCGGTTGCCTCCATATCATCATCATCCTCACCAGGGTAGTACGAGTATGCAACGCCGCCCTTATCGGTGCTGAAGTTCATCACAATGCGCACTTGCTCTTCCTCAAAAGTTCCTTGCCAAGAGGTTTCTTTCAGGGTCGGAACGGCATTTAAGGTGAAAGGCTTGAGGTCGAAGCTGGTTACTGTTATGCCGTATTCCTGCATCAGTTTGCCAATCTCCACGTTGATCTTGTCTGCATCCTCATCGTAGTTCACGACCATGGTGTACTTGTTGGTGTCGTCAATGACGGAAAGTGTTGCGACATTGCCCACCACACTGTAGGTAAATCCGTAAACGTCGCCATGGGTGAATGTCTCACCCGAGGGGTCGGTTTCTGTAATCTCAAAGTTGACAAAGCCAGTCTTGTCGGTGCCGAACACTACTGTGGCTTGAGCCGAGGTGTTGTAGGTGATGCCATCATCGGTGTACGAACCAGTGGCGCTGCCCTTCCAACCTGTCTTGGCGGGGTTAAATTCTCCTTCGCAGGATACCATGCCCAGTGCGGCTATTGCCATCAGGGCTGAGAACAATAATCTTTTCATGACTGGATTAAATTAATGAATTGTTTGGTGAATAATGTTGTCTTGTGTTGTAGGAGTAGGGGATGATTACTGGCGCGTCATGGCTACTTCACCACCCATCAGGCTGAAGAATCGCATCGAGGTGTTGCTCTTCATTGCGAATGCGGCGGTGTATTGCTCTTCATCCTCGCTGTCAGCGGGCATCTCCACGTTGCATTCCATACTACCAGCATAGCCATTGTAGACGTAGGTAAAGGTGGCTGTGCGGTCCACCTTGTTGCCCGTCTCCTCGCCTTCGTCGTCGAGTTCAGCCTCCTTGTAGCGCATCACTCCCGTGCGGTCTGTGGTGAACTCTATTTCGGTGTCGGTGCCCGTCCACTTCGAGCCCACGATGCTTCCTTGAGGTTTGAAGCTCGACTCCTTGAACACCATGTTGGCATTGCTGAGAAACTCCATCTCGCCAGGCATCTTCATGGTGATGGCCTTGTTGTCTGCCGAATACTTGAAGGTTACGCTGTATGTGGTGTCGTCGTCCGTAATGACTGCGGTGCCTTTCTCTTCGCCGTCGAAGGTGTAGGTGAAGGATAGGGGCATGGCATCACTGTAGGAGCCGAAAAACCCCATGTCGACTTTGACAATCATGGACATCACACCGTGGGAGGCATCCGAAAAGTGGATGTTCGACTGCAACTCTATAGGCAGGGTCAAACCCTCCTCTTTGACGGTGAATTTCGAGGAAGATTCCCATGCGGTACCCTCCAGTTCGATCTCTTTCCCGCAGGAAAACAGGGTGAATACTGCACAAAGTGCCATCACGCTACGTAGCAAAAATGATTTCATTTTCATAGAAGATTGTTTTTAGTTTTTCAGTTTGTCTCTATGGATGTAATTCAAGATGCAAAGTTACGCACTTTTCTTGGATAGGCAATACCGAAGGCTGTGTGGAGTTTGTTGTTGTGTTGTGTGATTGCTGATATTCAGAGTGTAAGTATTTTGTCTGGGGAAGAATTACGGAGGTGTAGTTAGGCCGAGGTGGGTAGAAGAGTGAAGTATTCAGGTGGTTGTGCAGCGAGGTGCATACAGCCGAGCCCCAGCAGATGGGGCTCGGGCGAACTGCAAGGATAGGGGCTTCCGTTGGACAGAGCCCCTGGGGCAGGCGGCACTGAAAGGGGATAGTGCTCAGCAGTGGACAGCATGATGTTTCGCGGCAGCCGTTTTTTTCGTACCTTTGCAGCGTCGAAGGGGCGGTGCGCAGGGGGAAATGCCTGTTCTCGACCGCTCCATATTTCCAGCAAATTTTTCGTTCCCCACTTAGGGCGCAGAGGCCGTAGGCGTACGGCATCGGGGCGCAGACCGTACGCCGTGGGGCACGGTCTGCTGCTGATGGGCTGACCCCCATCGTGCTACGCCGCAGCGGATGCCGTACGGCTTAGGCGCTGCGGCCGTACGGCATTTGGGGCAACAGTCGTACGGCATTGGGGGGAAAACGGTACGACATAGACGTGCCCAGCGCCACGGCACACGGACGCCGCGGCGCTGGGCAGCAGCGTAGGCGCACAATAAAAAGGGGGGCACGACGTTAGCGAGAGGAAGACAATCTATTGTAGAACATATAGCAATCAATCCGAACAACGATGTACACAACCGAACAAGGGCTCTACGTAGCCCACTGCGCAGAAGGCCCCCTCTCAATATGCGGCCGCATGGCCAACCGCCACGGCCTGATAGCTGGCACCACTGGCACGGGCAAAACTGTTACGCTGCAGGTGCTTGCCGAGACGTTCAGTCAAGCAGGGGTGCCCTGCTTCATGGCCGACATGAAGGGCGACCTGAGTGGCATCTGCCGCCCAGGCAAAATGAGCTCTTTCATCGAGAAGAGGCTACCCGAATTTGGGCTGAATGAACCGCAGTTTCAAACGTGTCCGGTACGCTTTCTCGACGTCTATGGCGAACAGGGCCATCCGGTGCGAGCCACCATCTCCCAGATGGGGCCCCAACTGCTGAGCCGTCTGATGAACCTCAATGACACACAGGACGGGGTACTGAACATCGTGTTCCGCATAGCCGACGAACGCGGCCTGCTGCTGATAGACTTGAAAGACCTGCGTTCGATGCTGGACTATGTGTCGAAGCATGCCAAGGAGTATACATCGCAGTATGGCAACATAGCCTCGGCTTCCATTGGCGCCATACAGCGCGCTCTGTTGCAGCTCGAGAACGAGGGTGCAGACCACTTCTTCGGCGAGCCTTCGTTCGACGTGATGGACCTGCTGCAGACCGAGGGTGGGAAAGGAGTACTTAGCGTCTTGGCTGCAGACCGGCTGATGATGCGCCCTAAGCTTTACAGCACGTTCCTGCTCTGGATGCTTTCAGAACTGTACAGCACGCTACCCGAGGTTGGCGATGCCGAGCTGCCTCGGCTGGTCTTCTTCTTCGACGAAGCCCACATGCTGTTCGACGACACGTCGAAGGCCATGATAGAAAAAATAGAGCAGGTGGTGCGCCTTATCCGCAGCAAGGGGGTGGGTGTCTACTTCGTTTCCCAGTATCCGACCGACTTGCCCGACTCCATACTCGGCCAGCTTGGCAACCGCGTGCAGCACGCCCTGCGCGCCTACACCCCGAAGGACCAGAAGGCCGTCCGAGTGGCAGCCGACACGTTTCGCGCCAACCCCGCCTTCGACACCTATGAGGCTATCACCAGCCTCGAAACGGGAGAAGCTCTGGTGAGCTTCCTCGACGAGAAGGGTGCCCCTGGCATTGTGCAGCGAGCCCGCATTCTATTCCCCCTCTCGCAGATAGGCGCCATCACGGCCGATGAACGAGCCGAGGTGATGCGCAGCAGTGCGCTGCGTGCCAAGTACGACACCCCGATAGACCGCGAGAGTGCATTCGAGGTGCTTTTGGCCGAGAGCGAGGCACTGCAGGTGGAAGTGGCCAAAGGCGAGGTGGCCAAGGCTGAAAAAACTTCCTCGGCAGGCAATAAGGGTGGGCTGATGCAGAAAGTGCTGAAGTCGGCCGTTACGGCCGTTACGGCCAGCGTGGCCACCATAGTGGGCACACAGATAAGCGATAAGGTTACGGGAAAGAAGACCAAGTCGTCTACCACCGCAACGCAGAAGGTGGTAAAGAACACGACATCGGCCGTTACGCGCACACTCACTCGCGAGCTTTCGCGTGGCATTTTGGGTAATCTTATCAAGAAGTAACTCCCCGTCGGTACGGCAGCACCGACTGTCGTGGCCTCGGGCAGCGAGGACGGCGGCGATGCGGCAAGCGCATGCTTGCGCCGCAACCCATAATAAAGAAGCGAGGGCGGCTCCACCACGTGGAGCCGCCCTCGCTGACTTTGTAGCGTAGGGGAATTGGGGCGGAAGTGCTACATGTGGCGGGTGGGAATCGTGTAGGTAAGGCCACCCATCAGCATAAAGCGGCGCGAGGGATAGTTCTGCCACAGGTAGTAGCGTTGCGCCAGCATGTTGTCGAAGCGCAGGAAGAAGCTGATGGCTCGCGTGTGGATGTACTCGGCTTCCACCCCGAGGCCGTAGCGCATGGGTAGTACGGTAGGCTCGACACTGGCGAGCGTGGGGTCGCCACATTTCGTTTTGCCCATGAGGGTGGTCTGCAGGTGGAGCAGCAGTTGGTTCTTGAAATTGACGTTCACCTTCAGGGAGGCATCCCACTGCGGCATGTAGGGCAGATAGTCGAGGTCAGAGAAGTAGGCGTAGTAATTGGCTGCAAGTTCGGCCTGCAGCATCTCGTCGTTCACCACGGTGAGCGAAGCACCTATGCGCAGCCGGTCGGCATCGGTCAGTGCCGAGGTGAACACGTTGCCGAGCGCATAGCAAGAGGTGTCGACCATCATGTATGCGAGATGGCTCATGGTGGAGTACTCTGCATGGGCATTCAGCTCAATTCTTTTGCTGAAGTTGAACCGCATGTGGCCGAAGATGTCGTAGTGGCGCAGGGTGGAAGTTGGGGTGTTGGCAATCCAGTAGGGGTTGTACAGCCGCAGTGCATTCCACGTGTTTGGGGTGAGGCCGCCTGTAAAACCAGCCGAGAGCGACATGGCATCGTCCAGCAAGTTGGTACTGACCACTACGTCGGGGAATAGGCAGAATGTGTTGCGGTCGGCCTCGGTGCTGGCGACCGAGAGTAGGGTGTCGCTGCTGCCGTCCCACACTCCGGACAGTCCAGCATGTATCTTGAACTGCGAAAGATGAAAATCTACATAGGGATGAATCGTGAGCAGGTTGGCCGCACTGCGTACGCCACGGTCAGCGCAGAAGAGCGCTGTGTCGGCTCCGAGCGGAGCGTCGGTAGGTGAAAGGCTATCGAGATGGTCGCCAATGCGCTCGTAGCGCAGGTGCAGATAGGCAATGCCTTTGTTTTTGGAGAAGAGGGGGAAGCCGTAGTGCACTGTGCCGTCGACCGAGGCATTGAACTCGTCGGTTTGGTAGTGCCCCCACAGTTGTGCCACACGGGTGCGTACTTCGTAGCCCAAGCGGTTGACGTCAGTGTTGAGGCTGCGCACTCCAGCATTCCAGGCCAAGTGGTTGTAGGCCGAGCGGTAGTCGCTACGGCTAATGGAATCGCGACGCGTGAGCAACGCGGCGTGGAGCGTGCTGTCGCTGAAACCGTAGAGCAGTGTGTAGTCGTTGGTGTAGTCGAGCGAAGACGACACTTCTATATTGTCTTTGATGATGTATCGCCCAAAAAGAGACAACTGCGTCTCGCTATAAGGGGCTCGGCCGTAGAAGGTGGGGGCGTAATCTGCAGGGTCGGCCTTCGGCCCCACTGAACCCCACGACGAGTTGTGGTAGAACCGTGCCCCATAGGCCAGATGTTTGTCGCGCGTGCTCATGTAGTACCCGTCGAGTAGTCCACTCCAGTAGTTGCCCAACCCGAAGCGCAGGTAGTTGTTGTAGAGTCGTGAGGTGGGCTCGCTCACAATCTTGGCTGCCTTGATGCGTGTAGGCTGGAAGACGCTGGTGAGTCGTCGGGGTGTGATGTTGTACTGGAAGGTGTGCTGCAGTCCGGTGGCAGTGTCGACGATGCGCGGTGCTACATTAATCTTATAATACTGGTCGAGTACAGGCTTGTAATCGCCCACCACAATAACGCTTTCGTTGTAGGTGGCTGTGTCGCGGTTCTGTGCTTGAGTATGAATAGTGCCGCACAGCATGAGTGAGAGGGCTGCTGCGGCGGAAAGGGTTGTTCGTTTCATGAATGCGATGTTTTTACTGTGAGATGAATGGGGCGGGGCGTACTATTCGTTGTCGTCGGCCGAGGGGAGTGTAATCACAATTTCCTCATCTTCGTTGTCTTCTTTCTGCATACGGTCGGCTTCGGCAGCAGCCTCGGCAGCCAGAATGGCGTTGCGCTTTTGCAGTGCCTCATCCACGAGGTCTTCGCCGTCGTAGTTGTCTATGATGCTTTGCAGCGTTTGCTTGGCCTGCATGGTATTGCCGCGTGCATTGAATATATCTGCCCAGAGAATGAACGATTTGGCCAACCAGTAGTCGCTCGGTGGATTGGCAGTAATAGCCTCAATGTCCTTCTCTGCCAAAGCCAAATTGCCGCTGAGGAAGTGCATCTCGGCTTGGCGATAGCGCGCTTCGCCCTGGTACTCGCCGTTGGTAGCCTTGGCGAGAAGAGTGTACTTGGCAGCGGCACTATCGTAGTCCTTGCGCTGGAAGTAGCTGCGTGCCTGATAGAGAATGGCCTCATCGCGCAAGTCGGGAGTAATCTTGGGCTCAGCAAGAAGTGCGTCGGCAGTGGCCACCACATGGGCGTGATCCTCGAGACGAGCCCAGCAACGCAGTAGGCCAGCGCGCGACTGCAACCGCACGTTGTCTGTCTCGGCCTGTAGGCTCAAGCGGGTGTAGTACTCGGCTGCTTTGCTGTAACTGCCAAGGCCATAGGCTATATTCGCAGCGCGTAAGAGTGAGGACTCGGTGTATTGGTTCTTGTTCATCCTACCCACCGTTTCGTAATGTGGCAGGGCTTTCTCGTACAGGCCCGACTTGTAGAGGCAGTCGGCTGCAAAGTAGTGAGCCTTCAGCATAAAGAGACCGTGGGGAAAACGCTTGAGGTAGTTCTCCAATCCTGTGATGGCGCGGTCGCAGTCGCCCTCGTAGTAGCGGTTGGCGGCGGCCAGGAAGGTGGTGCTGTCCTGTTCACTGCTGCGCACGGTGGTGTGGGTAGTGCGAGCCACGTAGTCAAAATATTCGTCCACTCGGTTCTGGGCCACATAGATGTTCTTCACGGTGGGGATGGCATCGCGTGCCTCGTCTGTACCCTGGTAGTCGTTCAGAAGCTTATCAAAGCAGACCAGAGCCAGCGAGTCGCGGTTGGTGTTGTAATAAATGAGTCCCATATTGAGCAGAGCCTCCTTCACATGGGCACTATGGGGATACTGCTTGACAAAGTTGCTGAAGTAGAGCACGGCCATGTCGTTGTTGTCGCACACCATGTAGGTATTGGCAATCTCGAAAAGTGCCTTCGGGGCGAGACTGGAGGTCTCATGACGCTCAAATATATAATTAAGGTAGGTGAGCTTCTCCTCGTTCTTTCCCATTGCGCCAAAGCACAAAGCCTTTTGATAAGTGGCATAGTCGGCGTCCTTTGCCTTGGCATTGATGACACGGTCGTATTGGGTTATGGCCTCGTCAAACTGCTTGAGTGCATAACGGCAGTCGCCCAAACGGTTGTAGGCATCGTAGCGTTGGGAGGCTTCGACATCGCGACCAGCTGCGTGCAGAAAGTTGGTGAAAGATGTGGCAGCATCGCTGTACTTCTCGTTGCGCATGCACAGATACCCGTATGTGTAGAGAGCCTGAGGGTAGTAGGGCGAGTTTTTGGCATTCGTGCTGAGGAAGAACTTGTCGAATGCACGTCCGCTGGCAGGCATGTTCTCTAAGCGGTACTGACATTCAGCGTATAGATAGTGGGCGTCAGCGGTATTTTTGGGCAGGGCGTTGATCTTAATGGCTTTTTGAAAGAAGGAAGAGGCCTCTTGGATGTTGCGCTCATTGAAGCATTCAATGCCGCGGTTGATGACAATGCGTTGGTATGCCTGGTTGAGAGTAGCACTTTTGGGCTCGATTTTCTCAATGAGGCGCAGTGCATCCTTGTAGTTGCGAGTATTCATGTAGAGTTGGGCAAGTAGCTCCTGAATCTCCTCTTTGTGCTTGGTTTTCGGGTAGGTCTTGAGGTAATCTTCAAGGCTGCGGATGTTCTCGTTGTAGGGGTTTGCACCGAGTTCGCATGAGAGTTTTGCATAATTGAATAGGGCATCTTCGCTGATGGCGGAGTCAAACTTCATGCGGCTTGCTTGGAGGAAGGCGCTACGTGCTTCAGTTTTGCGTCCCAGTTTGAGGTAGGCATCACCCAGCGTGTATAGGGCATTCTGTGCGATGCTGTCGTTGCACGAGGTTTTCCTACTGAGGTAGACGGTGGCTGAGTCGTAGTTGTGGAGCATGTAATAACAATAGCCCATCTGGTAGGTGTTGTCGTTCTGCACACAACCTTGAACTGGGGCTTCTTGTTTGTTGGCGATGGCCGCCTTGCGGTAGTAGGCCAGAGCTTGGCTGTATTCGCCGCGGTTGAAGTATACCTCACCAATCATTTGTTGAAGCTCTCCCTTCTTGAAGATGTCTTTGTCCTCCATTAGGGTGGGAGCCAACTGTAGCAGTTCGTCCTCGCGGCCGAGGTAGTAGTAGATGCGCGCCAGATAACTGGGCACTATCTTGGCGAAGCGGCGGTCGCGTTGCAATTTCGTAAAGTTGGAGAGTGCCAGCTCATAGTTGCCTTCCATGTACTGCAAGTGGGCGTAGTAGTAGAGCGCGCTGCTTTGGTATTTCGACTTGCCGTCTTTTACCCTGGCAAGACAAGTCTTCGCCTGCTCATAGTCGCCGGTGTTGATATAGCAGTAGCCCATTTTGAAGTCGTATTCGTTGCGGTGGCCATACTCTATGTCTGTCAGGGCAACCTGCTTGTAGTATTGCAGTGCCTTGGAATATTCGCTGCGGGCATAATGGGTGTTGCCTTGGTAGAAGCGTGCCATGCCTGTTTTGGAGCTGTGCGGAAAGAGTCGGAGAAACTCGTCCAAACGGAAGAGCGCGTCGTTGCTGCCAAGTTCGCTACTGCACACGGCTCCGTAGTATGCAGCATCGGCTTCGTAAGCGGTGCCTTGCTGAACCATGTTGTCAAACTCATGCTGCGCTGCAGCATATTTTTCCTTGTTGAAGAGGTCTATGGCATGGCGAAATGCTCGGTCGGCGGCTTCTGCCTTGCTCTCCTTTTGGGCAAAAACCGAGGGCGTTAGGCTGCATAGTAGTACAATAATAGCAAGAAATCGAACTCTTTGCATAGCACAGGTGTTGTTTTTAATCTTATGCTAAGTTACGCAATGCACCTACGCTCCCGCGCGAGTGAGGGCGCGAATTATTAACGCTCAATCGTTGACAGGCTTACGTTGCAGAAGGCTGCGCTGCACTCTGTCGTGGCGATGCGTGTGGGGCGGACTATTCGGAGTTGCCCTTTGTTAGTGCGAATGCGGTCAGGCACAACGCCGCCTTGTGTAGTGCTACGCTTTGTGCGGTGTGCCAGTGGTAGGTGGATTCTCAGCGAGTCGCGAGTCGCTTGGCCAGGGCAAAAGCGTCAAAGATGTTGTCCTCTAACGAGCAATACTTCCACTCTCCATACCTTCCGATGCTGTACACCTGGCTCTCGGCCAGTTGGGCAAAACGCTGTTGCTTGTCGGCTTCCGACTGTTTGGTGATATGGACATAGGCTGGATTCATCACAACATGGTGCTCAGCCACGAGCTGCTGGTCGGGTGCAACGATGCCGACACGTTGTAGGTCGTCGAGGGTCTGCTCGCGCAGTTCCGCTATGTTTAGGTTCGCCTGCTTTTGAGGAAAGCCTATTTCGACGTAGAGCGACATGCGGTCTTGCCCAATGATGTTGTCGTAAAAGCCTACGCGATAGAACACGAGGTCGCGCTGAGGAAAGTATATCCAGCAGTTGCGCGTCTCTTTTCCTTTACGGTCGAAGCCGAGGTTGAACACGAGAACCTTATTCCAGGTGTAGATTCCCTCGGGCACGGCTATACTGCATGATTCCAGCAGTCGAGGTAGGGGCATGGTGGAGATGAGGCGGTCGTAGTGCAGGGTGCGGCGCGAAGTGTACACGGTGTGCGTGGCCGTGTCAATAGACGACACAGTCTCGCCGAGGGCAATCCGTGCGGGGTCGACGTGTGAGGCTATGGACTTGACTATTCGCTCGCAACCCTCCTTGGGGTAGAGGAACGAGGCGTTGTAGGAGCGCGTCTCGGGGTGGCGGAAGTTACGCACTATTTGTTCGCGGTCGGCATAGGGGAAGAAACGTCCCATGGCATCAATGTCGAGCTTGTCAAGGTCAGTGGCGTAGAGCTTCGTATTGTAGGGTATGAGGAATTTTTCTGCTATGGATCGACCAAACTTCGCATAGAGCATGCTCTTGAAAGAGTGCAGGTCATTCTCGGCTGTCGGGGAGATGGTGAACAGGTCGTATAGGCAATCGATGAACTCCTCCTGCGGCAGCTGGTGTATGTTCATCTGGAAAGGGAAGTCCACGAGCCTGTCGGCATAGTATATTTGTGTGTGTTTCTCCACGTTCAACATCTCGTCTGCAGCAATGCGTTCCATTACGTAATCGCGTATCTCGGGGTGCTGAAAGTGGAAGAAATGACCTGAGTAGTCCCACACAAAACCCTCTTGTTTGATGGTTTTGCAGTAGCCGCCAATACGGTCTTCTTGTTCGATGATGAGGTAGTCGCCCTGCGATGCGGCGGCATAGCTGAGGCCTGATATGCCTGCTCCGATGATGATGTCCATGGCTCTTTGTGTTGGCAATACGGTGTGTATCTGGTGCGATGTGGAGTTTTGGGTGGTAGTTTAGCTTACTATATTGTTGCGCTTGGCGTAGGTGCGCAGCAGCGGTATGGCCAAGCGGGGGCAGTAGTGCAGCATGCTCACCATGACGCGCATCGAGGGTTGCGAGCGATAGTAGCGATTGCTCCGATAGTTGGGCACTTGCTGCAGCAGCTCGCTGCGTATGATGTCAAGGGCTGCGCGATTGGGACGCGTGGAGTTGATGATGTGGTTGGTGGCCGATGAGAGGTAGCCCTTCTTCAGATACATGTAGTCTATTTCTTCGCTGAACTCGGCGTAGGCACCACTTTCTTTGGCATAATGCATTAACTTGGCAAAAACGGCCAACCGCTTGCGGTATTTGTCGCTGTCCTGTGTGGTAGTAACCGAGCCAGGGCGGATGAGGTAGCGGTATAGCGGACGGTCTACGTAGGCTATGCGTTGGGCTGTCATCCAGGCGCAGGAGACAAAGTAACTGTCGTCGGCTGAGCGGTCGGGTGGAAACTCAATGTGGTTCTGCTCAATGAAGTTGCGTCGGTAGAGGAAGGACGAGAAGAGCGATACGTAATGGGTTAGCACATAGGCTCGCTTGTCGTGGGTCAGTGGGCCGTCTTCCACACGCGGATTGCTTAGTATGTCGCCAGCATGGCCTTCGGGGTCGTACTTCTGCAGTTGGCAGCAGCATAGGTCGGCATTGGTCTGCACTGCTTTGTTATATAGCAGTTCCAACATGTCGGGCTCTATGGTGTCGTCGGAATCGACGAATGCCACGTACTCTCCCGTGGCGTAGGGCAAGGCATAGTTGCGTGCACAGCCTGCACCGAGGTTGTGCTCGGGGCGCAGAAAGCGGAAGTTGGCTGCTTTGGGATGGCCTGCTATGGCTTGTTGGGCCAGCTCAATGCTGTTGTCGGGTCCGTGGTCGTCCACAAAGAGGTATTCCACTTCGTCCAACGTCTGATCCAGTAGTGAACGGGTGCATTGTACTATGTAGTCGGCCACGCCGTAGACGGGCAATATAACGGACACTTTCATGATTCGGTTCTATAGGTTTTGTGTGGCATGAGGGGTATTCCGGTGGGTGGTTGTGCAGTGGTCAAGGTTGCAGCCAGGGGTGGCGCAGCACCTCTATTAGGGTGTCGTCCATATCGAAGTAGCGGTATTCGGCCAGCCGTCCGCCAATCCACAGGTCCGGTTGTTGTCGGGCTTCCTCTTGGTAGCGGTTGGCGAGAGTGCGGTTGCGCTCGTCTTCGATGGGGTAGAAGGGCTCGTTGGTGCCGTCGTATGTGGTGGGGTATTCGGTCGAGACCACGGTGTCGGGCTGTGTGCCGAAGACAAAGTGCTTGTGTTCTATAGTGCGTGTGTAAGCCGGTTGTGCGGCTGTGTGGTTCACGACGGCGTTGCCTTGGTAGTTGCTCACGCCGCGCATCAGCCTATGTTCAAAGCGGAGACTGCGGTAGTCGAGCGTGCCGTATCGGTAGTCCATCAGTGCGTCGATGGCTCCGGTGTAGACCGTGCGTGCTGCCAGTGCCGTCAATTCGGCGCGGTGGGCGAGGTAGTCGGTGTTCAGCCGCACCTCTATGCCTTCGGTCATGCGCTGCATCATGTGGGTGTAGCCCTCGGTGGGTATACCTTGATGCACATCGGTGAAGTAGTTGTTGTCGAAGGTGAAGCGCAGTGGCAGCCGCTTGATGTAGTGGGGTGGAATGTCGGTGGCCTTGCGTCCCCACTGTTTCTCGCTATATCCTTCCACCAGGGTGTAATACAGGTCGTCTCCCACCAGTTTCAGGGCTTGCTCCTTGAGGTTGGCAGGGTGGGTTATAGAGGCGTAAGGTGCACGCTGTTCGTCAATGCGAGTCATGGCCTGCGCCGGTGTCTGCACGTCGTGCCAGAGGCGGCAGTAGGTATTCATGTTGAACGGCAGGTTTAGTATTGTGCCGTTGTAGTTAGCCACTGGTGCATTGATGTAGTTGTTGAAGTGCGCAAAGCGTAGGGCGAACTCCCAAGCGGCGCTGTCCGAGGTGTGGAAGATGTGAGCCCCATACATGTGCACATCGATGTCGGCCATGCGTTCGGTGTAGCAACTGCCGCCTATGTGTGCCTTTCGTTCCACGATGAGGCATCGCTTGCCGCGGTCGGTGGCTGCACGTGCAAAGGCGCAGCCGTACAGGCCTGCACCCACTATGAGGTAATCGTAGTTCATGAGGTGGCTTGCAGGCCGAGGGCGTGCTCTAAGCGGAGCAGGTCGTCGGGGTAGGTTATTTTGATGTTGGTCGGTTTGCCAGGCACGATGGCAATGGCGACGTGGGGCAGGTGGCGAGCCACCAGGCCAGCGTCGTCCGTACTGTCGATGGGGCCTGCAGCTAAGGCTTTGGTGTAGGCGCGTGCCACCACCTGTTGCCGAAAGGCTTGGGGTGTCTGCGCCAAGTACACGCGACTGCGCTGTAGTGGTTGCTCCATTAGGCTGCCGTCAGCATTGCTCAGCAGGGGTGTGTCCACGGTCGGTACGGCCACCACGGCGGCATCGTGCGTTGCCATGGCTTGCAGCACACTGCTGATGGTGCCGGCCTCCACCAGGGGGCGAGCCGCATCGTGCAGCAGCAGAATGTCGTCGGGGCGGTCGGCATAGGCCTGCACCGCCGATAGTACCGACAGGTAGCGCTCGCTGCCACCGCGCAGCATGCGCAGCGGCTTGGTGCAGGGATGACGCTCCACGGCATCCTGCAGCAGGGGGCGATAGTCGTCGTGCAGCACCACGGCCAGTTCGTCCACACCAGGGTGATGGTCAAAGCGTGCAAGAGTGTGTTCCAACACCATACGGTCGCCTACCTGCAGGTATTGTTTAGGCAGGTCGGTGCCCATGCGCTTGCCGCTTCCGCCAGCCAGGATGACCGCAACGACGCTCACGCTATGCGTTGTTTTTGTCTGAACTCCAGAACAGGGCAAACACGACGGCTGCGGCCAGCATCATGCAGGCCTGCAGCCCGAGTGGCGTGCTGACAACTACGGCCGGCGAAAGAATCAGGGCTTTCAACCCGTAGTACACCAGTTTGGCACCCACTGTGGCGGCGCAGAGCGATAGCACGGTAACGCCCATCTGCGACAGGCGGCGACGAGGCGAAAGCCGTTGGCTCAGCAGGTCACGGAGCTGGTAGAAGAGGGCTACTTGCACATTGAGTTCGGCTACCATGATGAGGACTTTAGTGGGCGTTGGCATACCGCTTACGAGGCAACTCACTAAGGGTAGCGCGCAGGCCAACAGGTAGGCATTGCGCCGGTTGGCTACGAGCAACATGCCCGCCAAGAGCAGCAGCCGCATCGGGTCGGCTTGATAGAGGGGTATAGACAGCAGGTGACTGAAGGTCGGCACGAGGCACATTACCTCCAAAATCAGTAGGTCGAGCAGCGTAGTCCTGAGACGCGATTGACTGATAGCAAGTGTCATAATGTGTGGCAATATTGTTGGTAATCGATGCAAAGATACGTATTTTTGTGCTATTGCATTGTGCTCAACGGGCTGTGCAGTCGTGGGAGAGGCGGTCGTTGTGTCCTACCGTTGCGTTGTATCCCCTCGGCGACCGCCTTTCGAGGCCGCAAGGAGCGTTTTCTCGGAGCAGGTACGCCCCAGGGATTCAGACTGTGCGGCCGATGGGTCGATGCCGTACAGCGGGGAAAGCGGTGTCGTACGGCATACGGCTCGGCACCGTACGGCTTGACGGTGCAGTTACTACGTGTCTCACATGGATTTGCAGGAGCGGAAGGCAGAATGCCGTGCGGCATAAAGCAGCAGGCCGTACGGCAGAGGAATCCGCGGCCATCGAAACACCGAGGAAAATGTGCTGAGCGAAGGGGAAAAGAAAGCAGGGTAGGAGGGTGCTGTTTCCTGCCATAAGGAGGGGCAAAGGTACGAATAATTAACTGCATGCACAACAGGGAATTCGTTTGCTTCGTGGCCTGTGGCCAGTCCACCTCAAAGTCAGCACAGTGCAGCCTGTTCAACGCATATATCGCCACGCGCACGGCGGCTGTTACTATCTTTCCACAGGGTAGCGCCTGCCATATTTGAAGTTTTTTGTACCTTTGCCAGCGAGTATGCAATAGTATATCAAGTACATTAATTATAATACACAAATGATTAGTAACAACTTCACACCGCGCCACAATGGTGTCAGCTTGCCTGCTGAGGAGGAAAAAATGCTCCATGCCATTGGCGTCTCATCGATGGATGAACTTATAGACAAGACGGTGCCCGCTCACATCCGTCTGTCGCAGCCTCTTGCCCTTGAGGAAGGAATCAACGAGTACGAGTTCTTGGGTCGTATGCGTGAACTGGCTCAGAAGAACAAGCTTTATCGTACCTACATCGGAATGGGCTACTATGGCACCATCACCCCTGCTGTCATCATGCGCAACGTGTTTGAGAATGCAGGTTGGTACACCGCTTACACTCCCTATCAGACCGAGATTAGCCAGGGACGTCTCGAAGCCTTGATGACCTACCAGACAATGGTGGCCGACATGACGGGCTTGCCCTTGGCCAACGCATCACTTCTCGACGAGGCTACAGCTGGTGGCGAATGCATGATTATGTTCTACAACAGTCGCAGCCGCGCAGCTGTGAAAGAGGGCGTATGCAAGTTCTTCGTGGACGAAGGTGTGTTGCCTCAGACGCTGGCTGTCATGCGAACCAACGCTGCTCCCCGTGGCATCGAAATCGTTACGGGCAAGGCTTGCGAGGTCAAACTCGACAAAACTTACTTCGGTGCCGTAGTGCAGAACCCCAACCAGTTCGGCGAGGTGAGAGACTACACCGAGTTCATAGCTCAGGCTCACGAGCAGGGCATCTTCGTAGGCATGGCTACAGACCTGCTGGCTTTGGCCTTGTTCAAGACCCCTGGTGAAATGGGTGCAGACTGCGCCTTCGGTTCTGCACAGCGCTTTGGCATCCCCATGGGCTTCGGCGGTCCCGCAGCAGGATTCTTTGCTGTTACCGATGCCTTCAAGCGCAGCTTCCCAGGCCGTATCATCGGCTGGAGTATTGATGCCAAGGGTAATCCCGCCCTGCGTATGGCTCTCGGCATGCGCGAACAGCACATCAAGCGCGAGAAAGCCACCTCCAACGTCTGCACCGCCTCGGCACTCGTGGCCATCATGAGTGGTTTCTATGCCGCATGGCATGGCCCACAGGGCATCTGCGCCATAGCATCCAACATTTGCGGTATGGCTCATGTGCTGTCCGATGAGCTGAGCAAGTATGGCTACAAGCAGTGGAACAAGGTGTTCTTCGACACATTGGCACTGCAGTGTCCAGTACCCACCGCCAAGGTGCGCGAAGTGGCATTGAAACATCACATCAACTTCCGCTACATCTGTGAGGAGTGCATCGGCATCAGCCTTGACGAGACCACTTCGCACAGCGATATTGACGCCATCATAGCCTGCTTGGCAGAGGCTGCAGGCAAGAGTGTGGAACCGCGCGTCTGCACAGGAGCATGCCGCGCTGCCGTTGAGGCACTGCCCGAGGAGTTGAAGCGTACCACCGCTTACCTCACGCACAGCGTCTTCAACCGTTACCACAGCGAGACCGAGATGATGCGTTACATGAAGAAGCTTGAGGTGAAGGATCTGTCGCTCAATCGCGCTATGATTCCGCTTGGAAGTTGCACCATGAAGTTGAATGCAGCCGCCGAGATGATGCCCCTCAGTTGGGCAGAATTTGGTGCTATGCACCCCTTCGTGCCGGCCGACCAAGCTGAAGGCTACATAGAGATGATTCACGACATCGAACGTCGTCTGGCAGTCATCACGGGCTTTGCAGGTATCTCGCTCCAGCCCAATGCTGGCTCGGCAGGAGAGTACAGTGGCTTGACAGTCATCCGCAATTATCATATAGGCAACGGGCAACCTCAGCGCACCGTATGCCTCATCCCCGCTTCGGCACACGGCACCAACCCCGCCAGCGCAGCAAAGGCAGGCATGGAAATAGTGGTGGTGAAGTGCAACGACCGTGGCGATGTGGATATTGACGACCTGCGTGCCAAGGCAGAACAGTACAAGGACACGCTGGCTTGCCTCATGATTACCTATCCGTCGACCCACGGTGCTTTTGAAGAAGGCATCCTGGAGATTGTGGACATCATCCACGCCAACGGTGGACTGGTATACATGGACGGAGCCAACATGAATGCTCAGGTAGGCCTCACTTCGCCTGCTCGCATGGGTGCCGATGTGTGCCACCTCAACCTCCACAAGACCTTCGGTATGCCTCACGGTGGTGGTGGCCCAGGAGTTGGCCCAATCGGTGTCAGTGAGAAACTGCTCGACTATCTGCCGACCCACCCAGTGGTGGAAGTGGGAGGCTCCAAGGGTGTAACGATGGCAGCAGCTCCTTATGGCAGTGCCATGCTCCTGCCTATTACCTACGGCTACCTGCTGATGCTCGGCGGAAACGGTTTGACCGAAGCTACTAAGCACGCCATCCTTAATGCCAACTATCTACGGGCTCGACTCCAACCTTATTATAAAGTGCTCTACACAGGCAAGAACGGAATGTGCGGACACGAGATGATTTTGGACTTCAGCCAATGGAGCCTGAAGGTGAGTGTGGGCGACGTAGCAAAGCGTCTCATGGACTATGGATTCCATGCTCCCACAGTGGCATTCCCTGTGCACAACACGCTGATGGTGGAGCCCACGGAGAGCGAGCCTTTGAGCGAACTGGACCGCCTGTGCGACGCCTTCATTGCCATCCGTCAAGAAATACAGGATATCGTCGACGGCAAAAGCGATGAGCACAACAACCCCATCTGTAACGCACCACACACCATGCAGGTGGTATGCGCCGACGAGTGGACATTGCCCTATAGCCGCCAGAAAGCTGCCTTCCCACAGCCTCATGACGACAAGTACTGGCCTACGATTAGCAAGATTGACGACGCCTACGGCGACCGCAATCTGCAAGCAGTATGGCCTGCTGAGCAGTAGGCTGTAAGGCTTAGGAAGCCCTGATAACACGGAGGGGCAGCTGTGGATGTTGGTCACGGCCGCCCCTCTGTCTATATATATAATTATAGGTGTAGCGAAGTGCCAACACCTCGCCTGTGCACTTGTTCTACCACGCTGTCTAAGTATAATTGTAGGCGTAGCGATGTGTGAAGTCCAAGGTAGGAGGATGAAAAGCCGAAGACGCGAATAACTCAGTGCAGAAGTTTATCGTGTTGGGAACTCGTGTGCTTACTAACTCTTTGTGTTGAAAAAAAAGAAATGTACAGCACGCTGTCCTGCTGCATTATGAGTACTTTTGCATTCTAACAGGTAGTGGGTACTGCCTGCACGATAAGTAAGTAAACACAAGTAGATATATGATGTATCGTATGAGAAATCAACGCCGTTATATGAAACGCACACTGTCTGCATTGGGTTTGGCATGTGTGATGGCAATGGTAGGCACTTCGTGTCAGCATGGGGAGCAGCCCAATCCGAAGGAGGTGCAACAACTGTCGCAACGCCTGGACTCCATTATGGGAGAGTACAACAAGCTCCATTCGGAGGCCGATTTGCAAGGCAATGCGGATGTGGCTCGCAAGGATAGTTTGATAGCTGCTCAAAGTGCAGAAATAAAACAGTTGTTGGCGCGTCTGCAAAAGGCGCAGGCAGTACAAAGTGGCGAAGAGCAGGGCGTGGACAAACAAACCCTTAAGCGGCAACAGAAGGAACTGCAGGCAAGAGAGAATGAAATCAAACAACTGAAGAAAGAACTCGCAAAGCAGGAGGCAGAACTGAAGCGACTCATGGACCAAGCAGCTGCAGGCAATGAGACTCCCGATCAATCGAGCAAGGTGGTAGCCCTGCAGAAGCAGTTGGACAGTCAGCGTGAAGAGATAGCTCGCCTGTCGGAGCAGTTGAAGTCGGCTCGTCAACAGGAATCGTCGTCCAGCACAGCTCTCAACCAATGTAAGGAGGAGAGTCGGACGCTCAATTCCCGTATTACGGAACTCAACCACCGCGTGGCCGAGTTGACGAAGCAGGTGGAGAGTTCGTCGGCAGGTGTTGCTACCGACGTGTCGAAATCTACGCAGTTGCAGGCTGAGACGGAGAAGGCACAGCAGCAGTTGGCTACGGTTACGAAGCAATACGAGCAGTGTAATGCTTCGCTTGGGAAACTGCAGCAAGAGATGGATAAGCTCAGCAACAAAGTGGCAGAGCAAACAAAGAAAGAGAATGAATACAAGCAGCAGATAGCCTCTCTTGAGGAGCAGGTGCGCCAACTGTCGGCTACCTCCGAGGCGCAGTCGTCCAATCAGAAATCACAAGCTGCTGCGGCAGCCGAACTGGCTGCGCTCCGCAGTCAGATAGAAGAACTAAGCAAGAAGGAGGCCGCTTGCAGCAAGGAACGCATCACCTTGCAGGAACAATGCCAAACTAAAGAACAACAATTGCAGCGCACCATTGACGAGCTTAACGGAAAGGTGAGCCAGTTGAATGGCAGGGTGGCAGAGTTGGAGAAGCTATTCTCGGCAGCAACGGATAATTCGTTCAACGAAGAAAAGGCCAAAGCTGAGTCGAAGAGGACGCAAGAGCTGAATGAACTGCGTGTGCAACTGGAACAGCAGCAGCGCGAGACGCAAAGATTGCAGGCTCTTGTGGAGAGCAGGGAGGCTGAACTGGCTCAGCTAAAGAACTCGGCCAGTGCTCCAGCCACGACATCGACGGCGGCAGTCAATCAAAAACTGACCGAACTGCAAGCCCTGTGCAATGACTACGCGGCCGAAATAGAACGCCTACGCAGTGAAAATGCATCCCTAAAGGCAGAGAACAGTGTGCTGCGCGAAACGAAAACATCTGCCGATAAGGTGCTGTCGGAAAACGCTGCACTGCTCAAGAAGGTTGAGATGGCCTCCGTGTTGGTTACTGCTGAGATGCAGGCCGCAACTGGTAAAAGTATACAGGGCTCGACGTTGAAGGCAACGACCAAAGCCAAGAGTACAAACGTCATCCGCATCAATGCTAAGGTGCTCGACAACCACGTGATTGACCCTGGCACCGTATCGATTTATGCCCGCGTGGCTAATGCAGCCAACCGAATAGTCTGCAACGGAGACCCTACTTCGCAAACGTTCGACATGGGCGGCATACCGATGCAGTACACGCTGAAGCAGGACATAGAGTTCACTGGCTATAGTCGTAACATACAAATGGTGTGGAAGCGTGCCGACGAGACCGAACTGCAACCAGGTCTCTACTGGGTAACGTTGTACGCCAATGGCTACGAGATAGGTAAAACCTCCTTTAAACTGGACTAAAACCCTCTCAGGTAGTGGGGCAGCCGTATAGGGTGGCTGCCTCAACATAGTTGTACCCAAGGACAGTGCCCCAATGAGCAACCAAGCTAAGTATGTTGAATACAGACATCGCTACCCGACGTTTGTTTATTCTGGCTATGAGTGGAGGCCAGAGACTGACGGGTTGCACTTGTCGTTCGAGTTTCGTGTGGGCGATGATATCGTGTTTCGTCCAACGGCGTTTGTCCCATCCCGACCATTCCTTAGTATCAAGCACCTCGACAAGGAGACGCTTGATGTTCTTGTTTTCAACATTGGCATGGCGGAACTGGTGAGCTATTGGAAGTGCTTCTGCCCTCCTCTGGTGGAGGTGTCATGCGGCTCGCTGACGGGGGAACAGATTGCATTCTGGAAGAAGTTGTACTATCATGGGCTGGGCGAGTTCTTTTACCTCAATGGTATTGAGGCCACGCAGGATGATTTTATGACAATTGATGCACTGCAACTCGCCTTGGACAGTAGACCGATGCAGCAGTTGCATCTCAATAAGAACAATTATTTGGTGCCGATAGGAGGGGGAAAGGACTCGGTGGTAACACTGGAAGCACTGCGGACGATGCGCAAGGGTGCAACTGAAGGCATACGGCCTCTCATCATGAACCCACGAGGTGCCACGGTGGGGTGTGCCGAACGCGGTGGATATGATGTGGCGCACACCTTATATATATATAGGACACTCTGCCCTGTGATGCTGGAGCAGAACCGCCACGGATGTCTGAATGGCCATACCCCTTTCTCAGCCATGCTGGCGTTCTATACGCTTCTGGCCTTGGCCATGAGTGGTGAAGCCAATGTGGCACTATCCAACGAGTCCTCGGCTAATGAGTCGACGGTGCTCGGCAGCAGTGTGAATCACCAATACTCTAAGTCGTTTGAGTTTGAGGAAGACTTCCGCCGATACGTGGCCGAATACATTTCGCCCGAGGTGCGATATTTCAGTTTTCTAAGACCTTTGACCGAATTGCAGATAGCCAGTCTATTTGCGAGACTGGATCAATACCATGATGTGTTCCGTAGTTGCAATGTGGGAAGCAAGACGGATGAGTGGTGCGGGCATTGCGCCAAATGTCTGTTTGCCTACATTATCTTATCGCCGTTCCTTCAGCCCACGAAGTTGCAGCGCATGTTTGGGAAGGACATGTTGAACGAGTCGGCTTGCCGACGCGAGTTTGACCAGTTGACGGGCCGTTTGCCTGTGAAACCATTTGAGTGCGTCGGCACGGTCAGCGAAGTAAATGCGGCGTTGTGCATGGCGTTGAATAGGTATTATTGCGCACAACCGTTGCCTGTTCTACTGCGCGATTATCAAGCTGTAGATTTGAGCACCGATGTGGAAAAACTGCTGCATTCTCTTGGTGAAGAGAGTAATCTGAACGAGGCAGAACGCTCCTGCTTGCAACATATTCTACAAGATGGAGAGTGGGCTGACTGAAATATTTAAAGACAAACGTGTCTTGATAGCAGGCTATGGACGCGAGGGACGCAGCACTCACGCCCTACTGCGCACACTGGGATGTGCCCGAGAAATTGTGGTTGTAGAGGGGAATGAGGCTATTCGCAATGCGGCAGCCAATGATAGTTTTGACTTGATTATGAAATCGCCTGGTGTGCCGATGTCAGTCTTCGATGGTATTGAAGTTGAGCATCGAGTCAGCTCCCAAACCGATGTGTTTCTGCGCTGCTTTGCCCAACAGACCATTGGTATTACAGGCACTAAGGGCAAGAGTACCACGACCAGCCTTATATACCATATACTACGTGCCTACTCGGACAATGTATTGCTGGCAGGCAATATTGGTATTCCACTCTTCGAGGTGATACCCGATATTGATGCGCAAACGCTGATTGTCTGCGAGCTTTCATGCCATCAACTCGAGATTTTGACGCGCAGCCCTCATGTGGGAGTGTGCCTTAACCTGTATCAGGAGCATCTTGACCATTACCGCAGTTATGAGGACTACCAGTTGGCCAAACTGAACATGGCACTGCGGCAGGGGAAGGATGATTACTTCTATTATTGCAGTGAAAGTGAGGATTTGAGGCTCATGATGACGCACATTCTTCCGAGGGTTGTTTCGCATGTGGAAACCTATGGCGGTGCAGATGTAGCGCGTTGGCAGCATGCTTCGCCGCAATTGGTCGGTCGACATAACTGGTTGAATGCCGAAGTGGCAGCCCGTGTGGCGCGCATGATGGGTATCAACGACAGCGATATAGAAAAGGCGATGCTCAACTTTAATGGGTTGGAGCATCGCATGGAATATGTGTGCACGAAGCACGGCATTCGGTTCTACAACGACTCTATTTCTACTATTCCAGCCTCATGCATGGCTGCCGTAGAGGCTCTATGCGAGGTAGATACACTGGTACTCGGAGGCAATGACCGTGGTATAGACTATACGCCGCTGGCTGCCTACTTAACCGATACGGCTACAAAAGGCTGGGCGGTTCGCAACATTGCTTTTGTAGGTAAAGCAGGACGCAGAATGTGGGAGCTTTGCACACAATCGTTGCGGTGGCGCGAACACCATCATGTGCTTCTGTCGGACGATTATCATGAGATTGTGGATTGGTGCTTTGGTTCAACACGGCAGGATGCTGTGTGCCTTTTGTCGCCGGCGGCATCAAGCTACGATATGTTCAAGAATTTTGAAGAGCGAGGCCACCTCTTCAAGCAACTCATAACGGAACACGCATGAGAGACTTGGCTTCAGCTATAGCACTACGCCATGATTTGCATGCGCACGCACAGTTGTCTGGAATGGAGCTGTATGCGCATGATTGCATTTTGAAGTGGTTAGCTCCCCTTTGTCCGACTAAGGTCTTCTCTCACGTAGGTGGCCACAGTGTGGTGGCGGTGTGGGGCATGGAGCCCAGCCTGCCAACCATTCTCTTTCGTGCAGATACTGATGCCCTTCCTATCGAGGAGAGCGCAGATTTTTCGTATTGTTCACGCACGCCGGGAGTCTCCCACAAGTGTGGCCATGACGGACATAGTGCAGCGCTGCTTGCGTTCGCCCACGAACTGTTCGCTACCGATCACCCAAGCTGGCTCGACTTCACGAGGTGTAATATCGTGCTGGTGTTTCAGGGAGAAGAGGAAACAGGACAGGGCAGCAGGAAGTTGCTGGAGGAGCAGGTGCTGCAAGTGTATAATATACAGGTTTGTTATGCTGTGCATAATGTGCCGGGCTATCCGATGGGGCAGATTGTGTGTGCTGAGCCCACCTTTGCGGCAGCTTCGTGTGGAATAGGTGTGGCACTGCGGGGACGCACTACTCACGCGTCGACACCCGAATTGGGCAAGAATCCGGCTGCTGCCATGGCGCAGTTGACGATGGAACTGATGCGTTGGAACGATAGCGCACAGGGGATAGATGCGTTTCGTCTTATCACGCCCGTCTTTCTGCACATGGGCGAACGAGCTTTCGGTACCTCGCCTGGCGATGCATCGGTGGGCTACACGCTGCGCACCTATAGCAATCGTTCTATGGAAACCTTGTTCGGCGCGGCGCAGCAGACGGTTCAACGCATTGCCACCGAGCAGGGTCTGCTATACGAGATAACCCAAGCGGAAGCCTTTCGTGCCACCGAGGTAAGCCCTACATGGTTGCAGCGATTGCGCCGAGTGTGTGGTGCGGAAGGATGGGATGTGTGCATGCGTGAAAAGCCTTTCCGCTGGTCGGAGGATTTTGCCAACTACCTGCAGCTGTACCCTGGAGTGATGGTAGGAGTGGGGGCTGGTGCTACGCATGTCGAGTTGCATCACCCCGATTATGATTTTCCCGACGAGTTGTTGATGGTCATCGTCAACCTGTACGTCGGGCTTCTGAGAGATTTTTGTAGTACATTATAATCAGCGAATATTATGAAGAGAACGTTTATCCTATGGGCTATGTTGGCATCGTCGGTTGTCCTGTGGGCACAGCAGTTGGGCTCCACCGCAGCGGACGACATGCAGCACTACGAAGGACAGTCCTGCACCAGCATCATGGTGGGAAAGAAAGCATCGTCTGATGGTTCAGTCATTACGTCGCATACGTGCGATGGACGCTACCGCACGTGGGTCTCTATCGAGCCTGCGCAAGACCACCAGCCCGGTGCTATGCACGAGGTGCGCACAGGCACGATGCATACGACCTATCGCGAGGATACGACGGGGGTGAAGGTGGTGGGGCGTATCCCCGAAGCCATGCACACCTACGCCTATGTCAATACGGCCTACCCCTGCCTGAACGAAAAGCAGTTGGCCATGGGCGAGACCACCTTCGGTGGCCCCGATGTGCTGAAGAACCCCAAGGGCATGTTCACCATTGAGGAGCTGCAGCGTATAGCCTTGCAACGGTGCGACAATGCGCGTGCCGCCGTCCGGCTAATCGGTCGGCTGGTGCAGCAGTACGGTTACGGCGATGCGGGAGAATGCATCACTATTGCCGACAAGAACGAGGTGTGGCAAATGGAAATACTGGGCGAAGGCCCCAAGAAAATAGGGGGCGTGTGGGCTGCCCAGCGCATCCCCGACAACCACGTGGGCGTGTCGGCCAACATACCGCGTATTGGCCGTCTGCAGCGCAACAACCCAGACTACTTCCTCTGCTCGGACAACTGCGAGCGCGTGGCGCGCAACTTCAACCTCTGGGACGGCAAGGGCGAGTTCCTCTTCTGGAAAGCCTTCAATGCCTCTTACGCCAATGGCAAAAACTTCCGCGAACGCGAGTTCTTTATCCTCAATGCGCTGGCTCCTTCGCTTCACCTGTCAATGGATATGGACACGCTACCCTTCTCCGTAGTGCCAGACAAGAATGTGGATGTGCGTAAGGTTATCGAACTCTTTCGATCTACCTACGAAGGCACCGACTTCGACATGTGCAAAAACGTCCGCACTACGGTAAAAAGCAAAAACAAGCCCACGCCCGACACCGTCGTCAGTCCAGTAGCTAATCCGTGGTTGGCGGGTCGTATGCAGCAGATGCTCAACTTTATCGCGCCAGGCACCATAGAGTTTCGCCGTACCGTCAGCGTTGCCTGGTGCTCCTATTCCCACGTGATACAGCTGCGCGACTGGCTGCCCGACGAGGTGGGCGGCGTATGCTGGTTTGCAGTGGACAACCCTGGCCAGTCGCCTCGCATACCCATCTTTGCTGGCACCACCAGCCTGCCGCAAGCCTTCAGCCTTTGTGGGCAGAAAGCCTATGAAGCCAACGCCATCATTTGGAAGTACCGTAAAGCCAATAAGCTGGCTACAGTGGCATGGCAAAACACCAAGCAGATGATGATGAGCGAAGTGGGCAAGCAGGAAGACCGCGCCTTTGCCGAAGTAGTCGCTGTTGAGCGCGAGGTGAAAGCTATGTTTGCCCACGTGCAGACCGACGAGCAGGTGGCCAATGCCCACCGCATGGCCACTGCCGTGCTCAACGATGCCACACTGAAGGTCTACGACCGCACGTCCGACTCGTGGCGTACACTCGAGGAAAAGTTGTGGAGCTACTTCGGCATGGGATTTTAAGAGCACAACCTCCCCTTGAGGTAGTCGTCTTTGCACAGTCTCACCGTCGTTAGGCCTGACAGTCGCCACGTAGTGAATAGAAATCGAAGCGGGGCCTCACTTGATGAAGTGATACCCCGCTTCCTTTTCTCCTCCATTTGTTATTGAGCCGTTTGTGGAAGCAGTTGTTTCACATTAATAATCAACAATACGCATGAAATGAATGATGACGAATTGGGTGAATGATGATTATAATAATCAATGATACGATTGGGAGGATGGGAACGCTGCGCAAATAGTAGGATTAGTGGCGCGACGCGGCTCCTGCTGCAAAACGAAAAGGGGCGGCGCAACACAGAATGGTTGCGCCGCCCCTCGGGTGCTGCTTGATTGAGGTGGGTGGGCCTCTATAAGGCGAATGATTACTTGAAGATAATGAACTACTGTACCCTTCTTCTCCGCCCCAAGCCGAGGCTGTCGAGGTCGTGAGCCAGCAGGCGGCTGAAGCGGTCGGCACCGAGTGCGTTGAGGTGGGTAGCGTTGTAGAAGTTGGCAGTATCGTGACAGAGTGGACTGTGAGTGTAGTCGAGCCAAGTGAGGCCGTGCCGGTGCGATAGGCTGTCGAAAATGGTGTAGGTCGCTGCGCTATCTTTCACATGGCATTGCCAATAGCTTTCGTGGGTAGGACTTGTTATCAGCACCACAGTTGTGCCCTCTTTGCGACAGCGGCGCAGAAAAATCTCGAAATGCTCCACCTCGATGCGGTCGTGGTGGAGAAGTTTCGTTTCGGACGAGTCTGTGTAGGGCGTACCTATGTGTAGATGCACAGGAGTAAAGCCCTGCTGCTTATCGTACTCGTTTTGCCACTTTGCCCACCACTGCATGGTCTCGTCCATAATGGAGCGGTCGCGCCCAATGTAGCGACACAGCGGTACTAGTCGAGCTCGAGGTGAGAGGGTGTTCTTGCGCAGCAAGAAGCGGTGCATGTCAAGGTCGGTGTAGTAGAACGGATAGAACTGTGCTATCTCGTCGGGCTGTTCGCGGTGATAGAAGAGGAGATAGTCCAGCTCTACCAGCATCAGCCTAGGGGATGGATACGCTTCGCGACGGTAGACCTTCTGTAGCAACTCGTGCGTGGGCCAAGAGCGGCCACTGAGCCCCAGGTTGTAGCTGTGCGTCCCCAACAGGCTGTCAACAATCATGGGGTTATAGCCCTGCATGACACGGCTGTCGCCCACAAAAAGGCAGTCGTAGTCCGCCGCCATGCTGTGGGTGAAGATGTTCTGCCATAAGGCTATTTGCCGTACGGGCAGCACGGCATAGTGGCGGCTGAGGCACAAGTCTGCTGTCAGCAGTGCGGCGTAGCCCATAAGGCAAAAGAGGAAGGTGCGGAGAAGAACTTTAGGCATAAATCAAGAAGTTGTACGAGAGAAACTTCTGTCGAGGGCGCATGGAGTTATAAGGATTATTTATCTAAATCTTAGAGATCGGACATTGTGTGAACGTAGAGGCTCTCGATGGCCGAGAGGATGCGCGGTGTGTCAAGATTTGCGCGGCGCAGATTCTCGTTGCTTTGATAGGGGTCGAGCCGGTGATTGTCCCATGCCATTTGCAGTTCGGGGTTGAAGACTTCTCGCTGCGGACGGCTTGTCATTCGATAGTGAATCCGCAGTCCATGCCACACAGCATGCGATGATATTGCACGGCGAAGTAGTAGAACTCCATGTCGGGCATAGCCATTAGGCGCGTCTGTTTTACGACGTGCATGTACTCGTGCAGCGGATTATGATATTCGCCGATGATGTAGGTGGTTTGTTTTTTAGGAAGATTATTGCAAAGTTCTGTACTGCTATTGTTTAAGAAGATGCGCGATCCTTTGCTACGTAGGGTAGTGATGATGCCTTTCAGCTGCTCTATTGAAAAGATGCCTTGCGACACACCGCCAAGCACAACGACGGCGTACAGCTGCTACAGATCGGCCAGCCGCCCCGCGTCCTCAATGGGCAGTACAGGCAATGTCAGGCGAAATCCCTGTGGTACGGGCAGGATCAAGCGCATGAGGTCGGTGATGTGTTGGGGGCTGATTTTGGTGTTTACCTTATTTCCCTGATAGCCCTCACCAATATCCTTACCAAAGTCTTGTAGTGGTAAGGATATTGGTCAGATATCGTCGGTACCGTACACCTTTGGGGCGCGAACTATTCTTTTGTGTAGCGTCTCATTTCCACGGCTGGCAATGGAAAGGCTGTCGGATCGTAGCAGATGAATAGGGGAAAAGTTTAATTGATGCTACTGAGTTTTGTGCAAGGTGTAATTTTAACTATATGAAAATAGGGACGCATCCAAAGGTAATCGCATAGTCCGCACGCTGCGTTGATGACGATGACGCGTTTTTTTAGTCTCCACAAAAGAAACATGAGCACCGATGCAGCGTGATGCCGATCATGTGTGGCTCCTGTCAACATAGCAAGCGTATCCCGTGGAGAGATAAGCCCATCGTTTATATGGATGTTCAACAAAAGAGAAATCGATTTCGACTAGAGTGTTATCCGTATGTTGCACAGTAAAACGAGAAAAAGACGTTTATGTGTACGAATTTTTACAAGAGGGCTTGCGTTGGAGTAAGACAATTATTCCTTTTCGGTCTTTGCCAGCAGGTCGTCGATGGCCGAGAGGAGTTGCTCGATGGGAAATACTGTTTGGTCACATTCGTAATAGCCATAGGGACAAAGGTTGGCGATTCCTTGTGTGCGATAGGCCTCTTCCAACTTTGGGTCGAGCAGATGTTGCTGAATGGGATTGTCCATGTCGAGGGTCAAACATTCGCGTAGAGTCGTTACCACACAGGGGCAGCCGAGTTGCGTGGCGAAGTGGTAGAGTCCCGTGTTGGGCGTAACCATCAAGCGTGCATGCTTGATGACGTACATATACTCGTGTAGCGGATAGCGATAGCCGTCAATGATGTTGACGGTTTGCTCTTTGGGGAGATAGTTGCAAAGCTCGGTGTAGTTGCCGTTGAAGAAGATGCTTAGTCCTTTGCCAAGCAGATGAGTTACGAAAGCCGACAACTGCTCACGGCTAAACCGCCCCTGACTGTTCCCCTCTTCAACCACAATGGCGAATGGGTGGCTTATTTCTTTCATTTTACTTTCGTCTGTTATCGGGAAGATAGGGAGCGTGTGGGAAAGGGGGGCAGCAAAATGAATGAACTGCGATACGAATAGGTCGTTTTGTTCGCGACAGAACAGTGGCTTGGATCTCACGTTTTCATATCTTACTCGTGTCTTTACAACTTTCGCCAAATTCTTTCGTTCCGAGGCAAAAAAGTCAAGATACACATCCATACGAAACATTCGCAGTAATAGGGTGTCTCGCCAATCAGGAAAGAAAGCATCGTGCATAAAACAATGCAGTGCATCTACATTTTTACTATCAACATGTTGTATAAATGCTCTGTTTCGAACAAGAGCGATTAGTAGGATTTTGCTGTTGGGGTGTTGTTGATGGATAAGAGGCAAATAGTTGCGAATCCACAGGTAATCACCCAAGCCACAGGTCGCATTAATGGCTATGATATCGCGTCGCTGTATTTTCCACAGTAACAATTTCAGAAGATTGAGATTGTACGCCCTTATATAGACAACTTTACGAAGAAAGTTTTTCATCGAATGAACGAGTGAGGATATAATAATTGGTGTGGACTTATTTTGATACAATCCCCATGCTGTTGAGGTTGTGAGCTAGCATGCGGCTGAAACGGTTGGCTCCGAGTGCGTTGAGGTGGGTAGCGTTGTAGAAGTTGGCAGTGTCGCAGCACATGGAATTATCGGTGTAGGTGAGCAAGGGGAGGTTGTGTCGCACTGCAATATCCTCGTAAAGTCGTTTCATTGCAGCAATGTCATTTATCTTTTCCTGTCCTTCTATGTAGATGGGAGATAGAACCAAGACAACGTCAATATTCATACTGTCGCAATCATGGAGAAATTTTTCCATTAGAGCAATGGCCTCTGGTTTGTGTATGTAATCGAAAGCATTAGTCTTCTGAAGCATGTAGTCATTATACTTCAAATCCTTGCCATTGTATCCATCCAAATGGTAAGGTTCGTTCCAATTGTTACTTTTGAAGTTGTGGATGCCGAAGTATCGGATCCCAGGAAAAAATTTTTCAAAGAAGTTGCAAAAACTCCCCTGCCAAACAAATTGGCGAATAGGGCGACAATTGATCATATATGGATAAAACTGTTCACGCTCATAGCCTCTTTCATTATCAAGTTCCAATCCGAATGGACCTACGTCGAATATGATAAATGAGGGGATTGGGTTTCCTGTAAAAATATATGTATTCCATTTCAACATCATGGTGCTGAACATTCTCCCGTCGCAACCCATGTTGTAGGTGGTGGTGCCGAGAACGCTGTCGAGTATGGCGGGATTGTACTGCACCCAAGCGCGAGAGGTTCCCATGACGAGGGTGTTCACCCCGCGCTCGGCGGGACCCTGCCGCATGAAGTCGGCGTATGGCTCCACGGCGTAGTGGTTCAGACTATGGAGGTAGTGTGTGCCATAGAATTCTACAAGGCAGAGGGGAATGATGCAGATCAGCAAGAAGACCAGCAATCGGCGAAGGAAGCGGATCATGGCTTGTTTTAGATGGTAGTTTTGTCGGTGAAGAGGTTGTACAGATAAGGCAGGGTGTCTAAAGCTGCTTTGTTGTCTACCCATCGGGCGGTGTTGGCATAACGGAAGTTGGGGGCAGTTGGTGTCGAGGCTTCGAGATGGTAGCCTTTGTATTCCATAGAGCCAGCCAGCATTGAGCCTTGCAGCAAACGCTCGCGATAGTTTGCAACGTCCTGTGCACCGATGAGTTTGTTGTGGCGCAGGGCAAAGACGTAGGGGGCGGCCGTCGATGCGGGGTAGAGGTAGTGGCAGGTGGCGATAAAGTTTTTGCGCGTGTGTCGAAACAGTGGGGTCTTCATCAGCAGTTGCTTGTTGTCCAATGCACGTTGGCGAGGTCCTCCCCATACACTATTGGGTAGCGGAATGTTCCACAGTTGGTAACTATCTGTGTCGTACAGACAGCAGGTGGACTCAATCGTTTCGGCACGAAGCATATGGCCGAGGTCTGTTTGCTCAGCATACATGTCCACCATGTATCCACGTAGCGCGCTGTGGCCAAGAACCTCGGCGCGCTGCACTACGTCGGATAGCGAGTGCTGCTCCATGCCGTGGTAGCACAGCAGTTCGTCGCTGTCGACAACAAGATACCAGCGTCCTTCTCCATACAGAGCCAAGAGTCGATTGAGGGCGGCATTCTTGCGCACGCCGCTGAATGAAATGTCCATGCTGTAAAGGTCTACATCGGGTTGGGCTGCGAGTAGTTTGCGCGTGCCGTCGGTACTGGCGTTGTCAATGATGGCAAAGTGCGTGATTCCCAAGAGGCGGTAGTGTTGCAGAAAAAGGTGCATTCGTTCCAAATCATTGCGCACCATGCACAAGCAGATGGGGACGTGTCTATCCGATAGGGAGGTGTTGAGAGAGTTTTCGCTACGCGTTGTGGCGGACTTACCTTGTTCTGCCGTGTGCAACGCGTCAAGAGGCAGAGTGGAAAATGCCGTGGCCAATTCGGGCTTGCGCTCGGGGAAATGCTTGTCGAACAGCCATCGTGTCATGCGCAACGTCCATCGCCAGCGGTGGTGAAGCGGCAAGGGGGCGCGAATCAGCAGATGAAGAAGGGGGCGGAGCATTGGGGCAAAAGAATAAAATCCTTAATGATTTCTCTTTTCGGAGCGGAGGCGATACATGTATTCGCTGAAGCCGCCGTGGGTGAGGAAGTTTTTTTCAAAGCGTTTGCGGAGGGGGAATAATGTGTTCTTGCTTGATAGTGGATTTTTTTAGGGGTATTAAGGTTCTTAGGCTTTCAAAGGGTTAAAACTGGAAGTAGATGAAGGTCTCTTGCTGGGCGGAGAAGAGCAGGATGAGCAGGATGATGGCGTAGTAGATGATCCAGCGGAGCCACCGATGGCGCACATCTGTGAGGTCAAGACCATGTTCATGGCTTCGTTGCAGCCATTCGACTATGACTACGATGGCGATGAACACCAGTGCAATGCTTGGCGTAGGCAGACTCAGCAGAGAGGGACTGAACAGCTGGCGGACAAAGTGCCATGCTTGCCCAATGCTTTCGGCACGGAAGAGGATCCAGCCAAAGGAGGATAGACAGAATGTGAGCAAAATTTGTCCAGCTTCGCGCCATGAGGGTAGAAGCCGCCCTTCCGCCACTTCTCCGAGGTACTTCCTGTTGCGCCCCAGCAGTATGAGCGGAAGGAATAGCAAGGCATGGTAGGCTCCCCAGCCGACGAATGTCCAGTTGGCACCGTGCCACAGGCCGCTGACAAGGAAGATGATGAAGGTATTGCGCACCACCTTGCTTTTGCTGACGCGGCTACCGCCGAGGGGTATGTAGAGGTAGTCGCGAAACCAAGTGGTGAGCGAAATGTGCCACCGACGCCAAAATTCGGCAATGTCACGGCTGAAGTAGGGAACGCGGAAGTTGCGCATAAGTCGAATGCCGAATAGTTTGGCACACCCGATGGCAATATCGCTATAGCCACTGAAGTCGCAATAAATCTGAAAGGCGAACAGCACGGCGGCCACAACGAGCGTGCTTCCAGGAAAAGCATCGATATCGCTCCATACATTGTTGACGTAAGAGGCGCAATTGTCGGCTACGACCATTTTCTTAAAGAATCCCCACAGCATCTGTCGCAGACCGTCGGTGGCTTGTGCTTCGTTGAACGTGCGACGGCCGAGGAATTGCGGCAGGAGGTTGGTGGCTCGCTCAATGGGGCCAGCCACCAGTTGTGGAAAGAAGCTGACATAGGCAAAGAATGCCACCGCGTCGTGTGTTGGCTCAAGTTTTCTCCGATAGATGTCAATGCTATAGCTGAGGGCTTGAAAGGTATAGAACGAGATACCCACTGGCAGAATGAGGTGCAACAGCAGTCGGTCTCCACTTAGCGAAGGGAACAGCGAGCAGAACGATTCGACGAAGAAGTCGTAGTACTTGAATAGTCCCAGTATGGCAAGGTTCAGCACGATGTTTGTGGCTACCACGAGTTGGCTGTGGTCGCGCGTGCCTTGTTCGTTGTGCTTTCTTCGGGTGTGCTCAACGGCCAATCCGCTGAGCCAGCTACATAGTGTGGTGAAGGCGATGAGCAACAGAAAATGCCAGTCCCACCAGCCGTAAAAGACGTAGCTGGCTACGACCACCAGCAAGTTTTGCCACCGTAGGTTTCGACATCGGCCCAGCAGCCAATAGAGAGCAAAGACGATGGGCAGAAAGAAGGCAAATTGAATCGATACGAAAGACATACTATATAATATAATGTATAAGGTTGAAATGTGTTCGGACTTAAACTACGAACTTCAGGGCAGAATAGCCAAGCGCGAGGGCATAGACTATCAGTGTGGCGCGGCGTGCACGGGTGGAGCCTTTTAGGCTGCGGTCGGCCATGAGTGTGGCGGCCATCAACAGGAAGTAGTAGAGGAATGTAAATGTACGTTCGCCCGAGGCGTACACCGTGGGTGTTAAGCACATGCCGAAGCAGCTACCCAGAAAGAGAGTCATTAGGATAAGCGCAATCAGCCAATGTGTATGGAAGCCAGAGCCGACATAGAAATAAAGTATGGCTATCACGGCAAGGGCTATCGCAGCCAAGCCTACGGCCGGAAAGATGGGCGAGAGGGGATGTCCACTGAGGTCGCAGTAGCTGAAAATAGGTGACTCATAGCCAGTGAGGATGAAAAGGACACGTATCACCATCAGCGCAACGATGACCAGCGCAGCACTGATGTTCAGACTACGTTGTTGTCGTCTTTGCCAAAGACCAATAAATCCAATGGCACAAAAGAAGCAAAGCACGTGAGCATTGTTCAGCAATCTGGATACGGTCGATACAATTCCGATGTATATCCGCTCGAACCATGAGGTTTGTCCGAAAAGGGGAAACCAATGGGTTTCGAAATTAAATCGCACTTCATTGCCGGGACAGATCAAGGCTTTAACCACCCCGACGGCATACAAGAGAGCCAGAGTAGCAGCATAGGTACGGCTTGGGTGGTTCTCTTTCCCCAAGAACAGTGTGACCAGCATGAGACCCAACCCCAGGCAGGCTGTGATTTCCATGTCAGCAGCCAGGCAGGCACAAGCGATGCTGCTTATGATGAAGTGAGGTTTCATCGTTTGCTGGTCATGCCATCTGCGCAGAGGTAAGAGTGAGCCCAGCAGTGCCGTCAGGGTCCAGAAATAGTTTCCCGATAAGGCTGCTCCTATCAACAGGGTGGTGGGAAACACCGCTAATGCAGCCGTGCAAAGTAGTGTATGGCGCAAGGTGACGCTGCCGAACAGCAGGCGGGTGGTGATGTAGAGCAGTAGCGGCCAAATGAGGCTGTCAAGGAAAAACCACAGCGTGAAGTGACGGCACAGCAGGGCCAAGGCCCCGTCTATGAGGATACGTGAACTCCAGCCATGCCAGCGTCCCGACAGGTAGGAACTGAGTGAGGTGTCGTCCAAGGCGTGGCTGTAAAGATAGTCGTCGTGAAATCCGTGGGCATTGGCTTCTTCAAATGAGGCACCTGCCTTGAGTACAACTATGCTGGCGTAGACTAATACGTAGAGTAAGCCAATGAGGGCAATGCGAGCATTCGGCCGTCGAATCCAGTTCAGTAAGGTATTGATCATAGTGCAATAAGGGTGGTGTTGGTGTCAAGCTCTTTTGAGCAGGTGTAGGTAGATTTGAGCATAGCCCCGAGTGCCGACAAGGTGGAGGAGCAAGAGCCAGAAACGGTCTTTGACCGGTCCGGTGATGGAGATGTTGGGTAGGAGGTATTGCAGCGCTTCGAGTTGGGGCTGCAGGTTAGCGTCGGTGTATTGGTGTTGGGTCACCATGAGGTAGCGTAGCGTGCGCATGTAACGTGCTGATAGTTGTTTTTTCAACTCTGGCTGTGGAGCCATCCGTTGCAGCATCAGCACCTCGCTGTCCATCCAGTCTCGGCGGCGTTGTAGCGAGGGAGTGTGGAGTATAGAGGTCTCGTTTTCGTAGTAGCAGTACAGGCCGCGGTCGGAGAGCATCACCTGTTGCAGGCGGGGAAGCAGCGAGAACATGAAGAACTTGTCTTCGTACAGCCGTCCTTCGGGATAGCGCAGGTCGGCCAGGTGTCGGGTGCGGTATATCTTGTTCCCAGCGCTGTTGTTCAGCGGGTGGTTGTCGTACCAGGCGTTGAAGATGGCCTCGCGTCCTTGCAGTAGGCATGGCTCGGCAGTATCGCTACGTTCGGTTTGGCTGCCAGCCTGCCATAGGGTGGGGTATTGCACCAGGTCGGTCTCGGCGTGGCGCAGCAGATAGTCGAGGTTGGGACGTAGGGTGTCAGGGGCGAGGGCGTCGTCGCTGTCGACGAAGGTGATATACTCGCCGCGGGCCGTGTCGAGGCCGGCGTTGCGGGCGCTGCTGAGGCCGCCGTTGGGCTTGTGGATGACGCGGATATGCGGGTCACGCTGGGCCCAGGCATCGCACATGGCTGGACAGCGGTCGGGGCTGCCGTCGTCGACGAGGATGAGTTCCCAGTCGTCCAGCGCTTGGGCGATGATGCTCTCCACGCAGCGGTCGAGGTAGGCCTCCACACGGTAGACGGGAACAATGATGCTGAGCAGTGGCATAGGTGGGTGAATGAGGTGTCTTATCTCTTATGTAGTGCTTGACGTAGTTTCAAACAGGCGCTTACCCCTAAAGCTTTGCATAGTTTGTAGTGTAGGTAGTCAGAAAATGAGCAGTGACTTAGGTGAAGCTGTATGGTGCCTATTGCGGCCAGTTGCTCTTGTAGTTCTTGAATGGCTAAACTATAATGCTGTTGTACTATTGTGGGGGGGGGTAGAGGGCTTGCGGCGCTTGCATGGCCAGGGCCATGACAAACTCAGTTTGCAGAATGCACCGGCCCATAGGTGTACGATTTGTTCGATGGGGGCCTGAAGGTCAATCAAGGTTCCTACTCTGTGGATGTGGGCATAGGCTATGTCAACGGCGTTTTTAGGGTTCGGAATGTGTTGTAGGCTACTCGCGTTCTCATAGTATAGGTAGCTACCACGGGAGGAAATGTGTACATGATGAAGGTGCCGTATCAGATTGGCTTGCATCAGGGTATCTTCATAGAAATAGCCATCAGCAAAGGTGAGGAAAGGGCGTAGGTAGGATCGGTATATTTTGTTGCATGCTGAATTGGTATAGACTTCTGACAGGAATGCTTGGGCTATAGTTTGAGGTGAGACTATGTCTTGTTCTGGAGGCGCAACTCGCGAGGGTATGCTGTACCACAGCCACAGGGTGGGGTATTGCACCAGGTCGGCTTCGGGGTGGCACAGCAGGTAGTCGAGGTTGGGACGTAGTGTGTCAGGGGCGAGAGCGTCGTCGCTGTCGACGAAGGTGATATACTCGCCACGGGCCGTGTCGAGGCCGGCGTTGCGGGCGCTACTGAGGCCACCGTTAGGCTTGTGGATAGTGCGGATATGCGGGTTGCGCTGGACCCAGGCATCGCACATGGCAGGGCAGCGGTCGGGGCTGCCGTCGTCGACGAGGATGAGTTCCCAGTCGTCCAACGCTTGGGCGATGATGCTCTCCACGCAGCGGTCGAGGTAGGCCTCCACACGGTAGACGGGAACGATGATGCTGAGCATGTTGTGTCGGGTAGGGGCTTGAGGCCGTCAAAGGGCCTTCGAGGTGTGGGTGGTGGCGTACAATTGGGCGAAGCGGCGCAGGCCGAGGAGTCGGATAAGGCGGTAGTAGAGCCGATCGGTGAACAGAGGAGAGGGCGGACGGTCGGTATCGATCGGCACATCGGCCAGCGGCTGCAACACGTCGAAAGGTGCTTGCAGGGCATGCTGTTGCCGAATGCAGTCAATGGCTGCCGCTACGTAGTATTGGCATTCGAGATGACGCAGCCCGATTCGTCGCAGCAGGGCCATCGTCAGTGCATGGCCCTGCGCGATGTCGTGCAGGTAGGCGGCGTCGAGGTGGTGGGTGATGCTGTCGGCGTTGTCGAAATAGTGGTAGGTGCCGAAGGGGGAAAGACCGACGCCGTGGATGCGTTCGGCCAGATGTTCCACCGTGAAGAGCCAGTCTTCGCTCCGTCTCCCCTCGGGGAATCGTATGCCACTGAGCAGAGGCCTACGAAAGATTTTGTTGCATACAGACCATTCCACTGGGGTATGGTCGTACCAAAGCCGCTTGAATGCATTGGCAGTGCCACGCACCAGCTCCATGTCGTGTGCTTGATGGCCTATGCGTTTGCCGTTGCGTTCTATGGGGTAAGCCACCAGGTCGGCCTCGGGGTGGCGCAGCAGGTAGTCGAGGTTGGGGCGTAGGGTGTTGGGGGCGAGGGTGTCGTCGCTGTCGACGAAGGTGATATACTCGCCGCGGGCCGTGTCGAGGCCGGCGTTGCGGGCGCTGCTGAGGCCGCCGTTAGGCTTGTGGATAGTGCGGATATGCGGGTCGCGCTGGGCCAAGGCGTCGCACATGGCGGGGCAGCGGTCGGGGCTGCCGTCGTCGACGAGGATGAGTTCCCAGTCGTCCAGCGCTTGGTCGATGATGCTCTCCACACAGCGGTCGAGATAGGCCTCCACACGGTAGACGGGAACAATAATGCTGAGCAGTGGCATAGGGGTTAGCTTTCGAAGGGAAGAACGATGGTGCGCTGCGGTGGGAGGACCTTGCGTTTCCAGTGCACAAGGTCGATGCATCGCAGCAGGTAGTTGGTCAGTCGGCGGCTGGGGTGGCGATAGATTTGCTCGTCGACCCAGTAGTTGTAACGGTGCAGGGGCATCCCTTTTCGCAGGCATTGCTGGCGGGCATAGTGCCAGATGGCGCTATAGATAGATTCTTCGAAACTTTTGGAACTGCGGCTGACGCTGTCGGCGTGGCTGCGCCACACCACCAGCGGTTCGGCTACGATTTCTATGCGCTGCCCAGCGGTGAGGAAGCGCATGGCGATGGGGTAGTCCTCTATCATGGGAAATCGGCTGTCGAAGCCGCCCAGCTGCCTTAGCGTCGCGACGTGTAGAAACAGGGAGCATCCGTGTATAATGTTGGCATAGAGCAGCATAGAGCACAGTTGCTTGCGTGCCGAGGCTGTGGGCAGGTTGCACCGCAGCAGGCGCTGCTTGCCCGACTCCTCCAGTAGCTGAATGTAGTCCGAGGTGTAGAAGTGAGCGCCGCTCTGTGCGTGGTCCATTAGTCGATTGATGCACTGGGGTTGCAGTAGGTCGTCGCCAGCAATGTACTTCACCCACTGGCCGCGCACCTGTTGCAGTGCCCAGTTGTAGTTGGCTACGATGCCTCCGTTGGCAGGCGTTTGGATGAACAATGCTTCGGCAAACCGCTCTTGGTTGCTCTGCACCCATTGTCGGCAGAGTTGAGGTGTGTCGTCCTGAGAGCAGTCGTCGCTGATGATGAGTTGCAGTCGACGATAGCTTTGGTGAGCCACGCTCTCTAAGGTCTGAATGATGTAGCGGGCAGAATTGTATGTCACCACGACTATGGTTACCAAAACGTCCTCTGCTTGGCTTGCAATCGGTGTGTCGGCAGCAATCATGTTTTCTTTCGTTTGAAGAATAGTTTTGCAGACCTCGAGGCATAGTCTGTTGATGGTTCGATCTGAGACAGAGGACGAGCTGTGCGGTCTGCCCCGGTCTGACTCTTTTAGGGGATGAGTCAGCCAATAGATCATGAATGGATCGATCTCTCAAGTCAACGGCTCGGGTAGACGTACCAATTCAAACGCTCTTCCTCGCGGATGTAGTGATTTCCCTCTTCTACCCTCCCTCCGCAAAAAAATCTTTCAGAACTTAGGTCACGGACTGTAGCTCTTCTTTCCACAGGGGGGAGGATGGCGTAACGCTTCATGTAGTAGCTCGATTTGCCGTAGTCGTCAGTCATGAGTTCGTCCAGAAGAGGCTGCAGGGATACATGTAGGGCGGCTGAACCAGGAGTTTTTCGAAGGTCAAGGGAAGAGGATGTTTTGTAATGGTAACCTTATGGATTATTCTTCGGAGTGAGTTCGTCGTATATTTTCCGAAGGTTGAGGGCATGCTCAGTCAAGGTCAGTGGGCGTGGGCTCGCAGGCTGAGGCCGTTCTGCAGCATAACGCAGCAGCGCTTTTGCCCAGGCTCGCTTGTCACCCGTTGGCAACAACCATCCGTTCTGCTTCTCCACAATCTGCTGTTCTGCCCCTCCACACCGCGACGCTATCACCCATCGGCCGGCGGCCAATGCCTCGGCCATGTCAAGCCCAAAGGCTTCGAGGTACAGCGCTGGATGCAACAGCACTTGACATTGGTGGGCAATGGCCTCAGGCTGGGCTACCTTGCCGTGCCACACCACCGAAGAGTCGCCTCGGCTACGTCGCTTACAGCGACGCAGGTAGCGAGCCTCGTTGCGTGTTCCTGCCGTTCCAATGAGATGTAGTTCGGCTTCGTGCAACCCCTCCCGACGAGCCCGTCTCCAGGCTTGCAACAGCACGTCAACGCCCTTCACCGGTGCCATCCGTCCACAATAGTAAAAGCGAAGTTTCGAGCCATACTCATTCTCCAAGGCATCCCCCGTCGCTGTCGGTACCCCGTGGGGCTCCACTTGCACCTTCTCCTGGACAGCTCCGTTGCGTATCAGTGCCTCTGCCATCGCCTGAGATGGAGCGACCAGCTTCGTCACATCAAGGCAAAGTCCTCGCCAATGTTCCATCTTCTCCTGCACCGCCAGCGCTGCCTCCGCCACAGGTGATATTAGGGGGATAAAGTGGCCTCGCCGACTGCGGATACCTATATTTATATATAGCCTCCAGGGTATACCCAACGTCAGAGGCCACAGCCACCGCGCACCCCGGATGGTGTGCAGATAGCATCGCAGACATCTTCGTCCTTCTGCTGGTCGGTGGCAAATGTGCTGTCGGTGATCCATCAGCGTTCCCGCTGGACAACAGAGGCCCCCATGGTGTGCTGTTACAAGGCAGGGTACACCCGCTTCGCGGCAGGCTCGCGCCACAGCCGCCTTGTGCCCATGGGCATGCACCAAGTTGGGTCGCACCCTTCGTAGCACCTCGCCCGTGTCGCCCCTGGGTGACATCTCATACACCGTCACGCCTATGGACCTCTCGTCGCCCTCTGCCCATGTCGCCTCTTGCTCCGTAAGTGTGGCCGTCAGCGTCCGCACTCTCGACTGATCTGCAAACGAATCGTCGACCGACAGCACGCTGAGCGACAGTCCATATTCCGGCCGTCTCAACTCGGTAACCAGTCGACGTACATACACTTGTCCACCACCATAGTCGGCAAAGAAGTTGCCCGATGCCACAAGGAGAAGGTTCATAGTTTTCGTGCAATGTTTTCAATCATTTGATAGGCATTCGTCCAACCCATGCGCTGGCATAGGTAAAACAAACGTCCACGCTCGACATAGTTCTCCAGCCATGAACCTTGAGCCCAATGTATGGCAGTCTTGTGATAGAAACAGTATCGACCATGATAGTGTTCAAGAGGGTATATTGTTGTGCCGTCGTCTAAGTGTTGCATTATATTCTCTTCTTGATAACCGAACTCTCGGTATATAGGGACTAGTTGATGACATATGGTCTGCACCGACTCAGCGTCAAAGTGGGCTGATTGATATAGGTCAAGGCAAGCACGAAGCGTCGGGTGATGAGCTTCAGCTCCCATTACGGCACACTCCAAGTCGTAATATATTTGTCCATCTCTTACGTATGGCTCTGTGCCCATAAAGGCTTTGTTTGTAAGGAACTCGTCCAATGATGCTAACACTTCCACATCAGAATCAAGATAGATTCCCCCTTCGGTATAGAGTGCGTACAGTCGAATATAATCGGCAGCAAAAGCCCACTTGCCAGCATCCAGGGCTTCGCTCACAAAAGGGACACTGTTCCAATCAAAGCTATTCCTGTTCCACAGGCGCAACGTGAAGCAGGGCAGATGTCTTTTCCAGCTCTTGATGCAGCGTTGTACCAGTGAAGGGTATTGCTCGCCGCTGAACCAGCAGTAGTGAATCGTTTTTGGAATCATGGATGGAGGATGTGTTGTCTCAGTGTTTCTATCTTTTTGTAGAGGTGTATTATCCCATGGCGCACACACCAATAGTAGAATCGTCCACGCGAAGTTTGGCCCGTCCATCCGCCAGCGTTGCAGTGGATGGCATAAGCATGACGAGGGTTGGCTCGTTGAGCCTGCACGGTATTGGTGAATACCGTGGTGGGGTAGATGTGCAACCCGTTAGGTAGGTGTTGCTCTTGGTCAATGTGCTTATAGCCGTAATGCTCGGCTACTTGGCTCATGATGTGAGGCAGGGTAGGTACCGAGGCATCGCGTCTCCCTTCTTCGTTGAGAAATGTACGGCCGTCGAACCATTGTAGGCACTCCTCGATGAAAGGATGGCCAGGTTCAGAGCCTAAGATGGCTGCCTCAAGATTATATTGTGTGCCGGTTTGGCGCATCCAATCTTTGTACCAAGTCTCCGTCCCGACAAACAAAGACTGCTCAAGAAACGCCGACATGTCTTTTTGGACCAGTACGTCGGTATCAAGATAGATACCTCCTTCGGTAAAGAGGGCATAAAGTCGGATGTAGTCCGCCGCATAAGCATACTGTTTGATGCTCATGGCTTCCTTTACATAGGGCACACTTGTCCAGTCGAAGCTGTTGCCGTCCCACAGGCGCAGAGTGAAATCGGGCAGATGCCGGTGCCAACTTCTGAGGCATTGGCGCACCAACGGCGGATAAGGCTCCCCGCTGAACCAGCAGTAGTGGAGGGTGCGTGGAATCATGAATGACGTGGCGACGTTATATGTTCAAAAGAATGGTATAGAGAGGCCCACCCCATCCGATGACAAAGCCGATATAGTGGACCTCGGTAGCTGACATCCATCCAAGAGCCAGTATTGTGATGAACGGCAAGGGTAGAAGGTTGACGATTTGAAACCAGTTCGTTGGAAAAGACGGCGGTAGGATAGATGTGGATACTGCCATCGAGAATCTGTTCGACATCGGAACGGCAGTAACCCAGCCGTTCCGCCATGGTTGTCACGACTTCAGGCATGACAGGGGAGCGTACAGCGTTCCCATCCATCTTAAAAGAGGCTTGCTTGTAGTGTGCCATCAGTTGCTTGAGAAATGGGTGACCATATTCGGCACCCATAATGGCTGGCTCAATTCGATAGTGGGTAGTGTCGCCTATACGGTAGGCCTCGGTGCCGAAGAAGAGGGAATTGTCAAGCAAAGGTTGTATAGATTGAAGAACCTCAACATCGCTGTCAAGATAAATGCCACCTTCGGTATAGAGTGCATAAAGGCGTATATAGTCTGCCACGAAGGCATACTTCTTAGCCTGCAACGCTTGATGGATAAAGGGCACACTTGTCCAATCGAAGCTGTTGCCGTCCCACAGGCGTAGGGTGAAATCGGGCAGATGCCGATGCCAACTCTTGATGCAGTTCTTAATGCTGAGTGGCATTTTCGCGTCACTAACCCAACAATAATGAATTGTCCGCGGAATCATGAATGATGGTGTTTACGAATGTACCACAACATGATGTTAAGTTTATCTGCAATAACAATGAGTCGATGTTGCATCAGCCAGCGAATGAGTCGGTCGCTCCGATAAGTGATAGGATAGAGGGATGCAATGTATGCATCAGAATTGACAGTCTTCAAGCAGGCATAGCGTTGCTTTGCGGGAACAGTCCTATATTGATACAAAGCTTTAATCAGTTTGTGGTAATGCAGAGCAATATGATGAGCAACGTAGTCTTGGAGCAAAAGAGAAGAAGTATAGCCTATACGCATATTGCTTAATCTTAACATACCGTAAGAAATAGCGTCATAATCTGTATCACGTATTAGACTTGTGCTACCTGTGTTCAGCATCCAGTGGTAGAAAGCAAAAGGAAGCTCGGCGACGTGATGAACATGGCTAATATATTCGAAACAGAAGATAGAATCTTCTGCGAAAAGAATGTTAGGGATAAATTGAATATGATACTCTGTGATGATTGACTTTGAAAAAAGTTTTGCCCATGGACACCCCAAAATGTCGTTGCCCTTCAAAATACTTTTGTCTTTGCCTAAAACATTATAGATGGCTTGTTGGGTGAGTAATATTTCTTCTGATAAGAGTTTTGAGTCAACAAAGGTTTGAAGAAAGGATTGTTCAACAAAGTCATCGTCATCAATAAAAGTGATATAGTTCCCAGAGGATTCCTCTATTCCTCTGTTGCGAGTATCGCTAACTCCTTGGTTCGTTTCGTTCTGATAAAAGCGTATTCTGCTATCTTGGGAAGCATAGGACTGACAGATAGAGGCGCTGTTATCGGCAGAACAATCGTCAATTAGCAGTAACTCAAAATCGACAAATTGCTGCGCCAAGATGCTTTCAATACACCGGGCAAGGTAAGGTTCGGCGTTGTAGACAGGAACGATAACCGAGATGAGTGGCATCTTTTTAATTCTTTGTAGTACAGAGAAATTTTGACGAATTATTTTCTACGCAACAGGTTAATGCCAAGATGACGCCACAGGGCAATGTACGGCACGCTGTGTAAACGTGCTTTGGTGGCGAGTTCCCAATGGAATGGGCTAACCTCGTGGAGCGACCTATCATAGGAGCAGAGCGTTTGTCGGTCGGCATGGCGGAGTTGCAGCTCGTAAGCAAATCGAATCGTCCCCTGTATCGTGTCTTGGATCTTCATTTGCATGGCGAGGAGAGACCCTAAGGAAAGAGCGTTGTCCCATTTTGCCAGACGTAGGCTGAGTGCAGCAAAGTCGGTCCAGTGGCGTGCATAGCCACTGGCACTGGTGCTCTGCTCGTCCAGACCGCGGCTGTAGAGCGTCACGGTATGAGGCAGGACAGCAATGGACTGCACGTGAGGCATAGGATAAAGAAAGTATTCGAAGTCGGTGTAGTATCGTGGGCCAACGCGTAGGGGAAGCTGTTGAATGAATGAAGTGCGATAGGTGATGGCGTGGATGGGGAAGCGCCAGCCATTGGGGTAGGTATTCCAAAAGTCGGCGATGGAGAATACTTTGTTGCAGGGCAAATCGTCGAAGTGGTGTGCGACGTGGGTGCCGTCGGGAAGGATGTCGGCATAGGGAGTAGCCACGAAGTCACAATCTATCTTTTCCAGTGTGTCGAGAAAGGAAAGAAGTTGGGCGCTTTCCATCGCGTCGTCGGCATCCAATTCTTTGAAGTAGATCCCTTGGGCTTGCTCGATGGCGAGGTTGACAGCCGTCCCCCAGCCGCCGTTGGGTTTGTGGATGACTCGAACCGTGTGGGGAAACTGGCTGGCATAGTCTTGCAGGACGGATGCCGTCGCATCGGTGGAACCGTCGTCGATGCAGAGTACGTCCAGGCGACCCATCGTCTCATCCAAACGAAGACTGTTGAGACAACGGTCGATGCAATGTGCCACATTATAGCACGGGATGGCAACGGTGAGGATGGGTGTATCCATGATGGTGATAAAGGCGTTTTAACGGTATCCAACAATACGATAGGCTACATTGCCGCCCCATTCGTTGATGAGCTCGTGCCAGTCGGTCATTACATGCCACGAGGGTGCAAAGTTCGAAAGTTGATAGGTCGGGTGTGGATAGATGTTCGAGGCGTAGCAGTCCACGTTCCAGCCTGCATGGGCGAAACAGTCAACTGACCGATTCATGTGCGATGCTGAGGTGATCAGTAGGCAGTCGTTGGCACCGTAGCCCAGTGAGTCCAAAAGGGCAATGCTTCGGGTTGCATTCTCGCGAGTGTTACGGGCATGCTGTTCGAGCAATATGCAACTGTCAGGCAGACCGAAGCTACGCATGTAGCATAAAAAGTAATCAGCGGTGCCGTTCCCGTGGGCATCGACATTGCAGGTGGCATCGCCACTTATCAGCAACTTGTCTACTACGCCACATTGCCATAGGCGGATGCCCTCCCACAATCGTGCACCACGGTCGTGAAGGAATGCAGGTTGACCAGTGAGCGAGTCTACGCCGATCCCAAAACCGCCCATGATAAGAGCTACTGGGTAATGATCGGTAGGTATGGATTGTTGCGCATAATTGCGTGTATATGCATACTGAGCAGTTAGTAGCAACTGCTTATTTGTAAACAGTAGTGTTATGGCGGAGGCAGCTATGGACAGCCCCACACGCCACTTGCGATTGCGTACAAAGCAGGCTGCACCCAATAGACCGAATATCCATGTGGTGGGGAACAACAGTCCTTTCAGTAATTTGGATAGGATGAAGAACATGTTAGTTTTTACAGTTTAGCCATCTACATAGCTTTCAGCGCAATGATACGGTGAGTCAAAGTTTGACCAATTGCCTTTGCAGCGAGTGGTGTCCAATGGGTGTCATCAACATAATACAAGTCTTTCTGCCCTTGCTGAATGAGTGGCAACAGCACTTGCTTGCCATTTACTACAAATGGGATCCTATCTAATGTACTTCCTTTATCTAACAGGGTGTTTCTCGGATAGGGATTGTCGGCAATTAAGTCTTGGTATAGATCGAATTTGTCTGGTGCAATCAGACAAATCAGTTCAACATTGCGCTGCTGTGCTATGAGGTACAGTGAATCTAATATGGTTGTTGCTTGTGCAACGTCCTTGTTTGTTCTTTCTCGAAAGTTTATATCTTGGAAATATGTGTATAGATGTGTTTCCTCGTGAGGGCATGAATTGATGGGTGCTTTGGTTTGGAATAGTTTGACTTTGTTGCCCTCCTTGTGTGCGATACGATGTTGAACAAATATGCACAGATTATTGTCTACAAGATCCTTGTCCATCAGTATATCCTTATCACAGTTTGATAAATTAATAAGCGATAGGGATTGTAGTCTTGCAATGAGGTGTCTTTCTACACTCTCTACAACCATAACTGGGGGGGGGCAGAGCGTGTTATCGCATAAAATGGTGTATGCTATATCAAAAGGAGAAGCTGTATTAGAATGAACCAGTGTGGCCACCGATAAGCCTGTCTGCTCGGAAAGCACTTGTTGAAATGAACGAATGCCAGAGGCCCTCACCACTTTCGATAATGAGAAACTGTCGCCAATGACCAGGATGTCGCAGGTGCTGGTCCCTATTTGATTGAAATGACAAAAGAAGGCTTTGTGTTGTCCTGATGTGGTGTTGTGCGTGGAACAGTTGTCTTTGAATGATTGGAGATACTTTCTGTTGAACCCTCGCTGCATGAACCGCGATAGGTCATGGTTTGTAGCCAAAATCCAATGCTCGTATCCATACCATCCGCACAGCAGTAGCAGTGGAATACTGGCGATGAAAAGCTTTAGTAGAAAGTTTTTCATTAGAAAAAATGGTGGGGTGAAGCATCTCCACTTAAGGCGATGTCGTTAGGATACAGGAATCAGTAGGAAGCTCCCATATAGAATGTCTTCTTCACCCAATTGTAGCCTAACCCGTAACGGCGCATGAAATAGCCTACTCGACTGACCAGCCCCACGTCGTGGTGCTGCTTAAAAGTGGTAAGGATACGCTCGTCTGGTTCGACAGAAGGGGCGACTGTGGGCAGTTTTGAGGCCAATGTGGTGCGGTGGCGATTGTCGTGCCATCCTCGGTGGGCACTGCTGTTTTCACACCCCATGTTTTGTACTAAACTTTGGATAGGGTTTACAGTCCATCGGTTCTGGATTGAGGCATTGTATGCCCAGCGCACTGCCCATGACTCAATACGTCCTGCGGCCTCCATCTCCAATGTTCGACTGAGGTCGTTACCTCCGCGGTCGAACTGTTTGCGCTCTTGGTGTGTAAGATGTTCCCCGTTATTTATAGGATGCCAGTCGATGGTTCGCCAGCGGTCTTCCCACGAAGCCCATCCCCAGCATTGGGCGCGAGGCACTAAGAATACGTCCTCTATGTAATCTTGTGGTAATTCAATAGCAGGTGTGTAAGCCGATATGGACCAAATGTCGTTTCGATGTTCGTAGGTCTCAATGGCTTGGTTCATAAAGGTTAGAAAGAAAGGACTGACAACCATGTCATCCTCCAGTACGATGGCGCGGCCTTCTGTTTGCATGACGGCAGTTACCCCATCAATCACCGACTTAGCCAAGCCCTTATTGGCAGGGGCAACTTCGATGTGAAGAGCGCGAAAGCAGTTGCATCGCTTCAATAGGCTGAGTACCTCTGCTATGGCTTCTTGGTCGTTTTCGGAGCGGGGACCGTCTACAAAGACATAGACACAGCTCTGCTCAGCTTCGAGACAATGTCTCAAACTCTCAATCAGCCGCTTGAGAGTATTTGGACGATTGAAAGCAAACAAGACAATGGGTGCAAGCATGCTATCGTTGAAGAAGAGTTATCAGTCTCATGCGTAGAGTATAGGGCAACATGAGCAGTAAGTGATAAGTAGGCAGAGAGAGGTGGGGATTCCAGAGACGTGCCTTGCGCAGTTCTGAGTAGCAGGCTCTGCGCTGTTTTGGCACACGTAGGAACATGTTGGCGCGCATTTTGTGCCATAATGCCACATAGTCCTGTATGCCCTGTTGCTCAGGGTTGGCGCGCGCCAAATCCTCCAGTTCAGCCCCGACAGGGTCTGCGTCTGTGGGTCTGCGTTTGGGTGTGCCTGTTGTTACGAGATCATCCACATGAAATACAGAAAGCGACAACTGGCAATAGGCTACCGCTGTGCTTAGAGCTATTTTTGCCCAAGTCAAAAGGTCCTCACCCTGCGCTATATGTTCAGGGAATCCCCCTACCGATAAAATCGTTTCACGCTTCATCATGACGGCACTGCTACAAATGGGTGGTTCGGAATGGGCGGCAACATCAAAATAGTGATCCATGCGAAGTGTGGGTGCAGAGGAATTGAGGCCTCTGATGTGGGCAGTGCGTTGATTGCCTTGTAGGTCGATTCGGTCATAGGCCGAGGCCAGCAGATTGCAGTCTGGATATGAATGGTGCAACTGTTGCATGGAGAGCAGGAATTCAGGCTTCCACTCATCGTCAGCATCAAGCAGTGCAATCCACTCTCCTTGAGCTTCGGCTATACCGTGATTGCGTGCCGATGCCACCCCCTGGTTGGTCTGCTGTACCAGTCGCAGGTATTGTAAATTTTGTTGGCTGACAATGTCAGCGCCTCCATCGGTTGACCCGTCATTAACCACAATCACTTCGTCTGGTTGTAGGATTTGCTCCTGCACTGAGCGTAAAGCCCGTTCAATGGTTTGAGCTTTATTGTACAGGGGTATGACTACCGTGATTGTCATAGCGTGTTGGCTGAGAGTTGCTCAATGGGTTTCTGCACACGCCGCAGCATGCCTACCATCATGCCATAGAAAGCAAAAGGATATCCTGTAGTGGCCATGGTGTAGGTTACTGCATTGTCGCTATACATGGCGGCGTAGTTGCCCACGATGGCGCCAGCTGTAATCATGGCGCAGCATTTGATATAGTCAGGATTATACCGACTGGTTACGACCAGTAGGCAGTGTATGCAGCATACTACGGCTACAGCAATATATAACCACATGCCGACAAGTCCTGTGTCGCATCTCATCTGAATATAGTCCCCATGAGTCTGTTTTGCAATGTCGGGGTTTCCGTACAGAAACAACTGGCAGCTTCCAATACCGCTCCCTTTGAGCTCACGTCCTTTGTAGAAGTTATACTCCAGCGTCTCCCAAAGAGCCTTGCGTCCATTGTTTCTAATGTCCTCTTCGGTGATGTTACCTTCTCGCAGGTCTCCAATAGAGAGTTGTTGCTCGGTGTCTCGCCAAAACATCTTCTCGTGGAACGAGGGTACGTAGAACACAATGGCCATGCCGATGGCCAGTACACCGACAATGTAAGGCAGACTAACCCAGCGCCACTTGTAGAAAGCAAAGACAGCCATCCCTGCAAACATGGCTAATAGTCCAGTGCGGTGCACCGAGATGATAGTGGGAAACACAAAGATGATAGCTAAGGCAAGATCTTTCCAGTCTCGTCCATAGAAGAAGAATAGCGCAAAGGAAATGATGGCTATTGTTACGTAGTGGATCGTAAGTGCCGTTTCGTACCAGAAGAAACTCGGTAGGATGGCATATCTTATTACAGGAATGAAAAAGACTACAAGGGCACTGATCAGAGCCACGCGACGAGCCCATACACATACTCCAAGGAACACTTCTTCGTCCTTTACAATGGCACTTGCAGCCAGCATGATAAGAAGCGGATAAATATACTTCAATACGTAGCGTATTCCATATTCTACGGATGGGGTATATGTGAGCGAGTACACCAACCATAGAATGTAAAGAAGATACATCACTGCACCTGGCGACCATTGGGGCTTTTTGCTTGCGACAAAATAGGAGAGTAGCAGTAAAGCTTCCAATACCAGCAAGTGGATTGCTTGCAGGTTGAATCCGCTACCTGCGCCATGTCCACCAGCGCTTGACGACAAGGCCAATGTGCCAGTCGCCATCAACAGCACGAAGAACATTTCGGTTCCCTCAAGCAGTAGGTACTGTGTGCTGTTGATGGGGTTTTTTAGCCGTGCACTGTATCGAAACATGTACACAACCATCATCGTGGTCAGCACAATGAAGGTGATAATGTTGATTGCGTTCGACATGGTTTTCCTTTGTGGAGTCTATCGAAGAAGACAGGGGCAAATCATAGTTGGCTATATAGCCGTGCAATTCGCTCTTTGTAATTCTCGAAGGTATATTTTGCAGCATGCTGTTGGGCAGCATGCTGCAAGCAGCATAGTTTCTCAGGGTGGTCTATCAGTTCGGCTGTATTGGCAGCTAAAAGTGTGGCATCATTTGATTGGAGAAGAATGCCATCAGTGTCGTGAGTTACGACTTCCGTAAGGCCACCAACAGCAGTAGCCACTACCGCGCATCCTTGCGCCATGGCCTCGATGGCAGTTAATCCAAAGCCCTCGGTGCGTGAGGGTATCCACACAATATCCATGGTGGCATAGTATGCCGACGTTTGCTCTGGTGCAACCGTGCCCACCCATTTCACTCGGTCGGTTGGAACAGAAAGCTCTTTTTGTTGTTGCTGCGTGGTAGGGCGTAGTGTGCCGTCCCCCACCAGCACCAATCGACAATTGTATCCTCTTTGTAACAGTTGAGCGAATGCAGGCATTACCAAGTCTACACCTTTCAGGGATTCCATTCTGCTGACAACTCCTATTGTATAGCATGGTGTTGCAGCAAGGCGTGGTGCGACTTTCCACTTTTGCGGCAGGCAGTTGGGTATAGTGCAATGCATGTGTTTGTGGATGCTCATACTTTTGTCGAACAGGGTGCTCGTACCGAAGAAACTCTGTTCCGCCACTTGGCTCACACATGTAAATACATCCACTTCGCAGCGCTGTAGGAAGTGTATCAGATGCAGATTGCGATAAATGTCGGCTGATGTGTGAATGGTAGCGACAATTTTCTTCACTCCCAGATGCCGCAGGATCAGGATTGGCCAAGCCCCAGGTGCCATGTATTGCACATGTGCCACTGTGGGGTGTTGTTCGTTGACCACACGCTTCAAACCTGCATAGAGGAATTGCCTCATCTGTCGTCCTTCGGGTCGAACACCGTATGCAGAAAGACATACCACTTGACATCCTACAGCGCGGAATCGTTGCACCATGTCAAAGTTGTATTCAAAATAGCAGCATACGACCACTCGGTGTCCACTGCGCAATAAGGCTTCCGCCAAATGTAGCGTCTGCAGTTCGGTACCACCTACGAGTAGGCACGGTATGCAAATAAGTACGTTGTGGTTCAATATGCTATGTGTTTACGAAGATTGTATAGGCTGTTACGCAACTTGGCAGACAGAGTCTGCCTACATACATATACATTATTATATAAGGTATGTTGCCCCGTAGCCCAAGACTGTTTGTATGTCTCGTTGCCTCTCATGAAGTCGAAACGCTGCATCCCGTTATTAAAAGCCCATTCGATGTTCCGTATCAGATGGAGCGTTCCTACTGAGTATTGACTAAAGGTAGCATCGGTGGCATGTAGGTATTGCAGCAAGTTATTCTCCATGTGTAGGTATAGGTTCCAACTGACGGGTCTATTGTTTACGGTCAGCATGGAGAAATGCAGTAGCCCTGTGGGTAATACCTGACGCAGTAAATGTTCATGGAATCCTGGTGCAATATAGGCATGGGGATGGCGCTTATGGTAGTGTTGAAGCATAGAGGGAAGTTGTGCGACGGCGACATCTACCTCATTGGTCGCAAACAGGTGAAACCCTTCTATACCCAAGTGTCTTAATTTATTCTCCTTTCGATGTCGGATGGCAATAGCTGCAGGATAGTGTGTTTGCAAGTAAGTGTCGAAGCTGTTGTATTGTTCGAGCTTTATCTCGTAGCATGACTCATTTGTAGTTGTGCAGTGTGGCAAGGGGCTATCTAATCCTGGCAGTTCAATCCGGTCAACCTTAATAGAATGGAGTTGGTCGCTTAGAGCATCTATCAGCCCTTCAGAATTACCAGCTATGAGAGGGGTGTGGTAGTCATAATCGGAGTACCCTGCTGGAATAAGCATGCGCAGATGAGCGTTTTTTATATTACGACGCCATCTGACGAGAGGTAATAGTGCTTCACTTCCGTTATCCTCAGTCGCGCGGATGAAACAGGGTGATATGTGCTGCAAGTGGCTGTATGCATCTATCCATGCAAGTACCATATCAGGATGTGCAAACGGCTGCTTTGTGGTGGCATGATCCCACAACTGCTGCCACCATTCCCGATATTCTGTGCTGTGAATGGTAGACATCTCTGTATCTATCGAAAAATGCCACATAGCACGTAGCCTACAGTGTTATACACAGAAATAGTACTCTCGTTTACTGTTTGCTGCCCGCCATACAACGCGAGGAAGCAACCCTACCCACGGTTTGCCACAGGGCGCAGTTTCTTGATAAGCAATTAGCGCTTGTCGTTTTGTGGTTATGTAGCCCGATACATAATGCACATTGCGCCATCTGCACTGCCACATCTTGTTGTAGGGCATGCTAAGCCATAACCATACGCAGTAGTTAAGCAGTGGTAGATTGAGCCTCTGTGCGACCTGTTGAGCTACTTGGTTTGCACTCCAATGGTCTGACCACCCTTCTTCATGATGAGGCGCAAGTAGTGTGGATGTCTCATCCTGGTATTGTTCTTTGAGTTTTCGTACGTGGTCTGCGAGTTGTGAAGCGCAAATTTCCAATTCAGACTTCTCTACAGGGAGTTTTCCGTCGCTCCACTTCATTCTCACGATGTTGTCCACGTGTAGCAGCTGTTTGTCAATCTGCTCTGACAACAAATGTCTGCGTTTGGCAACCTCCGTCAGTTCAATATCGCAGCAATGGCAGTGCGCTTGCTCGCCATTGGTAAGGAACACCACAGACACATGTCCTCCTTCTTCTTTTGTCCTGGCTATCAGTTGCGCACATCCAATCGCTTCGTCATCGGGATGTGGGGCGATGATAATAAGGTGTTTTGCACTACAGGTTGCATTCAAGGGCGTGCCGCAGCAATTACACAGGCTGCGGTATATGGCAGCCCGCAAGGCTCGGTAGGCATCCTTTAGGACAGACATTGTTGGTAAAAGGCAGTGGTCTTTTCTATGCAGTTGTGCCACGAGAATTTGGCAGCTTGTCGCAGACAGGCTTGGCTCATAAACTGCATATCGTAGGCTTGGTTCTCAAATTGTTCCATGTGGTGTGCCATATCGTCTACATCGTCAGGGTCGACGTATAGGGCAGCCTCACCTCCCACTTCCGACAGTGAACTGTTGTGGCAGGTTACGACGGGAGTGCCACAGGCCATTGATTCAAGTACAGGCAGACCGAATCCTTCGTAGCGCGAAGGAAAGAAGGTGGCTGTTGCTTCGTTGTATAGGCGGCTCAGCCTCTCGTCATCCACCTCTGAAACAATGTAAATGCGGTCGCGCAAGTGTGGTCGATTGCAATAGTGCACCACGTCTTGTGGTGGATGTACCCACACAAGCACTAACTCGTGCGACGGAGAACCTTTTGAAGCAAATTGCTCGTAGGCCTTGATGAGGGTGCGTGTGTTCTTTCTTCCCTCATCGCAGGACACCATTAAGAAGTACGGGCAGCCTGTCTTTCTATATTCCCGTGGGTGAAATAGTTCTTCGTTGTATCCCCATGGCGTTACACATATCTTTTCTTCGGCCACGTCCATGTACTGCATGATGTCCCGTTTGGACGACTCTGAGCAGGTCAGTATGCCTCGGCATGCTCTTGCTAACGCAGGGTAGTGCTTCTGGGCGAAGTCGTGTCCCAAGAACTCTTCAGGATAGGCAAAGTACAAGGCATCATGCACGGTTATAATAGTGCGTGATGGGTCGTGGACCCAATCAAAGTTGTGTGGAATGTGGAGCAGGTCGTAGCCTGTAACCCACTCTTTGATGGGGGTTAGAGCGAGTAGCCTGTTCCACACGTTGCGGTGAGGGTAGCGCAGGTGTCGGGTGCGGAAAGGCAGCTGCATTACATCAGCTGTTATTCCCTTGAAGTTTTGGCTATAGAGGGTGATGTCAAACGGCAGGTCTCGTTGAGTCGACAGGTGTTCAACCAACTCCTTAGTGGTTCGCCCGATACCTGCAGTCCACCCCTTGGTGTAGTAGGGAAGTACTGAGTTGACATCGATTGCTATACGGGGAGTCGCCATGCGGGAAGGGTAGTGGTTATAGTCTTTTTGTTGTGGCTTTCAACAAAGCCGTCCACAGGTTCTGCACGATCTGAGGCGTAAAATGGTTCTCGTAATTTTTACGGGCACTGCACCCCATGCCCAGACACTCGTCTGGATGACCAAATAGATAGTCTATCTCTTGGGTGAGCGACTGTGCATTGCCGGCTTCAAAAAGTCTGCCGCAGGGTTGTCCGTCCTGTTGTATAAGGTCGGGGAATGCGCCGTGGTTAGGTGCAATCACTGCCTTGCCTCCTTGGTATGCCTCAAGCAGTACGTTGGGTAACCCCTCGTAGCATCGGCTGGGCAAGACCACGAAGGCTGCTTCGGCGTAGAAGTGTCTCATGGCCTCTTCGCTCATCATGCCCAGCATGTGCACATTGGGAAGTTGGGTAGTGGGCTGCTGCATCCCACTTTCGCCAGCAAAGCGGAAGTTGATGTGCGGCAGTCGTTGAGCCGCTTCCATCAACAAGTCATATCCCTTTTCTTTGCTCAATCGTCCCGCATAGGCCACGTAGGGCTGGGTGGATGTAGTGGGCTCCGCTGCGGTGTGGTCTGGTATATAGTTTGGTATTACGACCAGCCGCTTCTCCTCTATACCTGCTTGCAGCATTAGTCGTCGTTGAAAATCGGTGAGGCAGCAGAACGTGTCCACGCATTTGGTATAAGCACCTGTGATACGTGCCATCATGCTGCGCAAAGCATAGGCTGTTGTTCTGCTGCGCGAGGCTTCGCAGTTGTGATGCACGCAGGGCCACTCATGGCCTTTCGTCAGGCATTCATGGCACGGCTTGTTGTCGCGCAGTAGAAGTCCTGTAGGACATAGGAGGCGGTAGTTGTGGACTGTCATCACGACGGGAATGCCCTGTCTCCGACACTGAAACAACGCTGCAGGAGAGATGAAGGGGTACAGGTTGTGCACATTGACCACCTCGGGCTTGAACACCTGCAACGCTTCTTTCATCATCCGCACCCCCTCGGTGCTGTATAGGCCACTCACAAAGGCTTTTGCGCGGCTCATCGGCAGTTCGCGTGCAAACTTCGATGTGCGTCGCAGCGTTTCCACCGTGTCGCCCAGGACGCGACGGTCGATTATGAAGCGATCCACAGCAGCCTCTTCGCCACTGTAGCGTCCGTAGTCATTGTGGACTACCAGTACTCTCATTGTGCAGCTTTTTTACAGGCTCTTGGTGTGCACGGTGCTACCTGCGTATGTAGCTGCCACCAGCCTGCCCCAGTTTCTTTAGGCGCAGAAATTCCTTCTTCACCTGAGGATGGTCCATGATGATTACGGTAGCACGGTTCAACTGGTAGGGCTTATAGTCCATGATGCCGCCAAGCGGAATCTGTTTCAGCTGTGATGTGGGTATGCCATACTTGTACACCAAGCGGTTGTACACTACGCTGGCGCGGTTGCGGCTGAGGAAGTCGTTGCGTTTTACTGTACCCGTCTGGGCATCGGCCGATCCGATAAGCAGGAATCGTACGTTGGGGAAGGCCTTCATAAGCGCTGCCATGCGAGCTATCTTCGCTTCTTCACTATTGAGGATGTCCCAGCGGTCAAGCTCGAAGAACACCATCTCGTATGGTATAAGCTCTTCGTTGAGTATCTCGTCTAAGGGCGTGTTCTCGGCGTTGGATTCAAAGGAGTAGAGAGCATTCTCAATGGTACTGCGAGCCATGTCGTAGTTCTCGCGCTCCGAAGCCGAGATGGTGCTGCCTTTAGCTCCAATGGTGTAAAGTGAATCCATAAGGCTGTAGAGGGTGCTGCTGCGCTTGACATTCATGCTCAGCTTCGAGAATTCTTCCAGTACCTTGGGGTGGTTCATGATGATTACTGTAGCACGGTTCAACTGGAATGGCTCGTAGTCGAGTATGCCACCGAGGTACACTCGCTTTAACTTGGTGCTGTCTACGCCGTAGTGGTGCACCAATCGGTCATAGATAGTGTCAGAGCGGTGCACACTGAGTACTTCGTTGCGAGCAATGGTTCCAGTCTTCGAGTCGGCCGAACCAATAACAAGAAATTCGTCGTTGGGGAACGCTTTGATGATGGATGCCATACGGGCAATACGCCCCTCTTCCGTCTGTCGGATGTTCCACTTGTCGAGGTCAAACAGTACCATCTCGTAGGGCAATAGGTGCTTGCTCAGTATGTCGCCCAGAGTAGCCTCCTTGCAGTTGCGGTCGAAAGCGTCTTTGATAGAGTCGACCACGTGCTGGGCTTTAGCCTTGGCTGCTGCAATGACGGTCGAGTCGCAGTCGCCCGTGTAGTTGCGGATGGTGTCATAGGCGATGAGGGTGTCGATGTAGCGATACATCTCTATGTTCGCCATGTGGGCGGTGTAAACGTGGTTAGGAGCGACCTGTCCAGCCTTGAGTTCCTCACCAAATCTCATGGTGTACCAGCGTGTACGCGCACGTTCGCTACGCCAATGGAAGAAGTACGTCAAGCCCACGTGCACATTCAACATGGGGTCAGCAATGTCGAGTGCGCGCTCGTAACCCTGCACCCACTCACGGTCGAAAGTGCGGTGCATGAAGCTCAGTCGTGCATCAGCATATATAGAGAAACGGCTGTTGAAGTTGTATAGCTCTATCAAGCCGATGTGCGCCTCGGCGCTTCGGTTGGGGTCTTGGTCTGCTTCAACCACGCCTGCAGGCCCGTCGTAGCCTTCGCTCAGACCCACATATACGCTCACACCAGCGTACAGCCAGGTGCTCCATTTGCGCAGTGGGTCGTAGGTGCGGGCGTAGGACAGGTTGGCCATGATGTCAGGGCTGAGGTAATAGTACTTCCATTTCTGGATGTACAGGTCCTGGTCTTTATCATAGTTGTGATAGTAGCCACCGAGGGAGCCTTCGCACTGTGCCCAACCTACATAGGATGGGTACTGAGTATAGGTGTCCTTCGTGATGAAGCCGTGTGCATAACCATATCCGGCTCCAATGCGGTAGCCCAGCATGGGGAATACCCAACGGCCGATGTGAAATTCTCCATTCCACGTGAGGCGATCGCCGAAGGGCCCTTTACGGTCTTCCGTGCCGTAGTATAGTTGTCCGCCACCTTGCAATTGTACATACCAGTTGTCGAAAAGGTGGGAACGCACCCAGCCGATGCCCTGTACCAAATGGGTGTCGGTAGCATGAATGCTGGATTTCTTCGGGTCGAATGTTGTGCTGCTGTTTTGTGCATGCAGGTGTTCGATAGGTGCACAGCAAAGGCAGATCAGCAACATGATGTAGTGCACGGTTGAATTGAAACTTCTTTTCATAATATCATTCAGAAAGTTTTTTTGTGGTAGGTATGTTTTTGTTTTGTCTAGATTCAGAGGTATGTTAGGCCATGGGCTGTTGGTCGGTGGGAGTGGCTGTGGGGGTGGTGTCGGACTCTTGGTCTTCTTGTCCATACCCATACCCGTAGCCATACCCATAGCCATATCCGTAGCCATAGCCGTATCCGTAGCCGCCATATCCATAGCCGTGGCGTCTAATCTTATAGCCATTGAGGATGATGCTCAAGTTCTTTAGCTTTTGTGTCTTATAGAAGTCTTCCAACTCCATTAGGATGCGGCGGTCAGAGGTCTTCTCATTGATGACATAGAAGGTGGCATCGGCCAGTCTATTTACCACGGTGGCATCGGCCACAATGTCGAGTGGCACGCTGTCAATGATAATGATGTCGTATTCGGTGCGTGCTTGTTCAATGAGTTTGTCGAACTGTTTACTCATCAGCAGCTCCGAGGGATTGGGTGGGATGGGCCCGTTGTGGATGATGTCCAGCTCGGGGTGCATCTTTTCAGGTTCAATGATGGAGTGGTAATCTTCCGTTTTGTGCGACAACCATGTGGAGAGGCCTGTCTTGTATTTTGTACGGGTGCCGTTGTAGCTTTCCCGTTTGCGTATGTCGGCATTGATGAGCAGCACGCGCTCTTCGGCGTAGGCGAAGGAGAGGGCGATGTTGTGCGCTATGAGGCTCTTTCCGTCGCCACTCATGGTGGAGGTAACCATGAAGACTTTGCCCCCTTCTATGTCGCCGCCGAGGAACTGAATGTTGCCTCGCAAGATGCGGAATGTTTCGTTGAAACGGTCTTTACCGTTGTGGGTGATGGTGCGTTGCCCACCGCTTTCCACCAGCGGTATAATGCCTGTAACAGGTATGGAGCAGTAGGCTTCCACGTCTTTCTTGCTGTGGATGCGTATGTCGAGGAACTTCACGAGTAGCGTAATTCCAATGGGGAGGAGTAGGCCCAGCAGGATGGCAATGGCGTAGGTGCGCGACGGGTTGGGGGCAATCTTACCGCCTGCGGCGTAATCTATCACGCGAGTGTCGGCATCGGTGATAGTCTGTTTGAGGGCATTCTCTTCGCGTTTGTTGAGCAGATACAGGTAGAGTTGCTCCTTTATTGACTGCTGGCGGGAGAAGGACTGCATTTCCCTTCGCTGCGTAGGCATCAGGCTGATGCTATTGGTCGTACGCATTTCCTGTGCACGATACTCGCGGTTGCGTATGTTGATGGACTCTATGTGGTTCTCTATGGTGCGGATGATGGTGTTGCGCATGTTCTGCAGTTGCTCGTCCATGTCTTGCACTTTGGGGTTCCGTTCGCTGGAGTTTTCTGCCAAGGTGCGCCGGTGGAGTAGCAGTTCGTTGTAGGCATCGATGAGGCTGCTCACACCTGAGTTGTCCATGCTGATGTTGGGTATCACCTCGTTCTTCTTGATGGTTCGCACCTTGTTCAGCAGGTCGCGAGCCACATTGATTGCAACTTCGTTTTCCAACAGGGCGGACGAATATTGGCTACGGTTGGTTAGGTTGGAGCCAGTCTCGGTGTTGATGTCCGTAATGTTGTTCTTACGCATGTAGTCCTCTATCTCGTCCTCCACATCGGACAGTTCGACTGATATAATCTCCAATCGCTCGTTGATGAAGCGGGCTGTGTTCTCAGCTACCTTGTTCTTGTAGTCGATAGTGTGGCGGTTGTAGGTCTCTATCCAAAGATTGACGATGTCGATACCACGTTGCAGCACGTTGTCCACAATGGAGAGGCGAATATTGCCTGCTACCTCGTCGACAATAGTGGCCGACATGACCCCCATGTAGCGGGCTGTGGCCTGTGCGGGTGGCTGATAGTGCACCTGCAGGTGGTGCAGGGCGCTCTGCTCGTTGCCTGGGTGGCGTTGCACTACGATGATGCCTTTGGGGGTTATCAGCGTATCGCCATATTTGCCCTCTATTACGGTAGATGACTGATTTTTGTCCGATTCGATGCTGGTCATCGTGAAGCGGGTTTCGCGGCAGTCCACGTCGAAGCTGCAGGCAGGGTAGTCTCCGTGCACAAAGTAGACATCAATAGGCGACTTGCCATACAGGTCGTCGTCGACAAACATCTGTGGTTGTATGTAGCTCACGTTCAGGTTGAGCTGGCGTACCACGTCTTCTATCACCTGGTTGGAACGGAAGAAGTGGATTTCCTTTTCTGCACTGCTGGGGGTGCGGAAAGCCTTCATCACATCTTGGTTCACGGGTGTGGAGGGCGAGTTGATTTGCATAGTGGCCGACACCGAATAGAGGTCGCTCTTGGTCTGCAGGAGCAACCAGGCCAGGCCGAGGCACACTGCCAACGAGAGTACTATCCAGTACCAGATGGACAGGAACAGCTCAATGATGTTGTGGATGATAAAGCGGTTGGTATTCTTCTTCACACCTACGGTGTCTACCGTGGGTGCAGCGGTTTTTCCTTGGTCTATCATGACGCTTTCTTTGTTTCAGGTGTGGAGGTAGTATGGAGGTGGACAGCGGCCGAGGTCGATGCGTCTTAGTCTTTCTTGTTGAAGAGGGTGAGGATGAGTGTAACCACGCTCACGGCGGTGGTTACGATTGACACACGGCTCCACCAGTAGTCCAAGAGCTGGTTGCTGCGGCGTATGGTTGTCTTGCTGGGGTAGACATATACCATATCGTTCTGCTGCAAGTAGTAGTAGGGGGAGTATATTATGTCGGTCGAGAGCAGGCTGACGAGGTCTGTGCGCAGCGTGGTATCACAGTCGCGCACTATAAGCACTTGGTCACGACGTATGTTGTTCTCGCCGCTCATGAGGTTTGCCTTTGCCAATAGGTCGAAAATGGTAACGTTCTCTTCGTCGAACTCGAACACTCCAGTTACGCTTTCTCCGATGACGGTTACCTTGAAGTTGTTGATTTTGACATGTACGGTCGGGTTGATGGCGCGTCCCTCCGCAGTGATACGCCTCTCCAAGTACTCCTCCAACTCGCGGCAGGTCATACCGAGTACGTATATGGTGTCAAAGATAGGATAGCTGATGTAGCCGTGGCTGTTGACGCGATACGTATTGATGGAGTTGCTATTGTCGCTGCCCGAGACCCACTTGTTGAAGTCTTCTATCAGTTCTGGAATATGGTGTGCGACCAGAATTTGCAGGTCGTCGCCTCGCTTGATGTGCAGGTCGTGGCGTTTGGGCGAGGTGTATTCGTGCGGGGTGTGCACGTCGTTGAGCAGGACGTACTTCTTGCTGGTGCCGCAGCTGGTGGCCAAGAGCGCCAGAAGCAGTGTGGGGAGCAGGAGTTTGATGATTCGGTGGTTGTGCATAGGTCGTTGGTTGGGTTGTAAGTGGTGTGAAGTGATTGCAGGTGGCTACATCTCGCTGCTATGGGCTCGGACGTAGCGGAGGTAGGTGGGCATGGAGTGGGTGTTGCGCTGCCACATCCTGCGGGGCTCTTGCAGCCAGCGGTAGAGCCACTCGGCGTGCATGTCAATCCACAACTTCGGAGCGCGTTGGCGTGTGCCGGCGAAGAAGTCGAACACAGCCCCCACACATGCTATGACTTTGGGCGATTGCAGTTCGGCTACGTGCTGGTAGACCCACTCCTCCTGCTTGGGTGCCGTCATGCCGAGCCACAGCACGTCGGGTTGAAACTGCTCTATGTCGTGTATCATCTGGCGGTTTTCTGTTTCTGTGAAGGTGTCGGCAAACGGGGGAGCGTAGGTGCGGATGTGCACCGTGGGGTATTCTTTCCGAATGCGTTGGCTGATAAGTTGCAGGGTGGAGTCGCTGCTGCCGAGGTAGTAGGCCTTGCCGTGCAGTGCTGCCAATTGGTGCAGCAGGTGGGTGTGCAGGTCGTCGCCTGCCAGTTTGGCTATCTGTATGTCCCTGTATTGCTGCAGTGAGCGACAGATGCTGATGCCGTCGGGTAGTAGGATGGTGCTGTGCTGTAGTGCCTGACGGAAGGGCTCACGGCTTAGAGCCAGGACAAAGGAGTGCGCGTTGAGGCAGTCTATCACACAAGGGCGTGTGGTGTCCCACGTGGGCTTTGTGAGGAGTGGTAACTCTGTGGCCAGCGTGTAGTTGAAGAACTTTACGGCCATTGGGTTTCGTTGTTTTTCGTTTGCTTTTCCGCAAAGCATCGCCCCGTTCACCCCCATGAATGAAGATGAATTGTCAGCGGCTTTGGTGCCGCTTCGCTTGCGCACTCCAACAGCATCGCGTGGGTGTTTTCGCGTTTTTTTGTGTGCTATTTGCGTACGCTTATGTTGTGTTTTGTCGCGAAAACGTGTACATTGCACATCGTTTGGTGTGCGGCAAAACAGTCTGCAAATTTACGGTTTATTTTTCTGAATTGCAAAAAATAAGCGGTAATATTTTTGCGGTGGCACAATCACGCAGTGCTGATGGAGACAGTCTGCAAGTTCGGAAGGATCGATGGTGGATGTAGGCTTGTTACATTACGTGTGCTGCATGGGGAATGGTGTGTGCAGGGCGGCCTCTCGCAGGTTGAGCAGGCGAGTGCGGTGCCGTTGGTCATGGTGTTGAGACCGGGTGGCCAAGGGTAAGAGGGTTAAAACCGTGCGGGTGCAGCAATTAGGCCGTACGGCTGTAGGGTGGGCAGTCGTACGGCATGTGAGGAAATTATCTTGTTGCAAATAAGTGTTGTAGTGCAGGACCCTTCCTTGTACCGTGCGGCATCAGACGCTATGTCGTACGCCGTTATCACCTGCGCTCTTGTCGGAGGGGGTGCGTTTTGGTGGAATGAAGATGGAATGGAAGGGCGGCGAAAGCACGGTCGTCGCTCAGCGCTGCGAGCACATGGGCAGTGCCTGCTGTGGCTTGTCGTGGCCTGTGGTGGGGGCGGCTACTGCTGCAAAGGTACGAAGAGTCCTCGAATGGGAGGCGATAATTGTGCATGTATGCTCGCGCTATTCCGCTATTCTTATTGTGTTTCAGTTGTGTGTATTGCTCCACGCAGATGCTCTAATTTGTCTTTTTCGAAGGGAAAGAGCACGGACTGAATACTAAAAAAGGGATGGCATTCGTTGATGTGGCACTTTTTCTGTTGATCGAAAGAGCGTATGAATATTTTGGACTTGTTTATCGCTGTCCCGATGGTTTACCTCATATGGAAAGGGTACAGGAGGGGTATTATCTTCGAGGTGGCTTCGCTTGCAGGCATTGTGTGTGGCACATGGGCTGCATTCCGGTTCTCCAAGTTGGTGGCCGAATGGATTGGCATCAAAGGGGAGAGCTCCATTCTCATTGCATTCTTTATTACGTTTGTGGCAGTGGTGCTGCTCTCTTTTTTCCTCGGCAAATGTGTGCAGGGACTGGTAAAACTGGTGAAGGTGGGGTTCTTGAACAACCTGTTGGGTGCCGTGGTGGGCATGCTGAAGTGTGTCTGCATCGTTGGGGTGCTACTGTCCTATCTGACTATCATTGACAGCCGCGAAGCGGTGTTGCAACCACATGTGAAACAGCAGTCGCTGTTCTACAAGCCGGTGATGCGTGTGGGTACTAAACTCACGGTTTCGCTGAAGGCCTATGTGGCCCATGTGCGCGCTACAGGGGTGGTGCGACCGAGCAAGACGAACCATTAGCGGAAGCGATTCATGCAAGGCGTTCTGCAGGCAGATGAATGGTTGTTCCGCGTGGTGAATGCGCACCATGCACCGTGGCTCGACTGGCCACTGTGGGTGGCCAGCCAGCACTGGTCTTGGATAGTGGTTGTGCTGGCGATGGGGGGCATGGTGATGTGGGACTGCAGGGCGCGGAGCCTGCGGCGCGGCTGGTGGGTCTACCCGATAGCGGTGGCACTATGCTTTCTGCTGGCCGACCGGTTGTCAGTATGGTGTTTCAAGGAGGTGTTCTGCCGCCCCCGTCCGTGTCATACACTCGAAGGGGTGCACATGTTTCGCACGCGCTGTGGGGGTGCCTACGGATTTGTGTCGTCGCACGCGGCCAATGCCACTGCCGTCGTACTGCTGACCTCGCTGGTACTGCGCCGATACCGACTGAAATTCCATGTGAACCACACGCGGCTCTATGCGGTCTTGGCTTGGCTGTGGTGCGGCGTGGTGTGCTACAGCCGAGTCTATCTGGGCAAGCACTACCCGGGCGATGTGATCGGGGGCGCACTGCTGGGGGTGGCCGTCGGCGCGTTGTGCTACGCCATTTGGCTGAGGATAACCGACAGGGTAGAGGCGTAGTCGGGTTGCCGCAGCGCAGCGCGGCGCATAGTGGCCTCGTCCACAACCGAAACGGAGAGTAGGTTCCAGTACTCCTTTAATTTGCGCATGCGCGCATGTTCCGAGGTGATTTGCGTCTCGATGGCTTCGATGAGCCGGTGGATGAAGCGGACGGAAAGGGCTCGTCGCTCAGCGGCAGGCAGCGGAGGCTCGTGCTGCTCGAGGCGACGTATTTCGAGGGGGAGCGTGGGGCGCATCAGGACTCCGCGCCCCAGCATGAACTCTTGAATGGTGGGGAAGCGGCGACGCAAGGCGTCGTAGTCTTCTGGCGCAAAAATGTCGCCGCTGTAGATGATGCGGTGGACGAAACGGTGCAACACCCCGCTCAGCGCATCTAAGTCGACGCTGCCCCCGTACAACTGCTTCCCGATACGGGGATGGATGCACACGCTCTGTAGGGGAAAATGGTTCAGAATGGGGATGAGTGCCTGTATTTCAGTGGGGGAATGGTAGCCCAGCCGCATCTTGACCGAGAGTTGGCCGCGCAGTTGCGGTACCACCTGCGCGAGGAATTGGGCCACCTCGTCGGGGTAGGGCAGAATGCCCGAACCGCGATGTTTGGCGGCCACCTGCCGGACAGGACATCCTATGTTCCAGTTGACCAAGGGGTAGCCCGTCTCGTAGAGCACGTTGGCCAGCGCGGCAAACTCGTCGGCCTCCTTGCCCAAAAGCTGAGGCTCCAAAGGCATAGCGCCTTCATTGGCTGCTACGTCCACATCCACGTAGTTCTTCAGCACCTCTTTGGGCCTGTTGTGGGTGAGCGACAGGAATGGGCTCACGGCATAGTCGAACAGGTGGGGGAAGCATTCCTCATAGGTCTTGCGGAACAGCAGTTCCGTGAGACCCTGCATCGGGGCGAGGACTAAGAGGGGTGCGGCTGAGCTGGCCGTAGGGACAGGCGGTTGGTAGCAGGGCATCATGTGGTCGTCGTTAGGGGTGGAGGTCCTACAAAACAAAGAGGGACAAGCGGCTGCTCGTCCCTCTTTGTTGAGCTTTATGTTTCAGATGTGCCGTGCTGTACTATTTGACATCGACCACCTCTACATCGAACACCATCGTGCTGAAGGGAGGTATTGGTCCGCGACCACTCTCGCCGTAGCCGATCTGGTAGGGGATGATGAGCGTAGCCTTGGTGCCTGCAGTCAGCCCCATCAGGCCTTCTTCCCAGCCCTCTATCACCTGGCCTGCACCAGCCTCGATGCTGATGGGCTCACGTCCTTCGCTGCTGTCAAACACCTCGCCCGAAAGCAGGCGACCAGTGTAGTGTACCGAAACGGTCTTGCCTTTGGCCACCTTGACAGTGCCGTTGCCAGCCGTACGCACAATGCGGTACAAGCCAGTGCTGGACGGTTTCTCGGTGATGTTGTTCTGCTGAATGAAGTTCTTCAGTGCGGCAGAATCCTGCAGGCGGTAGCGTTCACCGAACTCGGCCTCAGTCTCCACGTTCATAATATTAAACTCATAGTAGAAGGCGCCGCCGTTGCCAGCCTTATAGAATGAAGGCATCTGCTCGCTGCCGATAACGGCCGAGACGCTGTCGGCGGGGATGGCAAAGATAACCTTCTCACCTTCGTGGGTGCCGAAGATGCAGCCCGTCGGGTCGATGCTGTTGCGGCTGGAGTCGGCCACGAGCAGCACGGTGGGATGGCCGTTGTTGTCGCCAATGATGGTATCAATGTCGGGCGACATGTAGCGCACCTGCATCTCACCACTGATGATGTCGCCACGTTGTGGAACGCGTCCGTTGGGGTTGGCTTGGATAACTTTGCTGTAGATGGCGGTCTTCACCTGAGTGTAACCATCTTTTTTCAGTTTGCTCTGAACGTCGCTTCCACTGTTGCATGCTGCCAGCAGCGAAACGGCTGCCACCATAAGTGTGGCATTTCGAAGTGTTTTGTTCATGTGTATGAGATTGTTTAATGTTGCATTTTACTGTTTGCTCGCTGGCACGTGTATCTCCGTGCTGATGCTGATGCAATAGGGGGATGCCACTGCAGACTTTCTGTTGTCCTACTCATTGGCCTCCTCCAGTGCTTCTACTATCATGTCTTTGAGCTTGGACATGTTATAGCCACTCACTGCGCTTATCATGACGGTTGGCGGGTTGCGTGGTAGGTTCTTCTTTAGTTGTTTCAGCATGTCGTCGTCGAGCATGTCGCATTTTGTTACGGCAAGGATGCGTTTCTTGTCAAGCAGCTCGGGGTTGTACTTCTTCAGTTCGGAGAGCAACACCCTATACTCTTTCTTGACATCCAGGTCTTCGCAGGATACCATGAACAGCAGGATGGAGTTGCGTTCAATATGACGGAGAAACCGCAGCCCTAAGCCTTTGCCCTCGGCAGCGCCCTCTATGATGCCCGGTATATCAGCGATGCAGAACGATTTGTCATCGTAGTAGCGCACGATGCCGAGGTTTGGCACCAGCGTTGTAAAAGGATAGTCGGCTATTTGCGGCCGTGCTGCAGACATGACGGAGAGCAGGGTGGATTTGCCCGCATTGGGGAAACCCACCAAGCCCACATCGGCCAATACCTTTAGCTCGATGATGACCCAACGCTCTACGGCAGGGCCTCCCGGTTGAGCGTAGCGCGGTGTCTGGTTGGTAGGCGACTTAAAATGGTCGTTGCCCAGTCCGCCCATACCTCCTTGAGCGATGATGGCAGTCTGCCCATCTTCGGTGATTTCGCACAACTGCTCGCCAGTTTCGGCATCTTTGCACACGCATCCCAAGGGCACTTCGATAACCTTATCTTCCCCTTCGCGCCCAGTGCATAGGTTCTGTCCCCCATGTTGCCCATTCTCGGCAAAGACGTGCTTGGTGTATTTGAGGTGAAGGAGTGTCCACATCTGGGCGTTGCCCTTCAGGATGACATGGCCACCACGTCCGCCGTCGCCCCCATCGGGTCCTGCTTTGGCGTTGTACTTCACTCGGAGCAGATGCGCAGAGCCTGCGCCTCCTTTGCCAGAGCGTACGAAGATTTTGACGTAGTCTACGAAGTTACTTGTCATGCTTGCTAAGATGCAGTGCTATTGCTGCAAAGCCTCGATGCGGCTGATGATGTCTTGTGAGATTGTTTGTATGTCGCCCATGCCGTTGACCTTGATGTGGAGGCCTTTTGCTTCGTAGTAGGCAGCTACGGGCAGGGTTTTGGCTTCGTATTCCTTGAGGCGGTTCTTGATGGTCTCTTCGTTGTCATCGCTGCGTCCGGACACTTTGGCGCGTTCCAGCATGCGACGGATGAGTTCCTCGCGAGGAACGTCAAGGCTTACCATGCAGGTTAGTTTGCGTCCATGCTTAGAGAGCAGGGTGTCGAGCGTCTCGGCTTGAGCCACGTTGCGCGGGAATCCATCGAAGAGGATGCCTTGAGTGTCGGCCTCGATGGCCTTGTCAATCATCTCGACTACAATATCGTCGCTGACCAGCTCCCCAGCGTCCATAATGCTTTTGATGCGCTTGCCAAGTTCGGTTTGTTCAGCGATTTCTTTGCGGAGCAGGTCGCCCGTAGATATGTGGTTCAAGTGATACTTGGCTACCAAGAGGTCGCTTTGGGTGCCTTTACCTGCACCAGGTGCTCCAAAAAGAACAATGTTCAGCATAGTTGTGGTGTTGAATATGGATTGTTTAATAATTTAAGTCGTGGGTGTTTTTGCTTGGGCCGTTGGTGTACTTTACTGCACTTTCAGCACGTTGATGTCAAAGACCAGGGTGCTGTAGGGCTTGATAATATTGCCTCTCCACTCCGACTTGTAGCCCAATGCCGAGGGGATGATGAGAGTGGCCTGTGCGCCTTCGGACAGTCCTTCGAGCCCCATGCGGAGTCCCTGCATGAGGGAGGTTGCTCCAAGTTCAACGGTTTGAGGACTGTACTGCGAGGAGGCGTTGTAGATGCCTGCTTCGCGAGCTTTCTCCTCCATGTTGGAGTCGAATACGGTGCCGTCAATCAAACTGCCCGTATAGTTGAAGGTTACTTGGGAACCTATTGTAGCCTTTGTGCCCTTGCCTTGCTTGCGAATGATGACGTAGAGCCCATCGTCGTTGGGGGTGGCTTTGATGTTGTTCTGTTCGAGATACTGAGCAAGAAGGGCTGGCTCCTGTTGGCGACGGGTCTCCATGTCGTTGATAAACATGGATTCAGCATGGGCGATGCTGTCGGCCGTTACTATGTCGTGGAGCTTGATGTGGTAGTACAGTTTCTGTCCTTGTCCAGCGACGTAGCACTGAGGCATGTCATGATATTTGGCAATGGAGTCGGCTTCAATGGCAAACGTGGCGTCGTCGCCCGTGTGCATCATCAGCAGACCTTCCTCTACAGAGCCGTAGAACAAACCCTCTTGTGCCGACATCAATCGCTGGGGATCTCCCGTGTTGCTAAACAGGGTGTCGTTCTCTAACCACAGGGTGAGTTCGCATACTAAGGCGTCATCCATCTGCACTTGCGGATTGTTAGGATTGCTGACGTCGAACTTGTAGTGCAAGCCACTTTCGCTTTTGTCGAAGCCTTCAATGTCGCTTTTGGGGGAGCAAGCTACCACAACCGTTGCGGACAGGGCTACCAGGAGCAGGTTCTTTATCTGAGGTTTCATGTGCTTAAATGTGTTTTGTGTTTTGTATATGCTTTGATTTTGTGCTATCAAGCTATTATTGTACCAGCATGTCATACACTAAGACGGTCATGGCAGGCACTCGGTCACCATCGCCCACCATGCCGTAGGCGAGCGACGAAGGCAGGATAATCCGTGCCTTTGAGCCTCGGCGCAGATGTTTGATGGTTTGGTCAATGCCCAAGTTGGGCTGATGGTGCCCTACGATAATGGTGTCGGAGCGATGGGAATAGATGGTTTGCCCTGTGAGGGTTTCGATGCTGTATTGCAGTACAGCAGTGTCCTCATCGGAGAGGGGATTGCCCGCTCCACGCTGGTATTCGTCGAACGAGGCCCCGTCGGGGAGGTGGGTCATAGCCCATCCACGACGCGATATGTAGCCCTCTATTTGGGTGTGCTCCGCTTCGGATACGACGCGGTTGGCGTTGATGATATTCTCTTTATAATTGGGGGCAGCCTGCTTCTGCGTTTCAATAATGGGGGTGTTGTCGCAGCCAACAGCGAGCCAAAGAGTGGCGACTATATATAATAAGGTGTAGTGCGAAAGTCTCATTGTTGCTGGTTGAATTTCGTAACAGCCTCGCACAGCAGGCTGATGACACGTTCTGCGGCCGACTGGATGTCGCCTTGGAGGGTAGCTCCTGCTGCTTTGGTATGACCACCTCCGCCAAAGTGAGTGCGGGCGAAAGTGTTGACATCAAAATCATTTTTGGAACGAAGCGACAGTCGCAAATCACCACGTTCGGTTTCCTTTATCAACGCCCCCACGGTGATGGGCTGCATCATTAGGGTGTAATTGACCACGCCTTCCAGGTCGACAGTCCCAACACCAAAATGCTGCATGTCCTGCTGTGAGACGGTAATTATGGCTACGCCAATTGATTCGAACACCTGCAGTCGCTCGCTGATACAGTACCCTAAGAAGCGCATGCGCGCTACCGAATAGTTGTTGAATATGTGGTTGTGAATGGTAGCTCCCCCAGGATTGAAATGCATGAGTCCAGCCACCGCCTCGTAGAGGGAGGACTGTTCGCACGAATAAGCAAAAGAGCCTGTGTCTGTAACCATGCCTGTGTAAAGACACTGAGCGTTCGAGCAGTTGAACGATGCAGTACCCCATGCGGCCAGACATAGCCAGTAAACGAGCTCGGACGTGGACGATATGTCTGGATAAGAAAAAACGAGGCAGAAGAAATTCTCAGCTGGCGAGTGATGGTGGTCGATGAGAATTTTGGGTGCCATCGAGGAGTTGAGGACATTCTCCAGTTGTCCTACGCGTGAAGGAACGTTGAAGTCTAAGCAAATAATCAAGTCTGTCTGCTCCAAAACTGCGGAGCAAACATCAAGTTGGTCGTCGGCATTCACTGCCGAGGTGAAGCCTGTGAGGTACTGAAATGTAGATGGAGGTCTGTTAGGTAGTACGAGATGAACGTTCTTGGCGTTGGACGCGTAGATGTTGGCCAGTGCTCCATACAATCCTAACATGGAGCCCACCGCGTCGCCGTCTGGCAGGGCGTGTGATATCAAGGCTATGTCGTTGGCACGAGCGATCGCACTGCGTAACTCCTCAATATCTTTATTATCAAACCGTATGGCCATCGTCCACCTTGTACGTAGTGCTTGCAAAAGTACAATTTTTCCTTGTGCTTTACTTGTAGTGGATTAGATTGTTATCAACAGGTTTGTTACTCTTTGTGCGTTGTTTTGCAACAGGCTGTGCTGTCTGTTGCCGTGTCATAGAGTAACTGGTTGCTGGTCATGCGTTCCATGTATGATTGGATGACAGCTTTGAGCTGTTGCTCCATATCGTGGAGTTGGGTTGTGTGAGCGGAACTATGGAGTAGGTTGTGTCTGAGCAAAGGGTCGGCTTCGTAGTTGTAGAGACTCAGGGTGGTTTGACCATCATACTGGAGCAGGAGTGAGTCTTGCACCCATTGGTAGATGCCATTGTTGTAGTTGACGGCCCAGTGGGGCGAGGTATTGCTGTCCAGAAGGTCTTTGCCAAATGCTACATAGCCGTGGTTGTGTCCGAGAAGGTTTAGTAGGGTTGGCATGATGTCAATCTGCTGTGCTACTCCTTCGTAGCAGCCTCTTGGCAACTGTCCCGAAGGGTCGAAGAACAGGATTGGAGCGGCGTAGACTCCGATGGAGGTGCGAAATTCGTCGTGGTCGCTAAGGTTGGTGTGGTCGCTCGTGAGGACGAAAATGGTGCTGTCGTACCATGGCTGTTGGGAGGCTGTAGCAAAGAATTTGCGAAGGGCTTGGTCGGTGTAGCGGATGCACTTATGGATGGCTATGCCCTCTTCTGGAAATTGCGATTGATACTCTTGGGGTACGACATAGGGATGGTGCGAGCTGGCGGTAAATACAGCTGTAATGAAGGGCTGCTGCAGTTCGGTCATCTTCAAGGCGTAGAACTGCAGAAATGGTTCATCCCAAATAGCCCAAGTGCCGTCGAAGTCCTTGTCTCCATCAAATCGTGAGGCGGCATTATACTCGGTTCTCCCGTAGTAAGCATCAAAGCCTGTGGCACGGGCGAATGCTTGGAAGCCCATTGAGCCGTTTTCGGCTCCGTGGAAGAAGGCAGAGTTGTAGCCCTGTTTGCTCAGTTCGTGGGCAAGGCCACCTACGTTATTAAGTGAGTAGGGGGTGAGGAAAAACGGTTCGACAAACATTGGAATGGAGGAGAGGATGGAGGGCATGCCATCTATGCTCTTGCGTCCATTGGCGAAGGTGTGGGTGAAGGTGAGCGACTGCGCAATGAGCGAATCGATGAACGGGGTGTAGCCTTTGTATTGACCGTTTTCGAGGTGGCGGTTGTACGCGCCGATGTATTCTCGTCCGAAACTTTCAACGATGAGAATAACTACGTTTCGATGCTTGAATGGGCGGTCGGATGATGCGCAGTGTACAGGAGTGTACAAAGCGTTCATCTGTCCCTTAGAAAAATATGAAGGAGAGGCAAAGGATGTTTTCCCGATAGTACGGATGATCGAGAAGGGGGTGTTGAGCACGATGGCAGCTTCGGCGGGCTGATTGACGTACTGGTTGGCATTGCTGAGCGTGATGGGGCGAATGGCCTTCGTGGCACCACCGCGCATTCCGCAGATGCAAAGGGGGATGGCAATGCAAAGAGATAGGCTCTGCGCCGCATAGTAGAGGCCGAGTCGGTCGTTGGACATGCGGCCTGAGGGCTTGGTGTAGCACAGAATGAGTGCTGCTACCAATAGTAAACCAAGCAGCAGCAAGTACCAGTGGTTTGCAAGTTCAGCGCCCACAATGCCACCGAGATTGTCTTCATGGCTGAACTCGCTGAAGAAACTGAATGTGGTGCGTCTACCCGTATATCGTGAATAGACAGCGTCAATGAGGTTGGCCGTCAGGCCTATGCTGTTGACGATGATAAATAAGGTCTTGGTCATCGAATGCCACCAGTTGCGCTCCTTGATGTGCAAGGGTAGTAGCATCAGCAGGATGTAGATGGCGTTTGTGTAGACGATGGCAGAGGTGTCGAAACGTAAGCCGCCTCGTAGCAGTTCGCTCGTGGACAAGGCATGCCAACCCTCATGGAATAGATCCCAGTTCTCCCACACGTAGGCAATACGGCACACCATGTATACGACATAGACCAAAAGGAGGTTGCAAAGTGTGGCAATGAGATTGGAATAGGGACTCGGCTTGATTGCGATGGGAAACTTCATGTTCTTCTGAGTAAGGGTGTGGAGACCTCAATGTGATGGAGAGATGTCTGCTGAATGAAAAGATGGATTGTGGCAAAATGTCTACCATGCCATACCGTTTCGAGCCATCCACTGTTGAGCCTCCTTGTTGCCAAGCTTGGCTGCTTTCTTGTAACTGGCAGTCTCTCGGGCTTTGTTGTTTTGTTTATTGTATAAGTGAGCCATTAAGCAGTAGGTTTCGTGGTCTTTGTCATTGATTTGGACGGCCTTCTGATAGCTTCGCAATGCCTTTACGTAGTCGCCTCTATCCGTGTGGGTCTTGCCGAGGCATTTGTAGGACTCGGCATCTGATGGTGCAATGCGGCAGGCCTTTTGGTGATAAGCTACAGCCTTATCGTAGTCGCCTTTCTTGTTATATATCGTTCCCAACATGTTGTAGGCTGGTGTGTATAGGCTGTCCAACTGTTGGATAATGGTCTCGTAGCAGAGGGTCGCCCGTTGCACATCGCCACGCTGCAGGTAAGCTTTTCCCAGCAGATAGTGCAATTTTATCGACTTGGGCGATTGCTGGAGCCCTTTTCTAAGATAGTTGATGGCCGACTCGTGGTTGCCCCGCGCCGTAAACATAGCACCTAAATTTAGATAGGTATCAACGTTCTTGTCGTCCAACTCAAGGGCTTTACGAAAATGGGATATGGCGTTATTGTCTTTGCCTTGATTGTAGCAAATGAGGCCCAGCGTATTGTATACGCGAGGAGATTTGTCGTGTTCTTGTAGGGCGCGATTGGCCCAGTGCATGGCGTTGGTGTAATTTTTCCTGTGGTTGTAGATGAGAGCCATTGAGGCGCAGGCCGAAGTGCTGTGCGGGTTGAGCTCGAGAGCCCTTTCTGCCAAGTGCTCTAAGTCTTCGATGCTACCAATGCCGCCGTTCTTTTGGCCGTCATAATCGTTGGACTCAATATAATTATACACAAGGTGCTCGTAAATGGTCGCGCTTGTGTCGCAAAGAGACAGCGCTTGTCTCAACATTTGTATGGCGCGGTCGTTGTATCCCATTGTTTCGTACAACAAGCCTAACTGGAGAGTTGGTATATGCCATTCGGATGAATCTGCTGCGGCTTGTTTGTAGTGCTCTTCGGCACGCATTGTCAAGCTTAAACTTTCGGCTTGTCGTCCTTGTTCCACCAGTTTCCAGGCCGAAAGGTCGGCTTGCGCACCACAGGCGGTAGCAATGAGAAGTAGTATGGTGAAGAATATGTACCGGTTCATATGCGTATAGGATGTTCTTTGATTAACTGATTTTTCCCCAGTCAACATGTGTTTTATGTTGCTCGACATGACGTTTCATCAAAGCAAGTTCGGGCGATTGTAGTTGAGGGTCTCTATCTAACAGTTGCTGCACGATGTCTCGAGCGGCACGCACCATGGGCTCATCATTTACGATGTCGGCCAGTTTTAACTGCAGCAAGCCGCTCTGTTGCTTGCCTTGAAGGTCTCCAGGGCCGCGCAATTTGAGGTCGGCTTCTGCAATGCGAAAGCCGTCGGTGGAGTTGACCATCGTGTTTATTCGTTCACGGCCAGTGGACGAAAGTTTCTCTTTAGTCATCAAGATGCAGTAGGATTGTTCGCCTCCACGCCCAACGCGTCCACGTAATTGGTGTAGTTGAGAAAGGCCGAAACGCTCGGCATTCTCTATCACCATTACAGTGGCATTGGGTACATCCACGCCGACCTCAATCACGGTGGTGCTGACCATGATGTTGGCTATCCCACTCTTGAAACGCTCCATCTCATATTCTTTTGCCTCGGCCGACATGCGTCCATGTAGAATGGCTGTTTGGTACTGTGGCATAGGAAAGTCGCGTGTGATGCTGTCATAGCCTTCGTCAAGATTGTTTAGGTCGAGGGTTTCAGATTCGTCTATCAAAGGATATACCACATACACCTGTCTTCCTTTGGCTATTTCAGAGCGCAGGAATGATATGACACGCAAACGACCAGCCTCCGTGCTGTGGATGGTTTTTATAGGGCGTCTTCCTGGGGGTAACTCGTCGATGACTGAACAATCAAGGTCGCCATACACAGTCATGGCGAGCGTACGTGGTATGGGAGTGGCTGTCATGACCAACACGTGGGGTGGCAAACTGTTTTTGACCCATAGTTTAGAGCGTTGCTCCACTCCAAAGCGGTGCTGCTCATCAATCACCACCAGGCCTAAGTCGGCAAACTGTACGTTGTCCTCCAGCAGGGCATGTGTCCCAATGAGGATGTCGATTTCTCCCTCTCGTAGAGCTGTTTTTATCTTCTTTTTGTCGGTGGTTCGTGTGGAACCTGTTAGTAAGGCGATGTTCAGCCCCATATCTCCCAGCATGCGACAGATGGTGCTATGGTGTTGCTTCGCCAATATTTCTGTGGGTGCCATGAGGCATGTTTGACAACCGTTGTCTATTGCCAACAGCATGCACAGCAGTGCCACCAGCGTTTTGCCACTACCTACATCGCCTTGCAGCAGTCGGTTCATCTGGTGACCACTTTTCATGTCATTCCGTATCTCTTTCACCACTCTTTTCTGTGCACCTGTTAATTCAAAGGGTAGGTGTTGGTGGTAAAAGGTGTTGAACTTTTCGCCTACTTTTGCGAATATGCGACCACCTGTGCGTAGTTCTCTTTGTTTCTTACCGTACAGATAATCCAGTTGCATGAAGAACAACTCCTCGAACTTCATACGAGCAGTGGCATTTGTGATGTCGGTGGCCACCCTCGGGTTGTGGATAAGCGTGAGGGCTTCTGCGCGCGTGGGTAGATGGTAGAGGGTGACCACAGCTGGTGGTATTGTTTCGGGAATGTCGTTGCCCAGTTGTACAAATAGTTGTCGAACCAACTTGGCAATACTTTTCGACGTTATGTTGGCTGCTTTCAGCTTTTCAGTCGAGGGGTATACAGCTATGAAGTTGTCAGGTTGGAGCGTGTTGTAGTTGATTGGCTCCAGTTCAGGATGTGCTATATTGACATGGCCATTGAAGAGTGTTGGCTTCCCCATGACGGTATATTCCGTAGAGGGTTTGATAGAGTCCTTTACCCATTTCAGCCCCTTGAACCACACCAGCTCCAGTGTTCCCGTACCGTCGGTTAGTTGGGCGGAGAGGTGCATGCTCCTACCATTCCCTATGGTTTGAACGTTGTGTATTTGGCCTCGTAGCACTACCATCGAGCAGGTTGTGTCGATAGTCGCAATGGTGCTGATGTGCGAACGGTCAACGTAGCGGTTAGGGAAGCAGAGCAGCAAATCGCCAAATGTGAAGATACCCAGTTCGCGCTGTAGGAGGGTGGCCCGAGTTGGCCCCACACCTTTAAGGTATTCAATAGGGGTATCAATCAAATTCATTACGAATGGCAGGTGGCAAGTATGCGCGCACATCGTGTCCAAAGGCCAGTAGCTCGCGCACCATGGTTGAGCTGATGGCTGTATATTCGGGTGCAGCCATCAAGATGACGGTCTCCACATTTGGGGCTATCAGGCGATTGATGGCACCAAGTTGTTCTTCATAAGCGTAATCGGTTGTGCTTCGTACGCCCCGTAGCAGATAGTCTATGTGGTGCTCGTGGCAGAAGTCTGTGGTCAACCCTTCATAAGTTGCCACCTCCACGTTCTTGTACTGGGAGAATGCTGCTTCAATCCATCGTAGCCGTTGTTCCAGCGGAAAGCGACACTTCTTCTGCGTATTGCTTCCGATTGCCACCACGATGTGGTCAAACAGTGGCAAGGCTCTCTCTACTATGTGTACGTGTCCTGTTGTGATGGGATCGAACGAGCCTGGATATAATGCGGTGCGATTCATGCTACTGAGTATTGGTGATGTCAACCGTTTTCCCCTCTGGTCTTATCGTCTGCTCCGTGAGTGTTGACGGGTGTCATGTACTTCGCCAAACTCCCAAAACAAACGGGTTGTTATACTAAAATTGCGGCAGTTGTATATGTACTCCACTGGGGTGGTTGGATGCTGAAAGTAGGTGAACTTCCAGTCTCTCTTTATGGGAATGAGGGAGTACTGCACTCGAATGTTCAATTTTAAGTTACGCCAAGCACTGAAACGGATGTCGCCTACGACGGACAGGTCGTTGCGAAGGAATGTCATGTCTGAAGTGTCTGGAGCAAAGGTATTAGGATTAAAGGCCATGCGTCCGTGGGGCTGACGCACTAAACGGGAGTAGCAGAGTCCTGCACCTATAGTCATACCTCCCTTGGTGTCCTTGAAGTGCACCATTAGGGGTAGGTCAACATAATCCAGTGTCAAGTCGACCTTGTACCATTCTCTTGATGAATTCTCATGCATTCCCCGTTGAGCATAGCCTGCTTCCAAGCTCATTAACCACCGTTCTGAGCCTAACTGCGTGATGGCACCTACACCGCCAGTGAAACCAATTTTCTTGAACCCTTTCAACTGGTCTCCATCTACTTGCGAGACGGTAGCACCGATGAAGGGATAAGCGTGAATGGTAGATGAGGAGCGTCGGCCATGCTGCGCCACGGCTTCTGGTGTGATGAGGCATAGACCATATATGAATAGCATGCACAGCAGTGTTTTAGTGCTGGTATTTTTAGGGCGCAGGTGGATTTTATTCATGGAGTTGAGGGGTGTGATTGTGGGTGCAGAGGTGTATGTCAATTTTTCCCGGTGAGCTCTATTCCAATAATGCCCACGAGGATGAGCAAGGCAAACAGCATCCTAAGTACCGATGCCGAATCGCCAAAGCAGAAGATGCCTATCAAGAATGTGCCGATAGCACCTATCCCCGTCCATATAATGTATGCGGTGCTGATGGGCATAGTGCGCTGGGCAAGGTATAAGAATATGCCGCTAAGAGCCATGCTTAGTGCTCCCAGCCCAATAAAAGTCCAGAACCTTTCGGCATGGAGGTCTGCAAGTTTGAACCCTAATGGCCACCCCACCTCAAAGAGTGCTGCTATGAAGAGATAAAGGTATTGCATTGTTGAATAGTTGGTTGTAGTGCGTGATGGGCGAGTTTCCTGTAGTGTTGTTATTTCTGTTATGTGGCGATAACTGTCTTTGGGTGCAGGTTGTGTAGTGATGCCAGTGATGTATACATATATTATATAGCGATGAGTAAACGATAACCATTTGCTTTTATTGCGAACGGGCTGTACAGCACTGTGCCTGGTTGGGCTCTAAACACAAAGTGCTGCCAACACAGGCAGCACTTTGTGTTGTAGTAGAATGACCTGTTGACCTGTTGCGCTCTTGGTTTTATAATGCCGTTCCCTGTGAGGATTTGAAGGCAACAACTATAGGTGGTGATGCTATTTTGCACCAGTGGTCTTCTCGAGGTTGATATAGGTTGGCGATGGTATATTTACGCCCCCAACAGAGATGGACGGTTTGATTTTAATTCCAATCTTTGACGACGTACCGTCCCCTGCAAAACTGCCTACGAAGTTCTTCAGCGCATCAATTCCGCTTTGGGAGAACATGCTATACACATCAGTATTGACTGGAAGTGGTATTGTAGTCGTGCCACTTGCGGGGATGTTGTAGGCTTGTGTACTTGTGCCTGAGGCAAACTGCGTGCCGTCTATTTCCAATATCCAGTCCATGGCTGTGAGTGAAGCTGGGCTGGTGGTGGGGTTGGTTACATTGACGTTGACGTTCATCGAGAGGGGTACCTTCTTACTGGTCAGTGCGGCTGCCAGTTTCAACACGTCGGTGGCTTTGATGTTGCCCCCTGTGATGCTCTTTACATCCACACCCGCTACGCTTACTTGGCTGACGTCTTTCATCTTGTATTCGCAATTGCGCAGGTTGCTGACGCTTTGTATTTGACTGCCGACATTCTGCAATACGCTGCAACCAGTCATGCTGAATGCTGCCATGCTCACAGCAAGGAGTAGGGGTAGAGTTCTTCTTTTCATGCTATTACTTCTTTGATATTAGATTTCGTCTGTGTTGATTGAAAGCTTCGTTTGCGAGTGCAAAGGTAGGCTTTTTTTCTCGATTAGGGTTCAGATGTCGTTGTAGATGCTGTACAGGGGATGCCTGTGAATGCGCCGTGGTGGTGGAAACAAGACAATCCGATGCCGCTGGGCTGCAGCATCGGATTGCCTTTGGGGTAAAGCGCAACCCTGTTGCGCCTGAGGTTAGACCTTGTGCTGTGGGTTGTAGAACACGAACTGGCCGTCTATCACGTCAATGATGATTGTATCGGACGTATGTATACGCTCTTCGAGTATCTGTCGTGATAGTTCGTTGAGTATCTCGCGCTGTATCACCCTTTTTACTGGTCGGGCACCCATGGCAGGGTCATAGCCCAATTCGGCCAAGCGGTTCACTGCCTCGTCGGTAGTGCTTATCAATATCTCGTTTTGCTCAAGCATTTTCGACACCAGGCCGAGCTGAATGCGGATGACCTCCTTGATTTGCTGCTTGGTGAGTGGACGGAACATGATTATCTCGTCGATGCGGTTCAGGAATTCAGGCCTAATGCTTTTCTTGAGCAGGTTCAGGACTTCTTGGCGAGTTTCCTCGAGGATGAACGTCGAATTCACACTGTCTATGTCGGCCAGCCGTTCTTGAATGATGTTGCTGCCCATGTTCGACGTCATGATGATGATGGTGTTCTTGAAGTCTGCCACACGACCTTTGTTGTCCGTCAGTCGTCCGTCCTCCAATACTTGGAGCAGGATGTTGAATACGTCGGGGTGGGCTTTCTCTATCTCGTCGAACAACACTATGCTATAGGGCTTACGACGTACAGCTTCGGTCAGTTGGCCACTCTCGTCGTAGCCCACGTATCCTGGAGGCGCTCCTATTAGTCTACTCACGCTGTGTCGCTCTTGATATTCGCTCATGTCGATACGAACCATCATGTTCTCGTCGTCGAACAGCACCTCGGCCAGTGCTTTGGCCAGTTCGGTTTTCCCAACGCCAGTTGTGCCGAGGAAGATGAAGCTACCTATGGGTCGCTTACCGTCGCTGAGGCCTGTTCTGTTGCGTCGAATGGCATTAGCTATAGTGGTGATGGCCTCATCCTGTCCAACAACGCGCTTATGCAGTTCGGCTTCGAGGTGCAAGAGCTTCTCTTTTTCGCTTTGCATCATCTTCGTAACGGGTATTCCTGTCCACTTGCTCACCACTTCCGCTATCTGCTCGCTGTCCACTTCTTCATTAATCATGGCCTGATCCGCTTGCATCTGCTTCAATTGGAGCTTGAGGTCTGCCACCTTGGCCTCTGCTTCTTTGATACGACCATAGCGCAGCTCGGCCACCTTTCCATAGTCGCCCTGGCGTTCGGCCTGTTCGGCTTGGAACTTGTAGCTCTCTATGTTCTTTACCTCGGCCTGTATGGATTCGACAATGGTCTTCTCGTTCTGCCAGCGTGTTTTCATTTGGTTGCGCTGCTCGGTCAGTTCGCCAAGTTCCTTGCCAATCTGGTGCAACTTATCTTCGTCGTTCTCGCGTTTGATGGCTTCGCGCTCGATTTCCAGTTGTCGCATCCTGCGCTCTATTTCGTCCAGTTCTTCGGGTACGGAGTCGATCTCCATGCGCAGTTTGGCGGCAGCCTCGTCAATGAGGTCTATGGCCTTATCGGGAAGGAAGCGGTTGCTGATGTACCGGTTGCTGAGTTCCGCTGCGGCTATGATGGCCTCGTCTTTGATACGAACCTTGTGGTGCACCTCGTAGCGCTCTTTCAGCCCACGGAGTATCGATATGGTGTCGGGCACGCTCGGCTCGTCGATGAGTACGCTTTGGAAGCGGCGCTCCAGTGCTTTGTCTTTTTCAAAGTACTTTTGGTACTCGGCGGTGGTAGTGGCTCCGATAGCACGCAGTTCGCCTCTTGCCAGTGCGGGCTTGAGGATGTTGGCTGCGTCCATGGCTCCTTCGCCTCCACCTGCACCCACCAGGGTGTGAATTTCATCGATAAAGAGGATGATTTCGCCGTCCGACTCGTTGATTTCCCTAATGACGCTCTTCAGACGCTCTTCGAATTCTCCCTTGTATTTTGCACCAGCCACGAGGGCACCCATGTCGAGAGAGTAGATGGTCTTGCTCTTCAAGTTCTCTGGCACATCGCCACTCACGATGCGATGGGCAAGTCCTTCGGCAATGGCGGTCTTGCCCACTCCGGGTTCGCCTATTAGGATGGGGTTATTCTTGGTGCGGCGGCTTAGGATTTGTAGCACACGGCGTATTTCCTCGTCGCGTCCGATAACGGGGTCTAACTTGCCCGACTGAGCCAGTTGGTTCAAGTTCTTGGCGTACTTCGACAGTGCGTTGTAGCTCTCCTCGGCCGTTTGGCTGCCCACCTTGCTGCCTTTGCGCAGGTCGGCGATGGCTGCTTTGAGAGCCTTCTCCGACGCACCAGCATCTTTCAGCATGTTGGCCGCCGAGTTGCGCCCGTCCATTATGCCGAGCAGCAGATGCTCAATGCTTACGAACTCGTCGCCCATCTCGGTGGCTATTTGCGATGCTTTGATGAGAGCCTGGTTGGCATCAGAACTGAGGTATTGGTTGCCGCCGCTGACGCGTGGCAGCGAGCCGATGGCGGCATCAAGGGCTTGGTTGAGACGGGTTACGTTGACCTCCATCTTTTTCAGAAGATATGGCGTAACGTTGTCGTCCTCACTCAGAATGCCTTTTAGCAGATGGGTGCATTCAATGCTTTGCTGTTCGCGCCCGAGTGCTATCTCCTGGGCTTTCTGAATGGCTTGTTGTGATTTGATTGTGAAATTATTCAAGTTCATGGTTTGATAGTTTTGTTCGTTTTAAGGGTCTTTGCCCGACTCGCTTGGCCATTGTTGAGCTGCAACCGACACTGTTCTTCCCTGCAAAATTGAAACCCAATCGTTTTCTGCTGTCTTTTTGTCAGCGGAAGTTGCGCTATCGTTTTGTGCGGAATGGGTGAATATAATGCGCAGAATGTGAATGAGTGTAGTTGCAGAATGGGCATTGCCTCCTTGTGGGGATTGCAAAAAGGTAGTACGTGGTAATCAGTCAAAAAGTCATACTAATGATGCTGTTTTTGCTCGGGGAAAGGACTTTCTGTCGCACTACGAGTGGTGGAGTGGGAGCGGGGCATTGCGTTTTATTTCGTACCTTTGCAGCATGGTTGGCCGCCGTGTTGGTTCATGATTGGCCACTGAGAGCCCCTCTGTTTTTCGTTCCCATCGCTACACCTGTCTGCCCCATGTCAGGGGGGGAGGCGTACGGGTATGGGGGATGGCACCGTACGGAGGAAGACAACGTGTTGTACCATCATGTTGTCGTTCTACTTCTTATGTGCTATTTCTGCTGTACGGCTTGTAGGCATCAGGCGTTGGGCATACGGCCTCTTTCTGTACGGCATGGAGGGGTGATGCTGTACAGTACAGAGGGGTGGAGCCGATGTGCCGATGGGGCGCGAGCCGCTCCTTCGGTGGGGCTGCTCTGGCACAGTGTTGAACCGACAGTTGAAAAAAAAGCCATCGGCCACACTGCACACATATTATATAATGTGTATCTTTGAAGACTGAAAACTGTTGTGCGAAACATGGAAAATTACGTAGTATCAGCGCGAAAGTACCGGCCTGCCTCGTTCGAGAGCGTGGTCGGACAGCAGCACATCACCTCTACCTTGAAACATGCCATCAGTACGGGACAGCTGGGACACGCCTTCCTCTTCTGCGGTCCTCGTGGGGTGGGCAAGACCACCTGTGCACGCATCCTGGCCAAGACGGTCAACTGCGAGCACCTCACTCCCGAGCATGAGGCATGCAATGAGTGCGAAACCTGTCGCAGCTTCATCGACGGCAGCTCTATGAATATCTTTGAGCTCGATGCGGCTTCGAACAACTCGGTCGACGACATTCGCGAACTGATTCGACAGATACATGTTCCGCCACAGACGGGCAAGTACAAGGTGTACATCATCGATGAAGTACACGCCCTCTCCCTTAGTGCCTTTCAGGCATTCCTGAAAACCCTTGAGGAGCCGCTGCCCTACGTCATGTTCATCTTGGCCACCACCGAGAAGCATAAGGTGCCAGCCACCATTCTGTCGCGCTGCCAAGTGTTCGACTTCAAGCGCATTCAGACCGAGGATGTGGTGAACCACCTCAAGTATGTGGCCGAGCACGAACATGTGCAGTATGAGCCACAGGCATTGCACTTGATAGCCAAGCAGTGCGACGGCGGTATGCGCGATGCGCTCTCCACGTTCGACATGCTGTCGAATTTTACCCGTGGAAACATCACCTACAAGGCCTGTATTGAGGTGCTGAGCATCCTCGACTATGAGTATTACTTCCGTCTGGTGGACTACCTGCGGGCTGGCAACGTAGCGCAATCGCTTCTGCTCTATAGTGAGGTGCGTGGCAAAGGCTTCGACGGGCAGCATTTTCTCTCAGGATTGGCAGAGCATCTGCGTAATCTGATGGTATGCACAGACCCGGCTATGAACAAACTGCTCGAAGCGGACGACGAACTGCGCGTGCGCTATGGCGAACAGGCAGTCAACTGCGGTTTGCCACTCATTGTGTCATTCCTCGACGTGGCATCCGACTACGAATACCGGTATCGCGAAGCCAACAACAAGCAACTTTTCACGGAGGTGGCTCTCATGAAGCTGGCCACCCTGGCAAGCCGGGCGACAGCGCCGGCGCAGGTTAGGCTTAGCTAGATCGCCACAAGCGGAACATAGAACCCAGCCTGACCCTGAGGGTCGACCCGTCGAAGACGGCAGCACTGCTATTGCCCCTGTTGCACCCACCCACGACAATGCTACGCCAGCGGCGGCCGACGCGGTTGCGACAGAGGTGCCAACGCCTACGCCAGCCCACCCTGCACCGTCGACCGACAGGCCGCCAGTGGCACGTGTGGTTACTTCGCGACCGTTCACTACCAGCATTAGACTCGATAAGGAACCCATCGAGATCCACCCCGAGTTGAAAGCCGCTATAGCACCGCAGGCCACCCCATTGACACAGGAAATACTGGAGCGGCTGTGGAAAAGCATGCTCGACGAACATGCTGAGGAGGGCAATTTCCTCGCCTTGCTGGGCAGTGTGAGACTGCGCTGCGACGATGGCGACCACTTCAGCATAGTGGCTGATTCGCCCGACTTTGAACAGGCTGTCGCCCCAGTGAAACAGGTGGTCGTGGACTACCTGCGGCAACGCACCCACAACGAACAGCTGCAAGGCCGCGTGGAAATCAATGTCGCTAAAAAAGTGGAGACGCCCTATTTCGCTGGGCAGAAGTATGCCGACATGTTGGCTCAGAACCCCGTGTTGGAACGTATGCGCAAGCTGTTTCCCCACATCGACTTGTAACCGCCCCACATCTTTCCCTCCTATAATCGTATCACAGAATACCCTCTAAACCACACGATAAATAAGCATGCAGCAGCGTATGACCATTCCTTTTGCCAAACTTGACGGGGCAGGCAACGACTTCGTTGTTATCGATGCCCGTCGGCACCCGATCAACCTCACCGAGGAACAAATAGCCCACCTGTGCCACCGCCGGTTCGGCATTGGTGCGGATGGCCTAATGACACTGGGCATCCGCGACGGCTACGACTTTGAGATGAAGTACTACAACGCCGACGGAGCCTTGGGTTCGATGTGTGGCAATGGGGGACGATGCATCACGGCTTTCGCCCACATGATGGGCATCTGCCCCTCTGACGGTCAGGCCTATCGCTTTGTGGGCTACGACGGCGAGCACCGTGCCACCCTGGTGCAGTGGGACGGACAGGCCGCACGTGGCATAGTGGCGCTGGCCATGAATGATGTGGCTGCAGTGCAGCCGCTACACCACGGCTGCTTCCTTGACACGGGGTCGCCCCACTATGTGGAAATGGTGCGCGATGTGCGGCACTATGATGTCGTGGGGGAAGGTGCCGCCCTGCGCCACAATAAGCAGCTCTTCCCACAAGGCACCAATGTGGACTTCGCTGAATGGTTGGAGAACGGACACCTCTTTGTCCGTACCTTTGAACGGGGGGTGGAGGACGAAACATATAGTTGTGGCACGGGTGTTACGGCCGCTGCCATAGTGGCCGCTGCTGTGCATCGCAATGCACCCTGCACACCCGTCGATGGCATGTACCACGTAATGGTCGACACACTTGGAGGCTCTTTCGAAGTACGCTTTGCAGTTCATCACACAGCTCTCGACGACGGCGACAACGCTTCCGCAGCCTCGCGATATCACCAGATTGTATTGCAAGGCCCTGTGTCGTGCAATTTCCAGGGTAGTGTACAGGTGGCTCAACATTAAATCACACGTAGACTATGGACCTTTTCACTTCGGCCGAGATAGAACCTGCCCGCAAGCGCATTGCAGAACTCACCACGCTCATTGACCGCTACAACTACGAGTATTACATGAACGACACCTCGCTGGTGAGCGACTATGAGTTCGACGCGTTGCTGCGGGAACTTATAGATTTGGAGCGAAGCTACCCAGAATTGGTGCTTCCCAACTCGCCCTCGAAGCGTGTAGGCGGTGAGGTCAACAAGAACTTCCGTCAGGTGGCGCATCGGGTGCCGATGCTCTCGTTGGGCAACACCTACTCGATAGAAGAGATAGAGGAGTTCGAGAGTCGCACTCGTCGGCTGCTGGGCGACACCCCCTTCAGCTATACCTGTGAGCTGAAGTTCGACGGTGTGGCCATCGGATTGACCTATAGGCATGGGGAGTTGGTGCAGGCTCTTACCCGTGGGAACGGGGCTGTGGGCGACGATATCACAGCGAATGCACGCACCATCCCAACGATACCGCTGCGTCTGCACGGCGACTTCCCCGATGAATTTGAGGCGAGGGGAGAGGTGGTCTACCCGTTTGACGCCTTCAATGCCATGAATGCCCAGCGTGAGGCCGAAGGAGAACAACCCTTTGCCAACCCGCGCAACGCTGCTTCTGGCTCACTGAAACTGCAGGACTCGCGCGAGGCTGCTCGGCGCAAGTTGATGTTCTGCATGTATTTCATGGTGGTGGATGCCGACCGTTTTCCCGAAGCACCAGCCACCCACTACGGCCGCTTGGAGTGGGCAAGGCAAATGGGCTTTAAGGTGCAGCCCTATATCAAGGAGTGTCGCACCATTGAGGATATACGTGCCTTCATTGACTATTGGGACACGGCGCGCTGGGACCTGCCGTTCGCTATCGATGGCATCGTGATTAAGGTGAACCAGGTGCCCCTATGGGACACACTGGGGCTGACGGCAAAGTCGCCTCGATGGGCGATCGCCTACAAGTTCAAAGCTCAGCAAGTAACCACGCAGTTGGAGAGTATCTCGTTCCAGGTGGGACGTACCGGGGTCGTTACCCCGGTGGCCAACATGCGACCGGTGTGGCTGGCCGGTACTACGGTGAAGCGTGCCACGCTCAACAATGCCGACTTCATAAGCAAACTGGATATACGCTTGGGTGATTATCTGCAGGTGGAAAAAGGGGGCGAGATTATACCTAAAGTGGTAGGAGTGGACCTTGAAAAGCGACCGCTTGAGGCTGTCCCATTCCAATACGCTACGCATTGCCCCGAATGCGGTACACCATTGGAGCGGGCAGAGGGTGAGTCGGGCTACTACTGCCCCAACCAAGATGGCTGTCCGCCGCAACAGATAGGTCGTTTGGAACATTTTGTTTCGCGCAAGGCCATGAATATTGATTCTTTAGGGACGGAACGGTTGACCGCTTTATTCAACAGCGGGCTGGTGCGCAACGTGGCCGACTTGTACGAACTGTCTGTGGGAAAACTCATCGGGTTAGAGACATCGAGTTCCGACGGCAAGGCGCGTGCCAGCATTCAAGATAAAGGTGCACGTGCTATTATGGACGGTATTGAACTCTCGCGGAGTGTGCCCTTTGAGCGTGTACTTTTTGCGTTGGGCATCCGCTTTGTAGGCGAAGTGGGTGCACGCAAACTGGCTCGCCACTTTGGAACGATAGATGCACTCATGCAGGCCGATGTGGAAGCTCTTGCAGCGGTGGAAGATATTGGAGCAAAGACGGCCGAAGTGGTGTACACCTATTTCCATACGCCTGCCCATCGGCAGTTGATAGCACGTCTGCAACAACAGGGATTGCAATTCGAAGTGCAACGGCAGGCTGTCAGCGACGTATTGCATGGGGCGGTGTTCGTAGTCAGTGGTACATTCCAACAGTTTAGCCGTGATGGCATCAAGCAGCACATAGAGCAACATGGGGGAGTGGTGAGTAGTTCTATCTCGAAAAAGACCTCCTATGTGCTCGCTGGCGACAAAATGGGACCAGAGAAGCGACGCAAGGCTGAAGCACTGTCGGTGCCCATCATCAGTGAGGGCGATTACCTCGCGCTGTGCGAGCAATAACTGGTTGGAACTGCTGACAAAGTCTTTTTATTTCCCTGAGCCGATGCCAAGAGACTGCATGGTGAGGCCGAAAAGTGAGAGATGAGACGTGGAGGAATACTTGCCTTTTATGTAGGGTAGAGGGGTAGAGTTGTTCCGCGAGAGTTGTATATATATATTATAGGTGTGGGTTGGCAGTTGTGAGGTTGGCGGCCATGTCTTCGGAATGAGAGGGGATCATGTCTTGGACGAAGAGGGAGTATAGGGGTGTCGCCCTGCGCAAGATGTCTACTTGCATATGTGAATAAACAGTACTACCTTTGTATTCCTAAGTATACCCTCAATGAACGGGGGGGGGTAATTGTGTAGTATACTGATATGCAAAGAATACAATACAACAATCAGGCCACAAGGCGAGGCCGTTTTTTTCTCTTGTTGCTATGTGTAGCAACCGTTTTTTCTCCAGCTTCCATGCGTGCTCAGCTTCAGGTACAGACCTGCAGCGAAGGGGGGAGAAACTGGAGCGCGGCCAATTTGGTGCAGAATGTGTTGGTAGGCCAGGGTGTGCAAATTAGCAATGTGAAGTTCAACAACCAATCGGGGGCCATAGCAAGCAATGCGATTGGAACCTTCACGACAGGGACAGTCCCCACCAACCTTGGATTGTCGGAAGGCATAGTGATAGCCACTGGAAGTATAACGGGCAGTGTGTGTCAAAATGGCACCAATGTGTCCAATCGTGCAGTGGCTGCCAACCAAGCCTCAACCATGCATGATGCAACGTTGGCAGCGGCCTTGAACATAGAACCATCGAACCTGATAGATTGTGCCGTATTGGAGTTTGACTTTATCCCCAGTAGTGATGTGGTCAGATTCCGCTATGTGTTCGGTTCAGAAGAATATCCTGAGTACGTTTGCCAGCAGTTCTCCGATGCTTTTGGCTTCTTCATTACGGGTCAGAATCCACAGGGTGGCAACTACACTTCCAAGAATATAGCCCTATTGCCCGGCAGCAATACGCCTGTGTCCATTGCAACCGTCAATGGTGGAGTGCGCAGGGGTGACTATGACTGTGTGCTGTCTAACACGCAGTACTATGTGGACAACAGCCACGGCACACAAATAGAATACAACGGCTTTACGCGCGTGATGACGGCTGAGGCTGCCGTGGTGCCATGCTCTACCTATCACATCAAAATAGTAATATCCGATGTGTCGGACGGTTCGCGCGATTCGGGTGTGTTTCTCGAAGCCAATAGCTTGAGTGCAGCCGATGTGCAGGCATACGTCATCAACCCAGTAAATCAGGGTGATTCTACCACCATCAACGAAGGATGTTGCGCACGCGTGGTGTTCAAGTTGACTGACCCCAATAGTACTTACAGACAGCTAAGTTTGACCTATGGTGGAACGGCCAATCAAGCGGACTATAACAAAAGTTCTTTGGAAAATCAAAGGACGCTTAGATTCAGTCCAGGTGTGGATACGGTATCAATTGAAGTATGTGCGAGGACAGATACCAGAGTAGAAGATTTAGAAAGCATACTGGTTAACTATGTTCTAACAGGGAAATCATGCTCTCCTACGTCAACGCTGACCCTATATATTCGTGATGTGCAACCATTACGAATAACGGGGTATCCCATAGAGGATCTCAACACAGGTGATTTACAACTGATGGCCAACATCACGGGCGGTTCGCCACACAAGAGCGTGGTGTGGACTGACCTGCGTACGGGTCAAACGTATCATGGCACGACGTGGAGCAATTTGGAGATGGACGACATACAGCAATACGCCGTGTGTGTAACAGATTCTTGTGGGGAACAGAACACAGTGTGCGACACGGTCGCGACGGGGTACCCTCCCAACTTTGCGATTATAAGCAATGACGACTCGATATGCTATGGTGCTACCGCAGTGCTTAGTGTGCAGGGCGCTGATAGTTGCGACTGGTATGAGAACAGTTTCAACAGCCTGCCGTTCGCCAGAAATCGTGCCACGGTTGCGGTTTCGCCCGGTCGTACTACGACCTATTATGTAAAGGCCTACAAACTTATCATGGGACGCTGGTTCGAATTGGAACGAAGTGTAACGGTACGCGTCAGTGAGCCCATGAATATGACGCTTAATCTTTCGGATGTGGCAGTCTGCAACGGTGAGCAATTGACGCTTACAGCGAGCGGAGCTTACCGCTATTCATGGACGAATGGGAGCACATGGACAACGGAGAGTACCTATACTTACCTACCACCGCAGGCTTCTACTACAGGTGATACGGCCCAAGGGTCGGTCTTGGTAGTCTACGGTGAAGACGCACAGGGAAACCGATGCGCAGCAATGACGGTAACGGTTACCGTATATCCCATGCCAGAGATACACATCACTGCATCCTCCTCGGAGGTGTGTCCTGGAGAGCAAATCACGTTGACCGCTACGGGTAACTATCCAGACCAGACGGGTAAACCAGAGTACGGGGCACTCGTGGTTACTTGGGGGGACGGCTCACAGTTCAACTACGCCAGCAATCCAGTTACCACAAGGAGTTATACCATCAACAGCGACACCTCATTCTTCTTTCAAGTAGATGCGACGGGTCGCAACGGTCGTTGCCACGCCAAAGACTCGGTGGAGATTCATGTGCACAATCCAGCGTTTACGTTGAATGCTGTACCAGATACGGTATGTTTGGGCGACAGCATCACCCTCGAGGCGCATGGGGGCTATGCTTATCGCTGGCCTAATAGTACGGTGTTTTTGCTCGACAGCGTGTTCGGCCTCCATGCCTCGATGCTCATCAACGGAGCATCATCGTTGCAACAGTACACCGTAACTGGCCAGGCTGACCTGGCGAGATGCACTACAACGCGAACAGTGCCAGTGTTTGTCATCGCGCCTCCGAACGCACATATTATAGAGGATAGCATGGCTATCTGTATTGGCACTGAGGCTTGTCTGCGCTACAATGCGGGTGAGTACGCCAGAAGGTATCGCTGGTTGGGGACGGACTTCAATAGCACCGGCGTAACGAACTATTGCGTGTCGCCAACGCAGACGCGCCGCTACATCTTGCAGGTGTATGACTATTGGCAACAATGCCCGATATATGATACGGCCGATGTGTATGTCTACCCCGTACCAGAAGTGTCGGCATCGGCATCACCATCCATAATTTGTCTCAACGAGTCGTCGCTTATCACAGCAAGCGGGGCAACTCAGTACCGAATAAAAACACGTTACGGGCAGTGGTCAGAGTGGAGTACCAACGCAGCGTGGAATGTGTCGCCCACAGACAGCACCGACTACATAATACAGGGTCGCGATGTCATCGGACTGTGCAGCGCGTACGATACGGTGCGTGTGCACGTGATTCAGTTACCTTCGCTTGTACTCCATGCGGACAAGACCGCGCTGTGTGAAGGCGACAGTGCCTTGCTGACAGCTACTGGTGCATCGCGCTATGTGTGGAACAACTCTGGACAGGCTACCGCGCAGAATCAACTGCGAGTCTACGCAGGGCAAGGGCAGCAACAATATACGGTTACGGGCGTTAACGAAGGCATCACCTCATGCCGAAATGAGGCATCGGTAACCATTACCACGTTCACCTATCCTACCGTGAGTCTGACAGCACGTCCAAGAGAGTTGTGCGTAGGAGACTCTGTTACGCTTATACCGTCGGGTAGTGCCCAGCAGTACATGATAGAGGGTTTTGCTCCGATACCCAATGAAGCTGGTACGACCCAATGGAAGGATGCGCCACAGCAAAGCCGTCGATATGTACTGCAAGGAGCCAATGGTCCCAACATGCTGTGCCGCAGTAGCGACTCGGTTGATGTGGTGGTCAATGCGCTGCCGACGGTGTCCATAAGTAAAGATTTTGAGCAAATATGCTACGGAGGGTCGCTCACGCTCCAACCACGTGGGGCTTCGCGCTATTCGTGGACGAGTTTTCAGACGTTGAGCAGCAATGTGGATGATACAGTTTGTTCGCCAACTACCACCACGACGTATCACCTCTTTGGTGAAGATGCGCATGGCTGTCGCAATACAGACTCGACCACGGTGACGGTCTATATGTTTCCCCAATTATCACTCTCGGCAAGTGACACCGCAATATGTGCAGGTGGCCGAATCACCATCTCCGTAGAAGGTGCCCAAGTATATGGATGGAACTGCCGAGGCAGTAATGAGGGTGAACACAATGGTGAGTTGGGTGATGAATTAGCATCAACAGGCGGACAGCTCACCGACAACGACTCGAGAACCGACAGCCGCACGTTCACGATAATGCGCGACAGTACCATCTGTGTTATGGGCTATAACACAGGCGAGAATTGCGTATCCACTATTAGCCACCAGGTGAAGGTGTATCCCTATCCTCAACTGCAGGCGGAAGAGACTACGATAAACATCTGTAATGAGGGCAGTGCCATTATTCGGGTACATGGAGCCTATGAGTATTCGCTGAACGGTGGAGCCTTTACACGCGACAGCGTTTTTACAGTCTCGCCTTCAGTCAACACCACCTATCGCATACAGGGCAGGAATGAGTACACAATATGTCCAGCTGAAGTGCAGGTGGCAGTAAATGTGTCGGGACTTCCGTCTATAAATATAATGGCAACGGCTGACACTATCTGTCTCGGCGACACGGTTACACTTTCGGCTCGAGGTGGCAACAATTACTATTGGGAAGACCAAAGCACGGATGCCGTGCGCCGTGTGTCGCCACAGCAGACGACCACCTACATACTCTACGGCGAAACGACGGGTAGCGCTACCTGCGGAAGTGAATCAAGTATTACAGTCGTGGTTCATGACTACCCCTCCATAGTCTTCCGTGTAGATGATGACACCGTCTGCGGTGGTGATGCAGTGCAACTGTCGGCCACTGGCAATGCCGACTACTTTGAGGTAGCAGGTCTTCAGACCACGCCAGCGGCTAATAATATCTGGGCGGATAACCCTGAGGCATCACGAGAATACTTTTTATTTGCAGCCAACGGAAGTCGTAGGCAGTGCGCCGTGCGCGACACGTTCGCTGTATATGTTCATCAGTTGCCTCAGCTTGCAGTCTCTACATCGGACGACACGATATGTGTGGGCAGTAGGGTAACACTGCAAGCTTCTGGGGCATTGAAGTATTCGTGGAGTGGATTCGAATCCTTGCGTCTTCAGGCAACCGATACCACGATTGCACCAGAGAACACCGTATCCCAAATGCTGTATGGCGAGGATAGCAACGGCTGTCGCACCACAGTGTCAACGCCCGTCGTCGTACATAGCATACCGCAGATACGCCTTTCCGTCAGTGAAAGTGCCGTCTGTGCCGGTAGCACCGTTACGGTTACCGCCTCGGGGGCTATGCAGTACTCGTGGGACACAATGCAAACATTTACTACCTCCAACACGTATCAGTACACGCTTAATAGTACTTCGACCATTGAGGTGTTTGGTGCCAATACAAGCAGTGCATGTTATAGTTCAGAGGAGGTACAAATCACAGTGTACGACATTCCACAGGCCACAATTGATGTGGCAACGCATGACATCTGTATCGGCGACACTCTCCATATACGGGTGTCTGGGGCTCCTCTCTTCTCGTGGAACAATGGTGCACCCACCTCGGTAACCGATAGTGTTGTGCAACCTCGTGCGAATACCACCTATTCTATAAGGGCTCTTAATGAGAACCAACTCTGCAGTAGTTCTACCACACTGAGTATTGCGGTGCACCCCTTGCCGACGGTTCGTGTTGCGGCCGGTCGCGATGTAGCTTGTTCGGTCGACACCATCGCGTTCACCACATCAGGAAACGGTAGTGCATTCTCGTGGGATAGAGGTCGCTATTTTGGTACGGCTTCAGACACGAACATGGTGCTGCGCCAAGCAGGCGATGTGGTGGTATTGGCACGCACCGAATACGGGTGTGTCGACTCGGCTTCGGTGCCTGTGGTCATCTACCAGCAGCCCAACGTAGTGCTGACACCCGATAAAGAGTCTTTGTGTTTGGGTGATACGTTGCATGTAACTGTGTCTGGCGCCTATAAGTATAAGTGGGCTGGGGAACAAGGCTTCTTTTTTGACAACCAACGCGACTTTGTTCCCGCCGACACGGGGTACCATGCCTTTATTGCAACGGGCGAGATAGACGGACCGCGATGCACCAGTACCGATACGGTTGAGGTGCTGGTGTGGCCTCGTCCAGATTTGCATTTGCAAGCCACGGCTACCGCTATCTGCGACTACGACTCGCTTACCATACGTGCCTACGGCGACTATACCCACACCTTTGCATGGAGTGATGCACGTTTTGTAGATCGTGACACCGTTCGGATTTCACCCGACGAGTCGTTGACCTACGTGGTGCAGAGTAAGAGCGAACACAACTGCCTGGCTAAGGATAGTGTAAGAATTACGGTGTGGAAGCCTGTAATCAGCGTGGTCGCAAGTGATACGGCCATCTGCGACGGCAATACTCTTCTCATTTCTGCATCGCGGGCGACTCTCTACTCTTGGGATAGTACGGCTTCGTTCTCGGCTCGCGACACGCATAGCTATGTGCTACATGATTCTGCTGACTTCCGTATCTATGGTAAAGATGAACACGGTTGCATCGCGTCCGACACGGTGCACATTGCCGTGTACCCGTATCCAACCACCCATATCGAAACGCGTCGCCTCGCTGTCTGCGAAGGTGATAGGGCTCATCTCGTGGCTACAGGAGCCGATGTCTATCAGTACAGTTGGCAAAGCCCCATATTTGTAGCCGACACGGCGGTACAGATAACGCCTGTGCAGACTTCTGTTTTTACGGTGGTTGGTGCTACGTCGAACCTGCTTTGTCAAACGGCCGATAGTGTTACGGTCGTTGTCTACCCATTGCCCGACGTGTTCATTGCGGTATCTCAGCCCGAAGTGTGCGATGGCGACTCTGTAACGCTACGTGCTGCTGGTGCCGATGCCTATTCGTGGGACTTCGGTGAGACCTTCGAGTCGGTAGACAGCATGAGGCATGTGCCCACCATTAAGACTACCTATATTGTTTGGGGTGAGGAACACGAGCATTACTGTCGTAACTTTGATACCGTGAGCGTGTACTGGCATGCGGTGCCACAACTGAGTGTGGTTGCTTCGCGTGAGGAGATTTGCGAAGGCGACAGTGTGCGTGTGGTCGTAAGCGGTGCGAATTACTACCTGTGGGAGCAACGGCAGCAGTTCACTGCCGACAGCGAGTTTGTAACCTATCTGACGGCCACCGACACTATTCGTGTGTACGGCGATGTGTACAACCGAGCATTTTGCGGTAGCGACACGTCGGTTGTCGTAACGGTTGTCCCGCTGCCCGAGGTGGCATTGCGTAGTAACCAGGGCGAGATATGTCTTGGCGACAGTATCGTCCTCTCTGCTTCTGGGGCCTCCTATTACCAATGGGGCTACGCCACCCAGGCCACAGAGAAAGACACGATGCACGCCAAACCGATGGAGACGATAGACTACATGGTGCGAGGTTATACAGCTAACATGATGTGTAGCCAGAGCGACACTATGCGTGTTATTGTCTATGCACCTGAGGTGCGATTGCAAAGCAGTCGACAGGAGATATGCTACGGCGATACCATTACGCTCTCTGCTGCAGGTTCCGACCTCTACCGCTGGGTGCGAGATTCTTCCTTCAGAGCAGTCGACACGGCAGACTACGTCCTCTATGTTGACACCACTATTGTAGTAGGTGGAATGACTGCTAATGAGCTGTGCTCGCAGACTGACAGCATACACATCACTGTCTATCCACTTCCATCGCCTGAGCTCACGATAGAAAACTACATGCCCTTATACATTATATATAATAAGCCTGTGTACGAATTGTGCAGGGGCGAACATGTATGGATGAAAGCAGAGGGGGCTTCGTTCTACCAATGGCCAAAGGATGACGAACTCATTACTACGACACGCAAACACTACTTCCCACAGGCCGACACTGCCGACTATGTGCTCTATGGTGAGAATTTCAACCACATGTGCCATGCTACCGACACAATTACTGTCATCGTTAACCCCTTGCCAGACGTTACTTCTCAAGTCTCTGCCACGGAGATATGTGCTGGCGATAGTGTGGAAATCGTTATGTCGGGAGCCATGGCTTACAGGTGGCACGAGGATTCCGCCTTTGTGCATAAGGACACCATGCGTGTGTATCCCACCGAGCCAACCCAGTACATTGTATGTGGAGAGAATGAGCATCTGTGTCATAACTACGACACTATCTTGGTCAATGCCTATACGATACCGGTGCTGCAAATCAACGCTTCGAAGGATACTCTCTGTGTGGGCGACAGCGTAACGATTCGTGTGTCGGGGGCTTCACTCTACGATTGGGACAATAGTGGAGAATACCTGCCGATCTCAGTGCGTAGGTTCGGACCTGTGCAAGACACGACTATCGTCATCCACGGTGCCAGCGTTACGGGTCTCTGCACCTCGGTGGACTCCATTCGTATTGTGGTACTCTCGCGTCCGAGTCTTCGTCTGGAAGCCTCGAAAGAGGTGGTTTGTCTCTCCGACAGTGTTGTGCTGACCGCCCGTGGCGGACAGCGTGGTGTGCTTTGGAACCACTCTATCATATTTGGTGATACTACGCTTGTAGTTTATCCTACGAGCGACACCTTGATACATGTCTCAACGGCACTCATCGATGGGTGTTTGGCCTCCGATAGCATCCGCATTACGCTACGCAACATGCCCAACGTGCGGCTGGTGGGTAGGAGTGAGGTCTGCTTGGGTGATACAGTCCAACTCCATGCGACGGGTGGCACGCTCTTCTCGTGGGGCACCGACCAACGGTTTACAACCCTCAATACCATAACCATTGCACCGCAACACGACACCTCTATCATTGTAAGAGGTGTCGACCGCGATGAAGCTTGCCGCAATAGCGACACCCTGCATCTCTCTGTATTCGACCAGCCGGTCGTCAGCATCGAGCAGACTCCCGCTGTGTTCTGCTATTCCGACAGTATTACCCTGACGGTGTCGGGTGCAGACTCTTATCTGTGGATGGGTACAGATACTCTGTCGCAGTACCGCAGCAAGCGTTTTTATACAGAAGAGCCTGTCGAATACAGGGTGATAGGCTACACGCACCACCTGTCGTGCCGCGACACGGCCACGGTGATGCTGGCCCCTGTGTCTGCGCCTACAATAAGCGTTACGGCATCGGTCGGCCGTCTGTGTCGAGGCGAGAGCGTAACGTTGACAGCCCGTGGAGCCGACAGCTATGCTTGGGGCGGACGGGACGAGTTCGGTCATGACTCGGTGCGCGTGATGCGTCCGCAACATGATACGACCTATCTTGTCCGCGGCCTCATAGAGGGTACATCCTGCTTGGGCTTTGCGTCGGTGTCCGTTGCTGTTGATGAGGTGCCGACCTTTGCCGTTACTGCGGCCGATACGGCCACCTGCATGGGCGACAGCCTGCTGTTGACCGCCACAGGAGCCGCGCGCTTCGTGTGGGAGGGGGGCGATACCGTAGCAGCCTCTCGCTATTACATCCACCCCTTACATACAGGTGCATACGTCTTTGCAGGTCTCAATGCAGCGGGACGCTGCGCTGTGTACGACACGTTGCAGCTTCGGGTCTTTGACTTGCCACAGGTGGTGTTGAGCGGCAATAGCCATACCATCTGTCTGAATGACACCCTGCACCTCACGGCTTCTGGCGCACCCGTCTTCGCTTGGAATGGTTCGGCTGCCTACAATGGTACCCATCAGTGGACGGTAGTTCCGCTTGCAGACACGAGCTACTACGTTATGGGTGTTGACGAGCATGGGTGTGTCAAGTCCGACACTTTCACTGTGTCTGTAACGACCATGCCTCAACTGCACCTCACTGTTTCGGACGATACCGTTTGCGCCGGCATGCCAGTACGGCTCGCTGCCTCGGGTGCTGATGTGATGGCACTTGACTCGGTGCGAGGAAGTGATGAAGTGGTGCTGACGGCTGCCAACTCTTGGACGCTTACACCGATGCACGACATGACCTACTACGTGTATGGCTCGGGTGCTACTGGCGGTTGCACAGCCATCGACTCCGTGCGCATCACGGTGCTGCCAGCTCCGCGTGTCGACCTTTCGGCAAACACTCTGGTAACGTGCCGTGGCGGCCACGTACGTCTGCACGCTTCGGGCGCCGACAGTTATATTTGGAATGACAATCAGCAGGCCACTGCGGATAGCACCCTTGAAGACTATCCGGTGGCCAGCACCACCTATTCGGTTATTGGCATACAAGGCAACGACGTGTGCCGTGCGACGGCCTCGCTGACGGTGCGGGTGCTCAATGCAGATGCAGTAGCCCTGCGTGCCGAGCAGTCTACTATATGTACGGGCGACACCATCGTGCTGCGTGCCTCGGGTGCGCCGGCTTTTGCTTGGAATGGTACAACAGGCTTCTCTACTACCGACACGGTGCGTCGCTTCGTTGCGGTGCGCGACACGGTGGTTTCGTTGCGCGGATTGGTGCTCAACACGGCATGTCCTGCCGTTGACACCGTGCAGGTGCGTGTGATGAATCGCCCTGCCGTAAGTCTTGCAGCCCAGTCTACATCGATTTGCATCGGCGACACCGTAGTGCTGCATGCCTCGGGTGCCGCATTGTATGACTTTGGCGGTATGGGGCAATACGCTGCAGATAGTGTGCTTACGGATGTACCGCAAACCACGCTCCTATATGCTGTCTATGGCACTACGGCCGACGGCCTATGCTCAGCTCGCGATACGCTCACCATTACGGTGCACGAACTGCCGCAGGTGCGGCTGACGGCGCAAACTACCGATGTCTGCAACGGCATGTCCACCATCCTTTCGGCAACAGGTGCATCCACCTACTTGTGGAATGGCACAGGTGGCTTTGTCTCGGCCAATGCCATCACTGTTACACCTCAGTCCGACTCCATCTTCCAGGTGGTCGGCCGCGACGAGCACGGATGTCTCAACTCCGCTCAGGTGGCCATTACGCTGCTGGCATTGCCTGAGGCTGCGCTGGTGGCCGACACGGGACGCATCTGTGCTGGCGACCGCGTATCGTTCACCGCCACGGGTGGCGACGCGTACGCTTGGGACGGCAATACGTTTGGTGAGGAGAGCAGGCAGAACTTCACCCCATGGCAGGATACGACGGTTCGTGTGGTGGTGCGCAACGGCTACGGATGCACCCAGACCGCGTCGCGTAGCGTCAGTGTGCTACAGCTTCCCTCCATCCAGCTCTCGGCTCCGTCGGTGGTATGCGCTGGCGAAGAGGTCTCCGTAACCGCACAGGGCGGTGCTACCTATTCGTGGAACACGATGGGCGCGTTCAGCACGCAGAGCATTTACACGCAGCGCGCCAATGAGGAACTTTTCGTGAAGGTGTACGGCAAAGGCACTGATGGGTTGTGCGTCGGGTCGGACACGATTCGCATCGCCGTACGTCAGCATCCCACGGTGCACATCGAGGGCGAAAGTCGTGCTTGTCAAGGCAGCCTCATTACCCTCTCAGCCGAAGCTTCGCAAGGTGTGGAGTACGTGTGGTCATCGCAACCTGCAGATGCCACCCTCAACGGGCAGGAGGGCAACGCTTATGTGCAAGTGCGTCCTTCTGAATCTACTACCTATTATGTGCATGTGCGCCATGTGGCGGAATCGTTCTGCACCTCGACTACCGACAGCCATCGGGTAGTGATTGTGCCCAATCCTCGCTTGACACTTTCGCTTCACGACACCACCGTGTGCGTTGGCAGCGATGTGAACATCCTGGCACAGGGTGGTGCAGTGTATCGTTGGGCCGACGACAACGGGTTTAGTTCCGATTCGGTGCATGTCTACTCTCCGAGCGATAGCCGCTATGTGCATGTATCTGCCTACACGAGCGACCACCTCTGCCACATGTCCGACTCGGTACGCATCCGAGTTGACCAGCGTCCGTACTTGACGATAGTCGGCAGCGACAGCAACTGCTTGGGCTTTGTAACCATGCTGACCGCCTCTACCGATGCCGACGACTTTACGTGGAGCTCGCAGCCCGAAGACCGCGGACTGTACGGTCAGGAGCACCAGGCCAATATCTATGTTGGCCCTGCGACGGACACTCGCTACACCCTGCGTGGACGCAAGGGAGTGTGCATCGTGGAGGAACGCCATCTGGTGCAGGTGGGTCCCATGCCGAGCTCGTACGGTGTGAGCGACCCGCAGACCGCACGTCGAGGCAATGCGGAATTTACTTTCCACGACTTGAGCGTAAATGCGCTGGGTCGTACCTGGACATTCCCCGACGGCTACAGCACCGACGAGGAGACGTTTCACTACGTGTATGATGCCGACATGGACACCTTCGATGTGATGCTTATAGCATACAACAAGGGATGCAGGGATACCTCCATCGTGTCCGTTCGCGTTATAGAGGATGAGTTGTGGGTTCCGAACACGTTCACCCCTGGCGAAAGCACCAACAATATCTTCTACACCTATCCCTACAAAGTGGAGAGCTACCACATCGACATCTACTCCCGTCAGGGTCAAATCGTGTTCAGTAGCGACGACCCCACTGAGGGATGGGACGGCAAGTACCGGGGACATGAGTGCCCACAAGGTGCATACGTGTGGATAATCAGATGCACCCATACCGACCTGCCTGGCCGCCCCGAGGTGAAGAAGGGAACTGTGTTGCTCCTGCGATAGAAGCACAGCATGGTATGGTACAGCACAGCAGTAGTGCTTTGGGTGGTGAACAGTTGTAGGGGGTAGTGCCGTACACTATGTGGCCTGATGCCGAGCGGCATCAGGCCTTTTTTGTACTATCGTGCGTCAGAACATGTAGTTAATGTGCCATTGTGGCGTACGGCATCTTGGTGCATGTCGTACAGCCCAGCCCCTTCTGCCGTACGGCGGAGGTGCTCATCCTGTGCACCATCCGAGTATTGCTTGCAGCCCCCCGTGCGAGGGGCGCCCAGTTGTGGCTGAACCGTGGCGGTACGTCCATAGGGGAGTGTGCGGCTCGGAAAACGAGGCTCGATACAAGGAGAAGAGTGTGGATGTATTTTTGCCTGCGTGCGGATGCAACTCGAAAGTTTTACGTACCTTTGCACTCTGTTTTAGACAAGACAGTTTGTTCAATTTAGTAAAAATTATACTATTATGACACTATCGCACATTGAACATATCGGCATTGCCGTAACAAATTTGGAGGAAGCAACGCGCTATTGGGAGGACGTCATGGGTTTGAAGTGCTATGCTGTAGAAGAAGTGAAGGACCAGAAGGTGCGCACGGCTTTCTTCCGTATAGGTGAAGTGAAGATAGAGTTGTTGGAGCCCACTTGTCCCGAAAGTACCGTTGCCTCGTTTATCGAAAAGAATGGAGGACGAGGTGGCATACACCACATTGCATTCGCTACGGACGACACAAATACGGCTCTTAACGAGGCCAAAGAGAAAGGGGTAAGACTGATAGACCAGGAGGCTCGTCCTGGGGCAGAAGGCCTACAGATTGGCTTCCTTCACCCCAAGTCCACTTTGGGCGTACTCACCGAGTTCTGCTGCAAAAAATAGAGGGGTTGCGACACTGCGGTGGCACCCTCGGTACACAACAAACATTCGTACACATATTAATACTATATAGAAAGTCATGGCTTTTGAAAGTAAGATAAAAGAGCTCCTGGACAAACGGAGTGAGGCTCGGATAGGTGGTGGACAAAAGAGGATAGACAAGCAGCACGAGCAAGGCAAGCTGACTGCCCGTGAGCGTATAGCCCTGTTGCTTGACGAAGGGTCGTTCGAAGAGTTCGACATGTTCCTGACCCACCGTTGCACCAACTTCGACATGCAGAAGCAACTGTTTCTCGGCGACGGAGTGGTTACGGGCTACGGCACTATTAATGGACGCCTTGTCTACGTGTTTGCACAGGACTTTACCGTGAATGCGGGCTCGCTCAGCGAAACGATGTCGCTGAAGATATGCAAGGTGATGGACCAAGCAATGAAAGTGGGAGCCCCCGTGATAGGGTTGAACGACTCGGGTGGAGCCCGTATACAAGAGGGCTGCAACTCGTTGGCCGGCTTTGCCGAAATCTTTGAACGCAACATCATGGCCAGCGGCGTGATACCCCAGATTTCCGTTATCTTTGGCCCGTGTGCTGGTGGTTCGGTATACAGCCCTGCGTTGACCGACTTCATCATGATGTCTAAGGAGAACAGCTACATGTTCCTTACGGGGCCCAAGGTGGTGAAGACCGTTACCGGAGAGGATGTTACCACAGATAAACTGGGCGGAGCCTTGGTGCATGCCACTAAGAGCGGTGTGGCTCACTTCGTGGGCGAAACGGAAGAGGCCACCCTCGACATGGTCAAAGAGTTGCTCAGCTACATACCATCCAACAACTTTGAGAACGCTCCCTTTGTGCCTACCGATGATCCGGTGGACCGCAAGGAGGACATGCTCAACTCCATCGTTCCAGAGAACCCCAACCAGCCCTACAACGTGAAGGACATCATCGGTGCCATTGTTGACGAGGGTCGCTTCATGGAGGTGCATGCCAAATTTGCACCGAACTTGGTGGTAGGCTTCGCACGCATGGGTGGCATGACGGTCGGCGTGGTGGCCAACCAGCCACAGGCCATGGCTGGAGTGCTGGACAGCAATGCCAGCCGCAAAGGAGCACGTTTTGTGCGTTTCTGCGATGCATTCAATATACCCCTCGTAACGCTGGTGGACGTGCCAGGCTTCTTGCCAGGCACAGGTCAAGAGTACAACGGCGTGATTGTGCACGGAGCCAAGATGCTGTTTGCCTACGGCGAGGCCACTGTTCCCAAAGTAACGGTAACGCTACGCAAGAGCTACGGCGGTGCTCACATCGTGATGAGCTGCAAGCAACTGCGGAGCGATATTAACTATGCTTGGCCTTCGGCTCAGATAGCCGTGATGGGTGCCAGTGGTGCCACAGAAGTGCTGTATGGTCGCCAATTGAAAGAAATTACCGACCCCGAGGAGAAGGAGAAATTCATGGCTGAAAAAGAGAAGGAATATAACGACCAGTTCGCCAACCCCTACAACGCTGCAAAGTATGGCTACATAGACGACGTGATAGAACCACGCAACACGCGCTTCCGCGTCATCCGTGCCCTGCGAGCTTTGGCCAACAAGAAAGACGCTATGCCCGTCAAGAAGCACTCCAACATACCCTTGTAGAGCACAGAATCCAATTGGAAAGACAACAGAATAAAGTATTCAAAACAATTCAATCAAATCAACACAACCAATGAAAAAAGTATTTTTATCAGCAGCTCTCGTAGCTGTATTCGGACTCGGCATGATGTCATGCAACAGCAAAACCACAGAACCAGCCGCAGGCACTGAACCCACAGAGCAGGCCGAGTGCTGCCAGCAGAAAGCAGAGAACGCTGCCGCTATGGACAGCATTGCAGACACGGCTAAAGCATGCTGTGGGCAGCAAAAGGAATGCTGCAAGGCCGGTGAAGGCAAGGAGTGCAGCAAGGAATGCGAGAAGAAATGAGATGAAAGTCGAAGTGGCAATTGCAACGCAGAGTAGGCGGTTGCCACTTCCTTTTTTCACGATTGCATAGGGCAGTCGCAGGCATCCGCGTGGAAATGCGGATGCGAGGAATATGAAGTTGATTTGATATACAAAACATTTCTCGTTACAAAAATGAACAAAAGATTGAAAGTGGCCGCAACCTGTATGGCATGGCTGTTGCTTTCGGTTGCCTCCGAGTTCAACGTCTGTGCAGCGCAGCCCACAGCGGGAAGCAGTGTGGGCACGATGCCGCAGATGGCAGGTGAACCACAGACTTGCATCCAGGCTATACCGCGTCAGCAAGTGCTGATGCTGCAGCAAGATGCAGCACAAGGTGCTGGAACTTTTGTGGTTCTGATAGATAGCGTTAACAACAGCATTGATGTGCTACTGCGTTGCGACAGCCTCCGGTTGCTGACCCGCTACGAGGTGGACAAGGTGCGAGGCCGACATGATGTGAAGAACATTATGCGTCCCCAAGCACTGCAGATGATAGGAAAATATGTGGCATTCGTAGCTTCGAACCAGAACGACTCGTCGGTGGTAGGTATTGTGGGATTGGGGGGTGTAGAAATGTCGACCGTGAGAGTGGCCGGACAGATGAAATCGTGCTTGGTAAGTGGCACCGAGTTGATAGCGTTCGGCGACAACCAGCAGGGCTATGACCTCTACATCTTTTCTGTGAACCACAATAATCCGACCCTCTCGGTGGAGGACGGCTTCTGCACGCGCTACAACTACCACGTGCCCAAACAGTCGGAACGTATCCTCAAGTCGGACCGCTTCGGTATAGGCTTGACACTGGTGGCTGTTGTAATTGTCTTCTTGGCACTGATATGTATAGCCCTCATCATTAAAGGCTTTGGCTCGCTGGCTAAGAAGATGGACAAGACGCAGGACGGTGCTGCTGAGGATTCGGTCAAGACTCCAGCCCGTGCCGCAGAGGGCGCACAGCAGGCTACTGACCAGGATGTCTACGCAGCCATTGCTGCTGCCATTCACCTGTATAATGAGGAACTGCACGACGAGGAAAACTCCGTCATCACAATAGATTACGATGCGGAGAAGCAGTCGGCATGGAGTTCCAAATACTTCAACATGAATCAGCATACGCCTACCAAGTAGATGTAGTGCATCATAAATCGTAACCAACAAGAACACAACTATGAAAAGCTATAAATTCAAGATTAACGACAAGGACTATTCCGTAGAGATTAATGAAGTGGAAGGGGAAGTGATGAAGCTCGCCGTGAACGGCACTCCCTATACGGTTACGCTTGACCAGCCTGCGAAAGAGCAGCTTGTAGTCAAGAGACCCGTGATTAAGAAGTCTGTTGAAACGGCCTCGGCGCAGAAGGCTGCCCCCTCTTCGGATACAAAGATACAGACTCCTCTCCCAGGAACCATTATGGACGTGATGGTGGCTGTCGGCGACACAGTGAAGGAAGGACAGGCCGTTGTGATACTCGAGGCCATGAAGATGGAGAACAAAATAGAGGCCGAGGTCGGCGGCGTGGTGAAGGAGGTGAAGGTGCGCAAGGGCGACAGCGTGCTGGAAAGCGATGTGCTTGTAGTAATTGGGAAGGCATGATGAGACAGCAGGAAAGCAAGACTTTTGCTGTTGAGTCAAAGTATAAGAACTCGTTAATGTGATAGCATTGTGATGAACATATTGTCTTCGGGTGGCTTCATGGACTTCATGTCGACGCAGTTGGTGCAGTTCTTTCAATACACTGGCTTTGCGAATGTAACCGTGGGGCACATTATCATGATATTGATAGGGCTCTTCTTCATCTTTCTGGGCATAAAGAAGGAATTTGAACCACTGCTACTGGTGCCCATAGGCTTCGGCATGATAGTGGGAAACATACCGTTCTACCCTGGGTTGAAGATCGGCATCTACGAGTCGGGCTCAGTGCTCAATATCTTGTACCATGGAGTGCAGAACGGTTGGTACCCGCCCCTAATCTTTTTGGGCATAGGAGCTATGACCGATTTTTCAGCACTGTTATCTAATCCCAAGCTGATGCTGATAGGTGCGGCTGCGCAAATGGGGATATTCGGTGCGTACATGGGAGCCATGCTTTTAGGCTTCAATCCAGCCGAAGCTGGTGCAATAGGAATTATAGGTGGTGCAGACGGTCCAACGGCTATCTTCTTGTCCTCGCAGTTGGCACCTGACCTGATGGGAGCCATTGCGGTGTCCGCCTACTCGTATATGGCACTGGTGCCTGTCATTCAACCACCTATTATGAGACTACTCACGTCGGACAAGGAACGCCGCATCAAAATGCGGCCTCCTCGTAGAGTGTCGAAGTTTGAGAAGGTGGCATTCCCTATCGTGGGTTTGATATTATGTGCGTTCATTGTGCCATCAGGTCTACCGCTACTTGGTATGCTATTCTTTGGTAACTTGTTAAAAGAGTGCGGCGTTACGAAGCGTCTTTCGGACGTAGCCTCGAACGGCATCGTGAATGTGTGTACCCTGCTCATCGGCATCACCGTGGGCGCTTCCACACAGGCTACGACTTTCCTTACAGGTAAATCAGTACTGATTTTCGCACTTGGCGCGGGGTCGTTCATCGTCGCTACATTCAGTGGTGTCCTTTTTGTAAAGTTCTTCAACCTGTTCTTGAAGGAGGGTAACAAGATTAATCCTTTGATAGGTAACTCGGGCGTCAGCGCAGTGCCAGATGCAGCACGTGTGTCGAACAACGTTGGACTGGAATACGACAAGACGAACTACCTGCTGCAGCATGCCATGGGACCCAATGTGGCTGGAGTCGTCGGCTCGGCCGTCGCAGCTGGTATACTGCTTGCCTACCTGCATTAGGATATAGTACTGAGCATTCTTTTTCATTTCTTTTTAATGACTGCTGATGAGTGAGGGCTCGTCGGCAGTCTCTTTTATAGTCCTGATGGCTTCGGACGGGTATAGGACAACAGGAGGATAACCCCGATGGTACTATGTATAATAATAGGTGTAGGGGTAGAGGGCGCCCTGTCCAACAACATGTCCTGTATCAGAATTAATGCGTAACTTTGCAGTCCGTTCTGTTGCCGAGTGCATGCGCATCAGAATTGAGGTACAATAAGTAAACTGAATATATACAAATAGAACTTTACAATAATGAATTACGATGTGATCGTTATCGGGAGTGGTCCCGGAGGATATGTGGCTGCAGTACGGGCAGCGCAGTTGGGCATGAGAACAGCCGTTGTGGAACGCGAGAATTTGGGCGGTATTTGCCTTAACTGGGGATGTATACCCACCAAAGCATTGCTCAAAAGTGCTCAAGTGTATAATTACATCAATCATGCAGCCTCGTATGGAGTAGAAGCACAGCCCGCACAGGCTGACATGAGCGCCATGGTGCAACGTTCACGTGGGGTAGCCGAGACGATGAGTAAAGGAATTCAGTTCCTGATGAAGAAAAACAATGTTGATGTCATCATGGGAACGGCACGTGTGGCCAAGGAACATCAGGTAGTCGTGGCAAAGGCTGATGGTACAGAGGAGTGCTTCGAAGCATCGCACATCATACTTGCTACGGGTGCACGTAGCCGTATTTTGCCGAATTTGCCGCAGGATGGAAAGCATATCATTGGTTATCGTGAGGCCATGACGCTCCCGAAGAAGCCAGCTTCTATGGTTGTGGTTGGCTCGGGTGCTATTGGAAGTGAATTCGCATTCTTCTACCAAAGTATTGGCGTACAAGTTACGTTGGTTGAGTTTATGCCAACAATACTTCCCAATGAGGACGAGGACACATCGGCTCAGATTGCACGTAGCTTCAAGAAGATGGGCATGAAGGTAATGATGAGTGCCTCGGTGGAGCATGTGGATGTGGAGAACGATGTGTGCCATGTTCATATAAAGGATAAGAAGGGTGCAGAGGTCGTGGTGGATTGCGATGTTGTACTCAGTGCTGTGGGTGTGTCGACCAACGTTGAGAACTTGGGTCTCGAAGAGGTTGGCATAGCTACAGAGAGAGGAAAAGTCGTTGTCGATGACTATTACCGAACCAACATTCCTGGTTATTATGCTATAGGCGACATCGTGCACGGCCCAGCTCTGGCACACGTGGCCAGTGCAGAGGCCGTGTGCTGTGTGGAGAAACTTGCAGGACTTGACACGCACACCATAGATTATAGCAATATACCTGGTTGCACCTACACCACACCTGAAGTGGCAAGTGTAGGTCTGACAGAGAAGAAAGCTATAGAGCAAGGCAAAGACATATTGGTGGGCAAGTCGTTCTACAAAGCCAGTGGTAAGGCTACGGCCGCAGGTAATACGGATGGCTTTATCAAGGTGATTATTGATAAGGAGACGAACCAAATCCTTGGGTGCCACATGTGTGGAGACAACGTTACCGAGATGATAGCCGGTGTAGTCAGTGCACGACAGAATGGACTAACAGCCTTGCAAGTGGCGCATTCGGTACATCCGCATCCCACGATGAGTGAGGCTATAATGGAGGCCATTGAGGCTGCATACGGTAAGGCAATTCATGCGTAACCGTTCACTTTGTCATTTTCAAGAGTAAAACGAAGGCTGTGAAGATTAGAAATCCATTTACCACAAAGCGTGTGTCCGTCTCCGATGAGGTGGTACTGCCTATATCAAGGCATTTCTACTACAATGCCTTCGGTGTCCGTGGCCGTTACGAAGTCATTTCCTCGGCAGGAAGTTATCTGTGCACCCACGAACCAGGTGTTGGCTTTTTCGTGAGGCCCAATGACAGTAGGACCTATCAGCAATTTGTCCACGAAATACGCGATAAGCAACGGCAGAACTTCCTTAGCCTTCTCTTGCGCAAAGAACCTAACCTTGATAAGATTATTGAGCAGGCAGAGCACGCCTTGAAACAGGCTTCAGGATTGAAACGAGACATGTTGTCGGCTTATATCAATTGTCTTCTCATGTTGAAAGACGATGAGCTGCAGGAACGCATCATTCGTGCCATCAAGGATAGGGTGAAGGAGAAACGGGAGTCGCACATGGTGAGTCTGCTGTCGCACTACAAAAGTATTGTGAAGACTCTTGAGCATGACATCCGCAGTGCGCAGCGCAATATCAAAGACGAACTGAATGAAGATCAGTTGGGGAAATGGGAAAAAGTCGTAAAGGCATTCCATGGGTTGGTGGACGCCCGTCGGTTGTGGTCGGTAGAGGACAATGAGGCCACAGGCAAGGCTTCGTTCCATCAGGTTTTTGCCGACATGGGTATCTTTCAGTTCATTCAGTCGCCTTTTGATACACCCCTGCTGCGCGACCACCGTGGTAATCTCTACTACCTGTATCCAACGGGAATAGTGCGAGCCCGTTCTGCTATCGATTTTGATTTCATCGGTATAGACCAATTTAAGGTGGTGGGTAACGTGGTAGACATGAGTACAATGACCTACAGGCCGTCGTTTAATGCGAAGCGAAAACATAAGCATCATGCCTCAACGCATACAGATGCGTTGAGTACACTCTACGGTACCTCGTCGGCACATGTGCTGGGTGAACTCAGCATACCAGAGATAGGTTTGCGCCTTTACTGCAACCGCACAGGTCCAGTAGAAGATTTTACGAAGGCTTTCAACGAGTATTGTTCGTGCTAAGCCCTGCAACAACTATCCTGCTATGAAGCTGTTCAAGAAGAGACACACCTACAAGTTCAATCCCCACACGCTTGCTTATGAGAAAGTAGTGGTAGGGGTGCGCGACCGTTTGCGTAAACTCTCTTTTACTATAGCTTTAGGCATAGTGATGGGGGTGGTGTTCATGATAATAGGTAACCATGTATTTGATTCACCTCGCGAGAGAAGTATGAAGCGAGAGCTGGCGCAGTACAAGCGCCAGTTCAATCTTCTCAATGGTCGTATGGCTCGAGCAGAGGAGGTGCTTGCAGATCTTGAACAGAGAGATGACAATGTGTACCGCACTATTTTTGAGGCTGCACCGATAGCACAGTCGGTGCGGAACAGTGGGATAGGAGGGGCAGAACGCTACGAAGAGTTGCAAGGCTACGACAATAGTGAGATTATCACCAGTACGGCGCGCAAGATGGACGACCTTTCCAAGCGTCTTTATATAGAGTCGGTATCGCTTGACGAGGTGTACGACATGGCCGTTAATAAACAGCAACGGTTCGCATCCATGCCAGCAATAATGCCACTACGGAAGAATAGTTGCAAACTTGTCTCGGGTTTTGGTGCTCGCTACCATCCGATACTGCACCACAGACGGATGCATACGGGGCTTGACCTTGCGGCACGCAAAGGCACACCAATCTATGCCACGGCCGATGGTACTGTTACCACGGCAGGTCGTGATGGACAGGGGTTGGGTGGTTATGGCGTGGCCGTAGTGATTAACCACGGTTACGGATTCCAGACTCTTTACGCGCACATGAATGATGTTTCTGTACGTGTAGGCCAGAAGGTGTCGCGCGGAGAACTAATTGGCCATGTGGGAAGCACGGGCTTGGCTCAAGGACCACACTTGCATTATGAGGTGTGGCAAAATGGCAATAAAGTTAATCCTGTGTTCTATCTCTTCAGCGACCTTACCCCGTCGGAGTATGAGGAGGTGATTAGATTGGCTAATCAAGAAAATCAATGTCTCTCGTGAACCAGTACCTATTTTGCTGACATAAATATATAGGTGTGTGCGTCCTTCAAGACGAATGTTGTGCAGCGAATAGATTTGATTAGGTAGGCAAAAGCAGGGCTACAGAACATGATACAAGTTGAAATTGATGAGCATGCGGGCTTCTGCTTTGGTGTAGTGAAGGCTATTGCCACGGCGGAACAGGCTTTGGCAGCACATCATGCTTTGGCTTGTTTGGGTGATATTGTACATAACAATGCTGAGGTGCAACGGCTACGAAGCTTGGGCTTGAAGGTGATCAATCATGAACAATTTAGCCAATTGCACAATGGCCGCGTACTGATTCGGGCACATGGCGAACCTCCAACGACGTACAGAAGTGCCAAACAGCGCGAAATAGAATTGATTGATGCCACTTGTCCAATCGTACTCTCCTTGCAGCGACAGATACGTGCAGGGTACGAGGAAATGCGCGAAGTGGGTGGACAGGTTGTGATATTTGGTAAAAGGGGACATGCTGAAGTGATTGGGCTGGATGGCCAAACCAATAATACGGCTATTATCATCAGTAGTCCTGATGAAGTGGACCGCATCAATCCGTCGTTACCAATCAGGCTGTACTCCCAAACCACCAAGAGCCGCGAGGATTACCAGCAACTCATTGAGGCACTCGAGTGCAAACATTGTACAGATTTGGTTGCATTCGATACTATCTGTCGACGTGTATCCAACCGTGTTGACCAGTTGAAGGCGTTCGCCTCAAACACCGATCTGCTACTGTTTGTATGTGGATCAGAAAGCAGCAATGGTCGGTATCTCTATGAGTGTAGTAAGCGGGTGCAGCCTACGACCTATATGATTTCCGATGAGAGTGAGTTGGAAGAGGCTTGGTTTCGCGGTGTGTACCGCATAGGTGTAACGGGGGCTACCTCAACGCCTCGATGGCTCATGGAACGGGTGCGTGAACGCATTTATACTTTATGTTCTGAGGAGAAGAACAACGCTACTCATCTTTCTGTCTAACAACATTCGCAGCATGTATTTAGAGCGTCTACAACTGAATAACTTCAAGAACTATGTGGAGGCCGACCTACATTTCTCCCACAACGTTAATTGTTTGGTTGGCAACAACGGCATGGGGAAGACCAATCTTATAGACGCGATATACTACCTGTCGTTTTGCAAGAGTTATTTCAATGCGGTGGACAGTCAGAACATACGGCGCGGAGAAAGCTTTTTCGCTGTTCATGGTCATTTTGTTGAAGATACGCCGTATGTTGTCAATACCGAGACTACGAGCGTAGAAAATGATGTGTCCTGCATCGTGCAGATGGGGAAACCCAAGCAGATAAAGTACAATAAGAAATTGTGTTCCTCAATGTCCGAACATGTGGGCCGTATACCATTAGTGATGGTGTCGCCCGGTGACCATGTCCTCATTCTTGGGGGAAGCGAAAATCGCCGTAGGTTTGTGGATTCCACAATCTCGCAGATTGACAAAGGTTACCTACATGAGGTCATGCAATACAATAAGGCTGTTGAGCAGCGAAACAACTTGCTCAAGCAGTTTGCTGAAGTGCATTTCTTTGACGAGGCAAGCATTGGCATTTGGGATGAGCAGTTGGTTCGGTTGTCTGCTCCAATCTACGCGATGCGACAGCAGTTCATGCAGGAGTTTGTTCCACTATTTCAGCAGTATTTCCATCTGATAGCCGCCAGTCATGATGAACTACCCTCCATACGCTATAGGTCGCAGTTGAATGAGGGTGATTTGCTCGCGCAATTGCATGAAGCGCGTATGCGTGATGCTGCCCTTCAGTACAGTTCCGTAGGAGTACACAAAGATGATTTTGACTTCTTCATTGATGATTTTGCGGTTAAAAAGTTCTCTTCTCAGGGACAGCAAAAAACGTTTTTATTGGCTCTGAAGTTGGCTCAGTTTGACTACATGCTGCAGCATGCGGGTCGCAAGCCAATTCTATTGCTCGATGATATTTTTGACAAACTTGACATCAGTCGGGTAGAACAATTACTCGCATTGGTCGGCTCCGACCATTTTGGCCAAGTCTTCCTTACTGACACTCAGCAGGGGCGCGTGCAGTCCCTTTTTCAGACTTCGCCCCAAGTGGAGCGCAAAATTTTCTCTGTCTCCCAGGGACAGGCTGTGGAACAAATTTCAGCGTAGTAATACATGCAGTCGAAAGAGTTCAATATGGCCGACGCGATTGCGGCTACTTTGCGTGAGTTGAATATAGATGATGTCATCACGCCCACTCAGGTTCATCAAGCATACCATGATGTTGTGGGCGACTTGATTGGCAAAATGACTCTGCAGTTACGTTATGAAAAACGTACGCGTATTCTGTACGTACAGTTGAGTTCGGCGGCTCTTCGACGGGAAATGTCCTTTAGAACCACTGCGTTGGTAGAGGCTATCAATAAGCAACTTTCTACTAAAGCTGTAGTACGAGTGGTCTTACGCTAAGCATTTTTAGCGTGTGTTTTGAATGCCTTCGGTACAGGTGTACAGGAATGTTATGGCATATCGGCAAGTGGTTGAAGTGTGGCGTAGCTCTGTGCAAGAGCTTGCTTCCATGAGGGTGTATCTGTCCATACGACAGATTCAATTCCTTCTTCCGCCTGTGGTTGCACAGGCAATTCGTGGGGTGCAGTCATGGTAAACCAGGCTGTCTGCTTCAGATGCCATCCGCCATATAGGTTGTAGATGTGGTAGGTCTTGCATATCAGCCTTCCTATCTCAAGTTGGTTCACGCCTGTTTCTTCCGCTACTTCCCTCTGGGCTGCTCTTCTTAGTGTTTCACCTGCCTCCACTTTCCCTTTGGGTAAGTCCCACCGCCCGTTGCGCTTCATGAGTAGGCGTCGACTGGAATCGGCAGCTTCCACCACACCTCCTGCAGCTTTGACGAACTCAAATCGGCTTCGACAATAACTCAACATGCGGTGCAGTCCGTCAGTGCACAGCACATGAACGTTCTTTCCATTCGTCAATGCAGCAAAGCATCCCTCAGGGTCTTCATCGCTCATTGTGATGCAATCCTTGTCCATCGGTGGCAGGTTGGGTGCGGAGATAAACATTCGGTTGTACTGATAGGCTATAGTCCAAGTCAGTGCGTTGTGCAATGAAGGGAGGGCCTTTTCGTTCCAGGGCGTGGTCGGTTCGCTCATTTGTAGTTCGCTTTTTGCTCTGTAACGCTTCGCACGTCATAATATTGGATTTGTGATGCACTTTGCCGATGGTTGTCCCTTTATATAATAAGGTGTAAGATACTCACAGTTGCTGCCCACTGCGGGTTGAAAACTTTTTAAGTCGTACGGGACATGCCCTGTGCTTAATTCGTACTTTTGCAGTATGAAAGATTTCAACGATACCGCTGCTCAGACAGCTAACTTTCTACTACAAGTCAAAGCTATAAAGCTGAATAACGACAATCCTTTCACTTGGGCATCGGGTAGAAAGTCTCCCATTTATTGCGACAACAGAATTACTTTATCCTACCCCGAAATCCGCACCTACATACGTCAACGCTTTGTTGATTGTATCAATGAGTACTTCGGTATGGTTGATGTGATAGCTGGTGTGGCCACTGGCGGTATAGCACAAGGTGCACTGGTTGCCCAAGAGCTGGGTAAGCCCTTTGTGTATGTCCGCTCGGAGGAGAAAAAGCACGGTTTGACCAATCAGATTGAAGGTGAAATCCACTCTGGTCAAACGGTTGTGGTGGTAGAGGACTTGGTGTCTACGGGCAAAAGTTCTTTGATTGCTGTGCATGCGTTGCGCGACAAAGGTTGTGATGTTAAGGGAATGGTTGCCATATTTACCTACGGATTGGAGGTGGCAGCTAAGAATTTTGCAGATGCTGGAGTCGAGTTGCATACGCTTACCAACTACGACACCTTGATTCAGGTTGCAGGACAAGAGGAATACATCCACCCAGAGCAGATGCAGTCATTGGCTGATTGGCGTGTCAATCCCGAGAAGTGGTCAGATGACCACATGCAGGCATAGTTATATCTATTCCTTCAAAAATGGCCATCGGATGCAGAAGATTAATCGGTTCCAAAGTAAGAAGCGTTTCTTCTCAGTCGATGGGGGAGTAGCACATTACAATACAACATCTAAGGTATGGATATAGAGAGCAAGACAGTGCAGTGCAGTGCATCTTCGCAGAAAATGTACGACTACTTATGCGACTTCAATCATTTTACACAAATGATGCCTCCACAAGTAGAGGGGTGGTCTGTTGAAGGCGACAAGTGCTCTTTCAAGGTTGGAGGGTTCATGCAGCTCACACTCACCTACACGGAACGTACTCCATTCAGCCGCATCTACATTGCGCCGGCAGCCAACAGCAGCAGTCCTATTCCATTCAAGGCGGGCATCCATATCACTGAGAAGAGTGCAGATGCTTGTGATGTTTCCATTCACTTTGAGTCCGATGGTGGCAATCCCATGATGAACATGATGCTGAAGCCAAAACTTAAGGAACTGGCCAATATGCTTGCTGACCGTCTTCAGTATTTCTCTCAAGGCTTGTAGTTCGGTGCGGCATTTGTTGTATATACACTAATCAGCATAACAGGTATGAAATGGTTTATCAAGTGCTTTCGCCACTTCTTTGACTTCAAAGGCCGCGCACGTCGTAGGGAATTCTGGTTCTTCTTGCTTTTCGAGGTGATTCTTCTTTGCGTAGCATTCATCCTTGACTTCGCCTTTTTCCTTGACTTTTCCGAACTGCTTGAGTACGACGGACTCACTGCAGCGGATGTAGAGGCGTGGTTAAACAGCCATTCTATTCTTGGATCCAATTGGTTCGATTTCTTGATTTTCACGGGTATTGTCGAACTCGTATGTTTCATTCCAGGGTTGTCTGTTGCGGTTCGTCGTCTTCACGACATTGGTAAGTCGGGCTGGTGGATGGCATTGCTGTACGTTCTGACCATCTTGATGGTTGTCCTCAACGGTGGATTTTGGGGCGCGCTGCTTGTACTGCTTAACTTTGGAGTTTCGATTTGGTTTCTCGTGTGGTTCTTTATGGATTCTCAGTATGAGACCAACCGTTGGGGGGCATGTCCGAAGTTGGAACCCAACGGGTCCGATACGATAGGTGAAGAATCCGTTGCTTGATACTGAACGTAATTAGCATAACAGGGGTGGGGTTCCCATCCCTTTTTTAGTAACTAAAGTACCAATTCATCCCATGAAAAGATTGTTTTTGATTGCACTGTTTGCTGGTCAGATGTGCTTACTTTTTGCACAAACCAAGCCTTATAGTGAAACTGCCGATGCCATGCGTCAAATCTCGGTGGCCGTAGACAGTGCGGCACACAGCGGTAAATATGTGATAGCTCAGGTGGGCGGCAACTGGTGCCCATGGTGTCTGCGCTTTGCCCAATTCGCTGATACTAATCAGGCTGTGCACAAGCTTTTTGATGACAATTTTGTATACATTCATATCAACTATTCCAAGGCCAACCGCAATCCTGAAGCGATGAAGCGGTTGGGCAATCCTGCGCGCTTTGGCTTTCCCGTCTTCGTAATATTGGATGAAGCTGGTCGCGTCATCCACATCCAGAGCTCGGGTTACTTGGAAGAGGGGAAGGGTTATAGTGAAAAGAAAGTGCTCGAGTGCTTTGCCAATTGGACACCAACGGCTGTCAACACGTTGAAGTAATTCGGTAAGCTACCACTGTCCATTTCTTCACAAAACAGAGGAGGTTGAATGCCATGCGGCATTCAACCTCCTCTGCTTCTTCTTGTAATGTGTTGCTTCCTCTTGTGGAGAAAGGATCATTAGTATCGATTGAAAGTGTCCTGCTGTTGTTTCTTGTTTTTCATTCTCCACAGCATGAGGATGATAAATCCAGTGAGCATGCCTCCCAGGTGCGCAAAGTGGGCTACTCCATCGGTGGTGAAGAGAATTCCGTCCACCAGTTCGATGAGGGCGTAGCCGATAACGAACCATTTTGCTTTTATTGGGACAAGGAAGTAAAGGTAGATGCGCTCGTTGGGGAACATCATGCCGAAGGCCAGTAATATGCCGTACACTGCGCCCGATGCTCCTATAGTGGGGTGGGCTCCAATCAGCCCAGCCAAAAGCAGATTTGCAACGCCTGCTCCGATGCCACACAGCAGGTAATAAATTAAGAATCTTCGGGTGCCCCAATAATTCTCCAAGATGTAACCGAACATCCACAAGGCAAACATGTTGAAGAATATATGGTCAATATTGGCGTGCATGAACATGTAGGTGAGCAACTGCCAAGGATGCAAATACGGTGAGCCCAGGGGGTAGAGCGCCAGGACGTTCTCTAAATAGATGCCGCCGCGGTGCAACACCATAGTGGCAACGTAGAACAGCACGTTGATGATGAGTAGATGTTTCACTCCGTTGGGGAGCATTCGGAACTGTTGTGGACTGTATTGTTGCATAGGTTCTTGGTTTTCTTTACAGTATTGTGGAGAAGTGTTGAACTGGTATTACCTAAGGTATGTCTTCTTGCTTTCGGTCGAACCCTATATTATATGTAGTTCTCTTGTGGGCGCAGGGCTATATGGGGAGGTGGTCTATCGCAACATCTCTTTGAGGTTGGCTGGTGTGAGAACTATCATGGTTTTGTGCCCCGACGGAGATATGCCAGGCACTTGACAGCTGAGCAGATTGGCTACGATGGTCTGCATTTCGGCGGCCTGTAGCACCTTTCCTGTCTTTGTGGACATCTGTCGCGCCATTGATTGACAAAGCATTTGGTCGCGGTTCGAGAACTTAGTCATCATGCTGTTCTTGTAGTCCGACAGTATGTTTTCCAACAGTGGGTGCAACTCCGAAGGTGTGATGTTTGGTGGGGTAGCCGTGATGACGAAGGTGGACTTACCCATTGGGGAAAGGCAGAAGCCCATGCTCTCGAGTTGAGGTTGCAACTGTCCAAGCAACTCGGCATCAGCTGGTGAAAAAGAACAGTTCTCTGGAAACAGCAGTTGTTGGGCAGTGGCAGCCCCCTTCTGAGAGAGCTGATGCATCAGACGTTCGTAGCCTATGCGCTCAGTGGCACGCTGTTGATCCACCACGAGAAGTCCAGACTGAATGGCCGTAACGATGTATTGGTTGTTTACTTGTGTGAAGGCGGCAGGCTGGTCGTCGGCAGCTTCGCTCGTTGCCCATGTGTCTATCGATTGCTGTCCGTCTTGAGACGGGGTGTTGACACTACTTTCCACGTATGTGGCCTCTTCGGAGTCATTTTGAGGAGAAGTACTGTCAGCGCTGTTGGGCATGTCGAAAAAGTTCTCCCACGGCGAACGGTAATTGTCGGTCGATGTGCGTGCGGTTGTGCTACTCGACGGTTGCGAATGAGGTTGCGATTGGAAGGGGTTATAGTTCGGATTGTAGTGCACGGTCGGAGGTTTCGGAACGTAGCCCTGTGGGGCAGGGGTGAAGTCTAAGTCGGGCGAAGGGTTGAACTCCAGTTCGGTAGTGATAGAGAATTGCCCCAGCGCACGCTTGGTGGCCGCACGGAGTATGGCAAAAATTGTACTCTCGTCGGCAAATCGCACTTCGGTCTTGGTGGGATGGATATTGACGTCAATACGTTGTGGGTCTACACTCAGATGTAGGAAGAAAGCGGGGTGCATCCGCTCTGGTATTAGTTCCGAATAGGCTCTCTCCACAGCGGCCGACAGGTACGGATGTTTGATGTAGCGCCCGTTGACGAACAGGTACTGCTCGTTTTTGCTACGCCGTGCAAACTCAGGCTTGCAGACAAATCCGCTCACATTCACCACTTCGCTCTCTTGTTCCACTGGACACAGCAGTCCACGGTATTGAGCACCCATCAGGTTGACGATGCGCTGTGCTATGGTTCCTGCAGGCAGGTTGTAGAGTAGTTTTTCGTTGTGATGGAACACAAAGGCGACCTGAGGGTACACCAGCGTAATGCGGCGGAATGTCTCCTCTATGTGCGACAGCTCTATACTATCTTTCTTTAGGAAGGTGCGCCGTGCTGGCAGGTTGAAGAAGAGGTTCTTTACAGCTATGGAAGTGCCACAGTCGCAGCTGCAAGGTTCTTGGCTTTTTACGTCCGACCCTTCGATGATGACGCGGCAACCCAATTCGGAGTCGCTCATGCGCGTGCGCAGTTCCACCTGAGCCACTGCGGCAATGGAGGCCAGTGCCTCGCCGCGGAACCCCATGGTATGTATGCTGTAAAGGTCGTTGGCCTGGTGGATTTTTGAGGTGGCGTGCCGTTCAAAGCACATGCGGGCGTCGTTGTCCGACATGCCAACCCCATTGTCTACGACCTGTATCAGTGTGCGTCCAGCGTCTTTCACGATGAGCCGGATGGTAGTTGCCTTGGCGTCGATGGCGTTTTCTAATAGTTCTTTTACGGCAGAAGCAGGCCTGTCCACCACTTCTCCAGCCGCTATCTGATTGGCTACGGAGTCGGGAAGCAGGTTTATGATGTCAAGCATTACAGCGTGTTGCGATTGGTCTGTGAGTTCGGTTAGTGTCGGTGTTCCTCCTTATGTGGTGAGGGGCACCTGTGGGTGGTTGGGTAGTGCGCGTAGAGTTTAAGTGTGCTACTTCTTGTTGCCAACCGAGGTGATGATGAGCTCCACTTTGGCATCTTTGTAGGGCTTGGTCTTGTTGAGAGCGGCAGCAGCCGTTCGCTTTATCTCGTTTATTGTCATGCCAGCCACCGTCATGCGAGCAGCATTTATGCCGTGGTCCACGAAGAACGACTTCACTCGCTGTGCGCGTTGGAGTGAAAGTTCCAGATCTCCATCTATGTCGATGCCGTAGCTGAAGACGTATCCCTTTATCTTGAACTCCACATTCGGATGATTCTTCATCACGGCCACCTGGTCCAGCAGTACCGTGTCGCTCTCGGGAAGCAGGTTTCCTTCGTCGTCAAAGTATATTTCGCTGATCGGGAAAACTGTGCCCACCTTCACGTGGTTCATGATGAATCTCATCAGAGTGTCTTCCTTGAAGATGTTGGAGTTAAACTCTTTGTAAATTGAGAAGTAGCCGTCGTGCTTTGCATAGAGTGCGTAATTGAAGTTGGGCACAAAGCGCACTTTGCTATTGCGGAAGTGCTCATCTTTAACGATCGGGCGGTTGTCGGTGCTCTTTTCAAGGATAAGGAGGTCAACGTCGACATACTTGCGCTGCACCGCGTCGTAGAACATCACCGTAGGAGAGAAGAAGTCCACCTTTACGGAAGCGCGTAGGGTGAAGCCCTCTCCTTTGGGCGACAGATTGTCCAATACGATGTAATACACTTCGCCTTTCTTTACAGGTATGCTCTTCACGAAGCGTTCGGTACTACGCTTTGAGAGGTGCAACTCGCGTGCCGAGGTGCGCATGCCCTGCGTAACGCCCTTGCCGTTGAAAGCAGTGTCGGGTGCGGCCAGACTTGAAGCAATGGGTTTAATCTTGTTTTGGATGAGGTGATTACTAAAGTAGGCATCCGTGTAGCGGTACACCAGGAAGTCATAGTCGTCTTTGGGATTGGTCTGTGTGAGGTCGAACTCCAGGTCGCCCGAATAAGGGATGGTGAGCTTGAACCATACGGAGTTGTGCTCGTATTCGAACACGTTGGGCGTGTTTTTGTCGCGCATGATGTCCTGCACGCGTCCTGCACCAGCCGGAGCATTGGTCGGGCCATAGGCTATGTCTGGTTGCAAATCAATGGCAAAGATGCAGTCATTGCTTTGCGCGGGCAACTGCACCACGACAGGTTCTGGTTTGGTTTTGGCGTTCTTTTTCTTCTTTGAGGAGGTCGAGGTGCTTGTTTTGGTGGTTTTCTTTCCTCCATTTTGAGCCATCAGTGGCCACGCTGGCAATATCAATGCGCATACTAACAATGCGGTGAACAACTTCTTCATGGCGATTTCCTTTGTTGTGTTTGGGATGTGTGGTTGGTTTGGTGTTTGCCTTATTTCTGTGCAAAGGTAAGAATAAATATTTACACTGTAGGTGTTTTGCCCCACCTTTTTATCCATAAAAGTTGTTCGATATTGTCAGGGCGATGCCTCGCCACTCTGTGGTGCGGTGGTTCAGCGGTGCTTCGTGTGGGGAGGTGGAGGGATGTGGGATGTCCTGCGGAATAGGGGTCGATGCCGTACGGAACAGGATTTGATGCCGTACAGTATGAAGGTTCATGCTGTACAGCAAATGAGCAATACAAGTAGGTGTGTTATAGCTGTATATTTAGTTTGTGTAAGGGTGCCTGTACGGCCCCATATCCGTGTGCTGTACGGCTGGTGCATGGCGACTCATGGAGAGGCGGTGTTTGGAATGAAGGGGTGGGGCGGGGTGCGAACTGAGGGGCGCGACTTTCGAATGGCGGTGCAAAGATACGATTTTTGCGGCGCATGGCGTGTAGGAATCAGGGGCGGTTGTGTCAATATGCTTGGCATTGACATGAGGAAGTGAAAAAAACGAGCCTTGTGGCTGTGGTGAATATCACAAAATGTACCTACTTTTGCACTCTGGAACAGCACATGTCGAGGCTATGCATCGTTATTGTATACATTTATGTTATAACGGAATGGGGTTCTGTGGTTGGCAAAGTCAGCCCCAGGTGCCAACTGTGCAGCAGGCGGTGGAGCAGTCGCTGTCAACTCTCATGCGTGAGCAGGTGGGGGTTGTAGGGTGCGGCCGAACCGATACGGGCGTACATGCGTCGGACTACTATGCGCACTTCGACAGCGACAATGTGCTGCCAGATCAGTTGGTTTTTAAGTTGAATTCCATGCTGCCTACTGGCATTGAGATATATGACATCTTCGAGGTGCCGCAGTCGTTTCATGCACGGTTCAGTGCCACGGCTCGTACCTATCGCTATCGTGTTTCCAAGCGTCGGCAACCCTTCAAGCAAGGTATTTATAGCCGCATCTACTATGCTCCCGACTTGGAACTGTTGAACCGCGGGGCGGCAATCCTTATGGAGTATGAGGATTTTACCTCGTTTGCCAAACTTCACACCCAGGTAAAAACCAATATATGCCACCTCAGTGAGGCTTTTTGGGTGGAAGAGGTGGATGGCTGGGTCTTCACGATTACTGCCAACAGGTTCTTGCGCAACATGGTTCGTTCGGTGGTGGGTACCCTCCTTGATGTAGGGCGTGGAGCCCTGAGCCTCGACGGGTTGCGCTCGATTGTGGAACAGAAGTCGCGTTGCGCCGCAGGCACCTCCATGCCAGCACAAGGACTCTGCTTGACCCATGTGGCCTACCCGTGGCACGACATCATTGGGCACGACTACACTCCCTTTGCTTACGACATGTAGCATCACTTTAATTCAGAAACGTTATCTCCTATGAAATACACCGAAGTAACACTCCATATAATGCCGCTCGAACCTTTCCGCGACCTCCTTATGTACACGCTTGGAGAGGAGGGACCATACGACAGCTTTGTGGAGACTCATGATGGGCTGAAGGCCTATGTACCCACCCATCTTTATGACGAGGCGTTCTTGAAGCAACAGATTAAAGAAGCAGACTGTGCAGTCTCATTTACAGCCGAAGAGATGCCGGATAAGGACTGGAACAGCGAATGGGAGCGTACGCACACGCCTGTGCTGGTGGAGGACAAGTGTTGGATTCGTGCACCCTTTCATCCCCATCGCAGCGATGTGCAATACGAGATAGAGATAGAACCGAAGATGTCGTTTGGCACGGCGCATCATGCTACCACCTACATGATGCTGAGCTTGATATGTGAGGTGCCGATGCTTCATAAGCAGGTGCTTGACATGGGATGTGGCACGGCGGTGTTGGCCATTCTGGCGGCTAAGCGAGATGCGGCTCACGTGGATGCTATCGACGTGGACGAGTGGGCATTTCGCAATGCTGAGGAGAATGTGCAGCGCAATGCTTGTACTGAGCGCGTTTCTTGCCGCATGGGCGATGCTTCGCTGCTCGGCAACGACTTGTATGATGTGGTGTTTGCCAACATAAACCGCAACATCCTTATGACGGACATGGCACGTTATGCCGCCGCTATGCGAAGTGGTGCGCAGCTGCTGCTGAGCGGTTTCTATGAAAGCGATGTGGAGGCACTGCAGCAGGAGGCGTTGAGGAATGGGTTGCGTCTCGAGCGAGTTATGAAGCGCGACGATTGGGCTGCTATGCTGCTTGTTAAGGAGAATAACTAAAGTTTTACGGCAATATATTACAAACCATGATAGTCTGCATTGCTGAAAAGCCCAGTGTGGCAAAAGACATAGCCAAAGTGCTTGGGGCTACCACAGCCCACAATGGCTATATGGAAGGCAATGGCTATCAGGTTACATGGACTTTTGGTCATCTGTGTTGTCTGAAGGAGCCACACGATTATCATTCAGAGTGGAAGCAGTGGACACTCAGTCGACTGCCCATGATACCCGAACGCTTTGGAATAAAACTCCTTTCGGATAAAGGGGTCGCAAAGCAGTTTGCGGTGATAGAAAGCCTGATGCGCAATGCCGAACGCATTGTGAACTGCGGCGATGCTGGCCAGGAGGGAGAACTCATCCAGCGTTGGGTAATGCAGAAGGCCAAGGCCACTTGTCCAGTCAGTCGACTGTGGATATCCAGCCTTACGGAGGACTCTATCCGCGAAGGCTTTGCTCACTTGAAACCCCAAGAGGAATACACTTCGTTATATCAGGCAGGTCTGTGCCGCTCGATTGGCGATTGGCTGTTGGGTATGAATGCCACACGGCTGTACACCATGCGCTACAGGCAAGGGGCGGGACAAGTGTTGTCCATCGGACGGGTGCAGACTCCGACATTGGCCCTCATTGTGAAACGGCAACAGGAGATAGACTCTTTCGAGTCGACCCGTTACTGGGTACTGTCGACGGTCTATCGCGACACGCTCTTTACACTCAAGTCCGCCGACAGCGAGACAGAAGATGCGCATGCCACGACCTCCAAAAGCAAGGGCCCGGTTGGGCGATTCCTCAGCCAAGAAGAGGGTGAAGTGGCACTTGCGTCAATCAGTGGTAAGCCGTTTGAAATTACTGCCGTACAAAATAAGAATGGCACCGAGTCGGCACCACGCCTGTTTGACCTCACCTCGTTGCAGGTGGAGTGTAACAAGAAGTACGCCTTTTCAGCCGAGGAGACTCTTCGATACATACAGAGTTTGTACGAGAAGAAGCTCACCACCTATCCCCGTGTCGATACGACCTACCTCACCGACGACCTCTATGCCAAGTGTCCGACCATACTGGGCGGGCTTCAACCCTATGCGGCTTTAGTGCAGCCACTGCTTGGAAAGAAGTTGCCCAAGAGTAAGAAAGTGTTTGACAACAGCAAGGTTACAGACCACCATGCCATTATCCCTACTGGGGTCAATCCTGCAGGGAAATCGCTCTCGCGCCAGGAAAAATTGGTTTATGACCTGGTGGCGCGCCGGTTCATCGCAGTATTCTACCCCGACTGCAAGTACACTGCCACCACCGTTATTGGGCGCGTGGAGAAGTGGGACTTCAAGGCAACGGGCAAACAGATTGTGGATCAGGGTTGGCGCGCCGTTTACGGAGTTATGCCGAAGCAGAGCGACGACGAGTCGGCTTCCGAAGAAAAAGAACTGCCCCAGTTCGTCAAAGGCGAGCATGGACCCCACGAGCCGACCCTCACCGAGAAATGGACACAGCCGCCAAAACCCTACACCGAAGCCACACTACTACGAGCTATGGAGACTGCCGGCAAAACGGTGGAGAACGAACAGCTGAGGGATGCATTGAAAGAAAACGGGATAGGTAGACCCTCTACCCGTGCGGCTATCATCGAGACTCTCTTCAAGCGAGGCTATATTCGCAAAGAGCGCAAGTCGCTTGTGGCTACGCCAACGGGCATAGATCTCATAGCCGTAATACATGAAGAACTACTGAAAAGCGCCGAACTTACTGGGCAGTGGGAGAAAAAGTTAAGAGAAATAGAGTCGCACAAGTACGATGCAAAGCAGTTTCTCGAAGAGTTGAAGGAGATGACGCGTCAGATTGTGGCGCAGGTTATGGCCGACAATAGCCCCAGAAGTGTTGCCTCGGCGCAGACACAGTCTGCTAAAAAAGGCAACCGACAGCGCACTACGACACGACGAACCGCCGTGAAACAGGAGGCAGAAGCAGCGGAAAACGATGGTGCAGAGAAGAAAAAACGCAGGAAGGCTGCACCGAAAAAGAAACGACTTGCCAAAGAAGGCGACCTTTGCCCGCTCTGCGGCAAGGGGTATGTGATACGGGGTAGGACGGCTCTCGGCTGTTCCGAATGGCGCAGTGGCTGCACGTTTCGCCAACCATTTGTAGAAGAGGACGGCAATAAAGCGCAGGCGCAAACGTTATGAACCGGTAAGAATGAGCCGATAGGTTCGCAACGCCTTATGGGGCAGTAGCCGTCGGACTCAGTACAGAATAATGCACACATAAACACACGATATGACAAGCGTAGCGCAAAACCTTCAGTTCGTTCGCTCTTCAATAAAAGAAGGAGTGAGGCTGATTGCTGTGTCGAAGACCAAACCCGTTGCCATGCTGCAGGAGGCCTACGACGCAGGGCAAAGACTGTTCGGAGAGAACAAGGCGCAGGAGATGAGAGAAAAACATCAGGCTCTTCCCGAAGAGGTGGAGTGGCACTTCATTGGACATTTGCAGTCAAATAAGGTGAAGTATATCGCACCATTCGTACGGATGATACACAGCATCGATTCGCTGGCACTGCTTCAAGTGGTCGACAAGGAGGCCGAGAAACATGGACGTGTTATCGATTGCCTGTTGCAATTCCACATAGCCACCGAGGAGACCAAGTTTGGATTGAGCGAGGAGGAGGCTGTGGCGTTGCTCGAATCTGATAACTATAAAGCGATGAACCACGTTAGATTGTGTGGGGTGATGGGCATGGCAACCAACACCGAAGATACGGCGTTGGTGCGCCAGGAGTTCCGCCACTTGCGGGAAATCTTCCAACGCATAAAGCAGCACTCGTTTGCCGAGGCAACATATTTCAAGGAACTATCCATGGGAATGAGCCATGATTATGCGATAGCTATGGACGAAGGGGCAACACTGGTAAGGGTGGGTTCCGCTATCTTTGGACAACGCAACTACGCAATTTAACAACAGACAGTCATGCACATCATACAATCAGACCTGCTGGAAAACGGATTACGCTATAGTGCTGGACAGCCTGAAGGCGTATGCTCTCAGGTGATGGAAGTGTTGAGCCGAGGCAATGAGATAGTGCGCGTGCGTATAGGTGGCGGTTGTGGAGGCAATACGCAAGGCGTGGCTCGATTGTCGGAAGGTCTGACACTTGAACAGGCTATTGACAAACTGAAAGGAATAGACTGCGCTGGGCGCGGCACCTCATGCCCCGACCAACTGTCGCAACTATTTTCATACATATTGGTACAAAATAATCAACAATCATAACCATGCATATCTTTAAAAAGAAATCGAACATCGCAGTATCCTATGTCATCATCACTTTGGGATTGATGCTGTACACCTTCGCCTGGTCGGCTTTTCTGCTGCCGAGCAAAATTATATCTGGTGGGGTAACGGGTATGTCGTCCATCATCTACTTCTTCTCGGGCGAACGTATTCCAGTCGGTATTACCAACCTTGTGATAAATGCTATCTTTGTTCTTTTGGGGTTTAAGTTGCTCGGCTCCAAGTTTGGTGCCAATACAATATATGGTATTATCATGTCGTCTGTCTTCTTCATCATGTGGCAGCAGTTGCTGCATGTGGAGCAGTGGTTTGATGTGGCAGTCTTTGGCCCATTTATGTGCTCGCTGCTGGGTGGAGCCCTGTGTGGCGTAGGCATCGGTCTGTCATTCCTTATGGGTGGCAACTCGGGAGGCACCGATATCATAGCTCTTATCCTAAGCAAATTCTACAATATCTCGCCGGGTAGGGTTATCATGATTATTGACATTGTTATCATCGGTTGTACCTATTTTGTCAGTCACAAGTTGGAGAACGTGGTCTTTGGCTATGTGGTGATGGTTACGATGACTTATGTATTGGATATGGTGCTGGACGGCAACAAGCAGTCCTATCAAGTGATGGTGTTCTCATCGATGACGAAAGAAATAGGCGATGCCGTTACGAAAGAGGTGGGACGCGGTGCTACATTGCTTGATGGACACGGCTGCTACTCACACAATGAGCAACAGGTTCTCATCATTCTCGCCCATAAAACGGATAAGTCGCACATCATGCAAATCATCCATCGTGTAGATGCGAATGCCTTCATATCGGTCAGCAAGGTGCAGGGTGTCTATGGACAGAACTTCGAAAAGCTAAAGCTGTAATGGGACAATATCCTCACGATAGAGGGGTAATGCGCTCACGGTAAAAGAAAAATACGTTCGTAATAGAAAGGTAATAGGTTCATCATAAAGATAGATTGAGAAGGATGGAAGAGGCTCATCACAACATAAAACAGGGTGTGCGACTGGTGTCGCCATCGTTGCTGTCTGCTGACTTTGGTAATCTGCAGCGCGACATTGAGCTGCTAAACCGTAGTGAATGCGACTGGCTTCACGTCGACGTAATGGATGGAGTCTTTGTGCCTAACATTAGTTTTGGACAGCCTGTGATACGACACATCAGGAGACATACGTCGAAACCCCTCGACGTACACTTGATGATTGTTGACCCCGACCGCTATATTGATTCATTCAAAGAGGTCGGAGCGGACATCTTGACGGTGCATTACGAAGCATGCAACCATCTGGATCGTACGCTTCATGCCATTAAGGACAAGGGTATGCATGCCGCCGTGGCGCTCAACCCCCATACGCCTGTGTTGATGCTGAGTGACATTATAGAAGTGTGCGACATGGTGCTGATCATGAGTGTGAACCCTGGGTTCGGTGGCCAGAAGTTTATAGAGCATACATACGAGAAGGTGCGGCAGTTACGCCAGCTGTGCCAGCAGTGCAATGCGGAGTGCCTGATAGAGGTCGACGGAGGCGTGAATGCTCAAAACGCTGGAAAGCTCTTTGCTTGTGGGGCGGATGTGTTGGTGGCCGGCAATGCCGTCTTTGCTGCACCCGACCCACTGCAGGCAGTCCACAATATCAAGTGTGCCTCCGAGGCAGACTGATTCCAAATCACCACATTGTGTAACCAATTAGTCAGTAGCATGCAGGGTGATACCCCTTATCGTTTGAAACTTCTGCCGGGCAAGGAGAAGTCGCTGCAACGTCGGCATCCATGGATTTTCTCTGGTGCGTTCAGTACCAAACCCCACGACATTCCCGAAGGAGAATTGGTGGATGTGTACACGGCCGACAACCGCTGGATGGCCGTTGGCCAATACCAGCAGGGCTCTATCATGGTGAAGGTGTTGAGCTTTGATGAACCCCATGTCGATATGGGGCGTTATCCTGACTTTTGGAGACAGCGTGTCGCCGGTGCAGTGGCTCTTCGCCAGCAGCTTGGCCTTGTTGGGAATGAGCAGACCAATGTCTTCAGACTCATCAATGGTGAAGGTGATTTTCTGCCCAGTTTGATTGTCGACTACTATGCTGGCACTCTTGTGCTACAGGCTCATTCGGTGGGCATGTACAGGCTGTTTCCTGCTCTGGTTCCCATGCTCATGGAGTTGGTGCCTGGTGCTAAAGCCGTATTCTCTAAGTCGTCGGCCACACTGCCCGAAGGGGTTGCGACCGACGGTTTTTTGCATGGTGCAGAAGTGCGTGAGTGCGAAGTCTGCGAACATGGCAATCGTATGTTGGTTGACCTTTACGACGGACAGAAAACAGGTTTTTTCATTGACCAGCGCGACAACCGAGCCTTAGTGGGTAGGGTTGCCGCAGGGCGTCGTGTACTCAATTGCTTCGGCTATACGGGTGGTTTCTCACTTTCGGCCTTGGCTGGCGGAGCTTCATACGTGGAGACGGTGGACATCAGCCGTAAAGCATTGACCATGTGCGACCGCAACATTGCGCTAAATCACTTTGAACAAAGCCATCGCTCGGTTGCGGCCGACGTGCTGAAATACCTCGACGAGGCGGGCGATGACTTTGATATCGTCATCCTCGACCCGCCAGCATTCGCCAAGAACCACCACAGCCTGCAGCAAGGTCTGAAAGGCTACCGGAGTATCAATCAGAAGGCCATGAGGCAATTGAGAGCTGGTGGCTTGCTGTTCACCTTCAGCTGTTCGCAGGCTGTGAGCCGTGAGGACTTCCAGACGATGGCCTTCAGCGCCGCTGCTTTGGCTGGTCGGCAGGTGCGTGTGGTGCGCTACCTCTCGCAGGCCGAAGACCACCCAGTCAGCATCTATCATCCCGAGGGGGCCTACCTAAAAGGACTGCTACTTGAAGTAGAATAATCAACTTTTTAACACGCTATATTCAACTACGTTATACATGAAACTTTCTGAACAAAGCACCCTGTATTGTAAGGACGAACGGTTTGATGAACAAACGGTGAAGAAACTGGCCGAGCACTACAGTGCCGTGCTGTCGCTGCTGGGCGAAGATGTGAACCGCGAGGGATTGTTGCTCACGCCCGAGCGTGTGGCTAAGGCCATGCTGTTCTTCACCCAGGGCTATGGCCAAAATCCCGAGACTATTTTGAGTTCGGCTGTCTTCAATGAGGACTACAAGCAGATGGTGGTTGTGAAAGACATTGAGATATACTCCCTTTGCGAACACCACATGGTGCCCTTCATTGGCAAGGCACATGTCGCTTACATTCCCAATGGCAAGATTGTGGGCTTGAGCAAGATTCCCCGTGTGGTGGATGCTTATGCCCGCAGGCTTCAGGTGCAGGAGCGCATGACCAAGCAGATAAAGGATTGTATTGAAAAGACGTTGCAGCCGCTGGGTGTGGCGGTGGTTATCGAGGCGCAGCACCTCTGCATGTCTATGCGTGGGGTGCAGAAGCAGAACTCTGTAACGACTACGAGCGACTTCACTGGAGCCTTTCTCCGTAGTCCCAAAACCCGCGAGGAGTTCATGCACATCATCGGAGTAGACCTACATTGACATTTACACACTGCAATACTATGAAAACACATCTTGCCTATATGCTGTGCGCCCTTGCACTACTTGGATGTCTGCCTGCAGTGGCACAGATTACCCACACCTCGCAAGGACCTGTCGACCTCAACGCGAAGAAGGTGCTGCAGAAAGCTGCTAAACGGTTCGACAACGGGGCTGTAGCCTTCAATGTTGCTATGGTCAACAAGGATGCTGACAAGAAGGAAACCTTTCGCACCACGGCGCAGGTAACCTACTTGAGTGGGAAATACAAGGTGCTTTTCGGCCAGCAGGAGATTTACTGCGATGGTACATCAATGTGGCATTACAACTCCGAAACCAATGAGGTGGTGGTGGATAAGGCCTCTACCTCGGTGGACGATTTGATGAATCCAGCTGCGCTACTGCATGACTATGAGCAACACTTCCGTGCCAAATTCATTAGGCAAGAAGCCAATGGGGTGGCTGTGATAGACCTTACACCGCGTAGTTCGAAGACCTACCACAAGGTGCGGCTTTTGATTGACAGCAGTACGGGAACGTTGTCGCGCATGGAGATGCATAACTACGATGGCTCCAGGGTGGAGTTCGCTGTCAGCAAGTTTCGGTCGGTCAAGGCTGCAGAGAATAGTTTCGCTTTTCCCAAAGATAAACATCCGGGCGTAGAGGTGGTTGACATGCGGTAGTGTGTGGTGTGCACCGCCGCCTGTCGGGCCTTCCTGCACCTCTATTCCCTTTACAACAAGAAGTCCACGATGCTCAAGTACGTACTGAAACGCCTGCTCTATGGCATAGGAGTGCTGTTGGGCGTGGTGGTACTTGTGTTCTTCCTTTTCAACGTGTTGCCTGGTGACCCAGCGCGGATGATGCTCGGCCAGCGTGCCGATGCTGAAAGTATAGCGGTCATCAACCGCGACTTGGGACGCGACAGGCCTCTGGGGGTACAGTTCCTCAGCTATCTCAACGACCTGCTTCCTATTTCGCTCCACAGCCATTCTTCCTCTTCTGCTTTCTATTTAGACGAGAGCAAATATGCTCCATACGCCACACTGGTTGGCACGAGCCGCACTTCGCTCATTGCCAAGAAGCCCTATCTGCGCCGCTCCTATCAGTCCAAGCGGAAGGTGAGCGAAATCTTGGCCACGTCATTCCCCCAGACAGCACTTTTAGCCGTGGCAGCCATGGTGTTGGCTGTAATTGTCGGGGTGAGTTTGGGCATCGTGGCTGCGCTGCGGCCTGGCTCGTGGTTAGACCGGGGCATCCTATTCTTTGCTACATGTGGCATGGCGTTGCCCTCTTTCTTCTCCGCCATCCTGGTGGCATGGCTCTTTGCCTATGTGCTGGGAGACATCACGCACCTCAACATGGTAGGCAGTCTTTATGAGGTGGACGACTATGGTTGCGGTGAGCATCTCAACTTGCGCAACCTCATTCTACCCGCTTTGACACTGGGCATTCGCCCACTTTCCGTAATGGTGCAACTTACCAAAAGTTCGCTGACCGATGCTTTGTCGCAGGACTATGTGCGTACTGCCCGTGCCAAAGGCATGCCGTTTCGCAGGGTGGTGCTGCGCCATGCTTTGCGAAACGCCCTCAATCCCATAGTAACCTCGGCCTCGGGATGGTTGGCTGGGCTACTGGCTGGAGCGGTGTTTGTGGAGTATGTCTTCGACTGGAAAGGCATGGGAACCATTATCGTTGAAGGGCTCGACACTTATGATTTCCCCGTTGTAATGGGGGCTATATTATTTATATGTGTACTGCTTGTGCTCATCAACATTGCAGTCGACATCATTTATGGCTGGCTTGACCCACGTGTTCGCGTAGGGAAATAGGCCACCTGTCCCACTGAGAAAATAACACGTAACCATGAATATATTGCTTCTTGAGACTTCTACATCGGTCTGTTCGGCCGCCGTGGCAAAGGATGGTACTGTTGTAGCCGAACTGCACAGCACCTCGCCCAATGCCCATTCCTCGCTGTTGCCCACCTTTGTAGAACAACTGTTCCAGCAGGCAGCCCTAACGCCGCGCGACCTGCAGGCCGTGTGCGTGTCGTCGGGTCCCGGCAGCTACACAGGCCTGCGCATTGGTGTATCCACCGCCAAGGGGTTCGCCTACGCGCTGGGTATTCCGCTGCTTTCGGTTCCTACCTTGCAGGCCATGGCCTCGGGCTACTTCGAAAGCCATGCTGATTTCCAAGGAGCCGTGTGCCCCATGCTGGATGCACGACGCATGGAGTGCTACACTGCCATCTACAACCGCGACCTGTCGCCCCTCCGCACCATTGGGGCGGATATCATTGAGGAGCACATCTACGATGCTTGGCTCGACCGCATGCCCATCGTCTTCATCGGCGACGGTGCAGCCAAAACCCATCAGGTGCTCGGCATCCACCCCAATGCCTGCTTTGACGATGCCTTCGCCGTGTCGGCCTCCTATCTGCTGCCCCTGGCCATGCAGCACCTGCAGGCTGGGCAGATAGAAGATGTGGCCTACTTCGAACCCTTCTATCTGAAAGACTTCGTGGCCAAGAAGCCCGTTGTGAAAGGTCTGCGATAGCACCGCCTTGGGGTTTTCAGCGTCGAACTGCTTGTGCAGCTGCCACCTGTCGATTGCAGTTGCACATCGTTATATTGGGCGGCACGATGGATGGCTGAAAATTCGTACCTTTGCAGTCGCATTCGCCTCAAGAAGGACGTCTCGTCCGTGCGACGGCCTATAGGTTGGCACCACACCCCAAAATATCTTTCGCTTCATCATCTGGCACCGAAGACTGCAGTGTTCGGCACGGAGGTCTGCAGTGTTCGGATGGCCTTGTTGCGCATGATGCTAATATCCACTATGCTACAAGGAATAAATGCCGTACGGCATAGAAGTCGAAACCCCACGACATCAGGGCAGAAGACTGCACACTTCCGGGTGGGGAGTCTAAGGGCGTAAAAGTTGCTCGTCTGCCACGACGGTTCGCGTACTGCGAGGGGGTGGAGAAGAGGATGTGCACGGCCGAATGCAAATCTCAGCAGGTTGTAGTTGGGAGCGATAGGGGAGGTGTTAGTAACTTTCCGCAGCAAGAAAGGGTAAAAGGTGGTACTTTTGCATTCATGGAAAACACAATTGGGATACGCCCAAAGCGGAGAGAGAAGATGGATTACAGCACTGCGTTCAGCCTCAACGGCAAGGTGCCGCCTCAGGCTGTAGAGATAGAGGAGGCAGTGCTTGGAGCACTTATGCTCGACAAGGACGCTCTGACGGGTGCTATAGAAACGCTTAGACCCGAATACTTCTATAAATCGGAGCATCAGCTCATCTTCCGAGCCATCCACACCCTGTTTGAGTTATCTAAGGATGTGGACATCCTCACGGTCGTTGCCCAACTGCGCCACGACGGAAACCTACAGGCAGTGGGTGGTGCCTACTACGTATCGCAGCTTACAAATAAAGTGGTTTCGGCCGCCCACATTGAGAACCACGCACGCATCCTGTCCGAGAAGTATATTCAGCGCGAACTGATACGAGTCTCTACCGAAACGATACGCGACTCTTATGACGAGACCCAAGATGCCCTTGACCTGCTGGATAGGGCTCAACAGGGTTTATTTGAGGTGAGCGACAAGAACTTCCACTCGGATTATGTCGCAATAGAGGGAGTGGTGGACGAAGCACTGGAACAGATAAAAGCTGGACAGGAGAGCAAGGACAACCTTACGGGTATACCCACAGGCTTCACCGACCTGGATCGCATCACTGCAGGCTTCCACCCTGGTACGCTCATCATCCTGGCCGCCCGCCCCGCTATGGGTAAGACTGCCTTTGCGCTCTCTATAGCTCGCAACATGGCTGTGGAATTCAATCGACCCGTAGCATTCTTCTCGCTGGAGATGACCGCCATCGAGCTCACTATGCGACTGCTGCAGGCCGAAAGTCATATACCCGGAGAAAAACTGAAGAAGGGCGAGAAACTTACCAAAGAGGAGACGGAACGCCTGTATGAGAAGGCCAACGTGCTGAAAAATGCACCCATCATCATCGACCAGACACCGCAACTTTCCATCTTTGAGTTGAGAGCCAAATGCCGCAGGCTGCAGCAGAGCCATGGCATACAGATGGTCTTTGTGGACTACCTACAACTGATGCAGGCTGGAAGCGACATGTCGCGCAACGGCAATCGCGAACAGGAAATCAGTACCATATCGCGCCAGTTGAAGTCGCTCAGCAAAGAGCTGGGCATCCCAGTACTGGCGTTGTCGCAGCTGTCGCGCGATGTGGAAAAACGTGGAGGCTCCAAGAAACCGCAACTCTCGGACTTGCGTGAGTCGGGAGCTATTGAGCAGGATGCCGACATCGTCATGTTTATATACCGTCCAGACTACTACGGCATGACCGAGGACGATGAAAAGGGGTCGGTCATTGGCATGGCCGACATCAATATTGAAAAACATCGCTCGGGAGCCACAGGCTCTTGCCGGTTGCGCTTTGTACGCGAGTTCGCCCGATTTGAGAATCCCACGGATTTCACCTCGGTGGCCTTGGCGGGACTGTCGGCCAATCAGGGGTTCGACGCACAAGGCACTGGCGGGGTAGACTTCGTTACGATGGAGTCGGGACTTAATAATCTGGACCATCCAGACGACTTCTCTATGGTGGACAACGGCGACACGCCATTCTAAGAGGAAGGGCACGACCTCGAAGCCAGTATGCACATACAAGAAGGAATGCCACAAAAGGCTGCAACAATGAGTGCCACACACCACCATATCAATAGATAGAAGCAAGACACCAAGGCGATGGACTGTGATGTAAAAAAGATTTAGTATCTTTGCACCTTGTTGCAAGGTGTACGTCTTCAGAATAACGAGCCTGCAATGTGAGTATTAGAAAAGTGGAATGGCGAAAGGCAGTACGTCGCGGTCCTGTTTATTTGCACAACACCTATTAATATATAGAAACAAGAATATAGACCCGGCACAACATAAAACATTCTGACAATGGAGAAGAAAGATTTGTTGAAAGAAGTAGTGCAACACATTGACATCAAGAGCTACGACTCGACTCAACTCATTGATGCCATGCGCCACATGTCGTTCACCTCACGCGATACCGCCCGTGCAGCAGACATCCTGATGATGATGTGTGCCGAGAAGGATTGCACCAATATCCTGACCCTCGCAGGCTCGACCTCGGCAGCAGGATGTATGCAGGTATATGTGGACATGGTGCGCAACAAGATGATTGATGTGGTGGTCTCTACGGGTGCATCAATCATCGATATGGACCTCTTTGAAGCACTTGGATTCAAGCACTATATTGGGGAAAAGGAAAACGTTGTGCCGGATACAAAGCTTCGTGAACTGTATATAGACCGTATATACGACACTTTCATTGACGAAGAAGAACTGCAGGTGTGCGACGATGCTACCTACCGTTTGGCCAACCAGCTTGAGGCGCGTCCTTATTCATCGCGCGAATTCTTGTACGAACTGGGCAAGTGGCTGCACGACGGCAATGCAGTGAAGAAGGATAGCCTTATCCAGACTTGCTACGAATGTGGCGTGCCAATTTTCTGCCCCGCATTCAGCGACAGCAGTGCAGGTTTTGGTATTGGTAAGCACCAATGGATAAGAGGTAAAGAAGGGAAGCCCTATGTGAGTATTGACTCGGTGCGTGATTTCATTGAACTCACGATGGTCAAGATGGAAGCTCCTCAAACAGGCCTGTTCATGGTAGGCGGTGGTACACCGAAGAATTTTGCTCAGGACACTGTGGTTTGCGCTGAAATCCTCGGCCACGAAGTGCCGATGCACAAGTATGCTATCCAAATAACAGTGGCCGATGTGCGCGACGGCGCATGCTCCTCTTCTACACTGCTCGAAGCAGGTAGCTGGGGTAAGGTGGACGACAAGTTGCAGCAGATGGTGTATGCCGAAGGCACCACTGTGATACCCCTCATAGCCTCCTACGTGTACCACAACGGGCCGTGGAAAGAGCGTGAATACAAGAACTGGCAGAAGCTTTATACCAAATAGTTCCAGCCGTCAGCTTTAACGACACGCGATGTTGGACATCTGCACGCGCAACAGTATAGCGGAGTTACTGAGGCAGGAGGTTGTTGTGGCAACGGGCTGTACCGAGCCGGGGGCGGTAGCACTGGCTGTGGCGAAAGCATGTTCGCTGCTTGACGGCATTCCAGACAGTATTGAACTGCTGCTGAGTAAAAATGTCTACAAGAACGCCATGGGGGTCGGCATACCGGGAACGGGTATGAGCGGACTGCCCATAGCTGTTGCAGTGGCAGCTACTGCTGGTCGTCCTGAAAGGGGATTGGAAGTGCTCAGCGTTTCGGCCGAAGAAACTCAAGCGGCCAAACAATGGCTATCCTGTAATATGGAGCGCATACACATCGGCATCAAGGATTGCAGTGAGCGACTCTACATAGAATGTCGTTGCGAGCAGGCATCAAACTCCTCCAAAGTTGTCATTGCACACAAACACACGGGCTTCGTCTTCATCTCAAAGAATGATAAGGTATTGCTCGATGATTGTAGTCAGCAACAGGGGGACGCGTCCCAAAACACTTCGCCATGCGAAGCATCCGTGTCGCCAGCGTTGAGTGTGGCTGTGGTCTATGAATATGCCACGACCACACCCATAGATGAATTACGGTTCATCCTCGACACAACACGCTTGAATGAGGCGGCAGCCACCGAAGGACTGAAAGGCTATGGGCTCAACGCTGGACGTATCCTAATGGAGTGTGCCGGCGAGGACATTGTGCACCGCGTGGTGGCCAGTACCGTAGCAGCCTCGGATGCACGAATGGACGGTTGCACCCTGCCCATCTACTCGAATTCGGGCAGTGGGAACCAGGGCATAACCTGTACGGTGCCAGTGTGTGAATATGCACAGCTAACGAATTGTAGTGAGGAACGGCTCACTCGAGCACTGATTCTGAGCCACCTCATGTCTATTTATGTAAAACAAGGCATAGGACGCCTCTCGGCACTTTGTGGTATAGTCAACGCCTCACTTGGTGTCGCCTCGGCGATTACCTACCTAAAGGGTGGTACCCTCACGCAGATAACCTACGCTATCAAGAACCTTATCAATACGATTACAGGTATGATATGCGACGGCGCTAAGCCCAGTTGTGCACTAAAAATATCCGCAGGTCTTTATAGTGCGTTCGTTGCGTCGGACTTGGCATGCAATGATTTCGTTGTGGATGCCACGGACGGTATTTCGGAAAGTTGTGTGGAGTGCTCCATTAAGAACCTGGTGAGACTTGGACATGACGGCATGTGTCAAACGGACGACATGATTTTAGACATCATGACTCACAAGCAGACGCAATAGCAAACATCACAAAACAGAACAATAAGTATTAAACATATTCAACGTAAAGAATGGAATCGAATAACAACAGGCAGCAGGATGAGCTTTACTCACAAGTCATCAGCGCAGGTAAACGCAAGTACTACGTGGACGTAAGAGCAACACGAGGCGGGGACAAATACATCACCATCACCGAGAGCCGGAAGATGTTTGACAACAACACTGGTGTTTATTTCTATGACAAGAACAAGATGTTCCTTTATAAAGAGGACTTCGAGAAGTTCCGCCTTGGGCTGGAGAATGCATTCCAATACATCGACACCGGTGTGATGGCACCGTCGCCAACTGAGGAGCAGGATGCTGAGTACCGCGCTGGCGAAGGACATTTTGCGAACGAGTACGTCGACTAACTTGAAGGCCACAGCATAGTGGGCTGCGGGAGTGCGACATTCGCAACCTGATGCAATAGACTGCATAGGGTGGGAGGCGTCGCAGTATGTTCAACCGTTGTACATTGTAATGATATGGGGAAAATAATATCGATAGCTAATCAAAAGGGTGGTGTGGGCAAGACCACGACGGCCACCAATCTAAGCGCATCGTTAGCAGTGCTGGAGTATAAAGTATTACTGGTTGATGCCGACCCACAGGCCAACGCAACGTCTGGTTTAGGTATAGACCCTGAGGGGCTGCAGAAAAGTGTTTACGAATGTCTGCTTGGACAGGCCGAGATTCATGAATGCATTGTTGAGACAGAGACCCCCAACCTTTATCTTTTGCCCACTCGAATCGACCTCGTGGGGGCTGAAATTGACCTGGTGAACGAGAAACGTCGTGAATATTACATGTCGGATGCCTTGAAAGCTGTCAAGGATGAATATGACTTTATTATCATCGACTGTTCGCCATCACTTGGGCTCATCACTCTTAATGCGCTCACGGCCTCTGATTCTGTTATCATTCCCATCCAGAGTGAGTACTTTGCTTTGGAAGGCTTGGGCAAACTCCTCAATACGATACGTATTGTGCAGACACGACTGAATCCGAATCTTACCATTGAGGGATTGCTTATCACCATGTACGATTCGCGTCTGCGATTAGCACGGCAGGTGGTGGATGATGTGCGGTCTCACTTCAAGCAGATGGTATTTGATACGCTCATCTATCGTAATACTAAACTGGCTGAAGCCCCGAGCTACGGCAAGACCATCATTATGCATGATGCCACATCCGCAGGGGCAGTGAACTATCTCAACTTGGCCAATGAGATACTGAAACGGAACAATCTTATCAACTAAACAGGAGCAGCAATCATTATGGCAAAACAGAAGATCGGTGGTTTGGGCAGAGGATTGGGGTCGTTGCTGCCCGATGTCGATATTGACAAAGCTATGGGTAGGGCTAATTTGACAACGTCTATTGCCTCCATTCCCATAGATAAGATTGATGCCAACCCGTTCCAACCAAGAAAAGAATTTGATGAGGAGGCTCTCGAAGAGCTTGCTCAATCCATTCGTCAGCAGGGTGTCATCGCACCAGTTACGGTGCGTAGCATGCCCCAGGAGCGCTACCAGTTGATAGCAGGCGAACGACGATTGCGGGCCGCCAAGCGTGCTGGACTTACCGAAATTCCGGCCTATATTCGTGTGGCTACCGATGGGCAAATGATGGAGATGGCGTTGGTGGAAAACATTCAACGTGAGAACCTCAATGCCATGGAGATTGCGTTTTCGTATGCCGCTCTCATCGAGGAGTGCCAACTTACCCATGAGCAGTTGAGTGAGAAGGTCGGCAAGAACAGGGCCACGATCACTAATTATTTGCGCCTACTGAACTTGCCTGCTGAAACCCAAATGGCACTGAGTACAAATCAAATCAGCATGGCTCATGCGCGTGCACTCGTTAATGTGGAGGACATAGAGACTCATCTTGCCATCCTTCACGACATCATCAACCGGCATCTTTCTGTACATCAGACTGAGCAGTTGGTGAAGGACTCGACACGTCCCACCACGACGCGACTTAAAAAGACGCAGAACGATTTGCCCGAAGTTCATGCCTCTCACTGTCGCTCGCTGCGCCAGCGGTTACAGTCAGAAGTCGACATCAAGCGGTCGCGACGCGGTCGAGGTACGGTTACGATACACTTTAAGGATGATGCCGATTTTGCTCGCATCATGACACTTATCGACAGGCAATAGGTTGCAAGGTCGAAGAGGTTATATGATTACGAAGAGGGTATGCCTTGTGCATGCTCTCTTCGTTTTGGTTTGTAATTGTTGTCTTGCTCAGTCGCAGTGCATACAAAATGTGGGTAGCACTCCCGATAAGTTGACGTTTGCCCCCCTGTCGAGTATGCCTTCAAGCGCAGAGTGGACATTGGGAGAGCCTGCTCCATTAGGACGTGTATTCGAGGCCAATCACAGTTTTTCTGTCGAGAATCAGGGTGTTTTTTCTACTTCAGGGCAGCAGGCTTCGCCAGGTAGAATGGCGTACATTGAAGCCCTTGAGGCCGATACAGCCGACGGCTCAAGCACTACCTCAGTTCGTTCTCACAGTCCTCGCCGTGCAGTGCTGCTCTCGGCAGTCTTGCCTGGAGCAGGTCAGGTCTATAATCATCAGGCTTGGAAGATACCGATAATATATGCTGGTTTTGCTGCAGTGGGCTATTGGATTGGTAGCAACTATTCGCAGATGAAGCTCTACCGCGACGAGTATCTCTTTCGTCGTCAGCATGGCGATACCCCGTCGTTGCAGGACTATGCCAACTACCCGACCGCCAATATTTATAACATGTACCAGTCCTATAACAAGAACTTCCAGTTGTCTGTCATTGTGGGGGTGGCCGTCTACGGTTTAAATTTGATTGATGCGCTGGTCTTCGGGCACCTCTATGAATTTGAGATAAGCGATGACCTTTCGCTCACGGCCCAGCCTGCGTTGCTGCAGGACGGACTCGGCCGCAATGCGGCGGGCGTGTCGTTGCAGTTCAGTTTCTGATAGTGAAAGGCTGCAATCCGATGTGTGCAGGTATACACCTTATATATTAATATAGTTCTTCTCTAAATGAGTAGTACTACGCTAAGCAGTCCAATGTTTGAGGGTCTCGCCCCTCGTATTGTGGAGATTGCCGACGCTTCGGCCGAGGAGGTACGCCTTTTTTCCTCACTCACCGAGGCGCAACTGCGCAACGGCTTTGAGGCTGACGCAGGGCTGTTTATTGCCGAAAGCCCCAAAGTGATAGACGTGGCGTTGCGCAGCGGTTATGAGCCCATCGCACTGCTGACGGAGTGGCACCACGTGCGTGGCATAGCTGCAGACGTTATCAATCGGGTGGGCAACATCCCCATCTATGTAGGGCAACGCGAAGTACTTCGCTCCATCACTGGTTATACTCTTTCGCGCGGTGTGCTCTGTGCCATGCGTCGCAAACCGCTACCTTCTCTCGGAGATATTTGTGCCGAGGGGCATCGCCTGTTGGTGCTCGACGGTGTGGTCGATGCCGTCAATGTTGGAGCTGCAACGCGGTCGGCCGCAGCCCTCAACATGGATGCACTTCTGTTTACTTCCACTACGTGCGAGCCCCTGAACCGCCGTGTGATACGGGTAAGTATGGGAACCATCTTTCAAATGCCGTGGACACGACTTGGAACAGGGGAGTGGCCAGCCTCGGCCATGACGCAATTACGCTCTATGGGCTACAAGTTGGTCGCCATGGCTCTCGATGACCGCGCACTGCCATTCGACGACTCGCGCTTGGCTGCCGAGCCGCGTTTGGCCATCGTTATGGGGGCAGAAGGCGACGGATTGTCGCGCAGTGTTATCGAACAATGTGATTATGTGGCACGCATTCCGATGCGCGCCGGTGTTGATTCTCTCAATGTGGCAGCGGCAGCCGCCTTGGCCTGCTGGCAGATGCGCTGGCGGTAGGGGGTACACTTTCCTGTTGTCTTTGTTTATCGCAGTTGTCTATTGGGCTGTCATTTCCCACAACTACATGCTGCAAGAAACCCCTCCACTCATGCCTTTACAAGGTAGAAGTGGAGGGGCTGAAATCTACAGTTGTGTAGCACTGGGCGGAGAAGAAACTCGCCGTCCTACTTCAGTTGCTTGACGGGGAAAGTAAAGTAGGTGTCAGGATAGGGTTCGGTACGTAGGGTGAAATGCCACCACTCCGAGCCTAAGGGTTTGAAGCCGTGCGCCAACATGGCTGTACGCAACTTCATGCGGTTGGCAAACTGCTCAGCAGTAATGCTACGACCAGTGGGCGACTGTGAGTTGTCGGCTGTGTACTCGCCCGTTGTGGGATTGCCGCAAAAGTCTGGATGGCTTTCTGGTCCGAACCAGTCGAACGTCCCCCCCATGTCAACATCCTTTCCTGTGGCCATGTCGAAGAGGGTGAGGTCGACCGTGCTACCGCGCGTATGGCCACTCTTCTCCGCTATGTACTCCTGCTCGAACAGGACATTCTTGTTCAGGTCGGGGTAGAAGTAGTGTTTCATCAGAGTGTCGGACAGATCGGCAGCCCAGCGCACGAAGTGGTCAACTGCTCGCTGCGGCCGATAGGCATCATAGATTTTCAGCCTGTAGCCCTGCTTCAGCAGGTCGTCGCTCACAGCTCGCAGGCTGTCGGCTGCCTGACGGCTGAGGAGTGCCGTCGGCTCTTCATAGCCGTCAATACGCTTGCCTACAAAGTTGTATGTACTGAAGTAGCGTATCTCCAGTATTGCATCAGGCACTGCATCGGTGAGGGTGACGAACTGGCCGTTCTCCTCGATTGGTTTGGACTCCGCTTTGGCTGTCCGTCTGCATGCTGCCCAACACGTGCCGCAAACAGCCACGGCTATAAGTATCCAAAACCCTCCCTTCATTCTATTCATTAGTACTGCTGGTTAAGGTGAGTTTTATCTTCTGTATATAACAAGAGCGAGGAACTTTGGGTCTTCATCGGTGTTTATGAGCTCTTCGACTACCTGTGCTATCCAATTACTAACGCACACGTCCACGCTCTAAGGCGAGACGCTGTCGCTTCGGGCTGGGTGGCACATTCATGAAGTTGTCCCAGTTTCATATACACCAAATTCGCCACTGCGCTATGTTCTATGCTGCGATGTGTATGCCACATGATGTTGCCTACGCTTTCATTGGCTGTTGTATTGGTGACCAATACATTGTTCTGAAGTGAAGGCTCATACGCAACGACGGCTGTGTTGTCTCTTCTAAGGTCTCGCTTTGCTATCTCGTTGCAGCGTGCCATCCGCACTTCTGCTCCACCTGCCCGATGTGGGCAACGAGATGGGGTAGAAGTGCGGAACGCTGTTTTAGGTGCTTGTTCAGAAGGCACTGTCTATGATACTGTCGTCAACGAGGTTGGGCAGCGTTACCTTGAGCTCGGGACAGACCTCCATAGCACGCCGAATGGCGAACATGGCACCCTCGTTGCGCGCCCAACTGCGACGGCTGATGCCGTTGTTCACATCCCAGTGCAGCATGAGGCGCAGGCGTCGGTCGCATTCTGCACTACCGTCGAGCACCATGCCGAAGCCGCCGTTTATCACTTCGCCCCAGCCCACTCCGCCGCCGTTGTGGATGCTCACCCACGTAGCGCCGCGAAACGAATCTCCAACGACATTCTGTATGGCCATATCGGCGGTGCGGTTGCTGCCGTCGTAGATGTTGCTCGTTTCACGGAAGGGGCTATCCGTGCCGCTCACGTCGTGGTGGTCGCGGCCGAGCACTATGGGGGCACTTATTTCCCCGTTGCGGATGGCTTCGTTGAAGCGTGCCGCTATCTTGGTACGACCCTCGCAGTCGGCATAGAGTATGCGTGCTTGGCTGCCGACGACGAGGTGGTTCTCCTTGGCTCCGCGTATCCACTGTATGTTGTCGCGCATCTGCTGCTGTATCTCGGCAGGGGAGTGGGCGGCTATTTCGTCGAGCACCTCCATGGCTATGTGGTCGCTCTTGTCAAGGTCGGCGGGGTTGCCGCTGGTGCATACCCAACGGAAGGGGCCAAAACCGTAGTCGAAACACATGGGTCCCATGATGTCCTGCACGTAGCTCGGATAACGGAAGGCGGTGTGGTCGGCGTTCCACACGTCGGCACCAGCACGGCTGCTTTCGAGCAGAAACGCATTGCCATAATCGAAGAAATACATGCCCTGGGCGGTCAATTTATTAATGGCGGCGACATGGCGGCGCAGGCTCTCCTGCACTTTCTCGCGGAACAGCTCGGGTTGCTCTGCCATCATTTGTTTGGACTCCTCCAGGCTGAGTCCTACTGGGTAGTAGCCTCCAGCCCACGGGTTGTGGAGCGAGGTTTGGTCGCTGCCGAGGTCCACCTGAATGCCTTTCGCAGCGCAGTATTCCCACAGGTCAACGACGTTGCCCTGATAGGCGAAGGAGCGGGCGCGTTTTTCGTTGCGTGCGCTGTCGACGGCGGCAAAGAGTGTGTCAAGGTTGTCATGCACTTCGTCCACCCAGCCCTGGTCGTAGCGCTTCTGTGTCGCTGCGGGGTTGATTTCGGCCGTAATGCTGACCACGCCGGCAATGTTGCCTGCTTTGGGCTGGGCACCGCTCATGCCGCCCAAGCCGGCGGTGATGAAGAGTTTGCCTGCTGTGCCGCCTCCGAGTTTACGGGCTGCGTTGAGCACGGTGATGGTGGTGCCGTGCACGATGCCTTGCGGTCCGATGTACATGTAGCTGCCGGCGGTCATTTGGCCGTATTGCGTTACGCCCATGGCGTTGTATCGTTCCCAATCGTCGGGTTTGCTGTAGTTGGGAATCATCATGCCGTTAGTAACCACCACGCGCGGTGCTTCTTTATGACTGGGGTATAGCCCCATGGGGTGGCCGCTATACATAACGAGAGTTTGCTCGTCGGTCATCTCGCTGAGGTATTTCATCACCAGGCGATACTGTGCCCAGTTCTGGAATACGGCTCCGTTGCCACCATAGGTGATGAGCTCGTGCGGATGTTGTGCCACAGCTGGGTCGAGGTTGTTCTGTATCATCAGCATAATGGCAGCAGCCTGCTGGCAGCGGGCTGGGTAGTCCTCTATCGGGCGGGCATACATGGGGTAGCTGGGGCGCAGCCTATACATATATATACGACCGTAGCGGCGCAGCTCTTCGGCAAATTCGGGCGCCAGCAAGGCGTGGTGCTTCGGGTCGAAGTAGCGCAGCGCGTTGCGTAGTGCAAGACGTTTCTCGGCAGGGGTGAGGATGTCCTTGCGCTTCGGGGCGTGGTTCACGGTGGTGTCGTAGGGCTGTGGGGCTGGCAATGGGTCGGGAATGCCCATGCGCAGTTCGGCTTGAAATTCTTCGCGGGTCATACTATTATGTGTATTTTGTTCTTTTATGTTTGTGTTCTACTTCGTTAGGCAGTCGTGCATGGTTGCGTAGAGTTGCTGCCAACGTGCAAAGGTACGCATATTTTCCCACATGGCAGCGGCTGTGTCCGCACAGGGAGTGGGACAGAAAGCGTTGGCCGCAGGGCGAGTAGCCGAGGCTCCGACGGTGGTGAAAATCTGTGATGAGACATACTTTTAGGCAACCGTTCTATTTTTACGGATATCAAGATTGTAGGGGATGATGAGGTTGTTACGGGTGCTTTAGCGTAAGACATTGATAATGCGTCTGTTTACAATTATTTGCGCTTTTGAGATTCTTTCGTATTGGAAAGAATGTTGAGCCTGTTCCGTTACCTAAGTGTTACCTCGGTTACTGCGTTTGGTAACTGGGACTCGAGCTCTGCTCGCTTCGCTCGTCGAAGAACACTTGGTGACAATGTTGAAGTCCGTACGAGATTTCCATAGGCTCGGAGAAACATACATATTCTGGCATATTTTGCACGGCTGGGGACGCTCTGAAATTGTTTAATTTTGCAACCCAAAACTCAGAGTATGATGAAAGTTGGCAATTTCGTTAAGAGATTAGCTAAGTTTCGTTTTTATCGCCCGCAAACAAATTTATTTCTTTATTTCGCAGAATTTTTGTATTTTTGCATCAGAATTTTAAAAGCAAAGAAATTATGCCAGAGATTTGCCATTTCTACGGAATCGTCATTACGATGTATCTGCCCGACCATAATCCGCCACACTTTCATGTGCGATACAACGAGTTTCGGGCTACGATAGACATTAAGACGGGAAACGTGACAGGCCAGATGCCTCGCCGAGCCTTGAACCTCGTTTTCGAGTGGCTCGACCAGCATAAGGACGAACTGATGGCCAACTGGGAGCGCATGGAGAACGGTGAGACTCTGGTAAAAATC
>JAFTFL010000015.1 GCA_017449525.1 Bacteroidales bacterium | reverse complement strand
AGCCGCCGAGGCACGCGCCCGAGCAGCCGCCGAGACGGTGGCCGCCCAGCTGGCCGACGCCGCTCGCCGCCGTCCCCCCCACCTGTCGGAACAGGACACCGCGACCTCCATTGCCCAGCGCGCCCGCCAGCAAGCCGACCTCGCAGCCTCCCTGCTGCGCCGCCAGGGCGAGCTGCGCCAACAGTTCCAGCTCAACCAGCAGCAAGCCGCCCTGCGTCGGGCCGCCCAAGCCGACGCCCAAACCAAACGCGCCGCCTACGAAGAGTGGGCCCAGCTGAACGAACTCTTCGGCAGCTCATCAGGCAGCCGCCTGCGCGACGTGGCGCAAAGCCGCGTGCTCGGCCGCCTGCTCCACAACGCCAACCAATACCTTGTCCAACTCAGCGACCGCTACCTGCTCGAAGCCATACCCGGAACGCTCCACATCAGCATCCTCGACCGCACCCAGCGCCACGTCAAAAACCCCGTCGAATCGCTCAGCGGAGGCGAATCGTTCCTCGTCTCCCTCGCCCTCGCGCTGGCACTTTCCACCGTGGAATACAGCACACTGGGCATCGACACCCTGTTCATCGACGAAGGCTTCGGCACCCTCAGCGAAGACCGGCTGGACGAGGTGGTGAAGCTCCTCTCCTCGCTGCCCCGCCTGCGCAACTGCCGCGTGGGCATCATCAGCCACATGAAGCAACTCTACGAGCGCATCCCCGTCCACATCGAAGTCAACCGCCTCAACGACACCCGCAGCCGCATCACTATCGTCGACACCACCGCCCCCTCCGCGCCCTCCCCACTCCGCCCGTAGCGCACTGAAGCAAAAGCTCTTCCGCATCACTTCCACCAACGTGCACCCTCCGTGCAGAAGAAATTTGCGGGCAATGCAAATAACCGTCGCGAGCAAAACGAAATTGCTTCGCGAACAAGGCGGAAATGCTTCGCGAGCAAGGTGGAATTGCTTCGTAAGCAATGCAAATAGTCTTTGCGGACAAAGAGGGAACTATTCATGAGCCCAGCAGTGGAACTTCGTGAGCAAAGCGAAATTGCTTCGCGCGCAAAGCGAATTTGCTTCGCGCCAATAACGCAAAAAGTTCAGCCCCAATGCAGAGAGACTTCACACTCCCCTCGGAAGCACTTCGCGCCCGTATCACAAAAAGTTCCGCCCCAATGCAGAGGGGCTTCGCACTCCCCTCGGAAGCACTTCGTGCCCATAGCGCAAAAAGTTCCGCCCCAATGCAGAGGGACTTCGCACTCCCCTCGGAAGCACTTCGTGCCCATAGCACAAAAAGTTCCGCCCCAATGCAGAGGGGCTTCGTGTCCAAAAATACAAAGCACCATGTTTAGTTCTGACATCTACTATGGTCAGTTCTGACATCCACCACGGTCAATTTCAAAATCCACCACGGTCGAAAAAGAAAGTCAGCACGGTCGGTTGGAAAACTGTATGCATACAATTCGCAAACTCTATGCATACAATTCAGAAATTGTATGCATACAAATTCGAAAGTCTATGCATAGAGTTGAAGAACTCTATATATACAATGCTGAAAGTCTACGCATAGAACATGGAAAGTCTACGCATATACCGTTGAAAATCTACGCATAGAAATGTGCAACTCTATATATACAATGCTGAAAGTCTACGCATATACCGTTTAAAATCTATGCATAAAAATATGCAATTCTACATATACAATGCTGAAAGTCTACGCATACACCGTTGAAAATCTACGCATAGAAATGTGCAACGCTATATATACAATGCTGAAAGTCTACGCATACACCGTTGAAAATCTACGCATAGACCGTTAAAAATCTATGCATAGACCATTGAAAAACAACACATACATCTGCGCGAACCGACGCACACCATTCGTTGTCCCACCACGCACAAATCCCCGCCCCCACACGCCGAGTACCCCAACTCGGCGCGCAGCACACAGGAAAACAACCCTCTGAAAAAGAAAACCCTACGCGAACACCCCGTGCTCAAACAGCGTGCGCACCGCCAACCCAATGAGCACCGTCCCTGCCACCACCGAAGCCAACCGCGCAGGCAGCACCACGCTGCGCCGCCCCAGCCAGCCCCCCAGCAGCGCCGCACCGAACGTAACCAGCCCAATGAGCGCGCACGCCGGCCACACCCGTCCGCCCCTCATACTCAGCCCCATGCCGATGCCCAGCACAAAAGCATCGATCGAAGTGGCCACCGCCAGCACACACATCACCCCGAGGCGCGACGCATCAAGCCGCCGCCCCTCCTCGGCACCGCGCACGCCGTCCCACACCATCTTGCCCCCCACAGCCACCAGCAGCCCGAACGCCACCCAATGATCCACCGACTCCATACCCTGCTGAAACACACCGCCCAACATAGCACCCAACCACGGCAGCACCCCCTGCACCACCGCAAACACCGACGCCATCAGCACCAGCCGCCGCACCGACAAGCGCGACTGCACCGTCGCCGCAGCCGCCACCACCAACGAATCCACCGAAAGAGCCACCGCCATGAGTAAAACTTCCACCAAACTCATCATCAACCGTTTAAAAAACAACCCTCAACCCTTACTACGCAGAACACCTTCTGCCGCTATACTACACATTATCTGTTGCCAAAGAGCGCATCATCTGCTTCTGTGCTGACCATGCCCTGTTTCTGCGGAGAACATTTTCTACTGCTATGGTGAACATTTTCTGTTACTTCAGGAATCATCAACCGTTAACAAAAAGACAATCCATACCCTTCACACGCTCTGCCATCGCCTCCCAATCCGACCGCGGCGGCCGCACCTGCAGCACATAGCCATCACCCTCGGCGGCCGCACGCTCCACCCCCATCCAGCCGCCCTCCAACTCCGGACGACGCGCCAGCAAACCGTGCGCCACCATGCCCATCGTGTGCCTCAAGTTCAATTCCACCATCGGATGAAGACGCGCACCGCCCTCAACCTCATCCTCATACACCAACATATCCACCCCCACAGGCCCCCGATAGCACGGCCACACCTCCTGCCGCAGCCACTCGGCCAACTCGGCGCGCACCCTCCGCACCACCTCCAGCCCCACCAGCTCGCCCACCAGCCGCTCCACCGCCCCATCTGACCGCAACCAATTGCCCGCATACACACCACCGCGCGTCGCAAAGAGCGAATAGCCCGTAAAACTAACCTCCTCATCCACCGCAAACAGCATAGCCCAATCGCACACCCGTCGGCACCGACGCTCCACCGCCACGCCCCCCTGCGTTCGCACCATGCGCGCCACCCACCCCAGGTCATGCCCACTCATCGGCCACCTCACCCAGCGCAACCCGCGCCCACTGCCGCTCCAGGGAGCCTTCAGCACCCAGTCGCCGCCCCCACTCACCGCAGCCACCACCTCGTCGACCGACGCCGCAAACGCGCACTCCACCACCTCCACACCACGACTCGCCAACCACGACGCGCACCTCACCGCCGTCGACCGGTGCTGAAGCGCCCGCCAACGACCCAACTCATCGGCCGAAGGCAACAACCGTTCAGCCACCCCCAGCCGACGCAACTGCGTGGTCAACACCGCATTCCATCCCCACGGCACAACGCGCTCAGGGCGCACCTCGCGCAGCACCCGCGCCAACCCGCGCGACGAGCAGCACAGCCCACGCGACGAGCGGCACAACTCATCCGCCTCGCCAATCCACCGCATCGCCTCGCAACAATCGTCGCCCAACCTCAGCGCCGACTCCGGCGCCACAAAATGCGCATCCCCGTTCGCCAGACACAAGTCATGCTCCGGATTGTACACCCACAGCGTCTCCACCGACATCATCCTATCCTCCTGTCAATCATCATCATTTCCATCATCGACCAGCCTCCCACCTTTCCTCGACCAGCGAAACATCCTCCTGCGGACAGCTGAGCTTCCTCCTGCGGACAGCAGAACTATCTCTTTCGAGCAACGGAACTTCCACCTTAAGCAGCACAACTTCTTCCTCCGGCCAGCGGAACCATCTCTTTTGAACAACGGAACTTCCACCTTAAGCAGCACAACTTCTTCCTTCGGCCAGTGCAACTATCTCTTTCGAGCAACGGAACTCCAACCTTGAGCAGCGCAACTTCTTCTTGCGGCCAGCGTAACTATCTCTTTCGTGCAACGGAACTTCCACCTTAAGTAGCACAACTTCTTCTTTCGGCCAGTGCAACTATCTCATTCGAGCAACGGAACTTCCACCTTAAGCAGCACAACTTCTTCCTTCGGCCAGCGTAACTATCTCATTCGAGCAACGGAACTTCCACCTTAAGCAGCACAACTTCTTCCTTCGGCCAGCGTAACTATCTCATTCGAGCAACGGAACTTCCACCTTAAGCAGCACAACTTCCTCCTTCGGCCAGTGAACTTCCAGCCACCGACCAGCGCCTACACCTATAATATATAGCACCGCCACCCGACACAACCGCCACTCCCTATCACCTCATGCCCTTCGCCACTCCATACATCTGCAAAAAAAGAGAGAGGATGCCGCAGTGGCATCCTCTGCTTCATAGTCTCGATGACAAGCGACCGTGATTACTTGTTCACCTGGAACTTCTTGTTACCCGTCTTGAAGAAGTCAACAATCTGATTGGCTGCTGCAATACCAGCATTGATGTTAGCCTCCTCGGTCTGAGCACCCATCTTCTTGGGCGTAGCGAAGTAGCGACCCTCGAAAGCCTTGAACTCAGCGTCGGCATCGGGCATAATATCCGTAACATACTTCAGGTCGGTGCGTTCAGCCATCAACTTAAGCAGTTCAGCCTCGTTGATAACCTCCTTGCGGGCCGTATTCACCAGAATACCACCCTTGCGCATCTTGCCCACGAGCGCGTAGTTGATGCTCTGCTTGGTCTCGGCAGTTGCCGGGATGTGCAGCGACACCACATCGCAAGTCTCGAACAGTGCCTCCTGGTTGGCCACTGCCGTGGCAATACCACTTTGGTTGATTTGGTCAGCGGTGAGGAACGCGTCGTAAGCGTACACCTCCATGCCGAAGCCTTTGGCTATACGAGCCACGTTGCGGCCCACGTTGCCGAAGGCCAAAATGCCGAGCTTCTTGCCCATCAGTTCGCTGCCGCTCTTTCCGTTGTAGAAGTTGCGCACTGCATAAACCAGCAAGCCCATCACCAGTTCAGCCACAGCGTTGCTGTTCTGACCAGGCGTGTTCATAGCCACAATGCCGCGAGCCGTGCAAGCCTCGAGGTCAAGGTTGTCAAACCCTGCACCAGCGCGAACCACGATCTTGAGGTTCTTGGCATGGTCTATCACCTCTTTCGTAACCTTATCCGAACGAACGATGAGGGCATCAGCGTCAGCCACTGCCTTGTAGAGGTCGTTCACATCAGTATACTTCTCAAGGAGAGCCAGCTCGTAGCCGTTCTTCTCAACCACTTCGCGGATGCCGTCAACGGCCACCTTAGCGAAAGGTTTCTCTGTTGCAACTAAAACTTTCATTGCTTCGATTGTCTAATTAAGGATGATGCAAGCAGTGGTTCGCGAGAGCGCCACCTGCTGAGCGTGCGTGTCCGCGAACCACCGTCGTCATGCGATTGTTTACTTGTGAGCTTTTTCGAAATCCTGCATGCACTGCACGAGAGCCTCAACGGCCTCGATGGGGCAAGCGTTGTAGAGGCTGGCGCGGAAGCCGCCCACCGAGCGGTGTCCCTTTATGCCGACCATGCCACGCTCCTTGGCGAAAGCCATGAACTCGTCCTGCAGAGCCTCGCGACCCTCGGCCATAACCCAGCAATGGTTCATGATGGAACGGTCTTCTTTTGCTGCAGTGCCGACGAACAGACTGTTGCGATCGATCTCATCGTAGAGCAGGTTGCTCTTCTTGACGTTTATCTTGTTCATCTCAGCCACACCGCCAACGGTGTCCTTCAACCACTTCAGGGTCTCATGCATCACAAAGATAGGAAGCACGGGAGGCGTATTGAACATGCTGATGTTCTTTGCTTCTTCGGCTGCGTGGGTGCGGTAGTCCACCATCGTGGGCAGTGGGTTCATGTACTGACGATCCGTAATCTTACCCAGGATGTCCTTGCGAACGATCACGAAGGTAACGCCTGCGGGGCCGACGTTCTTCTGTGCACCGCCGTAGATGAGGCCGTACTTCGTTACGTCCACCGGACGGCTCATGATATCGGAGCTCATATCGGCCACGAGCATAATGGGGCAGTCCATGTCGTACTTAATCTCAGTACCGTAGATGGTGTTGTTTGTCGTGATATGGAAGTAGTCTGCATCGGTCGGGATGGTGTAGCCCTTGGGGATGTAGCTGTAGGTCTTGTCCTCGCTGGAGGCCACGATAGCGACCTCGCCGAACAACTTGGCCTCTTTGGCAGCTTTCTTTGCCCAAACGCCCGTCTGCAGGTAAGCAGCTTTCTTGTTCAGCAAGTTGGCTGCCACGGTGAAGAACTGGGTGCTGGCACCACCACCGAGAAAGAGAACCTCGTAGTTGTCGGGGATGTTGAGGAGGTCACGCCAAAGCTGGCGGGTCTCAGCCATCGTACGTTCCCAACCCGGAGTGCGGTGGGAAATCTCCATCAGTCCTATTCCAGTGTTGTCAAAGTCGCGAATCGCATTGATAGTCGACTCTACTGCCTCTTTCGGCAGCACGCAGGGACCTGCGTTGAAGTTATAAGCTGTTTTCATTGGTTTTTGTTTGATGTTTGGTATGTATAAACAAGTTATCTTTAATCGTTTCTCTGCATGTCTTTTACGACTGCCCCTCCCTTTCTACACACGGGGGCAAAGATACATCTTTTTCCAAACATACAGGATGTTGGTCTTTTTTTTTAATCCACAACGCCTCGCCACTGCTGCATGAGGTCGCGTAGCGTGCTGCACCAGTCCCTGTATGGGTTGGTCTTCGCCAGCAACGCCTGAGGTGGTCGCGGCGCGATGCTGTACACGCGCCGCACCGAACACTGCAGACTTCCGCCCCGATGTCGTTGGGCAGCGGCGCACAAACTGTACGGCATCGAGGCCAATCATGTTGTTGATTTACACCATCGCCGCGCAATCAGCCGACGCATGCCGTACGGCGCAACGGCCGAACACTGCAAACTTCCGTCTCGTTGCTCTATCTGAAAAAGAAGATTTTGGCTGCGCAAAGTCGGCTCAGAACGCCACGACGGACACACCTCATCGCCTACAGGCAAACTGCCAACAGACGTGCCACTTTGCGCTGCAAAGGTACGAATAAATTGCCGATCGCACACCGACCACCCCACCCCTACCGCAGCGTCGATGCCCTATATCAGTATTTTTTTGTACTTTTGCACCCGTGTTTAGAATGCCGACACTCAACGGTTCACCGCCCGTAGCAGTCGTGTCGCGAGGGTGCGGCAGTAAGAAGAATTTCAACACCATGAAGCGAAACATACGCCTTTCGGTACTGGCACTCGCCGCCTGGGCAACAGCTCTGTGCACCGCATGCAGCAGCACCGAATATCTTGTAGAAAACCCCAACGTGGTCATAACGTACAAGCTGGACCCCTCGGATGCAAACCTGGAGAACCTGTCAAAGTCGTATGCGGCCACCATAGCCAAGAACCGCAAAGCAGGCATAGAACAGCCTGGCCTGTATTGCGATTACGCCAGCACGCTCGCCCTCATGGGCAAAACCACGGAGGCCGAACAATGGTTCAACAAGGAGATTTCGGCATTTCCCTCCTCGCGCCCCTACGTGCAACGAGTCAAAGCACAGATGGCACAGCAGCAGGCCGCCAAGGCTGGTGGACCACGCCGCACACCAACCATTGACGAGGTGAAAACCATGGACGACATTGGCATTATGCGGCCGACCGAAAACCGAGTGGCCAGCGAACTCCCCATTGAGCAGCAGCGTCAGGCTCTGCAAAAGGACGAAGAGGGCAAGCCGAGCAGCATCAAAGCCGACGGCGCAAAAGACAAGAAGGCCACCGCCAAGAGCAAGAACGGCAAAAAGAAGGGCCACGCCAAGTCGAAAAGCAGCAAGAAGAAGAAAAGCTCAAAGAGCAAAGTAAAGAAAGCGAACGCCGCCAACAACAAGGTTGCAAAGCAATCGGCCTCGCCCCGAACCGAAGCGCAGTCCGACTCCACAGCCACCAAGCGCAAACTGCGTCTGCCCTTCGGCAAAAAGAAAACTGCAGCCGACAACGAGTAGAACCCTCCACACCACCACACAGCACACGGCAAAGCCATGAAGAGAACATCCCACACCTACATTATGTTGGCAGCATTTGCAGCCCTTACACTGCTTTCGGGCTGCAAGAGCGAGAAAAAAGCCTCCTACTACAGCAACATCTACAGCGAAAAGCCAACGCTGATTTACATTGCCCCCGTTCAGGACAACTCCGAACGCAAAATAGAAAAGTACCCCAAAGACATAGCCTACAACGTGGAAGTCAATTCGGCCAAGAACTACATGCACCAGACCCTGGCTGCCCCACTCCTTAACCACGGGTACTACGTCATTGGGCCAGTGGCCTCCGAGCAGATCGCTGCCACCGAGACACGCGAACTGAAGCAGCTTCGCCACAGCGACCTATCACGCTACTACAAGGACTATAGCATCGACGCTGTCCTACTGACCACCATTCACCGCTGGGTAGAAAAGAACGGTGAGTGGACCGTCTACCTTGAATATCTCCTACGCTCCAGCAAGACGGGCGCTGATCTGATGCACCGCTGGGTGGTGGCCTCCAAGGTCATTCCCACTGACCTCAAGCGCGACCCCCGACCGCTGAAAGAAGACCGTCGCTACGCCAAAGAGATGAATATAGACAATGGTACGGCTCAACGCTGTTTTCTTATTGAGCGCGTCAACGACTACGTCATGCGCAACATTCCTCTCAGCTCCACCATGCGCCAGTACGAGGAAGACCTCTACAAATCGGCCAACCCCACCTACACCCGCTACACATGGAACGAAGAAGGCAAGGCCGACGTGGAGCCTTGCACCCTGGAAGAATACGAGCAGGAGTGCTTCCTGTAGCCAACGCCCACCACACTACGGCGACTAACAACTCCAGTCCATTCACTTTTATAATCACTCAATCAAAACATCACAACCGATGAGAAAAAAACTCTTTCCTTTTCAACACTTCTTTCTAATCGCCATGCTGATGCTCTGCTGGAACAACGTGGAGGCTGTGCCAGCCAAACCAGATTTGACCACCTTCCGTCAACCTGTGGGCGAACTGACCGTGGACATCCTGCTCAAAGGCGATGAGCGTGTGCACTGGGCCGAAACGCCCGACGGCTACTCACTCGTGTTCGACGACCGTCGCTGCCTTGTGTACGCCATGCGCAACGCCAACGGCGACATGGTGCCCTCGCCCTACATAGCAACCGACAAGGAGCAGCGCACGCCCGAGGTCGCCCTATTCCTCAGCCGCACCGAGAAGCACATGTTGTTCAGCCAAAACCAGGTGGACGAAATGCTGGGACTGTGGAACAGCATAGAGCAAGCTGCACCAGGGCCGAAAGCCATGAGTGATGTATTGGGCACAAAGAAGTTCCTCGTCATCCTCTTCGCCTTTCAGGACCAATCCTTCACCCACACGACAGCCGAGTTCAACGCCTTGTTCAACCAGGTAGGTTACAATGTAAATCGATCCACCGGTAGTGTGAGAGACTACTACTACGACGTATCGCATGGGCAATTCACCCTCAGTGTCGACATCGTAGGACCCTTCACTGGAAGCCGCAACACCGCATACTATGGTGACCGCAGCGGCGGTTACCAAGCCTTTGCACGCGAGGCCGTCGATTCGGCTGCACCTCACGTCAACTTCAGCGACTATGACAACGACCACGACGGCTACATTGACGGTCTGCACATCATCTTCGCAGGACATGGGGAAGAAGCTGGTGCACCTGCGTCCGCCATCTGGTCGCACAAGTCGAGCATAGCCAACGCCCCATCGTACAACAGAACACGCATCAACGTCTACTCCTGCTCACCCGAGTGCAGCGGCAACAACAACACCAACCTCACTGCCATTGGCGTAATATGCCATGAGCTGGGGCACGTGTTTGGTGCTCCCGACTTCTATGACACCGACTACGCCAGCAGCGGCGGGCAATATCCTGGACTGGGCACATGGGACATCATGTCGAGTGGCAGCTGGAACAACGGGGGCGTAACCCCTGCACACCATAATGCATACACCAAAGTATACATCTACAAGTGGGCAACCGCCGACACACTGCAGCAATCGCAGCAGATGATAATGCAGTCGGTAACCGACAACAACACCGACTTCCACCGCATCAACACAAACACCGCTGGCGACTTCTTCCTCCTCGAAAACCGTCAGCAAGTGAAGTGGGACCGCAACGTGTCGGGGCACGGCCTAATAGTCTACCATGCCCACCCCAATGCAAATGGGGCCTCGGTGCAGAACTACACCCACCCTCAGCAACTATACATCATGGCGCAAGGTTCCGTTATTGACACGTTCCCAACCTCCACACCATCGTCCTACGGCATCACGAACAGCGCCTATGCTCCCCTGCCAGGGGCAGGCCGCCGCGACAGTCTGACCGACCACAGCGTGCCCTGGTTCCGCCCATGGAACAAAAGTAAAAACGGCACGCCGCTCTACTACATTTCCGAAAACGACCAAGGCGAAGTGTTCTTCTGCTTCAAGAACGCAATCCCCACCCCCGTCAGCCTCAGTGCCGAAGGCGTAACCGACAAAAAAATCGCCCTGCAGTGGAAAGCCTACGGAAACCTGCCCGTATTGCTGCAACGCAGTGCACTGCCCATGGAGATACCCAACGCCAGAGCACAGGCAGGCGACACGCTGAGCGACAGCAGCCTTATCTTATATCGTGGCACGCTGAGCAGCTACTTAGACACAGCCCTTGAGTTCAGCACCTCATACCACTACAATCTGTATCCCATTCTCAACGACAGCACGCTGGGCAACAGCATCAGCACAACAGCCTCTACTCTGGGCTGCACAGCTTCCACCTGGCTGCGTGAAGACTTCGACCAGAACGACGGCGCAATGCCCTCCTGCTGGATCAGCAACGGAGGTTGGGAAGTGAGTCAGACCTCCGTTACCAGTGGTAACTACTCTTTAGGCACCATCACAGAGCTGGTGCCCCCTGCACGTCGCACCATTCGCATGCAGGCCCCGCCAATGCAAGTCGACAGCCTAAACACCGTGCTCCGTTGCCGCGTGCGCTCCAACCAGTTGGCTACCACCGACACATTCCGTATCATGGTGCGCCACGATGCTGAAGCCGACTGGACTGAAGCCGCCACCCTAACGGGCGACACCCCGAACGGTTCGGCCGACCAGTGGACTACGCTGTGCGCCGACCTCGGCAACCAAAGCGACTATGCCCTCGTAGTCTTCGAGCTCGCAGCCAGCAATCGTCATCAGGTTTACATCGACGACGTCGAGCTGATCAGCGGCTACTTGCTGCGCGTATCGTCAACGGGTCAAGGCGACATAACGCCGTATGGCGACACCGTCATCGCAGCGGGCGACAGCATAACGATAACGATAACTCCTGCCACGGACTACTTCCTGCACCGCATCTACCTTGACGGGACATCGCAATGGATTGGGAATATAAGCGACAGCTACTCGATACTGATGAACCGCAGCCATGAGGTAAATGTGTCGCTGCGTACGCGCAACGCCATTTCGCCCGTCGCAGACGAGAGCCCACTGCTGGTCTACCCCAACCCTGCATCGCAGTATATTACCATCGAGTGCCCCACAGGCACCAACATCGTGATGTTCGACCTACAGGGTCGACCCGTGCTGAAACAGACTGCCATCGAAACGAGCACCCTGCTTAACGTGAGCAACGTAGCACGCGGCATCTACCTATTGCGGGCTGGCAACAGTACGACGCGCATCGTACTGCAGTAGCCGCGCACTGCCACACCCCTTCATTACAGCAGAGGGGGACATGCTGATAGGCACGTCCCCCTCTACTTTTTTTCATTTCTTTTTGCGCTGACAGCAAATTCTGTTAGTACGAACCGTAAGGCCCTTTTGTGCTGGGCTTCATTTCTTTTTGCGCTGACCGCAGCTTCTGTTCGTACGAACCGTAAGGTCTCTTTGCGCTGGTCTTCATTTCTTTTTGCACTGACCGCAGTTTCTGTTAGTACGAACCGTAAGATCCTTTTGTACTGGGCTTCATTTCTTTTTGCGCTGACAGCAAATTCTTTCTGCACCAAACACGTCTCCATTTAGTGCGGACCGCGGTGACGTAGCGCGCAGAACCCATGCCAAGTACCCCCTGGCGGATGCTGACGTACTGTTCTCTCAGCACAGCTGTGTCGTTTTAAAAACGAAACTGGACTGTTCACAAAACGCATTTGTGCTGTGCGCAAGGGTACGCCACTCGGTGGCTACCGAGTGTGGCCGTAATAGTACTGTCCCTTGCCGAGCGTATGCCGTCCGCGCTGAATAGCCTGCACCGGACAGTGATGATAACAAGCCATACAGCCCCAACAGTGGTGCTGCCACTGTGGGCGACGTGTTGCACCTTTTCCCTCCGACATAACGACATTTTGGGCGGGGCACACCTCTGCACAACGACCACAGCCTACGCATTGCTCCTCCACTCGGAACGGCCGGTCGCTAATCAGCAAAGCATTGAAGAGCGCACTCACCACGTAGGACTTCAGCCATGCCTGCTTGCCTCGCGGTGTGAGCGAAGTTGATGCCCTGCGCCGCACAGCATCAACCACCTCGGGCATCAACGCCTCGGCATGCTGCAGCTTTTGGCGTTCCCCCTCGGAAGTGTCCAGCGTAAAGCCTGGCAGATTGATGTAGGTCTCTGGCATCACAAAGCCAAAGTCAGCCGACACCTTGAGCCCCTGCCGCTTCAGCAGTTTGCTCAGTCGCTGCACAGCCAAGCCCGCATCGTCACCACAAGTGCAAGCCACGTACACATAGACTTCCGCCCCTGCCTCCACATCGAGACACTGCTTCACGAACTGGCGTACTACCGTTGGCACATCCCATGCGTAGATGGGAAACACCAAGCCCAACGCCTCCCTTTCGTGCAGCGTGATCCGCTGTCTGGAGCGCAGTGCGTCTGGAATGAATATCATCTTGTCCTCCAGATGGGCGGCCAGTTGTTGCGCCACCCATCTGCTGTTGCCACAGCCCGAATAAAAACAAATCATGACACCTTATATATTATAGTATATCCAACCCTTCACCCTGGGGCTGCCCATTGGGCAGCCCCAGGGTGTCGACGTGCCGAGCCTTATTTCTGACCATTTAGGTAGCGGTCGCGATGTTCCCAATGCGCGAGGAAGTCTTCCAAATTGCGTTGCAGAAGATTGGGCGTGTCCAAGTTGTATGGGCAATGTTCCCTACAGCGTCCACACCGCAAGCATTCGCGCACTTGCAACATCTTCTGGTGAAACTCCTCAGTAAGATAGACTTCGTAGGGGGCGCGGCGCAGGAAAAGATACATGCGGTTGCAGGACTCAATCTCGATACCCGCAGGGCATGGCTGGCAGTATCCACAGCCACGACAGAAGTCGCCGCTCAGTTCCTGGCGGTCTTTCTCTATGCGCTGCTGCATCTCTTCCGTGAGCGTGGGTGGGTTCTGCTGATAGGAGATGAACTCGTCGAGCTCCGACTCCCGTTGTATTCCCCATATAGGTTCCACCTGTGGGAACTGCATCAGGTAGGCAAACGCCGTGGCGGCATGGTCGATAAGGCCTCCTGCCAATGCCTTCATGGCGATGAAGCCCATGTCGTGGCTGCTACACATCTCCACCAAAGCCCGTTCCTTGTCCGATGCCAAATAGGAGAACGGGAACTGCAATGTCTCGTACAATCCGCTCTCCACCGCCTCGTGTGCCACAGCCAACCGGTGGTTGGTAATACCCACATGCAGCACCTTGCCTTGCTGCACGGCCTGCATCATCGCCTCGTATAGCCCTGTGCCGTCGTCCGGTTTCGGACAGAAAGCTGGGTTGTGGAACTGGTACAGGTCAATGTAGTCCGTACGCAGCAACCGCAGCGATGTCTCAAGGTCGTGCCAGAAACCCTCGGCCGTGGTGGCACCTGTCTTGGTGGAAATGATGACACGTCCTCGTCGACCGTCGGCGAAAGCCTCGCCCAACTTGGCTTCGCTATCAGTGTAGAAGCGTGCCGTGTCAAAATAATACATCCCGTTGTCCATCGCCTTGTGCAGCAGGTGCACTGTTTCGGCGGTCGAAATGCGCTGTATCGGAAGGGCTCCAAACCCATTCTTGGGCACCTTCAGCCCCGAGCGACCGAGCGTTACGTACATGGGATCACGTGTAACTGTTCCCAGCATATTGCTGTTGCTTTTCTCCATATTATAGTGTGTTATCGTTGTCCCTACGGCTTCATCGCCTGCAGTGGCACTGCCTACATTCTCGAGCCGAATGATCCCAGTGGTAGTCCATGCACGGCGTAACCGTAGTGGCTACGAGAACGTTAAACAGTATTAAATATTGCATAGCCAACACAACGCCACAAAATAAAGTGGTACTTTTGCATCCGTTAACAACAAAAAGTATAACAATTAAACATCTAAACAACAATGAAAAAAGTACTGTTTTTCCTCGGATGCACAGCAATGGTTGCTGCACTGAGCGTTTCCTGTGGAAACAAGAACACAACTGAAGAAGCTCCCGAAGCCGTAGTAGAGGAAGCTGTTGAAGAGACCACCGTTGAGGCTGCTGCTCCTGTAGCAACCGAGGCATGCAGCGAGGCTGCTACCACAAACGAGAGCGCTAACGATGCCGCTATGCTTGCAGCTGCACGCGAAGCTGGTCAAGCAAAGTGCAATTGCTACAAGACCGACGCTGCTTCGGTTGAGGCTTGCATCCGTTCCATCATCAGTTCGCAATATGCTGCTTATGAAGGCAACGACGCTTTCAAGGCTGCTATGGAAGAGGAGTATCAGCAGTGCATCAAGGATAAGGTTAAGGCTGCTGCCACCGAGAAAGCCAACGAGGGTATCAAGGCTGGTGCAAAGGCTTTGTCCGGAGTACTCAACAAGAACAAATAAAACGTTCTTGGCTTCTAACGCCGAGGGTTGCTGTTGCGAGGCTCGCAACAGCAACTCTTTTTTTGTACCTATACCTCGCATGCCACCCCCGAAGGCGTAGGACGGCCGATGGTGGGTGCAACGAGGGGATGTCCGCTTTGCAAGCGCTTCGGTTGCAAGCATCTGCAATATTTTCTTTAGCACCCAAGAGCATACAGCATTTATTTCGTACTTTTGCATCGTGATGCGTCGCAGGCTCCATGAAGCCGAAGTGTACAGGCATGGCTGTTTCAGCGCATTGCGTACAGGGAGGCACAGTTGCCCGTCGCTCCTTTCGTCGCACCCCAATTAGGCCGCTCGGCCTTACACCTTGCAAGGGATTCTCCCCCACCCTGCACCGTTTTTCCCTACCATTTCGCGCCATACGCCCATGAGCGTAGTGCCAGATGGCGTACAGCATCGGACACTATGCCGCACGACTTATTCCCATGTGCGCAAGAATCAATCTATCATTCATCCAGTTAATCCCATCCCATGCTGTACAGCAGGGGACACGATGCAGCAGGACATTGCCGCCCATTGCGTACAGCATCGACCACAAGGCCGAACGGTTCCCGCCGTGCTCTCGCGCAGCTCTTGTAGGCGCATGTCCACGGCCGCATCCGCAGTGCCGATCGGCATTTGCCAGTCCCCTCTGCACCCCTGGAGTGTGTACGGTGCGGTGCTGCGTGCTTTTTTCGTATCTTTGCACCCGTTCAACAGCACTACGTGCTCCAATCAACGCAATATGCAACAACCGATTGAACCTCATCTGCACCTCCTGCTTCGTCCAGCAAAACGTTTGCTACTCGCCTGCAGTGCGCTGATTCTCCTGGTAGCTTGCCAGTCCAAGCAGGACGAGATAGTAGCTACCCACGACAATGGGCAACCTGCCATGAAGCGCACCTTGCGCGGCGATGTTGCCAGTCCGTCGAGTGTGGACGAGACCACGTTCTACCCCAACGGACAGGTGCAAACCGAGAAGCACTTCAAGGCGCAACAACCTACAGGTCAATGGCACTGCTACTACCCCAACGGCAAACCACTGGCCACAGCCAACTACAACCGCAGCACTACCGGCGACTGGGACGTGCGCACCCCCGACGGCGACCCCCTCTTTCAGGGCAAGACCGACTCCACCAGCGTAGACTGGAACGACGACGGCAGCCTGCACATCGTGCGGTTTCACCACGCCGACAGCGCCTACATCTATCAGCTCTATGCCAACGGCAGTATCGAATCCTACGGCTGCGAAGTAGGAGGCCAACGCACTGGCCGCTGGAGCTACTACTATCCTCACGGCCAGTTGCTCAGCGAAGCCGTATACATTAGCGGTGCGCTCAATGGCATATACAATAGCTACCGTGAGGACGGGAAACCCACCTTCAAAGGCTTCTACATAGCCGACCGCAGGGCTGGCGTGTGGGAATTCTACGACGCCAGCGGCAAACTGGTAGGCACTCAAAACTACGACCGCTGAATATGGACGTTGACCTCAAGCATCCCATCTACAACCTCGTAGGCCAAGCGGCCGACCGCACAGGAGTGGAAGCCTACGCAGTGGGCGGCGTAGTGCGCGATTACTTTCTGCAGCGCCCCTGCACCGACATCGACATCGTGTGTGTGGGCAGCGGCATCGACCTGGCTACCGAGGTGGCACAACACTGCACCCCACCGGTTCACGTCCAAGTGTACAAGAATTTCGGTACCGCCTCCTTTGTCTATGTGGACGAACAGCACACGCATTGGCAGGTGGAATTCGTAGGAGCGCGCCGCGAATCGTACCGTAAAGACAGCCGCAAGCCCATCGTCGAAAACGGCTCATTAGCAGACGACCTGACCCGACGCGACTTCACCATCAACGCCATGGCCGTTCGCTTGGGCAGCGAAAACCACGGCCAATTGGTCGACCCCTTCGGGGGAATCAAGGACTTAGACAACGGCCTGCTGCGCACCCCCGTTGACCCCCTCATAACCTTCAGCGACGACCCGCTGCGCATGATGCGCGCCGTGCGCTTCGCCGCGCAACTGGGTTTCCACATTGCCCCCAATGCCTACAACGCCATTTGCCAGCATGCCGAACGGCTACGCATAGTGTCGCACGAGCGCATCACAACTGAAATCAACAAAATACTCCTCTCCCCCAAACCTTCCATCGGACTGCAACTGATGGAAGACACCGGGCTGATGCAACTCATCCTGCCCGAAATATCACAACTCAAGGGTACGGAAACCGTCGAAGGACACAGCCACAAGGACAACTTTGTCCACACCATGGAGGTGGTAGACAATGTGGCTCGCCACTCTGACGACCTGTGGTTGCGCTGGGCCGCCCTACTGCATGACATAGGGAAGCCGGCCACCAAGCGGTTCGACAAACGACTGGGTTGGACCTTCCACGGTCATGAAGCCAAGGGGGCACACATGGTGCCAGCTCTCTTCAAACGGCTGCGGCTACCCCTTGACACCAAGTTGAAATACGTCGAAAAACTGGTCATGCTGCATCTGCGCCCCATCATCTTGGCCGAAGACATCGTTACCGACTCGGCCGTGCGCCGTTTGCTGTTTGATGCCGGCGACGACATTGACGACCTGATGACCCTCTGCGAAGCCGACATCACGTCGAAGAACTCAGCCAAGGTGCGCCGTTATCTGCGCAACTTCGAACTGGTGCGCCAAAAACTGGTCGAACTGGAGGAACGCGACCGCATCCGCAACTTCCAGCCCCCCATCAACGGTGAGGACATCATGCACGCCTTCAACATCGGCCCCTGCCAGGAGATAGGGGTTATCAAGGATGCCATCAAGGACGCCATACTCGACGGCCAAGCGCCCAACAGCCGCCCCGAGTGCTGGGTCATGATGGTCGAACTGGGGCGCAACATAGGCCTTACCCTACACGACGACAACCCCAACTGGAGACAATCGGTGTGAACACCCTCGTCATCGTGGCTGGCCCCACCGCAGTGGGCAAGACAGCGTGGAGCATCCAGTTGGCCCAAGCCCTGCAGACCGAAATCATATCGTGCGACTCGCGCCAGTGCTACCGCGAACTGCGCATCGGTGTGGCTCGTCCGGAAGAGGAGGAACTGCGCACCGTGGCACACCACCTTGTGGCACACCGCACCATTAAGCAGCCCTACAACGCCTACCTCTTTGAGCAGGAGGCGCTCCAAATGGCCGAACGACTTTTCGCCACGCACCCCACGGTGATAGCCACTGGAGGCACAGGCCTCTACATCGATGCCCTGCGACGTGGTATGGCACTGATGCCCGACCCGTCGCCCCGCCTGCGGCAATATCTCACTCACCGCCTACAGACCGAAGGCATCCGACCGTTGCAGACACTGCTCTCACAAGTGGACCCCGAAGCCTACAGCCGTGTGGACACGCTCAACCCCTCACGACTGCAGCGCGCCCTCGAGACCACCCTAACCACAGGCAAGCCGCTCAGCCACTCGGTCAACGCCGCACCACGCCCACGCCCCTTCCGCATCGTAACGGTAGTGCTGGACTGCGACAAGCAGGTGCTCAGACAACGCATAGACCAACGTGTAGACAGAATGATGACGCTCGGCCTGCTCGACGAAGTGCGCCAACTGCTACCCTACCGCCAGCTAAACGCGCTCAACACCGTGGGCTACAAAGAACTCTTTGCCCACCTTGACGGCCTCTGCACCCTGGAACAAGCCGTGCTGCAAATCAAAGTCAACACATGGCACTACGCCAAAAAGCAGCTCACCTGGATCTCACGCTACGAGGACGCACTACACCTGCCTAATACAGCCCCCGTCGACAGCCTGCTGCAAGCTCTTTCTATATAGGCAGCACCATCCCAAGCAAAGCCGTTGTACACAACGGTTTGCGCACACAAATACCCAACCCATTTTCTCTTTCAACCACCCCTTTCACGGAGAACGGAAAAAAAAATTGCAGAGAAGTGCAAAAAGTGCAAGCCTGCAACCACTAAAAGGCGTTGTTTGTTATTTTGTCGAAAAGGGAAAGTTGTGCTGCTTCGTTTTTCTCCTTTTAGAGCGGCGCGACACTCCCAAAAACAAAAACAGCATCTCTCTACGGATTGAAGTTGGTATTTGTATTTGGGAGTCCCTTTTTGTTCAACGCCCCTTGCGTCTAAACTGAACCCACCAAAACCACGTTCCCTTCACCGTTGCTCAGCACACGCTTATCAACAGATACCCCGAGATAAATCCATCTGCACAGCCCATCGCACACCTATAATATTTACGTACCTTTGCACCCGTACATGCCGTGCACACACGGTCAACAATAGAACCTGCAATGTCCACACCGAAACACAGCCCCAAAGCATTCAAAGCACTGCTGTGCATCATCTTGTGCACAACCATAGCCACAGGTGCCTTCGCGCAGAAAAACAGCAAGGCACAACTGCAAAAAGAGAAAACCCGTATTGAAGCTGAAATAAAAAAGCTCGACAAAGAACTGAGCAAAGCAAAGAAGAACACCTCGCTCACCAAATCGCAGCTGGCTGCGCTGAGCAAGAAAATAGACGAACGCAATCGGCTTATACGCAACATCAACAGTCAACTGTCGGGGCTGGACAAGCAAATCATACAAACCTCCGACACCCTCAGCGTCATGCACGCAAGGGTGGACAGCCTGAAGAACGAGTATGGAAAACTGATACGCGTACTCTATCGCGAGCACGACAACCTCAGCGCCACGTCGCTACTGCTTGACACTACAGGCTACAACCGCGCCTTTTTGCGCCTGAAATACTTCAACGAATACAAGCGTTACCGTCAGCATCAAGCCTCCAACATAAGACGCAAACAGATGGACCTGCAGCAGATGCAAACCCAACTGCAACAGCAAAAGAACGAAAAGACCGCACTGCTGAGCGAAGAGAAGAAGCACAAAGAGCAGCTCACCAAAGAACAGGCACAAAAACAGCAGTCGGTCAAAACCTCGCAACAGAACGAGAAAAAGCTCCAAACCCAAATAGCTCAGAAGCAAAAGCAAAAGAAAGAACTCGAGAAGCAGATACAAAAACTCATTGCCGAAGAAGTGGCTAAGGCCAATAAGAACAGAGCTAAGAAACCTCAGTCCAACACATCGACCTCGAAACCCAACGCCACCAGCACACCCTCGCAACCATCGACAGCCGAAAACGCCTTGAGCAACGACTTTGCCTCCAACAAGGGCAAGCTCTCTTGGCCGGCATATTACAAGAGCATTACCCGAGAATTTGGCAAATATCGGCACGAGTCGGGAGGCGAAAACATGAGTAATGGCATGGAATTTAGCACAGCTGCAGGCGCATCGGTCTACGCCATATTCAAAGGTAAAACCACACGCGTCTTCACCTGCCCCAACGGCACTAAAGGCATCATCATACGCCACGGCGACTACATGTCGGTCTACGCCAACCTCTCCTCCGTCAGCGTGAAAGAGGGTACCGATGTTACTACCAAGCAGACCATCGGCACCGTAGCCACTTCAGAATCGGGGCAGGGCGAACTGAGTTTCCAACTTTGGCAAGGCACCACTCCCATCAATCCTCGCGGTTGGCTGCGCTAAAAAGCCCCTCCCCTTCACAAGTAGCGAAGACCACACAGTACTACATACAACCCAATTAAGTATTTTTATGTATCTTTGCACCCTCTGAATGCGATAGAGAACAGAACTAATAATTATCAAAACACCATGAAAGAAAAAGTAGTAAAACTAATGAATGACAATCCAGTGGCGCGCTGGTCGGCACTGGTATTGATTGCATTGATGATGTTTTTCGGTTACATGTTCGTTGACGTCATGTCGCCCTTGAAGACTCTTGTTGAAGGGGCTCGCGGCTGGAACAGCGGAGTGTTCGGCACCTACGCCGCCTCTGAGTACATCCTCAACGTATGCGGTTTCCTCATCATCGCTGGTATCATCCTTGACAAGATGGGCATCCGATTCACTGGCACTCTGTCGGCATCACTGATGGTCATCGGCGCTGCCATCAAGTTTATCGGTATCAGCGACTGGTTCCAGACCACTGGCATGGCCGAGTGGCTCAACAGCTGGTGGACAGCCATGCCCGCAAGCGCAAAGATGGCCTCGTTGGGATTCATGATATTCGGTTGCGGCTGTGAAATGGCCGGCACCACGGTATCAAAATCCATAGCCAAGTGGTTCAAGGGTAAAGAAATGGCACTCGCCATGGGATTGGAGATGGCCATTGCACGTTTGGGCGTATTCGCTGTGATGTGGATCGCCCCGATTATCGCCACCAAATTCGGCTCCAACGGCATGCAATCCATTGTGGCACCCGTGGCTTTCTGCGGAGCCCTGCTGTGCATCGGCCTGCTGTTCTTCCTTATTTTCTGTACCATGGACCGCAAATTTGACAAGCAACTTGTGGCTGCAGGTATGGCAACAGAAGAGAAATCACCTGAGGACGAGTTCCATCTTTCCGACCTGGGCAAAATATTCTCCAGCAAAATGTTCTGGATTGTTGCCCTGCTGTGTGTTCTCTACTACAGTGCCATCTTCCCCTTCCAACGCTACGCTCCCAACTTCCTTGAAGTTACACTCAACGTTAGTGCAGAGACTGGTGCCAAGCTGTTCAGCGTGTTCCCCATCTTGGCAATGTGCCTCACACCAGTACTGGGCATATTCTTGGATCACAAAGGTAAGGGAGCATCGATGCTTATGGTAGGTGCTATCATCATGATTGTTTGCCACCTCAGCTTCGCATTCCTGCTCCCAGTTTTCCCGAAACAATGGCTGGCAGTACTGCTGATTGTGGTGCTCGGCGTGAGTTTCTCTCTGGTACCAGCTGCTCTGTGGCCCTCAGTGCCAAAGATTATCGATGAGAAGATTCTCGGCAGTGCCTACTGCTTGATATTCTGGGTACAAAACTTGGGTCTCTGCTTTGTTCCCCTTCTCATTGGCAAGGTGCTCGATGCGACAGGTGGATATGTTGCCCCAATGGTAATATTCAGTTCCTTCGGTGTGCTGGCTTTCATATTCAGCTTGATGTTGAAGGTTGAAGACCGGAAGAAGGGCTTTGGATTGGAAGAACCGAACATTAAGAAGTAAGTTCTCTCACCAACCGCAATACGACACATGCGCACAATGAAGCAGAGGAGCGTGGCACGCAGTTCACACTCCTCTGCTTCTCTTTTGAGCACTTGGCCGATTGAATATGTGGAAATACAGGTATACATTCCGTACGCTTCACGTTAAAAAGCACAACGCTCGGGCGTTTTATACAATATTTACATAAACCTATCGTTTAAGGCCTATTCAACTAAAACCGCACACACGGGTGCGGCCACTAAAAGAAGAAAAGAATGAGAATATTAGGAACCGGGAGTGCACTCCCCTCTCAAACCGTCACTAACGACATGCTGGCCGGATTCCTTGATACAAATGATGAATGGATATCCACAAGGACCGGTATCAAAACACGCCACATCCTTTCAGACGAGACTCTGGTCGACCTCGCTACCCGCGCCGCACAAAATGCTATAGCATCGGCAGGCATTACACCTGAGGATTTGGACTTTATCATCTGCTCAAACGTAGCCAATAATTATGTAACACCCGCGCTCAGCACTATCATTCAGGGCAACATCGGCAGCAATTGCCCCTGTGTTGACCTCAACGGAGCTTGCGCCGGATTTATCTATGCTCTGGACATTGCCGAGTCGTTTCTCAAGACCGACCGTGCCAAGAAAATACTCATACTCTGTGCTGAAGAGCCCACCAAGTTCTGCAATTGGCAAGAGCGCTCTACCAGCATCCTGTTTGGCGACGGAGCTGGTGCTGTGGTGCTGGGTGCTGGCGACGACCTGAAGGCCATACGACTCACCGCCTCTTCCAAAAAGGAAGTGCTGTACTACCAGCGCAAGATGGAGCCTACGCCATTTGAGCACAACAACGAGATGACAATGCCTCTCGTCATGAATGGGCGAGATGTATTCCGCATGGCAGTAAGCTCGTCGTGCAGCGACATCGACTTTGTGCTCAAGGAGGCCAATATGCAATCGGACGAGATTGATTTCTTCCTCCTCCATCAGGCCAACATGCGCATCATCGAGGCCATCCGCACTCATGTGCACCAGCCTACTAAGAAGTTCCCAAGCAACATTCAGCGCTATGGCAACACCTCATCGGCCAGTATCCCCATCTTGATAGATGAGTTGTCGCGTGAAGGACACCTTCCCGAGGGCAGCCAATTGCTTTTGAGCGCTTTTGGAGCAGGTTTCGTTACGGGAGCATGTATCCTCACATGGCACACCATTCAGTACTAAATACAACCATAATCAGTACTTATCTAAAACAGTAGTCAGTACTACCCAGAACCATTTTTCAGTACTCACTCAAACTAAACGAATTATTCAACAACAGGTGGCAGCATCCGACAGTGCAGATGCTACATGACGGCACGCTCCACCCTATTAATAACCAATAATACGACCAAGATTATGACACGCAGAGTAGTAATTACAGGCATGGGAGTGATTTCGCCCCTTGCCAACAACGTGAACGATTTTTGGAAAGGACTTGTTGAAGGCCAATGTGCAATAGACTACATACAGCAAATCCCCAATGAGAACCTACCTGTACGCATTGCGGCAGAAGTAAAAAACTTCGACCCAACGGCCTACGGCATTGATAAGAGCAGCATTCGCCACAGCGACACGTTTGCACTCTACGCCATGGCTGCAGCAACACAGGCCATGCAGGATGCAGGCCTTGAAGTGGAAGGCACGGGTGCTAACGCCATTGCTTCGGACCGCATAGGCGTGTGCATCGGTAGTGGTGTGGGTGGCATTCAGACCTTTCAGAAGCAGCATGCTGTGCTGATGAACGACGGCTCACGTCGCGTTTCGCCTCTCTTCATCCCTATGATGATTGGCAACATGGGAGCCGCCAATGTGGCCACTGTTTTCCATGCCGAAGGCCCCTGTCTACCCGTCGTAACAGCTTGTGCTACTGGCACACACTCCATAGGCGAAGCATTCTTAACCATCGCTTATGGGCGTGCCGACGCCATGATAGCAGGTGGCACCGAAGCTGCCGTAACCGAGATTGCCATTGCCGGATTCAATAACTGCAAGGCTCTCACCCACATTGAAGACCCCAAACATGCCAGCATCCCGTTCGATGCCAACCGTTCGGGCTTTGTGCTGGGTGAAGGTTCGGGCGTGATGATATTGGAAGAATACGAGCACGCGGTGCGCCGTGGTGCCAACATATTGGCCGAGGTGGTGGGCTACGGAAACACTTGCGACGCCTATCACTACACAGCACCTCGCCCCGATGCAAAGTGCTCATCAAAGGCCATTGCCGAAGCCCTGCGCATGGCACAATACACTGCTGAGGACCACCTATACATCAACGCACACGGCACAAGTACACCACTCAACGACAAGTCTGAGACACTGGCTATCAAGATGGCACTGGGCGAGACGGATGCTCGACGCGCCCTCATCAGCAGCAATAAGTCCTTGATAGGCCACATGCTTGGAGCCGCTGGAGCTGTGGAACTCATTGCCTCCGTCATGACGTTGTGTAAAGGCATCGTACCACCAACCATCGGACTCACCACACCAGACCCTGACTGCGACCTAGACTATGTGCCAGGCACTGCTCGCCAAGCCAATGTCAACGTAGCCATAAGCAACTCCTTCGGCTTTGGAGGCCAAAACGCCTGCGTGGCCATACGCAAAATGTAATGCAGCAGAAGGCTTATCCCTCCCATCCTGTAAAGCATAAACACAAATCACATGAACCGCGACGAGATTAAAACATTCCTTCCCCACCGCGAGCCCATGCTACTGGTGGACGACGTAACATTGGAGGGCGAACAGGCGATAGCCCATTACCACGTGAAAGGTGATGAGTTCTTCCTGCAAGGCCACTTCCCTGGCTACCCCGTGGTGCCAGGCGTTATCCTGTGCGAAATCATGGCACAGTCCTGCTGCATCCTTATCAAAGATGAGCTGGAGAAAGGGCGCACCCCCTTCTACGCTGGCATAGACGGCGCACGTTTCAAACGCCAAGTACGGCCGGGAGACACGCTCACCATCACTGGCCACATCACTGCACACCGTGGCCTTACCTTCTTTGCCGAAGCCGAGGCGCGTGTGGAAGGCCAGCTGTGCAGCAAGGGCACCCTATCGTTCGTATTAGTTGAAAACAAATAAAATCTATCCAATCATGAAACTGCTTGAAAACAAAATAGCCCTCATCACGGGCGCATCGCGCGGCATCGGTAAAAGCACGGCCCTGATGATGGCACAGCACGGAGCCGACATCATATTCACCGACCTCAAGGACAACGAAGACAGCGCCTCACTCTACAAGGAACTCACCTCCCTCGGCGTACGTGCCGCCTTCTACGCCACCAACGCCTCCGACTACAACGCCGCACAAGAGCTTGCACAAACCGTACAGAAAGAATTTGGCCGCCTTGACATACTGGTCAACAACGCCGGCATCACACGCGACGGCCTACTCCTACGTATGAGCCCCGAAGACTGGGACATGGTAATCAATGTCAACCTCCGCTCCGTATACAACTACTCCAAAGCCTTTGCCCCAATCATGATGAAACAGCGCAGCGGCTCCATCATCAACCTCAGTTCCATCGTGGGCATCAATGGCAACGCCGGCCAATGTAACTATTCCGCATCCAAAGCCGGTATCATAGGCCTCAGTCGCTCAGTAGCCAAAGAATTCGGCTCGCGAGGCATTCGCTGCAATGCCATAGCTCCTGGCTTCATCGAAACACCTATGACCCAGCAGCTAACAGCCGAAACGCGCGAGGAATGGATGAAGCAAATTCCGCTACGCCGTGGTGGCACACCCGAGGACATAGCCAAGCTCTGCGTATTCCTCGGGTCCGACCTCTCGACCTACATCACTGGGCAGGTCATCCGCTGCGACGGAGGACTGTCACTCTGACCAAACCGATCATTTCCATCCCCAAAGGGTACCTCACTTGCGAGGTACCCTTTCTTTTTTGTCCTCGGAAAACACTCTCCATGAGTAACAAAGGCTTACATCACACCCTCATGTAAGCATATATCAGGTTTGATGTAAGCTTACGTCAAAAGCTAAGAACACGCTCTCAGTATCTTTACAACACGTTCTCAAAAAATGATGAGCACTTACATCAAATCTGATATAAACTTTTACCATGTCTGAAGTATACTTTCATCAGATATGATGTACGTTTTCGTCAGACATGATGTAAGTATTCATCAGAACCAAAGTAAACTTTCATCAGACAAGATGTGCACTTTCATCAAACCTAATGAAAGCTTTCATGAAGCTTGATATAACAATATATGGCCAATGAAGTAAACTTACATCACGCCTGCCCAACGCCCCCTCGCACAGCATGCGCATCCGTCAGCAAAAGGAAACACATGAATCACTCTTAAACAACGATTTGCAGACAACCACCCACAGCATAGTTCCTACCTATACAATGCACAGTTCTCGCCTACGCGCAGTAAGGAGCAGACTTGACAAATCGAAAGCGACACAGCCCACAGACTATGTCGCTTTCTCATTTAAAATCCATACAACAGTCGCCTCAGCGCGACTTACTCGCGTCTCAATTAGAAATGGTAATTAAAACCGATGCGAATAGCACCGTTCATGTGCATGATAGCACCTGTGCCATCGCCCATACCTGCAGCTGCGTTGGCTGTAAAGCCAAAGTCGTGGGTCTTAGTAACCTTGGTTGTGGTGATTGTTGTTCCTCCAAGAGTGGTTTCATTCTCGGTGGTGTGCTTGGTGTAGTTGTAGCCCAAGCGGAGCAGGTCGATGTAGAGGTCGGCCGACAAATGCTCATTGAACTTATAGTTCAGACCAGGTACGATGGATAGAGAGATGCCCAGTTCACGGTTGTTACCTCTCCAGGTCGTATCAATTGCGCTGGGAGCATAAGTAGCTCTGTGCGACTTCGGAGTAATGCCGATACCAAGGCTTGCCTCGCAGAAGAGGGTGAACTTACCCAACTCGGTGACGTTGTAACGGAAGTAGGGAGCAATGGTAATAACGCTCTGGCCACGCGAGGTGTAGTTTTCATTGCTTTCGGTTGTTGATCCAGTGAAGTTCTTATCCTTATTAAACTGGAGACCAAATGATGCACCAATCTGCATCTTTTCATTGAGCTGATAGCCCACTTTGGGCAGGAGGGTGAGGTCGGTAGCGCGGGTGGTGTGAAGGTCTAATTCAGGGGAACCTGCTGCAGTGCTCTCCTCGTGCGTATTGCCTCCATTAGCGCTGAAGCCGAGGTTTCCGCCGACTACCCATTGTGCATTGGCAGCAAAAGCAAAGGCTGCAAGACCCAAGGTCAAAAGGATTTTCTTCATAGTGGTTTAGTTTGATTGTTTAATTGCGCCTACTCTGATTGGTTTTCGGCATCCCCATTGGTTTTGTGGGTGCAAAAGTACACAGATTTATCGGCACGACGGCCTTACTGTGCAGTTTAACCAGCCGAAAGATGTATTGAAATGGCCACATCGGTGCGCCAATCAGCCCTGATATCGATTGGGCGCATAAGGCCGAAGGAACACATAGGGTAGCGTTTGGAGATTATTTCTCCACGCTGGATGTGCCCATTCGCAAGGTTTGATGTGAATGTTTCTCATTTTTGCCGTACCTGTTCGCGAGGATTGATGTGCCCACCAGCGGCTTAGAAGTAAAGGTCACGTTGCCCCTCGCCTATCTTACAGAGGTTTCCTTCCACTTTGCGTTTGAGCTCCTCTTTATTAAAGGTCCGCGTGAGTTGAGTGAGCAGTGCGAGTCCTTTTGCTTTGGTTTCAGGTGAGGCATAATCCTCTAAGTACTCGCGGAAGGTGAACATAGCGTTGGGCTTGCAATACTCCTTAATGAGGCCAGGCTTTGCAAGGTCCATGAAGTCGGCCCCCACTCGTCCTTTGCGATAACAGCCTGTACAGAAACTGGGAATATAACCTCCGTCAATCATCATGCTTATTACTTGGTCGAGCGAACGGTGGTCACCAAGTGTAAACTGTGCGCCGCTGTTGTTTTCTTCATAGCCACCGGGATTGGTCTCACTGGCTGCCGAAATCTGGCTCACTCCGTAGCGCACAAGTGCGTCGCGCATTTCGGGGCGTTCGCGAGTGGATATAATGATGCCAGTGTAGGGCATGGCGATACGTATGATGGCTATTATTTTCATGAAGTCTTTGTCGCACACGGGGTGCGGTATATTCTCTGGAAGGCTGAAGGGGGTGCCTTCGGCGGGTTCAATGCGTGGGAATGAGACGGTGTGGGGACCGCAACCGTAGTCTTGCTCAAGGTGGTGAGCGTGCTCCATGAGGGCAAGGATTTCAAAGCGGTAGTCCACAAGTCCGAAGAGCACACCAAGTCCCACGTCGTTGATGCCACCTTCCATGGCGCGGTCCATACAGGTCAGTCGGTAGAGGTAGTCGCCTTTTGGGGTGCCTGCGGGATGGAACTGGGCGTATTCCACGGGGTCGTAGGTCTCCTGGAAGCAGACGTATGTGCCAATGTGTTCATCCTTTAGTTTAGCAAAGTCGTCCACACTCATGGGAGCCAGTTCTACGTTAATGCGGCGTATGGTACTGCCTTTCTCGTCGCGTGCAGAGTAGGTGCGTCGTATGGCCTCCACCATGTAGTCGGCATTGTTGCGAGGGCTTTCGCCGCAGATGAGGAGTGCTCGCTTATGGCCCATGCGTAGCAGATGGAGCGTCTCTTGTTCTAATTCATCCATCGTCAACACCTTGCGTTTTAACCCTTTGTTATCGCTTCGAAAGCCGCAGTATACGCAATTGTTGACGCAGGCGTTACCTGTGTAGATGGGGGCGAAGAGCACCAATCGGCGTCCATATATCTCATCCTTGCAGTATTTCGCCGTATCCAGTATCTTGCCTATAGCGCTTTCATCCTCCACGCGTAGCAGGGTAGCCACCTCTTCGAGACTCAATCCGTGGAGCTGACGTGCCTTATTGAGGATGGTGTTGAGGTGGCTTTCGGTGGGTGCCGAGCCCTCAAGGAGGCCGTAGAGTTTGTCTCGGTCAATGAAATTCTGGTGTCTCATAATATTGGATTAATGCGATTTACAATATTTATGTATGCTTTTATCTGGAGAACCCTGTGCAATGGGTGCGGTGCGGGTAACCACTGCTTTGGCCTCCACACCAGGTAGACGCCCCAGGCGGCCACAGATAGTGTTGATGCGGTCGGTGCTTCCCTCCACGATGAGGGATATGACGGCCACGGGACGTGCCTGTAGGGGCAATCCTTGACGTGCCAACACAATGTCGGCGAACTCTGAGATGATGGCGTTCACTTGGGCTGACTGAGAGCGGTCGGCAATGAGCAATGTAATCGTTCCTATTCTCTTTTCCATCAGGCGGTGTGCTTTTGGAGCAGGTGGGGGGGCGACGTTCTGCAAGTGCAATATTTATCAAATTCAGCACGTTGCAAAAGCGAAACTCACGCAGTATGCGCCTGCAAAGGTAGGTAGAATATTCCGTTCGGCCAAACGCGCCGAGGCTTTCCTTACGCCAGGGAGTGCTCATCCACGATGTGGGGAAAAGGTATCTCCTGTGCGCGGAAACCTTTCCCCTCGGCTGAGAAACCCTTTACTCAGGGCGAATTACCCCTCCCACGAAAAGTCCTTCGAGGCGCGTCGCAGGCTAATTGGCGTAGACCACGGTACGCTCCACGTGGTAGGCCACGCGAGAGGCCTCATCCCGCCTGCGCACCAAGCCCAGTAGCCGACGCCCCTCGTAGAACTGCTGTCGACGCACCCTCACCGTACACCGCACCCAGTTTCCACACGCGTCGTAGGCATAGCTTCGGCACTCCACCACCTTATTGTACAGTCCCACAGTGTAGTCATATTGAGTGCGCTGCACCATGTTACCACACGCATCATAGCCCCGATCCTCGCGCAGTAAAAGGGCATCTTCGGCATCGAAATGCTCCTGTCGCACCTGCCGACCACCCTCATAAGCCGTCAGCACACGGCGCATCACCGCCCCCGAAGCCGTCGAATCATATTCGTAGCGCACACTCGCCGCCAGCGTGCCCTGCGCATCGTACACATACCGTTCCGATGCTTCCAGCCTGCCTGATGCCGTGTCGAACTCCTGCGTGCCCACCGTCAATCCCGACTCATCCTTCACCTCCACCCGTCGCAACCCAGTGGGCTGGGGGTAGCGCGTCTCCACCTCACGTCCCATCATGCTCTTCACGCTGCGCGCCAAGCGATCCCCCTCAAACTGCAGAACCTCCTGATAATTCATATCATACCCTTCCAAGCCAGTGGTCAAAACCCTCACCTGAAGCACTGTTCCCTGCAAACCGTAATCCGCATGAGTGGGCTGCCTCAGCGCAGTCTGGCCCATCGCCACACCCCACGAGAGGCACACCGCCAGCACCACCAGCATGCACCCCACGCGCGAGCTACACCTTATATTATACACAGGTATGCACATCTGCCTCATGCTATACGATTCCTAACTCGTGAGGAAGCCCTTCTTCGCACGCACGGAAACCTTTCCCCACACACGAGGTGCACCTCATATTACATATATGTATGCACACCCGCCGCCCCATCAAGCTTGAAACTTCTTGTAACGAATGCGGTGCGGCTCGGCATCGCCAAGCCTTTTGCGCTTGTTCTCTTCGTACTCCGAATAGCTACCCTCAAAGAAATACACCTGCGAATTACCCTCAAAGGCCAGAATGTGAGTGCATATACGATCAAGGAACCAACGGTCATGGCTGATGATGACAGCGCATCCCGCAAAATTCTCCAACGCCTCCTCAAGGGCTCGCATCGTGTTCACGTCGATGTCATTAGTAGGTTCGTCAAGCAGTAGGACATTGGCCTCGCTCTTCAACGTAAGGGCCAACTGCAGCCTGTTTCGCTCTCCCCCACTCAGCACGCCCGCCTTCTTCTGCTGTTCGGCACCGCTAAAGTTGAAGCGAGAAAGGTAAGCGCGCGAATTGACCAATCGGCCCCCCATCTCTATTTGCTCGTTACCCTCGCTCAACACTTCCCACACCGACCTCTCAGGATCAACCGTAGTGTGCTGCTGATCAACGTATCCTAAACGCACCGTTTCCCCAACCACAAACGAGCCTGTATCGGGATGTTCCAACCCCATAATAAGGCGGAAAAGCGTGGTCTTCCCACACCCATTGGGTCCAATAACGCCCACAATGCCTGCAGGTGGAAGGCTAAACGACAGATTCTCATACAGTACCTTTTCTCCGAAAGCCTTTGACACGCCCTCCACTTCAAGCACTTTGTTACCCAAACGTGGGCCATTGGGAATGTAAATTTCCAGTTGCGCCTCCTTCTCTTTCACGTCTTCGTTGAGCAGACGGTCGTATGCCGCAAGACGTGCCTTCCCTTTGGCATGGCGTGCTTTAGGTGCCATACGCACCCACTCCAACTCTCTCTGCAGCGTCTTCTTACGCTTACTCTCCTGCTTTTCTTCCATTGCCAGACGCTTGCTCTTTTGGTCGAGCCATGACGAGTAATTACCCTCCCAGGGAATACCTTCGCCCCTGTCAAGCTCTAGAATCCAACCCGCCACGTGGTCCAAAAAGTATCGGTCGTGCGTGACGGCAATCACTGTGCCCTTGTACTGATTGAGATGCTGCTCCAGCCAGTCTATAGCCTCCGCATCTAAGTGGTTCGTAGGTTCGTCCAGCAGAAGGATATCGGGCTCTTGGAGCAATAGGCGGCACAGGGCCACCCTGCGCCTTTCGCCGCCACTGAGATTAGCTACCAACTGGTCCTCGTCAGGGCATCGCAGTGCGTCCATAGCGCGTTCCAACCGACTATCAAGCGTCCAAGCATCGTACTGGTCAAGTAGTTCTGTCAGCTCACCCTGCCTTTCACACAGCTTGTCAAAGTCGGCGTCTGGCTCGGCGAAGGCGTTATTCACCTCTTCGTATTCCTTTAGCAAGGCTACCGTTTCGGCCACCCCTTCTTCGACCACCTCACGCACCGTCTTCGAGTTGTCCAATTGGGGTTCCTGGGCAAGGTATCCCACCGAGTAGCCAGGTGCGAACACCACCTCACCTTGGTAATCTTTGTCGAGGCCGGCAATGATTTTCAGAAGCGAAGATTTACCAGACCCGTTGAGTCCGATAATGCCTATTTTCGCCCCGTAAAAGAATGAGAGGTAGATATCCCTCAATATTTGGCGGTTTGGGGAAATGATTTTGCCAACGCCGACCATGGAAAAGATGATTTTTGGTTTTTCTTCCATCGCTGTTTGGATTAGATGTTGTGTTTCGAGGGACGTGTGCACAGCGCTTCGAGCGGGTAGGCACATGCCAGGTGAGGTTAGTTTATGTCAGGTTTTATATGAGCTTTTGTATGACCTAATGTGTGTATACGTCCTTGCTGCATTGTGTGCGTTTATATGAACATGTGTGTTCGTTCCTCAGGCGTGAGGTGTGTGCTATCGGTATGTAAGGTTAGTCTACAAAGCGAATATCCTTCACATTGAGTTGAATGTCGCTTTTGCCTCGCCAGAAGTTCTCTTCTATTTGATAACAGATATCGAAATGGTCTCCGGCTTTTACACGGCCGTAATATTCGCCAAGTTGAAAGCCTATGGCGGGGTAGGATCGTGAGCGCGTCTCGAATTGGATGGGGGCAAATTTGAGATGCTTCACATCTTTGTTGCCTACGATGCGTGGGTAGCCTGTGTCTACGAGGTTGTTAGTGCGGAAGACGGGTACAGGGTTGTCGGGGCCGAAGGGTGCGAATTGCTTAAGGATACGGAGGAATGAGGGCTTGATGTGTTCGGAAAAACTGATAACGGCATCAATTTCAATCTTGGGTTCGATATCCTCTCGTGGCATAGTGGAGCGCACTACGTCGTCGAAGCGGTGTACGAATTGCTCGTAGTGTTCTGCCTTTAGGGAGACACCAGCGGCACATCGGTGGCCGCCGAAGGACACTAAGAGGTCGGCGCATTGTTCGAGTGCGGCGTGAACGTCGAATTCTTTGAACGAGCGAGCCGAGCCTACATACATGGTGCCGTCGGCCGTTGGGGTAAAAATGATGGTGGGTTTATGGTATTCTTCGACAAGGCGCGAGGCTACGATGGCTACGATTCCTTTGTGCCAGGTGGGGCTGTAGAGGACGATGGAGGAGCGCTTTTTCATGTCAGCGTTGGTGCGTATGGTGCGCTGGGCTTCTTCGGTGGCCAGGGCGTCGAGGCCTTTTCGTTCGCGGTTGTAGCGGTCTATTTCTTCGCCGAGTATCATAGCTTGGCTGAGGTCGTGTGCCAATAGGAGGCGCACGGAGTCAAAGGCGCTGTGGATTCGTCCAGCGGCATTGATGCGAGGACCTACCATAAAGACAAGGTCGCTGACAGTCAATTCGCGCTCAAAATAGCCTTTGGGGTGGGTGTCGTCAGTGGGTTCGTCTTCGATGGTGCGTGGGTCTACATGGCTGTAGTGCAGTATCGCTTCGATGCCCGGACGGGGTCGGTGGTTGATGACTTTGAGGCCGAGAGCGGCAAGGACACGGTTTTCGCCAGTCATGGGAACGATGTCGGAGGCTATGCTGACTGCTACGAGGTCGAGGTATTTCATCAACAGGCGCTGCAGTTGCTCATAGTAGATGCGGCCTTGGGAGTCGTTTTCGGCGGGCGGGTAGCTGAGCCTCACACCCACTTCGTCTTCTACGTAGGCTTCTACTATTTTGAATCCGATACCGCAACCAGAGAGTTCTTTATACGGGTAGTGGCAGTCGCTCTGCTTGGGGTCGAGTATGGCGTAGGCGGGGGGTAGGGATTCTCCAGGCAGGTGGTGGTCTCCCACGATGACATCGATGCCCAATTGGCGAGCGTGGGCTATGGAGTCGTGGGCTTTGATACCACAGTCAAGGGCTATGATAAGGCTCACTCCAGTGGTGTGGGCGTAGTCTATGCCTTTGAGAGATATGCCCGAGCCTTCTGTATCTCGGTCGGGTATATAGAAATCGATGTTGTCGTGCAGGGGCTGAAAGAAGGAGTATACGAGGGCTACGGCAGAGGTGCCGTCAACGTCGTAGTCGCCGTATACGAGCACGCGCTGGTGCGCTGCTATAGCTTGGCGTATGCGGTCCACAGCGCGGCGCATGTCTTTCATCAGGAAGGGGTCATGCAGTTGGTCGAGGCTGGGGTGGAAGAATCGGCGGGCTTCTTCGAAGGTTCTCACGCCGCGCTGTAGGAGCAGTGTAGCAATTATTGGGTCTACTCCCAGGTCGGCAGCCAACTTTCCAACGAGCTCTCTATCATACTCTTCTTTGATTATCCAATGTTTCGTTTTCATTTTACTGGATGTAAGGGCACAGGGTTTTCGGCACACAGCCTAGAGCATGTAGGTGGCGTCAGGGCTCATCGGGTACGTCGGAAACCTGCGTACCAGGCCTTTGTGGCAATTCCACCCAGTCTATCGGACGCTCCCCAAGCAAGTTCTGACACCTTCGGCCACCGCTCACCAAGCGCATTTTACGGGGCGGACAAAAGTGCACCTTGACGTTGGTTATCTGGCTCGGAACCACTTCTGCAGGGGGGTCGACACCAGTTTTTTTTCAAATTCCACCACCAGGCTAAATGTGCCGAGTTTGCCCTATTGGACGCTGTATCCGAGCGCCAGTACCTCGCCGATGACTTCGGGCCGTGCGGTGAGTACGGCGGCAATATCAGATGCGTGCACCGTACTGCGCTCGCCAATGCACTGCGAGAGGTAGTCGGTATCGGCTCGCTGTGCCGATACGACCACGGGGTCCACCGTCCTGTGAGGCTCGATTTGCGTTGTTTGTTGTAGGCCATACGTACTTCCCTCCAGTTTTTATGTGTAGTTTCTCATGTGTAGTTTGCTCTTTCATCGCGACCACGAAATCCTTTCATCTGGGCTGATGAAAGGATTTATCAGTCGTGAGGTAAAGGTATATCACGTACTACTAATAACACGTTGTGAAGAAGTTTAGTATACGTAGTGATATTTTTTATAACGCGTTCTCAATAATCTCACTACACGTTGTAAAGCACTTTACAACGTGTAGCAAAGTTGCTGAAAACACGTTGTCAGCAACTGATGTAGGCTTACATCAAATCTGATGTATATTTTTCGCAGGAATCCTCTCCCCATTCCTCACCTGTGAGGAAGGCTCTTCGCGCGCACTCTTACCTATATATAATGCACAAAATGTATTCCCCTCGTCTGCGAAACCCATCCCTCTGGAGTACAAAAGTTCCAAATCATGCATCTACGAATACACCAAGGGGAAACTTCGCTGTGTAAAGCCTCCCCGAAAGCGATGCCCATCATGAGGCTAATGGGCACCTGCAGACCGTCGAAATAAACCCTAACAGGTCGTCAGTTTATCGTGTCGAAACCCAGATAGGGTTGCAGACAGGCGGGCATGTGGATGCCGTCAGCGGATTGATTGTTTTCCAACAATGCCGCCACGATGCGTGGCAGGGCTAAAGCGCTGCCATTGAGCGTATGAGCAAGGTGAATGCGACCGTCCGCGTCGCGGAAGCGCAGGTGCATGCGGTTGGCTTGGTAGGCCTCGAAGTTGGACACCGAGCTCACCTCCAACCACTTCTGCTGAGCTGCGCTCCACACTTCGAAGTCGAACGTCATGGCCGAAGTAAAACTGATGTCGCCACCACACAGCTTGAGGATGCGGTATGGCAACCCCAACTCATCGAGTAGGCCACCCACGTGCTGCTTCATCAGTTCGAGCTGGGCGTAGCTACGGTCGGGGTGCTCAATGACTACGATTTCCACCTTGCTAAACTCATGCAGCCGATTCAGTCCGCGCACATCCTTGCCGTAGCTTCCAGCCTCGCGGCGGAAGCATTCGCTATAGCCCGCATGGCGGATGGGCAACCTCTCGGCAGCCACAATGGTGTCGCGGTAGATGTTGGTGATGGGTACCTCGGCCGTAGGTATCATATAATAGCCGTCCAAAGGTATGGCATACATCTGCCCCTCCTTATCGGGCAGTTGGCCAGTACCTATGCCCGAGGCCTCATTCACCATCAGCGGGGGCTGCACTTCGCTGAAACCGGCCGCCGCCGCACGGTCGAGAAAAAAATTAATGAGCGCACGCTGCAGGCGCGCACCGCGCCCCTTGTAGACTGGGAAACCAGTCCCCGTAATCTTGTTGCCCAACTCGAAATCCACCAAATCGTAGTGCACACACAGTTCCCAATGGGGCACCGCGTCGGGCGGAAGCACCGGCATCGTGCCATAGCGGCCTTCCTCCACATTGTCGTTGCTACTGCGCCCACGTGGCACACTGATATGCGGCGCGTTGGGAAGCGACAGCAGCGCCTCCCTCAGCACTTTCTCCACCCCCACCGAATGCTCACCCAGCTCCTTTTCTTGCCCCTTCAACTGCGCCGTCTCAGCCTTCAGCTGCTCGGCCTCATCGCATCGGCCTGCCTTGAAGAGGCCTCCTATCTCCTTGGCCAACTGGTTTTGACGCGCCTTAATGTCATCCAACTGCTTCTGCAACGCACGCCTTTCGTCGTCCATCCTGAGCAGTTCCTCAACCCGAGTCCTCACATCTGGCACATTCTTAATGCCCAGCCGTTCCACAATCTCATCCGTGTGTTCCCTTATGTATTGTATCTGTAACATAACCTGTAGATTATTTATTTTCCTTCCTTATCTTTTTCTCATTCCTTATCTATCCTTTTACCCTTCTCAAAGTGAGTATTCCGCCCGTCTTTCGTGAGCCTTTCTCACTCGTAATGTATGCTTATCAAAGTTCTGACAAATCCTTATCTGACGTGTGCCTTTCTCTCCTCTGACGTACACCCTTCTATCCTCCTCATTTTCCGACGCAAAAGCGACCGAAAATATTGTCCAGCAGTTCATTGGTAGTAACCTCGCCAGTAATGGATCCCAAATAGAAGAGTGCGTCGCGCATATCGATGGCCACCAAATCGGTAGGGAACCCCTCGCGAAGTCCAGTGGCCGTGCGATGCAAAGCCTCTTCTACGCGCTGCAAAGCCTCACGATGCCGCTCGTTGGTAAGCAGTACGTCGCCCTGCGCTGTGTGCTCCACAGCCTGCACCATTTCCTCCTTCAGTTCATCCAACCCCATCTCCATCAGGGCAGAAATGCGAAACCAGCCGTTCGTCTGTCCCAATGCGCCATACTGCGGATGGGCCGACATGTCCTCCTTGGTCAGCACCCGTAGCACGTGTTTGCCCTGCAGCACCTCAGCCGAAAGTATATCCTCCACGGCCTTAACCGACTCGCGGCTTTCGCCCATCAACATCACCACCGCGGCCGAACGCACCGCCTGCAGGCTGCGTGCCATTCCCATACGCTCCACCTCATCATCGCTCGCCCGCAGGCCAGCCGTATCTATCATGCGAAAAGTAATTTCACCAACCGTCAGCAGCTCCTCCACCGTGTCGCGTGTAGTGCCTGGTGTAGCCGACACAATAGCCCTATCATCGCCCACCAAAGCATTGAGAAGCGTGCTTTTGCCCACATTGGGCTCGCCTACAATGGCCACAGGCACCCCGAGCTTCAGTGCGTTGCCAGCTGCAAAACTGCTCAACAACGTTGACACACTGCCTTCCAACTCCGCCAGCAAAGCACTCAACTCGCCTCGGTTGGCAAATTCCACATCCTCCTCAGTGAAATCGAGCTCCAGTTCGAAAAGCGACGCCAAGTCGAGCAAACGGGCGCGAAGCGCGCTCAGATGGCGCGCATAACCTCCACGCAACTGGCTCACTGCCAGCCTGTGCTGCATGGGTGTAGTAGCCTCTATGAGATCGGCCACCGCCTCGGCTTGTGACAGATTGAGCCGTCCATGCATAAAAGCGCGCCGCGTGAACTCTCCCGCCTCCGCCATGCAAGCACCTGCCGCCATGACAGTGCGCATAAGTGCCTGCTGCACATAAGGAGATCCGTGGCATGACAGCTCCACTGTATCCTCGCCCGTATAGCTGTGGGGAGCTGGAAAGAATGTAGCCACCCCGTCGTCGATATAGACTCGCTGCGCCTCCTCGTTGCCTTCCTCCGCGCTGAGTGACAGAAATTGGCAATAGGTAGCATGCCTCGGTGCGAGCCGCCGCACGCTAACAACTCGCATAGCCACCGCATAAGCCTCCGCTCCGCTAATGCGAAGTAGCGCCACCCCACCTTGTCCTGCAGGTGTGGCCACAGCCACAATCGTGTCAACTGCAAGAACTCCGCCCATCCGCCCACCGCACTCTTCAGGCGCTGAGTGAGCGTGCATCACATCGGATATAAGCTTATGTTCAACAGGCTGATTAGAATGCTGTACCATCGCCATTTCCATTCTCCGAATCAACAATGACAGCCTCGGACACTTCCGAAGCCCCCTCATCTACATAACGCTCCCCGAAGAGTAGCCGCATCTGAACGTCGTCCAACCCCAAATCGATCTTTATCTTATACATGTTGGGAAAGGCCATAAAGAGCATGACAACCATTAGTAGCAGTATCATGAGCAGAGCCATCTCGTTCAGCAAAAGCACTATGGCACACTCCACCAGTGCCACCATCAGGTTCATCCAATAGATAGTAGCCACGCAGCGAGCGTATTCACGAAGTTTAAACTCCAGTTCCGCAGCCTGCCGTATATGTGGTATACGGCGGCGAATAATGTGTAGCGTCAGCATGACGTCAGCCACGGCCAACGCGCTAGAAATGGACAGCAGCCACATGGCGGTGTAGGCATTCGGAGCGGCCTTCCACGGTAGCACATAGTGGAGAATAGCCACCGTCGCGACCGCGAGGAGAGTACCGAAGAGGCCAATATTGGACGACGTGCGGATGCGCTTCAGATAGTTACTGTACATGGTATTAGTTGGTTCAGTTTAACTTGTGGTTCAGTTTCGGTGCAAGAGTCTTTGCCGTGTAGGAGGCAGACCGTTGCACCAGCTGCTCGGGAGTACCTGCAAAGACCACGCGGCCACCATTCGCCCCTCCCTCGGGCCCCATATCTATCACCCAGTCGGCCATTTTGATAATGTCGGGATGATGTTCTATGACGACCACCGTGTGGCCATGTTGCAACAACGTATCGAATGCCACAACCAGCTTCTGTATGTCGTGGAAATGCAGACCAGTGGATGGCTCATCGAAGATGAACATGCGCGGCTGCACCTCCTCTCCCTTTACCATAAAGGATGCCAATTTGATACGTTGTGCCTCGCCACCGCTCAGACTACTGCTGCTCTGTCCAAGCTTCAGGTAGCCTAGACCCACATCGTGCAGCGGCTGAAGCCTATCCACAATGCGACCCGAAGCCGACACCATCTCGCGTAGGTCGCCTTGCGTGGCGGAGAAAAAGGATATAGCCTCGTCGACAGTCATATTAAGTACGTCGCCGATGTGCTTACCGTGGTACAGCACTTCCAATGTCTCCTCCTTGAATCTTGAGCCATGACACTCCTCACATACGATATGTACGTCGGCCATGAACTGCATTCCGATAGTTACCTCACCCTCTCCCTCACACGTCTCGCAACGGCCTCCCTCTACGTTGAAAGAGAACCATCCTGTCCTATACCCCCTTGCCTTAGCTAAGGGCTGCATGGCGTAGAGAGCCCGTATTTCGTCGTAGGCCTTCATGTAGGTAGCTGGATTGCTGCGTGTAGAACGGCCTATGGGGTTTTGGTCTACCATTTCCACCGCGTTGACAGCGTACCAGTCGCCCTCAATAGAGGCACACTGCCCACTGTAGTCCGAGTGCCCTTCCAGCCGTTTGGACAGCACGTCATACAGCACGTGCTTTATCAGACTAGTCTTGCCAGAGCCACTCACACCCGTTACGACTGTAAAGACGCGTAGCGGTATTTCCACATCAACGTTCTTCAGATTGTGGCAAAAAGCACCACGAATAGTCAACCTATCACGCCATTTGCGCCTATGTTTCGGCAGGACAATCTGACGCCTACCCGTAAGATATTGCGCCGTCAGCGTCCGCCCATCCTCAGCATGGCGCATCAACTCTGCATAGGTGCCCACAAAGACTACCTCTCCTCCATGCTGGCCTGCACCTGGCCCGATGTCAATGATATAGTCGGCCTCGCGCATAATTTCCTCATCGTGCTCCACGACGATAACCGTATTACCAGCGTCGCGTAACTGTTTCAAAACCTTGATAAGACGATATGTATCGCGCGGATGCAACCCGATTGAAGGTTCATCCAAAATGTACATCGACCCCACCAGAGAACTTCCCAGCGAGGTGGCCAAATTAATACGTTGCGATTCGCCACCGCTTAGCGAATTAGAGAGGCGACTTAACGTCAGATAGCCCAAACCCACATCGAGCAAGTATTCCACCCTGTTGAAGAGCTCCTGCATAATGCGCGTCGTGATGGCCTGCTCCGTATCGGTCAGCTGTAGGGAGTTCAAGAAAAAGTGCAAATCTTCTATTGACATCTCACACAGTTCACCGATATTGCAGCCACCCACTTTCACATACAGAGCATCCTTGCGAAGCCTTGCACCATGACACTCAGGACATACAGTACGCCCCCTATAGCGCGACAGCAGCACACGGTATTGGATTTTGTAGCTCTGCGATTCCACCCAACGGAAGAAGCCGTTTATACCCGCAAAAGGACCCCTGCCGTTCCATAGCAGGTCGAGTTCCGCTTTCGACAACTCGCAATAGGGCTTGTGTATGGGGAAATCATACTGAGTAGAAAACCTAATGAAATGAGATTTCCACTCGCTCATCTTATCACCTTTCCAGCACACCACGGCATCGTCATAGATGGAAAGCGTTTTGTTGGGCACCACCAGTGCCTCGTCTATCCCTATCGTGTGGCCGTATCCGTTGCATTTCGGACAAGCACCATACGGATTATTAAAGCTAAAGAAATTCGGGTTGGGCTTTTCGAACGTGATACCATCAGCCTCAAAAAGGTTGGAGAAGAACCGTCTCGCCCCCTCTTCGTCGTCGGCATAGGTCATGATGCAACACGTTCCCCTACCCTCGAAGAAAGCGGTCTGCACCGATTCCGAAATGCGTGCATACTGGTCGTCATCACCATGATGCACTACAATTCGGTCTATAAGCAACATCGGATCCTTGTGAACAGCATCCTCGCTATAGGTATGCAGAAACTCCTCAATGAGCACAATTGTTCCTCCGACGCAGAGCCGGGTGAACCCTTCCTGTTGTAATATTTCCAACTGCTGACGCAGACCTCGCTCGGGAGTTACAGTCAGCGGAGCATACACCACAAGTCGAACACCCTCTGGGCAAGAGTATATGTAGTCCACCACATCGCTCACACTGTGCCGCTTCACTTCCGCTCCTGACACGGGAGAAAACGTGCGCCCGATGCGCGCGAAAAGCAACTTCAGGTATTCGTAAATCTCTGTCGAAGTGCCGACAGTGGAGCGCGGATTTGTGGTGTTCACCTTCTGCTCTATTGCGACAGCTGGTGCTATCCCTATAATATTATCTACCTCAGGTTTGGACTTACGTCCCAAAAACTGACGTGCATACGAACTGAGACTCTCCACATACCGACGCTGCCCCTCGGCAAACAGGGTGTCGAAGGCGAGCGAAGACTTTCCCGACCCACTCACACCCGTAATAACAACCAACTTGTCCCGTGGAATCGAGACATCAATGTTTTTTAGATTATTTACTCTGACTCCTTTTAGAAGGATGCAATCTTCAATACTCACTTGCTTGGTAGGCATATCACCAACACACTTCTTCTATATCTCCCTTAATACTGCTCCTTTTCGTTGGGGAAGGAGCCCTCTTTTACATCGGTTATATACTGGCGCACCGCGGTTGAGATCCCCTCACCGAAACTACCGTAATGCCTCAGGTAGCGCGGCTTGAACTGCTGCGTAATGCCCAACATATCCTGCAACACGAGCACCTGTCCGTCCACCGCAGCCCCTGCTCCAATGCCGATGGTGGGTATATTCACCTCTTTCGTAACCTGCTCGGCCAGCACGGCGGGTATTTTCTCCAGTACCATGGCAAAGCAGCCAGCCTGCTCCAATATGTGAGCATCCTTTAGAAGCCGGTCGGCCTCTTCTTTCTCCGTGGCACGAACCACGTAAGTACCGAACTTATTAATGCTTTGCGGTGTCAAGCCCAAATGCCCCATAACAGGAATACCTGCCGATAGAATACGGCTTATCGACTCCAATACCTCCTCACCACCTTCCAACTTCACCGCGTCGGCACCGGTTTCCTTCATGATGCGGATGGCCGAGGCCAGCGCCTGTTTCGAGTTACCTTGATAGGTTCCAAACGGCATGTCCACAACCACCAATGCACGTTTGATACCACGCACAACCGATGCAGCATAGAAAATCATCTCATCCAGCGTGATGGGCAGAGTGGTCTTGTAGCCCTGCATGACATTAGCTGCCGAGTCGCCCACAAGCACCACATCAATCTTGGTACTATCGAGCAGACAGGCCATCGAATAGTCATAGGCTGTCAGCATGGCAATCTTCTCTCCATGCTGCTTCATAGTTTTCAAAACACGTGTAGTTACTTTGGTAACGTCGGTCTGCAGATATGCTCCCATTATATTATATGTATAGTAAAACTAAGAGTCAACCGTACTTGATGTCTTTTCCAACCGCACAAAAAAAACTTTTCCAATCGAACTAAATGCCTTTCTTATCCCTTGTAAGTTTGGGCCGAGCGGGGTGCTCCTCATGGGTGCATGCACTCATCTGCCCTGCACCTCATTATTCTATCTCCTCATCATCCGAGTAACGCTTGTCCTGCTTCTTATCTGGCACCTCTTCATCCGCATCGTCCACAATGCGCAGCAACTGCTTCAGAGGTTTCTTGATTTCATACTTGCCATGCTTATCCAACTGGTAAGCCTTGTAATGCTTCCCCTCCACGGTAAAAGAGCCCTCCTCCATGTCGGTCTTCACTTCGTAGAAGTAGTTTTTGAGCTCTGATGCATCAATCCTCTTACCCAAATAGATTGTATCAAGTTGCATCGCACTCAAGCCCGACTGTACATTGATTGATATCTTTGAGGGGACCTTCTTTGTGGTCAAGGCACGATAGGTTGCTCCCTTCTCAGTATACTTCTTGCCAAATATGCGAATCTTATTGTCCCACTGCTCGGCCGTAACTGGGAAGCGCACATATATGGAATCGTTCAACACCTGTGAACATTCACCATACTCTCTATGTATATTGCTGTGCAGAACAACGTAACCAGCCTGCACGATTATCTGCTTAGGATGGGGTACTAAGAAGTACCGTTCCACCACCTCCTTATAATCCAAGTGCTCTTCAATGGAGAAACGCACCTTGGGGCATGAGTCTTTGGTGTTGGAGACAGAATACAAAGCCCCCTTCTTCATAAATACCGATGCATAGTACCCTCTGATAGTACTATCTTGAGCTGGTAAGAAGCAACCCCGCGACATACCAATACACTCGTCAGGATTGTTCTTAAAGGTAATCAACACCGCATTCTGCAATTTTATTGAGCCATTGAATAGGGTGCGGCTCTCTGGCAACTGGGCGCAGTCATAGACCTTTCGAGCCACAGGCACCTCATACCGAAGCCTTTCCGTTGTATCTCCATGGCAAGAACAATGTATTGCATTCACCGCATAGCGGATAGGGAAAGAAGCATGACAACGCATGGAATAATACTTGTACACACCCTCTACACGTGCCTTGTTCAATGCCTCATCCGATGTACCATACCCTTCAATTGTGATGGTGTACAGCATGGGATTGCTTTCCCGAAATGCCACGTTAAAGGAGGAGTCCAACCAATCCAACGCCGATGTACCGAACGTACTATCTTGACCTTGATATTGTATAAGCAAACAGAATTGCTCTGGATTCTGCATTGCCCGCTTCATGTTCTTCACAGGCTTGGCACTCGGAATATAGATACCAGTCTGCGCATACGCCGTGCGAAACGACATTAGGCACACACCTATGAGCCCAAAGAATAACAATCGTTTCATGCTCTGTTTACGTTCTATTACATTACTTATTTTCCTGTAGTAGCCTTTCAATAACCGCATCCGAGGAGACACCTTCAGCCTCCGCATAATAGTTACGAACAATGCGGTGACGCAACACTTCGGTAGCGACCGAACGCACATCCTCTATATCAGGCGAGTACTTGCCATGCATTGCGGCGTGAGTCTTTGCACCCATGACCAAGAACTGCGATGCCCGAGGCCCTGCTCCCCACGAAAGGTACTTCTTTGCATACTCACACTCACGACCAGTCCCCACTCTCGTCATCTCCACCAATCTCACTGCATATCGATACACATTGTCGGGTACAGGCAGTTGCCTAACTACCTCCTGCAGATTCACTATTTCACCTCCAGTCAGTACAGTCTTCACCGCTCCACTCTGCGCTACAGTAGTGTTCTTCACAATATCCAGTTCCTCTTCAAAAGAAGGATAGTCCAACTTCACATTAAGCATAAACCTATCCAACTGCGCCTCTGGCAATGGATAAGTACCTTCCTGTTCTATCGGGTTCTGGGTTGCCAGTACAAAGAAGGGGGCTTGAAGTCTATGCGCCACACCAGCCACCGTTACCGACCGCTCTTGCATAGCTTCCAGCAAAGCGGCTTGCGTCTTCGGCGGAGTACGATTAATTTCATCGGCCAACACAATGTTAGCAAATATGGGTCCTTTTACAAAGCGAAACTGGCGCGACTCATCCAGGATTTCCGAACCAGTGATATCCGATGGCATGAGGTCTGGAGTGAATTGGATTCTACTGAACTCCAATCCGAGAACTTTGGCAAGCGTGTTTACCATCAACGTCTTTGCCAAGCCTGGCACCCCAACAAGAAGACAATGACCGCCTGAGAAAATGGCTGTCAGCATACTGTCCACCGCATCTGACTGACCTACTATAACCTTTCCTATCTCCTCTTTCAGCTGCTCATACTTAGTGACGAGCGTTGAGAGCAGTTCTATATTTGCTGATGTCTCCATGCGTTCGCTATTTGTTGGTTTTCGTCCAGTTCAACTCGAATGTACAATCCTTATAGGCATCTGACAAGTGAATGTAGGTCGTCTTGATCATCTTCGAAGCCCAATCCATTACTTTTTGATGTTGCATCTCCTGCAGTGCCGCATTGGCTATCTTATCGTAGTCATCCGTCAGATTAGCAGCATGAGCCTCTATCTTGCGCTTCAGCCGCACGATACGATACACATCTTTGCTCTCATCGTTCTTCATGTTCAAGGCTGCGCTGATGTCTCCCTCGTGCATACCAGAAAAGGATATACCTGGGTAGCGCTCGGCAGCCATCTCTTTATTGAAGCGGTTATTGCCTGTATACGGGTTCGTTACAGCTCCACCCTGTGCCTTGTTTGGAGCCATCGAGTACTTCTTGGCTGCCTCTTCAAAAGAGATGTTGCCCAGTCTTATCTGATTGGCTACGCTGTCAAGCAACACCCGCGTGTGGAGCATGTCATCAGACGACACCTTAGGAATCTTCAATATGTGGCGGACATTGATAGTGTTTCCTCTCCGCTCTATCAGTTGTAGTACATGATATCCGTAGGAACTCTCTATGATGGGCGACACCTCGCCTGGCTTCAATGCGAACGCAGCGGCCTCAAACTCGGGCACCATATCGCCACGCGTGAAGAAGCCGAGTTCTCCCCCTTTCTTAGCGGAGCCTGGGTCTTCGGAGTAGAGCGTGGCCAGCATAGCGAAACGCTCCCCCTTCAGAATGCGTTCGCGCAATTCGGCCAAATCCGCTTTAACGCGCTCCTTTTCCTCTTGAGCAATCGATGGGGCAATCTCTATCTCTTCCAACTCATACTCTTCAGCAATGGTTGGGATGCTGTCCTTTGGCATCTTCGCAAAGTAGGCTGCCACCTCAGCAGGCGTTACCTTTATATTTTGCGTCAGCTGATGCTCGACTCGTTGGCTCAACATCCTATCCTTCATCATGTCAAAGAATAAGTCGTGCATCTCATCATATGAAAAGCCCATGGCCGTCTTCAAAGCCTCCTTGCTCCCATACTGCCGTATGTAGTTGCGTAAGTAGTAGTCCACTTGGGTCTCAACCTCTTCGTCCGTAACCTCCACACTATCCACCTGACCTTTGTGCACCAGCAGTTTGCTTATCAGTGCACTTTCGAGTAGTTCGCACTTGCTGGCTTGGGCACTTTCGTAACCCTCGCGCATGCGCACTTGCAGCATGGCATTCTCTATGTCGGAAAACTTTATGATGTTCTTCCCTACCACAGCAGCCACACCATCTATGACGGTGGCAGACTCTTGCGCCTGCAGTCGACTGGTAGCAAGAATGGCACCCATTGCCACTACCAGTACGGCCAATCTTCCTAAGGAGTGCTTTCTGTCGTGTCTTTCCATGTTCTTCCAGTATACTTTCCGTATGGTTTCCCATACGTTGTTGTCCTTATTCTAACTCTTGTATCGTTCTATGTCGCAACTCACTTCTGCTTTTTTCAGCAGGTCTCGCTGCATATTCTTGATGATGTCAATTTTGCGCGCATTGAGAATAATAGTACAGATGCGTTCCCTCTCATACTCCAGCGGCGACACCTCGTCCGTAATCTTGAAATCCAATATCCGTACGGCATACACATAGGCATCATCTTTAATAAGGACGCTACTGTTGTTTCGGAGGAACAAACTCTCATTGTATGTCTCAATAGGCACAACCATCTGCAGCTTTTGAAAGGGCATCCATTGGTCTTCTTCAAAAGAGTAGTCCTTCCCATACATCGAGGCAATACGCTGCAACTCCAACATCGTGTCGTCCGACCATTTACCAGAGATGAGTTTCTTCAGTCGGTTCACCACGGGAGCATCCTTCGCCACTTTCACATACACGGCTCTCACAATATTCATACGTAGCGTGAAGTTGTCCTTATGCTCGTTGTAGTACGTCTCTATTTCACCATTGCTCACCACCGTATCCAGTAGTTGGGCTATCACCATGCGCTCATACTCGTAAGTCAACAGACTATTCTTGTAGTTATTCAACTCGCGCTCAAAGTCTGACGACACATTACTCTTGGCCTTCTCCAGCACCACCATCTGCTGCATCCACTGGTTGATGTAGTTATTGACAATCGTGATGCTGTCTTCTCCACCCACACCTTCTGGCACCAAGTTTTCCAAGTCCGACTGATATAGGTAGTTATCAAATGCACGTGCCACAGGCTTCTCTTCCCCTGCTTTTTCAGAACAAGAGCAGAGCAAAAGCCCCATCATGGCTACCACTAAGCCAGTTGCGCGCATGCGTCGGTACATAGGACTATCAATAGGTAATCTCGTCAACAACGTTTTGATGAATCTTCACTTGGTAGGTCTCCCAAAGACTCTTGATAAGCTGTTCGTCCAGGAAATTCTGGTAGTCGTTCATGTAGAACCCTTTTGCTTCCGAAAGGGATTTGAGGGTCGGTTCCTGCACCTTAGTAACTATATAGAAGGTGTAGCCACGCACACCACTGCGGGCATACACTCCCTGGTGCCATTCATCGGAACGCAGCAACATCTGATGGCCTTTCTCCGCCGTGGTCTGCAACACCTCAACCGGCTTGGCAGCCGAGCACTCTTTGCTGAGCATGCCCGATAGTTTGTTTCCGATGGAAGCCTCATCCACCTCGCCCTTCTTCAACGCTTTGTTGAGTTGCTTCTCCACTTTTGAGGGAGCGATACACAGGCTATCTGCCACTGTAACCATCACGAGGCTGGCGCGCTCATTCCAAAAATAAGACGAGTCTGCTGGATTGTCATAGCTGCGACGGCTGCTGTTCTCCTGATAGAACTGCAGCAGTCCCACGCTGTCGGTCTGTGCTTTGTCCCACACATTGACGTGGTTGTAAGAGAAGATGGTCAACCCATTCAAGTATTCCGACATCAATGCTGCAAACTCGGGATGCTCACTCTCTAAGTGGCTGTCCGCATAGTCCAACACCATACGGTCTACCCACTCTGGATATTTTCCGTCTACCCACAGACTGACGTCGTACTTACGTATTAGTTCTTGGTTTTGTTCCAAGTACTTCAAAAAGTCATGCACCGTGTACTGGTTTTCCTTAATGACAAGGAGGACGGTGCTGTCGGGGTTCTGCGGAACACGATAACGCCATCTCTTTCTGAACACCGAGTCATTGAGCATCGACTTGGCAGCGTCCAGCGTGGCCACAGGCATCGTTTTGTACGTCTTACCCACCTTCACTTTGTGTGTGGTATTCACGTTGTCCACCACGTGGTAACGTCTTTTGCATTGCTCCACGAACACTTTGGTCGACTGGTCATTTCTGTTGTCGTGAGCCATCTTTTGTCTATAGTAGGGCTCCATTTCCTCCATGGGAGGCAGGGCATCCTTCTTCACCAAGTAGAGGATATGCCAACCGTAGGCAGTGTGGAACGGTTCGCTCACTTCGCCCGCCTTCATACGACCCAGCCGGTCCACATATTCGGGAGGCAACTGGTGTATATTAGAGTTGGGTATAAGACCGCCGTTGAAGGAAGTGGATCGGTCATCGCTGTAGTTGCGTGCCACCACTGCAAAGCCAATCGTATCACTCAAGATTTGGCGATATGCCTCCTGTACTTTCCCTTTGGCGTACTCCTTGTTCTGCTCGTCGCTTATCCAGATGTGTTGCACCGTTGCCACATTGAAGTAAGGTGTCTTTCCGTGGAGCTTAATAATATGGTAGCCGTACCGCGTCCTCACTGGCTTTGAGACTTGACCGACCTGAAGAGCGTAAGCGGCACTTTCGAACGGGTACACCATGTCGAATACCGTAAAGCTTCCGAGTGTCCCATCGTTTGGCTCACGATCTCCGGTTCCATTGCCCAAGTCGTCATCCAGTTTATTATTGCGTATCCACTCCTCCTTGGCAACCTCTGCAAAGTCTTCGCCACCTTGCGTTACGCGCTTGCGCAACTCGAGCGCATGGTTGTATGCAGCCAGTGTATCCGCTGGCATGGCGTTCTCTCCCAGAGGGACGAGGATGTGCGAGGCGCTGAGCACATAGTGATTACGCTCATAAGCCTCTGCCATGAGACGTTGCAGTGTAGCCGAGTCAATCAAGTAGGGCGCAGCCAACTCGGCACGGTAGCCCTTGAACTCGCGTTGCAGACGGCGGTTTTTGTCGTAGCGTTTGGCAAATGCATCTGCCAGCTTGGCGCGATAGTTCGCATAGGTCTGCACGTACTCTTCCAACGCTTGACGCTTCTCGTAGGTACATGCCGTGGGTGCATCGCCTGGTTTCTTACCTATACTGCGCAAGAATTCTCTCATGAATTCACTTTTGTAGACAGGCTTGCCACCTATCTCCATCACTACCGAATCCGTTTGCGCAAAGGCTGTCTGTGCTGCCAACAGACATACGATGGCCAAAGCCCACAGCGGGCTCGTTGTCCTCTTGTCGTGCCGGGGGCTGCGGACACCCGACTCTGCCACGTGCGGCATTTTCCCTTTCATCAAAGGCGTCATGTGGTTGATGCTGAATTATCGTGAATAGTTAGGAGCTTCGCGTGTAATGGCTATGTCGTGCGGATGGCTCTCCGTGAAGCCTGCCGAGGTGATGCGGATGAACTTGGCCTTTTGGAGGGTTTCTATGTCTTTACTACCGGTATAGCCCATACCAGCCTTCAAGCCGCCCACCAGTTGGTAGAGCACCTCGTTGAGCGTTCCCTTGTAGGGCACTCTTCCCACCACGCCTTCCGGCACCAGTTTCTTAACGTCGGTCTCCTTGTCTTGGAAGTAGCGGTCCTTGCTGCCACTCTGCATGGCTTCCAAAGAGCCCATACCCCTATACGACTTGAATTTGCGTCCTTCGAATATAATGGTTTCGCCTGGAGCCTCTTCGGTGCCAGCCACCAGCGAGCCGATCATGACCGTGCCTGCTCCAGCAGCCAGTGCCTTCACCACGTCGCCACTGTAGCGTATGCCGCCGTCGGCAATGAGCGGAATATCATAGCCACCTTGCTTCAAGGCGCCCGCCACTTCGCACACAGCCGTGAGCTGTGGCACGCCGATGCCTGCAATAACACGTGTGGAGCATATACTGCCTGGGCCTATACCCACTTTAACGGCGTCAGCTCCGGCCTCGGCCAGCATGAGTGCAGCCTCGCCAGTGGCGATGTTGCCCACCACCACATCCACTTCCGGATAGGTAGCCTTCACCCGTTTCAAGGCTTCAACAACGCGTATGGAGTGGCCGTGCGCCGTGTCTATCACAATAGCGTCGGCTCCGGCCTTCACCAGTGCCTGCACACGTTCCATCATGTCGGCCGTGATGCCTACACCTGCAGCCACGCGCAGCCGACCGTTCTTGTCCTTACATGCGTTGGGACGCTCTTTGGTCTTCATGATGTCGCTGTAGGTAATCAAGCCCACGAACTGACCCTCCTTGTTCACCACGGGCAGCTTTTCAATCTTGTACTGCTGCAAGATGTCTGTTGCTTCCTCGAAGGTGGTACCCTCATGGGTAGTGATGAGCTTGGTGATCATGATTTCGCTCAACGGACGACTCATATTGCGTTCAAAGCGCAGGTCGCGGTTGGTTACCATGCCAATAAGCATACGGTTGCTGTCCACAATAGGTATACCGCCAATACCGTACTCGTGCATCAGTTCCACTGCGTCTTTCACCAAGGCATCCTTACTGAGCGTAACGGGGTCGACTATCATACCGTTCTCCGAGCGCTTCACCTTCAACACCTCGTTTGCCTGGCGTTCTATCGTCATGTTCTTGTGGAGCACACCGATGCCACCCTCTTGAGCCATGCCGATGGCCATGGCAGCCTCGGTTACGGTGTCCATGGCAGCCGACACAAGTGGTACGTTAACTGTGATATTACGACTGAAGCGTGATTTCACTTTCACTTCACGAGGAAGCACATCGGAGTACGAGGGGACGAGCAGCACGTCGTCGTAGGTAAGGCCTTCGCCTATGAATTTAGATTGGTCAGTATACATTATATAATACAATTTTCGTGCAAAGATACGCATTTTTTACCACACACTCGAGCCGACCTCTGTGCAATTTTGCATAGGCATGATTGTCAACACTCAGCTCTGCACCGAACAGCCCCGTGCACCGGCTTGTGCGGTGCCCTACAAAGCGCGCCGCTGATTTTTTGACACACCCGAAGCGCAGGCTATCACACGCCGTGCAACGTTAGGAGGCCAACCTGCTGACGATTGCCGAAAAATGCGTACTTTTGCAACCGAGTTGGGCTGCAGATTTTGAACGCAACCTGTCCAAAGGTTACCCCATTTGTCGAACGCCCACCCACCTCGGTTGGCAGCACCCATCGCGTTTGGCAGCAGTCCTGCCAAGTTCCCTTTGTCTCACCTCCCGTTTCCACACGCAGTGAATGCCATACGCCAGGCCGTACGGCGTAGCCACACATGCCGCACAGCTCCCACATTCATCCACCACTACCACACTGCCATTCATCTTGTTATATCACCACCATGCCGTACGGCATACACTCTCCAACCCAAGGCCGCCAATGTCCCATCCGTACGGCATCCACTCCTCTACCCCTACGGCATCACATCCTGCGCCACAACCACATCTGCAAAAAAAGACGTACATTTGCACCACTCACAGCGCAACGACCTGCGCGCACGAAACACACGTTATCAACATCTAAACCGCCATGCACCTCCGCCTACACACCGCTCTCATAGGCTGCCTGCTCCTCGTGGCATCGGCCTGTAGCCGCTCCGAATCATACACCCTCCGCTGCGCCATCGACACCGACCTCGCCGACATCAAGACTGCATACTTAGCTGATTACGAAACTCAACAATACATCGACTCGGTCAACGTACAGGAGTCCGAAATCGTCTTCACTGGCAAAACACCGCAACCACGCTTAGCCGTGGTGATCATTGGCAGCAGTCAAACGCTGTGCGTGCTGGAGCGCGGCACAGTGATGGTTGACGTGGACAAGAGCATCGTCGGTGGCACCCCACTCAACGACCGCCTGTGGGAGCTGCAACGCTGCTGCCACAACAGCCAGCTGCGCAACGAACTGGAAGGCTGCTACTACGCTTACCTCGCTGCCGAAACATCGATGGAGCGCGAGATGCTTGCCCAACAGTTCGACAGCATCAGCCTGCTCATCAGTCAGGCCAACGTAGCCTGTGCCGAACAGTGCTACAACGAGAATAAAGACAACATTGTCGGGGCGTATGCACTCCACATGATGGCATCGGAGAGCGACATGGACTATCTGCACTTCGACGACCTGATGAGGGAAGCCACACCCACCGTCAGCGGCTTCAAGCACAACCGCGACCTGCTACTGCACCTGCAGGCAACGGACCGCACCTCGGCAGGCAAGCCCTACGCGGACCTGCAAGGGGTGGACTTTGCCACCGGCCAAACAGCATTGCTGAGCCAGCTCATCGACGGCCACATTGCCGTGGTGGATTTCTGGGCTTCTTGGTGTGCACCTTGCCGCCACACCATCAGCAATTTCCTCCTCGACCTCCATGCGCGCTACGCCGAACGCGGTGTGGTATTTGTCGGCATCGACGTGTGGGACCAACCCGATGCCCACCGAAAGGCCACCGAGCAGCTCGGCATCACCTACCCCCAACTGGTTGACACCACGGAGGCACACACCGCCACCACCACCTACGGCATCGACGCCATACCGCAACTTGTCGTGATAGACCGCGACGGCACCATAGCAGCTCGCGACCTCCAGGGCAACCAGATAGAGCCGCTGCTCGAGAAACTGCTCAACCCCGCCAGTTGACGATGACCTCCTCTCACCCTCTACCGCTCACCGCAGCCCTGTGCGGGCTTTTGCTCGGAATGCTACTTGTAGGAAATGGCGTTCGCGCACAGAGCACCCTTCCTCAGATGCTGTGCAACCGTCCAACCCCCATTTCCACGGCCGACAGCGGTAGGCTACACATAGCCGTCGACGCACTGGCATTCCTGCGCGATGCCGAGTGCTTCAACCCCACCTCGCTGGGCTACACAGCCATCGGCAGCCGCATCTCCCCCACCCTGCAATACACCTTCAGCCGACATGCCGACATCGAAATAGGGCTCCTCACTGAACTATTGGCCGGAGATCAAGGCATCAGCCTAATGCGCCCTCGAGCCACCCTGCGCTGCCAACCCTTCGGAAACGACCTGCTGCAAGTGGTCATGGGCACCCTCGGCGGAAGTAGCAGCCACGATGTTCCGCCGGCCTTGCTCGATCCCGAACGACTGTTTCTGCCCACCCACACTTTTCTTGAAGAGGGAGTGCAGCTCATCACACACACACGCCATTGGCAGTCGGACACCTGGATAAACTGGGAAGAACTGCTCATGCCGTGGACCGCCGCGCAAGAACGCTTCACGCTCGGCTCGCACCACGAGCTGCACCTGCCGCTCGGTGCCAACGGCAAGGGAGCCCGTTGGCAACTCGACATGCCCCTCACCTTCATCGGCAGCCATCGAGGAGGCCAAATAAGTACGCTCGACACCTGTATCGAATCGCGCTTCAACGAGAGCATCGGGCTACGTCTGAACCTGCGTTCGACCGACCAAAGCACCACAGCCAGCCTCAGCGCCACGCTGTTCAACTACCACATGGCCTCAGGAAAAGCCACTGCCTACGTGCCCTACACTTCGGGGCAGGCACTGCAGACCACCCTTGCCATTGACTACACATCGGTCGCCCCCAACGCCACATCGCCCTACCGACTGCAGGGCTCGGCCAGCTATTGGTATGGCCAGCACTTCCTGTCGGCAAGAGGCGACGGACACTACGCCTCGCAGTGCGACTACGCCTTGCATCCAGAGACCGTACTCCCCACACGCAGCATCCTTACGCTCAACGCCACGGCCGAAATAGCATTCGGCGAATGCCAGCTCGGTGCCGACATCACAGCTTGGCACGACCTGCTGCAGCACTCCACCGACGTAGCCTTTGGCCTCTACCTGCGCTACTGCTGGCGCAAACGACTGCTCTAACCTACAGCCGCTCGCCCCCGATCCGTACCCCACCGAGCTTCGCCCTGCAATCCACTTTCCCCTTTACCCCACAGCAGCAACAGTAATATTGCACAAAAAAACCGCCACCACACAAGCACAAAGGGTATGCACAAGTCGTTTTTTTTGCGTAATTTTGCACCCGTATTGGCGACAAAGACTACGCCACGCGCGCGAGACACCGTACAGGCGCGAATACGCATCCGACCGCCATACAGACAACTGATACACAACAAAACACAATATACACCACAATGAAACTACACCTGTGTTTACTCTCTGCCTTGCTGCTCGCTACGGGTAGCACCATGGCACAAAAAGGCAATCAATCCACGGCCGCAGCCGACAACGGCGGCATCAGTACGACCATGATGCAGCAAATCAAGAAAAGTTTCGGCACCAATCCTGCTGACAAAGCGCTGCGCAACATCATGGTGAGCAACAGTCCCGCAAAGATGGCCGTGAACTACGACAACAAAAACGCATTCGATTCCCACTTCAGCACCCGGGTGGTCTCCAAGGCCGTAACCGACCAGAAATCAAGCGGTAGATGCTGGATGTTTACTGGCATGAACGTACTGCGCAACAAAGCAATACGCAAATATCATCTGCCAGCCGACTTCCAATTCTCGCAAGCCTACACTTTCTTCTACGACCAACTGGAAAAAAGCAATCTGTTCCTACAGGCTGTCATCGACACCTACAAGAAGCCTTTCGAAGACAAAGAGGTGGAATGGCTCTTCAAGAACCCCATCGGCGACGGTGGCCAATTCACTGGCATAGCCAACCTCATTGAGAAGTACGGCCTGGTGCCCAAAGAGGCCATGCCTGAAACATTCAACACCAACAACACCAGCTCCATCAGCAGTCTGCTGGCGCTTAAGCTGCGCGAGAACGGGCTGGAGCTACGCACGATGGCCGCCCAAAAAGGCATGACGGCTGCGAAACTGCAAGCACGCAAAACGGAAATGCTCGGCACCATCTACCGCATGTTGGCTCTCACCTTTGGCGAACCACCCTCAGAGTTCACATGGACTCAGCGCGACGAGAAGGGCAACGCCGTCAGCACCGAAAACTATACGCCCATGTCCTTTTATGAAAAGTACGCCAAGACCGACTTCTCGAAGTTCTACATGGTAATGAACGACCCCACGCGCGAGTACTATAAGGTGTACGAAATTCAATACGACCGACACGTATACGACGGGCAAAACTGGCGCTACCTCAACCTGCCGATGAGCGACATTGCACCGATGTGCATAGCCTCGCTTAAGGATAGCACCATGATGTACTTCAGTTGCGACGTCGGAAAATTTCTGGATCGCGACAAGGGCTTCATGGACCCCGACAACTTTGACTACGCCACCCTGCTCGGCACCACTTTCGGCATGAACAAAGAGCAGCGCGTCCGCACCTTCGCCAGCGGTAGTAGCCATGCCATGACGCTGTGCGCCGTCGACCTGGATGCTGACGGGAAACCACTGAAGTGGATGGTCGAAAACAGCTGGGGCCCCAACTACGGATACCAAGGCAACCTTATCATGAGCAACAAGTGGTTTGACGAGTATATGTTCCGCGTAGTACTGGAAGAGAAATACATACCTACCAACCTGCGCGCCCTACTCAACCAAAAGCCCATCATGCTCCCTGCTTGGGACCCCATGTTCGCCCCCGAAGAGTAGAGCCATCATGAAGCGACCTTTTGTAGCGATACTTCTCCTTCTGGCAGTGGGCTGCGCAGCACACGCTCAACTGAGCTTGCACATTGGTGCCATGATGCCTGTGGGCGAGTTCGGACAGACAGCTACCATCCCCTACAACGAACAACCAGCCAGCGTGCTGACCCATAGTTATGCCGATGGCAAAGGCGGCGCTCTGTGGGGCTATAGCATTGGAGCGCAATACCACCACAGCATCGCATCGAGCCAGGTGGGTGTGGTGTTGGATGCCCAGTGGAACGACATGTTACTACAGAAAGATGCCATGGAGGCACTGCGCCAAGACATGGCCGACATGGGCGGAGCCGATGCCGACATATCGTGCAACACACCAGATTACCACATCATACCGCTGCAAATAGGGTTGCGCTATACACTGCCGCTCACCCGTCACGCTTGGTATGTGGAAGCGCTGACGGGCATGAGCATAGCCACTGCCTCGGACATTAACTGCTATATCTCCTCGGCTACGACAAAACAGAACCTCACCTGCGACTTTGACCGCACGCTGTCCTATGCCTTCAGCCTATCGGGCGGCGTGATATTCCTGCGGAGCCACATGCAACTGGCACTACACCTGCGCATGATGGGAGACCACGATGCCAAGGGGCAAGTGGTTGTGCCTAACCAACCCAATACCGAATTTACCTACGGCCACTACAAGCCTGTGTACATCGGGCTGACTTGGGGTCTGAATTTCGGTTCTGTAGGCAACTGAAAACGAACATCAACAAACCAAGCGTCAAACATCAAATCATTAACACATAAAAAACACCTAACAAAAGTCATGAAGAAAACACTCATTCTGGCTGTTGCAGCACTGCTGTGCAGCCCCTCCTTTGCAAAGAAGGAGACCAAGAAGAGCGAAGATGAGGGATACGTCTTCTCAGTGGTGAAGGAGAATCCCGTCACCTCCGTCAAAAATCAGAACCGTGCTGGTACCTGCTGGTGCTACAGTGGCCTGGGTTTCATCGAGGCAGAACTGCTGCGCATGGGCAAGGGCACGTATGACCTGAGCGAAATGTACATCGTAAGCAAGACCTACGCCGACCGCGCCAAGGCCTCGGTGCGTACACACGGCGACGTAAGTTTCTCGCAAGGCGGCTCGTTCTACGATGTCATCTACGGCATGAAGACCTTTGGCCTTGTGCCCGAGGAGCAGATGCGTCCTGGCGTTATGTATGGCGACACACTGTCTGACCACAGCGAGCTCAGCGCCTTGACCGATGCCATGGTGAACGCAGTGGCTAAGGGCAAATTGAAAAAGCTGCAGAAGAACAAAGAGGGCGAGATGATGTGGACCAAAGCACTGCAAGCCGTCCATGACATCTACCTCGGCAGCTGTCCATCCGAGTTCACCTACAAGGGCATCCGTTACACCCCCATGTCGTTCTACCAGTCTCTGGGGCTCAATGCCGATGACTATGTCTCCATCACCTCCTATACCCACCATCCTTTCTGGGAGAAGTTTGTGCTGGAAATTCAAGACAACTGGCGCTGGGGGCAGAGCTACAACATCCCCTTGGATGACTTCATGCGCGTATTCGACAGTGCAATCTACCGTGGATATACCATTGCATGGGGAAGCGACGTCAGCGAGCCTGGCTTCCGTCTTTCGGCCAAGCGCGACTTCTGTGTGCTGCCAGAAACCGATGCTGCCAACATGCGCGGACTGGGTAGCGACATGGCACATTGGACTGGCATGAGTGCAAAGGCCATATCCGAAGAGGCCGCCAAGCACCCCACTCCTCAACGCTGGGTTACCCAAGAGGAACGTCAAGAAGGCTATGACAACTGGGAGACCACCGATGACCACGGCATGCTCATCTACGGCATCGCCACGGACCAAACCGGCAACGAGTACTACATGGTGAAGAACAGCTGGGGCGACTACAACACCTACCACGGCATGTTCTACGCATCCAAAGCCTTTGTGCGCTACAAGACGATGAACATTGTAGTCCACAAGGACGCACTGCCACAAGACATCAAAGACAAGCTCGGCATCAAATAAAGCCCTCAGTCCTGGCTGCCGGAGACGGCAACCAGGACTCTACTTCTTCTTACACGCGAGGCTTCTGCCTCCTCAACAACGCTCAACACAGCGCCCTACGCCCACAGGCGTATACTTCCTACCCATCACCACCTCTAAAGGCATCACCATCCGCAAACTCACTGCGGTACGGTAAGACCTCCGAGGAACGGTACATGCGCGTCCGAAGATGGGCATGCACATGCCCCAAAATGGACATGCGCATCCTCAAAGATGGACATGCACATGCTCCGAAGATGCACATGCACATCCCCAAAATGGACATGCACATTCCCCAAGATGGACATGCACATGCCATTTTGGGGAGGCGGCGGTCATCCGTAGAGCAAGTGCGGCACGCGACGAGTGCTGCCTCTGACCCTCCGTCGGACTACACCTACATCAAGCCCTCCTCTGCAAGCATCAAAAAGTCCTCCTCTGCAAGCATCAAAAACCCTCTTCTGCAAGCATCAAAAACCCTCTTCTGCAAGCCGAGACTTCGACAATGTAAAGTCGAGACCTTGACAATGTAAAGTCGAGACCTTGACAATGTCAAGCTGAGACCTTGACAACGTAAAGCTGAGACCTTGACAATGTAAAGCTGAGACCTTGACAAAAGACACATGAAAACGACCCTATCATTCACAACCTAAACAATTCACATGGTGGCATTTATCAAGATAATCAAACACACGTTATTATTGTACGTACCGCATCGGGGCGCAGGCCGTACATACTAAACCGTACGGCACCACGTTTCACATCGTGCTTGGCGCACGTGCCAACACAGTACATTGCGCATCATCAAAGAAGACACGCTTCGCGACATGGATCGACTTGCAAATCTTGACCTAACCATACGGTTGCTCATGCAGGAACAGCACGTTGAGCATCCCCTTCCCAGCCGTTTGCCCGAGAAGCAACGGCTCATGCGTGCCCTCCTCAACACCCGTCCGCCCCTTCCCGCCTCCTCCACACTGCTCGAGGCGCAAGACCGCGAACTGCAGCAACAAACTGTAGACCGAGGGGTGGTGGAAATCAGCGAAGAAGGTGTATGTCTCTGGCAAGGCGACATCACACGGCTGCGCGTCGACGCCATCGTCAACGCGGCCAATAGCCAGCTGCTCGGTTGCTGGCATCCGCTGCACGCCTGCATCGACAACTGCATCCACTCGGCGGCTGGCCTGCAACTGCGGTGCGAGTGCCACGACTTGATGCAGCAGCAGGGGCATCCCGAACCCACGGGGCAAGCCAAAATCACGCAGGCCTACAACCTGCCCGCCCGCCACGTCATCCACACCGTGGGCCCCATTATCGAGGATGGACACCCCACACCCCAACAGCGCAACTTGTTGGCCTCGTGCTACCAAGCCTGCCTCGACCTGGCCGAATCCCATTCGCTCCGCAGCATAGCTTTCTGCTGCATCTCCACGGGCGTGTTTGGCTATCCCAACCGCGAGGCTGCCGAAGTGGCCATCCAAACCGTGCGTGCCTACCCCCGACGCAGTGTGCGCACCGTCGTCTTCAACGTATTCAAAAACATAGACTATGCAATCTACCAACAGCTACTCTGCCCGACTGCAGCCCCTGCAGCAGCTGCTATCCGATGCTGATGCCCTTCTGATAGGAGCCGGCACAGGCCTGTCGACCGCCAGCTGGGCTGGACTATGCTGGAGCCGATTGCCGACATCCTCAACCCACCTATCCACATGAACAACGTCAATCTTGAACAAGCACTGCGCTTCATAGCCGAACACAACGAACTGGTCTTCGCCACCTGCGAGGACTCTTATCCACAACTGCGCGCCTTTCAGGTGATGCACATCGAAGGCTCCACCCTATACTTTGCCACCTCGCCCCGCAAGGATGTCTACCGCCAACTGCAGGCCAATCCACACATAGAACTGTTGACCATGGCTGACCAGACCTCAGTGCGGTGCAAGGGCGATGCCGACTTCAACGTGGACGACGCACATCAGCAACTCATCTTCCAGCGCAATCCCGTACTGCCACGCCTCTACAGCGACTATACGGAAATCGCCTACTTCAAGATGAGCATCCGCGCATTAGACTACTACGACCTCAAGCCCACCCCACCCCTCTTTCTGCACTTCGACCTGCAGCACAACACGGTAGCCCACGGCTTTGTCGGCACGCGCTACAGCCCGTCCCAAGCCCAGTAGCCCCTGCCGCCGTAGGGGGAACTCCCGTACGAGCATACTATAATCGCCATTTTTGAGTTACTGTCCGCATGGACAATCGCACCTGCATCCCATTGCTTCATGCGCCGATGTCGGCCCTACGTCGCATCACCGTTCCCGTCCTCCTATTCCTTCTTTGCCTACTTAGTGCGCCGCCCCTGCGTGCCGCCTACCTGCTCATTCCCATGGACGATGTGCAGAAGAATCACCTCAAGGCCTACGGTGTGGCCTACTGGGTGCTACAACACGACGTGGAGGTGCAGTGGCTGCTCAACTATCGCGGCGGTAGCTTTATGATGAAGCATGCCGACGGCATAGAACGCGAGTGCAAGTTGCGCGGCGTGAGCTGTGAAGTGATAGCCGACGGCCAATCCACCGCAATCCTCTCCCACATAGCCGACCCCAGCGTCAACCAGGACGCAGTGCGTCTGCAGAAAGCACCCAAGATAGCGGTCTATTCGCCCAAGAACAAGCTCCCATGGGACGATGCGGTAACCCTCGTCCTCACCTACGCCGACATACCCTACGACGTAGTGTACGACGAAGAGGTGCTGGGAGGCGTGCTGCCTATGTACGACTGGCTGCACCTCCACCACGAAGACTTCACTGGCCAGTACGGCAAGTTCTGGGGCAGCTACCGCCACCAACAGTGGTATATCGAGGACGTGCGCGCACAGGAAGATTTGGCACACAAGATGGGCTACAGCAAGGTGTCTCAATTGAAGTTGGCCGTTGCCTTGAAGATACGCGACTTTGTGGCCGGAGGGGGATTCCTCTTCGCCATGTGCTCCGCACCCGACAGCTACGACGTAGCCCTCGCCGCAGAGGGAGTGGACATCTGCGAGTCCATGTTCGACGGCGACCCTATGCAACCCAACGCGCAGCAGCTCTTAGACTTCTCCAAAACCTTTGCCTTTAAGGACTTCCGCATCAGCACCAATCCCTCGGAGTACGAGATATCGACCATCGACATCGATGCGCGTAGTCGTTCGCGCACTGTCAACGAGAAGAACGACTTCTTCACACTCTTCGACTTCTCAGCCAAGTGGGACTGTATACCGACCATGCTGACCCAGAACCACACCCGTGTTATCCACGGATTCATGGGGCAGACCACCGCCTTCCGCAAACAACACGTCAAGAGCAGCGCCCTCATTCTGGGAGAGAACAAGGCGTTGGGCGAAGTGCGTTACCTCCACGGAGAGTACGGTCGGGGCACTTGGACATTCCTCGGCGGCCACGACCCCGAGGACTACAGCCACTTCGTGGGCGACCCCCAGACCGACCTGTCGCTCTACCCCAACTCCCCAGGCTACCGACTCATCTTGAACAATATTCTCTTTCCTGCCGCCAAAAAAGAAAAACACAAAACCTAACACCCCCGACATTCCATGCCCAACATGCGCCCCTTTCGTTCCCTCGTAGGCCTGCTGCTGATGCTGCTATCTCACACTGCTTTTGCCCAGCAGACACTTTGGACCATCTTCAACACCTCCAATTCCGACATTGCGGGCAACAACATCTTGGCTCTCACCACCGATGCTAAGGGCAACAAGTGGGTGGGCACCAACCTCGGCCTGTGCCGCCTCACTGGCCGCACTTGGACCGACTACACCATGTTCAACAAGAAGCTGAAGGACCAGTTCATCAACTGCCTCACCACCGATAAGGAGGGCAACCTGTGGCTCGGCACCGACGACTACGGCGTGATGAAATTCGACGGGGTGCACTGGACCGAATACACAGCCGAAACCAAACGCTACGGCATGAAATTCATACGCGAGATTACCATCGACCGCCAGGGTACACTCTGGATAGGCGTAACGCTCGGCGGCTTGCTCAGCTTTGATGGCACCCACTGGCAGAAGTACACCCAGCAGTCCTCCAGCTTGGTGAGCGACTTCATACACTGCGTTACCATCGACAAGCGCGGACGCAAATGGATAGGCACCAACGAGGGCATCTCGCTGCTGAACGGGGAGCAGTGGTCCACCTTCACTACCACCAATAGTTCCCTACCCCACAACAATGTACCCTCCATTGTGGAGGCTGCCGACGGCTCGTTTTGGATGGGCACCCTCGGTGGCCTGGCGCACTACGACGGGTCGCGATGGACCACCTACACCGTGGACAACAGCCCCTTGCCCTCCGACCAGGTGAACGATCTGGCCATCGACGAGGGCGGCCTGCTATGGATTGCCACAGCCAAGGGGGTGGCCTCGTTCGACGGACACAAACATTGGCAGACCTTCACCCCAGCCAACAGTCCGATACCCCAAGCCTCAGTCAACTGCATTGCCATTGACGCGCAGGGCTCCAAATGGTTTGGCACCGATTCGCGTGGGCTCGTACGCTTCAGCGGACAAAGCATTGCCGGCACGGTGCGCGACGAACGCGGCACGCCAATAGAGGGCATCACCCTCTCGATAGGCAACGCCACCGTAACGACCGACAAGGAGGGGCGCTACACCGCCCACCTGCCTGTGGGCAGCACTTTTGTAGCTCGGCCAGTCAGCGAAGGGCGCAGTGCCACACCCGAATCGCGCCAATACAGCAGCCTCAGCCGCAGCCTCCTCAACGAAGACTACACCCTCTCGTCGGGCATGGAAGCCCAAGGCCGCTCCACAGAGAAAATTACAGTCAACCCCTTCCTCAGCCAGGGCTACATCACCATCAGCATGGAGAGCGAGGCGGCCGAAGTAGAATTCGTGGGCAGCGACGGACGCAGCGTGCGCACCCTGCCCCAATATCGCAACGGGCAGCGCATCACCATCAGCAAGATGCCCAAGGACAGCTACACACTGCACATTCGCACCAACAAGGGCGAAAAGACGCTCCGCTTCAACCTGAAATAGCACTGCTAACCAAGCGTTTGCACCCCTACCGAAGCGCAGCGTTCTGCAGTAGTCCCCACCCTACAGTGGCACCAGTTGCAGCAGAAGGATGCGGCAATCCGCGCTCCAATCCCCCACCACATAAAACACAGCCACGGCAACACTCGCAGAGGAGTATTGCCGTGGCTGTTGTACTTTTGCGCCGCCCTCTGGGCGACACCTGTTCTATTTACTCAGCGCTGCAATCAGCATCGGCTACTTTTACACCGTTCACGGTGAAAGAGTCGTTGAGGTCCTTGCACTTCTTCACATCGTCATTGTCCGAAATGTCGATGTCGTGCTGTGTTGCGGAAATACCAGCCACAGTGTAAGTGCACTTGCAGGTCTTGCTGCAGCTTGCCATGCCAAACATCATGGCTGCAACGCCCAATACTAAAACTACTTTCTTCATTGTTTTCTCGCTATTATTGTTTATGTTGCCTACTCTATATGGTTTTCGGCTGCTCCAAAATGCAGGCACAAAAGTACAAAAAAGCCAAGCGAACACGGCGGCTGATGCAGTCATTTAGACATAATTAACACCACCGTTGCAGGACAACGCATTCTGATGCCCTGCGGCACACGGCTCGACACCGTACGGAACCTGTGGACACGTCGTGCGGTGCATGAGGCCATGCCGTACGGCTTCAACCGTGCACAACAAGATGAACGCCAACAGAAAAGCACGGACGACACACCGACGCCGTACAGCACAATACCTACGTGCCGTACGCCATAAGCCTCTGCGCTCAGCTTCCTTTTCTCAAATCTGAAACGATGGAAAGCGCGCTCCGTCGGGCTCCCAAGCCCCGAATGCCACGCCAATGGAAATGCAAAGGTACGGAAAAGATTTGAATAGCGCAGCGGCCGACGCCTCCAGGTCTGGGCAAGGCGACTCTCGGCTGCACCACCTTTATTGCTTCCGAAAACAGCCTGCACACAATAAAACAACCATTTGTGCGCTATTGTCGACGACGGAAATCATCAACCCATGCACAACCGCATCTCGCCGCCCACACGCCCCAAGCGTGCAGCCACCAACAGGCCGAATACAAGTCCGTGCGGCGCAATCGTTTGCACACCGAAACACAGCATCACAATATGAAACGACTCTCGCTCCTTTTCGCAGCCATTGGCCTCTGCATGAGCATGGCCGCCCAAATCATCAACCCCACCCACTGGACCTTCGGCTACAAGGATCTCGACAACGGTCGGGTTGAGCTGCAGCTCACCGTCCGCCTTGACAAAGGGTGGCACCTCTACTCGCAGCACACCGACGAAGGAGGCCCCATAGCCACCGAGTTCACATTCGAAACCAACCCAGCCTTCAGCCGCATAGGCAATGTGGTGGAGCCGAAGCCCCACGAGGAGTATGATGAGCTGTTCGGAGTGAACGTGCGCTCGTTCGAAGGCCAAGTGGTTTTTCGCCAACAGATAGCACGTGCCACGAGCGAGGCCTTCACCGTGAACGGCACTGTTGCTTACCAGCTGTGCAACGACGGAGCATGCATACCACCCGACGAGTTGTCATTCAGCATCAAAGTGCCAGCAGCAACACCCGCCCAAGCCACAGCTGAGGCCGCCTCGCCCATCGCCACTCAAGCCGAGGCCGAAGTGGCCACAGAGCCAGCGGCCGACAGCAACTGGGGCGAGACTGCCGCCGCACAACCAGCCGAGCCAACCACATCCACGCCCACCGACAACTCGCAGCCCCGCTCACAAAGCCTGCTGCTACTCTTCCTCGGCGCACTCGGCATCGGCATACTCACCATGTTCACCCCCTGCGTCTTTCCGATGATACCCATGACGGTGAACTACTTTCTGCACAGTGCCGACAATCCGCGACAGAGTCGCCGTCAAGCCTGGTTCTTTGGCTTCTCGATAGTGTTCATCTTTGCCGTACTCGGGGCACTGCTCACCCTTTTGTTCGGACCCAGTTCGCTCAACTTCTTGGCCACCCATTGGCTACCGAACCTCATCTTCTTCGCTATATTCTTAACCTTCTCGCTCTCGTTCTTTGGCCTGTTTGAAATACGGATGCCAGAGAAATGGATAAACAAGAGCGATGCGCAGGCCGACAAGGGTGGCTGGCTGGCCCCCTTCTTCATGGCACTGACCACCGTGCTGGTCTCCTTCAGCTGCACTGGCCCCATCATCGGTGGAGCCCTCGCCACCCTCACCACCAGCGACACGAACCGATGGATTTCGCTCATCTCCATGCTGGGCTTCGGACTGGGCTTTGCACTCCCCTTCACCCTGCTGGCCATCTTCCCCTCCACACTGAAGAACATGAAGTCGGGCAGCTGGCTCAACACGGTGAAAGTAACATTCGCCTTCTTGGAGCTGGCCTTCGGATTGAAATTTTTACAACAGGCCGACCTTTACTGCGGTTGGGGGTTGCTCAACCGAGACATATACTTAGCGCTGTGGATAGTTATCTTCGGACTACTCGGTCTTTATCTGCTCGGCAAAATCCACTTCAAAGGCGACGACCCTTCACGACCACTCACCCCCCTACGCCTCTTTTTAGCCATAGCCACGCTGAGCTTCACCCTGTGGATGGTGCCTGGGCTGTGGGGCGCCCCCCTGAAATCCATATCGGGCTACCTGCCCCCGATGGACACCCAGCAGTTCAGCATGCAAACCCTCTCGGCCGAGCAGCCCCACACACTGCCATCTGAAAGAAAATATGTCAACGAGTTGCACATGCCGCCGGGCTTCGAAGGCTTCTACGACCTGGAGGAGGCCAAAGCCTACGCCCGCACCGTGGGCAAACCCATCCTTATCGACTTCACCGGACGCACCTGTGCCAACTGTAGAAAAATGGAACAAGCGGTGTGGACCAATGCCGATGTGGCAACAATCATGCGCAACGACTTCGTGCTGTGCGCCCTCTATACCGATGCGAACAACATAGAGTTGCCCACCAACGAATGGGTCGCCGATGCACAAGGAAAGACCATCAAGACTTTAGGCCGACGCAATCTGAACTACCAGATGAGTGCCTTTCGTATGAATGCGCAGCCATATTACGTCATCATTGACAGCGACGAACGCGTACTGACCGCCAACAACTACGCCTACAACCCAGACCCCACACAATTCACTGCATTTCTGCGCGAAGCGTTGCACAACTACCGTCGCTAAGCAGGACTCACTGCCACATAGCGCACAATTTTTCGACAACGCGAGGGCGCGCAGGGCATATCTACCCCTGTGCGCCCTCTCTTTAACCCAACACGTGGGCATCCAACTCTCAAAAGAGCATCAGCACCTTATGTAGGTTCTAATAAAAATAATAGTACTGCACATTTGGCCATTCCAAACAAAAGTCGTACCTTTGCATCACGTTTCCGACAGGAAATGGCAAGAGTGCGGGGTAGAGCAGAGGTAGCTCGTCGGGCTCATAACCCGGAGGTCGTTGGTTCGAATCCAGCCCCCGCTACCAAAGAAGCGAGCAGACCAAATGGTCTGCTCGCTTCACTTATGCACCTAACACTCCTACCCTTCTCCTCCAGCTCCCAAAGAACAATTTCCCCTGTTCCCAGCACCACATCGTACAGCTATCGCTCAGCACAAAAGAAAAGGATGAAGGACAACCGTACGGCCATCCTTCATCCCCACTCATTATCTTATGGCTTAGCTAACTGTGCGGATAGGGAGACTCGAACTCCCACTCCAGAGGAACTAGATCCTAAGTCTAGCGCGGCTACCAATTACGCCATATCCGCATTGCCAAATGGACTTGCAAAAGTACTAACATTTCGCCACACAAGCCCCCACCTGCCCTTGAAAAGTTTTCAACATGCACCAATGCAGAAATAACGTTCCCCCACAAGCCCCACACCATATTATATAGGTAACTTTGCACGGACAGGCTACAGCCTCAACAGAAGCATCAGCGCACCAGACAACGAGACACTCAGACAATGGACGAAGACATAACGCAACAAATCACATCTCAATACGATGAGAGCAGCATCGTACACCTGGAGGACATGGACCACATCAGACTACGCCCTGGCATGTACATCGGTAAGCTGGGCGATGGTTCATCGCACGATGACGGCATCTACGTCCTTATAAAAGAAGTGATAGACAACTCGATAGACGAGTTCACATCGGGCTTTGGCAAGCGCATTGATGTAACAATAAACTTCGCCGAACGCAAAGTGTCTATACGCGACTACGGGCGCGGCATCCCCTTAGGGAAACTGGTGGAAGCAGTATCTAAGCTCAACACAGGAGCCAAATACGACAGCGAGGTATTCCAAAAATCCGTAGGACTGAACGGCGTCGGAACCAAAGCCGTGAACGCCCTTTCGAGCTATTTCCGCGTCATGGCCGTTCGCGACGGCAGCAGCCGCTCAATAGAGTTTAACCAAGGCGCGTTGACCACAGACAGCGGTGTTGTACCCTCCACCGAAGAGAACGGCACCTACGTTGAGTTCATTCCCGATAGTACACTCTTCGGCAACTTCCACTTCGTGGACGAATACGTCGAACAGCGTATCTGGAACTACGCTTATCTAAACCGTGGCCTCACCTTGTACTATAACGGCAAACGCTACTACTCCAAGAACGGTCTCCTTGACCTTCTGGGTCGCAACCTTGATAGTGAAGCCCTCTACCCCATCATCCACATACAAGAAGGCGACTTTGAGGCGGCCTTCACCCATGTGAATGGACACAGCAGCGACTACTACTACTCCTTCGTCAACGGGCAGCACACCACCGAAGGCGGTACACACCAGAGTGCCTTCCGCGAGTGCTACGCCCGTGTAGTCAAAGACTTCTTCAAGAAGGAGTACGACCCCAATGACGTGCGACAAGGACTGGTCTGCGCCCTATGCATTAGAATACAAGAACCCATGTTCGAGGCTCAGACCAAGACAAAACTTGGATCCACCCACCTGGCCCCCAATCAGAAAGACGGCACCAACAACAGCCCGCTGCTCAAGACCTATGTTATGGACATCCTCAAGCGTCATCTTGACGACTATCTTCACATGAATGCCAGCACAGCTGACGCACTGCAACAGAAGATAGCCCAAAACGAGAAGGAGCGCAAGGACATCGCCGGCATCAAGAAGATTGCACGAGAAAGCAGCAAAAAAGCAAGTCTCAACAACCGCAAGTTGCGCGACTGCCACGTTCATTACAACACCAACCACAATCGTCGCCTTGAATCTACACTCTTCATCACTGAGGGAGATTCCGCAAGCGGCAGCATCACCAAGAGCCGGGACGTACAGACTCAGGCCGTATTCAGTTTACGTGGGAAGCCACAGAATACATATAAAATCTCTAAGCTGGACGTCTACAAGAACGAAGAACTTAATCTTTTGCATAACGCCCTCGATATCGATGACGGCATAGAGAACTTAAGGTACAACAATGTCGTTATTGCTACGGATGCCGACGTTGATGGAATGCACATTAGGCTGTTGCTCCTGACATTCTTCCTACGTTTCTACCCCGACTTAATTCGAACGGGGCACGTCTACATTCTGCAGACCCCCCTATTTCGAGTCCGCAACAAGCAAAAGACCACCTACTGCTATACCGACGAAGAACGCGTGGAGGCTATCCACAATACACCTAAGGCTGAAATCACCCGATTCAAGGGCCTCGGCGAAATTTCTCCAGACGAATTCAAGGCCTTCATTGGAGAAAACATGCGGTTAGACCCAGTCCTTCTGCACAAAAGCTTCGATACACAAGGGGTTCTGAGCTTCTACATGGGCGACAATACCACTGAGCGTCGGGAGTTCATCATGAAAAATTTGCGCATTGAAGACGACGAGAGCATCGTCGTTGGATAACACCATTCACCGTTCCGTACTGCAGCACGACGGTACAGCCACTTGTAGAAACTATTTTGTGTTCTGAAAAAAAATTTGCCTCAACTGTAGAAACTTGGTATACTTGCAAAAACTTTATAGACAATGATACGCAACAAAACTCACAAGAAAAATCTAATTATCAGCTATAAGAACCTTACTGACGAACTGCGTGAGCTCTTCAAGGAACAGTATCCAGACGGGTACTCGGACTACATACAGAAAACGATAAAACCCAACGGAGAGCCCATCTTCGTGGTTCCTCTTGACACAGAGGAGGTGGCCTACATGGTCAAGTTCGATGTCAAAATTGATACGGGCATGGTGGAAGAGTACCTCGAGAAGGACAACTATTCCGATGACAACAAGGAGAACGATGACTATGCTCCGTTGTCGGAGGCCATCGAAAAAGAAGAGGGCTCTGCGCAGCACAAGGTCGGTTCCCTTAAGCATGGAGCCTACGACGACGTGTTCCCCGACGAGACTCCCGTTGACAATTTCGAAATGTCCAATGAGGATTTAAAGAAGAGTCTGACCGACGACGGCGAGGAAGATGAAGAGGACTTCGACAACTACACCGACGACGGCAGTGCAGACGATGCCGAGGAAGAGGAACCCTCGAGCGAGGAACTGATGAACATTGACGACGATGTCATAGCCGATGGCCTGCTGTCGGCCGAGGAGATGATGAACGACATTCAGGAGATTTCTGCTGGGAAGCGCCCCTCGCGTAAAAAGGCATCGGTTCCCCAAAAGAACGAATCCACCCCCACCACCTCTGCAGAAACAAATTCCAAGTCCTCGTCCGAAAAGGACACTCCTGCACCCAAAGCCACCAAGAAAGTGGCCAACAAGAAGGCTCAAGTCGTGCAAACTGAGGATATCTCCACTCAGACCATGGAGCCTCTTACTCCAAAGAAAACACGTTCTCCCAAAACAACTAAGGCTACCGAGGAGTTGACCGCCGAGACTCCAGCCCCAAAGAAAACACGTTCTTCCAGAACAACTAAGGCTTCCGAGGAGTTGACTGCCGAGGCTTCAGATCCAAAGAAAACACGTTCTTCCAGAACAGCCAAGGCTACCGAGGAGTTGGCCGCCGAGACTCCAGCCCCAAAGAAAACACGTTCTTCCAGAACGGCCAAGAGCGCCGAGGTGAAGTCCAATAACGCGCCCGCTCCAAGGAAAACCACACGCACTTCTAAGAAATAGATGCCACCACACGTAGGACTGACAGGGCAGTCCTACACACAATCAAGAAGAGGACACTCTGCAATCAGGAGTGTCCTCTTCTTATTTATATTAGCATTTTCCGCGCAGCCAGCAACGTCCACTACAGCAGCCTCACCCTCTTGTTGGTTCGGCATCGGGGATGATTGGCCGCTCGTAGAAGTGCATTTCTGTAACATATTTCCACACGGGTTCGGTCAGCAGATACTGCACCGATTTGCGCTCGGCTATTTGTTGCCGTACATAGCTCGACGAGATACTCATCGTTGGCAAGTCCACGCAGTGCACCGTCGCACATTCCGCCCAGTTGCCTATGGGGTGACCAGGACGTGGGTACACATATATATTATGGTGCGCCACGATGTACTCATAGTTGCGCCACCTCGACAAATTTTCCAAATTGTCCGACCCCATGATGAGCGAAAACCGCTTGTCGGGATAAAGCTCCGATAGGCGCGCCAGTGTTACAGCCGTGTAAGAAGGCTTCGGCAGACTGAACTCCACATCGCAGGCACGCAGCCTGTAGTTGTCGTCAATAGCAGCCCGCACCAGTTGCAGCCTGTGGTGGTCAGCCAGCAGCGACTGCCTATCCTTGAATGGGTTGTGGGGCGATACAACGAACCACACCTCATCCATATCCGTATGATCCAACATGGCATTGGCAATAATCAGATGCCCCACGTGGATGGGATTGAATGTGCCGAAATACAGACCTATATGCTTGCTCATCTGCGATGTGCCGCCTACCTCCGAGGTGCACCCACGGCATTAATAGTACTTGTAGCGCGAGATGATGCCTATATGGCGCAGTTTTCTGCCCTTGAACGTGTAAACCTGCCCCACCTCGCCTGCGCCCGAAATAACCTTCAGCACGCGGATGTCCTCTGTATACGACCTGGGGAATTTCTTAAAGAAAACGGCAAATACCTTGTCCTTCGTCATGCCCGCATGTATACCGTTGGCAAGTACCACGTCTGAATCGTAAATCTTGCCATCGAGCATTTCCACCCGTCCAGTCGTGATGGATCGATACATGTCCACGTAGCTATCGTCGAGCCTTTTCAACGTGTTGACCGACACCTCCATTGAGTCGAAGTAGCGCTTGTAGCCGATTTCGCGGTACCAGTGCAACTGCGTGTTGGTGATGTACTGTTCGACATTTTCCCACTTGCCGAGGGGATAGATTACGTAGTCGGCCAGCGTGTAGATGGTCATCGTGTCGGTGTAAACCTTCACATCTTTCACCATATATTCGGGTTTGGCATAGGCCATCATGCGCATCGCCTTGGCGCGCGAGCTCACCTGCTGAGCCATACCGATGCCCACCGAGGCCAGCAGACACAGAGCCACAAGTAGTTTCTTCATGGGGATAATGTTCTTATTATGGTGTTGCCGTACGGCGTTCATGTGCAGTAATACGTTGGGCAAGTAACGACAAGGCGCATGCTTTATTGCGCTCCGCTGCAACATTTGCGCCGAGAAGGGGCAGGGGCGTATGCAACATTTTGCCCGATTTGCCGTATTGTGCTGTACAGAACCGACCGTTACCACCATGCGCATCTTGCTCATCACCCCACCGCTTACTGGCCTCAATGCCCCCTACCCTGCCACCACTGCCCTCAAGGCCTACCTCTGCGCCCACGGGCACGAGGCACACCAGGCCGACCTCAACATCGAGCTGGCCGACCGTGTGCTGTCCTCCTCGTTTCTCAGCAACATCGGTTTGGAGCAGCACGCCGCGGTGATAGATGCCGTCAAGCAGTTCCTGCGCGGGGCGAACGCCAGCTTGGCACCTCGCATTGTGAACCGCACCCTGCTGCCCGAGGGCCCTCGGTTCAACCAAGCAGAGGACCTCGAATGGGCCTACGGGGTGTCTGGCACTACGGACAAGGCCATCCACCTCGCCACCCTTTTCATTGAGGACGTGGCCGACCTGGTGCGCGAGCGTGTTGACTCGCACTTCGACCTGGTGCGCTACGCCGAACATCTGGCCGAATCCTCTCCCACATTCGACGCGCTGGAACACGAGCTGAAGCAGCCCCCTTCGCGGCTGGACGAGCTAATGCTCACGCTGCTGCGCGCCCACATCGACCGCCACCAGCCCGACATGGTATGCTTCACAGTGCCTTTCCCCGGATGTCTCTACGCCGCGTTGCGCTGCGGCGCATGGCTCAAGGCCTCTACGCAGGTCAAGGTGGAGTTGGGCGGAGGCTACCCAAACACAGAGTGGCGCTCGCTGAGCGATACGCGCTTGTTCGATTATGTGGACTACATCACCCTCGACGATGGCGAGACGCCCCTGCTCCGCATTGCTGACGGGCGGCCACTGGTGCGCACCTACACCCGCGAAACCCTGATCGACGGCACCCAACAGGTGGTGTGGCACGCTGGAGACGACCTTACACAGCAGGAGCTGCAGGCCTCGACCGAATGCTGTCCCGACTTCGACGAGTTGCCGCTACACCTATATCTTTCGTTGGCCGAGACCACCAATCCGATGCACCGGCTGTGGACCTTCGGACGCTGGAACAAACTGATGATGGCTCACGGCTGCTATTGGGCCAAGTGTGCCTTCTGCGACACCTCTATCGACTACATTGCACGCTACCATGCGCCTTCGGCCGCCACCGTGGTAGACCGCATGGAGCGCATCATGGCGCAGACAGGGCAGTCGGGCTTTCATTTCGTAGACGAGGCACTCCCCCCACGCCTGCTCGGCGAGGTGGCCGACGAACTGGTGCGCCGCCGCCTCACCGTAAGTTTTTGGGGCAACATCCGCTTCGAAAAAGCCTACGACGAGCAGCTCTGCAACCGCCTCTCTGAGGCCGGATGTATAGCAGTCAGCGGCGGATTAGAGGTGGCATCTGACCGCCTGCTGCGATTGATGAGTAAGGGAGTGAACATCCGCCAGACCGTTGAGGCCTGTCGCCATCTGGTGGAGGCTGGCATCATGGTACATACTTACCTCATGTACGGCTTCCCAACGGAGACTTTACAAGAGACCATCGATGCCCTCGAAACGGTGCGACACCTCTTCGACGACGGCTTGGTGCAAAGTGCCTTTTGGCATCGCTACGCCATGACTTGCCATAGTCCGTCGGGGCGCAACCCTCAGCAGTACGGTGCCCAGCGAGTCGACCTCGCACCCCACCCATTCTGCAACAACGAGGTGGACTGGATACCCATTGATAGCCGCAGCAAGGAGGCACCCCAATTCCCCTACGACATCGACGAGGTCGGCAATGTGCTACGCATCGCCACCTACAACTACATGAACGGCCTCGGGCTGGACCGTCCCGCTCGCAGCTGGTTCCGACACCTGCTGCGCCGATAGACAGCCACTTTCCCCCTTCGCCATACCGCCCTCTCATTCCTCGCTCGGTGCGCCGATGCAGTCGCTCTCCGCACATCCCCACGCATCGACTTCGACCTGTCCTGCCGTACTGACAGAGGGGGCACGCCGTACGGCATCTGAGCCCGTGCCCAACAGCCTACGGCCCGATGCCGTACGGCATATTTCCTCTTCAACAACATGAAAATGAAGACCCACCAAGTCATTCAACCCACCTTCCGCACGGCGGAGAGCAAGCAGCCGTACAGCATCATCCCTCCGCCCCATCGGGGCAGCACCTCTTTCGCAAGAAAATAAACTGAAAAAACGATTGGAGTTTTGCGCACTCCTTGCACACCCAGTTGCCCTCGGCCCAAACACCTTTCAAGCACCTTCGGCAGTGCAAAGGTACGCTTTTTCTTGGGCACTGATCTTTACAAACCGCGCAACATCGAATAACACCGTAGAAATCAACATCAATCATACAACACAGCGTCCCTCACTCCCCTGCCGAAACGTCCCAACATCCGCAGCTTAGAAGCACCAAAAGAGCGATGCGGCGCAGCTCGAAAGCAACGCCGCATCGCTCTTTGCAGCTGGGCGGTTGCCACTACGGACAACCACCCAACGCTCAATTTACTTGGTCGAAACCACGAGATAATCAGTATATTTCCAGAAAGCTGCTGGATTGAGAATCTTCAAGAAGGCCACCACCGAGGGGTCGTCATCATCGGGTACAAGCTCGTAGCTGTCCGACGGGTGCTTCGATATCACCACAGCCTTGCGCTGGTTGATGCTGATGGTGGTAACGCGTGAACGGTCGATCATGGTGAACTTCTCAGTATCCATGTCGCCTGTGGTGTTCTGCTTCTTGCCTATTCCTATAAAGCCGCCGCTCTTACTCACAATGCCAAGTTCCTTCAACTCCTTGTACGAGCCTACTACGAAATAAGCCTTATTGGCCTCGGCTGCTTGCATAGCGATGAACTCGTCCTTCTCGCGGTTGCTTTGTGTCAAAGTGGTAACGTTCTCATTGAGGTTGCGAATGACCACCTGCTTCTGTTCGAGCTCGCTGGTAAGGTCGCTGATCTGAGCCTCTTGTTGTGCCATGCGTTCCTGCAAACTGTTCACGAAATCTTGCAGCTTGCTGTTCTCCTTACCCATGGAGGCCAGACGGGCATTGAGCTCACCAATCTTCTTCTTGTTCTCGGCCATCATAGACTCGATGGTCGTCATCTGCTCTTTAATTTCGCCCTTCACGTTGTAGTTCGACTCCATATTGCCGCGCTTCATCTCCTTCACATTGCTATATTTAGCCGAGATGACCGAGAGGTTGTCCTCTATTTGATTAAGAACATCAAACAAAGCCTCTATTTCCCCGTCCTTTGTGTCGATGATGTTCTGCAGCGAATCCATACGCTGTTGCGCCGCAATCTGTTCTTCGTTGTTGCTGCAGGAGGCAGCCGTCAGCATCAGTGCCACACAAGTGGCCACATAAACGAACCTGTTCTTCATAGCATTTTCCTTTCTTTTTCTGTTATTATGTTGTACAATATAAATAGCTCTTCTCCCGTTACAAGATGTAACACCCGTTGGAAACGGCCCCTTACACAATTTATTGCCGTACCCAAAGGAAAAAGACATCTGCATCATGCCTGTAGCACCTATCAACACCACCCCTGCCGACAATCCGTTGCTCCGCACCGACCTTTCCACTCCGCATCAGACACCCCCGTTTTCAGAACTGCACATCGAGCATTTCGCTCCTGCACTCGACGAGTTGATGGCACAAGCACAAGCCGAAGTGGAGCGCATCGCTGCGCAAAGCGAAGCCCCCAGTTTTGACAATACGCTCCGTGCCCTTGAAGAGTCCACCCTGCAGTTAGACCAGTGCACTGCGCTTCTTTTCAACCTCAATGAGTGTAATACCAATACCGACTTGCAGCAGTTGACCGAGACCTATGCACCCCTACTGGAACGTTTTGAACTCAGCACCTTCACCAACGAACAGTTGTTTGAACGCGTGCACCAGCTACATGACCATGCCGCTACAGACCTCGACGAGGAGCAGCAGCGGCTGCTACACAAATACTACAGTCGCTTTGAACGGAGTGGCATTGGCCTACGGGGAGAAGAGCGGCAAGAGTTCATAGCCAATGCCGAAGAGCTGGCTGCTCTGAGTCAGCAATTCAACCGCAACGTGCTGAACGACACCAACGCTTTCACGCTCCACATCACCGACGAGGCTGCCCTCAGCGGACTGCCCACTGACGCCCGCACCACGGCAGCCGACGAGGCGCGCAAGCGCGGATTGGACGGATGGCTGCTGACACTCGATTTTCCCTGCTACAACGCCGTGCTGACCTACGCCGACAACCGTCCGCTACGCGAACAGATGTGGCGCGCCTACAACAGCAGGGGCAACCACCCAGGCCAGCACAACAACGACACGATAGCCAAACGCATAGCCCATCTGCGCCAACAGCAAGCCACCCTTCTCGGCCGCGAAACCTATGTACACTATGTGCTCGAGAACCGCATGGCTACTACCCCAATGCAACTCAGCGACTTCTACACCCGTCTGCTCGCCGCTGCCATGCCCGCCGCTCGCCGTGAATTGCAATGCATCGAGGCGTTTGCGCAAGCCGACGGACTGAGTACGCCCCTGCAGCGGTGGGACTTCGCCTACTATGCCGAAAGACATAAGCAACAGCACTTCCACTTTGACACCGAGGAACTGCGCCCCTACTTCCAATTGGACAAAGTCCGTGAAGGCATATTCACCCTCTACAGAGAACGCTACGGCATGCACTTCACCCCCGCTCCCGACATCGAACTCTATCACCCCGATGCCTCGGCCTACGAAGTAATGTGCGACGGACGCTTCCTCGGAGTGCTCTACCTCGACATGCACCCACGCGCCTCAAAGCGTGGAGGTGCTTGGATGACGGAATTTCGCATGCAATACCACGACGGCGAACACGATGTGCGCCCCTTCATACAGGTGGTGTGCAACTTCACCAAACCGACAGCCGACCACGACGCGCTCCTCTCCTTCGGCGAAGTAGAGACCTTCATGCACGAAATGGGGCACGCTGTACATGGACTGCTGAGCCAGGTGCGCTATCCATCGCTCTCCTGCACCAACGTGGAACGCGACTTTGTCGAAATGCCCTCGCAACTCATGGAGAACTGGTGTACCGAGCCTTCCTTTCTGCAGACATTCGCATGCCACTACAAAAATGGGAGTCCCCTGCCAACAGACCTAATCGACAAAATCATCGAAAGTCGCAACTACCTTGCTGGCTGGTATTTTGTACGCCAACTCAGCCTCGGCCTCATCGACTTGGCGTTCCATACCGCACCGCCTGCCGACGACATTTCCTGCGCCACTTTCGAGCAGCAGCACACCATGGAGCTATTGCCCATGGTAGAAGGTTGCTGCACATCAACCTCGTTCACCCACATATTTGCAGGTGGTTATGCAGCTGGGTATTACAGCTACAAGTGGGCCGAAGTACTCGAAGCGGACCTCTTCGAACACATAAAAGCACAGGGGCTGGACAACAAGGAGTGCGCCCATCATTTCCGAGACAAAGTGCTCTCACGCGGTGGGAGCCGACCTGCAGCCGACCTGTTTCGAGACTTTATGGGACGCGATCCCGACCCCGATGCCCTACTACGTCGCTGCGGGTTGACAAGCGAGCAACAGCACGACGCCTAAATTACACCTATGATATATATACAACATCACCCAATGAAAACAGACAATCTCAAAGAACAAATACTGCGACTCTTTGCCAATAGTCCCTTCGACGTACTGAATCCCAAACAAGTGTCGGCACGCGTAGGTGCTTATGATAAAGCCACCCGCCAGTTGGTCTTCGCCACCATGGCCGAAATGGCTGAAGCCGACATCCTACAGCAGGAAGGGCGAAGCCGTTATAAACTCAACCCGAAATACATCAATGAAGAACTGCTTCCCGCAAAGCAAGTGGTCGGCACCATTGATATGAAGCAGACTGGGAAGGCCTACGTCATACCACAGGAAGAAGGCAAAGAGGACATCCTCATTGCACCTAACTACACCAACCATGCACTGCATGGCGACACGGTGCGCGTAAGCATGTTCCCTCAACGCAAGATGCACAAACCTGAAGGCCAAGTAGTAGAAATCCTACACCGTGCAAAGACACGCTTTGTGGGCTGCATTCAAAGGCAGGGCAAATTTGCGTTCCTTGTACCGGACAACCGCAACATGGTGGTCGACATCTTTATTCCCCTTACCGACCTGGCCGACGCTCAAGACGGTGAGAAATGTGTGGTAGAGATGACCGACTGGCCAGAAAATATGCACAACCCCGTGGGACGTGTGGTGAAACGCCTTGGCACACCAGGCGACAACAACGTGGAGATGCAGTCCATCCTTGCAGAATACGACTTCCCTTTGGACTTCCCCGAAGCCGCCGAAAAAGAGGCGGCCGCCATCAAGAAGCCCACGAAGAAAGACCTCACAAACCGACGCGACTTCCGCGATATCACCACATTCACCATCGACCCAGCCGACGCCAAAGACTTTGACGATGCACTCTCCTTCCGCCGTTTGCCCAACGGCCACTACGAAGTGGGCGTTCACATTGCCGATGTGTCGCACTACGTCCGCCCAGGCTCCTCCATTGACCGCGAAGCCTACGACCGTGGCACAAGCGTCTACTTAGTGGACCGCACCATACCCATGCTACCTGAGCGTCTATGCAACGACCTTTGTTCACTCAACGAAGGAGAGGACAAATTGTGCTTCAGTGCCGTATTCGAAATGGACGACCAAGCCACGGTTCACGCACAATGGTTCGGCAAAACTGTCATCCGAAGCGACCGACGTTTTGCCTACGAAGAAGCGCAACAAATCATAGAGACTGGTGAAGGCCCCCTGAAAGAGGAGATCTTATCACTCCACAAACTTGCATCCGTGCTTCGCAACGCTCGATTCAAAGCGGGGGCAATCAACTTCGAGACCCAAGAAGTCAAATTCCTTCTCGATGAAAACGCAAAGCCTATTGGCGTATACATCAAAGAGTCGAAAGAGGCCAACTGGCTGATTGAAGAGTTCATGCTGCTGGCCAATCGCAAAGTGGCCGAACACGTGGGATCCGCACCTCGCGAAGCTGGCAAGACAAAGTCGCACAGCACAAAGGCTCCTGCCAAGACTTTCGTGTACCGCATCCATGACGAACCGAACCCAGAGAAGTTGAACACCTTCGTGGAATTCGTTGCCAAATTGGGTTTCAAGATGAAGGTAGGCAACCGCAAAGCCTTGGCCAACTCCTACAATCAACTATTCAGCCAAATAGCAGGTCGTGGCGAAGAATACATGGTAGACAGCATCGCCATACGCACCATGGCTAAAGCACGATACAGCACAGACAACATTGGCCACTACGGACTCGGCTTCCCTTACTACACACACTTTACGTCACCCATTCGCCGCTACCCCGACCTAATGGTGCATCGCCTACTGCAACGCTACCTCGACGGTGGGGCAAGCGTCGATGCGTCCGAGTACGAAGAGTTTTGCAACCACTGCTCTCTCATGGAAAAGCGTGCGGCCGACGCCGAACGCAGTAGTGTGAAGTACAAGCAAGCCGAGTACCTATCGGATAAAATCGGGCAGATTTTCCCCGCCCTCATTAGTGGAGTGAGCAAATGGGGCATCTACGCCGAGGTCGAAGGCAACAAGTGTGAGGGCATGATCCCTATTGGATCACTCAAGGGAGACTACTACATGCTTGACGAAGATAACTACCAAGTAATTGGACGCCGAACGGGACACACCTATAAATTGGGCGACCCCGTCAACATCATCGTACGCAAAGTAGACATGTTGAAGAAGCAGATAGACTTCGAACTGGTAGACAACGCTGACTATAGTCCTTCTGACTATAGTTCCAAACGCGACGGCTACAAAGCACAGAAACAACCCAAAACAAGTACGAAACGCACAAGCAAAAGTGCCGACAAGGACAAGTCGCAGCATAAAAAAGGCTCAGCGCGTCGCCGTAAGTCGAAGTAATTAGCCCCTCAAGTCGAAGATGTACTTACCGATAAGTCGAGCCACTTCTCACTGACAAGCTGAAATAGTTCTGTATAAAAGTCGCATTGTTCCACACCACCACAAGAAGACACACTCAACTTTTCCCCCTATGGATTACGCTTCAATCATTGCATCGCAGCTCAAGATAGGCCAGCGCCAAGTAGAAAAAACCATTGAACTTCTGGATGCTGGTGCCACAATACCCTTCGTAGCTCGCTACCGCAAGGAGGCCACTGGCGGGCTCAACGAGGTTCAAATTGCCGCTATTCGCGACCTACTGGCCAAACTGAAGGAGATTGACCACCGCAGGGAGTATATTCTACAAACCATTGAGAAGCAAGGCAAACTCACCGCAGCACTTCAAGCACAACTCCTCACTGCCGAGAGTCTTACCGAGCTGGAAGACCTCTACCTCCCTTATCGTCCCAAACGCAGAACGCGCGCCACCATAGCTGCCGAACGTGGTCTCATCCCCTTGGCAGAGCGGCTCTTCCTGCAAAAAGATGAAGACCCTGAAGCCCTGGCGGCCGACTACATAGACAGCGAGAAAGGGGTGCACAACGTCGAAGAGGCTTTGGCTGGAGCACGCGACATCTTGGCCGAGCGGATAGCCGAACAAGCGGATGCACGCAACAAGATTAGAGCTATCTTCCGCCGAAAGGGGCGCATCTCGTCGTGCGTTGCAAAGGGCAAGGAGAAAGAGGCCTCGAAATATCGCTCCTGGTTCAACTGGAAAGAGCCCGCCATGAAAGCGCCTTCTCACCGCATCCTCGCCCTCTTCAGGGGGGAGGTCGAAGGGTTACTGAAGGTCAGCATTGCACCCGACGAGTCGCAAGAGTGCATCGATGCTCTCACCCACCAATTCGTTCGTGGCCACCACGCCACGTCGCAGCAGGTTGCCCTGTCGGTAAAAGATGCCTACACCCGACTGATGGAGCCCTCGGTTGAGAACGAATTTCGCGCGCTTCTCAAGGAGCGTGCCGACAAGGAAGCCATCGGCATCTTCTCCGAAAATCTGCGCCAACTGCTGTTGGCTCCCCCACTGGGACGCAAGCGCGTGCTGGCCATCGACCCTGGTTTTCGCACGGGTTGCAAGGTGGTATGCCTCGACGAGCAGGGCAAATTGCTGCACAACGAAACCATCTATCCTTTTACATCGGTGCGCGAAGAGCGTGCCGCCATTGCTAAACTCGAAGCCCTCACCGAGGCCTTCCATACCGAGGCCATCGCCGTTGGCAACGGCACTGCGGGTCGCGAGACTGAAGAACTCGTCGGCCGGTGCCACTTCCGCAACCCGCTCATCGCCGTCATGGTGAGCGAAAGCGGTGCATCGGTCTACTCCGCGTCAGACGTTGCACGCGCCGAATTTCCCGACTACGACATCACCGTGCGTGGAGCCGTCAGCATCGGTCGCCGCCTCATGGACCCCCTAAGCGAACTGGTCAAGATAGACCCCAAGTCGATAGGCGTGGGTCAATACCAACACGACGTGGACCAAGCAAAGTTGCAGTCGGGGCTCAATGACGTTGTGGAAAGCTGCGTTAACAGTGTGGGAGTTGAGCTCAACACGGCCAGCAAAGAGCTACTTTCGTACGTGAGCGGCATCGGTCCCGTAGTAGCTGCCAACATTGTCTCTTATCGCAATGCCCACGGGCCGTTCACCAATCGCCAACAACTGCTGCAAGTCGACCGTCTGGGGCCTAAAGCATTCGAGCAATGCGCTGGCTTCCTACGCATCCGCGACGGAGAGAACCCACTCGATGCCAGTGCAGTTCACCCCGAGCGCTACGCGCTCGTAGAGCAGATGGCCCAACAGGCTGGCTGCACCACCCGCGATTTGATTTCCTCGGCCGAGTGCCGCGCACGAGTGGATTTACCTCGCTTTGTGAGCGACGACTGTGGCATGCCCACCCTGCACGACATCATGCAAGAACTCGAGAAACCTGGGCGCGACCCACGCAGCAGTTTCGAAGTCTTCGAGTTCGACAAGAGCGTATCCTCTATTGAAGACCTCCACGAAGGCATGGTGCTGCCCGGCATCGTAACCAACATCACCGCCTTTGGCGCATTTGTCGACGTGGGAGTACATCAAGACGGCCTTGTTCACATTTCCCAACTGTCGACCAAGCGCATATCCGACCCTGCCCAGGTGGTGAGGTTGCATCAGCACGTGCAGGTGAAAGTTCTCGAGGTAGATTTGGAACGCCGCCGCATTTCACTCACCATGCGGCTGTAACCACAAAATTTGTTTATTGTACAGCTTGCCCTCTGTGCCGCTTCGGCAGATGGACAATTTCCTTCACGCCTTCTTACCCGATGCGCGTCCAATCTATCGGCTCAAGACCTTGAGCCGATAGTATTTTATTGGTCTGCGAAAAGTGCTTACATCCAAAGAAGCCCCGGTAAGCCGAGAGGGGCGAAGGATGCGGGGCTGTGAGAACGTGGTGCTTATTCCGATCTATCAGTGCCGCTTTAGCTATTGCATAACTACCCCAAAGCAGAAATATAATACCCGAACGACGCTGCGAAAGAGCTGCTATCGCCGCATCGGTAAACGGTTCCCATCCATGTCGTTGATGCGAACCAGCCTGGTGAGCCCTCACCGTCAGCGTGGCGTTGAGCAGCAACACACCTTGAGCTGCCCATCCACTGAGGTCGCCCACATCGGTCGACAGCGTGGTACCCAAGTCGCTATTTATTTCTTTAATAATATTCACCAACGAGGGCGGACAGGCCACTCCCCTTGGCACCGAGAAGCATAGGCCTTGCGCCTGCCCCTCTTCGTGGTACGGGTCCTGACCGAGGATGACCACTCTCACGGCCGAAAACGGGGTGCTGTCAAACGCACGGAATATATCTTTACCCTTCGGGTAGCAGGTGTAAAGCCTGCGTTCCTCAACGAGGAAATCCTTCAACTGAGCAAAGTAGGGCGATTCAAACTGCGGCCGTAGCACTTCGAGCCACGAGGATTCTATCTGGGGGGCTATCATACAATATTAATAAGGTGTGGAGTGGGAACGAAGCCAGTCTTACAGAAAGGGGTTTCGGGCGAGTTCGTCCGAGATGGTACTGATGTCGCCATGGCCGGGCAATACCTCAAAGCTTGGAGGCAGCGTCAGCACGCGGGAGCGCAAACTCGCGATGAGCTGGTCAAAGTTGCCCCCTGGCAAATCGGTGCGGCCAATGCTGCCCCTAAACAAGGCATCACCTGTCAACACCACCTGTAGCCCTGGCACTACAAAGCACAAACTGCCCGGGCAATGCCCTGGCACACAGCGCACCTCTATCTCATCATCTGCCACCTTGATACGGTCGCCCTCATTGAGGAGCACCCTCGGCAGGTCATCCATGTTCGGCACATCGAAGCCCATATACGAGCCGAATGCTGAGGCTGTGCACAGCAGGCTCACGCTGTCGACATGGGTGCTGACGGGAAGGTCATAGCGACGCGTAGCAGCTGGCAGGCCAGCCATGTGGTCCACATGGGCATGGGTCAACAGAATGTGGGTCGGGTGCAGACCGTTGCGTGCGATAAATCCGAACGCCTCGTTGCATTCCGCCTCGGTACTCATGCCTGGGTCCACCCACACACAGGGGCACTTGCCCTCGGTGCTGTATAGTATGTAGCTGTTGACTTCGTAGTGATTGAATGTAAACTGCTTGATGTGTAGCATAACTGAATGGGGTATCGTGGAGTGGTGTAGCCTATTGTCGTGCTGTTCTAATAAGAAGGCACGGCATGGACGCACGCACACACGTTGCCGATGTCCTTGCCGTGCCCGAGCCTTGGGTTGTGAGCCAGCAGGCTTAGTGGTTAATCCACTTTTCTATAGTCTCCTTGTTCACCGTCGGTATATCCAACTTGAGCTTCTTGCGCAGTCCTCCGAGGTCGTTCAGCAGTTTGCCTGGGTTTGCCTCCTTGAGTTGCTGCAGGGTATTGATACCAGCTTTGCGCAGCACCTGCACCCACGGAGCGTCCACACCCACCGCCACAAACTCCTCGTCCGTGCTGACCACGGGCTTCTTTTCGGGCTTCATTTGTGGGAAGAGCAACACGTCCTGTATGCTCTGTGCATCGGTCATCATCATCACCAAGCGGTCTATGCCCATGCCGAGCCCACTGGTGGGCGGCATGCCGTACTCCAGCGCGCGCACAAAGTCCATGTCAATAAACATAGCCTCGTCGTCGCCCTTCTCGCTGAGCCGCAGTTGCTCTTGGAAGCGTTCCAACTGGTCTATCGGGTCGTTCAGTTCACTGTATGCGTTGGCCAGCTCTTTGCCATTGACGAACAGCTCGAAGCGTTCCGTCAGCTCAGGATTATTGCGGTGGCGCTTGCAGAGAGGCGACATCTCTATGGGGTAGTCCGTCACAAAGGTGGGCTGCACCAGTTTGTGCTCGCACTTCTCGCCGAAGATAGCGTCTATCAGCTTACCCTTGCCCATCGTATCGTCCACTTCAACACCCAGTTTGTGGCAGGCCTCGCGCAGTTCTTCTTCACTCATGCCGCTCACATCCACACCGGTTTCCTCGCGAATGAGCTCACACATCGGAGCCCTACGGAATGGGGCTTTGAACGAGATGTCGTTGCCCCAAACAGTCAGTTCCGTGGTGCCATGGAGCGTGGTCGCAATGCGTTCGAGCATCGTCTCCACGAATTGCATCATCCAGTTGTAGTCCTTGTAGGCCACGTAGAGCTCCATGCAGGTAAATTCCGGGTTGTGGGTGCGGTCCATTCCTTCGTTGCGGAAGTCGCGGGCGAACTCGTACACGCCCTTAAATCCACCCACTATGAGCCTTTTCAGATAGAGCTCGTTGGCAATGCGCAAGTAGAGGTCGATGTCAAGCGCATTGTGGTGAGTGATAAACGGTCGGGCTGCTGCCCCACCAGGTATACTCTGTAAGATAGGCGTGTCAACTTCAAGATAGCCCTGCTCGTTGAAGAAAGAGCGCATGGTGTTGATGATTCGGGCCCTTTTCTCAAAGGTATCACGCACGGAGGGGTTGACAATAAGGTCTACGTAGCGCATGCGGTAGCGCTGTTCAGGGTCGGTGAAGGCGTCATACACCACGCCGTCTTTCTCCTTGACGATGGGCAGTGGGCGCAGCGACTTGCTGAGGACGGTCAGCGTACGTACGTGCACCGAGGTCTCTCCCATTTTGGTTACGAACACATGTCCCGTTACACCCACGATGTCGCCGATGTCCAACAGACGTTTGAATACAGTGTTGTAGAGCGTCTTGTCCTCACCAGGGCACAACTCGTCGCGGTTCAGATAGAGCTGTATGCGACCGGTGGAGTCCTGCAGTTCTACGAAAGAGGCGGCTCCCATGATGCGTCGGCTCATGATGCGCCCAGCGATGCTGATGTCCTGGAAAAGGCTGTTGTCCTGTGGGAAGCGGGCGAGGATGTCGCTACTCGTAGCGTTCACCTCGTAAAGATTGGCGGGATAGGGGTTGATACCCAACTTGCGCAGCTCCGACAGCGAGTTGCGACGTATTTGTTCTTGTTCGGTCAGTTCGGCCATGCTGTATGTAATATGAAGTTTTATAGCAGCCAACGTGGGCATCGGTTCTTCATCCTCCGCCCCGAAGTGCTGTGCAAAGATACGCATTTTTCTGCTACCCAACCCCTCGCTGTCGTGGCCATCCTATCTGCCGCCACTTGTGGAAACACACATTTTTTCGTACCTTTGCATCTCCATTGCTTGCGGCGCAGGACGTTCTCTCCCTTGCAGCAGGTGGGGCGCGCCCAGCAGCGTCGAGCCAAGATTTCCTTCTCAAAATCCTTCTTTTCCACACGAATGCGGATGCAGCAGCCGTACGGCACCACGGGGTGTTGCCGTACAGCATCCGACCATCAGCAGTGCCATATTCCTATCACTCTGCCTGTTGTAGCCTTCGCATGCCGTACGGCAGCGGAGCCCATGCCGCACAGCAAAGAGGGCTGTTCTGTACGGCATAGCCCTTGATGCCGCACGGCCTCGCCCTGCGCCGCACAACGCCCCCTCCGTGTGGCCTCTCCTGCTCTCGAGCCTACCCCGTCCTGCATCAGGACTACATCAGCACCGCGCCACGCCCTGCGCCGCACCGATTAGGTCTTCTGAGAAAATTATCGTAACTTTGCAGCAGTTATTCTTATTCCCTTTTATCGAAGATAAAAACCGTAATATTATGGCAACAAAAGGTAAACACAACTGGAAGTATTGCTCGGTAGGCGGTGTAACGCGCGTCAACATTGCTTCGGGCGACGACATCGCACACCTCGGCGAGCTCGACCAAAAACTATGGACCGTGCTGAGCTGCCCAGCACAAGGATTGGAAATAGACAACCACACCCTCGCCCTGCTCGACACAGACAGCGACGGCAAGATACGGGTGGATGAGATAGTGGCCGCTTCGCAATGGCTCACCAAAGTGTTGCGCGACCCCGCCCTGCTCCTTAAGGGAGAGGACAGCATCAAGCTCAGCGACTTCAACTCCGAATCAGAGGAAGGACGCGCGCTGCTCAGTTCTGCCAAGCAAATTTTGGCCAACCTAAAGCAAGATAAAGACAGCATCTCCATAGCCGACACTTCGGACCGGATAGCCATCTTCGCCCAGACCCGCTTCAACGGCGATGGCATCATCACCCCCGCCACTGCCGACAACGAGGCCCTGCGCGCCGAGATTGAGGCCATTATGAGCACCCAAGGCACCGTAACCGACCGCAGCGGCGACGAAGGTGTCGATGCAGACCGCATCGAAGCCTTCTATGCTGCCATAGCCGACTACAAGGAGTGGCACGACAGTGCCGACGGCAGCACCATGGCACCCTACGGCGACAACACGGCCACAGCCTACGAGGCTTGCCAGGCCATGCGCGACAAGATAGCCGACTACTTCATGCGCTGCAACCTCGTGGCCTTTGACGAGCAGTGCACCGATGCACTCGACGTGAGTGTTGAGAAAGTATCGGCCATCGGCTCGGGCATGCTCACCGCCTGCACCGACGAAATAGCATCCTACCCCTTGGCTCGCCCCACCAAAGAGGCACGTCTGCCACTGCGTGGCCCCATCAACCCCGCATGGCAAGCCGCCTTTGCGCAGCTCAAGAGCCTCGTCCTCGATGTGGACTTCCCCTCGGCCGACAGCATCAGCGAAGCCGAATGGAACGGCATCATAGCAAAATTTGAAGCCTATGCCGCCTGGTGTGCAGCCAAGAAAGGCACCTCGGTCGAGTCGCTGGGCTACGACACCATCAGCGAAATGGCCACCGAAGGGCACAAGGCCGACCTCCTTGCCCTGGTGGAGCAGGACAAAGCCTTAGCGGCCGAAGCCGACTCCATCAACAACGTGGACAAGTTGATGTATCTCTATCGCGACTTCTACCGTTTACTGCGCAACTATGTTATCTTCACCGATTTCTATTCACCCGATGTCAACCAGCAGGCCATCTTCCAGGCTGGCCAGCTCTACATCGACCAGCGTTGCTGCAACCTCTGTATTCGAGTGAACGACATGGGCAAGCAGTTGGCCTCGGCAGGCCTGAGCGGCATGTACCTCATCTATTGCCACTGCGTATCCAAGACCACGGCCACCGAAATGGACATTGTGGCAGCACTGACCGACGGCGACGTCTACGGACTGCGCGAAGGCCAGAACGCCCTCTTCTACGACCGCGCAGGCAACGACTACGATGCCGTAGTAACCAAGATTATAGACAACCCGATTAGCGTGCGCCAGGCCTTCTGGAGCCCCTACCGCAAACTGGGCAATTGGATTACCGACAAAATAACCAAGAACGCTGCAGAGAAGGAGAGCAAACAGTTTGAAGAAATGACGGCCAAGGCCGACACTGCAAGCACCAACCTCACGACCAAGCCCGAAGGGGGTGCCGCCACCGCAGAAGAGAAGAAGGCACAGATGTTCGACATAGCCAAGTTCTCTGGTATCTTTGCTGCCATAGGCTTGGCCTTAGGTGCTATAGGCGGAGCCCTTGCCTCCTTAGGCGGTTTTGTTACCACCAAGTGGTACAACATCATCCTGCTCATTGGCGCAATAGTGGTCATCATCAGCGGTCCGTCCATGCTCCTTGCTTGGCTCAAGTTGCGCAAGCGCAATCTGGGTCCCATCCTCAATGCCAACGGCTGGGCCATCAACGCCCACGTGCTGGTCAACACCCGCTTTGGTGCCACACTCACCTCGCTGGCCAAGTATCCAAAGCTGAAGACCAATGACCCGTTTGCCGATCGCACCCCAGCATGGAAGAGGTGGCTGCGCTGGATACTACTCATTCTCATAATAGTATTCTTCTTCCTCTTCTTCACTGGCAAGCTGGAACGCTACGGGCTGAGCACCCACCGCGCCGCTGCAGCCGACACGACAGCCGTCGTGCAAGAGGCAGCAGCCGAAGCACCAGCCGAATAAGAGACCTCGACCCACGAACAAACACCATGCGTATCAACAGCCATTTCAAGTTGCGCCGCGTAGCCGATGACCACATCGTCATCCTGCAAGGCCACAGCGCAGGCGACACCACGCGCGTGCTGCAGCTGAACGCCACCGCTGTCTACCTGTGGCGACAGCTGCAGGACAGAGACTTTGCGCTCGACGAAGTGGCCTCGCTTCTGACAACACGCTACGAGGTGGACTCCAACGCAGCGATGCGCGATGCCCTGCAGTGGGTTGACCTGCTCTCACAGCACAACCTCATCACAGCCGATGCGTAGTGCCTGCTACGACATAGCAGGGTTGCACCTCGCTGTGGACCAAACGACAGCTCTCCCCGATGTGCCTATGCCATCGGGGTTTGCTGTTTTTGAATCGCAGTCCACGGCCGACGTGCATTTCCATTTGGTGGAACATCTCCCCCCCACAGGCGATGCACGCCCCCTATACAAGTGCCTCGCTGTAGACGGCCTGTTCGAATGCCTCACCGAGCAAACGGCCGACGCCCTACACCTTATACTATATAACACGCGCGCGCGAAGCGTTGCCCTGCGTCTGCTGTGGAACATAGGTAGCGACTGCGCCGACATCGAATGCCACGACGCATCGGCGCTGCGCTTTGCCCTGTGGATGGGCTACACCTTTGTAGGGGCGCATCGAGGCCGAGTGCCAGTGCATGCCGCCACCATAGTCAACAACCAGAAAGCCATACTCCTACTCGGAGAGTCTGGCACGGGCAAGAGTACACATGCCCAGTTGTGGATGGAGCACATAGAGGGCACCACGCTGCTCAACGACGACAGCCCCATCTTGCGACTACAACCCGATGGGCTGACAGTCTGCGGCTCCCCATGGAGCGGCAAGGGGGCGTGCTACCGCACGGCACAGGTTCCACTGGCGGCCATCGTACGCCTTTCGCAAGCGAGCACCAACAGCATGAGGCGGCTTAACGCCATCGAAGCCTTTGCAGCCGTACAGCCCTCGTTTCCCCCTGCCGCCATGTCCACCGAATGGCTGGCCGACCCACTCTTCGACCTATTGGACAGCATTGTCCGTACCATACCCGTCTACTCGCTCCGCTGCCGTCCCGACCGAGAGGCAGCTCAACTTGCTTTCGACACCGTATGTCCCTGAGCAGTCCACGACCTCTTCCCACCGACTTGGTACTGCGCGATGCCGTGGAGCATCTGCAGGAAGGCAGTCCAGTGTTGTTGCCTGTGCGCGGCCGCAGCATGGAGCCCACCCTGCGCGACCAGCACGACAACGTGCGCCTCACCCCCTGTACCACCCTACCCCACCGCGGCGACATCGTGCTGTTTCTCCACGGCAAGACTCTGCTGCTCCACCGCGTGGTTCGCACGCATGGAGACACCATTGTGCTACGGGGCGACGCCTCAACAAAAACAGAAAGGACGACTGCCGACAAGGTGTACGGCACCGTAACCGAGGTGCTGCGCGATGACGGCAGCCGACTACTTTGCTCCGACCCGTTGTGGCGCAAGAACGACAAAGTAGCACTGCGTCGCAGCGCTTGGAGAACCTGCAAGCACCAGTGCACCAACCCCACCCTGCACCGACAGGTCGCCCCCTGGTATATCGCCACAGTATTGCTCCTAATGTGGTTGCCGCTCAACGGGCTGGGACTACCACTCAACAACTTTGTGCTGGGCATCCGAGCCGACCATCTGCTACACGCCTCGGTCTATCTGCCCTGCGTACTGGCCATGGCTGCCCTGACACACCGAAGAGGATGGCTGCCGTGGGCGATGGCTTTGCTGATGGCCTGCGCCACTGAGTGCGTACAATACCTGCTTCCGTACCGAGGTTTCGACATCAACGACCTCGTGGCCAACCTGCTCGGAGTGGCTGTAGGAGGCCTACTCCTACGCAGGCTCATTCGCCGACAGCAATAGGCTGCTCCAATTGTTCTCCAACAGATTATTGTCCCCTTCCCTTCGAGCAATCGGCGGTTCGCTGCAGGTTGTCGACCCATAATTCGCACCCTCTTCAAAAAAATATTCCACCACATCAAACCTTCGAAACCACGAAAAATTGCGTATCTTTGCACTACAATTTGCAGCACAACGTACCATGAGCTGACCTATTTACAACCAGAACTTTACTTGAACAGACAAGGCACACGGCCGTTCTTCGGAACTGCTTCGAAGGGTGAATAGTGCACTATTGCGAACACTATTTGCACAGCAAGAGCAGTGAGTTCTTTGACATATAGCCGACGGACGTGCACGGTTGCTTATTCTTCGCAATGCAACACCATTGTCTAATCTCAACAAGTAAAGTTATGGAAAACATTGATTGGAAAGGGCCTGTGATGATGGCCTGGACGAACGGCGACGAAATACATCTGCATCCCTCGCTTGCAGATATAGCGGACACCCACTACTACCTACACAACTACTGCGCAGAGCCCGAAAACACCTACCGCGACCTATGCTACGAACGATACGTTGATGCCCACAACAGCAGCGAACACTACGAGGCCTACAGCCGCTCGCTATGGCAGATGGGACGCCACATCAAAGCCATGAAATATATGATTATGGCAGCCGAGGTGCTGTTCGACGCCGACGACGAAACCGATTGGACAGACCCCGACGATGTGCCGTGGAACCACCGTTTCCTCATACGCTTTCGATGGCTGGTGCGTGAATGTTTCGACCTGTGCAAGCAGGACGACCGGCTCCGCCCCATGCTGGAGGCGAGTTCGGCCTACAGATGGTACAAAGAATTGCTCTACAACCATCGCCACTAATCCCAACGACAATTCCGCCCATCGGCCTGGTCGCTACCGACCCGACAGATGGGCGGAATGCTTCTTACCGAACCCAACGATTCAAGTCCACCCACGGTGGATATACTATTACCATTCCATCTGCGTTTTGTACGCGGTGCGACACGCAGATAGAGTACGCCTCTACCTTCGGCGCCCGACAGATACACCACCTACCATGATGACACAACACGTCAACCCTACCCTGCACACCCTATCCCAACAGGAGATAGTGCAACTTCAGACTCAAGGAAATACTGCCGACAACTGGACAGCCATCCGCGTTGCCGAAGGTTGCGACCTCACGACCATACAGCGCAACAGGCTATGTGGAGCCGTGCACATCGGAACGATGCAGGCCAACCAAACAGTGCAATCCGAAGCGGACGGCATCAACCTCTCGCTACCCGAAGGAGTGTACGACAGCCACCTAAGTAATTGCACCATAGGAGCGCACAGCGCAGTGCACCAAGTGCGACTACTGCGTAATTACATCATAGGAGACCATTGCCTGCTGTACAACATAGGCGAGCTGGTAGGACGTGTAGCAAAAGTTGAAAACGACAACGGCACATGCGCTCCTTTCCACAGCGTCAGTCCCATGAATGAGTGCGGAGGACGCACCATTCACCCAGTGATGGGTATGACAATCGGAATGGCGTACCTATGGGCACGCTACCGCGGACGACCACAACTCATGGCACAAATGGAAGCCATGAGCCGTCCATCGGCAGGACAGGTGAACCACCTCGGCGCTGGCACGCATCTGCGTAATTGCGTCAGTGTACGCAATGTGGATACAACCTCTACAATGCAAGACCCAGTGTGCATCGACAGCAGCCTCATGCTGAACGACGTCGTGGCGGCAGGCGGATGCCATATAGGGGTAGGCGTTATAGCCGAGCACGTCATGCTGGGCGAGCACGTCAGCTTGGGCGAAGGGCTTCGCATCAACGACTGCGTGGTGGGCGACAACTCCACCCTATGCCGCTGCGAGGTGGGCTGCAGCTTCATATTCCCCGCACATGAGCAGCACCACAACAACTCGTTTCTCATTGCTGCCCTCATACAAGGGCAAAGCAACTTGGCAGCTGGTGCCACCGTGGGAAGCAATCACAACAGCCGAACGGCCGACGGCGAACTGGCAGCAGGTCGCGGCTTCTGGCCAGGATTGTGCACAAGCTTGAAACACAGCAGTCGATTCGCATCGTACTGCCTACTCTCCAAAGCAGACTATCCCTACGAACTCAACATCCGTTACCCCTTTGCACTGATCAGTAACAACACGAGCCGTAATCAACTGGAGGTAATGCCGGCCTACTGGTGGATGTATAATATGTATGCATTGGACCGATGCAGCAGGAAATTTGCCGCACGCGACAAGCGCATCAGCAAACAACAACATGTGGAGTTCGCCCCTCTCGCCCCAGACACGGCCGAGGAAGTTTTGGAAGCGTTGCTGGATTTGCAACAGTTGCTCCACAACTCCACCTCCGACACCATCACTGCTGCCGGCATGGAAAACAGCAAGCGGCCTACGGTGGTGCTGAAAGCAGACCATGCCATAAAGGCCTACACTCAGATGCTGCTGTACTACATTCTGCAGCACATCGATGCAAATGATGCACTCTCGCTCTCTAACGAGCCACGCGAAACACAGTGGGAAAACGTCGGCGGCCAAATTGTAGCAACACACGACGTGGAGCACCTACTCAGCGACATAGAGAATCAGCGACTGCTATCGTGGCAAGAGGTCGGCAGACGATTGGACGCGCTTTGGCAGGACTACCCCACACAACGCGCACGGCATGCTCGCGCCATCCTAAAAGAACTACGCGCCAAATACCTGCTACAAGCCGACACTACCGAACAACTGCAGGCCGAATTTAGCAAAGTGCAAGAGTATGTGGCGCAGCAAATAGCCCTCACCCGACAAAAGGATGAGGACAATCCGTTCCGTAAAAGCACCTATCTATCCGAGGACGAACGCAAAGCTGTACTGGGATAAGTGTATGGCTGCGCTGGATTTAATGCTGGACTGGCATAGACTTAACACATGGAAGTATTGGACTAAACACAGAGCCACACCAGGCTGAGCAACCTCACATTCCTACGAGGTGTAACCACTCTTTCGACAACAAACAGCAACGCGGGGTGATGACCAACGGATCATCGCCCCGCGCTACTTTTATCAGGACATCAACAACCATGCACCCGTAGATGCGTGGTTACTTCAGCCACTATCGGCCAGAATACATCTTTTCGTAGTAGTTCATGTAATCACCCGATGTTACATTGTCAAGCCATTGCTCGTTGTCCAGGTACCACCGCACCGTACGCTCAATGCCCTCTTCGAACTGAAGGCTGGGCACCCAGCCCAACTCCTGCTGAAGCTTGCTGCTATCAATGGCATAGCGCAGATCATGCCCCGCACGGTCGGTAACGTAAGTGATGAGGTTCATATCCTCGTTCTCTTTACGCCCCAACATGCGGTCGGTTGTGCTCACCAGAAGGCGCACTATGTCGATGTTGCGCCATTCGTTATGGCCACCTATGTTGTAGGTCTCGGCCGTACGTCCCTTATGGAAGATGAGGTCGATGGCTCGGGCATGGTCTTCGACATACAACCAGTCTCGCACGTTGAGTCCTTGTCCATAGACGGGTAGTGAACGGCGATGGCAAATATTATTAATGAACAACGGAATGAGTTTTTCTGGGAACTGATAGGGGCCGTAGTTGTTGGAGCAGTTGGTTACGACCGTTGGCATGCCATAGGTGTCGTGGAAGGCACGAACGAAGTGGTCGCTACTGGCTTTGGCCGCACTGTACGGGCTATGAGGCTGGTACTTCTTGTCTTCTGTAAAAAAGTCGTTGCCGTAGACCTTGTGTGCCGAACGGTCTGACAGCTCACCCTCTGGCATGGTCATAGCCAGTGCCCCATACACCTCATCGGTGGAAATGTGATAAAAACGCTTTCCCTCGTAGCGTTCTGGGGACTCCTCCCAGCAAATGCGAGCCGCCTGCAGCAGGCTGAGGGTACCCATAACGTTGGTTTGAGCAAACGTAAACGGGTCGCTGATGCTGCGATCCACATGGCTTTCGGCTGCCAAGTGGATGATGCCGTCAACATGATGCGTACGCATCAATGACAACATGGCTTCGAAATCGCAGATGTCGCCCTTGACAAATGTGTAGTTTGGACTGGACTCTATATCCTTCAGGTTAGCCAAGTTTCCCGCGTAGGTCAACTTGTCTACATTGATTATTCTATAGTCGGGGTGGCTGTTCACAAATAGGCGTACCACATGACAGCCGATGAAGCCAGCTCCGCCTGTAATCATAATAGTTCGACTCATAACAACTTTACTATTGTTGGATTTCTGATTTACAAAGGTACTACTAATTCTTGGAATAAGCGAACTTTGTGCATTCATATCATGGAAAACGGAAGACAAAAGCGGCTTTTGAACAGTACTTTATTTTACCACAAACAAGCCAAACGATAACAGAGGTACGGCGTTGGGCAGACAGCAGTTATCTTTCATCAACCATCCTGCACAGAGATGTCAGTTTGCCCTCCACGCAAGCATATCGACTACCGGTAGCTCAAATACCAGCAGCAGGCCTATCACAACAGTGGCAGAAAACAAAAAGCCACATTAGACACAACAACCACAATGGCCAGCACCAAGCAGACAAATGTAAACGCAGCAACAAACTCGTCAGTATATTAAAACTAATTTTCAACACTTTACACAAAAAAAAAGAATGGCTTCGATTGGCAGAAACACTTCCTCACTGCTGACGGCAAAAAGGCAGAATATGCGTGGTCTCTGAAACACGTAAATAGAGACACCAATGAGGCAATACCATTTGTTCCGGCTGGTGCATCTAAAATTGTAAGTGGTGGAACAAAAGTCGCAAAAGGTTTAAATAAAGCATCAGATACCCGTAAAGGTCTCAAAAATGCAGAAGCCATTTCTGATGGTCGGAAATTTGAAGCTGATGAATTAAAGCGAGCAGTTGATGGCGGTAAAAACGTATCTTCTCAGACTCGCTTAGTCCCTCAAAATGAAAAGGGCAATGTTAAAGAAAACAGGACAAATACTGACCAATTAATAAAAAACGATGATGGAACTTTTTCAATCGTAGAAACAAAACGCTCTTCAACCACACATCTGTCAAAAGGCCAAAAAGCAGCACGGGAACATGTTGACAATGGTAACGGAATTTTTGAAGTACGTTCAAACAGACCAGGGCAAGGTCTCTCTAAAGGAGACAAAATTAGAGTTAAAGATTATCATCGAGTAAATAAAATAGAGTAAAAAACGTTACCTTTATATCCTCCCTTCTATGATATCGGAAGGGAGGGATACTATATTTAAGTGCAAAACTATGGATTTTATATTTAATGAAATAATTACTGATCTAATTCAGTTTGATTTCTTTTCTGAATATAAGTTTAGGAAAAGAGATTCTTCCTTAATTTTAAAAACAAAAGAAGGAAAACAAATTATCGAATTAGACCATT
>JAFTFL010000014.1 GCA_017449525.1 Bacteroidales bacterium | reverse complement strand
GCTCTCCTTTACTCGCCGTACAGGAAAGTACTTTCTGCCCTACTGCACTGCACAGCATGCCCAACTGAATATGAACATACAGCCTTCGGGTGTTGGAAAAACAACCTACAAAATGTTAGGTGTGCAGCCTTCGGGTGTTGGAAAAACAACCTACAAAATGTTAGGTGTGCAGCCTTCGGGTGTTGGAAAAACAACCTACAAAATGTTAGGTGTGCAGCCTTCGGGTGTTGGATGGACGACCTACGGACGTTAGGTGTACGGCCTACGAAATGTTGGGGGTACGGCTTACGGGTGTTGGGGGTGCGGCCTACGGTGGTAGGTTTGGTAGGAATACGAGAGTGCGGCCTGTTCATCGGTAATTGGACCTGCTTCTTGTACGAGGGAGAACTCGGAGTGGTCAATGATGGGGAAGAATACATCAGCGTCGAATGTGGCATGTACTTGGGTAATTTCCAAGATGTCGACGAATGGAAGCAGTTGCTCATATACGGAGGCTCCTCCGATGACGTACGCCATCTCCTCATCGGCCACAAGGTGCAGCACTTCAGCCACGCTGGCCGCCACCTCCGCTCCCTCAACGAGCGAGGCTGGGGCGTGCGTGAGCACAATGTTACGTCGCCCAGGGAGGGGTTTGCGAGGCAGCGAGAAATAAGTGTTTCGTCCCATGATAATGGGGTGCCCCATCGTTATGGATTTGAACCGTTTGAGGTCGGAAGAGAGGTGCCACAAGAGGTCGTTATCTTTACCTATGGCGCGGTTTTCGGCCATTGCCACAATGAGTCCGAGGTGTGGGCGAGTGGGCTGTAAATTCATGTGCTGTACGGTGTTGATTATACAAATAAAGGGGGAAGTGGTATTACTGGTGCGGGGAGAATAGCTGCATAGCACGGTCGAAGATGCCATTCATATAGGCAATGGCCATGCCGTAGTTGGAGACTGGTATGCCTGCTTGCAGTGCTGGTGATAGCCGCGACACGAGTTGCTTCGGACTTGCCACACAGCCTCCGCACTGTATGACCAACGCGTAGTCGGTCAGCGGCCTGTCGAGACGGGAAAGCCCCGCCACGGCTTCGCAGCGAATATCCTTGCCTGTAAATTTGCGCAACAAGGCGGGCAACTTGACGCGCCCTATGTCGTCGCACGTAACGTTGTGGGTGCACGATTCGAGCATCAGCACGCGGTCGCTCTCCCTCAGGTTCGCAATGGCACATGTGCCTGCTGCATATTCGTCGAAGAGCCCTTTGGCACGCGCTAAGACGATGCTGAACGATGTGAGCGCAACCGAAGGGGGCACTACCTTGTCCACCAGGGCAAACGCCTGACTGTCCGTGACGACCAGGCGCGGAGGCTCACGAAGCAGGGCCAATGTGCGTTCCAACTCGGTCTCCTTGCACACGGTGGCCACCGCCCCACAGTCCAACACGTCGCGTATCACTTGCACTTGGGGCAAAATCAGCCTGCCCGTGGGCGCAGCCTCGTCAATTGGGGTAACCAGCACCACATTATCGCCGCCCCTCAGCACATCGCCGAGCAGACTTTTAACGGCATAGGCAGACTCGGGCAACGATTCGCGAACGACCTGCAGTAACGGGGCGCGCAATGACGGCTGCTTGGCCGTGAAGACAAAGGGATCTTGCCCAACTGTTTCGTGCAGCATGCCGAGGAAACTATCCGTGGGCGGATACTGGTCGGCCAACGTGTAGATGCAGCGCATGGGCACACCTGCGCCGCGGCAGGCATCCACCAGTTGCTGCTCGGGGTAGCCCCACTCGTTGTGCGACACCACGATGAGCGCCAGGTCGGTTTGTCCCAGCAGTTCGCGCGATGCAGCCACGCGTTGCAGTCCAAGTTCTCCGCAGTCATCGACACCAGCCGTGTCGACCCACACCACAGGGCCCACACCTATTATCTCCATCGTCTTGCGCACCGCATCGGTTGTGGTGCCTGCGGTAGGACTTACAATAGATACTTGCTGGTTGGTAATAAAATTGACGAGCGTGCTCTTGCCATAATTGCGACGGCCAAAGACACCTATGCGTGGTTTCAGTTCGTTGCCCTTCATGAGAAATGTGTGCACTGGTCTGACGGGGTAGAAACGGCAAACGCTCAGAATAGTATGCTCCTCCCTAAAAAAATACTACCTTTGCACCCGACAATCAAAACGAAACTACCACATGTTAGCCATTGGGACACAAGCACCTTACTTTGAAGGATGCGACGAAAACGGACGACTCATCAAACTGAGCGACTATGCCGGGCGTAAGCTCGTGCTCTATTTTTATCCGAAGGACTCCACCCCCGGATGCACAGCCGAAGCGTGCGACCTGCGCGACAACTACCACCGCTTTCTGCACGAGGGCTACGAAGTACTGGGCGTGAGCAAGGACTCGGCCGCATCGCACCAACGCTTCATCGCAAAGTACGAGTTGCCTTTCCACCTGATTAGCGACCCCGATTGCGTCATCTTGAAGGCCTATGAGGCTTGGGGCGAAAAGAAAATGTACGGCAAAACCAGCCTCGGCACGCTGCGCACCACCTACGTCATCAGTGAGCAAGGTGTCATCATCAACGCCATTGGCAAGGTGGATACCAAGCACCACACCGACCAATTGCTGTAGGCCCGCCTCATGACTGCCCAGCGCATCATACGCCCCTCCACTCCTGCCGACTTGGAGACCATGCTCGGCATGTATGCCCACTCGCGCAGCGTTATGCGGCGCAGTGGCAACCCCACGCAGTGGAGCGACCGTTATCCATCGCGCCAACTGCTGTTGGAAGACATGGCGCGCGGCGTATCCTACCTCATTGAGGAAGACGGCACTGCCATCGGCACTTTCGTGCTCGCCCCGGGTCAAGAGCCCACCTATGCCGACATCAAAGAGGGCAGCTGGGACGAACCCTCCGTGCCCTATGCCACCCTTCACCGAGTGGCCTGCGCTGACGGCCACCACGGGGTGGGCGACACCTGTCTGGCATGGTGCGACAGCCAAGCCCCCAGCCTGCGGGTCGACACCCATGCCGACAACCGCATCATGCAGCACATCGTGGAGAAATGGGGCTTTGTCTACCGAGGTATCATCACCGTCGACGACGGCACCCCTCGACTGGCCTATCAGCGCCTGCTACCCACACACGTGTGCCTAAGCCTGCAGCACTATGTGGAGCACACCGTGCTGCCCAAGTACGACTCGTTCGACGCAGCGCACAACAGGTCGCACGCCCTCACCGTCATCACCGCAGCACTCGCCATGGCGCAGGCGAACCGCGTCAATCCCAACATTGCCTATGCTGCGGCCGCCTACCACGACACTGGCCTGCGCCACAACCGCGAGCAGCACCACCTATTCTCTGGGCAAATCATTCGCGCCGACCACAACCTGCGGCATTGGTTCTCGGAGCAGCAGATTGAAATCATTGCGCAAGCAGCCGAAGACCACCGCGCCTCTGCCACGACAGCCCCACGCAGCATCTACGGTTGCATTACGGCCGAAGCCGACCGCCACATCGACCCGCGCGACATCATTCTACGCACCGTGCAATACGGCCGTTCCCACCACCCCTCGCTCGACAAGGAGGGGCAGTGGGAACGCGTTGTCCATCATCTCCAAGAGAAGTATGCTGAAGGGGGCTATCTGCAGTTGTGGCTGCCCGACTCTCCTAATGCTGAAGGGTTACGCCGTTTGCGAGCCATCATTGCCGACCACGACGCACTACGTGCCGCTTTTGATGAGGCATATCTTCACTGCCTCAAATCACAACCTTGACTACTGCACCACACCTGGCAAGGCCACATGCATGCCCACTATCGTGAGCTGGTGCTGCCGTGCATATTGCGTCCACTTGACGCGGCTTTGCACCGCTTGAGCGGTGTCCATGTCGTAGCGTGCGCACAGCTCTGGGCAAGCAGTTTGCAGCGGAGCCGCATGGAACATGTCGCCCACAATCAACACATCGCCCCTCTCGAAAAGGGTGTGTCCGGGCGTATGGCCAGGTGCGAGATGGGCTACAATGTGGTCCATCAGCGTATCTCCATCCATGAATAGATGTAGCCGCTCTGCATAATTGCTGAGCATAGCCATCACCTGCTCGTTTCTTGCTGCAAGCTCGCCCTGTGTCCAGGCTTCAAACTCGGGCACCGAAGCGTAGATGTGCGCCGTCGGGAACGCTGGGCCCCCATTGTGCAACAGCCCGCCAATGTGGTCGGGGTGGAAGTGCGTCAGCAGTACAGCATCAATCTTCTCGGGTCGCACATGAAGGGCTGCCAGCTTCTCCAACAACACCCCACCAGCCTCACTCCCTAAGCCTGCATCCACCAGCACTGTGATATGGTCATTGGCAATCAAGAAGCAGTTGATGCCTGTCGCTATACCTTCGGCTGGCAGCAGTGAATCTATCAGCTCTGCAGGGTAGGATGCAAAGAGGTCGCGCGTGGCGCGTGACGGTTTGTCCTGAATGGTAATCAGCTCAAAACCCTCGTGGGGTTCACGCACGACACCTTCAGTATTCACGGCTGTGGAGTCGAGCGGCATCTTCGGTTGAATACGGCCTTTGCATGCCCCCAGCAGGAGCAGGGCTACCAACGTCAACAGGGATAGCCGACAAGAAGTTCTCTTTGTCATCATATATGGTTCTTTAATATTCAACGGATTATACGGAAGTAGTTCTCCTTGCGAGCTGGTTGCGGCTTGGGAGTGCCGGCAGGATAACCCAGCGAGAGTGCTCCCACTCCCACCAGGCCGTCGGGCAGTCCCCACTGCTTCATTAGGGCGCGCCCCTCTTCGGTGGCGAACATCTCACGCTCTCTATTAATCCAGCAGGCTCCGAGCCCAAGTGCATGAGCTGCTGTCATCATGTTGCCAAGCACCAATGTGCCATCTAAAATGCCATTGGCCCACTTGTCGGGCGAGGAGGCAAAGACCAGCACAATCGTCGGTGCGTCGTAGTACGGGTTGCTTTCTACTCCCATGACTGTGGCGTTCATGCGTACGAGAGTCTCTATCTGTTCGCGCTTCTGCACCGCCACAATCCAGGGGTCTTGAAGCCCTTTACCTGTGGGTGCGTAGGTTCCAGCCTCGAGGACAGCGGTCAGTTCCTCATCGGTAATCTGCTGTGGGCTGTACTTTCTGATGCTGCGCCTTGTGCGCAAGCATTCCAATACGATGTTCGATTCCATATTTTATATGTGTTGTCTTTCGGTTTTTCCGTTCTCCTGCCTTGCAGTCAGCTCCGAGCAGAGCCTGCCCGTAGTCTGCTGCTTTAGGGGCTTAAATCTCGTAGTACTCCTCGGGCACCACTGGTGCAAGTGTGCCAGCAATGCGGCTGTGAATATCGGCCGTTATACAGTCATACGACTCAGATATTTTCTTGTAGTTACTTCCCTGATACGCAGTCTTCTGTGTCGAAAAGTAGCGCACGATACGCTGCCGTGCTGCTATCCACTGCTCGGCAGCATCAAGGGCGGCCGTGTCGGAGGCGTGCGCTGCACGCACCTTTTGCCACTGTTCGCCCGTTACGGTCTTGCCCTGTTGCTTGTACACAGTGCCACACTCTATCACCTCTTCCTCCACAGATAGCATACGCATGCGGTTCTCTGTCAACCATTGGGCGTAAGCATTCAGCTCTATAGGCAGCATGGAATAGTAGGGCAAACCCTCAGTCTTCTCACGATGATATACCTGGTACTGAGCGGTAGCCCAGTTGTGCCATGCACTGAACTCTTCAAAGAGTAACTTGGGCATCTTCTTCAACTTATCGACCAAACTCCAATAGGCAGCCATCTGCCTATACTTGTACACCACACGCAGGTAGTCTAATCGGGCATCCACCGTGGAATAGAGGTTCATCTCCAATTGACTACCGAAGCCATACCAATCAATCTGGTGTTTTGCGGCAGCTATTGCTGTCTCGAACTCCTGCGGCTGCGAAAGGTAAACCTTCTTCTCCCTCATGAACTGGTGCGCCAGCGTATCGACCGCCTGGCACCACACCCAGTCATCAGCCGCTGTGCTGCACAACTCGTACATCGACATAATGCGGCATAGGAGCTTCATCGCCGCATCGTCCATCTCGGTGCTGTCCATGTATTGATACCATTGAAATTCAACTTCGACTGGTGCAGCCAGCAGCATGTCAAGCGTTACCGCGGTGTGCTCCTTCGCTTCTTCCTCGGCAATTGCCTCTTCCTCCGTTGCCTCTCCCCAAAGTTCCTCCTCGCTCGAAGTGTCCCATTCCGTTGGGTCATCCTGCTTTGCTCCTCCGCAGGCCAACACCAGTCCCAACACCACAGGAACGAAGACCGCAGCCCATCTTGCCATTTTCATTACTATATTCCTTATATTATAGAACAATTTGTGCCACACTGGGCAAGAGTCGGTGAAACGCACCGCTACATAAATTATTGTATGTCCTGTTCTCCACTCCACACCGCCACCCCACGCTTCATTCCCCCTCGCGCCACAGATGTACAAGAGGTGTCGTACAGCCAAACGGTGCAAAATCCTTATCTTTGCACCCCGTTTACAAGGAAAGATAAACTCGAAGCCATGTTTCAGAAGATTATCAATGTCTGTGTAAAGGTCGTGCAGCGGTGGTTGCCCGAGCCTTTTGTTTTTGCGATTATCCTCACATTTGTCGCTGCACTTTTGGCCATGCCCATCTGCCATCAGACACCCCTCGAGGTGGTTGCCCACTGGGGTGGCGGTGTGTGGGGGCTGCTGGCCTTCGCCATGCAGATGGCACTGGTACTGGTGTGTGGTTCCACTCTGGCCAAAGCACCCGCCATCAAGCGTGCCATCCAAGCCTTAGCCTCGTTGCCCAAAACACCCGTAGCCGCTATTGCTTTGGTTACCGTGATTTCGGCTGTAGCCTGTTGGCTCAACTGGGGGTTCGGCCTCATCGTTGGGGTGATATTCGCCAAAGAGATCGCCCTGCGGCTCAAAGGCGTAGACTACCGGCTACTCATCTCGTCGGCCTACAGCGGTTTTGTGGTATGGCATGCTGGCCTTTCCGGTTCTATTCCGCTCACGATGGCCACCCCAGGCGAAGCCTTGACTCAAGCGACGGGAGGCATACTCACTGGGGCCATTCCCGTTTCGCACACCATCTTGGCACTGCCCAATCTGGTGATGGTAGTTGTCTGCATTGCAGTGCTGACGGTGGTCAACATGCTGATGCACCCCCACGCCGACCGAGTGGTGAGCGTCGACCCGCAGCTCTTGGCCGAGCCTTCCGAAGTGAGGAGCAAGACTCCTACCACACCTGCCGAGCGCATGGAGCAGAGCCGCTTGTTGGCTTGGCTACTGGGATTGCTGGGGTTGGCCTACGTGGTGATACGGCTATTCGTGCAGGGGGGCACCTTCGATCTGGGTGTGGTGATTATGATATTCCTCTTCTGTGGGCTCCTGCTCCATGGGTCGCCGTTGGCCTACGTCAGAGCTTTTGGCCAATCGGTGTCGGGGGCGGCAGGCATCCTCCTACAGTTTCCGTTCTATGCTGGTATCATGGGCATCATCACGGGCGTTGGGGCAAGCGGCATCTGTCTCGGCACAGTCATCAGCAATGCCTGCATCTCTATTTCTACTCCCGTTACCTATCCGCTCCTAACCTTTTTATGTGCAGCGGTCCTTAACATGTTCGTACCCTCTGGTGGCGGACACTGGGCCATCCAAGCCCCTATTATGTTCGCCGCTGGAGCCAACTTGGGAGTCGATCCAGGCCTTACGGGTGTGGCCATAGCCTGGGGAGATGCGTGGACCAACCTCATTCAGCCTTTCTGGGCTTTGCCTGCGCTGGCCATAGCCAAACTCGATGCGCGCGACATTATGGGCTTCTGTCTCATTGACCTCTTGGCCACGGGCGTAGTCATCTGCTCTGGACTGCTACTGTGGGCCTTGTAGCACACTAACTGCACAGAATGCCCCCTGCGGAGGCACCGCAGAGGCACGAGACTCATACTCCTACTCAAGCAAGGGGCGATGTAACGCTGTTACATCGCCCCTTGCTGCTTCTATTAGGCTGCTTGCAAACCTTGTCAGCAAAACAAGGGGGTGAAGCAGAAGTGCTCCGAATCGAAAAGACCGCGGTCGGTCAGTTTCAGCCGCGGGATAACGGGCAGCGCCATGAAGGCCAACGTCATGAACGGTGCTTCGAACCGGCAGCCCATGTGTTGAGCCATCGTCCTCAGCCGCGCGTGCACACGCGCCACTTCCGTTCCCTCTTCGTCGCTCATCAGGCCAGCCACGGGCAGGGGCAACAACTCCTGCCTATCGCCACACACTGCCACCATGCCTCCTTTGCTGGACACCAGCGCATTGATAGCCGCAGCCAAGTCGGTGTCCGACACCCCGACAGCAATAATGTTGTGGCTGTCGTGGGCAATGGTAGATGCAAGGGCCCCGCGCTTCAGCCCAAAGCCGTGAATGAACGCCACCTGCGGCGCAGCCTCCTCATAACGGTTCTGCACCACCAGTTTCAGCACATCCTTGCGCGTGTCGGTCAACACGTAGCCAGCCTCCACCCGAGGTGCGACGGTCAGCACGTCGGTGAGCAGGCTACGCTCGTGTGCCGCTATGACGCGCATCTTGCTGCCAGTGGCCTCCACCTGCAAGTCTGCCACACCCACTGGCCGCGCCTTGAAATTATTGGGCAACGCGGCCGTGGTACGGCGCGTCCGCACATGCAAAGCAGGCTGTACGCCCTCGTACCTGTCATAGACCTTCGTGCCACCAATATAAGTATTCAGTATAGTCAGACTGCGGAAGTTGTCCACCACAATGAAGTCGGCACTATCGCCCACGCGCAACTGGCCGATGGGCAGCCCGTAATGTGCCACGGGGGTGGCACAGGCAGCCTGCAGCACATTCCAGAACGGCATGCCAGCCGCAATGGCGCGACGCACCAGCGCATCGATGTGTCCCTGCTGCAGGTCGTCGGGATAGGCATCGTCGGTACAGAACATCAGTTCCTTGTCGTAGCGTGCCAAGAGCGGCATGAGGGCATCGAAATCGCGTGCGGCACAGCCCTCGCGGATCAGGATCTTCATACCCAGGGCTATGCGCTCTTGAGCCTCGGGCAGTGCGGTGCATTCGTGGTCGGTCAAGATGCCAGCCTCCACATATCAACGAGCCTCGTCGCCACGCAGCCCAGGCGCATGGCCGTCAATCGGCTTGTGACATGCCTGCGCCGCAGCCAATTTGGCCATCACCTCAGCATCGGCCGATAGCACGCCGGTGTAGTTCATCATTTCGGCCAAACCGTAGTAATCCTCTTTCTGAAGCAGACGCGCCGTCTGAGCCGCCGACAGCGATGCCCCCGCCGTTTCGAAAGCGGTGCTCGGCACACTGCTCGGCACCATGAAGCAGCAGTGGAACAGCGTCTTTTTACTATCGCTCAACATGAAACGCAGCCCATCAGTACCCATCACGTTGGCGATTTCGTGGGGGTCGGCCACTACGCCCACGGTGCCATGAGCCACCGCCAACGGCGCAAAATGCGAAGGAGTGAGCAGCGTGCTCTCTATGTGAATGTGCGCGTCGATGAAGCCCGGCAGCACATAGGGCAGCAGGCGGCTATCCACCTCGGCCGGCAGCGGCTCGATAGATTGAATAGTGCCACCAGCCACCGTGAGGACGGATGGACGGATGGTGCGGTGCTGAATGTCCACAATATTCCCTCGCACGCACTGCGGCGACGCAGGGGAGGAAGTCTTGGTGTCGTTGTTCATAAGTTGTTATGCACGTTCTGCTCGGCAGTTTGGACCGTGCCGTGAAGGATGCCGAAGCGAACTGTTTTACGGATTGCAAAGATACGACTTTTATTGCGTGCCATGAGCGCGCGTCCTTCCCACGCCGTACAGCCAACACCCCCCAGCCGTACGACATCCGACTCCATGCCGCACGGCATAAGCCCCGATGCAGTACGGCATCATATCCGCACAACCACATAATATACAACCGAAAAGAAACAACAAGGGGTCGATGCCGAACAGCACCAACCCCAACTCTCGTACGCCACCGCCCTCGTTGTCCATGACAATACATCTACGATGCGCTGCGAGGCAAAGTGCAGGACTGCGCCGCAAAACGGCATTGCCCTCCACGGCGACCCACGATGCAAAGGTACACATTTAAAACCATTTCCGAACCATATATCATTTATTTTCGTTATCTTTGCATTGTCATATTGTGCAGCACATTACCCCCTCCAACACGCCAAACAACAGCATGTCAGAGGATGTACAATCCAGACACACAAAGAGAGAACAGCCACATACAGAGGTGTCGAACAACACACAACCTCGTGCAAAAAATGCAGCACACGCACAGACAAAATGGCTTGACGCAACAAAATTGCTCAGAAAAATGAAGGAAATCATGAGGCACGTTTTTCGCTTTTTCACTTCGCTCACAGTAGTTTTTTCGTTCCTGCTCATCACCACGCCAACTCATGCGCAGGATGGGTTGCAGGTGTTGAAGCGCGACTATCCGCAGCTGATGCAACAGTTTGGCGAGGAGCTGCGCAACCAAAATGCCGACTATGTGTTCGCCATCGATGTATCGGGCACTATGGACCGCTACCGCGACATACTGGTGCCAGCACTGAAAGACTTCTTCGGTGCCCTGCCCGACGGCGACCACGTCAGCCTCATCAAGTTTGGGGGCGAAGCCAAAATAGACATCGGCGGCAGCGGCACGCTCAACGCCGACATGCGCAAAGGCCTGGCACAGTATGCCGACCACCTCTACGACAAACCCACCTCGAAACAGGAGCGCGAACGGTTCTACAACCACACCGACCTCGACAACATGGTACAGGCACTCCTGAAAGACCTCAGTCGCACAGGGCGCAACGACTTGAAATTCGTCTTCATTATCACTGACTTTGAAGACGACCCCTCAGCCGAACGACGCGGCGCAGCCGACTGGCAAACCCGTAGGCAAGAAGCCGACCTACAGCTACAGAACAAGAACGTCAACATCGTAGCCCTAAACCTGCCAGGTCGCGCCACCCACATTGACCGAGTACTCTCCGTGTTCGCCTCGTTCAATCCCGAACGGCAGGACATCACCACTGGTGAAGCACTGGCCAACTGGTTCAACATGCACAAGAACGATATGCTTAAGGATAGGTTCAGACAGATAATAAGAGGCATGCTCACCGACACGCGCATGAGTGCCTCCGCCGAAGTGGACCGCGACGGCAACCTAACGCTAAGCAACATCACGTGGCACCCCAACCAGGTATTCAACAACCTGGTGCTGGACAGCATAGCCTGCAGCAACGGGCGGCAACACTTTGAGGTGCGCTGCCGCCACGACAACTGCGCCCTGCCTGTACAACTGGGCGACCACCCCACCACGGTGGAGCGCATCGGCCGCATCATTCAGGACAACCGCAGCTGGCTGCGCCCAAGATTCAGCTCGGTAGACGACACCCTACGCCTTAGAGCCACCTGCCATGTGGCCTACAGCCAAGAGTTGGAACAGCTGCTCGCAACGCCCCACCCCACCTACACCACCACCGTAGCCCTGCATGGCCGCGTGTTCAACTACCCACTCACCTGGCGCACTTTCATCATCTGCCTACTGCTCATACTACTCTACATCATCGTGATGCTGGTCAAATCAGCACGCAATCGCCGCACCTACATCACGGGCTCATTCAGCGTGTGGAAGAACGACACTGAACTGGTGCCACCCTATCCAGTGCGCCGGCGCAAGAAACTCACCATCGGACAGGGGGGCGACATCAGCGCACCCGTAGAATGGAAGATTGAAATAGCAGTGCGCAGAGCCTCGGCCGCAACGCCTATCATCCACCTATTCAGCAATCCACACTACGTAGTACGCAGCCTGCGAGGCGAGGGCTGCAAGCCCAACGGCACGCTTCGCATGGGCAACCGCACCTCCATCAAAGTGAAGGAGAACGGCATCCCTCAATATACCGTCAATTGGAGCAAGAAATAAAATACTCATAGACATGGCAAAGAAGCACATTTTTATTGGACTTGGAGGCTCGGGATGCGAGACCGTAGCCGCAGTTAAATTTAAGGTATACCAGCGTATGGCCAACACCGACGACCGTGTGAGCCGTATGGACGACAAGTACCGGTTCCTCTTCGTCGACACCGATGAAGGAGAGCTGGACAGGCAGAACCGCAAGTACCGCGACGTCTACGAAACAGGGCGCAAAAAGATGATATCGACCGAGGAGCTGGTCAACCTCGGGCAACAGAACCCCGCCGCCATCTACCGCCAAGCCAAGAATGCCCCAAACGAGCAGATGAACCAGCGCATCACCGAGGCCTGCAGCGAGAACGTTGCGTTCCGTATGGACGACCGGGCGCTACAGTTCGGTGCTGGTGCGTTCCGCTTGAAATCGCGCACCGCCTTTGCCCGCATGGCAGGAGAATTTTGCGACAAACTGCGCGCCGACATCCGTAGCCTCAGCACGATTGAAAGCAATGCTTCTCAACGCGACCAAATATGCTACTGGGTCGTGTGCAGCTGCGCTGGCGGAACAGGAAGCGGCATAGTAAACGATGTGCTGTACTACGTCAACATGATACACAAGTCGAGCATTGACCCAGGCGACCCCAAGGTGTGCCTCGTGCTCTACATGCCCCAATGCTTCATCGACCACAACTCGCACAACGAGCGGTATCCCAACAACGCCTTTGCAGTCATGAACGAGTTGGAGAGCATCCAGTGCTGGTCCAAAGACCCACAACACAGCCACCTCTTCCACCGCTTGGCACTCCTCGACGGTTACAGCACCATCGACACGCAGTACCCCTACCGCCCCTTCGAGTGCTGCATACCCGTAGACTACCAGACCGAGACAGGCAACAATATGGGTAGTCTCAGCAAAATGTACTCCAACACCGCCGAGATGCTGTTCTATGTGCACGAAGGCGAAGGTGCCACTGGATTTGAATCCTTCATGGACAACAACCGCGACGGTGCCCAACTGGGCCATGAGGACAAGTGCTTCTTGCTGCCCATGGGATATGTGGCACTGAAGAAACCGGTGGCCGAGTTTGACGAATACTGGAAACTGCGCATTCAATACGAAATGCTGCAGTACGGCATTGTCGGCAGCGAACCGAAAGAAGAGGTTGCCACCGAGGCCTCCAAGACGACTTTCGATGCCATCATACGCCGTCTCATCTTCGACCGCGACAAACACACCTCGCTGCTCGGACACTTCCTGTCGCGCGCCCACGAGCTCCGCGAACGGGAGTACTCTGAGGACTACTTCATGGACGGCGATAAATTCAAAACACGGCTTCCAGACACCTCCATTGATGATGCCAAGCGTATCACCGACAAGTTGCCCCGACTCTTTGCACAGGATGAAAACTTCACCGCCCAGATCAAAGAGGCGCTGCGCACCGAGTTGTGGGACCGTGCCGAGGAATACATAGAGCGTTACGGCTTGCGCTACGCCGGCACTACATTTCGCCATCTCGACGACATGTGCGAGAAATTGTGCCAGACCTACCACAAGAAAGGTAAAGAATTCTACGACGTGTACCAAACCCTCGTAGCAGGCAAGACACCCCGCCCCCAGGAGGAAGACCTGGCCACCCTGCGCGAAGACGCCGAACACACCTCGCTCGGCGAGGCTTTGGGCAACCTCATGCAGCGCATTGGCATTGCCAATCAGATGAGCAACAGCAATCAAGTGAAGGAATACTACATGCGCTCCTCGCAGATGATAAGAAGCATGATGGAAGACAAGGTGTACGACATGTGCTTCGAAATGCTCAGTGCTCTCTGCCACGGCGACGACGGCATTCTCGATGACATCCTGCTGCACATACGCCGCCTCAACAAGACGGCAGAGGAGATGCTCAACAATCCCGAAGGACCTCGCTATCGCTACAGAGAAGGATTGGCACAGAAATTCCGCTCGGCTAAGGACGACGTAACCTCGGTTTACCTACCAAACATCTGCACCTTCGTGGACGACAACGGGTGGGAAAAAGAGAATCCTTTCAGCAATATATACTGCGACGTAGTGCATCGCACCACTGAGCTTATCCCTCAAGAGGGTTATCGTCCGGTACGCGAGGGCAGCGACAGCCTGCAGCACATCCTGGACAACATCTTCTTGAACCTCGGAAAACAACTGGAACAAAACAACTACATCAGCATTGTGAAGCAAGACGAGCAGACCATTACGCGCCGTCAACTCTTCATCAACCGCAACATCGGAGCACAAAAGAATATTGAGGATGTGCTGACCATGTCTGAGCAAGTGTTTAACCAATTGATGACCAAGAAGGACAGTTATACACGGTGGAACGACAGCGGCCTTGCAGAAATGTATGACAACCTGCCCCAGACCGAACGCGACACCATAGTGAAGCAACTGAAGCCCTCACTATTCTTCTCCTACAACATCAACCAGATGGAGAGCACGCTCGAACAACGTGAGTTCTGCGTAGCACAGACGGAGAACATGGCAAAGAACATCTTCGGCTTTGCTGGACGACCCAACCAGCGCTTCATTCCCTCGGCCGACAAGTCGCTCATGTACATCATAGCCGTCAAACTCGGCATGTCGTTCAACTACTACCGTACGTATGACTTCATCCGCAACAAGTACAAAGCCTGCCAAGACAAAGAGTTCTACCACTTCCACAAGCAGTTTGCACTGAGCGGAGGCGAAGCAGAGAAACTGCAGCTGCCTCGCACCGAAGACCCGTCGCTCACCACGCTACTGCGCCTAATGCTGCTCGACAAGATGCAACACAGCTTTGTCGACTATATGTACAAGCCAAGTGAATACGAGAAGGACCGCTATGCTTTCTCCCCTCTTACTCAAGAAGCGCACAGCATCAGAATAGCAACATTGAGTTCGATAGAGGACCATGACGGGCAGCCAGCCATTCGCATTGACAAAGGTTACACAGTGCCCATCGACAACGCGAGATCACAGTACGTCACCATAGCTCGCGCGTTCAAAGAGCACTTTGCCGACAGCCACATAGAGGACTTCTTCAGAAAATTCATCAGCATGCTGAACCAACACAAGCACGACCTGCTTCTGGCACACTTTGAAGAGTCTCGGCAACAACTGTGCAGTACGCTACAACAGCGGCTGACAGAAGACATCTCTTTGGATGAGCGCAAACTGGTGGAGGAACTGCTTGACAGCATTACACACCGCATGACGCGCTACAACGACTTTATCAACCAATAAGCAACCAACAACGGTCAGTACCTCACCTACCCCATGCAGCCACTTTGGATAATCAACCTCAACCAGTCGACCCAAGACAATCAAGGCTTGCAGCAGTTGCTGCAAGCCTGTGATGTGTCAATACATAAATACTGGTACTACTCATCGTGGAGCGACCAGTACACGGCCTTGTCGTCCGAGGACAAAGTGCACGACGTTGACAGTCTCGATTTTTATCGCGCTGCATTAAATTGGATTACCTCAGAGGGGCAAGCCTGTGTGAACCGACTTCGTGCACAGGGTCTAAAGTTCACCAACCTACAAGTGTGCGTACTGGGCAATGCCGTGGAGGAGCAGTCTCAACAACTGTTTCATCTGCTGCCCGCACTGCTGCAATGCAGACGGGCACGCATTTCGTCCGACCACGCCAACCGAGGATTGGAACTATATGGATTCCTGTTCCTGCCCGAAACGGTCAACCAAATAGAAGACCGGACGCTCCGGACACGTTGCGCCATTCTACTTGAGGAGTTGAATACCCTGACCGATGCCGAAGCATGCTACCGCATTCTCACTATTTATCAGGAGAATCAATACTCCTCTACTCGCTTCTATGAGCAACTGAACAGTAGCGACCGCAGCGAACTGTTGCTGCAATACCTCGTGGCTACCTACTGCCATGACGATATGCAGCCGAACCGCATCATTAGGCAATCGTCATCCAAGCCGTTGATGCTGTCGGTCGGTGCTGCTTCGGTATACTACCATTCCGAATTGCACCGCAGAGCCTCAACCGACGAACTGTGGCAGCACCTCAGCACGGCCGCCACTGACGAGAAGTCCATGTCGGGGGATGACAGCGAGGCACTTCTGCTACACCTGCGTAATCATATCGACCCCGATAGGCTGCATAAGGAACTGCAGACCGACTGCCATGACATAGCCGATGCGGCTGGCCACATCATGCAGGAATGTTCGCCCCACCCCATACGAGACTTGCTCAATCCGAAGCTGTGGCCACAGTACTTCCACAAACAGTTGCGCTTCATGCCTGCCCAACTTCTTGAGAATGCACAGCTAACGGAGTTCATGCTCACCCAAAAGTTCGGCCACGTCATAGAGAGCAATGCCAACAGGTTTGTGGAGCAGGCTGCGGGACTCATCAGCGAGACTACCTATGATATATTGGCTGCCCAGTTGACCACCCACCCCACCCTCAGCCAACAACAGCACTTCCTGTCGCTGCTGACGGAACGAATTCACAACAACGAAACGAGTGTGCGCGACGTAAAGCCCGACATCATCAAGATACCAGCCCGACATCAAGGACTCTACGAGCAATGTCGCAACGGCGAACCAGAGATGGAGCAGCAGCGTATCGTGCGCGACCTGGCAGAAGAGCTGAAGAATGAACCCACCTTCTTGGGGAGCCTAAGCAGAAGCCTGCTGTTGGGCATAGCTCTGTGTCTGCTTGGATTGCCCCTGCTGCGTTGGCTTTCGCCCCGATTTGTCGACCTGGGCGTACTGTCCGACCTGCCCTGGCTATGGGGCCCCATCCTACTGCTGATACCATTTGTAGTCCACATTGGGTTCACCGTACGAATGCACCACAAACGGGTGCGCCAGTACAAGCAGCGGATGCTTATTCGCACGCTCTACAATGCAGAGCAGAAGTTATCGACCTTTTATGCAGAGCAGGCCTCTGCAGCCTACAGCCGCATAGCCGACCTCTGCAGCAAACTGACTGAACGCAACAGCGAACTGAAAGAGTTCCTTGGTCGACGGGCAGAGGCGGCCAGCACCACCAAAACGGACTCCACAACCCCAATGCCACACACGCGCTTCAACCAGCCGTTGATCGGGGGGGCGTTCTGCAAGATCCCCGTTTTCGACAACAATTCGCCCGCACAGGCCGCAATCCTCACCTCTGAAGGCGAACGGGTTCGCGTCAGCGATTTCACTACCACTGAAACACGCCGCATTCTGCGCAAAGTATTTGCATGTGGCTCGTGTCGCGACTGGTTCCACGCTGAAAAGGATGCGGAGCGAACACCGATAGACACCTTTGCCCACGAAGCCGACACCCTACTTCAAGGCCTGCTGTGCAACACGGCCGCGAACATTGCCGACTTCTGCGCACAGTATGCCGACCACATCGACTTGATGCCACTGTTCCGCATGAGTAGTATCAACGGCATGATGATAAGCAACCTTCACAACACAAAACTACAACTCTTTGTGAGTGCCAATAGCACAGCACCCCTACTGAAGAACAATTGCGCAGCCTTTCAACGGCAGACCGATATACAAAGCAGTGTAGAGACTGTTGCCACTGGCGATGAGTTGCTCGACAGCCACTTGTTGGCTTTAGCCACTGCCCCCTGCGACCCAATAGACGGCAACACCAGATGCCACACCCGTATTGAGGAGGCTGACCTGGTGAGATGGGCAGACCTACTCACCCACCACTTCGCCTCTTCGGCACGTCCGCATGCCATAGCATCCCATCTGCTCTCGCTGTCGGAAGAACAACGCACCCTAATAGACCAACTTCTGAATGCTACAACCAACTGAATGAGCTCCTGCTATAAGGATTACAGACCATGACAAATACGTGGCAACACCTCCTCACCCCAACCAATTTGCTGCTTAGTGCTGGCTCGCTCATGGCGCTGGCTGGCATTGTGGCTACCGCCATCAGACTGCTGCGCAAGCGTGCGGTATGCACATGCAGCACCCAACTTGGCATGAGCAACACCGTTAGCGTGCGCCACCAGGCCGACAACAGTTTTCCCCTCTATGACCACGGGAAACCAGTGGCATTGCGAGAAGTGGGTTACTCGCAACGCGCTGGGCAGGGCAATGCCACCATCATCGTCAAAAAGGACCCGATGGCTCAAGAACTGGCCGATACGATGACCACTTTGGGGGCGGTCGGCGTAGATGGTACCATATATAATGCAGCGAATATTACCATAGGCTACATAGCAAATCAGCACGAAAAACCAAGTACCAAGGGTACACGACATTGGTACGAGTTATGGCTGGTGGCGCACTCCCTGCTGATGATGCAGGACGCCGCTGGGAACCATGTGGCAGTGGGCACAATTACCGAGACTGGTCGCTTCAAGACTCGTCCCAACGAGATAACACCCTCCGCTCGCGTAGGTGCCTTCGCACTGCTCTATATGCCGTTGACCGAACGCAATGAGGAGGAAAACCGACCCAATACGAAAGCAGCATGGCACGACGTTGCCCTCCTGTCCGCTATGCTCTACACCCCACTGTTTTTCCTCATCTACGCGGTAGGCATCAACCCCATCCAAGTGTCGGTGCTGGGCGTACGACTGGGCTTCACCACAGGTACGTTCCTATGCTTCTTTCTCGTATGGTGGATAGTGAGACAGATTAAGATAGAGCAGTCTTTCAAGAGCCACAACTTCAACTACCGCCTGCAACTGCTCAATCGCAATACAGGTCTACAAAAGATGAACCGCGCCATCCTGTGGTGTCTTGACCTTGCCATGCTCTTGGCCGCCTATACAGGCAGTTACTACTTCATCCCGCTGATGGCAGCGCTGGCCATCGGGGTGAGAGGCAACAAGCGCTACTGCTCACACGAGCCGTGGCGTATGGAACTATACCGTACTGGCGGTGATGGCGAGGCTCGCATGCCCGACCCCGACGATGAGAATCCTGACCCTGAACGATACCACGACGAGCTGTACCAGTGGACGCTCGACAGTACTACACATCAGCTACAAGCACAACTATCTCTGAGATTGGACATGCAGGCCATCGAGACACTGCGTCAGCAAAACCCCTTCCGCGCCAACTCACTACCTCATATCAAGGCCGTAGAAAAACTATTCAAAGGATATACCGACCGCCGCTTGGTGCACAAGATTGTGGCATACGTCAACTATGAGAGCCAACACATCGGTCTTACACAACTGGAACAACTACAGTTGCTATTGGATTTTGCACAAGAACCCAACATTGTATATGCCTACGACGAAGACTGCGCTGAGATAGGCCACCCTACCGACTATGCCCGTTACCCCGATGAGACCATCTGCGACAGGCGAGGAGACTGCGACTGCAAGGCCGTTTTGGCCGCCAGCCTTTTTGTAGAGGCTGGGTTCAAAACGGCATACGTCATCACACAGAACCATGCCGCAGTAGGCGTGGCATTCAAAGATGCCGACACCTCCTTGATGACGGCTCGATGCAGCAACGCCATCCTCTCGAAAGACGGTCTACCCTACTTCTTCTGCGAAACCACTGGCGACGGATTCCGCATCGGCGACATGGCCTCTACTCGTAAAGAAGACATTGCCGACGTGCTGTTCCTCAACTAAAGAATTGTCAAACCATAACACGTTATCAACTATGAAATACAGAACCGTTCGTCTCGTCATGGCAGTCTGCGCTGTGCTTGTGCTCGGCCTAACCTCAACATCGTGCAAATCGAGTACAAACCACCTGATTGACCGCTACGAAAAAGCCATTGAGCAACACGACTACGAGGCCGCTTCCAAAATTCTCGACAAGTTGGAAGACCGTCGGTTGACCGACGAGCAAACAGCCCGCATTGCAAACATTAATACTCATGGTGGCCTTGACTTTCTACACCACTTGGGGAACAGCTATCTTCAAGGACTTGGCGAGATATTCACCGAAGAACGCGTTGACAAAATGAAGCGCGCCAGCGACAAAGCCATGAGTGAAATGCGAAGTGAACTGGACGAGGCTCTGAAAGAATTCGACGAGGAGTTGGTTGAGTATCTTGACGAATAGCGGCTTCTCACCAACCAACCCACCTACACTTATTTGAGCACATTCTTTCTCATGGAATAGCGTATTCCATGAGAAAGAATGCAATGTTCCATCTTAGGGGGTACCTATGTTCCCTGAGATGGAATACAACGTTCTTTGAGAAGGAACACATGGCCACATTTGTAGGCGTATGGGGCAATCTGAGAGGAAACACTGGGACTTTGGGGCTATTGTGATGATACTCAAGCAAGATACGCTGCGACATCGAAAATACTTGATACATTCACTGTAGGTCTGCTGGAGCATTCTTTTCCATCCACAAATAACAATCAAGATTGAAACCTATGCCACCCGATGTATTCTTTCCGTAGTCTATTGGTGTAGGCAATCGACGCTGCTGCATATAGGCGAGAACCTCTTTCTGTGTCCATGTGGCAAGCGGATAGGCAAGCCCTGCATTGGTGTAATGGTTCGCCTCGTAGGTATTCAGCATCAGTCTTCGGTTCATACTGTCTGCATTCTTCATTCCGAGATAGACAGGCAGGTTGCCATACTCTTCTTTGACTTCGTTCACCACATCGCGTAATTTGTATAGTTTCTGCTTTGGGTCGGGTGTGCAATACATTCCACCGCACCGCAGATACGATAAATTCCAGTGTAACTCCTGCACCACCTCGACACTGCTGTAACGTGGGACGGAAAAAGCGAGGAAACACTCCACGTGTTAATCCCTTTCACGAAGTACATAAAACGTATATTACGCATCTGAAATATGGTGCCACAACGTCAAGCGGAACAAGGCTATCTTTGCCTCAAAAGTTAAACACAATACACTCCTCTGACTGCTGGCGAGCAAAAAAAATGTAACTTCGAAAACGAAAAACGCTGAAGAGTAGATCCGTGATGTATGGTAAAGGCGGCATGTCGTAAGATATGTGTAGCAGTTCGATTCTGCCGCTATTCAGCGTTTTCTTTTCCCTTGAGTAATTCTATCGTATTTACCTGTGTTATCAAACTCTTTGGGGTCTGTAACTTTGCTATCGGTAATAAGATTTACGCGGACAACTTTTTTCTTCCCCTTTGAGGTTTTCACTGTCATTTCGTAGTTCGGGTGAACTATAAATTTGACTTTCTATCGGTGTATACAAATGCAGGATTTTTGCCAGTCTTATCAAAGTACAATTCCATTGAACGACGACTAATAGGGAAATCCAAGAAATCTTTATCAGCAATCACAAATCCTTTCGTCCGCTTACTATTCCGTCTCGCGTGTAAAAATGCTTTTGCTGACAAATAAATGGATTTTGAAGCGAGTGGGATATTGTTGTCTGAAGCGTACTGAACCATCCTACCATCAACTCTTTCTATTGCAAACGACTGTATCGTTGAGACCCCTGCCGCTTAATACCAGAAAGTACGGAACGAATTTTCGCTCCTGCCCCATGCAATGCTTGATACTGGTAATTATCTCCACTATCTCCTGACATCTTTAAACTGCGGTTAGCCCCATATACACATTCCGAGGCACTGCGCGGTCTGGGTCTACTGCATCATCGTAAAACCAGTAACCACGTCTTGCAATCGCCACCAATAGTCCGCCATATGTTGCTCGTGTATCTGGCTAATACGTCCTCAACGCAAGAAAATCTCGCACTTGCTCCGCCGTAGCCCCTATTCAACAGTTCACGTTCAATGCGGGCGGCCTGCTCTGTATGGTTCATATTGATTTCTGTCTTGGCATATTTCTTGATTTTTAAGATGAAAACAAGAGGAGTGCGCGGCACGCCGCGCACTCCTACAATCCTTGGCACTTTGGTTGGTAGATTAGCCCCCACTCAAACCCATGGAAACGCGGAGGTCGTAGTAACGCTGGCGGCGAGAGACCGTCTGGCCGCCACGTCCGACAGTGCTCCGTCCAGAAGCGCGAAGCTGGTTGGAGAATTGGCCATTGCCAGGGTTACACCCATAGTGAGTACCAGAAGCGACAGAGGAAGTCTGATACATACGGCTTACACCAGTCGTGGCGTTGATGGTGCGTCGTACACTCTTTGTTCTCGGCATAAAAGGTTACCTGAGAGGTAATATAGGATTCCTTGAATGGGAGCATAAAGCACCTAGAGGGTCAATATGAGGTTTTCTGAGAGGAAAGACAGGGTTCTATGAGCATAAATACCACAGTAAGGGGAGGGCTGATGCCGTGCAGCATCAGCCCTCCCCTTACTGTAATCAATCATTCTTCGAAGACGAGAACTTAGTAGTTCTCAATGACTGTCATACGAATATTCACTGTGGGAATATTGCGGATGGAGTTCTCCGTAGCAAAGTCGTTATCCTTAAGGATGAAGTATACATAGCCCGGCTCCATGTCAAACTCCAGCCGCTCGGAGTAGAGAGCGCCCGATGCTGTATCTAAATTATAAGTGGTGTAGGGCAATGGCTCTTGCAGTCCGTCGTTGTAGTAGTAGCAGTTCACGACACCGTTGTCAATCACCCACGAGGTGATGTCTGGTGCTTCGAACTTGGCGTAATAGTAGGCGGTGAGGCTGAGGTCATCGGGATAAGTCATCGGTGTCCAATACTCGCGGTGCACTTGGTAGTACGTTGTCATGATGTGGGCTTTGTCTCGGCACGAGGCGCACAACAGGACGACTACAACTGCCAAGGGGAAAAGAAACTTCTTCATGGTAAGATGTTTTATTGTTCTAGTTTTGTTTTCTATTGTCAGCTTTAACTCGGTCGTCAAGCTGGTTTTAACATTCTACATCCGGCGGTCTGACCGTGTCATCTGTCTTATTTTACTATCTTTCTTTGTTCGGCATCCGAGCCGCGTTTTTCAGTTTCTTTGTCAGTAGGTTGACAGGGACTGCCAGCCATTCTGTTTGCAAAGGTACGCCTTTTATTCCGACCAGCCAAATCTTTTTTATCTCAGAACGACCACAGTGATACCGTCGCCGCCCAATTCGACTTGCTCAGAGTGGAATTCCTGCACGTCTTGGCAACTGTGCAGCCACTGGCGGATAAGGGTTTTCAGTATGCCATAGCCCTTTCCGTGGAGTATACGCAGATGCTTCTCGCCGAGAAGCATGGCCTCATCTACAAAGTACCGTAGTTCAGCCAATGCGTCGTCGCCACGGTATCCACGCAGGTCGAGGGTCGGGTTGAAAGCGGCACGCTTGTCGTTGAGGTTGTCATAGACCGAGGCGAAGGTGGTGGACTTGGTCTTGTGGGGCTCGGGCGGTAGGGCTTTCTTAGACGTTTTAGTCAGCTGGTCGAGCGGAATGGTCATGCGCACGGAGCGACTTTCGACGGTGGCCTTCTTACCTTTCACGGCTATCACCTGTGCAAAGGTATCCTGCCCGTCGATACGGACAATGTCGCCTGGTGCGGGGATACCTCGCATAGTGTCGTCGGCCAAAGTAGCCGTGGCCAAGGGGGTCGTTTTCGCGCGTCGTTGCAGTGCGAGCTGCCTTTCGTTGTCGGCTTTCACTTGGTCGGCAGCCACACAGTCTGCTGCTTCTTGGAGCTGTTTTCGCGCTTGCAGGGTACGTTCTTTCTCGGCCTGAACCATACGTATAGAGGCAATGGTGTTCTCCACTGTACGGTTGGCTTCGCTGAGAATGGTGCGTGCCTGTTGGCGTGCCTCGCTGAGGAGAACGTGCCGACGGCTTTCAAGCTGCTCGCTAAGCCGATTGTACTTGCCGATGACCTCGTTGAGCAGGTCATCCTTCATTTGCAGTTCGGTGCGCTGACGGCGCAGTTCCTCCTTGTCGGCTTCGAGCTGCTGTAGCTGCTGCTCAAAGTTGAGTATCGTGGTACCCACTTTGGTGGAGGCCTCGGCCAGCACGTCGGCAGGAAAGCCTATGCTACGCGCTATCTCGAACGCAAAGGAGCTGCCAGGGTTGCCTATAGAGAGGCGAAATAGTGGGCACATATGCTCGGTGTCATAAAGCATAGCGCCGTTGACCACTTCGGGCAACCGATCGGACAACAGCTTGAGGTCAGCGAAGTGAGTAGTTACAACTCCATAGGATCCGCGATGGCACAAGCTTTCGAGCGTGGCCTCGGCAATGGCGCAACCCAAGCGGGGCTCGGTGCCACCGCCCAACTCATCAAGCAGGAAGAGGGAGCGCGCGTCGGCCGTGGCAAGCAGTTGCTTCATATGCTGCAGGTGGGAAGTGTAGGTGCTGAGGTCGTCATCAATACTTTGGCTATCTCCAATATCGATGAAGACCGAGCTAAAGATGCCAAATTCGGATGTAGGGCGGCAGGTTACAGGCAGGCCGCATTGCAGCATATACTGCAGCAACCCGACGGCTTTCAGACAAACCGATTTTCCCCCCGCATTGGGACCAGAAATAATAATGATGCGTTGGTCGGATCCGAGGGTGATGTCAAAAGGCACAACCTCGGTGGGCTTATCGCGGCGCTCTGTCGAACAGCTCTGAGCAACTCGTTGGATCACGCTATCCGTATCAGCCTCACCATCCACCTTATCGTTAGAGCCATCGACTTTATGTTTCGAGGCATTCTGGTTGGCGCGTTGGCGCAAAGAAAGCTGCAACAGGGGATGGCGCGCTTCGAGCCAAGCGGCCTGTGGCTGGTTAACTACGATGGGGACATAGGCATTCATGCCGAGGGCAAAACGGGCTTTGGCACGCGCCAAATCGATGCAGGCAAGTACCCGATAGGCTTCGCTCAGGGTGGGTAATGAGGGGCGCAACTGCTCGGTGAAGGTGGCACGGATGCGGTGCTCCTCGCGCCGCTGGGCAAAGAGCAATTCTTTCAGGTCATTGCTGAGTTCTACCACCTCCTCGGGCTCTACGTAAGCGGTGCGACGAGTGGCTGACTCGTCATGGATAAGGCCATGCATCTTACGCCGGTGGGTGTCGAGCAATGGTATGACGGGGTGTCCGTCGCGTATGGTAGCTTCTGCATCGGCTGCAGCCCAGCCTTGCACTTTGGCACGCTGTAAACATTGTGCCACACGGCGGTCAAGTTCCAGCTGGCGACGCTGCAGCGTGCGACGAATATCCATCAGTTCTGGCGACGCGTTGTCGGCCAGTTCACCGCTGTCGGTAAGCAGTCGGTCAAGTTTCCGCGCCAAGTCGGCATCCACCTCCACATCAGCCACCAGTTGGCGCAACTGCACATAGGGCTCAGCTTCGTCGCGATGCAGAAAGCGCAGACAGCCGCCGAGCGTACTGAGCGACAGCTTTAGTGCTATCATCTCTTCCTGCTCAATCACGGTTCCAGGCAGACGCAAACGGCGCAACTCATCGCTGAGGTCAATAAAATCCTGCGAGGGGAAATCACTGCCAAACATCACGATTTGGCGCATTTCTTCGCACAGGGCCAACTCGCGCACCACCACGTCGTAGTCCGCGCTAAAGGTCAGTTGGAGTGCCATATGCTGAGCCAAGCGGTTGGTACACTCGTCGGCCACCAGCTGCTTAATACGGTCAAAGCCGAGACGTTCTTCTATGTCGTTCATTTCGTTTGATTGTGATAGTAGATTATTTCATGTGCCTCGATCAACAAACCGTCATTTCATAACATCTGTTCCAAAAAAAGCAGCAGCATAAAGCCGGCCAGCAGGCAGAAAGTAGCTGGTTTCTCGTGGCCATGGGCGTGAGTTTCAGGGATCATTTCGTCGCTCACAACATAGAGCATGGCACCTCCGGCCAATGCCAGCATAAATGGTAGACAGAGACGCGACAGCGCACCCAGCCAGTAACCAAGTAGCACGCCAACAACCTCGAGCAAAGCTATACAGATCGAGATGAACAGCGTGCGCCCCCTCTTGACACCGGCCAGCAACAGCGGTGTAATGACCACCATGCCTTCTGGTATGTTCTGCAACGCAATACCGAAAGCCACCGCCCAAGCGTGGCTGACATCGTCGGCATTGAAGCCCACGCCAGTGGCTATTCCCTCGGGCAGTTTGTGAATAGCAATGGCCAAAACGAAAAGCAAAATGCGGTTGAGCGACGCATTGTTGCGATGCTCCTCCTGATCAAGGCCTGTGAGCTTATGCAGGTGGGGCGTCAACGCGTCCATCAGATTGAGCAGCACTGCGCCAGCCACCACGCCGAGGGTTGCCAACCACCACTGCTCGCGTCCCGCCATTTGCACAGCAGGCACCAGCAAGCCCAGCACGGCAGCGGCCAACATTACACCGGCGCAGAAGCCCAGCAAGGAGTCATTCCAACGGTGGGGTAATCTTTTGAGAGCGAAGCCCAATACAGCTCCTACCAAGGTAGCCATAAACAGGCCTGCTGCACTTATCAATACTTGCTGCATAACGGACTATTTCGTGTACGGAGCCCGGCTGACGGCGGATTGGTACAACGAAACCGTTGACCTTGCACACTACACGCACCCACTGGGCCACCGCTCGACATAACGTCCCGAAGTTCCCGTTTAGTATCATCTACCAACTGAATTCCGCAAAATACACACAGAATAAATTATGCAAATAATCATCAATCAAGCAAATAATGCATATCAGCATAAAAAAGAAGAGAGAGATACAGCAATCTATAATTCAACTTTGAAGTGCCAAATGTGGTAATAAAGAGAGTGCCAAAAGAGGTATGGCGCTGCAGAGGGATACAAACACAAAGATAGAAAACGTAGAAAGGCCCCATGCGCGGCAAGCCTCCCCTTACGTTTTTCGCTGACGGGACGCCAATACAGTCCCTGTTCCTCGTCAGCGGAGTCGGACGTCCGCTCAAAAAAAACACCGTCCAACATAGTTAAATGTACGACCACCTGTACGAAAGGCTGCCATCGACCGATTACACCATTTGCTCGATTCCCCACACAAAGGCTCGCACACCAATCTCCGTGTTGCGCAGATCGAGTTTGCGCACAGCCGTCAACAGCGGTTCCAACTTGTCATCGTCGACCACCGTCAACAGGGCACTATTCATCTCGGGCCACGTGTGTGTGCCCCGATGAGGTTCGCCCGTCTCACTGCCACGTCCCTGCACATCTTCCCAGTAGGTAAATCCTCGTATCAATAGGCGATCTAACATGTACTCCACACGCTCGGTATTTGCCTGGTTATAGATAATCATTACTGCTTTCATACTATCTTACATCTTATTGTTGAGTTTCAAGTCGGCACAAGTTTGGGACGGCACATACAGAACCGCCCCAAGCTCATTTGCGCTACAGGTTACTGCTGCGCAGCCTTCTCAAGGTCAATCTCCATAAATACAAACTGCTTGCGCATTTTTTCCTCCTTCTCGCGGTCGCCCTTGCGCTCCATCACGCCGTAGAGCACGGGAACCACGATCAGTGTTACCAACGTCGAAACCAGCAAACCACCAATCACCACAATACCCATGGTGGTCCACAACTCAGAGCCCTCACTCTGACTGGTAGCCATTGGTATCATACCCAATATGGTAGTGAACGCCGTCATCATAACAGGCCTCAAACGCGACTGACCGCTGAGGGCGATGGCTTCATTGAGAGCCACACCACGCTCGCGCATCAGGTTGATGTAGTCAACCAGCACAATACCATTCTTCACCACAATACCTATGAGCAACACAATACCAAGCGCACCCACCATGTCAAGGTTAGTGCCCGTGATAAGCAAAGCCAATACCACACCTGTAAGCGCAAAAGGAATGGCCATCATGATAATGAACGGCTTGGAGAACGACTCAAACTGCGATGCCATCACCACATACACCAGCATGATAATAAGCAGAGCCAGCAAAATCATATTGCTGAACGTCTCTTGTTGGTCTTCATAACTACCAGCCAACACCACGTGGATGTCCTGCGGCACCTCCATTTCATCCAACACTTGCTGCACACCCACAGCTAACTCCTGCAACGAAGTCTTGTAGGGCGTAACTGCAATGGAGAGGTATCGCTGACGGTTCTTGCGCTCAATGGTAGGTGGACACCAGTATTCCTCTATCGTAGCCAATTCCTTCAACTTAATCATTGCCCCCGATGTAGTGGGAATGGACAGCTCCTCAATATCAGTAATACTGCTGCGATAACGTTCCTGCAGGCGCACCACGATGTTGTACTCGTCGCCATCCTCTTTTAGATAACCTGCCGTCATACCGTTCACTCGATTACGCACATACAAAGCCACCGTCGACCCATTCAAACCATGGAAAGCCAACTTTTCTTTATCGAACGTTATCTTCAACTCAGCACGATCCTCGTCACGACTACTCTTAACGTCGCGCGCACCAGACACATTGTCTTGTATCTTACGAATAAGAGCAGTCGAAAACTCGTTGGTCTCATCGAAATCGTAGCCATACACCTCGACCGAAAGGTTGTTACCACCAGCACCACCCATTCCCGAGGAGGTAGACACCTGATAGTTGATAATCTCCGGATAGGTAGCCAACTGCTTACGCACCGCCTCAGCCATTTCGAAAATGGTGGTTTTGCGCTCGTACTTCTTGGTAGTACGCACCCGCATACTTATCTTATTGTTGGTTGTACTATTGAAAAGGGCAGCGAAACCAGCATCGTCATTTGACCCAGCCGAAGTAGAAAGCACGATTAAATCGTCTCCCAGAATGGTCTTGATGTCTTCTTCAATGTGGCGAGCCGTTTTCAGCGTTTCCTCAATACGAGTACCGCGCTGCAGTTCTACGTTAACGTTGAAAGAGCCACCGTCCTGCTCCTTCATGAAGTCCATACCAATTTTACCCTGGACAAACGGTACCATTGACACCACAAAAATAGCCACAGCAATGAGCAACGTAACCAACTTGTGGCGCAGACAGCACCGAAGCACATTGGCATACATAGCCTCAATGACCGAGAATACCTTGCCTATGGTATTGTCGAACGAGAACATTCTATTTCTCTGCTTCTCCTCATAGGCATCGGCATCGCTCTTCTTAGCAAAAAACGGTTTTGCCTTGAGCATTTTGGAACACAACATGGGAGTCAACGTAATAGCAGTAGTAGTTGACACGCACACCACAATAGTTACAATCCAGCCCAGTTCCTTGAAAAAGATACCTGCCATGCCAGGCAACATGGTGAGTGGCACGAACACTGCTACTAACACTAACGTTGTTGCAATGACCGAAGTCCATACCTCATTGGTTCCATAGATAGCTGCTTCGCGTGGACTTTCACCACGCGACACATGTTTTGTAACGTTCTCAAGCACCACAATAGCATCGTCTACCACCATCCCTATAGCCACCGTCAGTGAAGCCAACGAAATGATATTGATAGAACTATCGGCCACCAGCAAGTAAATAAATGCCGTAACCAACGAAATGGGTATAGTGATAGCGATGATGATAGTACTTCGCCAGTCGCCTAAAAAAAGCAACACAACCAGCACCACAAACAACAACGCATAGAAAATAGATTCCGTTAGGCCGTTAATAGCATTGATAATATTAGTTGAGTTATCATTAATCATAATGGGCTCAATATCCGGAGGCAGTGTCTTCTGGATCTTCTGCATCTCACGATTCACATTGCGTGCAATAGCCACTGTATTGGCACCTGTCTGCTTCGTAATAATCAGACGGGCACCATCCATACTATTGATTTTCTCATCAAGAGAGAGATCCTTGATAGTATCACGCACCGTAGCCAAGTCGCGCACAAAGATTTGTTTACCCACAATGGTAGCAACGACAATATCAGCAATCTCACTACTTTCTTCGTACTCGCCCTTGACACGCATCTGATACTGTTCCTTACCCATCTTTACAGTGCCGCTGGCCAAATCGAGATTATTGGTACTGATAGCATTCCCCACGACTTCAACCGACAAACCGTAGGCATCAAGTTGCTTAGCATCAAGGTCAATATAAACATAACGCTCAGGGGCACCACTGACGGTGATGTTACCGATACCATCTATACGATTGAGCACATTGGTAACATTATCTTCCAGGATTTTCTCTAGACCCGAGTAACTCTCCTTAGCAGTGAAACCATAGGAAAGAATTGGCATGGCACTGCTGTTCAACTTTAAGATGGTTGGACGACTCACACCGTCGGGCAAGTTGTCATACACAAGGTCGACATACGACCGAATGTCATTGAGCGACTCATCCAAATTGGTTCCCCATTCAAACTCCATCGTAACAACCGAGATATTGTCGCGCGAGTTCGACGTAAGGTTTTTCAATCCATCAACCGAGTTGAGAGAATTCTCAATGATTTTAGTAATGTTGGTTTCTATCTCGCTGGCATTTGCACCTGGATATGTGGTCATGACCGTTATGTACGGAGGGTCCATCTCTGGCATTTGGTCAATCGGAAGGCGCGTGAGGGAAAAAAGTCCCAATATTACCACAGCCACGAAAATAAGTCCCGTGGTAATTGGTTTTTGAATAGCAGTCTTATATATAGCCATACCTTATCTTGATTGTATTTGTAGAGATGTGTTTCGAATGCGCCTCAGTTCACACATTATTCCTTACAGCGCATCCACATCTACGTAAACAACTATTCGCTTATCGTCAACAGGCTGCCATCAATCAGTTTAGCCTGCCCTACAACGACTAACTCATCACCCTCCTGCAAATCGCCAGCTTGGATGGGTGTTATTTCAATTTGATCGTCAAAACGCTGCCCCATCAGCACGGTAACCCTACGTGCTACACCGTCATTATTGACAAAAACATAGCGTTCATTGCTACCCGTCAATTTCAACACACTCTGATACGGTACAACCAAGGCATCAATTTCCCCAAGCGACAATTTGGTCTTCACGTACATGCCTGGACGAATTTTCTGCGATGCATTCGGAATATTGAGCTTAGCTTGAAACGTATGACTGGCTACATCCACGGTGGGGTAAACTATTTCTATCGTTGCAGGGAAAGCCTCTTCTGGATAAATCTCCGAGAACACATTGACCTTCATGCCTTGTTTGACAAGAGGGAAATAGCTCTCTGGAATATTGATGAGTGCCTTCAATTTGCTGATTTGTGTCAGCGTGAGAATGGGGGCACCCGTATACATTTCACCATCTTCGAAGTTCTTGGCACTGATTACGCCGCTAAACGGAGCTTTCACGAACGTGTTTTGTTCAAGAAACTTCACATTCTCTGCCAACTGGTCGTAGCCAGCTTTCGTCTGGTCATACGTTTGCTGAGAGATACTGCCACTCTCGTACAAGGCCTGCACGCGGTCAAGTTCCACCTTCGTGCTATTCAAATTAATCTTCGAAGTATTGAGTTGCGTCTGATCCATTCGGACAAGCGTCTGTCCAGCGTTGACACGAGAACCCACCTCAACATATATATGTTCTATGTGCCCCGTAAGTGATGGCGACACATTGAGAGTCTCGTAGCCTTGCAACGTAGTGGATAGTTCTACCTCCTTTGCAATACGCTGTTTCTCCAACTTCTGCACCTTTACAATGGCAGCAGCGGTTTGTTCTTGTTTTCCAGCAGTAACACCTGTCTCCTCACTCTTCTTTCCCCCACACGCAGCCACGCACATCGAAAGTAGTGCAACAGAAATAAATTTGACTTTGTAGTTCATATTAAGTTTGTGCTTATTTTATTATCGTATGCATTATATAGTATATTTCTTCTCTGTTCTACAAAACAGCAAGGTTTATTTCTCTTTCTCTCCTGGCAACACTACATTGTCATACTGTTCTTCGCTCAGAAGATTTTCTAATGCAATTTGGCTTGAAATCACATTCATTACAGCCTCAATATAGTTACTCTGCGCCGTGATGATATCGGTACTGGCATTGGTAATTTCCAAACTTGTTGCCCGACCATACTTATACTTCTCCGTCAAGTTATCAAAAACCCGTTTGGAGACATCAAGATTCTTGGATTGCACCTGGTAACTCTCCAACGCAGAAATCAAGTCATAACTCAACTGCTGATACTGGATGCGAAGACCATCTTCAGCTTGCTGCTTGCTGTTGAGCGTTTCCTGATAAGATACCTTGGCTTGCTTCACCGATGCTATTCGCGAGCCACTCTTCCACAGTGGTAGACTCACTTGTGCACCAAGCATCTGCGGAGGTGTCATATTAAAGCCCTCCTCCTTGCCAAAATAAGTTCGTTTGCTATACTGGTAGTACACCGACACAGTGGGTGTGTAATTCATCCAAGCCAGCGTTACCTGCTGTTTTGCTGCTTTCTCACCTTGCTGTAACGTTTGGTAGTTGAAGTTATTATTGATATCGAAACCACGGCTGAGCATTTGAGTACAGTTCTCAATATTGAGCAGTTCAGACACTGGAGTCGTTAACTCTAGCTCGGTATCAACACCTGCACCTAACTGCAACAACATAGAGTTATACAACATCTGCAGAGCACGACGTGTAGACAGAATACTGTTGCGAAGCGACGCCACCTGTACAGATAGTTTATCCGCATCTATCTGCTCTGCTGCACCCACTCTCACAGCATCCTGCGTTGTCTTCTCCAATCGTTCCACATTAGCCAAACTTGAATCGAGCAACCCCACTGTTTCTTCCATAGCCAAAATGGAGACATATATATTTTTTACATTTGAATAAATAGTTTGAATACTCTGTCTTCGCGAGATGTTAGCCATATCAAGCGATACTTTGCTCAGCATGGCACCTACAACTTGAGCACCGGTAAGAGCTACCGCAGCGGTAAGTCCGTACGTTCCGTTAGGGTTCATCGGAATGGAAAATCCATTCATATTCATCTCGTAACCCAGCATATTGCTGTAGTCGAAACTCCCCGTCAGTTGTGGCAACATGCTTGAAATACTTTCCCAACGTGCAGCCTCGGCTTTTTGCACGTCGAGCGATGCATTCTTTAATGTGTAATTATGCTCAAGTGCATACTGTTGTGCCTCACTGAGCGATAGGCGCATCAGCTTCGTCGTGTCCGTCTGCGCACACATCACGCTACCATACAGTAGCATCATCACCACTGCCGCGCATCCAATGATCCTCCGCTTTGAAATTTTTCTCATTCTCTTTCGTAAAAGTAGTTTATTGTAGTAATTCATATTTAATTCTTAGACTTATATCGTTCAATACTTATCGTTGCCTTTATCATCAAGCATCTTTCGTATTGCAACCTTACCTTTCTGCGACAACAAGTCGTATCGCTCCATCGACTCCTCTGTAAGCACTCCTCTCATCACATAATAGCCCACCGTGTTAGCAAAGGATCGCATTGCGTCTTTATCATTGGGGTACACACTTTCACTCATTCGGGGGAGGTTCAGCAAGAATTCTGCACAAATATCTACATTTACATCCCGTCGCAGACGTCCATCGTCGTAGGCGTGCTGCAAACCTTTATGCATACGGCTTATAATCAAATCCTTCTTTTGTGAGACATAGAAGTCGAACGCAGATGAATAATACGTCCTAATATCGTCCAGCAAATTCTGATATTTGCTCACAAATACCAAGTTGTACTGAAACATCATAATCCCAGTATAGAGCGGATCTTGTAGCTCATCAAAAAGTGCGCAAAACTTGTTTCCTTGCTCCTCTCCAATATACTCCAAACAGGCCTTTAGCAGGGCTTCTTTGGTCTCAAAGCACTCATAAATAGTTCGCTTCGATATGTGCAATTGCTGCGCCACTTGATCCATCGTTACCCTTCGACAACCATAACATTGGAATAAAGCAAGTGCTTCTTCGATTATTTTCCGCTTTGTATCTTCTTTTTCCATCTCATTATTGTAAAGCCGATTATACATCTAAACCGACTTTTTACCTCTCAAAAAGAGGACGCAAAGATACAAAGAAACTCAAAAAACGAACAGCGTTTTATTGGTTTCTGCTGTTAATATTGATTAACTGAGAAGGGCGTATTTATCCAAAGACTACCTACCTCAATCTTATAATATGGGAAAAGATTCCCTTATTTGTTCGACACCTGCGGCTGTATAGCAGTTTTACTCATACGAACCTTCACGCCTTGAGCTACCTGAACGTAGACATACCCTTTCTCTACTCCAGTAATAACGCCGTGTATTCCACCTGTCGTCATCACCGCGTCGCCAACTTTCAAGCCATCACGATACGACTGTTCTTTCTTTGCGGTCTGGCTTTGCGGTCTAATCAAGAAGAAATAGAATACAACCAGCATTGCCACAACCATAATGCCAGTCTTTGCACCATTAGAAATAGCGAGTAACATCATAATCTCTATCGTATTTATCTCTTTAATCTATTCAACTTATACCATTCTCTTTCCAAACCACTTAAATTACGCCAAAGTAGCTCTTCCTTTCTGTGGTATTAACAACGACAAAAGAATTGACAATAGCAGTATGCCCAATATGGCGCACAGCGACATGCCCGTACTAATACTCACATGGAAGAATTCGTGCAGTAACATCTTCACCCCCACAAAACATAGCAACGCCCCCAGTCCATACTTCAACATCCAGAACTTATCCGTAATGTCGCTCAGCAGAAAAAAGAGCGATCGCAACCCCATAATTGCAAAAATATTGGAAAAGTAGACAATGAATGTATCCGTCGTTACCGAAAAAACAGCAGGTATCGAGTCTACAGCAAAGATGATATCACTGAACTCGATCACTAACAAGACCAAAAACAAGGGAGTCATACACAGTAGGCCATCCCTGCGAGTAAAGAACTTGTTCCCATCTGTATAATCAGTAGCGCGCAGATGCCGGCTTGCAAAACGCACTACTGGGTGGTTCGCCGTGTCAATCTTTTCATCTGTCTTTTTGGCAAACATCTTTACACCACTATATATAAGAATCACCCCAAAGATAGCCAAAATCCAAGAGAACTTCTGCACCAATGCACCAAGCGCAAATATGAAGACGAAGCGCATCACGATAGCACCCAGTATACCCCAAAAGAGGATTCTGTGGTAATACTGCTTCTCTATTCCAAAACTTACAAATATCATAATCATGACAAATATATTGTCAATGGACAAACTCTCTTCCAAGAAATAACCAGCTAAGTATTGCGTCGCCATTTCCTTACGGTATATTTCCAACGCTGCCTGGTAATCCTGTGCACTTTGCACAACTGGCAACAGATCTGTACCACTCGCATAAGCGAACAACTGTTCATAACTACCTATACCGTGAATCCATTCGGCATGCAAGCGAATTATCAACGCCATGCCGAGACTGAGGGCGACCCAAACACCAGTCCAAGTCAAGGCCTCCTTGATGCCGATAACATGGTCTTTTTTATGAAACACACCCAAATCCAACGCCATCATCACCAAGATAAACACTATAAAGAGTGTAAAAAAGAGGAGTCGCGATGTCATGACAGTAGAAATTTTAGTCCTATACCCAACAGTTCACTACGTGCGTATATATAATATAAGGTGTATCTCTCCGTTCTCCGAACGATTTGCTTGTAACGCTGGTCAGAATGAAATATTGTAGTCTGTTCGGCACATTCTTCAAGGTTGGAGCCACCACCATCGGGGGCGGTTTTGCCATGATTCCTGCTTTAAAATACGAGTTAGTGCACAACCATGGATGGATAACCGAAGAGGAATTCACCAACTACATGGTTGTGGCACAGTCCATGCCAGGCATCTTCATCGCCAATATGGCAACAGCAGTAGGTTACAAACTGAAAGGCACCCGAGGGGCGATCGTTGCCCTTTTGGGCTGCGCAGCAGCGCCCATCATCTTTATCCTGTTGATTGCCGCTGTGGCACACCAACTGAATCACATCGCCATCGTTGAGCACATTTTCATGGGGCTACGTCCCGTGGTGGTAGCACTCATCGTCGTGCCAGTCTTCACCCTTGCGCGGTCAGCTCATCTCACGTGGTGCAACTGTTGGATACCCCTCGCCACCCTGCTACTCATCGTTCTCTGCCATATTTCACCCGTATGGATCGTTGTAGCTGCCATTGCTGGCGGTTTCCTATGGGGAGCCCAGCGCAACAAACGTGAGCTCCCATGATATTCCTGCAACTATTCTTAACCTTTCTCAAGATAGGTGCCGTCAACTTCGGCGGAGGCTATTCTATGCTGGCTCTCATTGAGAACGAGGTAGTAGACCGCCACGGCTGGATGACAACCACTGAATTCACCGATATCGTTGCACTCAGCCAAATGACACCAGGTCCCATCGGTATCAATGTCGCCACCTACACGGGCTACACAGCCGTCATCAGCGCAGGTTACAACATTCCACTGGCCGTGTGTGGAGCCTTGCTTGCCTCACTCTCCGTACTGATTATCCCCTTCTCGCTTATGCTACTGCTATTTGCAGTTCTCTCCCACACTCAGGAACACAAATCCATCAAAACCGTTATGGCCGTACTCCGACTCACTGTTATAGGCATCATTGCTGCCGCAGCCTGTTCGCTGTTGACGATCGACAACTTTGGCACGCCTGCTCTATCCCTCCAGTTCATCACATCTACACTTCTTTTTGCCTGCACCATCTATTTCGTATGGCACAAGCAAGTGAACCCGCTATGGGCTTTGCTCGTGGGAGGCATTGTAGGTGGGCTGGTGTATAGTTTTGCTCCTGCTCCTTGAGCAAGTTATATCTCTGAGAAAACACGCCTTCGTTACCCTTGAGTTTTCCCAAATTTCAACGGAGGGTCAAAATAAAGCCGAAGCGGAATGAATAAGTCTCACTTACCCATTCCGCTTCAGTTTCGTTCTCTATCTATAATTCTGCTCTCCCCTACTACTTCAAGTACGTATCGAACCAGTCGATGAAGTTGCGATGCCACAACAAACTGTTCTGTGGACGCAGAACCCAATGGGTCTCGTCGGGGAAGTACAAGTAGCGCGCATCCAGTCCGCGAAGTTTAGCTGCGTTGTAAGCTGCCATGCCTTGCGAAGCCACTATGCGGAAGTCGAACTCACTGTGTACAACACAAAGAGGCGTGTTCCAACGGTCAACAAATAAATGAGGCGACTGCTTGTACGAATGCGCCGTCTTCGCATTATGTTCCCAGTAAGGGCCACCTAAATCCCAGTTGGTAAACCAGTATTCCTCGGTCTCGAGACATTGTTGTTCGAAGTTAAACATGCCGTTGTGAGCAAGGAATGCCTTGAAGCGGTGGTTCTCATTGTGTCCGGCAAGCCAGTAGATACTGAAAGCTCCGAACGAAGCACCACAAGCACCGATACGTTCTGCATCTATCTGTTTCACCTCGCGTGCCAACACATCAACACTCTGCATGTAGTCCTTCATGCATAACCCACCATAGTCGCCACTAATTTCCTCGCACCACGCAGTGCCAAAGCCTGGACAACCACGACGATTGGGAGCTATAACAAAGTAGCCCGCACCACTCATCACCTGGAAATTCCAACGCGTACTCCAGAACTGGCTCACCATGCTTTGAGGGCCACCTTCGCAGAACAGCAGTGCGGGATAGGTGCGTGTGCTATCATAGTCATACGGGTAGATGAGCCATACCAGCATCTCTTTGCCATCGACAGTCTTTATCCAGCGCTCTTCGGTGCGTCCCATACGAAGTTGAGCCAACTCCTCTGTGTTGATATTGGTAATGTTGACACCTTCGTTTTGACCTGTGGTGGTGGTATAGCGATAGACTTCAGCAGGATACGACATACTAACCTGTTGTGCATATATTTTGTCATCACAAAGCTGGATACTGTTAATGTCGTGCATACCGTCCGTTACTTGTCGCACCGCCTGAGTCTCCACATTGAAGGCGAACACCTCGTTGGTGCCACGGTACATCACCACAGCATATAGTTCACTATCGTCATTACTCCAGTTTATACCACTCACACCATAATCGAAGTTGGCTGTATAGTCCACCATACTGCCACTCTCGAAGTCCAGCACCATAAGGCGCAACTTGTCGCTTTCGTAGCCGTCGCGCTCCATGCTCTCCCACGCAATCCTTTTGCCGTCGTGGCTAAACACTGGGTTTTGGTCGTAACCCATGATGCCTTCACTGATGTTAACCGTTGAGCCTTGTTCTATGTCATACAGATAAATATCGCTATTGGTGCTGAGTGCATAATCCTTACCTGCTTTCTTTCTACAGGTATAGGCCACTTTCGCACCGTCGGGCGAGAAGCAGAACTGCTCCACACCTCCCCACGGCCGCATCGGACATTCAAACGGTAGGCTATCAATCAAGTCGTGCACCGAGGATTCAACCACCCGTCCATTGTCCATCGTAGCGAGGAACAGATGAGGATACTCATCTACCCAGTTATCCCAGTGGCGGTACATCAAGTCCTCATTGATGCGACCTGTGGTCTTGTCAAGTCCTGCATACAACTTCTCTATGGGCTGCGGACGCACTGCTGGAAGCGTACTCACAAAAAGCATTTTGCTGCCGTCAGCCGAGAGCTTAAACCCTTCAAAGCCCCGTTCACGCTCAGCAACCACACGCGTGTTGCCGCTGGCCACATCCATAGCCTCTACCTTGTTGCCTCGGCAGAACAGCAATGTGTTGTCATCTTGCCACACAGGATTCCATTCGCTTGCAGCCGTCTTCGTCAACCTGCGGGTTGTTTGCTTGTCGTCTTTCAAGCCTTCCACCAAGTACAACTCGGCGTTACCCTTGTTGGCCTCCATGTCGTAGTAGGTAACGGCATACGCCATTCTGGTGCCATCTGGCGAGACTGCATATTCACCCATCTTGCCCAACTGCCACATAGCTTCGGGCGTAAATTGCCCATTCGTTGCCGTGAACTGCTGTTTCTCTATTACGGCAGCCTCATCAGCCTGCTTCTTTTCACCACAACTTGCCACAGTCAGTGCAACTGCTGCCAATACCGTGGTCCATTTTGTTCTGTGCTTCATATTGTATTGATTTATTTTTGCCCTATAGAAATTTTTCTATGCTTGTGCGCCGCTATGTTGACACCAGTGCAACATCCCTGTTTCGGTACACATCGTCCCAGTCAACTCCTGTCCTCTAAGCCTTTTCTACTTTGATTTGCGTAGCCACACCGTCAATGATTTCAATCTGCTGCGCCTCACCATCAATACCATCAACCAGCAGTAGTCTGTCGGCCAGCGTCTCATTGCAGATATAACCCTCATGCGCTTTCACTGCCACATCCCACTCGCCGTGCAGGAGTTGCACACGGATATGGTCAGTTACATCAAAGGCATCCTTACGTATGTTCTGGATGCGGTTGACCAATTCTCGTGCCATGCCCTCGTTGCGTAGTTCATCTGTCAACGTAATGTCGAGCGCCACAGTCAGATTGCCGTCGGTGGCCACCACCCAACCTGGAATATCTTGCGTGGTAATTTCCACGTCGTCGCGGTGCAGTTCCACTTGGGTATCTTCCACTTCGATGAGCAGGTTACCCTCACGTTCAATACGACCTATTGACTCTTGGCTCAGGCCTGCCACGACCACACTGATGGACTTCATAATCTTACCATAACGGGGCCCCAGTGTCTTGAAGTTGGGCTTAATACGCTTAACCAACATATTGTTGTCGCTCGACAGAAAATCTATCGCCTTCACGTTGACCTCGCTGCATATAAGAGCCTTTACGGCCTCGATACGCATTCTCATGGCTTCGTCGGTCACTGGTATAGTAATTTTGGCCAACGGCTGACGCACTCTCAGATTACTCTTCTTGCGCAGCGAAAGCACCATCGAACAGATGCGCTGTGCCTGCTCCATGCGAGCTTCCAGCTCTTTATCAATGCACGATGCATCAACCTCGGGGAATGTAGCATGGTGCACCGAAGCGGCATCCACTCGGTGCGTTACCTCATTGAGGTCTAAGAATAAGCGTTCACTGAAGAAAGGTGCAATGGGTGCCATCAGACGTGCCAGTGTTTCCAAGCATAGGTACAGTGTCTGGTAGGCCGACACCTTGTCGGACGTATAGTCGCCTTTCCAGAAGCGGCGACGCGACAGACGCACGTACCAGTTGCTGAGGTTGGCGTCCACGAACTCTTGTATAGCACGGCCAGCACGTGTAGGCTCGTAGTCCTCCATGGCAGCTTCCACGCGCTGCACCAACGTATTCAGTTCAGAAAGAATCCAGCGGTCGAGCTCGGGGCGTTCCTCGTTCTTGAGCATTGGCTCGCGGAATGTAAAGCCGTCGAGGTTGGCATAGAGAGCAAAGAAACTATAGGTGTTGTAGAGCGTGCCAAACAGCTTACGGCGCACCTCATCCACCCCTTCGGTATCGAACTTTAGGTTGTCCCAAGGTTGGCTGTTAGTGAGCATGTACCAGCGCGTAGCATCAGGGCCGAACTTCGCAATCGTCTCGAAGGGATCCACGGCGTTGCCCAGCCTCTTCGACATTTTATTACCCTTTTTGTCCAGCACCAGCCCGTTAGAGATAACGTTACGGAACGCCACACTGTCAAAGCACATAGCGGCTATGGCGTGGAGCGTGTAGAACCAGCCACGTGTCTGGTCAACGCCTTCGGCTATGAAGTCGGCGGGGAACTTGTCGGCTCCCAAAGGCTCGCCCATGTAATGGATTTGAGCATACGGCATGGCGCCGCTGTCAAACCACACGTCAATCAGGTCGGGTTCGCGCATCATGGGCTTGCCCGAGGGGGATACCAGCACAACGCCATCAATGTAAGGGCGGTGCAGGTCGAAGTCTTTGTAGTTGGGGCTGCTGTAGGGGTTCGAGGTCATGAAACCTGCCTTGACAGCGTCGTCGATGGCCTGACGCAACTCGTCGACACTGCCTATGCAACGTTCCTCACGTCCGTCCTCTGTGCGCCAAATGGGCAATGGTGTACCCCAATAGCGTGAGCGGCTGAGGTTCCAGTCCACAATGTTCTCTAACCAGTTGCCAAAGCGGCCGCTGCCTGTGGCCTCGGGTTTCCAATTGATGGTACGGTTGAGCTCGATGAGCCGCTCCTTGACTGCCGTGGTACGGATGAACCAGCTGTCAAGCGGATAGTATAGCACGGGCTTGTCGGTACGCCAGCAGTGTGGGTAGCTGTGGGTATGCTTCTCGCTGCGGAACAGTTTGCCTTCACCTTTGAGCATGACCACTATCTCCACGTCGAGCGAGGGGTCTTTGTCGGTCTTAGTATCGTCAAACGCATTCTTCACGTACTTACCCTCATAGGCTGCGTAGGCTTCGCCGTTCACATTGGTATTCACCCACGTTGCATCGAGGTCGGCCATGCGGAAGAACTTGCCAGTGCGATCTACCATGGGTTGCTGCTTTCCGTCGCAGTCCACCATCACCAGGGCACCAATGCCGGCCTTCTTTGCCACTCGGTCATCATCGGCTCCAAAGGTGGGCGCAATGTGGACTATACCTGTACCGTCGTCGGTCGTTACATAATCACCCAGTATGAAGCGGAACGCGTCCCCATTGGGTTTCACCCAGGGAATGAGCTGTTCGTAGCGCAGCCCCTCCAGTTCTTTTCCTTTGCAGATACCCAACACCTCGTAGGGCAGATCCTTTTCACCTGTTTTGAAGTCGGCTGGCGACTGTTCGGAGCGGAGCCCCACAGCCAACGTAGCGCCGTCTGCTACCTTGAAGAAGTTCTTGACCAGCGCACAGGCCATGATGATGATGGCCGGCTGCGCCGTATAGGGATTCACTGTGCGCAGTAGGCAATAGTCAAAGGATGGACCCACGCACAAGGCGGTATTGGAGGGTAATGTCCACGGGGTGGTGGTCCAGGCCACTGCACTGACATCGCCCGACTCCACTGAGCATCCAAACGGCAGCCGTTGGCCTGGCTGTAGGCGGAACATAGCTACACAGGTTGTGTCCTTGACATCGCGGTAGCATCCCGGCATATTAAGTTCGTGCGAGCTCAACCCCGTGCCTGCTGCAGGCGAGAAGGGTTGAATGGTGTAGCCTTTATAAAGAAGGCCTTTGTCGTAGAGCTTCTTGAGCAGGAACCACAGAGTTTCGATGTACTCATTGTCGAAAGTGATGTACGGGTGCTCGAGGTCAACCCAGTAGCCCATTTGACGAGTCAGCTCGTCCCAGAGGTCTTTGTACTTCAAGACCTCGGTGCGGCAAGCCTGATTGTATTCATCTACCGATATTTTCTTGCCGATGTCCTCCTTGGTTATCCCAAGGTTTTTCTCCACCCCCAGTTCGACAGGCAGGCCATGTGTGTCCCAGCCTGCCTTGCGCTCCACATGGAAACCCTTCTGCGCCTTGTAGCGACAGAAGGTGTCCTTAATGGTGCGTGCCAGCACATGGTGTATGCCTGGTTTGCCATTGGCCGATGGGGGGCCGTCATAGAACACAAAGTGAGGATGGCCTTCGGACAAGCGTTGTCCCTCTTCGAACGTGTGGTTGGTTTCCCAAAAGCGACGCACCTCTTCACCTATACGTGAGAGGTCCAGTTGTTTATATTCTTTGTAACTCATGCGTTGAGATGTAGTGTTGTGTGTATGTACAGTCTTCTGAAAATGCGCACTACACGTGCGGCGTGCCCTATATAATACTTAGGTGTAATGGTTCTTCACACAGGCTCCCCTTGGGCTACACCCTTCGGTATAGCCAGACAGCCACAGGAACTCCGTTGACAAGAGGGTTCGGAACGCCATGCTACCTGTCAGGCACATGCTACCTCAGCCCCAGCTGCTTCATCATGGCAGGCTTGATCTCGCTATCAAAAACCTGTCGGTAACGTTCCATCGGATATCTTTGATAATCACCCGAGCAGAAGTACCACAGCAGCATGCTGAAGTCATAGGCAGACTGGTAACCCTGAAGGATTTGCACCAGCGACTGGTTCGCTCCGAAAATGGCAAACGACGGGTATCCGATGCGTTGTCCCAGCACAGCGCGCGTAAACGAGTGTGGAGTTTTAGTCTTGCTGTTGAGGGAATTGGTGCCCGCATACTTCACGCCAGCCCAGGTAAATGTATCATTTCCTTCGGCGTTGAAGTGCACTGGAATGTAATATCTATTGAGGATGGCGGCCACCACTGGGTCGGTAAAGGTCTCTTGGTCCATCTTCTTGCAATAGCCACACCACGAGGTAGAGAAGTCTATCAGAAAGAGTTTCCGATTGGTCTTCAAGTCGGTGGCGGCAGCCTGCTCAACGGGTTGCCACTTCACCTGCCCCTGAGATACCCCCGCCAACAGCAGGGCAAAGAGAGAAAAGAATACTAATTTTCGCATTGTAGTTCTTGTATTTTTAATGCTCTGTACTTTCATATTCAACCTATTTACACGTCATATCTTTATCCTGATGGTGTGCTGGAAACAACTGCCAGTTCAACACCGAGCCCACTAACGGCCGTACGTCTCCATTATTGTACGCACATGCGCACTTTACTCCACTTCGGCCAAAAAAAAAAGAACAATTTTGTACCCTCGGCACCCTGCTACTGTTCCGCCCCCACGCACGCCAAATTGCGACACCGCAGCCTCCCCTGCTGGCACCGCAGGGTGGCGCCGTACGGGGGAAAGTCCGATGTCGTACGGCACAGACCTTTGCCCACAACAGCATCTACCCCTACGCCGTACGGCAGGATTACAACACAACAAGATGAACGTAAGTAATATAGTTAGAGAGAATACACTACGCCGTACAGCACACACCCCTTATGCCGTACGACACCCACCCCCTGGGCACTGCACAGAGCCTTCATTGGAAGTTACGTATCAAGGGAAAGAGAGCCAAGTTGCGACACAGCAGCAGGCAACTTCGGCCTCACGTGCCACACTCAGAAGACAAATGTACTCAAAAAAGCCAATAACGCGATCAACACTTTTCGAAACCATGCACAGCAGACATACACCCAACACCTTACACCGACAGCATTCACACAGCAGACCTCCTTCGCCGCAGGTCGTTCACCCCACAACTGCCTTCAAAAGAGAAAAAATTGCTATCTTTGCCTACGCGTAGGCATTGAGCCATAGAAATTATACACTGCCAATCAACAATGTAAACAAATATAATCAGTAAACGTTATGCAAAAAAAAGGCAACAAGTACGGTACACACCGTGTGATTGAACCAGTAGGCGTACTACCGCAGCCCGCCAACAAAATCGACAACAACATGGATGAGATCTATGACAACGAGATCCTCATTGATGTACAGACCCTCAATATTGACTCGGCCAGCTTCACCGATATCCACAATTGGGCAAAAGAGCACGCTCAGAACCCCAACGACGAAGCAGAGGTGCTGGAAGGCATCAAGAAAGAGATGCTGCTCAACGTGGAGCTGCAAGGCAAGCACCGCAACCGTCGCACCGGCAGTGGCGGCATGTTGCTTGGCAAAGTAGAGAAGATAGGCGACGCCCTCAAGGGCAAAATCGACCTGAAAGAAGGCGACCGCATTGCAACCCTCGTATCGCTCAGCCTTACGCCATTGCGTATTGACGAGATATTGGCCATCCGTCCCGACGTTGACCAGGTTGACATCAAGGGCAAGGCTATCCTGTTCGAAAGCGGTATCTATGCCAAGATCCCCTCAGACATGCCCGAGAAACTTGCTCTCAGTGCACTCGACGTAGCTGGTGCACCAGCTCAGACCGCCAAGCTGTGCCAGTATGGCCAGAATGTCGTAATCTTGGGTGCTGGTGGCAAGAGCGGCATGCTGTGCTGCTATGAAGCCAAGAAGCGCGTAGGCGTAACGGGCAAGGTCATCGGCCTCGCCAACAGCCCCAAGAGCACCAAACGCATCAAGGACCTCGGCTTCTGCGACGTGGTGGAAAGCATCGCTGGCATGACCCCAGTACAGGTGAACGAACTCGTCAGCCGCCTCACTGATGGCAAGATGGCCGACGTAACGATAAACTGCGTCAACGTGCCCGACTGCGAAATGACCGCAGTGCTGTGCACCAAGGACGACGGTGTGGTATACTTCTTCTCGATGGCCACCAGCTTCACCAAAGCTGCTCTGGGCGCAGAAGGCATCGGTGCCGACGTGAACATGATCATCGGCAACGGCTACACCAAAGGCCACGCAGAGTTCACCCTGCAAGAACTGCGCGAATGCCCCGAGCTGCGCAAGATCTTCGAAGAACTCTACGCATAGCACATCAACCAATTATTCACGGAAACAGAGGGGACATGTCTCCTCTGTTTCCGTACTTCAACAACAGATAATCACAACCCACATTTGGCATGAAAGTAAACCGCAGAAGGGAACTCTTTCCCAACGTCAGCGACGCAGAGTGGAACGACTGGAAGTGGCAGATACGCAACCGTATTGAAACCTACGAAGAGCTGAGCAAATACTTTTCCTTCACCCCTGAAGAAGGCGAAGGCATCAGAAAGGCGCTGAGCAAATTCCGCATGGCCATCACCCCGTACTACCTGAGTCTCATTGACCCCAACGACCCGTACGACCCAGTGCGCCGCCAGTGCATACCTCAGGGCGAAGAGTGCAACATAGCCCCCGCCGACCTGGACGACCCACTACACGAGGACGAGGACTCGCCGGCTCCTGGCCTAACACATCGCTACCCTGACCGCGTACTATTTCTCATCACCGACATGTGCTCCATGTACTGTCGCCACTGCACCCGCCGTCGCTTTGCAGGACAGAAAGACGACGAGAGCCCCAATGAGAAAATCGAAAAGTGCTTGGAATACATAGAGCGCACCCCGCAGGTAAGAGACGTACTGCTTAGTGGCGGCGACTGCCTGTGCGTGAGCGACGAGAAGTTAGAATACATCATTTCGCGTCTACGCCGTATCGACCACGTGGAAATAGTGCGCTTGGGAAGCCGTACTCCAGTAGTGTGCCCACAACGCATCACCGACAACCTGGTGAACATGCTCAAGAAGTATCACCCCATCTGGCTCAATACACACTTCAACCACCCCAACGAGATGACCCCCGAGGCCGAAGCCGCCCTGGCCAAACTCGCCAATGCAGGCATCCCTCTGGGCAACCAGACAGTGCTCCTTCGCGGTGTGAACGACTGTGTACACGTCATGAAGAAACTGATGCACGAACTGGTGCGCAACCGCGTTCGCCCCTACTACATCTACCAATGCGACCTCAGTATGGGACTTGAGCACTTCCGCACCCCCGTCAGCAAAGGCATTGAGATTATCGAGAACCTCCGTGGTCATACCAGTGGCTATGCCGTACCAACCTTCGTCGTTGACGCCCCAGGTGGTGGTGGCAAGACCCCAGTGATGCCGCAGTACGTCATCTCGCAAAGTCCCGACAAGGTCATCCTCCGCAACTTCGAAGGCGTAATAACCACCTACACGGAGCCAAGAGAATACCACGAGGAGTGCCACTGCGAGGCATGCGAAGCCCATCGCAAAGTGGACGAAGGCGTAGCATCTTTGCTTGAGACAGACCGCATGGCATTGGAGCCAAGCCATCTGATGCGCCACGAACGCAACAAGAAGAGATAACACAATCCTCTACAAGTAGCCATTGCCGACTGCGGTCGGCAATGGCTTTTCATCAACAACCGAAGCCCAAACGAACTTCAACAGAAGCCCTATGAAACAACACCTCGTCGCCTGTCTCACCCTTATTGCAAGCCTGACGCTCGGCACCTTGCACCTCTCGGCTCAAGAGGTGTACCCCTGCTATCACCCCTGCCGCGCCGAAGACGGACTGTGGGGTTATGTCGATAACGAGGGCGAATGGGCCATCCCTCCTGTATACACATGTCTTCTCTATGAGACCAACGGCGGCATGTATCCCGTATCGAATGGGGGCAAATGGGGCTTCGTCGGAATGAGCGGTGAACCACTGACGGAGATAGCCTACGATGCGGCCGTATGCGAGATAGACTACACCAAAGGCAACTACCCCGCTTATTTTGCCGCCCTCAGGCGCAAGGGCAAATGGGCTTTTATCAATGTGCAGGGCATATTTGTTACCGACTTCGTGTACGACGAAATCCTTATTCTGGGGGGTAAGTACGTCATCAGGCAAAAGGACAAAGCTGGGAAGATGCGTACCGGATACCTCGATAAAAACGGACATGAAGTCTGGAACAAATAGGCTACTTGCCCTACTGTTGGCACTAATGACCGCCACGGTGCTGCACGGCCAGGTGGCGGGCTCGTCGGCCTACAGCGTACTGGACATTCCCACTTCTGCTCGTACGGCAGCCTTAGGCATGCACATCTTAGCACTGCCTAACGCTTCGCTTGGCATCGCTATCGACAACCCTTCACTCCTCAATGCTGCACACCACAAACAGGTGGAGCTGACCTACGTGCACCTCTTCAACGGGGCGCATTTGGCTGGCATCAGCGGAGCCTACCACCTACAACGGGGCGGCACGCTGTCGCTCTCGCTACGCCATTACAACTTCGGCTCTTTTGCCGGATATGATGAGTACGAGAACACCACAGGCGATTTCCATGCAGGCGACTTGGCCATCACAGCTGGATGGGCGCTTCCCATCGACTCCAACTACACCATCGGCGTAGACCTCAAGCCCGTCTTCTCCAATTACGACGGCTACTTTGCGTTGCTGCTGGCAGCCGATGTAGCAGGCAGTTACATCAGCGACAGCCGTACCTTTGCAGCCAGTGTGATGGCTCGCAACATCGGCACCCAACTCGTGTCGTACGACCAGACCACCGAGCGCGCCCCTTTCGAGTTGGCCGCCGCCTTGTCCTACAAACTGTCCAAAGCCCCCTTCCGTTTCTTCCTGCAATTGTCCAACCTACAACGGTGGAACCTGCGCTACAACGACCCGTTGAACCCTACCGCACACTATGACCCCTACGCCGACACGACCTACACCGAGAGCCGCTTGTCCTCCGCGTGGGATAACCTCGCGCGCCACGTGGCTGTGGGCGTGGAGTTAAGCATGAACAACGTAGTGTTCCTTCGCTTGGGATACAACCACCGGCAGACCAAGGAGCAACAGGCTGCCGACCGACTCAATATGAATTTGAGTGGTTTTGCCTACGGCATTGGCATCCGCACCAAACGCTTCGAGTTCAGCTACGCACGTAACAACTACCACCTCGGGCAGGCTCCGAACTATCTCTCCCTGCGCCTCCAGTTCTAACTCCACCAGCCCATCACCCTTACTACACCTATATTATTATGTAGTCAATTCAACTCCCCAACCACCTTATGCAGCTGCAAACCATCATCAGCACCCAAACCAATCCGTTTGTCAACGTAGCAGTAGAGAACTACCTGCTCGCACAGCCCAATACCGACCTCCTCACGCTCTACTTGTGGAAGAACCACCGCACCGTGGTCATTGGCCAAAACCAAAACCCCTACACCGAGTGCAACGTAGAGTTGCTGGAGCGTGAGGGTGGCTACCTGATGCGGCGCAGCACGGGGGGCGGAGCCGTATACCATGACGACGGCAACATTAATTTTTCATTTGTCATACCCCACGCCTACTACGACGTGCCCCGTCAGCTCAACGTCATCGGCCGCGCGCTGGCGGCCTACGGGCTGAGCACCGAAGTGAGCGGACGCAATGACTTGCTGTGCGATGGGCGTAAGTTTTCGGGCAATGCCTTCAGCAAAGCGCGCTTCCAAAACCTGCACCACGGCACCATCCTCATCAAGGGAAATGTGGCCGACATGCAGCGCTACCTGCGCGTCAATCCTGCCAAGTTGCACAAGCATGGCGTATCGTCGGTGCACAGCCGAGTGGTCAACCTGTCCGAGCTTGCCGAAGTAACGAGTACCAACATCGTGCCGCACCTGATAGAGGCTTTCCAACAGGTGTACGGACAAGAAACTACCCTGGTCGACTTCGACCAGTTGGCCGCCTGCGATGAGGTGGTACGCCTTACCCAACAATTCGCCAGCGACGAATGGCGCTTTGCCAAGTGGCGTTCGTTCTGTGCCACACGCTCGGGCAACTACGACTGGGGGCTGGTGGATCTTTCGATCACCGTCGACCAGGTGCGCAACGTTATCGAAGAGGCTGTTGTCGCCTCAGATTCCCTCGATGTGGCGGCCGTCGACGAGGCCACCTCGCTGCTGCGCGGAGCCTCCACCCTTTCGCAGCCCGACTGCTCGCGCTGCTCCCCTATTGCCGCCGACATAGTGAAACTGGCCTACAGTGAGGCCTGAACAAGACCGTTTGCACTATTGCAGCCCACCACCTTTCGCACCACGACTTCCCCAATTATCATGAACCAAACCATTTCCCCTGCCGAGCCACACATCGACTTTCGTGCCATCTTGAAAGAGAAGCACCTCGACCTGCCACGCTGGGCCGTAAGCCTGTTGGAGCGCATCCTCCGCGTGGAACGCATCAATCAAGCACTGCACGACACTCGCGACTATCAGGGCGTCGAGTTGGCACAACAACTCATCGAGTGGCTGCGCATCAAGCTCAACGTCGTAGCCGAAGAACACATACCCACCGACGGCTCGCCCATCTTTGTGGCCAATCACCCACTGGGTGGCCCCGATGGCTTAGCACTCATAGCCGCCATAGGCCGCAAGATACCCGACGTGAAAGTACCGGTCAACGACTTCCTCATGGCGATGCCTGGCCTCTCACAGTTATTTATCCCCATCGATAAAGTTCACAAAAACGGGCGCAATCTGGGCAACCTCACCGAAGTCTTTGCTGCCCAAACACCCCTTCTCTACTTCCCAGCTGGCACCTGCTCACGACTGGTGCACGGCAAGGTGCAGGACCTCACATGGCACGCCACCGTGGTCAAGCAGGCCGTGCGCAATGCGCGTCCCATTGTCCCCATCCACTTCAACGCCACCAATCGCCGACGCTTCTACGTCCTGGCTCGTTTGCGCAAAGCACTTGGCATCAAGTTCAACATCGAGATGGCTCTGCTGCCAGCCGAAATGTTCGCCCATGAAGGCGACAGCATCACCATGACCATAGGCCAACCCATTCAAGCAGCGCAATTCACCCCCCAGCACTCTTTCAAGGAATGGGCCGAGCAGCTGCGCCAACACGTGTACAAGCTCGAGAAGAACCCTGCCGCACCTTTCACAACCTAACATCCTACTCCAAATCCCAATTATGACCGACTTAAGTTACATCATTCCCCCTGTCGACCGAGCCCTGCTCAAAGCAGAATTGTCCAACCGCAACTTGATTCGCCGCACCAATAACGGAGACAAGAGCATCTACGTTACCACGGCACACCACTCGCCCAACATCATGCGCGAGATTGGCCGCCTGCGGGAGCTCTCCTTTGCCTCCGAAGGAGGCGGCAGTGGGAACCCCTGCGACATAGACGAATACGACCTGCTGCCCGAGCCCTACTGTTATAAGCAGCTCTTTGTGTGGAGCGACGCCGACGAAGAAATCGTGGGAGGCTACCGCTTCCTCCACGGCAGCAACATCAAGCGGGGCGACGACGGCACCTTCAGTTCCCCAACGGCCACCATCTTCGACTTCTCCGACGACTTTGTGGAAAACGTGCTGCCCTACACCGTAGAGCTTGGGCGTGCTTTCGTCCAACCCAACTTCCAACCACGCAACAATCTGCGAAAGGGCATCTACTCACTCGATAACCTGTGGGACGGACTGGGCGCCTTGGCCCTCGAAGTACCTGAGACGCGCTACTTCTTCGGCAAGATTACGATGTACCCCCAGTTCAACAGCAAGGCGCGCGACCTGATACTCTTCTTCTACAAAAAGCACTTCCCTGACCCCGACGGACTGGTGCACCCCCACATTGCCGTGCCCATCGAGAGCGACTACAACGAGCTGCACAGCCTCTTCAACGGTGCTAACTACAAGGAGGACTACCAGATATTGCAGCGCAATGTACGCGCACTCGGCTGCACCATACCGCCCCTCATCAATGCCTACATGGGACTGACCCCCACCATGCGCTCCTTCGGCACCGCCCTCTGCCCCGAGCTGGGCGGCACCATCGAGACTGGCATCCTCGTTACGCTACGCGACATCTACCCCGACAAGCGCGCACGCTACATGGAGAGCTACACTATGCGCAACCGGTTGCTCGACCGACTGCACTACTTCCAAATCAATATGCGACGCATGCCGTGGTGGCGCAAGAAGGCCGACAATCCAGACCAGCACGAGGAGCTGAAGCAGCTGAAAAAGTTACAAAAACGTCGACTCGAGCGACGTCAGCATCGCGAAGAGAGACAAGACCACCGCAAGCAGCTGCGCGCCTATCGCCGCGAGGTGAAGGAGCAGAAGCCCCACACGTCCAGACGCAAACGCTCTGGGCAGTAGGCCGCGGCGACGCACCAATCACAGCAGCGCACCTCGACGGACGAGCCTTCTCGACACATGGTTCCCGACGGGGTGCGCTGCTGAACCATATAACCACCTGGTGCCCTGCATGCTGAGTTTCACCCACACGCTTCACCACTCCTTTCTGTTCATGGTCGGCTCTTTTTTCGTACCTTTGCACCGCCGAAGGGCAGCAGCATAACACCTTCGGCCTGTAGCGTTCGCTCCCTCGCTGCCCAACTTTACCCCCTCATCCTTTGCTTTGCGCCAAAGCCTCCTTCGCCTCAGCCTCTGGAGTGGAAGCCTACGGCGTTGCACCCACCCGCCGTACGACATCTACCCCAGCATCTACACACCGTGCTATCGTTCACCCTGTTGTAAGGGAATAATGCCGTACGGCATAGGGGCGTATGCCGTACAGCACAGCGGCCTGTGCCGTACGGCGTAGAACCGCAGCCCGTACGGCATCGTGCCCCATCGGCCTCGCTGTCTTCGGCTCGATGGGAGCGTAAGCAGTCCGCAGCTGCCACATCTCGAACCGCGCTACACCACGCGTGGGGCACCCATTCACTTCTGTATCAAAAAAAAATCGTATCTTTGCCATGTGAAACCTCGTACTGCAAAGCATCTCCTACACATCGCCGTGTGGCTTCTGCTGTGTTGCACTGCAGGGCACCTATCGGCGCGCAATCAGCGCGATACGCTGGGTGTGGGGCAGCCTGTCAGTTTCGAAGAAAACCTCGGACAGTGGGAACACAACATAAAGTTCAAGGCACAAATGCGAGGTGCAGCCCTCTTTGCAGAGCAGAAATGCTTCACCATAGTGGTGCACGACCCAGTGCTCCACCCCTTTGCCTCCCACCGCGCCAAACCTGAAACCGAACGTTTTCGCAGCCACGCCTATAGGCTGCACTTCGTCGGAGCCTCGGCCGTCAGTCCCACAGGCTATGATCCTCAGCCTGGCTACAGCAACTACTACATAGGCGACGACCCTGCACGCTGGGCTTCGCACGTAACGTCGTACGCATCGGTGTACTACGCTGGACTCTACGACGGAGTGGACATGAAGGTCTACTCCGCCACCAACGCGCTGAAATACGACTTCGTAGTAGCACCAGGAGCCGACCCCTCGCAGATAGTCATGCAGTACGAAGGGCTGAACAAAATAGTGCTACTGGGGGGCAACTTGGTGCTCCACACCATCGTCTCCGACGTGGTAGAGCTGAAGCCATACGCTTATCAAGTAGTGAACAACCAGCAGGTTGAAGTTGCCTCACACTATGTGCTGCGAGGTAACACCGTCAGTATAGCCGTGGGCGAATACGACCACACTCGCCCCCTTGTCATTGACCCTTACCTACACTTTTCAACCTACACTGGCTCAACAGCCGACAACTGGGGCTCGACCAGTGCCTACGACTCCTACAAGCAGACCTACACATCAGGGTTGGTGTTCGACACCGGCTACCCCACCTCCCTCGGGGCATACGACAGCACCTACAACGGCAACGCCGACGTAGGCATATTCAAGTTCGACACAAGCGGTACGCAACGACTGTATGCCACGTACCTCGGAGGCACCAATGCCGATATGCCTCACAGCATGTTCGTCAATGCATTCGACGAGTTGGTCATCTTTGGAACCACGGGTTCTCCTAACTTCCCGACGACCCCTGGTGCATATCAGACCACCTTTCGCGGCGGCCACCCCATCTATTACGAGTCAAACACCATCAACTACCCTACGGGAGTCGACATCTTTGTGTGCCGCTTCAACGCCGATGGTACTCAACTTCAAGCTTCCACCCTTGTAGGTGGGAGCGGAAACGACGGGCTAAACTACCGCCAGTACTACAACATAAGCAACGGTGTCGTGATGCTTGGCAACGACAGTCTTTATTTCAACTACGGTGATGGCGCGCGAGGAGAGCTCATTGCCGATGACCTTAACAACATATACGTTGGGACAACGACCCATTCGTCCGACTTCCCGACCACTCCAGGCGCATTCCAGCCGAATAACGGCGGTGGACAAGACGGCGTGGTGTTCAAGCTTGACTACAATTTGCAACATCTGCTTTGGAGCAGCTACCTCGGAGGGTCGGGCAACGATGCCATCTACTCCGTGGATACCGACGATGAGTACAACCTGCTGGTGTGTGGGGGAACCACCTCTACCAACTTCCCCACCACGGCACGTGCCCACCGAACCACCTACGCGGGCGGTTCGGCCGACGGCTTTGTGTCCAAAATATCATACTACGGCAACCAACTGATGGCAAGTTCGCTCTATGGGTCATCGGCCTACGACCAGTGCTACTTTGTGCGCACAGGCAAGCGCAACCACGCTTTTATCTTTGGACAAACGAAGGCATCTGGCAGCACATTGGTCTACAACGCCAACTACAATACGCCCAACAGCGGACAGTTTCTGGCACGCTTCACCGCCAACTTGGACACCCTCGTGTGGAGCACCGTGTTCGGAACTGGTAGTGGCGAGCCCAACATCTCACCGACCGCCTTCTCGGCCGACATCTGCAACCGCGTCTACGCCGTGGGCTGGGGTCGAAAATTCTGCGGTTACTACCTCAACGGGCAGACCATTCCGTGGAACAGTACTGGTACATGGGGCATGCAGGTAACTGCCGATGCCTTACAGTCGACCTCCGACGGACAGGACTTCTACATCATGAGCATCGACGAGTCGGCCTCTGCACTCACCTACGCCACCTTCTTCGGCGAGTCCCACAACGCCCAACAGTATAACGGCAACGACCATGTGGACGGAGGCACCAGCCGCTTCGACAGGTGCGCCACACTCTATGAGGCCGTGTGTGCCAGCTGCGGAGCCTACAGCAACTTCCCCACCACCGTAGGCAGCTGGTCGCGACAAAATCGAAGCAACAACTGCAATAACGCACTCTTCCGCATCACCATCGCCGACGACTTTCCCGTGGCAGAATTCGTTCCACCCCCAGCAGGATGCGCCCCATACAACATCCATTTCCACAACACTGGCCGCGGTACATCCTACCTGTGGGACTTCGGCGACGGATCCACCAGTACAGAAGCCAACCCCTCCCACACCTACACCCAAGCAGGCTCATACACAGTGCGTCTCATAGCACGCATCCCGATAGGATGCCGCACAGCCGACACCCTGGAGCAAAACGTCATGGTGCTGGGCAGCCACAGCCAACACCTGGACACGCTCACCACCTGTCCAGGGCTGAACCTGCCCATCGGCATCAAACCACAACTCGGTGCCTCCTACGAATGGATCACCCCAGGAGTGAGCGACAGCACCATCGCCAACCCCTCGGTGAGCGCACCAGGCCACTACATTCTACTGGTGCGTAGCAACACCTGTACCGACACCATTCACCAAGTGGTTACGGCGGGACGCGCCTCGTTCCACATAGTGGGCGACACAGAGACCTGCTCATCCCCCGTGCGACTGGACGTCAACGTGGAGCATGGCGGCTCACGCTATGTGTGGTCCAGTTCACCACTGCTGACCGACACCCTCAACGGCGACACCCGAATACCCGTGGCCAACATACCGATAGATACCACGCGCTGGATATACGTCATGGTGCAGGACCTGCAGGGGTGCACTGCATTGGACAGCATCCACATCCACTTTCAAGGCCTTATGGACTCACTCATCATCACCGACGAGACCTGCCCATCGGCCTGCAACGGCAAGGTTGCCATCGGGCTCACCACCGGTGCCGTGCCACCACTGCTGCACAACTGGGGCAACGGATGGAGTTCGAAAAAACATTGCGACTCGCTCTGCCCAGGCCGCTACACCCTCACCACACAAGACTCACGAGGCTGCTCTACCACGCGCACCTTCACTATTGCCCAGGCCCCATCGCCCACCTTTAGCCACGACTTGACCCATGTGCTCTGCCTCGAATCGTGCACGGGACTCATTGCACTGCACATCGCTGGCGACGCCGTTCCCTATCAAGTAACATGGCTGGACGACAACAGCCACGACACGCTGCGCACTGGACTTTGCCCTGGTAGATACGTGGCACAAGTAACGGATGCCAACGGATGCACCTACTACGACACTTCTGTTATCGTAGAGAATGCCGACATGAACGTGCGAGCCACCCTGGGACGTATCACATGCCCCGAGGAGTGCAACGGCAGCGCGACTGCACTGGCCTCTGGCGGCGTGCCACCGTACGCATACCAGTGGTCGAACGGCGCAACCACTGCCACCTGCGACCACCTGTGCGAAGGCACAGCCATCATCACCGCCACCGACAGCAAGGGATGCCAAGTGATGGACTCGATAGTAATAGCTCGTCAGCACTCATTCGACAGCATACGCGTATGGGCTGACGACGAACGCCTTTTCGACGGCGAGTCCACAACCCTCCACGTTACCCCAATTCCCCAAGGACGTTATGCCTGGACCCCAATAGCTCCACTCTCTGGAGCGTCGACCCACAGCCCTACTGCCACACTGCAAGACAGCACCACCTTCACGGTAGTCGTTACCGACAGCCTCGGCTGCAACTACCGCGATTCACTACTGATACCCTGCATCACTGTGGCATGTGGCGAAAGCGACATCTTCATCCCCAATATCTTCACCCCGAATGGAGACGGAGTGAACGACCAGTTGTGCGTGCGAGGTTCTTGGGTCAAGGAGTTCCACATGGCCATCTTCACTCGGTGGGGCGAACTGGTGTACGAGAGCAAAGACCTCAGCCGGTGCTGGGACGGCCGGCACAACGGCAACATGTGTCAGCCGGGCGTATATACCTACATCTGCGATATTACCTGCGAAGGAAACAAGAAGACCCGATTCAAGGGCGACATAACCCTTGTGCGATGAACCACGAGTCAACAACCTACCACACCACGACAGCCCATGACACCCACCGAGGATAAGTCCAAAGAAAAGCGCGACCAGTTCATCATAGCCTATCTACCTAACCTGAGCCAGACACAGGTGGTCGTGTCGCACGCTGTGGCATTGGCACAGATGCTTCACAAGGGGCTGATTTTGCTTCACGTGAACGACAGCACATTCGCCACCTGCCCGCAGAACGATGCCGAGCAGACTATACACACACTACGCGACACGGTGGCAGCTTCCTATGCCGACACCAATTACTGCATCATCCCAGGCAAAACGGCCGACATCATTGAGACTCTGCCCGAGCTGCTCAACGCCGTCGCCATTGTGGCGCAGGTGGACCGCACCGCACCGCGCAAGAGTCCCACCCATCCGAAGCAACTGCTCCGCAACTTTGCAAACTGCAAGGTGGCCTTTCTCACCGCACAGACGACTAAAACCGACAGCACACCACCCGCATCGGTGGCGCTCACCGTCGACTTCAAACACGAAAGCAAAGAGAAGTTCATCTGGTCGAGCTACTTTGCCCGATTCGGCGGCAGTAGCATCCACACTCTATACTACGACTACCGCGACCCAGGGCTGCGAAGCAAATGGTACGCCAACATGCAGTTCCTACACAAATTCTATACCAACCTCGGCATAACGTTCAAGCCCCATATTATGCAGCAGCATGCCAATTGGGCCGATGTGGACGGCATCGAGTTTGCAGCCGAAAGCCACTACGACCTCATCGTCTCGGTAACGACAGCAGAACGCGACGTGATGGAATACATCATAGGGGTGCAGGAGCACCGCACTATTGTCAATCGGCATAACATCCCCGTCATGTACCTAAATCCTCGAGACGACTTCTTTATACTCTGCGACTGATGGGCTCTTGAGCCGTACGGTTCGCACCAGCACACACTTGACTAAACCAACGTAATCACAAAAGAACTAAACTAATAACAGTAATGAAACGACAAGACCTAATTTTGATACTATGTGTCTGCATAGTACTGGCACCATTCTTCATTCCCGCAACTGGATTCTTAGACGGGTTCAAGAATTTGACCAATGCCTATCCGTATGTAATGAGCTTCTTCAAGTTCGCCCTGCTCTCCACCCTGGGAGAGATGATTGGATTGCGTATTCGCAAAGGGGTCTACAACGAGCCTGGCTTCGGCGTTGTCCCACGCATGATGGTCTGGGGCTTTTTAGGAATGGGCATTTGCCTGGCCATGTCAGTATTCAAAGCTGGTATGCCTGTGGTGCTTGGCACTATAGCAAGTTGCTGCACTGAGAACAGAGGCGAGACGATTGCCGCAATAGTTGAGACCTTCAACGGTCCGCTAAGCTGGGGCAAAGTGGGCATAGCCTTTAGCATCAGCGTTGCTATGAACAGCATCTTCGCCCCAGTCATGATGACGTTCCACAAGTGCACCGACATCCACATTTTACGCACAGGTGGCACCGTCAATGGGCTGCTGAGCCGTATGCCCATGGGCGAAATGCTCTCCTCTATTGACTGGCAACGCCACTGGGGCTTCACTTTGAAGAAGACCATTCCTCTCTTTTGGTTCCCAGCCCATACCATCACCTTCCTCCTGCCGGGCACTTGGCAGGTGCTTTTCGCTGCCGTTTTGGGCGTAGCTCTCGGCGTAATGCTGGCCATTGCCAACAACAAGAAGTAAAACCGTCGCTCGATACTCAGAGCCATTTTCATCGCCACCAAACACCACACGCTACACCTATAATATATATAGCACACGGAGCATGCCACCCAAGACAGAGTGGCATGCTCCTCATACCACTTCCAAGATGAAACAACACTCGCTGACCATCCTCCTCTTCGGCCTACTCTTTCTTACGAATGCAGTCTACGCGGCAGCCTCCCATTCAGAGCCATCAGATTTATCGACCCGAAGTACCGAGAAAACGCCCGTCTACGCCACAGCCGACAGCACACCTGCCACGTGGCGTTTACGCTGGTCGGGATTTGTCAATCCTCACTTCTATGCCGACAGCCGCGAAGTTGTGGGGGGACGCGAAACCATGATGCTATTCTACCCTCAACGCTGGCAGTCTGATGCCGAAGGACGGGACTTGAACAACGTGGCATCGTGGAATATGCTGGCCATTACCGCACGACTTGGCCTCCACATCAGTGGTCCAGACATGATGGGAGCCCACACCCGCGCCTATATAGAAGGAGACTTCACAGGTGCCACCAATGCGACAATCAACAATCTACGCCTACGGCATGCCTATTTCCAACTGAACTGGACTCACAGCCAACTGCTGGCGGGGCAATACTGGCACCCTTTGGTAGCAGCCGAGGTGATGCCCAACACACGCCCTTTGAATATGGGGGCTCCGTTCCATCCCTATTGTCGACAAGGCCTGATAAGCTACGACTACAGGCTGGGTCGCTGGGACTTTGCAGCCACCCTCTCCTCACAATTAGACAATATGAGCGACGGCCCACAAGGCGGCAGCCCTCAGTATTTGCGCCACAGCCCACTACCCGAAAGCAACCTTACTATAAGATATCGCTCTGAACAGTTGTTGTTGGGCGCAGGTGTCCATCTCATCACGCTCCGTCCCCGTACGTCCTACAGCGATTCGCTCGGCATCCATGCCACCAGCGGCCTTGTCTCCGCGCCCTCGCTCACCTGTTTTATGCGCTACTCGCTGGGCAACTGGAGCCTACGTGCCCAATATCTATACGCCAACAATCTGAGCGAAATAGCATCCATGGGCGGATATTCCGAGACCTTTTCCCCCACGCAAAACTCTTTCTCGTACAACACCCAAGCTTGGCACTTGGCATGGGTGGACTTCGGTCGTGCCAACGGTCATTGGCGCCCTGGCCTATTCCTTGCCTATGGCAACGCAGCAAACTTCGGCCAAACAATGTTTGACCCTGCGTATACGACGTTCTACGGCCGAGGCTACGACATACACCGATTATGGCGCATTCAGCCACGTATAGGTTACCACGCCAACGACCACTTCAATGTCTATTTCGAAGCAGAATATACTGAAGCACACTACGCCATGCTTAGTACCCCCGTCTCATCAACCATGTTACAGCACTACGTGGTCGACCCCTTGGGTTCTGTGGGAAACCTGCGTCTGATGTTGTCTGCAGAATACCATTTCTAAGCACACCATTACGTTCAATAGAACAAAAAGCACGTACCCACCGTGCTACCTCATAACTAAGAACGGTGGGTACGTGCTTTTTTCCTGTTGCCTATCTCAGCATTCGGACTTCGACCCGAACACCTACATCCAAGCACCTACTGTACCTTGGGGCGCAGATGGTCGCTCAAGAATTGCTGCAAATTGGCCGTCGCAACGCGCTCCTGTTGCATCGTGTCGCGCAGGCGCACAGTAACCGTGTCGTCCTGCAACGTATCATTATCCACGGTAATGCAGAATGGAGTGCCTATGGCATCCTGTCTACGATACCTACGCCCGATAGCATCCTTCTCATCGTACTGAACCATGTAGTCGTACTTCAGCATATCCACAATGCTACGAGCCTTCTCTGGTAGACCGTCCTTTTTCACCAGCGGCAGCACTGCAGCCTTGTAGGGAGCCAACATCGGAGGCAGGTTCAACACCGTGCGTGTACTGCCATCCTCCAGTTGTTCCTCCTTCAAGGCGTGGCTGAAGATTGCCAAGAACGTGCGGTCCACCCCTATTGAGGTCTCAATGACGTAGGGTGTATACGCCTCGCCAAGTTCGGCATCGTAGTACTGAAGTTTCTTTCCGCTGAACTCACTGTGGCGACTTAGATCAAAGTCGGTGCGGCTATGCACCCCTTCAAGTTCCTTGAAGCCGAACGGGAAGCGGAACTCTATATCAGTAGCTGCATTGGCATAGTGTGCCAGTTTCTCATGGTCGTGGTAGCGGAAACTGTCGGCTGGCAAACCGAGGCTGAGATGCCATTTCAGGCGTTCTTCCTTCCAATACTTGAACCATTCCAGCTCAGTTCCTGGACGTACGAAGAACTGCATTTCCATTTGTTCGAACTCGCGCATGCGGAATATGAACTGTCTTGCCACAATTTCGTTGCGGAAGGCCTTGCCTATCTGGGCTATGCCGAATGGGACTTTCATGCGTCCACTCTTCTGCACATTGAGGAAATTCACAAAGATGCCCTGCGCTGTCTCTGGGCGAAGATAGAGCGTGTCGCTGTCGTCAATCACTGACCCCATACGGGTGGCGAACATCAGATTAAATTGACGGACGTCTGTCCAGTTGCGCGTGCCACTTATGGGACATACAATGCCTAAATCCAAGATGAGCTGCTTCAGACCCGTCAGGTCATTATCATTCATGCAGCGGCCGTAGCGCTCCTTGATTTCATCTATTTGCTTTTGATGCTCAAGCACACGGGCATTGGTCGACACAAACTGCTGCCTATCGAAGGCTTCTCCAAAGCGTTTGCGTGCTTTCTCGCACTCCTTCTCTATCTTATCCTCTATCTTGGCTATGTGCTCCTCAATGAGCACATCGGCTCTGTACCTTTTCTTGCTGTCCCGATTGTCAATGAGCGGATCGTTGAAAGCGTCCACATGACCTGACGCCTTCCAAATGCGTGGGTGCATAAAGATAGCACTGTCAATGCCCACTATGTTCTCATGGTATTGCACCATAGCACGCCACCAGTACTGCTTGATGTTGTTTTTCAACTCTGTGCCCAACTGCCCGTAGTCATACACTGCAGCCAACCCATCGTATATTTCGCTCGACGGGAATATGAACCCATATTCTTTTGCATGGGCTACCACCTTCTTGAATTGGTCTTCATTATTTGTTGCCATGATCTGTTGTCTTTGTATATATAATATTAAGGTGTAGTTTACCTATTGTGGAGCTCAACTCTCTTCCTGTCCCAACACGTCGGCCACTAAGAAAATGCTGCCTGTAACAAGCACCAAGTCGTCTGGCGATGCATCCACGCGAGCCATCTCCAATGCCTCTTTGGGTGAGATAATCTTTTGTCCCATTATGTGCAGTTTCGCCACTTCTTCCGTAAGCCGTTCCACTGGCATCCGCCGTTGCACGGAGGGTTGAGTGAAGTACCACTCGGCATCGACCCCCCACTGATGCAGGCGTTCCTCTATGAGGGACAGTATTTTGCCGCAGTCCTTATCACTCACACAGCCATATACTATTCGCAACTTCTTGAACGAACCGCGCATCTCTCCTATTCGCTCCAACATTGCCTCCACACCGTCTGCATTGTGTGCCGTCTCACAGATGGTGAGTGGCTTTTGGCCGATAACTTGCCAACGGCCGCGTAGGTGGGTATTGCTTTGCACTCGGGCTATGCCGTTGCGCAGTGCTGTGTCCGAGATGTCAAACAGTCGGTTTGTGCGCAGCACTTCCACTGCCTCGCGCACCGTGATCAGGTTCTTGCGCTGATATGCACCAGCCAACGGCGAGTGAAATTGTTCCGTAGTTGCACCCGTAGCACTGCAGATGGCCACATCCAAACCATCGACCGTAGCACCGACCACCTGCAGGTTCCATTTTTGGTCTGCAAAGCTGATGGGGGCATGATGCGCAGCAGCCGCAGCCCGAAACACGGGTTCCGTCTCGCCTTGCGTTTCGCCTATTACCACAGGCACCTCGTCTTTGATAATGCCAGCCTTCTCCCGTGCTATCTCCGGCAGTGTGATGCCGAGGAATTGAGTGTGGTCCATCCCTATGTTGGTAATAATGCTGAGGTCGGGATGCACCACATTGGTCGAATCCAATCTGCCGCCCATGCCCACCTCCACCACAGCCACATCTACGGCACTGCGTGCGAAGTAGTCGAATGCCAGTCCTACTGTCATTTCGAAAAAGGACAGCTGCAGCTGTTCCATTGCCTCTCGATGCTGCTCTACAAAGTCTACCACCGCGTCGCGGGTAATCATGGAACCATTCACCCGTATCCTTTCACGGAAGTCCACAAGATGAGGCGAAGTGTACAGTCCCACCTTGTAACCCGCCTCCTGCAGCGTAGAGGCCAGGAAGTGGCTCACCGAGCCTTTCCCATTGGTGCCGGCCACATGAATGCAGCGAAACCTGCGCTCAGGGTTACCCAATTGTGCCATAAAGGCCACCGTAGGCTTGATGTCGGCCTTGTATGCCGCTGCGCCGATGCGGTGATACATCGGGAGACTGGCAAACATGTAGTTCAGCGTTTCGTCGTAAGTCATGCCTGTAATGCTGCCATCTGTGCTTTGATAGCCTCTATCTTCTGCTCTGCGTCGGCTCGCTTCTGACGCTCTACGGCCACTACCTTCTCGGGAGCACCGTTGACGAACTTGTCATTGTTCAGCTTCTTCATAACGGAGGCGAGGAAACCTTCTTGATATTGCAGGTCGGCCTGCAACTTTTGCAGCTCTGCCTCCCTATCGATGTCCTGGCTCATCGGCACGAAACACTCGGTGGTGCCCACCATGAATGAGAGAGCACCCTCGGGCTTGCTTTGCACTGTCTCCATGGAACTGAGGTTGGCCAACTTGGACACAATGCCTTCGAATCGGGGACACTGGGGCGCATCGTCGCTGTGCTTCAGCAGCATCAGTGCAAGCGGTTCTTTGGGCGACAGGCCGCGACTGTTGCGCAAGCCGCGCACCCCCGTGGCTATGGCCTGAGCGGTAGCAAACTCGTCGAGCAGCCGCTGGTCGTAGAACACCGAGGTGGGCATGTGCTCCATCATGATGGACGCATGCTCGCAGCGTTCGCGCAGCAGGTGCCAGATCTCTTCGGTGATGAATGGCATGAAAGGGTGCAGCATACACATCAGTCGCTCGAAAATGTCGAGCGTGCTGCTCATCGTTTCGCGGTCTATCGGGCTGCCATAGGCTGGCTTTATCATTTCCAAATACCACGAGCAGAAGTCGTCCCACACCAGCTTATAACTCTTCATCAGTGCCTCGCTCAGTCTGTAGGCATCAAAGTCGTGCTCTATCTCTTCGAGCACCGCTGCAATGCGTTGCTCCATCCATTCCACACTGACGCGGCAGTCGGCCGACTGCTTCAGCTCGTCGCTGACAGGCCACCCCTTGACCAAGCGCAGCGCGTTCCATATCTTATTAGCAAAGTTGCGCCCCTGCTCACAGATACTCTCGTCGAAAGGCAAGTCGTTGCCCGCAGGCGCCGTAAGGAGCATGCCCATACGCACCCCGTCAGCACCATATTGTTCCATAAGGGCAATCGGGTCGGGGCTGTTACCAAGCTGCTTCGACATCTTGCGGCCCAGCTTGTCGCGCACAATACCAGTGAAGTACACATGGCGGAACGGCACCTCACCCATATACTCTTCGCCAGCCATAATCATGCGCGCCACCCAGAAGAATATGATGTCTGGGGCAGTGATGAGGTCGGCCGTGGGATAGTAGTATTTTATTTCTGGATTGTCGGGGTTGCGGATGCCGTCAAAGAGCGACATGGGCCACAGCCAACTACTGAACCAGGTGTCCAGCACATCCTCGTCTTGGCGCAGGTCGGCGGCCTGCAGGTCGGGGCGCTTCTCACGTGCCTGGCGCAGTGCATCCTCGGCCGATTCTGCCACCACCGTCTCGGTGTGTCCGTTCAGGTCGTAGTAGTATGCTGGTATGCGCTGCCCCCACCACAGCTGGCGGCTGATGCACCAGTCCTTGATGTTCTCTAACCAGTGGCGATAGGTATTCTTGAACTTCTCGGGGTGGAACTGTATACGTCCACTCTCGACAGCCTCCAGGGCTTTCGGTGCGAGGGTGTCCATACGCAGAAACCATTGCGTGCTGAGCTTGGGCTCTATCACGGCATCGGTGCGTTCGGAGTGGCCCACCTTGTTCGTGTAGTCCTCCACCTTCTCCACCAGTCCGGCCTCCTCAAGGTCCTTCATAATCTGCTTGCGGCATGCAAAGCGGTCCATGCCTGCATACTGCTGGCCAGCCTCATTGAGCGTGCCGTTGTCGTTGAAGATGTTGATAGTCTCGAGGTCGTACTTCAAACCGAGGTTGTAGTCATTCACATCGTGTGCCGGGGTGATTTTCAACGCACCCGTACCAAACTCGCGGTCTACATATTCGTCCATTATCACCGGCACACTGCGACCCACCAGTGGCACAATAAGCCGTTTGCCCTTCAGGTCGCCGTAGCGTTCGTCCTCGGGATGAACGCACACGGCCGTGTCGCCCAGGATGGTTTCCGGACGCGTGGTAGCCACCACCACATACTTGTCGCTGGGCTGCCCAGCCCCATTGTCCACATAGTAGCGCAGGTAGAACAACTTGCCGTGACTCTCCTTGTAGACCACCTCCTCGTCGCTGACGGCCGTCAACGCCTTCGGGTCCCAATTGACCATGCGCGCGCCGCGATAGATAAGTCCCTTACGGTACAGATCCACAAAGACCTTGATGACGCTGGGGTAGCGCACCTCGTCCATAGTGAAAGCAGTGCGGTCCCAGTCGCAGCCTGCCCCAAGCTTGCGCAGTTGCTGCAGTATGATGCCGCCATACTTCTCCTTCCATTCCCAGGCATACTTCATGAACTCGTCGCGGGTCAGGTCGCGTTTTTCAATGCCACGCTCCTTGAGCATTGCCACCACTTTGGCCTCGGTGGCTATGCTGGCGTGGTCCACGCCGGGCACCCAACAGGCGTTGCGTCCCAGCATGCGGGCACGGCGCACCAGCACGTCCTGTATAGTATTATTCAGCATGTGGCCCATGTGCAGTACCCCCGTTACATTGGGAGGCGGAATGACCACCGTGTAGGGTTGACGCCCGTCGGGCTCTGAGTGGAAGAGTTTTTTCTCCAACCAAAAAGCATACCACTTGTCCTCAACGGCATGCGGATCGTATTTCGATGCTATTTCCATAATGCTACATTATTATATGAGTCTTCCTTGTATGCACTGATTTATTACGCACTGCGCTGACCGGCCACGCGCCGAAAGCCAACGTGCGTAAAGTTGCAAAGTTACGAAAAAAGTGGCAGAGTGGTGCACAGGCCTTACAGCAACCCCTGTTTTGCGCCTGCTGTGTGGCAACACAGCAGGCGTATAGCATCGCCTCCTATGCCGTACAGAATACGGCATGCACCCCTACAAGACCAGCCCCGATGCCGTACGGAATAGAGCCGCCACAACTACATGCCTGACAGTCCTGTCGCTTCAACACAATACGCCTCCCCTACAGCATCTGCCCCGATGCCGTACAGAACCTCTCCTCGTGCTCACCTTGCGCAATGAAAAGTACAGTGCTGAACAGGTCGTAGTCCCGCTTCGACGCAGGCACCACCTCTGAACCCGTTTGCAAATGCAAAGGTAACAACTTTCCAGCAACTGTGCAACACCTTGCATTCAAAATCGCCACAGCCACCTCTGCCCCATTTTGGGACAAGGGAGGCCATGCCCTTGCGCACGTATCACACTTTTTTAGTAACTTTGCACCCTATTTGTTGAACCATATATACGTCGACCTATGCGGTACAAACTACACTTTATGCGCCTGTTGGTGCTGTTGGCGATGGGCTTAGGAAGTAGCCTACTTGCACAGGAGCAGAGCGAAACCACAGTCAACAATGAATATCGCGAGATTATCATGCAGTATTTGCGCAAGGACGTAGCCTCGCGCCAGAAGGCCATGGAGTCGCGCGCCCAAAAGCTACTGCTCGGCCTGCCTAATGAAGACAAGTTGTATGACGAGAGCGAAGTGCACATCACCGCACGCGTGGCCGACGGCGTTACTGATGAAAACAAGCCTGAACTGAACTTCGTAGTAACCATTACCTACAACTGTCGGAACATCGAGGGTGCGAGCGACGACTTTGCGGAGGGCGAGTACCTCATAGAACACTCCAATTCAGCCAAGGCTCTTTGCAAGATTGCCCAAGACGTAGTAGAACGGGAATGCGAAGACCTCTTTGCGGCAGGCAAACGCGTAACGGTGCGCATCAGCGGCTCGACCGACGCGAAAGCCATCAGCCACATCGACTACGGAGGCGAATATGGCGAATTTCGCTACTGCCCTGCACGCTTCAACAACGAGAATGTACGCATCAGTGTATCGTCCGAAGAAGGCATCAGCACCAATGCCCAACTTGCCTATGTGCGCGCTCAGGGCATCAAGGACTGCCTGCAGAAGAACCTCTCACTCCTGTCGCGCACCGAGAACGACTACAAGTTCGTTACCCGTTGCTACGAAGAGGTGGGGGCGCAGTACCGCCGCAGCGGCATCGAACTGACTGTGCACGCCGCCTTCGACGAAATGATTGTAACCATGAACGAGAAGCTCATCAACGACGAGTTCATTGAGTACAACATCCCCGAAAACCCGACCACCAACGACCACACCTTCGTGCTCATCATTGCAAACGAGGAGTACGAAGCTCCTTTGCCCAACTGCGACTACGCGTGGCGCGATGGAGCCGTAGTTCAAGAGTATTGCACCAAAACCCTCGGCATACCCGAGCGCCACGTCAAGGTGCTCAACAACGCCAGCGCAGACATGATACAGCGCAAGGGCATCAAGTGGCTTAAGGATATCCTGACAGCCAAGAAGGGTGATGCCAACCTGCTGGTGTATTACTCGGGGCACGGAGTGTCGGATGCCGACTACCACCCCTACATTGTGCCGTGCGGCATGAACCTCAAATCCATTCGCTCCTGGGCGGGCAAGGCTGAGATTAACACAGCCGACCAGTTGAGCAAGAAGGACACCAAGACCTTGCTCTCGCAGTGCCTGTCGCTCGACACCCTCATAGGGTGGTTCTCGAGAGTAACGGCCAACAACGTGACCTTCATCGTCGATGCTGGCTTCAACGACAGCCAACGCAGCGGCGACCTGCTGGTCAACATGAAGAAAAATGTGGACGGCAAACCGTCGAAAGGCATGCGCCTACGCAACGACATCGTCATCTTCCACGCAGCCAATTTCCGCAAGACAGCCTACAGTTTTGACGACCAAAAGCACGGCTTCCTCACCTATTTCCTTATGAAAGAGCTGAAGCGCACCAAGGGCGACATCAACTACGGCGACCTGTGGACCATCATAGGCCGCGAGTTGAGCTACGAGTCATCGCTACAGGGCAAGCTGCAAGAGCCCGAGATGATAGCTGGAGGCAAGTTGAAGGACACTTGGGCCACCCTGCGCTTCAAACCCTGACAGCCGCACCATGGCACCGTAGCCAAGTCTGCGCCCGAAGCGCGGCAGAAAGGCTACGAAACGGCAATGGCACAAAGAAAAATGAGAGCAGCCCCCTTCGCGGAATCGAAGGGGGCTGCTCTCATAATACATAGATGCCACCTGTGCACCCAAACCGACAGCCTACATCATGCCTGCCTGCTCACAGAACTGGCGTAGCGAGGCAGAGATGGCCTCATTGTCTTTTCTCGGGTAGCGTTTGGTCGTGAATAGTTCAGCCAAATTGCGCACACCGTTGAGTTCAACCATCTCCTTATTGAAGGGGAACTCCTCGCGCAGTTGGTGCACACGGTCAATATCCGCATCACTATAGTCGTGATACTTCTCGTAATGCACGATGCCTTCCAACGGCATACGCTCACTCTGTCGGGTCTCACCGTCGGGATAGCCTACAGCCATGGTGATTACAGGCACGACTCCCCGAGGCAACTCCAGCAGGCGTGCTATAGCCTCCGTGTTGTACATCACCGTACCCAGGAAGCAGCATCCCAACCCCTCACTTTCGGCAGCATTATTGATATTCTGCGCTGCGAGCGAAGCATCAACAGTGCCACTCATCAACCACAACAAGTTGGAATAGGGCTCATCACAACCGCGTAGCCGACACCAGTGATGATAGCGGTTGACGTCGACGCAGATGGTAAGCAGTGCTGGTGCTGTGACACATTGCCCAAAGTGCAGTTTGGAGAGCTCCTCACGCATAGATGCCTCCTGTGTTACCACAATGCTATAGATTTGCATATTGCCCGTGTTGGGAGCCATACCCCCACAGGTGAGAACGCGCTCCAGCACATCGGCTGGTATGGCGCGGCTTGTGAACTTGCGCACGCTGCGGTGGACAAGAATCTGTTCTTCAGTTGTCATATTCCTATTATTAATGTTTGGCTTTGGATTGTCTCCTCATGCATTCAGCACTGCACCATGCGGTGCACAGCCACATAGTGCAGTGCCACGAACTTATAATTTCAGCAACGCATCGCGCAATTCGTTATCAGAGATTTCTACATCGATGACAGGGATGCCAATGTCCTTCATCAACGTGCATCGCACCTGTTGCTGCTGACACTTCTTGTCTTGGTGCATCAAGTCCACCAGTTCCTCCACCTCGGGTAAAGAGTAATGTGGGAAACAGAACATGCGTGATGCCGTGGAGCAGAACAGGTCGTACTCTTCTTTCGGAAAGCCGAGTTTGCGGTGCGACAGATACAACTCGCAGCACATACCCACTCCAACCGCTTGTCCATGCATCAAGGTCTTGCGCCCTGGACGCATCGAAAAAGCTTCGACTGCATGGCCAACTGTGTGCCCCAGATTGAGCATGCGGCGCACTCCGCCGTCGTACAAATCCTGCTTCACCACAGCCTGTTTGAACTGGGCACAGGCTCGTATCATCTCGTCCGAAGCCTCTCTCACTCCGCTCCGCAACCCATTGACCAGCCGGTGATACAAAGCCTCGTCGCACAGCAAGAGCGTCTTTAGCGCCTCGAACAGGCCACTCTCCACTTGCGCCACAGGCAAGGAAGAGAGGAACGGAGTGTGAATACACACTGCCTCTGGCAGTCGAATATTGCCGACCACGTTCTTCACGCCGTTCAGGTTCACAGCGTTCTTACCACCGATGGCGGCATCCACCATAGCGGTAAGCGTCGTGGGGATGTTGATAAAGCGGAGTCCTCTCTTATACTGCGAGGCCACAAAACCGCCCAGGTCGCACACGCTTCCTCCACCCAAATTCAGCACCACCGCCTCGCGGTCGACATGGCCTTCCAGCAAGGTCTGCCAAAGTTGCCCGGCAATGGCGAGTTCTTTTCCTTCTTCACCCACGGGTACTTCGAAGAACTCAGCATCCTCCAGCCTCGACACATTTGCAATAAGCTCAGGCAGGCAATGCGAGTAGGTGTTCTCATCAATAATAATAATGAAGTGGGTATTGTCAAATGCCCTACGGCAGAGAAACCGCTGCAGCGAGACAAGAGACGAACGCTGCTCGGGAAAAAGTATTTGTCCGTTCGACATAGCAAGTTATGTGCAACTGCACCTTTAATCGTAAACAATGCAAAATTACTCACTTTTCCTCAATACCACACTATACAGTCCTGTACTACCCGAGAAAAAGCCTACCTTTGCCCCGACAGAAAGCGTAGACACCAAAGGCACAACAACCACACTATCAACCCTCGGAGTAGCACATGCCGGCCTTCCAATTTCAACAGTTCACCGTAGCACACGACAGGTCCACCATGCGAGTAGGCACTGACGCTGTTCTGCTGGCGGCCCTCGCCACCGAGTCAGCCACGGTACGACAGCATACCCAGCGGGCTCTCGACATTGGCACTGGATGCGGCGTAGTGGCACTGATTGTCGCACAACATTGTCCTCATGCCCGTATTGATGCCATAGACATTGACAGGGACTCGGTAACAGAGGCCGCTCGCAACTTCAACCTCTCCCCTTTTGCAAATCGACTCAGTGCGTACGAGTCCAGTGTGCAAGACTGGCAGGGGAAATACGACCTCATCGTCAGCAATCCGCCCTTTTTCAACCAGTCATTACCCAACCCCGAAGCGCGTAGAGCCGCCGCCCGCCACACGCGGCAGTTACCCTACAGCGATCTGCTGAAAGCAGTCCAACGACTGCTTACTCCCGACGGCACATGTTGTGTTATTTTGCCCGACAGCGAAGCGCCTACACTACTATCACTCTGCGCCAATTACGACATCTCCCTGCACCGACAACACTTTGTGCACCCCACACCGAGCAGCCCAGCACTGAGGCGCATCATGTGGCTACAACACCGCGGACAGTGCGCTGCCATTGAAACCATCCACACCGACTTGAGACTACCTCCATCCGCATCGTCTGTCTCCAGCTGTAGTCCGTGGTATCTACAACTCACCGCCGACTTGTACACGGGCGTACCCCGATAGGCCCATCAGAGGTCGGCATCGAGTCGCATCCGCAAGCATTATCACAGCCAAGCATTTGCGCAAACGACGAAAAAAGCGTACCTTTGTAACGTCGTTTACGTAGAATATAGACATACATACACCTATAATTATCAGACCCATATGCAAGAGACAGCAACAAACGGAGCTGCTGCATCCGATAAACAGCTTAATTTCTTAGAGGAAATCATTGAACGAGACTTGAACGAAGGTCGTTGCGACCACGTGCTGACACGCTTTCCTCCCGAACCCAACGGCTATCTGCACATCGGCCATGCCAAGTCGATATGTCTGAACTTTGGCTTGGCCAAGAAATACGGTGGCCGAACCAACCTGCGCTTTGACGACACCAACCCCGTGAAAGAAGACACAGAGTATGTGGATGCCATACAGCAGGACATTCGTTGGCTGGGCTTTGACTGGGCGGGCGTACACTACGCAAGCGACTACTTCGACCAGCTCTACGAATGGGCCGTGCTTCTTATCAAGAAGGGGTTGGCCTACGTGGACGACCAGAGTTTAGAAGAAATACGTCGCAACCGCGGCACTGTTACTATACCCGGAACAGACAGCCCTTGGCGAAACCGCAGCGTAGAGGAAAACCTCGACCTATTCAATAGAATGAAGCAGGGAGAGTTCGCCGACGGCAGCAAGGTACTTCGAGCTAAGATAGACATGTCTCATCCAAACATGCAGTTTCGCGACCCTATCATGTATCGCATCCTGCATGCTCACCACCACCGCACAGGCGACAAGTGGTGCATCTACCCCATGTACGACTACGCTCACGGGCAGAGCGACTCCATTGAGGGTATCACCCACAGCATCTGCACCCTTGAGTTTGACATTCACCGTCCTTTATACGACTGGTTCATTGAGCAGCTTGGCATCTATCCAAGCCATCAATACGAGTTTGCTCGTCTCAACATCAACTACACCGTCATGTCAAAGCGCAAACTGCTACAGCTGGTGAAAGAAGGATATGTAAGCGGTTGGGATGACCCCCGCATGCCAACTATCTGTGGATTCAGACGGCGCGGTTACACAGCCGAAGCCATACGCAACTTCTGCGAACGCATTGGGGTTGCCAAACGCGACAACATCATCGACTACTCTCTTCTTGAGTTCAGCCTGCGCGAGCATTTGAACAAAGTGGCGCAACGTCGTATGGCAGTGCTGAACCCAGTACGCGTGGTGATTGACAATTATCCCGAAGGACAGTCAGAGCTACTTACTGCAATAAATAACCCTGAGAACCAGGCCGACGGCACTCGCGAAATACCATTTTCACGCGAACTCTTTATTGAGAGAGACGACTTCATGGAGAATCCGCCCAAAAAGTACTTCCGCTTAGCCCCTGGACAAGAAGTGCGCCTACGCTATGCGTACTTCGTTACCTGCACCAGTGTCGAGAAGGATGCAGATGGCAACATTACGTGTATCCACTGCACGTACGACCCCGCCACACGTGGAGGTGATGCACCCGATGGACGCAAAGTCAAAGGCACCATACATTGGGTGTCGGCGCAGCATGCCGTCAAAGCCGAAGTGCGCCTATTCGACAGGCTGTTCGCTACGGAAGCACCCGATGAGGCACCCGAAGGAAAAACATTCCTGGACAACCTCAACCCAGATTCACTCTGTACATTGACCGACTGCCGGCTTGAACCAGACTTGAGCAACGTTTCAACACGCGATAAGGAGCAGCAAAAAGCAAACGAAGCATGGGAACCGCAACACTTCCAGTTCGAGCGTTTGGGCTACTTCTGTCTTGACAGTGATGCTACTAAAGAGCACCTAATCTTCAACCGTTCCTGCACATTGAAAGACTCTTGGGCCAAGATTAACGGATAAGAACAAAAGCTTTCAACCACCCGCAGCATGACACCGCAACCCCTTCATCGGAGAAGATGGATACCATTCGGCATTGTTGCCGGCGTGTTGCTGATACTGTTGAGTGGGTCTCTGCTTTCGGAGGGAATGGATGTCCACGGCCTTTCCAACAGCGTAGCTGCAAAACGACTGGCCGAAGGGTACGGCAATTTTTGGCAACCTCATGCCGAAATGATGTCAACAACCCTCAACGACACACAGAGCTACATGCCTCTGGGTTATTGGATTCACAGTACGTTCATGCGCATCACTGGTCAAAGCGTGCTGTGGGACAAAGTGTACTCCCTATTGGTTTTCCTTCTGGTGTGTGTGATGATAGAGCGCTTCTGGCGCAGACTATCCTACCCTGGGTATACCGCATGGCTGCCCATCGCTTTGTGGTTGACCACCCCAATTGTAGCATGGTCGGCCACCAACAACCTACTTGAAGGATGGCAAACATTCTTTGTGCTACTTTCTGCGTGTTGCTACCTGCGTGCCATTGACTGGACCAAACAAAGTCTATCAGAGACAGATGTTATCAAGAAGTCTTATACATGTAGACGTGCACTATGGGTGTGCGGCGCCTCAGTAAGTATTCTATTAGCATTCCTCATTAAAGGAGCGCAAGGTCTATTTCCGATACTCATGCCAATGCTCGCCTGGTTCACGGCTCCACAAAGAGACAGACTATCTAACATCGGGAAAGACCTGCTTATTATGTTGGGACTGCCAACGATAAGTCTCGTCATATTGTCTCTACTGAGCAGCACTGCTCATGCCAACCTCGTGCACTACGTGGCACACCAACTGCTGGGTGGTATGCAACACGTGCAAACGGTAGCCTCGCATTTCTACATCTTGTATGCACTCGCGCTGCAACTACTTATTAGCATCATTGTCTGTGTGCTGCTTCTGCTTTGGAAGGGAGACAAGAAAATGTTGTTCGACACACTACGGTTCCGCGTGGGCAAAGCCAAGCAAGAGTCCACTACAACAATTGCCAACGGCAACTTCTGGCTGTGTACTTTGATTGGGCTAGCGGGAGTTGTGCCCATCATGCTCGGTCTGAAACAACAAAGTTATTATCTCGTACCGACCATTCCTTTCTTTGCCGCAGCCTTGGCTGTTGTCGTAGTGCCCGTATTCGATAATCTATCACTCAGGATGACAGAAAGGGCGCAACGCATTGGTGTAGCAACGGCTGCCGTGCTTTTGATTATCGGTGCTCTACTCAACATGAGAAGTTTAAACCGCATGTCGGAAGACAGCACCCTTATAGCAGACATGAAACAAATCCTGCCCTTGCTTGAAAAGGGAGAACACATCACTGCCTCACCCGAGGTGTGGATTGACGAGCACGTGCAACACTATTATTACCGATACAAGAACATTGTCTTCGATAAATCACAATCCCACCAGCACCTAATCACTCAATATTCCAACCCTGCACAGTTGTTTCCCTCGGCAAACTACATGCAGGTAAAGATTGCCACGCAAAACTACCATCTTTATGTTCAACAGCAGTCAGACGACACAACCACATATGCCAACTCGACAAAGTAGAGCCACATTGAGCCTATGGTGCATCGCAGCAATGATGTGTTTCCTGCTGCCATCATGTACTCACTATTATGAAGTGGGTGATTACTACCGCAATGGATCCATACAAGGCATCGTAGTTGAAATAACCGACAACGGAAGCCCCTTGCGTATACTTTCGCTTGAAGAAGCCGTCGGCGTTGGTGTGGATTCGGCCCTATGCTGGGCAGCTAACCTCAACAATGGCAATACCACTGGGGATGCCTCATGGCAACTTCCTGACAACACACTAATGAAGGCTATGTGGAAGAACAAGAGCATCATCAACCAGGCACTGGAAAAGCACCATCAACACCCCATGTTTTGTGCCACACTTTGGTACTGGACTTCGAGCGACAGCGATGGAAATCAGATGGAATGCCGAGGGACAACTCCATGCACACACGTATGGGCTTGTGGTCCACAGGGAATGAGAACCTATTTTAGGAAGAACAACTCAATATACTACTGCGCGCGCGCCGTGCGTTACTTACCATAAAATTGAAGATTCAAGGCCGTAGCGTAGACAAATAGCGACAGCAATAGGCAAAGTAGAAAACAATACACAAATCAATATATGACCATCTCATACAAGTGGCTTAAGGAGTACGTCTCCACCACACTATCCCCAACAGAGTTAGACGAACTGCTCACCTTTAGTGGGCTGGAAGTAGAAGGCGTAGAGAAAATTGAGAGCATCAAAGGAGGACTAGAACATGTAGTTATTGCCAAGGTACTGACATGTGAGCCTCATCCCGACAGCGACCACCTGCATATCACGACCGTAGATGTAGGAGGTGAGCGTCCGCTTGACATTGTGTGCGGAGCACCCAACGTGGCAGCTGGGCAGAAAGTGGTTTGCGCCACCATTGGCACCGAGATTTGGACATCAGACACCGAACATTTCACTATCAAAAGGTCAAAAATAAGAGGAGCCGTGAGCGAGGGCATGCTGTGTGCTGCTGATGAGTTACAATTGGGAAGCTCACACGATGGCATCATCGTACTGCCTGAAGAAGCCCCCGTAGGGATGGCTGCTCGCGACTACTTTCACGTGGAGGACGACTACACATTAGAGGTAGCCATTACCGCCAACCGTTCTGATGCCACGTCGCACATCGGGGTGGCTCGTGATGTGGTGGCAGTGCTTAACACACGGAAACAGGCGGAACTCGCTCTTCAATGGCCCGAGACAGCAAAACTTAGCGTAGGACAACAGACATCGCCAACAGCTATAAAAATCCACATAGAGGAGCCCTCCTTATGTCCACGCTATACTGGCATCACCCTAAGAAATGTTACCGTTGGCGAATCACCAGACTGGATTAAGAACAGGCTACGTGCAGTTGGCATACGTCCCATCAATAATATTGTAGACGTAACGAACTACGTACTCATGGAGGTGGGGCAACCCCTTCATGCCTTCGATGCAGACAAAATCACAGGAGGTGAAATTCATGTACGCAGACTTCCTCAGAACACCCCCTTTGTAACCCTTGATGGCATGGAGCGTACACTCGATGCACGCGACCTGATGATATGCAACAAAGAAGAAGGTATGTGCATAGCAGGAGTGTTTGGAGGAGAAAAGTCTGGAGTTACGGCCTCAACCCGAAATGTATTTATCGAGAGTGCATATTTTTCGCCCGTCAGCATTCGAAAGACATCGCAACGACAGACACTAAAAACAGATGCGTCATACCGCTACGAGCGTGGATGCGACCCGAACATTACCCTTTGGGCGTTGCAAAGAGCCGTATACCTCATACAGCAAACAGCTGGAGGCATGCCCGATGGAGACATTATCGACGTATATCCCACCCCCATAGAGCCCGCAGAAGTCAACATCAACTTCAACCGTGTCGCCTCTCTTATTGGAAAGAAAATACCCAAGGACGTAATACGTACCGCATTGACATCGCTGAATATTGATATTCTGTCTGAAAATGATGAAGGGATGAGCCTTCGGATTCCAACCTGTAAGGTCGACGTGTATCGTGAATGCGATGTAGTGGAAGAGATTATGCGCATCTACGGATACAACAACATCACCTTTGATGAGCACTTCAGCAGCAGCTTGTCGTATGGTTCAAAACCCAACCCTCGCAAGATACAGAACATTGTGTCTGACCTCTTGGCGAACAATGGTTTTTGCGAAATCATGAACAACTCGCTCACTCGTTCCGCATATTACGAGAACAATCCAGACTTCGATGCCAATAACACCGTCGCTATTCTAAACCCTCTCAGTCGAGAACTCAACGCGATGAGGCAGACGTTGCTGTATGGTAGTTTAGAGGTGGCAGTGCACAATCTCAACCACAAAACGCTCAACCAGAAACTATTTGAATTTGGCCGAATCTATAGGCGCAAACCCGAAGGATTCAATGAGGAGTTATTGGCTGCAACCGACACTGCCAATGGCAAGCGTCCGATAGCAAAGGTAACAGACCACTATGTAGAGGAACAGCACGTCATGCTCCTCATGACTGGCAGTCAGATACCCGAGAACTGGAAGATTAAAGAACTCAACAGTGATTTCTACTTCCTCAAAGCTCAAGTGCTGAACATTTTTAAACGGTTGCGTATACCTACAGAGAGACTGGCACAAGTGCCCACACAAGAGCATTACTTCGAATACGGACTCACCATAGAATTCAAAGACAGCCATAAACGTTTGGCTTCTCTGGGTTGTCTGGCCAAGAGGACACTAAAGGAAGCGGATTGCAAGCAAACTGTGTTCTATGCAGATATTTGCTGGGACTTACTGCTGCGAAGTCTGCCCGAGAAGGAGGTTGTGTACACTGAGGTGCCACGTTTTCCCGAGGTGCGACGCGATTTAGCACTTCTACTCCGCAAAGAAATTACGTTTGCTCAAATTGAGGAAATTGCCCATACAACAGAACGGAAGCTCCTAAAGGAGATTAATCTATTTGACGTGTATGAGGGAAAAGGCATCGCTTTGGGTATGAAGTCCTACGCAGTGAGCTTTACATTGCAAGACAAGACCAAGACACTTACCGATAAACAAATCGACTCTGTCATGCAACGCCTTCAGAAAAGTTTTGAAGAGAAGTTGGGGGCTCTCATTCGTAATTAAACAACTGGGCTATCTTCACTCTTCGAAAAAGACACAGGCTTGGGACACTCCTCACAACAGAACGGGTACAAAGTCATGGGCGGATTAGAACAATATGATGTAAAATTATTGATGGCTCTTAACCAAGCCATAGCGGGTCGGAAAGACTTCTTTCGTTGGCTCCTTGACAACGGTTTCCCTGAACTGGCAGCATTTTCAAACGCTATCAGAGGAGACCGAGAGGCGATGGGATGGCTCTTTCAACATGATTACGCTTGGTTGGCCATCTTGTCAAATGCCATAGATGGTGAAGAGAAAGCGCGCTTTTGGATTGCAAAAGCGTGCCATCCAGTGAACATCATGTTCGCTTTGGCCTGCAGAAACGATGAACACGCACTGGACTGGCTACAACAGCACGAACTACAGGTATTCATTATGCTATCATACAGCACTGCCGAAGTACTTGATACACAAGCAGCCGAGAATGCAGGTCCTTACGTCATGCATTTCTAAACAACCTAACCACATACGCAACACCTATATTTCAATGTATAGCAAAAGACCCACCCAGCAGAAAAATGCTCCAAGAAAGAATTCGCACTCTTCCCAATCGAATACTGAAAAGACCGATAGGGCATACTCAAAACGTGCGGATGGGCATTCCCCTACACACTCAGATAGACACCCCCTCAAGCAGCAAGATTCGAAACTACATGCGACTTATAATCGTACCGATAAAAACACGCACAAACGCACCATCAATAAGCGCGGAGCCCCACAATTCGACAAGAATGGCTCCTCTCCTAAACAGTCTAAACGTGCTCCAATAGAGAGCCACCCGACAAAAACGCAACCTCAGACATCCACCACGCTGCAGCAAGATGTAATGCGACTCAACAAATACATAGCCCATGCTGGGATTTGCTCACGTCGTGAAGCCGATAACCTTATTGCAGCAGGAGCCATTAAAGTTAATGGTCAGGTTGTTACAGAAATGGGCTACAAGGTACAGCCAGGCGACGAGGTAAACTACGGGGGAGAGACTCTTAGAGGAGAGACATTGCGGTACATCTTACTCAATAAACCCAAAGGATTTATCACCACTCTTGACGACCCTTTTCAGCGGGATACTGTTATGCAACTTGTGGCCAATGCGTGCAAAGAGCGCATTTATCCAGTAGGGCGATTAGACCGCAATACGACAGGACTTTTGCTATTTACTAACGACGGAGAACTATCAAAAAAACTGACTCACCCTTCAACAGGTGTATATAAAATATACCAAGTTGAACTGGATCGACCTCTGACACATGACGACATGCGTAAAATACGAGAAGGTATCACCTTGGATGATGGCCCCATTGCGGCGGATGATATTCAATATGCAGGAACTGGTGAAGACAAGCGCATCGTAGGAATAGAATTGCACTCGGGACGCAATAGAATAGTGAGACGCATATTTGAATCGCTCGACTATAAGATTCATAAACTGGATCGCGTAGTCTTTGCCTGCCTCACTAAGAAAGATTTACCTCGTGGAAGGTGGCGTGAACTCACTGAAAAAGAGGTTGGATACCTTAAGATGATATAACAACTTCTTTCCGTAATAATAGACTGCATGGCCGATAAATGGAGAGACTCTGACGAACACCACGAATGTTCATTAAGATGAAATAAAGATACACCATCCTCATACAAAACAACATAAAGTAGTGTATTTGTCATGCAAACTTACTTCACAGCAACAGAACACAGGCTTCTGTAAAAATATAAATAAGAACGAATTAAACTTGATACACAATGAAAAGAATACACAGACCTGCTGTCTGCATCATCATTAGCCTCATTGCCTTGGTATCTGCAACAGCCCAACAGCCGTCTCTTGACACGCTCTTGACCCACGTCAGAACTTTGGCATCAGCTCGCTATGCTGGACGTCTGGCAGGGACAGAGGCCTATATGGATGCAACTCAATATACCATTGATGCACTACAGCGATATGGTGTAAAGCCCTATCAAGGAGACTGGATTCAGCACTTTGAAGTTGAGTGTAACGAGATTGAAAATTGCTCTTTTAACACCTACTATAACAACAGCGACACAAGAACCGTCTATGTATTGGGGAATGACTTCAGTTGTGCTGGCATGACGGGACGCGGATATGCCGATGCCAATGTGGTGTTCTGCGGGTACGGCATAGACGATGCATCGTACAACGAGTATGAGAAGGTGGATGCACAGGGCAAAATAGCTTTGGTGCTTAGTGGAGTGCCATCCTTCCTGCCGTCAAAAGTTGCAGACCGTTATCGCACACCACGCGATAAGGCTCGCGCTGCCAGGCGGCACGGATGTTGTGCACTTGTCATCATCAACATGTCATCCTCCTGTTCACCCAATGAAGTTCAAACCAACGTTTACAGTGGAGAAGGGCCTCATCTTCCCACCTTCCCCATAATCCAACCCCATCGCAGTTGTGGTGCACAACTATTGGCCGACGAGCGTATTTCGCTTGACTCTGTAATTGACCTTCTGCAGACAACGATGCGCCCACAATCCTTTCACTTGCGCAAGCGGTTTGAAATAAACATCAACGCGAAGTATCACCCAGCAGCCCTTACTGGCAATGTGGTGGGCATAATGCCAGGAGCAGATTCAAAGATGAATAATGAGTACATCGTGGTTGGTGCACACCTTGATCATCTTGGCATGCAAGGCAACACTTGTATCTACCCTGGTGCTGATGCAAACGCCAGTGGAGTTGCCGTACTGCTTGAGACTGCACGTCTGCTACAGGCTGCGGAGGAACGGCCAGGAAGAAGCATTATCTTTGTCCTCTTTTCTGCAGCAGAGAATCAACGCCTCGGTTCTCAAATATTTGTCAGCAATTTTAATCCCCTTAAACATGTAGAAGCATTTGTGGGTATTGAATGTGTAGGTAGTGGAGATAGTCTTGCCGTATTGGGTAACAACAAGTATCCTGGACTCTGGCAGGTGGCAAATCAAATGGATAGTGCCCACACTCAGATGATGGTACACAACTTCAAAACCAATCCCAAGGGGGATGCATTGGCCTTCGACCACGTGGGAATACCTTCCATCACACTTACCAATTACAATGGAAATCTGAAATGGCACGTTCCGAGCGACATTCCTGAAAACATATACCGCGGCATGATTACCAAAGCAGCTCACCTCTCCTTTGAGACAGTGTACGAGCTCTCATTTGGAGACTATCAAGGGCGCAGTGCACAATCGCGTCGCTATCGATTCGAATAGGATCCGTGTTGTTCTATTTTTTCCTGTTGCAACAATAAACCTAAACAATGTACGCACTCTATAAGAAAGAAATCGCATCTTTTTTTTCCTCCCTCATGGGATATCTAACCATTGTCGTATTTCTGATCCTGACAGGTCTCTCGTTGTGGGTGTTCCACTCCAACTTCAATATTCTCGACTTTGGATATGCCAATATGGATGGACTCTTTATGATAAGCCCGTTCCTTTATCTTTTCTTGATACCAGCCATCACCATGCGCATGCTCGCCGAAGAGCGACGCACGGGCACAATCGAACTATTGCTCACCAAGCCCCTAAGCGAAATGGGGATAATATGGCCAAAATTCTTAGCTGGAGTAACGTTGGTATTCTTCTCACTCCTTCCCACACTCGTCTATTACATAACCGTCTATTTGCTGAGCGACCCTGTTGGGAATATTGATTCTGGCAGCATTATCGGTTCATATATTGGATTAATACTACTCGGAGCCTCCTTTGTGGCAGTTGGGCTGTTTGCCTCATCCCTTTCTAACAATCTGATCGTGGCTTTTATCGTGGCTGCCCTCCTGTGTGCCACCTGCTATATCGGCTTTGAATCCATCTATAATATGAACATTTTAGGACGCGCTGGTCTGTGGATACGAAGTCTCGGAATCAGCGAACACTACGTTTCTCTAAGCAGGGGTGTCATCGACACACGAGATGTCGTATACTTCTTCTCCGTAATAGTCCTATTTTTATTACTCACACGAGCCGTGTTACAATCGCGTAAGTGGCAAAAATAAACCTCAACAATCACAAACAAACATAATATCTCCGCAACCTATGGCAACCGCAAGCAAGGCTTCCGGAACACACAATAAAAAGAGAAATCTGCGCCGCACACACCTATTGGAACTGGGTGCAGCCCTACTCATCATCGTATTTGCAAATATCATCAGCAACTACTTCTTCGGACGCATTGACCTCACTGCAGAGAAACGATACACGCTTAGTCCAGCTACAAAAAGCCTACTCAAAGCCGTTGACGAGCCCGTATTATTCCGTGTATATTTGGAAGGAGACTTCCCTTCAGACTATCAAAGGCTACAGCATGAAACGCGTGATATGCTCAACCAATTCCGCGCATACAATCGCAATATTGAGTACGAGTTCGTCAATCCAAACGCTTATGAAGACCCTAAAGAGCAGCGCGCCTTCTACGACAAACTGGCTCAGAAGGGAATCCAACCCTCATACATCCAAGTCAAGAAAGCCGACGGCGTAACACAGCAAATCATTATTCCCGCTGCCGATGTCATTTACAAAGGCAACGAAACATCCATACAACTACTGACCAATCAAGCATACGTAGCCAATGACATTGCACTGAACAACTCCATACAAAACTTGGAGTACGTCCTCTCTAACGCTATACGAGGTTTGTCCAGAGTATTTAAGCCACACATCGGGTTCCTTACTGGCCATGGAGAACTGGAACGCGGATCCATTTACGACATACAGCTCTCCTTGCTTGAAAACTATCGTGTAGAGAACGTGCCTCTCACAGAAGACATCAACGTACTGACTGGCAGGGTTCGCAATGCCGATTCAACCGTTTCACTAATCAACAAGTTTGACCTCCTCATCGTACCCAAACCGCAACAGCCATTCACAGACCAAGAACTCTTTATCCTTGACCAATTTGTCATGTATGGAGGTAAAATTCTTTGGCTTATCGACCCCCTTAACGCCGACTTAGACAGTCTAGCCGATCAGGGTCAAACTATTGCAACACGGTTGCCCCTAAATCTTGATGAAATGCTATTCGCTTATGGTGTTCGGGTTAATCCTAACTTAATCATGGACATCCGGTGCCGCCCAATTCCCATGAACGTAGGCTATGTGGGAGATAAGCCTCAAATAGATTTTCGGCCATGGCTTTACTTCCCCGACATTATCCCTCTGTCAAAACACCCCATAGTACGCAATCTAGATATAATAAAAACAGACTTTGTAAGCGGAATAGACCTGATTGAGAACGACATTACTAAGACTATCTTGCTTGCATCCTCAGAGTACTCTCGCGTAAAGAACGCACCAGTCATCATCGACCTAAATGAGACAAAAACAGATATCCAGCAAATGGACCGACGTCTCTTCAACAAACAGCACATTCCTGTATCTGTCTTGCTTGAAGGAACGTTCCGCTCCATGTGGCGAAACCGTTTAGCACCCTCTTTCACCCAAATTCCCGAGATGGGATACAAGACTGAGAGCGAACCCACCAAAATGATTGTCATCAGCGACGGCGACATTATCAAAAACCGATTTAACTATAAAGAAAACAGCTCCTATCCTTTGGGCTACGACTACTACACCAATACGATGTACGCCAATAAGCAATTTCTGCTCAACTGCATTGACTACCTCACTGGTGAGGAAGACATTTTGAACACCCGCTCACGCGACATCAGCCTACGCAAACTCAACGTTATCAAAGCCCACGAATGGCGTAAACGATGTCAATGGTTCAATGTACTGCTGCCCGTAGTATTAATATTATGTATTGCACCTATCGTTGCCTTATGCAGAAGGAGGCGTTACGTTGCCCGCAATAAGCAGACCAACGGCTATCGAAAATAGGAATCCTCAGCCATCTTCAATTGTTTATTTATGACAGATAATAGCAAAAATACTGACATCGTCCGCCATGAGACGGACAAGCCTGTTCCCAAACGAAACCTTCACACAATCCTCATTTGGGGAATCGTCATAGTGTTCGGCCTATGTGCTTTTATATCAATACGTTCGCGAGGAAACAAAGCCACATTCCATGACAACCTCTACGTCAAAGATGTAAACACCATTACGCGTATTTACATGGCAAACAAGTTGGATCAGCAAGTCCTTTTGGTAAAACATCCCGAACAGGAAGGTGACTCACTATGGATGGTAAATGACCAGTTTCCAGCCAGTGAGCCCATGATGAACCTACTACTTGAGACACTGCAAGATATGCGCATCCGCCAAATGGTCAATAAGAAGGCCATTGATAATGTACTCAAACAGTTGGCCACCAAAAGTGTAAAGGTCGAAATCTACCAAACCAGATATCGCATCAACTGGTTTAGTGGACGCATACGCCTAGGCAAGCATGAGAAACTCACCCATACCTATTATATTGGCAACGAAAGCAAAGACCTTCTAGGCTCGTTTGCCTTTGAAAAAGGTTCAAAAGCCCCTTTCATCGTGCACATACCAAGTCTTCGCGGATTCATCACACCGCGTTTCGTATGCGACGCCTCCCTTTGGAGGAGCCACCGCATAGTAGATTGGCCTGTAATGCAGATTGAAAGCGTGCAGCTTGACATACCCTCCATGCCAGAGGAATCATTCGCCATCGTGCGTAACGGAGAGGGATTCCGCTTCGAGAAGATAAACCCACCGAGCATCGTATCTGGATTTGACACACTCCGCGTTGCTCAATTGCTGTCAAGTTTTGTCAACCTTAACTTCGACGAATATGTGGATGTTGTACCCCATACCACCACAGATACCTCATTTTCCAGTGGCCCACGAACTATACTGACCATTACAGACACCACTGGAGCAAGACGAGAAATTCAGACCTTCATAAAATATACCAACCCTGACGACATGGAGGCCATCCGCGACACGACAATGTATGAAGTGTTTGACCTAAACCGTCTCTACGCCGTCATTGACAGCCGAGATACGGTGCTGATACAGTATTACAACTTCGACAATATCCTACAGCCCGCCTCATACTTTCTGGGACAAAGCAAAACCATAATGGCACGATGAGACCTCTGATACTGATAGTAAACGACGACGGATACCTTGCCAAAGGCATCAATCTTTTGACTAATGTGGTGGAAGAAATGGGCGACGTGGTCGTGGTTGCACCTGAGGTCAACGCTTCGGGAAAGAGTCATTCGCTGACCACAAATGTTCCCCTCCAAGTGAAGACCATACAGGAAACACCTCACAGAAGCATCTATGCCGCCTCGGGTACACCTGTAGACTGCGTGAAGTTAGGCAGCGAACACTTTTGTCCACGTCCTCCCAGCCTGGTACTTTCGGGTATCAACCACGGCAGCAACTCAGCCTGCAACGTTCTCTATTCTGGAACGATGGGTGCCGTATTAGAAGCCGCAACCAACGGCTACCAGTCTGTGGGGTTTTCACTGTTGGAACATCATCGCGACGCGGACTTTACCTATGCTCTCCCCTATGTGCAGCGCATTGTGGAGGAGGTCCTTCAGAACGGGTTACCAAAGGGTATATGCCTCAATGTGAACTTTCCCCCCTCGGAAATAGGACCCATTAGAGGCATGCGCGTATGCCGCGCCTCCCAGTCACGGTGGACTGACAGCTGTGAGAAACGAACCGATCCCTACGGCCACGCATACTTTTGGTTGACTGGCCACTTTGAATGCACCGATGAAGAGGAAGGCACTGACCAATGGGCCTTAATGCATGGCTACGCATCGGTGGTACCTTGCCGACCCGACTTCACAAGCTTCAGCGCCATCGCCCCTTTACGTTACCGATTCGAAATGGGAAACTGACCATGCAGGTGAAAGACTTTTTCAAAGAGGACAGGATAACTGTAGGTCTGGTGGCCGGACTGAGTGCAGAAGCCGTTGCATTGCTTATTCTATGGGTTGTATGCAGCCTTTTACACTACCCCTTAGTGGCCAATCTGAGGTGGTTAGGAGTCTGTTTCGTACCCCTCGTTTTACTGCTTCACTACTATGCTATAAGGCAACGGCTGCTCCAAGTGGTACGTTCCCTCATTGTGATACTGTTCGTTACGTTCATTATCTTTATGCTGCTCCTAAGTCGCACAGGCCAGCCACTGTGAATTGAGGTAACGGCAGATACAATCTAATATGAAGTATTATATCATCGCAGGTGAGGCATCAGGAGATTTGCACGGAGCAAACCTCATCCGTGCCATAAAGCAACAGGATGCCTCGGCCGATATACGTTTCTGGGGCGGCGACCGCATGCGCCACGAGGGAGGAACCTGTGTGCGTCACATCAACGGCCTTGCCTACATGGGCGTATGGGAGGTTGCTACCCATCTGCCCACCGTACTGGGCAACCTCGCTTTCTGCAAAGAGGACATTGAGGCATTCCATCCCGACATGGTAGTGCTTATTGACTATCCAGGTTTCAATCTAAAAATAGCGAAATTCACACACAAGCGAGGCTACAAGAACGTCTATTACGTCTCGCCTCAGATATGGGCTTGGAAGAAGCGACGTATCAAAAATATGCGTCTATACATCAATGCGTTATGCTGTATTCTACCTTTCGAGCAGGACTTCTATGCCCAAAACAACTTCCCACAGGCCTGCTACGTGGGACATCCGCTACTCGATGAGGTGATGCGATATAAGGCAGAATCAGATGCGCCAAACACATTGAAGGAAGGTGAGCAACCCACCTCCAAAGGTTGGGTTGCCCTCATGCCAGGCAGCCGCAAACAGGAAATACGCAAGATGATGCCCTATATGCTGCGCATGGCAAACTATTTCCCTAAGCAGCAGTTTGTAATTACGGGCATGGGGCTTATTGGTCAGGAGTACTACGAGGAGATAAGTGCACAGTTGGGAGGCTTGCCGAGCAATGTGTCCATTGCTTTCGACCAAACCTACCGAGTTCTCAGTGGGGCGCGGAGCGCCGTAGTGTGCTCAGGCACCGCTACCTTAGAGGCTGCGCTGTGGAATGTGCCACAGGTGGTATGCTACCGCACCAGCGCGCTCACGGCATTGGCTGGACGGTTGCTATTGAAGGTGAAATACATCTCACTAGTTAATCTCATCGAGCAGTGTGCCATCGTTCCCGAGTTGGTACAGAACGGATTGACGGACGTCAAATTGCTTGTTACCTTCTCTGAACTCAACAATGATACACCTTTCCGTACCGCCATGTTGGAGGGCTACGACCAATTGCGCAGCCACTTGGGATCAGGAGGTGCTTCGCAACGTGTGGCTTCCGTCATTGCGCAAACCATTAACCATAGCTGATGTGTACATGCTAAAAAGGACTTTTCTACTGGTTTCTATGCTACTATGCGCGCTCTGGGCGCAGACCGAAGAGGTACGCGTGCGGCTATATTCTACCAATCGAGTGGAGGTGATATCGCTGTCTGTCGACTTGGGCAATTACCAACTGATGGTGGGCGATTCGGTTTTGGAGACCGGCGCAAGCGATGAGGTTGCATGCCAAATACGCGCTTCGGCTAAAGGGGTAGACCTAAAAATCAATTCGATGGACTATGGCACCTTCTCTTCTCTAAGGCTTCATGCGCTGGACACAGCTTGCATCCTATGCCTCAATCCACAGGGTGCCAAGCAGCGCACATACGAGGGCGATGTGGAACTGAGCGCACTCAACTCGACGGCGCTACGCATTATCAATGTGGTCGATTTCGAAACCTACATAGCTGGGGTAGTGCAATCGGAGATTTATGGCACCCTCCCCGACATTTTCCGCATACAAGCCATCATATCGCGCACATGGGCACTGCGCAATCGCAATAAGCACAAGTCAGAGGGCTTTAACTTTTGTGACCAGGTACATTGTCAGGCTTATCTGAACCGATGTGTGCGTCCCGACATCATGCTGGGCACACTTCGTAGCATGGGTGAAACCATTGTGGACGCCGATGGAAAACTGATTGAAACTCCGTTTCATTCCAACAGCGGAGGGCAGACAGCAAACTCTGAGGACGTGTGGCGGGCGGCTTTGCCCTACTTGAGGTCTACTCCCGACACCTTTTCGTACCGCATGCGTCAGTCGCAGTGGACTGTGGTGATACCGCGCGACAAGTGGTTGAGTTACTTCGCAAATACGCACCACCTCAACGTGCGCAACGACAGTGTACGCACTAAGCTCCTAGGGTTCCAACAGCCCGAGAGACAGGCGCGCATCTGTGGGGTGCCCCTCACACGGGTTCGGGTGGACTTTAAGTTGAAATCCACCTTCTTCGATGTGAGCGAGGGAGTAGACGGCAATGTAGTGCTAAGCGGCCGAGGCTACGGACATGGGGTGGGGCTTTCACAGGAGGGCACTATCCGCATGGTGGGGTTGGGATATAGCTACGACAGCATCATTCGGCATTATTATCGAGGGTCTCGATTGCAGTACGACGACGAGCAGACCAGTCTCTACGCGGCTGGCTATATAGCACAGATTGAGCAAATCATTGCAGATGACATGGCCAATCCCTCCAAAGTGCGGAGCAAAAAAGACGACTGGTTGGGTATGCTGTTTCGTATCCGAAACCGGCAGCTACGTGAAGAAGAGTATGACGAAAAAAAGGCGGAGCTGGAGAAGGATTGGAATTATGAGTTCAGCGGTACCAATGGGACAAAGTCGCCGAGTGCAGCCGTAGCAGTGCCACAAAAGGGCACCCCACCTGCTGAAGAAGGGGAATACAACTGGTAAACAACCTTTTGCAGAGGCGTGTAAAGCAGATATATACATTTTCCTAAAAGTACAAATCAGTCTTCACACATGGGCGTGTCGGATCCTATTAACGAGTTATCTGAGGTTGAGGAATCTATTCATCAGAAGAACGATATGGGTACAAGAGATCCGATGAATGATCACGGGGGGCGCGAGGGGGTGTGGCATCGCTGCCGACGGGGCGTTAGGACACGCCGAGGATGGGTGTGCGTGTGGTGGCGGTGGTGCATTTTGCTGGCGATGGTACTGCTGACGCAAATGTGGTTCGGTGTGCACAATAGAGATTATTTTACGGTCGAAAATTGGTGGCGTGTGGTGTTGGGCAATGTGCATTTTGCGGTGGCCACGGCTTCGTTCTTCATGCTACCTTATGCGGCGGTGTGCTTGTTGCCTGCAAGATGGCGCGGCTGCCGCGCTGGAGAGTGGGCAGGGCGCGTGCTGTGGGGAGGAGCTCTGTTGGCTGTGATTGTACCCGGAGTAGCCGATGTGCCTTATTTTCAGTGGACAGGCAGGCGCATGACAGGCGATATTTTCGGCTACATATCATCTAATTTTTCGGGTGGATGGGGTACGCTAATTGTGAGTCTATTGCGCGATTTTTCAGTCTATGTGGTGGGCGGTGTGCTGATGACGGTGACGGCGTGGTGGACGGCCGAACGGGTGAGGCCGGCACGCAAGAGCCTTCCTACGGGTTGGCGACGCGCGGGGAGTGCGCTCGTTGGGGTGCTGACAGTGGGTGTGCTGCTGGTGGGTATGCGCGGAGGAGTGATGCGGCAGACTAAACCACTGCGTATCATCGATGCTGGTCGCTATGCACCCTCGGGTTCGACGGCTTTGGTGGTGAACACTCCGTTCTCGATATATCGCACTTTGGGACACACAACGGACCTACACTGGCTGGATTACATGTCGGCCGAGGAGGCCGAGGAGGTGTTTTCGCCAGTGGGCGAGGTGCGCCCTGTGGGGGATGTACGGTGCAATATAGTGCTAATTATTTTAGAGAGTTTTTCGGCCGAATATATGGGTTGCTACAACGGGGGCGATGTGAGTTGGACACCATTTCTGGACAGTCTGTCGGCCAGCTGTTTGCGCCTGCGTGGTATGTCCAATGGACGTCGATCTATCGAGTCATTGCCTTCGTTGCTGAGCGGCATACCATCGATGAGTGAAGAGGCGTACATAACCTCCACCTTATCTCAGAACCAAGTGCATGCGCTACCACAGATGCTGCGCGAGCAGGGATACAGCACGGCGTTTTTTCACGGTGCATACAACGGTAGTATGAATTTCGACCGATACGTGCACAGTATCGGTGTAGAGCGCTATTACGGCATGGACGAGTATGGCGACACAACGGGATATGACGGGGTGTGGGGCATTTTCGACGGTCCCTTCTTGCAGTACACCGCACGTACGCTCAGCACTTTACCCGAACCATTTTTCGTCACGATCTACACCATCTCTTCGCACCATCCCTACTCGCTTCCAACTTCCTACCGCGACACATTTGCACCCGCGCCACTTCCCATACTACCCACGGTGGCCTACGCCGACCACGCGCTGCGTCAGTTCTTTGCCTCGGCGCGCCGTGCCCGATGGTTTAACAGCACACTGTTTGTCATCACTGCCGACCACACGGCACAGCCTCTACCGGGTGCAGTGCGCACTGCGCCAGCTGCCTACGAGGTACCCATGCTGTTCTACGATCCCTCTGGCCGCCTGCCCCTACCGCCCACATCGGAGACACCGCCCTTGATGCAGCACACCGACCTTTTGCCCACTCTGGCCGACCTTATGGGGCTGGGCAGTTGCCGTTTTGCCTTTGGCCGCAGTGCCTATGACAGCAGCACGGCCTTCCACGTGGCCTACCTCTCGCCCGACGAGTACATGCTCACGCGCCGCGGCACGGTCAGCCTCATGCAGCAAGGCCGACTGACGGCCTGCCGCTGCACAGCTGGGTGGCATTCGGCAACCGACAGCCTGCGCACGGCACAAGAGGAGGAGCACTTTCTGCAAGCATTTCTACAACAATACAATAACCGCCTATTAAACAACCGTACTCTTTGCAATGCACCAGCCCGTAAGGACTCGGCCGAGGGTACAAAACGGCCCACCACGCACGGCGAATCAAACCCTCATTTCTAATATAAGGTTTCATCACATCTGATGTAAGCTTACATCACGAAAGAAGTGCACCCCCCCTGTGAGAGAAGTACGTACTAAGCGCGAGAAAAGAACACATAGTCTAATTGTATTCCAACCAGTTACAAATGAGCCGTGGATCAAAAATCGCCGTTTACATAACGTTCCGTACCCACATCCACCACAGCACCATGCGAGCGCATATAATCCACGAGGCGAGCAAACACAGGGGCGCGGCAAAGCAACCTCGAGTCGCCAAAAAGCAGTAGCTGCTGGCGTGCGCGCGTCATGGCCACGTTCAGCTTACGGTCTATCATCAGCCCCTCATCCACAAATGTAGTTGACTGCAAAAAAGATAGTTGCGCTGGGCGTGAGGCAGTAAATCCGTAGAGTATACAGTCGCGTTGGCTGCCCTGAAAACGCTCCACCGTATCCACCATCACCTCTTCCAGCAGCGGGTCGGAGCACAACTTAAGCTGACGGCGCACCTCGGCCACCTGGCTGCGATAGGGCACAATGATACCTAGAGATCGCCGCCCGTCGAACTCCTCACGGTGCATCGCCACCCATCTTTGCGCTGTGGCTACCAGCGCACGCGCCTCGGCAGGATTGGAGTCGGCCCTTGCGAGCCCCTCATCGGCGCGTATTTCAATAAAAGCCACCCGCTTGGTAGTAAGCAACATATCTAATCCCCCACCCACCACGATCCTACTGGGCAGGGGGCCGCACTGATGAGCCAACGGCACCTCATACAGTTTTCCACCATAGAACTCACGATTCGGAAAATCGGCCACCTCCTCGTGCATACGACCCTGGCGAGTCAACATGAACACAACCTCTGCCCTATCGCGATAGCGCCGCAACAGCCTTTCGAAGAGCGACAAGCGGCAATCTGTCAGCCCCACAGCTCGTAACTCTTCTTCTACCACCACCGACTGCGCCTCCGACTGCTGCACCACGGCTGACAGTTGCTTGTGGTCGCCAATCATCACCACCCGTCCCACCGCAGGTTGTCCATCAGCCAAAGTGGCACACAAAATACCCATCAGCTGAGGCTCCAAAAGTTGCGATGCCTCGTCGACAACCGCCAGCGAAAAACCACCCAGCCGCAACACCTCGCCCCGACTATTGAAAGCCGACGCCGTGCCAACCACCACACGCTGAGATACAAAAGCCTTACGTAGCCCCCCTACCGAACCGCACCTTATAGCTAAACTATCCACCAATCGGTCGCGAAAAGCAGGCGCACACGAGAAACGGTTACCAACTCTCACATAGTCGATGCCCGCCCCCTCTAAGCGGTCGCAAATCTCATCCACCGCCCGATTCGTATAGGCCAGCAGCAGCACACGCCCATCGGCCTCGCACAGTTCCTCTTGCACCGCATAGAGCAGCCCAAACGATGTCTTACCTGTGCCAGGAGGCCCCACAATCAAAAATAGTTCGCGCGCTCGCTTCATCCGCAATACCATCTCATCCATAGCACCATACGAGCCGCGCAGCGTCCTTTCCTCATCCACCATCGGCGCACGTCCCAGCAGCAGCAATTCGCGCCTCGAACGCGGCGCCTGCAGAAACATTTGCAACCCCCTATATAGCGGTGCGAACGACGATTCGAACAAATCGTGTTCCACCGCCCACAACCGCTCGCCCTCAGCCCAGAATACATGAGCCGCCACCTGCGCATTGCGCAAACTCAGCTGCCACCCCCCATTGAGCGAGGCCACCGTAGCCCGGAACGCCATAGTGCGGCGCACATCAGGATCGGTGCCTGCACTGTAGGCATAAAACACAACCACATCGCCCTCGCGAAAATCGCCCATCTCCAACTGCTCCTCACCACCCACGAGCAGCACACTATCCACCGTCCGCCACTCATCAGCCCTCGGCTCGGCCATACGCAACCCACAGCACAGACTACCCTCTCGCACACGCTCGGCTACCGAAGTGTGCCAACGAGCCGCGAAGCCCCCATCACCCCGCATACCGCCACCCACTTTGGCCACCAACTGTTCGGTTTCCACAAACTGCACCATACGCAGAAAATAACTTCTTGACAACCCATCGGCCTCGTGCAACGGACGCAAAAGTGCCTCAATCTGAGGCCTCATAAACTCCTCCCACAAACGCCCACGCAGCCCCTGCACATTCAGTCCTTCGGCCGTAAGTGCACACACATCGCCCCACCCCTTAATGCACCTCTCGAACACCCCGCAAGCAATCTCGTTGCGCATCCTCACTGCATCGAACACCAACTGCGGAGCAAAACTCACCGACAACAAACCCTCACGGTACTTAGAATATAACAAAAAAGCCTGCAACGTATTCCCATTCCGCTCATAGCGGCTGCGGAACCCATAGCGCACCATCAACATGTAAAGCAGCAACTGCACATAGTGTCGCTGCTGCTGACGAAGAGGCACCGCCTCCGGGAAAGCCGCACGCCCCGCCTTCTGTTCAATCAAAAGTGAGAAGTCGAGTTGAAGAAAATCCATGCGCCCCTGAAGCCCCAGCATCTCGCAGAAAAAGGTAGGTTCCACCACCACTTCTCGCCTGTCAAACCGCCCATCGGGCAATGCCTGCGGCAAGATATCGAAAACCACGTGGTGAATATTGGACTGCTGAAGCCGCGCCTGACGATGAAAATCGGCCGAAATATCAGTACCTATCAGCGACAGAGCCTGTTCGTTAAAAAAACGGTGCACACTCTCGCTATAGCCCTGCATCTGCCCATCACCCCGCAGTTCCTCGTCCAAAAAGCGGCTTGCCAGGTTACCGAGCACCACTGCTTCCGACTCGACAGACGGCCGCAATCGGCTCAGCACATAATTCTGTGCCGTTGCCCCATACGCCTCGAAACAGTTCGCCACAGACGACACATCCACCAAATAATCAGGCTCATAAATAATAAGCTCCGGATAGAGCACACCTCCCACCTCACGCACACGCACCAAGTTGAGCTGACAACCACGCCTCAGCAGCGGCATCAAATAGCTCCAATCCCAATCGGCATAGGCACCATAACCCATGCTGCCAGCACAATGCACCACCACCTCAGAAGCATCGGCCGAATCTGCCGTAGCATATATCAGTCCTTCGGCAAACCTATCCACCACAACGCGCATGCTCTCGGACACCGACCGCAACCCACAGTTTTTTTCCCCCGACAGATCTCCGCTTTGGTCGACAGGCAGCATAGCCCTCAACGCCAAAGGCATCGGCACTCGGCACACCACCTCTACCAAAGCGCAAACAGCCCATACATCGCCCAGTAGCGAAGCCTCCAAAAACTCGTCGCTAAGCATTGACAACGTGCGTAGACGAGAACGCGCACCATGCACCAAACGGCGAATCTCGACCGAGGTAAAGGCTCTCTTGAGCACAAAATCGGTCTGCGCAAACAGCCCACCGAAACTCACCCCAGCCTCATCAGCCCCCAGTTGCACCACCTCTCGAAATACTTCGCCCAGTCGCTCATAGGCCACCCGACAGCTCGACCTCAAGCTGCACACCTCTTTCAAATCGGCATAAAACCTGACCGCATCCGCCTCGTGCCGCACCTCTGTCCTATTCATCATCCAAAATCATTCGTTATCCATAACCATATGCGCCTCCCCATCACCCCTCCTAAACGCTTCCTCCCTGTTTTCCAAACGCCTACTCACTCCACCACATTTCCCCTTCCTCCCCTATACACTGCAAAAGTAGCAAATAACACAGCCTCTCACCCTCCCCATGTGCAGGAATAATACACCTTTTGCAAATACCCCTCCGCCATTACCTTCTCTTTTTCTACTCTTATCTACCCACTCATCCAGCCTCACATTTTCTCTTCTCTGCCCTTACCCTCCCATTCAACAGAACTTATATTTCCACTCATCCGCTCCTCTAAAATGAAAGTGCCCCGCCACATCGGGCAGGGGCACACCTACGAGACGTTGCACAAAGAGAGGTGTTTGAGCGGTATTTAGACATCGAGTAAGTGTCCGTACCTCCCTTCGAACTCTTCCCATGAGTCAAATTCGATAACCCTCACTACGTTATCTTTGAACTGCTGTGCAGTTACTTCCGGGTAGTCTCGGAGAGCCTTCTTTAGCGACTGATGTCTGCGCATCGCTCCGAATACCCCCATAATGGCAACGTCCTTCGGTGTCTCTTTCCCCTCCAGTAACTCGCCATGCATAGTTGTTGTAAATTCTTCTTTCATTATCTATTATTGCTTATTTTGTCGAATTTGCACGAGGAGGCAATCCGACTCCTGCCCCTAACACTCAGTTGGCTTGTACTCAGTGGGGAAAATCAGCATCTTATAGTGCCGGCGCAGCCTCTGGCGGAAAAGGTAAAGCACTACATAATAGACTATTGTCACTAAAAGACCACACAGCACAGCCAAAGGCTCGCTGTAGCCAAGCCGCAGCGGAAGCAGCACGCCAACCAATGTTAAAACGGCCGGCAACAGGTAGGCCCACAGCACTGACTCAAGGCCAAGCGACTGGCGAATGCGCACCTCCACCACGTCGCCCACCTGATAGGACTGGGCGTCGGTGATCGACACGTCGAGCGTTCTTACACGCGCTTCGCCGAAACCGCAGTGGCTGTGGGCGGCACAAGAGCCACAAGCGCCGAGAGTTTCTATCTGCACGTGAACCACCGTGGGCTCCACGCCCACCACTATACCTTTGTGTGATGCTATATCGTCTGCCATCTGAATTGCGTATTTGGATTTGGAATGCGTCGTCTTCTCGGAGTTTCACGTGTGTAGCTGCGGAATCTAAAGGCTCGTTGCTTTGTGATTGGACGCGCGTTTCCTATGATTAAATGCAGGATATCTATGGTTGAATACTCAACATCTTATGGTTATAAACTGTATCGTTTTTTAGAGAAATGCATGCGTTGTCATTTAGGAAAAGTGCTGCAGTTTTTCACGCACTTGCCTTGCCTGTTAATCTTATAGGTCTCGTTGTTTAGTAGCACTTCGGCACGCCCATACTGATGCTGCGAAGCGGCTTGAAAGCGAGGCGCAATGGACATGCGCCCCTCCTTGTCTACAAAGCCCCACCAATCGCCTTGACACACAGGTGCCAAGCCCTCAGAGAAAGAGAACGCACCTTGATAGATGCACGGCACCACCTCGCGCCCCTGCTTGTCGACAAATCCGAAGCGCCCTTCGCGCTCTATCAGCACTCTGCCCTCGATCATCATGTACTCTCCTGGGTAGCGATTGCTACACTGGTAGGCTATGGGGAGCACTTCGTGCCCCCGAGTGTCTATCACCCCCACCTTGCCTCCGCGCTCCACTCGGGCACACCCTTCGGCAAAGACGTAGGCCTTGTCGAACACACCAAAGGGTTCGCGCCCTCGACGGTCAAGATAGGTGTACACCGAGTCGCGACGCACCGTGAAGAAGTCGTCGCCAAAGCCCACCACTTCACTATATCGGAACGGCGTGATGCGTCGGAACCTATTGTCGAACATGGCGATGCCTTCGCCATCCACATAGGCAAAACAACGTCCCGCCGTTACGTTCATCACCCAGTCATACTTCACTGGCAGCACCTCCTTGCCTTGATGGTCTATCACGCCGAAGCGTCCGTACATCTTAACCACGGCATACCCCTCGATAAAAGGGTTGCAATACTCGTATTGTGGTAGCATCAACAGTTGTCCCTCCTTGTCGATGAAACCGTATGCAATGGCCAAGGTGTCAAGGTTAATACCAGAGATGGCTTCCAAATCAATTTGCTTCACCACCTGCGGTGGCAGCGTGCTCAGATTGACCGCCACCACTGCTGCACCTTCCGAGAAAGCGCTGGCCGCTGGGTACTGACACTCGATGACCATGCGTCCCAATGTGTCAGCAAAACCGTAAAGCCCGTTTTGCTTCACCCTTATCAGTCCCTCGCGCGGCAACGAAACCTCCTGGTAGACACACGGCAGCACCTCTTCTCCACGCCGGTTGATGATACCCCACGTGGTGTCGGAACGAAGCACGATGCAAAAGCCGTTAGTGAACTGTCCAACAAACCTATAGGTAGGCGGCACTAACTCGGTGCCATCGGCCAACTTAAATCCATACAGGCCACCTCGCTGCGTAGTCTGAATGCCATCGATGTAGACCAACTCGCAGCCGCACGCTTCGTCGTCAACAATCTCCACATGCTGCCCTGCGTCAATGCCTTCCAACAAGTTCACACCCTGCTGCGCCTGCATCGTTGTGCTGAAGCCGCACACGGCGCAGACCTGAACCGCGAGCCAACATACCGTACGAAAGAAGCGAGTCCTCATAGCATCCTATCTTTTAACAACTGCGGCCACATAGCCACACGATAACATTGTACTTAAATCACTTCGATATCAGAAGTCGGCATCCACCCCGTATTTCCATCACTGATGCGCACTTTGTTCCATCCACCAATATCGCCAAGCACCTCCACACGAGTACCTTCATGCAGCATAAACTTGTCTACACTGTCGTCTTGCGGCGCACTTTTCACCACCGACATGGGCACCAGCACAATGGCCGCCGAACGCGATGTTCCACGTTTCACTCCCGAAATCGTAATCGCCATCGTAGATAGCCAGAGTCCAAGCAGAACCACCGTAGCGACCAAACTCCACTTGCGCATCGCATACCGCTTTGACAACACGCACACGACAGCCACAGCACACACGCAGCACGCCAACACCACACACACAGCAAACCACGACATAGCACTCATCGCGCCTACAATAGCACCCCACCAACGGCTCAAAAACAACTGCGGCATCACCTCTATATGATCATCCGTACGCGAATAGGCAAAAGCTAAATTCTCCTTGATATCAACATCAGAGGGCGAGAACCGAAGGGCACGTTCATAGCACAAAATGGCACGTCCCAGCTCGTCGGTGCGAAAATAGGCGTTGCCCAGATTGTAATAAAGAGCCGAGCTCTGCCACCCATTTTCTGTCAATCCGCGCCACAGAGCCACCGCATCATCATACTGCCCTGCCTCGTAAGACTGGCATCCCTGCTGAAAAGCCGCCTGTACACTATCTGGCACCGCAGCCTTTGCACCCTCGGCCAACACCACGAACAACACCAGCAAAACCACACGCCAACTCATGATAAATCCTTTTCCGTTTCTATGTCGTTGCATAAACATTCACTACTAATTCTTAATCATTACACAGCCATTCGTCTACAAAGCCACAATGGTCTGCAATATTTCATCGTAGATATGTTGCATCGTTGCCGAAGCATCGCCTGGTGCAAAGCGTGCCAAGTCCACCTTCTCAATCGCTGCCATCACACGCTGTTGCTGCTCCTCTGCCACTTTTTTATCCTGCAACTTTTGCTCCACGGTATCGCGCGAAAGTTGGCTCAATTCGATGCCATACTTATCGGAGAGACAACCCCACAAAGCTTTGTATATCTCTTCATAAAAGCGATTGTCGTCGCCAGCCTCCATAAACTGATGTGCTGCACGCAGCCGTTTACGCGCCAACTTAGTAGCCCTACGCAGCCGCATCTCCTTCTCATCAGCGTGCAACGCTTGACGCTTCCGACCAATGACAATAGCCACGATTCCTGCTACCAGAGGCAGCAGCATCAGCAGCCAACCCTTCCAGCCCACCACCGCACCGTCTGCACGCTGCTTCAGATGTGGGTTGCCCGTCTTGATATGATTGATGTCGCTGTTGAGGACTTTCACATCGCTTTTCGAACTCACCATGCTCATGTTACGCATCGCTGCCGGGTCGCCCTTTTCCACCTCCAAAGGGATTGCAGCCAAAGTCTTCGACACATAGTGTCCTTGCGCTGGGTCAAAGTAGGAGACGGTATACTCTGGTATACTGTAAGAGCCCTGCGTCCTCGGGATGAGCACCCACTCAAATGTGCGACTGCCGCTGATGCCCGCATCGCCTCGCGTAATGTTGTCGCTCACCTTAGGGTCATACACCTCGAAAGCCTGCGAGAAAGGAGGTGTGGGCGCGTCAATCAACATCAAGTTGCCATGCCCCGAAATAGTCAATTTGTAAGTAATTGCCTCATTGGCTCGCACATGGTCGTTATCGACCTGCGCCTTAAAGTCGAAGCGACCCACTCCGCCACAGAATTCCTGGGGTGCCGTGGGTAACGGCCGTACATTGACAGTAATAGCATTGGTCTTCAAGTGTCGCTCCACAGCCTGCGTAGGATTGAAGAACGGGTCATCAAAGAGGTCCCATATCGTACCAGTACGCTGACGCTGCGTTTGTACAAGAGCCAACACGTCCAGTTCCAAAGGTTCTATCGTCAACTTTCCACTTTCCTGTGCAAACATTGCCCCACGGCGTATCTCGGCCACCCTGTAATTGCGGTCGTTCAGCTGCTTGTCATACATCTTTATGTTCTTGCCAGCGCTGAGGTCTTCGCTCCAAAATCCCTTGTTGCCAGGCAGCTTGTCGAGTTGAAAGTTCTGCAACGATATCTGCGTATAAATACTGTATGTCAGTATCACCTCCTCGCCCTGATAGGGATTCGTCTTGTTGACACTGGCACGGGCAAACAGGGAATTATTATCTATCGTGCTGGCCTGTTGTGCAGCGCGCTGCTGGGGTTGCCCATACGATGCACCTTGCTGCGCATTGCTTTGCGGTGCGCTCTTCTCAGCACGTATCGTAAACGGCTCGCTACTGACAGTCTTATTGTCCACCTTGCATCGCGCAGCACCCACCGTGTACGCCCCCTCTTTTTCAGCCTGCACGATGAACTCGTACCCCATATTGACCTCACGCGACACATTGCCGTTTATGATAGAGGTACTACTACTTGACGACATGTGGGGTCCACTCAACACCCGCAGTCCACCGAAATTGGGTGCTTCGAAGTTACTCCCACGGGCGTTTAAGTTGAACGTTATTCGGAAGTGCTGCCCGGAGGCTACCGTCGAAGGAGCCCTAACCGACAATTGCTGCGCCATGACCTGACCGGGCAGTGCCATCAACAGTGCCACTGCCATGCACCAGCCCATCACGCGCTGACGTATGTCCTCTCGCTTCGTGCACGTCGCGTGCGCACGTGGCGTTTCACGTCCATTTATCTTCTTGTATACATTATATTGGGTTGAATACATGTGAGCCATCTGTTGTTACCAATCCTTTTCTATCGTGTGACGAGTGGCCGACTCCTGGACTTTTATCTGGTCGTGCATCGTCTTCTTCTCATTATTCTTTATAGCGTTGAGCAACTGCTCCGCATCACGCTTTTTCTGCTCTTGTTGCTTCTCTTGCTGACGTTGCTGCTGCTTGTTTTGTTGTTTGTTGTCCTGCTCCTTATCTTGGTTTTGTTGCTGATTCTGCTGCTGGTCTTGCTTCTGCTGCTGCTCCTGTCCCTGCTGCTGTTGCTGGTCTTTATTCTGCTGATTTTGCTGTTGGTTCTGTTGTTGATTTTGCTGCTGATCTTGCTGTTGTTGTCCACCTCCGTTCTGCTGCTGTTGCTGCTGCATCTGTTGCATAAGGCGCAACACATACGACAAATTGTGCTTGGCATCTTGATTCGAAGGGTTCAACTTGAGCGACTCTTGAAGGTTCTGTGCAGCCTTCCCCAGTTGCTCCATCGTTGCCGAAGTCTGGTCTGGGTTGCTGTCATCCTTCTGTTTCACTGCCGAGGCCAATTGGGTTGTTCCCAAGTTGTAATATGCATCACTGCGCTGACGAGGTGTCATCGAGGAGTTGAGAAGCGACTCGTTGTAGTGGCGAGTAGCTGTGGTAAGGTCGTCGCGACGGTAGAGCGTGTTGCCCAGATTGTAGTGCGCTTTGTAGTCGGTGCTGTCTATTTGCAGCGAACCTCTGTACTTCATTTCCGCCGCATCATAGTCTTTCTTATTGTAGGCACGGTTTCCCTTACGCGTTGAGATGCGCTGCTCGTGGGTTGTTTTGCGAAGTGCAGGTTTGTCCTGCCCTGCAGTTTGCGCAGCACATGTCCAGCCCAAAAGCAGCAGCGAGAACGCCATTATTATATTGTGGTATTTCATATTTGATGTTCATCTTGGTTGGAGCGAGCTAAGAGCTTGCCTATGTTGAACCTTGCGTTGCGCTTTTCCATAATCAGCAGTTCGGCCACAAGGCAGAGCAGTGCCAATGCGAGAGGATAATAGTACCGACTCTCATATTCAGAGAACAGCGACTCACCGAAACTTGACTTGTCGAGGCTATTCAACTGCTTCACGATATCAGACAAGCCAGCATTGATATTGCCAGCTCGCACATATACACCGCCTCCCTCGCGGGCTATTTCGGCCAACATTGCTTCGTTCAGTTGGGTGGTAACCGTTTGTCCGTTGCGGTCTTTCTTATAGCCTTGCACCCTTCCGTTGCGGTACTCTGGAATGGGCACTCCTTGAGGTAACCCCATGCCAATGGTGTTAACCACTATTCCTTCCCTATAGGCCTTGCGTGCCATCCCCACAGCGTCATCCTCATGGTTCTCACCATCGCTGATGACAATGATAGCACGACTGCCATTCCGTTCCCACTGCTCCTCGTCGCTTCCGTAACCGAAACTCTCCATTGCCTTGCTGATGGCATCGCCTATAGCCGTACCCTGCGCGTTGACCATGTTGCAGTCTATTTGGTCAAGGAACATCAGAGCTGCACCATAGTCCGTTGTCAATGGCATTTGAATGAACGAAGCACCAGCAAATACAATCAACGACACTCGGTCGCTTCCCAGCTCACCAATTAAGTTACTCACCGCGCGCTTGCTGCGCTCCAGCCGGTTGGGTTGAATATCTTCGGCCATCATGCTATTCGACACGTCAATACAGATAGCTATATCCGACCCTAAGCGTTCGCCCTTCGTAATCTTTGTGCCCATCTGTGGACCGGCCAAGGCCACGATAAGGCTGGCCAAGCCGAGCATGGCTATGCCGAACTTGAGGGCTGGACGGCGCGTCGAAGCCGACGGCTGTAGCCGATGCAGCATCGCACTGTCGGCGTAGTGCAGGAGTTGACGCTTGTTGCGTACATGCACCACCACATATATGGCTACCAATACTGGTATCAGTATCAAGAGCCAAAGATAATTGATATGTGCGAAATGTATCATGTTGTGCTACGGTTATAAGACTTGCTAACGTTTAAAATAGAGCATCCGCATCAGTTGTTCTGCCACGAGCAGTGCCAACGCCAACCACAGCAGAAACTGAAATTCATCCTTGCTTTGATTGTACTGCGACACATCGATGCGCGTTTTCTCCATCTCGTCAATCTGAGCGAAGATGGTCTCAAGCGACTTACGGTTAGTCGAGCGAAAGTAGCGGCCCCCATTGGTACAATCCGCCATCTTTGTAAGGAGAGCCTCATCAATTTCGACAGGCACATTCTGGTAGCGCTTGTGTCCGAACATGTCTACATAGGGGTACGGAGCCATGCCCTGCTTGCCCACGCCAATGGTGTACAACCGTATGTCATACAAGGCTGCAATATCGGCTGCACTTTGAGGGTCGATAGAGCCCATGTTGTTCACACCATCGGTCAGCAGTATGATAACCTTGCTCTTCGCCTTGCTGTCCTTGATACGGTTGATTGCGGTAGCCAACCCGTCTCCGAGCGCCGTTCCGTCCTTAATCTGCCCACTCTTCACCTTAGCCAACTGGGTGAGCAGCACCGAATGGTCTATCGTGAGAGGTATCTGCGTGAAGGCCTCGCCTGCAAACACCGTAAGGCCTATACGGTCATTCTTACGACCTTCGATGAACTCGGTGGCCACCTTCTTGGCTGCCTCCAAACGGTTGGGCTTAAAATCTTCTGCCAGCATACTGCCGCTGACGTCCATCGCCAACACAATATCAATACCCTCCACCTTCATTTCTTGACGGCTCATGCGGCTTTGAGGCCTTGCCAACGCAAATATCACCGCCACGATGGCACACAGGCGCAACAGGTACAACAGGGGGTAGAGGCGCACTTTGAGGCTTTTCGTGCCGCCCGTCAACTGTCCAATATCAGAATAGGACGTGGTGGCCTGCTGCCGGCGATAGCGCCAATACCACCAACCGCAGAGCAACGGCACGACAAGCAGCAACAGCAATACCCACGGGTGGGCAAAGGTTATTCCCCGTATCATGAATGCACCTCCTCTGTTTTCGTTTCTTCAGGTTCCTCCAGTCCTACAAAGTCCACTGCTTCACTCATACAACGGTCATGTTCATGGGCCAAAGGCTCCGCCTTGGCGAACTTCACAAGGTCTGCCGTGGTGAGGATGTGAGCCAAGAGCGCACTGCGACCTTCGGTGTTGCCCGCGCAGTGGCGGAAAGCGTCAAGCGTCTGCTCCGTAGTCATTTCGACAGAATCTACGGCATACTTCTGCTTGATATAGAGGCGCACTATGTCGGTAAGCTGCGTATAGTACTCTTTCAACCGACCTTTCTGCCAGAGCTCTTGGCGGCGTAGTTCTTCAAGGTCGGCCAAAGCCTGCGTCCGAGGTGGCACGGGCGGTGCCACCGGACGTGCTATGACTGGCTGATGCTGGCGCAACCTGCGCACCACATACACTATAAGGAGTACCACGGCAGCTGCCATCAACACCCACACTGGATAGCGAGCCACATCCCAAAACGTGAGTTTTTCCTGCATGATATCGGCAATGTCTCGCAACTCCACCTGGGCGGTATCATCACCAAGCACATCTTCGACAGTGAGCGTCAAGCTATCGTCCACAGCACGGAGGCGCAGGGTATGGATGCCCGGCCTAAAGGAGGTTATCACAAAGGTCTGACGCAGTTGGCTCACAGCACCAGTGCTGGTGGCCGTATCCGTCGAGACCGTCAACGCCACAATGTCGTTGCCCGACGCGATGTCGTCCAACGACAAGAAGGTGGGCTGGTCTATCGCCGACAGCACTATCAGGTTCAACTGGTCGCCCAATTGGATAGTGGCATGCCGACCGAGGTCTACCCCATTGGTGTCCCAATGGCAAGACACATTGGTCTGCGCCATAGCCACAGCGGCCACAGCAAAGCAACACACCAATGCCACGATGCGACGCGCTGTGTTCTCGATGTGATGTATATATAAGCTTATGTTCATTTTCTTCAATTGTTGAACAATCCAACAGGTTTACCTCAATCGGAATAGCCTAATGAGTGCCTTCACATAATCCTCACCTGTTGACAACTCCACGCTGTCAATGCCGTACTTGGTCAGCAGAGCCGAAGTGCGCTCATCCAATGCCTTGTAGCGTGCTGCAAACTGGTTGCGGACTGTAGCCGACGAAGTGTCCACCAGGCATTCTTCTCCCGTCTCAAGGTCGCGAAACCATTGCAGCCCGATGTCGGGCAATGTGCGCTCGTGCCTGTCAACCACACGTAGTGCAGCCACGTCGTGCTTGCCCGACGCAATCTTCAGCGCATCTGTAAATCCGTCGTCTCGGAAATCGCTCAGCAGAAAGACGGTGCTCCGCTTCTTGATGGCATTGGTGAGATACTGCAGTGCCACCTGCACATTGCTGCGACGGTGCACGGGCTGAAAGGTAAGGAGTTCGCGGATGATGCGCAGAATATGCGTTTTTCCTTTCTTTGGGGGTATAAACAGTTCAATATCTTCGCTAAAGAGTATCATCCCCACCTTGTCGTTGTTGGCTATGGCAGAGAAGGCCAGTGTGGCAGCCACCTCGGTTATCAAGTCTCTCTTGGATTGTCGATTGGTGCCAAAGTCATTCGACCCACTGACATCAATCAGCAACATCACTGTCAATTCCCTTTCCTCCTCAAACACTTTCACGTATGGGTGGTTCAGGCGAGCAGTAACGTTCCAGTCGATGTTGCGCACATCATCCCCATACTGATACTCGCGCACCTCGCTGAAGGCCATACCCCTCCCCTTAAAGGCACTATGATACTCGCCGCTGAACAGCTGCTGCGACAGGCCACGAGCCTTTATCTCAATCTGCCGCACGCGTTTCAGGATCTCCTTGTCTGCTTGCATGTGTCGTCTGCTGAACTAAACAATTACGGTGTTAACGTTCCGTTCCCACTCGCTTGGGTATGCCAAAGTTGTCGCATCAAGGCACATCCACACGATTCAGCACCTCATTGATAATCTCCTCGCTGGTTACATTCTCAGCTTCTGCTTCGTAGGTCAATCCCACGCGGTGGCGCAGCACGTCCATTGCAACGGCGCGCACATCCTCGGGTATGACATAGCCACGCCGTTTCAAGAACGCATAGCTCTTGGCTGCCATGGCAAGATTGATGGAGCCGCGCGGCGAAGCACCATAACTAATAAGGTCTCTGACCTTATCCAACTTGTACTGCTCGGGAAAACGCGTGGCAAAAACAATGTCAGTGATGTAGTTCTCTATCTTCTCGTCCATATAGACTTCGCGCACCAATGCGCGCGCCTTCAAGATGTCCTCTGGCTTGAGCAACGGACGTTGCTCCACGAAGCCACCCGTCATGCTCTGATGCAGAATCTGACGCTCCTCTTCTTTCTGTGGGTAGGAGATGACCACCTTGAGCATAAAGCGGTCCACTTGTGCCTCGGGCAGAGGGTACGTACCTTCCTGTTCTATCGGGTTCTGTGTGGCCAAAACCAGAAACGGCTCCTCCAAGCGGTACGTGGTCTCGCCAATCGTAACTTGTCGTTCCTGCATGGCCTCAAGCAAGGCACTCTGCACCTTGGCAGGAGCACGGTTGATTTCGTCCGCAAGAATAAAATTGCTGAAGATGGGGCCTTTCTTCACCTGGAATGTCTCACTCTTCTGGCTATAAATGAGCGTTCCCAACAAGTCGGCTGGCAACAAATCGGGCGTAAACTGAATGCGACTGAACTTGGCATCGATGGCCTTGGCCAATGTGGTAATAGTGAGGGTCTTTGCAAGACCTGGGACACCTTCGAGCAACACGTGCCCATTGCTCAGTAGACCTATAAGGAGACCTTCTATCATGTGCTTCTGCCCAACGATGTTTTTCCTAAGCTCCATGGTCAGCACATCCACGAATGCACTCTCTCTGCCGATGCGTTCGTTCAATTCTTGAATATTGACAGTTTCGTTCATACCTTTGATATATATGGTGTGTTCACTTCTGATTATTCTCTCCCACCGACGCACATACACTAAACCACGCCACAACAAGGTGCCAAATTGACAGCCACCACCCACCTTATCTCCACACAACTGTCAACCCGAACCACTTCACAACACCCTACCAACCCTCGCAGTCGGCACAAGGTAACGCCGAACGGCATAAAAATATTGTAAACCACCAATAAATAATAGAGATTGAGCAAACATACAGCACTATTACACATTATTTTATCAAGAAATCGTTGCTCATCCGAGGAAATGTTGCTACATTTGCAAAATCGCACCACCAGTGTGCAGCGTGAACATTCCTACAGATCATTCCCCACTCCAGCCTCTTCGCTCCTTCTTTTCACCATAGGCCATGCACCCAACAAGCCTACAGGTAGGGCCCCTCATGCCGTACAGCACAACCGCACCATTCGCTGCAGAGCACTGTAGTACACCTTGCTGCATCACACCATAGCCGTACAGCATCCAACACCACAGCGTACAGCACAGCACCCACAAGCTGTACGCCATAGCCATTCCACCCGAACAGCATCCACCCGCCGTCTCGCCGCCGTCATCACGCGGTGTGGGCATCACATCGCGAGGGCTCCAACACTGCAACATTCCACCCCCAGCATCTATCAGCCCAACATCGACACACACATTCATCCTACATCGAAGGACTAACGTTCAAAAGAATTAGGCATGGAGGCCTTCTGATTTTGAAAAAAAGCATATCTTTGCCTGTTGAAACATGCGTAAGGAAATAAACACATCTAACTATTTACAAGCGTAATATGAAAAAAAGTAAGGTGCTTATTGGCTTAATAATGGTCTCTATTGTGGCCATGAGTGGTACAGCATTTGCTCAAACCAAGGCCAATTACAAGAACTATTTGCGAGAGGTGGGACCCGACAACATTGGTGGACGCTGCCGTGCCATCATTGCCGACATGCAGGATGCATCAGGCTCCACCCTCTATGCCGGAGGTGTAGCAGGCGGATTGTACAAGCTCAACGTCGGCTCCACTTGGGAGTATATGCCTTTCCACACCGCTAACGGAGAGTTGACGCTCCCCATCAGCGCCATGTCGCAGCTCTCTAACGGCACCATCGTCATCGGCACTGGTGAAAGTTATGTGGCACATAATGTCAACAATGGACTCATGGGACCTCGCGGTCGTGGCCTTTATCTATTCAACCCCGCAACGAGCCAGTTCACCCTTGTGAACAATACGGACAGCGACACCAACTTCGCCTACATCAACTGCGTTACATCTCAGCGGAGCGGCGATGCCACCCAGGTCTACGTTGGAACCACCAAGGGCTTGTTCCGCTGGACGCTGCGTTCAGAGTCAGACTGGAGCACCACTCCAACCCAATTGTATGACGGAGCTGTGGAAGATGTAGAACTTATGGAAGCCTACAATATAGCGTTCTTCACATCGGGTGGCACACTGCACAAGATTGGCAACGTTTCGGCCAACAGCACCGCACAGGACATCACAGGCAACTTGGTCTCGGTAGGCGACGATATAGCTCGCATTGAACTCACCTCGACCATCGTTGACGGGGAGCCCTACATCTATGCGCTTGTGGCTCGTTCGAATGGACTCATGAAAGGTGTCTACCTTTCGACCGACCAACAGTCGTGGCTCGAAGTATCGACCCCGACCGTAGCGCTGTTCAACGCCGAGAACCCCGGCAGACACAACAGCGCCATCACTATTGACCCCACCAACCCCAAGCACATCTACATAGGTGGTGCTACCCTGTGGGAAGGTACGGGCTACGTTGAAGGCAGCCGCTACATTTGGAAAAAGGTCAGCTACTCTGAGTCCGAACTGAACATGGGCAACTATATGGGTGGCGTTTATATAATACCCTATTTCTTACACTCAGGCATTCATCAGATACTACCCGTATACAACGGCTACACCACCACCTACTACGTAGCAACCGACGGTGGTGTGTACAACTACGATGGAGAGAACACTTTCATCAACATCAACAAAGGATTTAACACCGTACAATTCAACAGCATTGCAGTCTCCCCCGACGGATCAGTTATCGGTGGAGCCGTGGATAACTCGTTTGCTTTCGTACAGTCGCGTAGCAACCACGATGGCGGTAGCACTGCACAAACGTGGTACGACACCATAGAAAACACTGCAATGAACCATGCTGCCAGCATCATCGGTACGGGCAATGGAGCCAGCGTACAAGCCTCGAAATTCCAGCAGGTCAAGTCGGACAAACGCCGCGGCCTGTTCCTCACGGCAACCTCGGGCTTTGTGGGTCGTTCCTACGCCGATTATGCAGACTACACCAATACGCAAACTTGGACGTACGGCACTGCCTTCACCAGCAACTCTATTAGCAACACAACTGCTATGCCGCAGATGGTTCTTTGGGAAACCGACAACAACACCTCGTGGAACGACAGCATCAGCTTCACATTGGATACGGCAGGAGTGATTATTCGCGACGGCAAAGAGATAACCATCAGTGGCGACTCTGTTATCCGCAAAGGGGACAAGGTGTACGTGAACGTGTTCGGCAACTACAACTATCCCTTCCTGCATGAATTCGACACCACCTTTGTAGCCAAAGAAAAAATGACGCACGACGTGCACAACCTCGTTGCCAGCCGCATCTTCCTCACAGCTAAGACAGCTACGGGCATCAACACGGTTTACATGAACACAACACCGAACGACTACAGCAAAGTGTGGACCAGCGACGATGCATCTGCAGGCCGCGCATCAAAAATCATGAATTGGATAGATATTTTCCACTGCTCCGAAAGCTTCTCAATAGGACGCATTGCCGTGTCAAACAAAGCAGATGCTGTATTCGTAAGCGTTGAGAACGACTCCACCAAGGAGAACTTCGTGGTGCGCGTACGCGGCATCAACAAGTCTAATGTCAACGACATCTCCACCCTGGCTACTCAAATCCAGTTCCTCAACCCCAGTAAGGAATTCAATGAAAACCGCATCACCGAGGTTGACACTATCCACTACAACGACACCGCATTCCTCTTCAACCGCCCCGTGTCGTCGCTGACGGTTGACAAGCGTGACGGCAAGGACATACTCTACATTTCCTTCGCTGGCGACAATGCTGATGAGACCAACTTCGCTGTAGTGTACAACGCCACCGATTCGGTTTACCGTTACGAAGCAAAACCAGTTGTGAACGCAGCCGAAGGCATGACACAAGCCTCGCCCGTATATTCAGCCATGGTTGAATACACCACAGGCAAGGTCTTTGCTGGTACAGAAGAAGGAGTATTCACCTCCGAGGACGCCTCCATCCATAGCTCAAGCCCTGCATGGTCGACTTATGGTGCCTTCAAGGGTGTACCCGTAACCAGCATGGTACAACAGACCGACACGTTGAAGAGAATACGCTTCGCCGTGCATGACGGCTTCAACGTAACAAACTATGTATACGCTCGGACCAAGTACCCATACGCCATGTACTTTGGAACCTACGGCCGTGGCATCTTCATGGATATGCAGTATGTTACTGACACCACCAATGAATACATGGAACCAGAAGACTGGGCAGGTATCAGCAATGTAGACAAGGGAGACAACCACATCGCCATCTACCCCAACCCAGCTTCAGAACGCGCCACGTTGGACATCACGGTGGCCACACCTGGCAATGCCACGATGAGAATATACGACATCACGGGTCGCGTAGTGCGCACCGAACAACTGGGTCGTCTTGCTGAAGGTACTCACACCTACAACATTGACGTGCAGAATCTGAACAGTGGCATGTATCTGGTCAACATCCATGTGGGCAAGAACACCGCCACCTCGAAACTGATGGTTCGATAGTTGCACCAACTCATACAAAGAGGTTCTTGCCCATCACAGCGGGACAAGAACCTCTTTTTTTTACCGAACATACACCTATTATTATAATATATCTATACCAAATACCGATGAACACGAATCTTATTCATGAGCTCACTTGGCGAGGAATGATTCACAACATCATGCCTGGCACAGAAGAACAATTGAACAAGGAAGTAACAACAGCCTATGTAGGTATTGACCCAACAGCAGACTCGCTACACATAGGCCACCTCGTATCCATCATGCTGCTGAAGCATCTGCAAATGGCAGGACATAAGCCCCTGGCTGTCGTGGGAGGGGCAACAGGTATGATAGGCGACCCATCCTTCAAGGCTGCTGAGCGCAAGTTGCTCACCCCTGATGAAGTGCAGCACAACGTCGCCTGCATAAAGGCTCAGCTTGAAAAGTTTCTCGACTTTGACAGCCCTGTCAACGGAGCCGAAATCCTCAACAACTACGACTGGACCAAAGACTATCTGTTCCTTGACTTCATACGCGACATAGGCAAGCACATCACAGTAAACTACATGATGGCCAAGGATTCTGTGCAAAAACGCATTGAGACGGGACTATCGTTCACTGAATTTAGCTACCAATTACTTCAGGCTTTCGACTTCCTTACCCTATATCGCACCAAGAACTGCCGTTTGCAGATGGGTGGGAGTGACCAATGGGGCAACATTACCACTGGGACAGAACTGATACGCCGCATCGAGGGTGGCGAAGCTTTTGCGCTTACCTGCCCTCTAATTACCAAAGCAGATGGAACCAAGTTTGGCAAGACCGAAGGTGGCAATGTATGGCTGGATCCAACCAAGACCAGTCCTTACAAATTCTATCAATTCTGGCTCAATTGCTCTGATGTTGACACAGCACGCTACATCAGAATCTTCACCATGCTCTCCAAAGATGAAATAGAGCAGTTGGAGCAGCAGCACGCCAAAGCCCCCGAGCAGCGTCTACTTCAGCGCGCCTTGGCAAAGGACATCACCTGCCGCGTGCACAGCCTTAAGGACTACGAAGCAGCAGTAGCAGCTTCGGAACTGTTGTTTGGAAAAGGAACAACCGAACAACTGCAGCAATTGGACCGCGATACACTGCTCTCCGTATTCGAGGGCGTACCCCAATTCAACGTAGCACGCAGCAAAATTGACGGTAGCATCGGAGTGATTGACCTGTGCGCCAGCGAATGCAATATGTTTGCCAGCAAGGGGGAAATTCGCCGTGCTTTGAAAGAAAACAGCATCAGCATCAACAAGCACAAAGTAGGCGAAGACTACATTGTAACAGCTGAAGACGTACTAACATGCGGCTGCATCGTCGTGCAACGTGGTAAGAAGAATTACTACATCATCAACGTCGAATAAAGCACCGCACTACGGCCACTTTTGTCCGCATCATCAGTAATGACGTTCACGCTGCTCACGAGACCTACGGAGATAGTTCCTCGCAAAAATTAGACTACAACGTCATATCCAATGAGGCACAAGATTTGGCCACCTAAAATATTATGTGTATATTTGCACACGTATTTGAACATACAACCAATAAAATAAACAATTAAACAACTGTAGATTATGCCTGCAAGAATTAGATTACAACGACGTGGTAAGAAGAACCAAGCTTTTTATCACATTGTAGTGGCGGATGGTCGTGCACCTCGTGATGGCAAATTCATTGAGAAGTTAGGCACGTATAATCCCAACACCAAGCCCGCCGACATCGTATTGGATGTGGATCGTTCCGTACAATGGCTAAAGAATGGTGCTACTCCCAGCGACACTGCACGCCGCATCCTTTCTTATAAAGGTGTCCTGCTGAAACGCCACCTGCAAATTGGCGTTGAAAAAGGTGCCATCACCCAAGAACAAGCCGATGTAAAATTCAACCAATGGTTGCAAGAGAAAGAGGCAAAGATGCATCAGGTGAAGAGCGAAGACGATGCTAAGAAGCGCGAAACTGCCAAGGCTCGCATGGAGAACGAGAAGAAGGTGAATGAAACCAAGGCAGCCGCTCTCGCAGCAAAACGTCAAGCTGCTGCTGAGGCAGAGGCCGCAAGGCAGGCCGCCGAAAATGCAGAAGCTGCTCCTGAGGAGGTTCCTGCTGAGAACGCAGCAGAAGCTCCCGCAGCCGAGTAAGAGATACGATTATGACACAATCGTAACATTACTTAGCGAGGCGTATCCTTTCTGTAAAGGGTACGCCTTGTTAGTTTTTAATGAACCACATTTCCCCGCCCGTTTTAATCCGAAAGACTATTTGATCCACGCATAACGCGAAACGATTACCTCACCAAGCCGATCGGATTGCGACAATAAAACACCCATAGTATGACCAAAGAAGAGTGCTTTTACTTGGGCAGAATTACAAAGCCTTTTGGTGTAAAAGGCCAAATGGTTATCTACTTGGACGTAGACGACCCAGCACGATACGCCAACTTGGACGGGGTTCTGGTGGAGGTAAAAGACAACCTTATCCCCTATTTCATACAAGACCTGACTTTCAACAGCAATAAAGTCATCGTAACTTTCGAGGAACTTACTGCTGACGAGGCACAGGCTTTGGCAGGGCATGACATCTACCTGCCGCTATCCATGCTACCCAAACTTGAGGGAAACCAGTTCTATTTTCACGAAGTAACAGGCTGGGAAGTCATCGACGAGGACAAAGGGCCTATCGGTACAATCAAAACCATTTTAGACAACCCTGCGCAGCCCCTATTTCAGATTATGCAAGGCAACGTAGAGATACTGATACCCGTTGTCGACCCAATCATCAAGAAAGTGGCTCGAGACGAACAAAAGCTCTACATCTCAGCCCCCCCAGGTCTAATCGACCTGTACACAGAAGGACGATAAAAGCGTCTACAGAGACGATATCCGAATCGTCGTTTCCAATTATACAAACAGAAAGAAGCAACACGAAGAAAACCATAGATAGACAGCATGGAATCAACAGTAAAAACCGAAGAACGCCAACGATATTCACCCCAAGAGCTTGAAGAGTTTCGTGCCATTATCATGACCAAAATGGATGAAGCCAAACGAAATCTCGAGCTACTGCAAGCGGCTGTATCTGGCAATCCAAACGAAGCAAACGACACTGCACCTACGTTTAAATCCATGGAGGAAGGTAGTAGCGTCCTTTCAAAGGAGTCCAATGCCAAATTAGCTGCTCGGCAACGCAAGTTCATCAAAGAACTTGAAGCAGCTCTGATCCGCATTGCCAATGGCACATATGGAGTGTGTCGTGTAACGGGGAAACTCATCCCCAAAGAGCGGCTGCGCATCGTTCCTCACGCCACCACTACCGTTGAGGGTAAACTGCAGGACAAGCGCAAATAGTTCTAACTACCCTCAATAAGTTCACAGACGTCGGCCCATCCATATATGCGTGCCGACCAATACCGCCAACAGGGTGCCAGCAAATAGCATCCGTGTGAGGTTTCGTGTCCTTACGGCTGACCCAAAAGCCAACACGACCGCTGCGATGAGACACGCAGCACCACTGCTAACAAACGGGGCATCGACCTGTGCGCCACGCCATTCACCGACTAAACTTACCACCCCATTCACCAGTTCCATCAGCGTCTCTGTGAACCATACTACAATACCCCCTATACCACCCATACCCTGCGACAGTATCACTAAGACTATGCCAAGCATAACCAAGCCAACGAGGGGCGTAACGGCTACATTTGTTACTACCGCATAGGGATAGATACGATGGAAGTAGAAAATAGCGAACGGAAGTGTAGCCAATTGAGCCGAAATTGTAAGGCTAACCCAACCGATAATCTTACTTACGGTATTTCCTAAAACACGCTTAATCATCCAGTTTACAGAAGAAGGACTACTCCGGTCGCCTTCAGTTTCGAACTTACCCCGCCCACGCGACACTATATCAGATAGCCACTCAGACATTGGTCTTTGCCAAAGCACAATACCAATCACCGCAGCATACGACAACTGAAAACCCACATCCCAGAGCAGATTCGGGCTGCAACCGAGCATCAACAAAGCCGAGACACTGATGACATTTATCATATTGGGACTCGACTCCAACTCTTGACCTATGAGACACAGGGAGAACATCACACCGGCCCTCACTGCCGAAGGTGCCGCACCAGTCAGCAAGACAAATGCCCATACGAAAGTAATCTCAGTAACTGCATAGACAGCACTTTTCCACCTCCTGAGTGGGCGCAAAAACCATCCAATCATCAACACCACAAGCCCCACGTGCAACCCAGAGACACAAAGCAGATGTGCAACCCCAGCCGACCGGTACTGCGTCTGCATCATTTCAGTCAATTCAGAGCGGTCACCTAAGAGCATAGCCTGTGCAATAGCAGCCACATCAGTGCTTAGACCACTGAACCGCAACCTATCTTCAAGCTGTCCTCGCCAATGCGCCATTGTCCGACTTAATGAATAAGCCTCCCTGCACACCTCCACATCGGCTGCTCGTACCCATAAACGGTGAGAGACATAGTTGTGCGCACATTGACGCGCAAGCCAATCATTCTTATCACTGCTCTCATTGATGCGGCGTAATCGGCCACCAACTTGCACATGCTCACCTTTTAGCAAGGTAGTCTGCGTGCCATCCTTTGAGACCATGAGCTGGATGCGACCACTGGTCGACTGCCACCGATCCTCTCCATACACCTTATATTTATGCACGCGCGCGTAGCACTTTCCCCACTTCGACGACCAACGCGGTTGATGCAACAGTTCGCATTCAAAATCACACCGTATGTCTTCAACCAGCTGCAACCCAGCCGCACTACGCCATGGCATCCGCAACGCATGGTCAGTTCCGCCCGCAGCAAACGAAAACAACAAGAGCCATATCATTAGCCACTCTCGGCGATGCCACACCACCCCAACAACAGAAACAGCCGTTACTATTAACCACAACCATGCTGGAAGAGCATAAAAACTATCAGCCACAAGTATGCCTGAAATAAAAGCTATGCAGACATATAAAACAGGTGCTTTAGTGGCACCATTGATAAATCCAGCACGAGCGACATCCAACATGGCTCGCACCAAAGAAGAATCGCGGTGGCTATTAAGAGCCATTGACAAAAGCTACAACCTCACCATAAGTCGGGGTAGTACGCGCGTCTTCCACGCATCAAAGTCTCCATCCAAGATGTGTTGACGTGCGGTTCCCACCAAAGAAAGATAGAAGCCAAGATTGTGCAGGCTTGCAATTTGAAGCCCCAAGATTTCATCTGCCTTAATCAAATGGTGCAAATACGCCAGCGTGTACTCTCCATCGGTGTATAGTCCACCAGGGATAGATTCAAAGCTGCGTTCCCACTTCTTGTTCTTTATATTGATAGTTCCCTCCCATGTAAAGAGCATTCCATTGCGGCCATTACGAGTCGGCATCACACAATCAAACATGTCTACACCGCGCGAAATTGCTTCCAAAATATTAGCAGGCGTACCAACGCCCATCAAATAGCGAGGCTTATCTTGGGGGAGTACAGCATTCACTACCTCTATCATCTCATACATCACTTCTGTGGGCTCCCCTACCGCCAATCCACCAATAGCACATCCAACTTCCGTCCGTTGCGCTATATATTCAGCACTTTGCCTGCGCAAATCTGCAAATCTGCACCCTTGCACAATGGGGAACAAACATTGCTCGTAACCATAAAGAGGATCTGTCTCGTGAAAGCGTTTTACACATCGGTCGAGCCACCGATGCGTAAGTTCCATAGACTTCTTTGCATAAGAATAATCGGAATTACCATCTGGACATTCGTCAAATGCCATCATAATGTCTGCTCCTATGGCACGTTCTATGTCCATCACTCTCTCTGGAGTAAATACATGGCGAGATCCATCGATGTGGGAGCGAAACACACACCCCTCTTCTGTTATACGTCTGTTAGAGGCGAGCGAAAAGACTTGAAATCCTCCGCTATCGGTAAGAATCGGTCGGTTCCACGCATTGAACTTGTGCAATCCACCTGCCACCTGCAAAGTTTCAATCCCAGGACGGAGATACAAATGGTATGTATTGCCCAAGATGATACGAGCCTCAACATCTTGCGCAAGCTCGTGCTGATGTACAGCCTTTACACTGCCAACCGTACCAACGGGCATAAATATGGGTGTCGGAATATCGCCGTGCGACGTAGTCAACACCCCTGCACGTGCCTCTGTTGCAGCATCCTTTCCTACCAGATTAAAGAACAATGTCCCTGCCATGTTGATAAAATGAACATAAAAATCATTGCAAAAGTACAAAGATAATCAGCACGAATGCCTACTTTTGCTCACTTAAAATAAACACATTGATGTTACTCGCAGACCTACTAAATAACACACTACTACTTGTATGCGGAGGCTTGCTCCTCACCACATTCATCTACCTTTGCATCTACTATGGACGCGTCAACCTAACCATTGGACGCCACTGTTTTCACCATTCACCCATTGAGAGCCAACCCCATGAGGAAGATCTGCCATCCGTTTCCATTGTACTCACTGCGCACAACGAAAGCGAAGCCCTCAAAAAGAGTTTGCCCTATCTACTTGAACAGGATTATCCGAACTACGAAGTGGTTGTAGTCGACTACTGTTCACATGATGATACCACATTTGTCCTCCAGGTTTGCGCCGAGAATTACAGTACATTGAGAGTTGTCCATTTCCAAGAGGATGTCAACATGTTCCAAGGGCGCAAGTATCCGCTCAGCATCGGCATTCGCTCAGCGAAAAACGACATTATACTTCTAACCGAGCCTGGTTGTGTTCCACAGTCATTTCTGTGGGTACGACAAATGGCCAGACCTTTCATCAATGCGCAAACCAAAATCGTTCTCGGACACTGCGCATACGAACAACCGGCTTCTTTCATTGAATCCTTGGCACAATACGACAACTCTGCAAGTTGCGCTCGATGGATTGCCGCAGCCATCCACCATCATCCCTACACAGGCAGTGGGCGCAACTTGGCGTACCGCCGACAATTCTTCTTCGACAATGGAGCTTTCATTCGTCACTACAGCGAACCGAACGGAGCCGACGACCTTTTCGTAAATCAAAACTGCACACGTAGTAACACGGCTGTCAACATCCAGCCCGAAGCTTACGTATCCACGCAAGCCCCTTCATCACGGCGTGCCTGGCGAGACATTCGTACCGAACGCTTTTCCACAAAAAAATACTATGCGCTATCCCTCAAACTGAGGCTCGCGCTTCACCCTTTCGCACTCGTGCTGTTCTACTTGTCGGCAATAGCAATTCTCATATTTGCAACGCCACTGTGGTACATCCCGGTCGCCTTCATCGTGATTTTATGGGCTTGGAACATAACCACAGCATACGTTCTCAACAAACAGATTGACATACGCAAACTCCGCTGGCTGTCGCCCCTACTGGAAATATATTTCAGTTTAAAAAATACTATTTCATGTCTAAGGGCGTTACTGAGCAAAAAAACATCATGGAGGTAAATCCAACGCTACAGACGGACAAATCGCAACGCGATTACGAGCTCGTATGCAAAGCCCGAGAGCAGGGTGATGAGCGTGCCTATGCCGACTTGATGAGATATTACCGCGATTCAATTTACACAATGCTCCTACGCATGACGGGAGACCCCGTGATAGCTGACGACCTAACCATGGAGGCTTTCAGCAAAGCATTCACCTCTCTCAAGAAGTATGTCCCCACCCATGCATTCAGCACGTGGCTCTTCACCATTGCATGCAACAACTGCGTGGATTTCATCCGCAAGCGGCACATTGACACCATACCCATCGGCAAACTGTCTGTACATAACGACAACAACCTCCACGAGGAGCAGTTTCTAACCTCGACCGATGACAATCCCGAGGAGAACATGGTGCGCACGCAACGTATAGCCATGCTCCGCGATGTGGTCAACCAGTTGAAACCGCGCTACCGCGTCATAGTTGAATTGCGCTACTTTGAAGACCTCAGTTACGAAGAGATCAGCGACCAGTTGGGACTGCCCATCGGAACGGTGAAAGCGCGCCTCTTTCGCGCAAAAGACCTACTCCACGGCATCCTAATCAATAGCAAGGAAGCGATATAGACACTATTTTATGTATACAATTTGAATACTCTTTGCTATAAACAAGTATCCATTACCCTAAACTAATAGAAACATCGCCTCATTCCCCTATGGACGGAGACTCAGAAAAAGGTAGTACACAAGAATACGACAGCGATAGTGCTGGACCTTACCCGGCGGAACACCCACTTATACAGCGAAACCTCTGCGTCGCTCGGTCGCAGCACATTCTGAACCGTCGACAACACGGCAGACTCTCATTTCCGCTCAAGTGCGCACTCATATCTACGTACCTTGTGGTTTTTATTTGTGTACTATCCTGCAGAATGTGCTTCGCTATTACCACTCCATCATCCCGTCCTCCAAACGATAGTTCCCAACAAGAGCTTCGCCTCGCTTTTACCATTGATCAGCTCCGTCTCCCGAACAATAATCTCAACCAAGAATACAGTTTCGACCTCTCCGTTTCGCCGCTCCATCTCTCGAATGAAAATACACAGCGAGGCCTCTCCTTCACCATATCGGCTGGCATGCTAATACCCTCCAACGCACACGCAGCCTTCTATCGGGGCACAGAAACTGACCCGAATTCCATATACCGAGTGCTGCACAGCGAAGCATACGGTGAACGAATTTGGAGCGAACTCAAGGATGCTAACCTTATCTCGTCTGCCATTATCAACTACAGGCAGTTGCGGATTGTGGAGTATGGAGATGTCTATTACAAAAATACCACCCAATTTGGAATAGGCATCCGCTACGACTACACGCGCAACTGGGGCTGGATACTCCGCTTCGACTACGCCAAGCTGAGAGCTGTCGGTGCTTTCCTTATCAGTGCGGACAATGAAACGGGAATCCTCTCCAACAAGAACCAATACGTCAGTTGTCCCAACTCAGGCTTGGAAGAACGCATCGTGATAGACCTCGGCCTCTGCAAGCACCTGCGTCTGCCCTCAGGCTTCGATCTTGACATCGAGCTCGGCGGTTCGCTAAACAACACCAAGGTTAAAGAGCACAACATACAGGTAGCTGGTACTACATACAGCATACTGGACGTGTGGAACGGCCAGTCACCGTCGTCCTACACCGTGCCCTACGAATACATCAATCAAGGAGGTTTTGGATACGGCCTGTTCGCCACCGTCTCATCGGGCTACACCTTCAACAACCTATCTACCGTCACCGTGGGCTACACACTCTACCGCTCCTACATCAACCTACAGCAATATGCAAGCTCAGCATTTACCCATCTGATATTCATACGAGTCGACATCAACCGATTCCTATTTCAATCCCTTTAATACATCACAAAACAAAACATCCATCCATGATACAATTCACCGAATTAGACCAATCTGGAGAACAACACTTCGCCAAAGAACTCTTCGAAAGCGCCTTTCCACGCAAGGAGCGCCCCGCGTTCTCCCAGCTAAAGAAGCGTGAGAACGCGAACTTTCACTTCCTCATCGCTTCGCTCGATAAAGAAGAGCCCATCGGCATCCTCACCTACTGGGAGTTTGAAGAATTTCTCTACATTGAGCACTTCGCCATCACACCCAACATGCGCAATCAAGGGTTCGGCAAAGCCGTCATCTTGAACTTTCTCATGCAACATCAGGAACAGGTCATTCTGGAAACCGAATGCCCGACCACCGAGCAGGCTGACCACCGCATGGAATTCTACACCGACCTTGGCTTCATCCGCAATCCGCAAGAATATTGGCAACCCTCTTACAATGAAGATGGAACGATGGCGCTGCAAATGATCATTATGTCACGCTACGAACTGGACGAAGAAGAGTTTGAAGCAGTTAGGGCGTGTTTGTATGCAAATGTGTACCATACAACTCAAAAATGAGAAAAATCATCCCTTTTGCGACGAATATTCAACTTTTCAACTATTCGAAAGCAAAAAAATCGCATTCAAATTGCACTGTATTCCAAGATGTTAAACATACTTTCGAAAAGAAATAAAAAATAAATTTGGTGCGTAATGAAAATGGTTGTACCTTTGCACTCGGTTTGAATGGTTAAGTATTTAGATGGCTCCTTAGCTCAACTGAATAGAGCATCTGACTACGGATCAGAAGGTTGCAGGTTTGAATCCTGCAGGAGTCACAAGAGCGATGAACGCAGGGGTGAGTTGCCAGTCCGGCAACTCACCTTTTTTTTACGATGTACAACATTTTACACACTCATATTCAACTAATATACAACCATTCAATAAAAGCCTATCACATCTCTTTTCATTTCAAGAGAGAAGCTGTCTTGCTCTAAAAATAGTTGAGACAACAGTCAACAAAGACGAAAGAAGAAAACGGAGGGGCTCTCATTTGAGTCAATCAGAGTGAGAGGAGATTACTCGCGAACACCATATTAAAAGGGTGAGTCAAGTCAAGGCCAGGTGGCGAAGATGTATGGGCACTCCAAGCCGACGGTAAGCCGCATTATCAGCAATTTTGCCGCCAAAAAAAAACAGTAGTGTGCTATTGATAAAGAACAAACCCATAGCCACTCTCAAGCGGAAGATCATAAGGCTCTGCGCGAGGAAGTCCACCGTTGGAAGCAGCAACTCTACGACGAGCAGATGAGCGCCGCCTTTTACAAGACAATGGTAGAGGTGGCCAAGAAGACGTTCAACATAGAGGTGCAAAACGCTGGCT
>JAFTFL010000013.1 GCA_017449525.1 Bacteroidales bacterium | reverse complement strand
GTATGCGCAAACCCATAGTTCGGCATACGTGGCAAGCATGAAGGCATCAGTATTACAGTCCTCCGATATTTTTTGGCGAAATTTCAGTTCTCGGACCTTACAAATGCTTCTGCAAGTGATGCACTCTCTTGCATCTTTCGGAGTGCAAAGGTACGCATTTTCTATAATACTGCTGCCTGCCTGCGATGAGGTTCGCACCTTATACGATGCAGTCCAGCACTGTAGCATATAGCCATACGCAGTGATAGACTGTTGCGCGACCCGTGCCGCTGGTTCTCCGCTCATCAAGTTTTTGTCTCCCTGCGCACATCTGTTTTATGAGGTGCGCAAGGAGACAACTGGACATGCGCGTGTCGGCGAACGGATATGCGCATGTCTGTTTTCGAGCATGCGCGACACATATAATATATAGTGATGGGCGGCGACGAGACTCCTCCCCTATGCGCCACCCGTCGGTACCGCCTCGGCTACTGAGCCTGCGCAGACAGGCTCAGCCAGAAAATGACGCTCCCCACCGTGGGCGAAATGCCAACGGTGGGGAGCGAGTGGGCGCGCAGATGCGCTTATCGGGCTATGCAGACGGGCTGCGTGTGCCGCCCGACGCGCAGGATATAGATGCCGGCTGGCAGGGTCGACACCTCCAGCTGCGCCGCTCCGTGGCGTAGCGTCGTATGGCGTATACGGCGCGCTGCAAGGTCGAACAACTGCACGTCGGCATCTTCCAACCCTTCGGCGCGAACGGTGATGCGGTTGGACGCGGGGTTGGGAGCGACGCGAATGTCGACCTCCTTCACTTCGCCAATGGCCGCATTAGGCGCCAGCACAGCCACTCCAGCCAAGTCGAATCCGCTGCTGTAGCTAACGGTAGGCCATGGGTCATTGACCATGTGGCCTTGACAATCATAAGTGGCATACAGGGGGTTGATGCTGCCCACAGCGTCGACTATACGGATGTGTGTGATGTGGTTCAGGTCGATGCCCGTACTATCGGCGAGGTCGCTGAGGTCGAACGGAGTGCCCCATCCCATGCGATACTTACCAGCCAAATTGTGGATGCGCGTGGGGTCGACCTTCCCTATCGAGCCGATTTGGGTGGTGGTCTGCGTGTTGGAATAGGCCGGGAAGCGCACAAAGTGCTCGCCATCCGAGCTTACTTCGACGAAAGCCAGCTCGAGAAAAGCGTCGTCGAACGAGTTTTCATACACCGCAAAGTCAGCTCCTTCGTGGTTGGCAATCGGGGGATTGAACACGAGGGTGGCACGGCCGCCGTCGCCGAGGCTGACGACGTTGAGGTTGTCGGTGAGCGACGCGGGGCCGTTGCCCAAACTGTCCACGCCGTAGGTTACACGGCCGCGCGTCGTGTCGGCCACCGTCCACCAGCCCCGTTCCACTCGGCATTGGCCAGCCCAGCCCACGACCAGCGCATCCTCGCACGACACCGCCTTGCATCCCGCCGTACCCACAGCGCCGCAGAACACCTGCGTCGAATCATTCATGGCCGTGGCCATCGAGGTGGCTGCTCCTGTGGCCAGCAGCATAAGGAGTGTGAAGAGTTTCTTCATATCGTACATCTGTTTCTTCGTTGTCCAAGAAAAAGACAGGCGCACCGCAAGTCAAAACCCACGGACGCCTGTCCACACATAATCACTTAATTCCTCGTCATTGCTCTATGGCATGAGCGGGATGGCACCGCAGCTTAGTGCTTCACCACCACGCGAGCCGTAGCGCGACCAGCACGCAGCACATAGATGCCTGCTGGCATGTCGGCCACGCGAACAGCAGCACGACCAGCGCTCATGCGACCTTCGGCCACGCGGCGACCGCTCATGTCGTACAGTTCGTAAGCGGTAGCATCGCTCTCGGTCGACACCTGCAGCAGGTCAGCCACTGGGTTGGGGTAGATGCTGATGCTGACTTCGTCCACGGGACGAATGGCATTAGACTGGGCTGGAGTAGCTGCCGTAACGGGGCAGTTCCACACGGTCTGAGCAGGATAGGTGCCCCACTCGTTCGTCTCGTAGCGTGTAACGATGCCTACAGTCGGGTCGCCCCACTTGGCAAAGTCGCCGTCGGCCAACATCATGGCAGCAAATCCCAGCGGGGCAGCCACTCCGTTGACGTTGTAGCTCCACATTTCACCCTCGGTGATGCGCAGCGTGTCGGCTGCATAGGCGAAGAGTATATCGCTCAGCACCTCGCCCCACTGCGAAGGACGGGAGGTGTAGCTGAAGCGGCTATCAAGGGCTGCAATGCTGTCCATAGCAGCCTGTAGGCAAATGCTGTCGGTGGTGAAGTGCACGCCCCAAGCCAAGCAGGTGTCGGCCCAGTTGACGGCCACGATAACGCTGTGCTCACCGCTGCCGGCCCACATGTGGATGTCGGCTGCTGCTATAGTGCTCTCCTCGGGCAGGCCACAAGCCTCGACGGTGCTATTCCACACGGTCTGCGACGGGTAGGTACCCCACTCGCTGGTCTCGTAGGCCGTGATGGCACCCACCTGTGGATCGCCCCACTTAATGAAGGCTCCGTTGCCAACATGCATGGTGGAGAAGCCCAACATCGCTGCGACACCGTCGACATTGTAGTTCCACATTTCGCCTGCGGTGATGCGCATCGTGTCGGCACCCGTATAGAAGTAGATGTCGCTCAGCACTTCGCCCCACTGCGAGGGGTAGGAGGTGTAAGCAAAACGATGGTCGACGCGAGCCACGATGTCCATGGCCTGCTGCACGGTGATGCTGTCGGCTGCAAAGTGCACGCCCCAGGCCAAGCAGGTGTCAACCCAGTTGACAGCCACGATGGCTCTGTTCGAACCTTGACCCACCCAGAACAGGAGGTCGTCGGCTGCTATGGTGCTTTCCTCGGGCAGGCCTACAGCCTCCACAGGAGCAGTCCACACAGTCTGCAAGGGATAGATGCCATATTCGCTCGTGTCGTAGCGCGTAACGATGCCCACAGTCGGGTCGCCCCACTTGACGAAGTCGCTGTCTCGAATCTGCATAGCTGCGAAGCCCAAGGGTGCAGACACCCCGTTGACGTTGTAGCTCCACATCTCTCCTTCGGTCAATCGCATAGTGTCGGTGGGGGTGTAGAAGTAGATGTCGCTCAGCACCTCACCCCACTGCGAGGGGTAGGAGGTGTAGGCAAAACGGTGGTCAGCACGTGCCACGATGTCCATGGCGCGTTGCACACTGATGCTGTCCTCGTTGAAGCGCACGCCCCAAGCCAGGCAGGTGTCGGCCCAGTTGACGGCCACAATGGCGCTGTGGCTGCCCTGTCCAGCCCACCACAGCATGGCATCGGCCACGATGGCAGTGTCGGTCGGCGTGGGTTCAGTCGTGCCACCGTTGCTGGGCAATGCCGGAATGGGCTGCGCCACGCTGGCGGAAAACATGCACGATGCGCTTATCTCCATGAAGTCGCCGTTGCTCACGCTCTGCGAACCGTATGCACCAGCCCAATTTCCATTCAGTTTGTAGCAGAAGTCGCCACTGTTGGGGAAGTTCATGTGGTTCACGGTGTCCACATAGCTGCAGCCGCTGAACCAGCTGCCCTGAAGTCCAGCATGACTGAAGCGCGGGTCGTGCTGCATGATGGTGTCAAGCAGGTCGATGGCGTAGACCGAACCGTTCCAACGCACGCCCCACACGTATGCAGTTGCATCGTCCCACGAGATGGCTACCATGCCCGAATTAATTCCCGACCCAGTCCATTGCAGTACGTTGGTAGCCGAGAAGGTGACGTTTTTCTTGCCCCGAACCTGCATAAGTTCGTTGTTATGCTGCTGGGCAAACAGGCCGACCGCGAGGGTCAGGCTCATTACTAATGCTAATGCTTTTTTGTACATCTTGTTGTTACATTATATTATGTGTATAACTCCGTTTCCTCTCTCCTCCTTCGCTCGGGGCTTTGGGGGAAAGGGGCATGGGGGTACAACAAGCAAGATGCACGGGCAGCACGCCGCACTCAGGGTACTCAAACTCCTCTGCCGTGGGGCAGCAGGCTCGGGTGGGCGGCGATGCCGAAGTGGTGGCAGCATGTGTGTACGGGCTCTTTCCTCGAAAGCCTTTCCATCTCGGCGAGGAGACTCGCGGCCACAGCCGCACCACTCTTTCCTCGCTTCTCTACGCTCGCACGGGCAGGTCTTCTGACTTGCCGCGGTCCTGCGTCTCTCCTTCCCATGCGCCTGTGGCGGTGCACAGTGGATGCACCCTTTGGGGGGTGCTACGACTGCAGGACGGTGCCTTATCGGCTGGGCTCACAGCAGCGGGACTGTTCGGGATTTGCACCCGATTCCCTCTTGGCGTGGCAGACGGTGGTGTCTGCTTGCGACCCGTCGAGCGGACAATTCTCTCTGTCTTTGGCGTTGCAAAAGTAGCAACATTGAGCAATACGCCCAAATATATTTCGTAGCCCCTTGTGGCTCAACAAGCCGAGCCCACAGGTCTCCCTGCGGCTGCAACATCCCTGCGGCTGCACGCCGCATCATTTTGAGCCCGCGGGACTATTCGTCGAGCGATGCAAGCATATTGAGGTAACTCTCATAGCGTTCGGTCGCCAAGTCGCCCTCCTCCACGGCACGTCGCACAGCGCAGTGGGGTTCGTGCACATGGGTGCAATTGGCGAAGCGGCACTGCGCGAGCAGCGGTCTCATTTCGGGAAAGAAGTGAGAGAGTTCGGCTGCGCTGTAGTCCACCATGCCAAACTCCTTGATTCCCGGGGTGTCGACGAGGAACCCTCCTGCGAAGGGGTGCAACTCGGCGAAGGTGGTGGTGTGTCGCCCTTTGCTGCTCCAGTCGCTAATGGCACCTACTTTGAGGTGCAAGGTGGGGTCGAGGGCGTTGAGTAGCGCGCTTTTGCCCACTCCCGAGTGGCCTACGAAGAGCACGGTGCCGCCCTCCACAGCCTGTCGCAGCGCGCCGAGGCCTTCGCCCGTGCGTGCCGAAAGGGGCAACAGGCGGTAGCCCGCCGCGGTGTAGATAGCTTCGCGGCGCGCCATCAGTTCGTTGAGTTCGGGGGTATGAAGGTCAGTCTTGTTGACGACGATGAGTGGCGGAATGTGGTAGGCTTCGGCCGAAACGAGGAGCCGGTCCGTAAATCCGAGGCTGGTACGCGGTGCGGCCAGGGTGGTTACGATGCACATCAGGTCGATGTTGGTCGCGATAAGGTGGGTCTGGCGCGACAGTTTGGTGGCACGTCTGATGAGACAGTTGCGCCGCTCGTCGACAGCAGTGATGACACCAGTGCCGTCGTCCTGCAGGGTTACCTCCACCTGGTCGCCCACGGCTATGGGGTTGGTCTGCCCCTTGTCGCGCAAACGGAACTGGCCTCGCAGCCGACAGTCGGTCGTCGTTCCGTCGGAGGCCATCACCCGATACCAACTACCTGTGGAGCGTACCACGGTGCCCTTCATGCCTGCCCCTCCTCTGCAGCGTCTGGCTCGCAAGGCGAGGCCTCGCCGATGTCTGCACTGCGCTGCCGCTGACAGGCGCGAGGCAACTTCTTGCCCACCTTCTTGTGGGGGAAGACCAGCACCTCACTGAGCAGGAAGTTCATCAGGCCAGAGAAGACCAGGGCAATGATGTTGCACACCACCACATGCCAACCGCCCGACAGCCGCTCAATCAGGATGAGCAACCCCATCTTCAGCAGAAACGTGCTGGCCACCGAGAGGTTGAACTTCAGCAAATGTCGGCCAAAGGTGCGCGGCGAGCGCTCCACGATGCGCTCATGCCATACGAAATGGTAGTAGAACACGAAGTCCGTAACCACTCCACACTCAAAGGAGATGATGGGGCTCACAACGTAAGTGCCCACGTAGGTGTGGAAGATGAAGGTGGAGCAGAGCCACAACACACCGATGTCCACCAGTGTGCCGGCCAGGCTCAGCACAAAGAAGCGCAGGTAGCGGCCCAAGAGGGTCGTATGCTCGCACACTTCGCAGTGTTTCCTATCGTCGTTCGTCTGCCTCATCCGTCCAAAACGCCGTTCAGCCTCGTGCCTTAGGGGGGAATAGAACGCCCCGTTCGCAACTGCGCCACAAAGGCTTGTCCATGTCGGTCCTCCTTCAACACGAAATTGCAAATATACGAATTTCCACACAGTCCCCTCCCTACCGCCTCGCCACCCCATTTCTGGCGACCACTGTCTCGCCCCCGTAGTAGGGGCCATGCATCAGCCGCACTACCCCTCCCCCAGCCGCCGCAGAGCTGACGCACCCACACCGTACGGCACAACCTTCGACACTCTACAGGCGCAGCCCCCAGTGTCGCACGGCAGCGCGCCCTCGCAAATAGCATCCCATCAACGAAATAGCAAGAGCACCACCACCATGCCGCACGGCAAAAGGCCCGATGCCGTACAACACCGACCCCTGCGCACCCAACCTCACACCACTCAAAAAGAACCGAAAACCGAGCCCTCCCCAACCACGACGCAGGCCAAAGCCCACGCGCGCTCGGAAGGCACAGCAGGACGCGTCGCCTCCTATTGCCGTGCCAGCAGACCCATCGACCACATAACGCAACCCGCGCCCCTTTATTTTTCAACATATCAACCCTGGTGCAACAGAGCCTCAACAGAACACAACAGTCCATTCTATATCAGTGCACTAATATTTACACAGTCCTACGCACAACAAGATATTGTTGAAAAAAACATACGCATGTCAAGGAAAATACGTACCTTTGCAAACTCAAAAACGACAGAAAGATGAAGAGAACATTTCAACCATCGCGCAGAAAGAGAGTGAATAAGCACGGATTTCGTCAGAGAATGTCTACCGCCAACGGACGCAGAGTTCTGGCTGCCCGCCGTCGCAAAGGCAGAAAGAAACTCACCGTTTCGGACGAGCGATAGGTGCTTATAGCGCAGGAGCACGCCCAACGGCCAAGCCTCCATGCGCACACCACCAAGAAAAGGAAGAAGTATTGTAAACGGTACTTCTTTTTTTGTGCGTGTGCACATCGTCAGACCATAGCACTGTCTGCGCTCGCGCGCACGTACGCACAAATAATAAGGTATTCCACTGCTGAAGCATCACCCTATGAAGATGAGAAAGACCAAAGAGCCACTATTGCTGCACGAAGTAACCATTGAATCAGCCGCCGCAGAGGGCAAAGCCGTGGCACACAGCGAAGGCATGGTGATATTTGTCCCCTTCGTAGTGCCAGGCGATGTGGTGGACATAGCCGTATACAAGCGCAAAAAGAACTACGCCGAAGGCCGTGCAGTGGCCCTGCTGAAGCCGTCGCCGCTGCGGGTGGAAGCCCAATGCCCCCACTTCGGCACCTGCGGTGGATGCAAATGGCAAACCACCAACTACACCGCCCAACTGCAAGCCAAAGAGCAACAGGTGAAGGACACCCTGGAGCGACTTGGCCATGTGCGCACCGACAGCATGCGCCCTATATGCGGTGCCGACGCCACGTTCTACTACCGCAACAAACTGGAGTTCACCTTTTCCACCCGCGAATGGCGCGACACGCCGCCCAGCGACACCGAGGAACACCCCCGTTGTGGCGCACTGGGCTTTCACGCGCCCACCGTGTTCGATAAAGTTATCGATATACGCCACTGCGCTTTGCAACACACCCTTTCCAACAACATCCGCAACGAAGTTCGCCAGTACGCGCAGCAGCACGGCCTTGCATTCTACGACATACGCAACCACAGCGGCTACCTGCGCAACCTGGTGGTGCGCAACACAGAGGCCGGCGAGTGGATGGTCATCGTCGTAGTGGCCGAACCCGACACCACCGCTCTCTTTCCCCTGCTGGAGCACCTCAAGAACCAGTTTCCTCAAATCAGTTCGCTCCAATACATAGTCAACACCAAGCTCAATGACAGCTACTCCGACCTCGACGTCGTGCTGTATCACGGCACAAGCTGCATCACCGAGCACATGGAAGGCTACGACGGAGCCCCCGCGCTGAGCTACAGCATCAACCCCAAGTCGTTCTACCAAACCAACTCGCGCCAAGCACGTAAGCTCTACAGCTTTGTGGCCGAAATGGCCGAGTTGCAGAGCAGCGACACCCTCTACGACCTCTATACGGGCACCGGCACTATAGCCCTGTTCCTGGCACACATGTGCAAAAAGGTCGTCGGCGTAGAATATGTGGAGGAAGCAGTGGCCGACGCGCGCCTCAACGCCCAGCTGAACCATATCGACAACGCAACCTTCGTGGCTGGCGACATGGCGCAAGTATTGACCGACAGCTTTGTGCAGACACACGGACGCCCTGACATCGTGGTAACCGACCCCCCACGAGCTGGCATGCACGCCAAAGTGATAGAGCAACTACTGCAGTGCAGCCCACGCAAAATAATCTATGTGAGTTGCAACCCAGCCACACAGGCTCGCGACCTGGAACTGCTGGGCGAACGCTACGACGTGCAACGACTACAACCCGTAGACATGTTCCCCCACACCCAACACGTCGAAAACGTGGCCGAACTGGTGCTGCGCAACCAGTAGCACAAAAAAGTTGTGCACCGTGTCAGAAAATTGTTTTATCTTTGCACGTTCAATCGGTGTTGTGCTGCCTAAACAACAGTACAGTACATAGAGAAGAAAAACAACTAAATAGAAGAAATACTCGTACAGAGGAAGAACCAATTAAATCATACCTTACAATGAGAAAAGGACTGATAAGTATAATTCTTGCCTGCATGATGATGATGCCAATCGTAATGCACGCACAGACCAATGCCGTCGCCAACATCATTACCACCGAGCGCCAATGTAACTCGTACACATGGCCCGTCAACGGCAAGACCTACGACAGCACCGACGTATACTTTCATCGTTCGACCGACACGCTCTACGTGCTTGACCTTACCATCGTAAAGGCCTCGAACACCACGGCAACTGTCGACGGTGGTTGTAGCTACAGTTTCGGCCGCCACAACATTACAACCTCGGGCACCTACACCGACACCTTGACCTCCTCCTTAGGCTGCGACAGCATCGTAACCCTCACGGTCAATATCACCAACGTGAACCGCATAGAGACCACCGATTCAGCCTGCCAGGAGTACTCGTGGCGTGAACAGACCCTCACCGAGAGCAACACCTACAAAGATTCTATAGTGGATGACAACGGATGCAAGTCGGTCTACACACTGCACCTCACTGTGAAGCAGCCTCGCCAAGCAGAGAAGTATGACACCGTGAGCGTGTGCAACACCTATTATCTTGAGTTCATATCGGGCTCCGTGGCCGTCATTACCGAGACGATAGACACCTCGACCCAAGTGCTGTCAAACCGCGCTGCCTTCCGCAATTATTATCACCCTCGCACCGCAACCCGTTGCTTCGACTCGACCTACTACGTGCACATCAACGTGCGTAAAAAGGTGTATAAGGACAGCATCGTAAATGCATGCGACTCCTACGTGTTCAACGATGGCAAAAAAGACCACACCTACCGCTTCAGTAAAGAAGATGAGATAACCGTAGACACTGCAGCAAACGGCTGCGACAGCATAGTGAAACTAAACATCACCATTGCAAAAACTCCGCAAGTGATCATCAAGGGCGACATCAACATCCGTCCGAACAGCGATGCAAAGCTCGTCGCCACCGCCAACCAAAACGTAAGCTGGACATGGCACAACGGCATCAGAGACAGCACGATTACACTGACGGGGCTGACAGAAAACACTGACGTGTGGGTACGCGCCGACAACGAAGAGACCAAGTGCAGTAGCACCCAATACGTAACCATACTTTGCAACAAACTGGGTGTGGACGACGCAGAAGCCGACATCAACATCTACCCCAACCCAGCCACCGAACTGGTGAATGTGGTCAGCACCGACGGAGTGAAGCGCATAAGCCTCTACAACATCAATGGCCAGCGGGTACTGACACAGCAAGGCAACAGCGAACGACAGAGCCTCGGCCTGCAGACCCTCAGCAACGGAACCTACACGATGATGATAGAACTCGGAAGCGGAAAGACCGTTACGCGCACCGTCATCATCAGCAAATGAACTGGGATTAAACAAGCAAACTGATAACGCTACGGGCGTTCGGCACAACACCGAGCGCCTTTTTATTATAAGATGGAACAGCACCCAATGCTACACTTCTACCACACATTGCACCACGGCCGCGCCACGCGACATTCGCTGTGGCTACTCGCCTTGTGCCTGCTCTTAACCCTTCAGGCCTGCCACAGTCCACACTCACCACATCAACCCGAACGCATACACTATCAGGGCGAAGCACAAGGTACCTACTATTCCATCACCTATTATGACACGGTGCCACGCATTGCACAAAGCGAGATAGACTCACTACTGGCAGACTTTGACCTCACGGCATCGCTGTGGGTGGAAGGCTCCCTGCTGCGACGTCTGAACGACAATACGACCGATACCATCACGCCTCTCTTCGCCGACCTGCTAACAAAGTCAATGGAGGCCTATGACTACACCGACGGCGCATTTGACTGTACTGTTGGCAAATTGGTCAATGCTTGGGGGTTTGGATTTCGGAAACACGAAGAACTTAGACAGCATGCCGTGGACAGCATGCTGGGATACATAGGCACCAATCGTCTACAATTGGACACTGCCGACAACGGCACCCTGCTACTGCGCAAGGGAACTCCAGAAATAGAACTGGACTTCAACGCCATTGCACAGGGCTATTCGGTTGATATGCTGGCAGACTTCTTTGAGGCCAAAGGGGTTCACAACTACTTGATAGACGTGGGTGGCGAAGTGATTGGACGCGGATGCAAGCCAGGTGGTGAAGCATGGAACGTTGGCATAGAACGCCCTGCTCCCGACCGCTACAGTGCCCCTGAAATAGAGCTGAGCATCGCACTGAGAGATGCATCGGTGGTAACATCGGGCAGCTACCGTAAATACTACGAAAAGGATGGTGCACGATACTCCCATACTATAGACCCTTCAACGGGCAGACCCGTAGAACACAGCCTACTGAGCGTATCGGTAGTAGACCGCTATGCATGGCGCGCCGATGCGCTGGCCACCGCCTTCATGGTGATGGGATTGGAACGTAGTCTCGCTTTCATTGAAGCCCACCCCACTGATTCGCAAGTGCAAGCTGTCTTCTTCATCTACGACGATGGCGGTACTTATAAGACCATGTCCACACCAGCATTCGACAAGCTTATCAACGAGTAATTATCGAAATCACAACAATTTCGTCAACTAATATCACGACCATGAAATCAATGACAGGTTACGCCAAACGGCAATACAGCATAGGAGGTCGCACAATCTCCATAGAACTAAAGACTCTCAACAGCAAGCAACTTGACCTCAATGTAAAACTGCCCAATGCGTATCGAGGCCACGAGTTGGAAATACGCTCACTGCTGAACCGATTGGAGCGAGGCAAGGCCGACCTGACCATTACAGAAGAGAATGACAACACCAGCGTTGTAGGACTGAACGAGGAGTTGCTCCACAATCGCATCGTGGCGCTGCAACGTATGGCTCAAAGCCTCAATCAGCAGACCGACCGGCTGCTCGAAAGCCTCGTTACGATGAACGATGTGTGGTCAACAAACAATGGGGAAGAAGACGAAGCAACCTGGCCTATGCTGCGACAGGCTGTAGAACAAACTATAGCGGACTGCGACACCTTTAGGGCTCACGAAGGGGCAATCCTGCAAAACGACATCTGCAAGCATGTAGATGCCATAGAGCAACGTCTTCACCTCATTCCTCAGTATGAGGCAGAGCGCATTGAGACTGTCAAGGAGCGCATGCACAAGTATCTGAGCGACCTTCAACTGGAAAGTGTAGACTCCAACCGCTTCGAACAGGAGTTGGCTTACTATCTGGAAAAACTCGACATCACCGAAGAAAAGGTGCGACTGGCCAAGCACATCGACTACTTCCGCCATACCGTGAAAGAAGAAAGCACTTGTGGCAAGAAGCTCTCGTTCATCTGTCAAGAGATGGGACGTGAAATCAATACCACTGGATCCAAAGCGAACCACGTGGAGATGCAGCGGCTTGTAGTAGAGATGAAGGACGAGCTGGAGAAGATTAAAGAACAGCTTGGCAATATCCTGTAAACAATATGGATATTGCACGGGTGCAGCGGTATACAATCATATGCAACCGCAGCCACTACGCGCCACTCCAATATAGCACACCGCACGCAACAACAGCATCATGATTTCGCAAGGACTGAAACTCAAGCAGCAACAGGCTCTGTCGCCTAAGCAGTTGATGCTGCTGCGCCTGCTACAACTGCCCACCACTGGACTGGAGCAGGCTGTGAAGGAAGAACTGATGCGGAATCCCCTGCTGGAAGAGGACACTCCCAAGGAGGAAAGTCTGCAATCCATAGAGCCCACTCCTGATACGGATCACTACACTTCCGACGCCGAAGAGGACGACTATGCCGTGTATGCACACAACAATAACCCCGAGGTCTATCGTCCTGAAGTGGTTTCCACAACCTCCTTCATTGAGAGCCTGAGCCGCCAACTCGAACTGTTCCCCCTCACTGAGCGTCAACAAATGATTGGTGAACAGTTAATAGGCAGTATCGATGACGATGGCTATCTCAGTCGAAGCCCACAACTTATAGCCAACGACATGGCCTTTAAACAAGGCATCGAAGTAGAGGAAGAAGAGGTGGAGGCAGTGCTTCGCCTTGTGCAGCAGTTGGACCCTCCTGGCATCGGTGCACGAAACCTGCAGGAATGCCTCAGCATCCAACTGCACCGCATCAAGCCTCAGACCAACACTGTAGAACTGGCCACAACCATAGTGGACAAGTACTTTGAGGCGTTCAGCAAGCACCACTATGAGCAATTGGCAACACGACTGCAGGTGAGCCAGAACGACCTGCAAGCAGCACTGGAACTGATACGGTCGCTCTCTCCCCGTCCTGGTCCTGGCCGGGTGGAGACTCAAAACCCAGACAACTATGTGGTGCCTGATTTCATCGTAACACGACACGACGGCAAACTGAGCTTCTATCTGAACGATGTGCATCTGCCAACACTCCACTTGAGCGAACTCTACACGACCATGCTCAACGAGTTATCGGCCAAAAGTTCGCTGACAAGCGATGAACGTCAAACGCAGTCTTTCCTGCGTTCGCACGCCGAGGCAGCCACAGACTTTATAGACAACCTCTCTCAGCGCAGAGACACCCTGAGCAACTCCATGCGAGCCATCATCGAATATCAACGAGATTATTTCCTCACTGGTGATATTACGAAGTTGCGCCCCATGAAGCAGGAGGACATTGCACAGATAACGGGAGTGGACACATCCACAATATCGCGCATAGTGTCGTCAAAACATGTGCAGACTGAGTTTGGCACATTCCTGCTCAAAGAGTTGTTCACCAAAGGCTTGTCAACAGAACAAGGCGAACAACTCTCGGTCGACACCGTGAAGCATTACCTGTCAGAAATAGTGGCCGCAGAGGACAAACGCAACCCACTGACAGACGACCAACTACTGGCTGAGCTGAGCAAAAAAGGCATCAACATAGCACGGCGCACCATCAGCAAATACAGAAATGCACTCGACATACCCACAGCCTCGCTCCGCAAAACACTATAGCATGCGTCCCTCGATACTGAAGCTCATCGATAAAAGCGTAAGCATACTGACACATCCTCTGCTGATGGGATGGCTGGCCGTTGTGGTAACCCTGCACTGTGTCTACCCCTACAACTACTCGGCACAAAAACTCGCCGCAGGCTTGTTTGCCGCCATTGCCGTCATCACCCCCATCTTCATCTGGTGGATTATGCACCTGCGTCGCCGATTAGACAGTATGTGGCAACCACACCAGCGAGAACAGCATATTGGGGCGGTGGTGGTGTCGCTGACATGCTATGTCGTAGCCCTGAGCCTATTTCGCCGCATGGGTGCCGATTTCAGAATAAACACCATGATTGCATCAGGCTGTGTGTTGCAACTATTCAGCCTAATAACTTGGCACTTTGCCACGCCCAACCTACACATTGCTACACAAGGCTCGCTCATCACATATTTCACCTTATTATATCTCACGCTGCACGTCAACTTGGCTCTACCTCTTGTACTGTTCATTCTGCTTTGTGGAGTAGTTTGCAGCATTAACCTCGAACTGCAGCGGCAAGATGCACGCTCTGTTCTCATCAACCTACTGGGTGGCATAGCTATCACAACCACTATATATATACTCTTCCTCCTGCAACAATGACTACACCCCTTACTCGTCGCCCACTTCTTTTTGTCGCTTTCGTACTGGTACAACTACACACCACAGCCCAATCGTCTATTCGAACTAAGACCGCTATCGACACTGCCCTGATGGAAGGCGACGACCACATTGACAAGTTTTATAACGAGAACAAGCCAATGCCTGGTTCGATGTGGTATGGCACCAACTTCTCTGATGCACGCGTACGAGCAGCCTTGACACCCCTCGATTCGCTGCCCGATGAGGTAAACTTGCGTCTTGTCCGGAAGCCTGAAGAGTTCGCTTTCCCTGTGAAAAACGTCATTACATCACCTTATGGGTGGCGATGGAATCGTTGCCATCGCGGAGTGGATATCCTGTTGCGTACAGGCGAACCCGTGCGCAACTGCTTCCCAGGCATCGTGCGCATAGCACGCAGCATGGGTGGCTACGGAAACGTGATTGTAGTCAGGCACTACAATGGATTGGAAACTGTGTATGGGCATCTGTCACAAATCAAGGTGCGTCCACGCCAAATCGTGAACGCTGGTGACACCATCGGACTGGGTGGCAGCACAGGACGAGCTACTGGGCCACACCTGCACTTTGAAGTGCGCTTTCAGTATGAGACCTTCGACCCCGAATGGATTCTCGACTTCAAGACCTACTCACTGCGCACACGCCGACTACACCTTGACAAGAGCTACTTTGGCATCAGCCAACCCAAAGGCAATGCACCATTAGCATATAAGGCCGACAAAAGCATCGTCAAAGAGCGTCCTGTCGCACCACGTCCACTATACTACACCGTGAACAAAGGCGACACACTTGACGGCATCGCATCAAGATATAATACAACCAAAGAGCATATCAAGAGCCTCAACAACAATCTGACTCGCATAAAACCAGGCCAAAAGATTAGGGTGCAATAAGCTTCTGCCAGTAGCTACTGCACCACCCAAGTCTACGAATACACACATAATATACAAGGTACATGGAAAAGAAAACGAACCTCTCCGATTACAATCCCGCTGAAGTACCCAATGGTGAGAACTACCGTATTGGAATAGTGGTAGCCGAATGGAACGCTGATATCACTAATGCACTACTGAAAGGAGCCGTGGACACGCTCATCGCACATCATGTGAAAGCAGAGAACATCACTACAGTACATGTTCCTGGCAGCTTCGAGTTGCCCTCGGGTGCCGACTATTTGCTACGTGGTAACCACTGCGATGCTGTCATCTGTTTGGGCTGCGTAATACAGGGTGAAACGCGCCACTTCGATTTCATCTGCCAAGCCGTTTCCACTGGATTAACCAGTTTGGCTCTCTCTTCAGGCAAGCCCGTAATATTCGGTGTTCTGACAACCAACACGACCGAACAGGCCATAGCACGCTCAGGTGGACAACACGGCAACAAAGGAACTGAAGCAGCAGTTACCGCACTGAAGATGTGCCACACCCGTCAACAACTGCTGGGATGAATACAATACAGAACATGCGCGCCAACACAAGGGTGGTGTTCATGGGCACGCCCGAGTTCGCTGTCCCATCGCTCAATGCCCTCCTTGATGCTGGATACAGCATAGTGGGAGTGGTAACGGTGCCCGACCGTAAGGCCGGACGTGGGCAGAAACTGACCGCCTCTGCCGTGAAGCAATACGCCGAAGAAAAAGGGATACCCGTACTCCAACCAGAGAAAATGAAAGACGAAGTATTTCTGCAACAATTGGAAGCATGGCAGGCCGACCTATTTATAGTCGTGGCTTTTCGAATGCTACCTAAACAGGTGTGGGGCATGCCAAGACTTGGCACTTTCAATTTACACGCCTCTCTTCTCCCCTCCTACCGCGGCGCTGCACCCATCAACTGGGCTATCATCAACGGCGAAAAGCGAACGGGGCTCACTACCTTTTTGCTCAATGAACGCATTGACGACGGAGCCATTATCCTTCAAGAAGAAACAGCCATCGACCCAGAGGACAACGCAGGATCACTTCACGACCGACTCTCCGAAATGGGACGCTCTTTGGTGGTTCGTACAGCCGACTTGCTGGCAAGCGGCTCTGCCCAACCACATCCACAACAATTACCAAGCGATGCACCCGCCGCTCCGAAGATATTTAAAAGTGATTGCGAAATCGATTGGAATCGTCCTGGTAGGGAAGTCGTCAACCTCGTGCGCGGACTATCTCCTTACCCCGCTGCCTACACCACCTTTGAAACTGATAAAGGAGAGTTTCTGTCCTGCAAAATCTTCGATGTATCATTTGAACCCAATAGTTCACCTACCCCAGGAACCATCACCACCGATAACAAAAAACACCTAAAAATCGCAGTTAAAGGTGGTTTCATCAGTATTTACAGCCTTCAACTGAATGGCAGAAAACGAATTTCAACAGAAGAATTTTTACGAGGATATTCTATAGCGGATTGGTCTATAGCGCTTTGCAAAGGATAGCAGATGCGCAACTAATTTTTTCGGTGTAAACACGGCCTTATATAAAAAATTATTAATACATTTGCACCGATAAAGTACAACTTGACAAGGTTTAACCCTCAATACCAATCATTATGTACAAAACCGATTTTATTAAGGCCGTAGCAAAGAAGGCCGGATTGAGCCAGAAGGATGCTCAAGCTTTCTACAACGCATTCGTGGAAACCACATGCGAAACAATGAAGAAAAAGGAGAGAATTAGCCTCCGCGGATTTGGTTCGTTCTACACGGTTGACAAGAAAGCACACACTGCAAGAGTACCGCAAACGGGCAAAAGCATTCAAGTACCAGCCAAGACTATCATGAAGTTCACGCCGAGTGCAGTTATTGCAACGGTAAAGAAAGGACGTAAAACCAAATAAAGACACTACAGAGTAATTTGTTTTACACTTTTCTTCAATAAGATGTTCCCTTCAGTCGATGGGGACATCTTTTGCTATATACCCACCGCATCACCTAACAGCAATACTCTGGCCAGTGGTATTGCAAGCCCTCTTTTCAAAAACGTGAGTCAACATTCTCTAATCAACCTCTCATTTTGCTCCTCGACCAGAATTAATCATAACCACTAATTCGTACCCCTTTCTCAAAATATAGCCAGCACACATCCACATTCATTTCGTGTCAACCTGTAGTGCAAAAAACAAGAGAGCGACCTGTCTGAGTCAACAGGTCGCTCTCTTTGTACCTCCTGGGGGAATCGAACCCTCATTTAAAGTTTAGGAAACTTCCGTTCTATCCGTTGAACTAAGGAGGCAACTCTGAGGGATAACGTCAAACTTTGCGTTTTATTTCTATCACCTCGTATGCTTCGATAATATCGCCCACCTTGATGTCATTATAGTTCTCTATACCAAGGCCGCAGTCTTGACCAGAAACGACTTCTTTTACATCGTCCTTGAAGCGTTTGAGTGAGGAGAGTTTGCCAGTGTACACCACGATGCCGTCACGGATAACACGCACACTACTGTTTCGATTGATTTTACCATCAAGACACATACAGCCTGCAATAGTTCCCACCTTCGATATCTTGAAGGTCTCTCGTACCTCAAGGTTTGCAGTAATCTTGGTCTGAGTCTCGGGCGAAAGCATACCCTCAATAGCATCCTTCAACTCGTTGATTGCATCATAGATAATCGAGTAGAGGCGAATATCAATTTGTTCTGCCTCGGCCATCTTACGAGCCTGTACAGACGGGCGTACTTGGAAACCGATGATGACGGCATTCGACGCTTCGGCCAAAAGCACATCGCTCTCGGTGATTTGACCCACGGCCTTGTGAACCACATTGACTTGCACCTCTTCATTGCTGAGTTTAAGCAGCGAGTCTGCAAGAGCTTCCACTGTACCATCCACATCGGCCTTTACGATAAGGTTCAACTCCTTGAAGTCGCCTATGGCAATACGTCTACCAATTTCGTCAAGGGTGATATGTTTCTGCGTACGAATGCCCTGCTCGCGCTGCAACTGCTGACGACGAGCAGCAATGTCTTTCGCTTCTTTTTCGTTCTCGGTTACGTTGAATGTATCGCCTGCTTGAGGTGCCCCGCCAAGGCCCAAGAGTAGCACTGGCTGCGAGGGACCGGCCTCCTTCACGAGCTGGTTTCGTTCGTTGTACATAGCTTTCACGCGGCCCGAGACGGCTCCTGCCAAAATGGGGTCACCCTGATGTATTGTGCCATCCTCAACTAAGATCTTGGCCACATAGCCTCGCCCCTTATCGAGCGAGCTCTCCAACACCGTACCCTTAGCACGCTTGTTGGGGTTACCCTTCAGTTCCATGATATCGGCTTGAAGCAATACCTTCTCGAGCAGCAAGTCCACATTAATACCCTTCTTGGCCGAAATGTCTTGGCTCTGATACTTGCCGCCCCACTCTTCCACCATCAGGTTCATGTTGGCCAACTCAGTTTTGATACGGTCTGGGTCGGCACCAGGCTTGTCTATCTTATTTATGGCAAACACGATCGGAACTCCAGCTGCCTGCGCATGGTTAATTGCTTCTACTGTCTGTGGCATAATCTTGTCATCGGCAGCAATGACAATGATGGCAATGTCCGTAACCTTGGCTCCACGGGCACGCATGGCGGTAAAGGCTTCATGGCCTGGCGTGTCGAGGAACGTTATCTTACGACCATCAGGTGTGGTAACCTCGTATGCACCGATATGTTGTGTGATACCGCCGGCCTCGCCAGCAATAACATTGGTGTTGCGGATGTAGTCCAGTAGCGAAGTTTTACCGTGATCCACGTGTCCCATTACCGTAACGATTGGGGTACGGGGTTGCAGATCCTCAGGATTGTCATTCTCCTCGATGGAGTTGAGGGTGTCAATCACCTCGTGCGATACGAAGTTTATCTCATAACCAAACTCATCGGCGATGAGCTGAATGGCTTCTGCGTCGAGACGTTGATTGATGGAGACAAAGATACCCACCGACATGCAGGTGGCAATAATCTTATTAACTGGTATGTTCATCATCGTAGCCAGTTCGTTTGCCGTAACGAATTCCGTTACCTGCAACCTCTTCTGGTTTTCCATTTCGAGCATTTGCTCCTGCTCTATACGTTGATGCACCTTTTGCCTCTTCTCTCGATTGTGTTTTGAAGCCTTCGATTTTCCCATCGGGCTGAGCCGAGCCAGCGTTTCGCGTATCTGCTTTTCTATCTCGGCATCGTCCACTTCGGGCTTCTTCTCCACCTTCTTCTTGTCAGCTTTCTTCTTCTTTTCAGACTTCTTGTCCGTGCCAGATACCTTGTTCTTGTCGGCCTTACCCTGCTGACGTGCTTTGCTGTCGCCCTGCGCATCGGTTCCCACCACGGTACTTTCATCCACTTTCACGCCTTCCTTCTTGATGCGCTTACGCTTCTTCTTCTCGCTGTCGTTCGTCTTGGATTTTGGTTTCTCGAATTGCGAGAGGTCTATCTTATTGACCACCTTCGGGCCTTCCAGCTTGGTGTATTGGGTTTCGATAAACTCCACCTTGCGCTCTTCAGGCTTCGTCTTCTGCGGTGTTTCCTCTTGGGGCTGCTCTACGGGAGCGGTCTCTTTCGGTGTAACTGGAGTGGCGGGTGCTACAGCCTGCTTCTCGACTTTGGCCTTTGCTTTCTTAGCCTTTGCCTCTTCGGCGTGAGCAGCACGCGACTTCTTGTCGGGGCGCACCTTCGTATTGATTGCGCTGAGGTCTATCTTGTTGACGATGCGTAATTCTGTGTTCGTCCCAGCCACCGTACCCTTGATGATTTGCACTTCGGGCTCTGTGGGCTGCGACTCTTCCGCATCTTGTGTAGGCTCGTCCTCCACTACTGGTTGTGGTTCATCGGCATGCTCATCGGTGTGGGAGTCCTCACTTTCCACTGGCTCGTCGACAGGCTCCAACTCTTCCTCTTTCTCTTCTTCCAGCTCAGGCTGCTTGGTTTTGGTGGGTTGCTCTTCTGGACGTGTAGAGGTAATATCCTTGATATTCAAGCCCTCTGCATAGTCTGCAGCCGACTCTTCACCATCCTCGCCCACTTTCGATGCCTCAATGACCACTGTGCTGTTGTTCGAAGCGATCTCTATCTTGTCGGCGTTCTCCTTCACGGCACGCTCGCCCTGAAAGGTCTTGGACAGCAGCTGGTACTGTTCGGGGCTGATTCGGGTGTTGGGGTTACTCTCTACTTCATAACCCTTCTTTTGGAGAAACTCAACGATGGTAGTGATGCCTACGTTGAACTCCTTGGCTGCCATTTTCAATCTTACTGACTTCGCTTCTTCTGACATGAGTCGCTCCTTCTTTACGTTTTCGTTTTACCTTGTGCTTGTGCCGATGCGCGTCTGTGCATGGGCTTTGCTGGCGGCGTACCGCTCGGTGAGGCTTAGGCCTCCTCTTCAAACTCGGCCTTCAGTACGCTCAGCACGTGGTCGAGTGTCTCCTCCTCGAGGTCTATCCTACGCATGAGTTCATCTTTCGATAGGGAAAGTACACTCTTAGCCGTGTCATAACCCTTCTTGATAAACTCGTCTATAATCCACTGGTCTATTTCATCAGCGAATTCCTTGAGGTCCACATCCTCGTAGTCCTCATCGGTGTCACGGTACACTTCGATCTCATAGCCACTCAGTTTGCTGGCGAGGCGGATGTTGCAGCCACCTTTACCGATGGCCAGAGAGACCTGGTCGGGAGCCATGTACACTTCGGCATTCTTGGTCTCTTCGTTGATTTTAACCGACGACACCTTGGCGGGGCTGAGTGCACGCTGTATGAGCACATCGGCGCGAGAGGTGTAATGAATGACGTCTATATTCTCATTTCTTAGCTCACGCACAATGCCATGTATACGGTTACCTCTCATACCTACGCACGATCCCACTGGGTCAATGCGGTCGTCGTACGACTCCACTGCCACCTTGGCTCGTTCGCCTGGCATACGCACCACGTTGCGTATCGTAATCAGTCCGTCGTATATTTCGGGCACTTCCGCCATGAGAAGTTTTTCTAAGAAGATGGGGGCCGTGCGCGAGAGCGTAATGATTGGGTTGTTGTTGCGCAACTCTACACGCAGCACCACTGCTTTCACGCTGTCGCCCTTCCGAAAGTGGTCTGAGGGTATCTGCTCTGACTTGGGCAGTATCAGTTCTATTTTCTCATCGTCGAGGACCAACACCTCACGGCTCCATGGCTGATGCACTTCGCCCACAATGATTTCGCCAACACGCTCCTTGTACTTCTGGAAGACGAGCGATTTCTCATAGTCTTGTATCTTACCGACAAGGTTCTGGCGGATAGCCAAGATGTCTCGCCGGCCAAATTCGCTCATCATGACGGGTTCCGACAGTTCTTCTCCCACCTCAAAGTCGGCCTCTATTTTGATGGCATCCGAGTAGGCCACCTCGTGTTGCTCATCTTCCACATGCCCGTCTTCCACAATGGTGCGGTTCCGGAAGATTTCGAGATCGCCCTTGTCAATGTTGACAATGATGTCGAAGTTATCGTCAGTGCCGTAGCGTTTCACCAGGGCATTGCGAAACACTTCCTCAAGGATGTGCATCAGCGTCTCGCGGCCGATATTCTTGTGCTCTTTGAATTCCGAGAAGGACTCAATAAGGTCTAACGTCTTCATGGTTGTATGCTTGAGACTGTATTGTACTTTTTCTTACTATTAGAACTTGACCATCACCTTGGCTGTCTTTATGTTGCCGTACGGCAGCACCACAGGTTCTGGTGTATGCTTCTTGGTGGCGCGGGGCTGCAGGGTTATCTGCTCGTCCGTGGCTTCTGTCAATTGTCCCTCTACGGCAGTGCCGTCGGTGGTTACAACCGACAGGTCGCGTCCCACATTCTTCTTGTACTGGCGCGTCATTCGCAGTGGCATGTCCACACCGGCGGAGGCCACGTTCAACTCGTAGTCCTCTTCGTCGCGGCTCAACTTGCCCTCGATGGCACGACTCAACTCCACACAATCGTCTATCTGCACCCCGTTGTCGCCGTCTATTGATACGTAAATGCGGTTGTCGGGAGTTACTTTGAGATCCACCAAGAACCTGTCTGTACCCTCGAGGGCTTGGTGAACAATGTCTATCACTTGCAGCTTGTCGATCATCTTGGTTGTGTTTATTCTTGCAGTATTCTTTTGCGGAGCTGAAAGGGGTGTCCTCGGGACAACAAGAAAGGGACCCTCGCGGTCCCCTCTCCCTTCATTCCGAGTTGCAAAGATACGAACTTTTTGTCATACAACGCTCTATCGCTTGTCTTTTTGCGTTGTGGTCGTACGTACTGCTCTGCATATTAATACTCTACAGTTCTTCCCATCCTTCGCCACACCGTCCCACTGCAGTAGTCTGCCGAGGGACAACCGCTTGTATTTGGACTAATTTCGTGGTGGTGCACGGCGGCAAATGCCGTTGGGGCGGAGTCCCTATGTCGTACAGCATGCTGGCCAATGCTGTACGGGACTGCGCGCTGTGCCGTACGGCACATTTCCTACCCCACAACGGTAGTTACCAGCCCCGTAGCGGAACATACAGCTCTATGCCGTACGCATAGAGGGGGTGCAGTCCTACAGGATCGCACCCCCTCCTGCCCAATGGCCATACTTAAAACCGAATGCAAGGACGAGGGGTCTCCTTGCGGCAACGGCTTTTCTCTCGCGCCGTGCCAAAGCCCCCAAGTGCAATGCAAAGGTACGATTTTTCTCCAACATACAGCCCGCACGCCGTTCGTTCGCCTGCCTTGGGCGCAAAATGTGCCGCATGGCGAAGACCGACAGCCAAATATTGGCCATCGATACACCACGAACGGCATGATACTGCACACGGTTGAGCTCCGCGCGCACGCGTTCGACAAAAAAGATGTACCTTTGCATACAGAACTGCGCTTGAACAACCACACACATCATGAAACAGTATCTTGACCTTGTGCGACACATCCTTGAACACGGCACTCCGAAGGAGGACCGCACCGGCACAGGCACCCTCAGCACGTTTGGCTACCAGATGCGCTTCGACCTTGCAGAAGGGTTCCCCCTGCTAACCACCAAGAAGCTCCACACCCGCAGTATCATCTACGAGTTGCTGTGGTTCCTGAAGGGGGACACCAACGTGCGATACCTGCATGACAACCGCGTCAGCATCTGGGACGAGTGGGCTGATGCCGAGGGCGAATTGGGTCCTATCTACGGCCGCCAATGGCGCTCGTGGCAGTGCGCCGACGGTAGCACCGTTGACCAGATAGCACAACTCGTGGAGCAGCTGCGCACCCATCCCGACTCGCGGCGGCTGATAGTGTCGGCATGGAATGTGGCCGACATTGACCGCATGGCACTCCCACCGTGCCACTGCCTATTCCAGTTCTACGTGTCCCGTGGACATCTGTCATGCCAGCTCTACCAGCGGTCGGCCGACGTCTTTCTCGGCGTGCCGTTCAACATAGCATCCTATGCGCTCCTCACCATGATGCTCGCACAGGTGGTAGGGCTGCAGCCGGGCGAATTCATCCACACTTTGGGTGATGCCCACATCTACCGCAACCACATTGACCAATGCCATTTGCAACTCACACGCCAGCCTCGCCCCTTGCCTCGCATGGAGATTAACCCCGAGGTGCACAGCATATTCGACTTCCACTACGACGACTTCACCCTCACGGGCTACGACCCGCACCCCCACATCAAGGGCGACGTCAGCGTGTAGGCCCAGCCCTCCGTTTCGCTCAACCCAACCACCCCCACACCAACGACATGAATAATATCAGACAAAACCCCAACAACTACTGCATCATCATGGCTGGCGGCACTGGCTCACGCTTTTGGCCCCTATGCACATTGGCCCGACCCAAACAGTTCCTTGACCTACTGGGCACAGGCGAGAGCATGTTGCAAAGCACTTTCCGACGCTTTGCACAGGTGTGTCCGCGCGAGAACATTATCGTCGTAACCTCGGAGGGCATGGCCGACCGAGTGCACGAGCAGTTGCCTGGCCTACTGGGCTATCAAGTGCTGAGCGAACCGCTACGGCGCAACACAGCCCCCTGCGTGGCCTACGCAGCCTCCGTGGTGGCACAGATGAACCCCGAGGCCACCCTCATCGTAACCCCCTCGGACCACGCCGTCTTTGACGAACAGGCCTTCATCCAAAACATGGCGGAAGCCACCACCGTGGCCACAGAGCACAACTGGATTGTAACCATGGGGGCACAGCCCGTCAACCCCAACACCAAGTACGGCTACATCCAGTTCGCACTGCCCCCCGCCACAAGTCATACACCAGGCATCCACCGCGTCATAACCTTCACCGAAAAACCGCCATTGGAGATGGCTCAGCAGTTCATAGCCTCTGGCGAATTTCTGTGGAATGCGGGCATCTTTGTGTGGAGTCTTGCCACCCTGCGCGAGGCCTACCACAAACACCTACCCAACGTGGCCGAACGCTTCTTCGACATCAACTTCGACACCCCGCGCCAGTGGATTGAGCGCCTGTACGCCACCACCGACTCCATCTCACTCGATTTCGGCATCATGGAGAAGGCCGACAACGTATATGTCAAGAAGGTGGACTTCGGATGGTCTGACGTCGAGACATGGGACTCGCTCTGGCAAACCTTGCCACACGACCCGTCGGGCAACGCCCTGCTCTCGACTGGCGTCGTAACCTACGACAGCCACGACAACATGATACTACTGCGCAACCATCAAAACGTAGTCATTCAAGGGCTCGACAACTACATCGTGGCCGAAAGCCCCGAGGTGCTCCTCATCTGCCCACGCACCAGCGAAGAGATGCTGCTGAAGTTCGCCTCCGACCTCGAACTGCGCAACCGGCGGCAACACACTGGCATCGTAGCCACACAATGAGCACCCCACACCGACCACGCCTCCCACACCGCACAACGAAAAAGTGCGTACTTTTGCACCTCGGAATAGCACAGCCACTGTGCCTACAGACAAGAGCCTAACGGCTGAACAATCAGACAATAGACACACCAACAGAATATGAACAAACGTATTGAAATAGTCCAACTACTCAAAGGCGACACGGCCCAACTCATCGGAACGAACGTGTGCGTCAAAGGTTGGGTACGCACCAAGCGTGGCAACAAAAACGTAGCCTTCATTGCCCTCAACGACGGCTCGACCATTCTCAATCTGCAAGTGGTGGTAGACCTTGCTACCGCCGACGAAGAGCAGTTGCGCCTCATCACAACGGGAGCCTGCATCGCTGTGGAGGGCACCCTCGTAGAAAGCCAGGGCGCCGGGCAGAAGGTGGAGGTGCAGGCCTCACACATTGAGGTGTACGGCACAGCCGACCCCGACAGCTATCCTCTGCAAAAGAAGGGGCACAGCATGGAGTTCCTGCGCGAAATAAGCCATCTGCGTCTGCGCACCAACACCTTTGGAGCCGTCATGCGCCTGCGCCACAACATGGCCATGGCCATACACACCTTCTTCCATGACCACGGCTTCTTCTACTTCCACACCCCTATCATCACCGCCAGCGACTGCGAGGGTGCAGGCGAGATGTTCCACGTCTCGACCCTCGACCCCGAAAATCCTCCGCGCAACGCCGAAGGGAAAATAGACTGGGATCAGGACTTCTTCGGCAAATTCACCGCACTGACGGTGAGCGGACAACTCGAGGGAGAACTGGGGGCTACAGCACTGGGCAAAATCTACACCTTCGGTCCCACCTTCAGAGCTGAGAACAGCAACACACCGCGCCACCTGGCCGAGTTCTGGATGATAGAGCCCGAAATGGCCTTCTACGACCTGGACGACCTCACCGCATTGGAGGAGGAGTTCATCAAATACTGCGTGCGGTGGGCTCTTGACCACTGCGGCGACGACCTGGAGTTCCTCAACAAAATGATTGACCCGAGCCTGCTGCAACGCCTCCAGTCGGTCATCAGCACCGACTTTGTGCGCCTGCCCTATACCGAAGGGGTTCGTATTCTCGAAGAGGCCGCCAAGAACGGACACAAATTTGAGTTCCCTGTCTACTGGGGTGCCGACCTGGCCAGCGAGCATGAGCGCTACCTGGTGGAGGAACACTTCCGCCGCCCAGTCATCATGGTGGACTACCCCAAAGAGATAAAGGCTTTCTATATGAAGCAGAACGCAGACGGTAGGACAGTGCAGGGCACGGACGTGCTTTTCCCCCAAATAGGCGAGATCATTGGAGGCTCGGTGCGTGAGGAAAGCTACGACAAGCTGATGGCCGCCGTTACCGAACGCAGTATACCAATGAAGGACATGTGGTGGTATCTGGACACACGCCGCTATGGCACCTGTCCCCACGCAGGCTTCGGCTTGGGCTTCGAACGCCTTATGCTCTTCGTTACGGGTATGAACAACATTCGCGATGTGATACCGTTCCCCCGCTACCCCAAATCAGCAGAATTTTAAGCTGCGTCCCGCGTCGGACACCCAAGCAGCAATACAAAGCAGGGAGCGGATGCACCAGTCGGTGCATCCGCTCCCTGCTTTACAAAAGATTTATAAGGCTTCTGTCATCTTGGTGTGCTCGCCCAAGAATCTACGGTCATACCGCAGGCCATTCTCGGTAGCGGAGCACACACCATCGATTAAGCCTCATGACGTAGCAGCCAAGCGCCGAAGGGTGTTGCACTATGCATCCACCTCCTCACCAGGCAACCACCGATAGAGATGCATGTCAACAAAGCCGCGACGGCTGCACACCACCCCTTCGGCCTCCAGTAGGTCGGCCTGGTTGCTGAAATGCGGAGCCAAACGGCCAGAAGCCGCCACCACCCGATGACAAGGCAACGCGGTCTCGTCGGCATGGCGCAAGATGCGACCGACCAAGCGCGCATGGTGAGGCCAACCAGCCAACCGAGCGATCTGCCCATAACTCATCACACGACCAGGCGGTATCTGCGAGACAATGTCAACCACCTCAGCGGACAACGTGCTAATATCGACCTGCGTGGGGGATTTCATCATTTGGTACTGGTGGTTGAGCCTTGATGTACCATGCTATAGCGCATTCAATTCGGGTATACAAGCACAAGTGCCCTCAGCAGGCCAATAGGTCGCGCATGGTGAATAGACCTCGCCTGCCAACAAGAAACTCGGCTGCCAACACGGCTCCCATGGCCAAACCTCGACGCGAATGGGCCTCGTGCGACAACGTGATGGTGTCGTCCTCACAGGCATACCGCACTGTGTGGATGCCGGGCACCTCCCCTTCGCGTACAGAGGTGATAGGAACTGGCTGCTCGGGCAAATAGTCGCGGATGCCCTGCTGCAACACAAGTGCTGTTCCACTCGGGGCATCGAGCTTGTGCACGTGGTGTACCTCGGTGATGTCGGCTTTATACTCAGTGCGCCCCACCATCAACTGTGCCAACCGCTCGTTGAGGAGAAACATCATGTTCATGCCCACACTGAAATTCGAGGCCGTAAAAAGTGCCCCATCCAACTCCTTGCACTGGGTGGCCACTGCGTCGAACTGGCCTTGCCAGCCAGTGGTTCCACACACGGTGGGCAGACCTAAGTGCAAAAGGCGGCTCACATTGCGTGCCGCCACGGAAGGCATGGTGAATTCCACCGCCACATCACACTCGTGCAACTTGGACTCCAAATAGGCCCACTGCTCATCGGCATCAATGACGCACGCCACCGAGTGGCCGCGCTGTAGCGCGAGCTGCTCGATGGCGTGTCCCATTTTGCCATATCCAATGATGGCAAACTTCATGTCGAAAAGACTACTTTACAAAACGGAAATCGCGTCCAAGATAGTAGGCTTGGTTGCCCAGGCTCTCCTCGAGGCGCATCAGTTGGTTGTACTTGCAGATGCGGTCGGTGCGGCTGGCACTACCAGTCTTGATGAGGCCACTGTTCATGGCTACAGCAAGGTCGGCAATAGTGGTGTCCTCCGTCTCGCCAGAGCGGTGGCTGACGATGGCCGTATACTTGTTGCGGTAAGCCAAGTTGATTGCATCGATGGTTTCCGTAAGGGTGCCAATCTGGTTCACTTTGATAAGAATGGAGTTGGCCACCTGCTTGTCGATACCCATCTGTAGACGCTTTACATTGGTAACGAACAAGTCGTCGCCCACCAGTTGGCAACGGTCGCCAATGGTGTCGGTCAGCATCTTCCAACCGTCCCAATCGTCCTCGGCCATACCATCCTCTATCGAAATGACGGGGTACTTAGTCACCCAGGTCTTCCAGAAGTCAACCATCTGCGACTGAGTGAGCTTCTCACCAGTAGACCACTTCAGATAATACATCTTCTCTTCGGGCAGATAGAACTCGGACGATGCAGGATCGAGAGCAATGTAGACATCCTCACCAGGACGATAACCTGCTTTCTCAATGGCTTGCAGAACCACCTCGATAGCCTCCTCATTCGAACGCAAGTTGGGTGCAAAGCCACCTTCGTCGCCCACATTGGTCGACATGCCCTTATCCTTCAGTACACCGCGCAGGTTGTGGAACACCTCGGCTCCCATGCGCAATGCTTCTGAGAAAGTGGGGGCTCCAACTGGCATAATCATGAATTCCTGGAAGTCGATGGAGTTGTCGGCATGTGCACCACCGTTGAGGATGTTCATCATCGGGATGGGCAGAGTGTAAGCACCACAACCACCCAGGTAGCGGAACAACTCCTGGTTGGACTCCATGGCAGCAGCCTTGGCGCAGGCCAACGAAACACCCAAGATAGCATTGGCACCGAGGCGCGACTTGTTGGGCGTTCCGTCAATTTCAATCATCTTATTATCGATTTCCTTCTGTTCCGAAACATAGAGACCGCGCAACTCGTCATTCAACGTCGTATTGACATTATGCACTGCCTTTTGGACACTCTTGCCCAGGAACATGCTGCTGTCGCCATCACGAAGTTCGCATGCTTCATGCACACCCGTCGATGCGCCTGAAGGCACCGAAGCACGCCCCATGGCACCCTGCTCGGTAAATACTTCAACTTCTACTGTGGGATTTCCACGTGAATCAAGGATCTGACGTCCTCTTACTCCAATAATTTGTGACATATATATTTGTTTTTTAAGAGTTTTTCTATACTGTTTATCTTCTTGTTTTTATACTGAACTTGCTTTTGTCTAATTCTAATCCTAATCTTATATTGTACTGGATCTACCTTTGTTTTATTCTGAATCTGCCCTTGTTTAATTCTGAGTCTGGCCTTTGTTGTATTCTGAATCTACCTTTATTTAATTCTAAACCTGCTCGCACTTCCTTTACCCCGTATACATATTTCTACACACATTTTAACTCCATTCTCTATATAAGTTCTCCTCTATCTCAAGGTATCTATGACTTTACCCTTCTTCAGCACAATCTCATCTACCTTACAATACATTCACTCTCCTTCATCAACCCTCGTCTATCTCCTTCCTCAAATACATTCCCTTATCTATTCTGAATTCCTTCTCCCTCCGAGCTCATACGCCCATTCTTTACCTCAACACACTCTCGCTTACTTCACCATACATCCACCCTCCTTCATCAACCCTCGTCTATCTCCTTCCTCAAATACATTCCCTCATCTATTCTGAATTCCCTCTTCCTCTGAGCTCATACGGCCTTCTCTCCCTGCAAAATATTTTATTCTTCCACACGAAAACACTACTCACCTCGCTCGTTACATACTACTTCCCTTTTCATACTAACCTCTTGTTCCATTCTCTTTCACTATTAACACACCTTCTCATTGAGGTTAATTCTCCTATCACAAAACATCAATCCTGCGCCTATAATTGTATAAACCTCTTACACTCTCACTCCGGCCCGTCATAAAACTCCAACTATGTCTTGCTATATTGTTTTTGCTCCGATCTAACATTAGACATAACACTGCCCAAAGGAACTAAACTCCTTTACCCCATGATGTCTCGATGCTATTAAGCCCAACCTCACAAATCCCCCCTTGAGAACCTACTAACAAGAACTATGTACATCCCACACATACCGTTGCCCCAACCCTGAAAACATCAGGTTCTAAACACGCACCATACCTCAACACATTCCTCTCTATTCTTGTACCACCTATTAGAGCCCCCTGCCTATGATGTCGCCATCACCTCTTCTTGTTTTTCCACTTTCTTCCCCCAACTTATCCCATCCACCTCAACTTGGTATCGAACAATTCAACCCAAATTGTCTCACTATATACTACAGCAATCCTCATGCAGTGGCACAGTCCACACGCTTCGGTACCTCAGCTTTATTATCACACATTCTGAGGCTAATGTGGTTTTTCCTATACTCATCACACCTCACTGCAAGAAAACAGCATCAACACACTAACCACTCTGAATTTCTGTACAACTGTTTCTCAGCTTAGTCTGGGGAGTCCACAACCAAACGTCCAAGTTATACTATATCTCCACCCTTCCTCACCTCGTATCATTTCACAGAACTCTCGCGGAAAGCTTAAACGGCAAAAAGAGAGGAATGCAGCGACTTATCGCACTGCATTCCTCCTTTATCTACATCCCAATACTATTGCTACTCAGCCTTAGCATTGTCAGATGCCTCAACATTGACTGCATCAACTGGCTCAGCAGCGTTCTCAACCACTTCATTAGTGGGAGTTGTCTCGGCCTTTTTACCACGACCACGACGCGTTGCCTTTGCTTTCTTGGGAGTCTTCAACATGTTCTCGTTGTAGTCCACAAGTTCTATAATACACATCTCAGAATTGTCGCCATGACGAATGCCAGTCTTAAGAATGCGTGTATAACCACCGTTGCGGTTAGCCACCTTAGGACCAACCTCGCTGAACAACTCGTGTACAGCCTGCTTATTATGCAGATAACTGAACGCCACACGGTGATTGTTGCGTAAAGCAGCCTTGTATTGCTCATCCTCCGCGTTTGCAGTGTTCACTACTTTCGAACGCGTAATCAGTGGTTCAACATATACACGCAAAGCTTTCGCCTTAGCTACTGTAGTCTCTATCCTTTTATGCAAAATCAAAGACGATGCCATATTCGACAACATGGCCACTCTATGAGCATGCGTCCTCGACAAATGATTTACTTTGCATCCATGTCTCATATCTCAATATCCTTTCTATTCTTTGTCTAACTTGTACTTCGAAATATTCATACCAAACTCCAGATTCTTTGAAGCCACCAAGTTCTCAAGTTCGGTCAGCGACTTCTTTCCGAAGTTTCTAAATTTAAGGAGATCGGACTTATTGTACGACACCAGATCACCCAACGTCTCAACCTCTGCTGCCTTGAGACAGTTCAAAGCACGCACTGAGAGATCCATGTCAACTAACTTAGTCTTCAACAACTGACGGATGTGCAAGGTGTTCTCATCAAACTCATCCACCATAGGTTTCGATTCTAACTCTACAGATATGCGCTCATCAGAGAACAACATGAAGTGTTGAATCAAAATCGTAGCAGCCTCTTTCAATGCATCCTTTGGATGAATCGAACCGTCCGTCTCTATGTCAAATGTCAGCTTTTCATAGTCCGTTCTCTGCTCTACTCGATAGTCCGTAACGCTATACTTTACATTACGGATAGGTGTATGAATAGAATCAATTGCTATTACTCCAATAGGGTCTCCAACCTTTTTATTCTCTTCCGACGGAACATATCCTCGACCTTTTTCGACAGTCAACTCTATGTTCAACTTGATGTTGGACTCCATGTGGCATATCTCAATTTCAGGATTCAGAATCTGAAACCCGTTCAAATATGCATTCAAGTCTCCAGCTTTAAAGACTGTTTTGTCTGCTATGGAGAACGTAATCTTCTCGGTCTCCACATCCTCTATCTGACGACGGAATCGAACCTGTTTCAATTTAAGGATGATATCAGTCATGTCCTCTATCACACCAGGTATTGAGGAGAACTCGTGATCAACCCCCTCTATGCGAACCGATGTAATAGCATAACCTTCTAATGAAGACAATAAAACTCGACGCAGCGCATTCCCTATTGTGATACCATAGCCTTGCTCAAGAGGACGAAATTCAAAGACCCCGCGGAAATCATCGGCTTCCAACATGACAACCTTGTCAGGCTTTTGAAAAGCTAATATTGCCATTATCTTTCCTTTCTCGTATTAGTGAATATATTGTTTTATCGTGGCGAATTCCGCCTTATCATCTCAACTGCTACTTGGAATACAATTCAACAATGAGCTGCTCATTGATATTCTCAGGAATGTCCGCACGCTGTGGATAATTCATAAATTTACCCTGCATAGATGCGTTATCCCACTCCAACCACGAATATCTATTTGCATGCGATGCAACAGAGTTCACTATGACTTCAAGGGATTTCGAGCGCTCACGAACTGCCACTACATCACCTTCTTTCAAAAGAAACGACGGCACATTAACCACTTCACCATTAACAGTTATATGTCTGTGAGAGACCAACTGGCGAGCCTGTGCACGGCTCTGAGCGATGCCAAGACGATATACAACATTATCAAGGCGTGCCTCAATTAATTGCAACAACACCTCACCAGTGATACCTCCACGACGAGAAGCCTCAGCATACAACTTCCTAAACTGACGCTCTAAAATACCATAGGTATACTTAGCTTTCTGCTTTTCTTGCAACTGAACACCGTACTCCGACAATTTGCCCCTACGACGGTTTTGTCCATGCATTCCCGGTGCGTACGGCTTGCGCTCGTACGATTTATCTGCCCCATAAATAGGGTCATGAAACTTTCTTGCTATTTTAGTTTTTGGACCTGTGTACCTTGCCATTTTACTTATCTATCTCAATAATAAAACAACCTTTTCTAATCTAACTAAACACGACGACGCTTTGGGGGGCGGCATCCGTTATGAGGCAATGGGGTAACATCAATTATCTCCATAACCTCTATACCACAATTATTGATTGCACGAATTGCCGACTCACGTCCAGAGCCAGGTCCTTTTACATAAACCTTCACTTTTCTTAGGCCCAAATCATAAGCAACTTTGCCGCAATCTTCCGCAGCCATTTGTGCAGCATACGGAGTGTTTTTCTTCGATCCGCGGAAGCCCATTTTTCCTGCAGACGACCAAGAAATCACTTGACCAGCATTGTTCGTCAACGATACAATCACGTTGTTGAAAGAAGCAAACACAGTTGCTCTTCCCTGCGGTTCAACTCTAACGACTCTTTTTTTTGTCGGTTTTGAAGTTTTTGCCATATAATTCTATTGCTTGATTCCTTCTATCAGCTTCACTCGTCAAATCTACTCTAATCCGCTGATATTACATATTATTATACTAAGCCTTAGGAGCTTTCTTCTTATTTGCTATAGTCTTCTTCTTACCCTTACGTGTGCGAGCATTATTCTTAGTACTTTGTCCACGCAACGGAAGTCCTAAACGATGACGAATTCCACGGTAGCAACCAATATCCATCAAACGCTTGATGTTCATCTGTACTTCAGAACGAAGAGCTCCCTCTACTTTGTATTCATCATTGATGATCGTACGCAGAGTGTTTTGTTCATCATCAGACCAATCTTGCACCTTTTTATTGACATCAATACCAGCCTTGTTCAAAATCTCTTTTGCTGTACTCCTACCAATGCCATAAATATATGTAAGACCGATCTCGCCTCTCTTACCCTTGGGTAAATCTATTCCTGCAATTCTAGCCATAAAATATGTTTAAATACGATTAATTGGTTTCAACCTTGTCTCTGCTTAAATTTGGGATTTTTCTTGTTAATCACATACACGACACCATGTCTACGAACCACTTTACATTCTGGTGATCTCTTCTTTACCGATACTCTAACTTTCATTACTATACTTAATTAGTTCTTGAAACAATCTATAACAATAACTTGATTTAATTACTCATCAAAACACCAATCTATTGGGGCTATAGCAAACGTCACCCTTTTTACGAACATCAACTCTTATGACGATACGTAATACGACCTTTTGTCAAATCATACGGCGACATTTCAATTTGCACCTTGTCCCCCGGAAGTATCTTAATGTAATGCATGCGCATCTTCCCTGAAATATGAGCAATTATAACGTGTCCATTCTCAAGTTCAACCCTGAACAATGCATTACCTAACGATTCAATAACTGTTCCATCAAGCTGAATAGATGCTTGCTTAGCCATACTACCTATACAAATTACAACTAATTATTTTCTATTTCTGCAAAACTCGACAAAATATCAGGCTCTTTTTCGCCAATTGCAACCGTGTGCTCATAATGTGCCGCTGGTTTTCCATCCCTCGTACTACAAGTCCATCCATCCTCTTTTGAGAACTTCACATTCCTGGAACCCATATTCACCATAGGCTCAACTGCAATGACCATACCTTCTTTCAACAATGGACCAGTTCCAGGCTTGCCATAATTGCATACGTTAGGAGACTCATGCATTTTGTACCCAACTCCATGTCCACACAACTCTCGAACAACAGAATATCCATTTTTTTCCACGTGTCTCTGAACCGCATAACCTATATCACCAACTCTATTCCCGATAACACACTTAGAAAGTCCGAGATACAATGCTTCTTTCGTAACACGCATCAAACGCTTCATTTCCTCAGAGACTTCTCCAACAGGAAATGTATACGCCGAGTCTCCAACAAAACCATCCAACTCAATAACACAATCCACAGAGACATTATCGCCATCTTTTAAATACACACTCTTATTGGGGATTCCATGTACAACAACATCATTCACTGAAATACAAAGCGCACTTGGAAAACCCTCGAATCCTTTACAAAGAGGAATACCCTTATTGTCTCTAATGAACTGTTCACCTATCTGATCTAAAAATAAGGTCGTAACACCAGGACGAATATGCCTACCGACCTCCGCTAAAGTGCGCCCCACAAGAAGCGCACTTTTACGAATCATTTCAATTTCGGTTGGTGTCTTAAGCAGAATCATTATTCAATTTATGCTTGAATCGACATTGCCGTTCTTCCTTTTATTCGACCTGTCTTTGTCAAACCATCATAGTGTCTCATCAGAAGATAACTCTCGATTTGCTGCAACGTATCTAAAATAACTCCAACCATGATCAACAAAGACGTTCCTCCATAGAATTGAGCGAACTGAGTATTAACACCAAAAAGTCGAATAATTGCAGGCAAAATAGCAACGATAGCAAGGAATATCGAACCTGGGAGCGTAATCTTGGAAAGAATACCTTCCAAATATTCTGCCGTCTTCTTTCCTGGTTTGATTCCTGGTATAAATCCACCATTCTTCTTCATCTCTTCAGCCATCTGATTAGGGTTAATAGCAATTGCAGTGTAGAAGAATGTGAACACAATAACTAAAAGTGCAAACGTCAAATTATACCAAAATCCGTTGAAGTCCGCAAATGCCATTGCAAACTTAGAATCGGAATTCCCAGTAAAACCCATAAATGTTATTGGAAGAAACATTAATGCTTGCGCAAAAATAATCGGCATAACTCCCGCTGCATTAACCTTAATCGGTATGTACTGGCGAACACCACCGTATTGCTTATTACCAACAATACGCTTGGCATACTGAACTGGAATCCTTCTCGTTCCCTGTACCAAAAGAATGACTAATAATATGACAGCCAAGAGAACAACAATCTCAACTAAAAACATAAATAGCCCACCACCACCTGTTAATCTTGCCATAAATTCACCAACGAGAGCAAACGGCAAACGAGCAATGATTCCGACCATAATAAGAAGAGAAATGCCATTACCAATACCCTTATCCGTTATTCTCTCACCTAACCACATAACAAACAATGTTCCACATATCAATATGACAATACTGGAAAACCAAAAGAATAACGAGGGTTGACTCCCATCGAACGGATGAATTGCAGTTGACCTAGCACCCAGTTGATACATCATATTAGTTATATAGGCTGGAGCTTGACAACCCGTAATGATAACCGTCAACCAACGAGTAATCTGGTTCATTTTATTGCGACCATTTTCACCATCACGTTGCATCTTTCTAAAGTAGGGTACAACCATTGTGAACAACTGAATCACAATGGACGCAGTGATATACGGCATAATGCCCAATGCAAATATCGATGCATTCGAAAAGGCTCCACCTGAAAACATGTTAAGCAACCCCATCAACCCCTCTGAACCTTGATTTTGCAGATTTTGTAACTGAGAGGGGTCAACTCCAGGAAGAACAACATACGACCCAATACGATAAATAAGAACTAAACCTAACGTATATAAGATTCTTTTCCTTAAATCATCAATGGACCATATATTCTTTAGAGTCTGAACTAATCTCTTCATTATTCTTGTAACTTCCGTAAAGATGGTGTGCGCCTACATCTTGTCAACGCACACCACCACAACTATGACTAAAAGTTATACAATAGTAGCTGTACCACCATTCTGCTCAATACGTTCCTTCGCCGTCTTTGAAAAAGCATGAGCAGAAACGTTAATAGTAGCCTTTAACTCGCCACGTCCCAAAATTTTTATTCTATCATGACGAGAAATGAGACCATTCGAAAGGAAAGTGTCTATATTAAAGTCCTTAATGCCTTTTATTTCGGAGAGAGTATTAAGGAGATCTAAATTAATACCAACATATTCCACTCTATTGATATTCTTGAATCCAAATTTCGGTACTCGCCTATACAGGGGCATTTGTCCGCCTTCAAAGCCAATCTTACTGTGGTAACCAGAACGAGCCTTAGCACCCTTATGTCCACGCGTAGATGTGCCACCTTTACCAGATCCCTGACCTCTTCCTATACGCTTGGTATGTTTAATAGAACCCTTAGCAGGTTTCAATTCATGCAGATTCATAATTACTCTTTATTATTTTATGCACTAACCTCTTCCACTGTTATCAAATGTCCAACTTTGGCAATCATACCACGTATTTGTGGTGTATCCGAAACTAACCTTTCATGATTGATTTTCCTCAGTCCTAGAGCTTCCAAAGTTTGCTTTTGACGCCTTGGATGGCCAATAGAACTCCTAATTTGCTTAATCTTCAACATCTTGTTATCCATTTCTCCAAATAATTAGCCATTAAAAACTTTATCCAAGGAAACTCCCCTCAACTGAGCAACCATATAGGGATCTTTCATCTGAAGAAGTGCATTAATAGTCGCCTTCACAACACTATGCGGATTTGATGACCCCTTACTTTTGGCCAATACATCCTTTACACCAACACTTTCCAACACAGCACGCATGGCACCACCAGCGATCACACCAGTTCCAGGAGCAGCTGGTTTAAGAAAGACTTTTGCACCACTATACTTACCAACCTGCTCGTGGGGTATCGTGTTCTTGAGGATTGGAACCTTAATTAGGTTCTTTTTCGCATCATCAACCCCCTTTTGCACCGCAGCCTGAACCTCTTTAGCCTTACCAAGTCCATAACCGACAATGCCGTCCTCATTACCAATTACTACAATCGCAGAAAAACTAAAAGTTCTACCACCCTTTGTAACTTTGGTTACTCTATTAATAGCGACCAAACGATCTTTGAACTCTATATCGCTTGATTTAACACGTTTAATATTAACTTCAGCCATGATAAATTAGAATTTTAAGCCACCATTTCGAGCTGCATCAGCTAAAGACTTTACTCTCCCATGATAAAGGTATCCATTCCTGTCAAATACAACCGAAACAATGCCACTTGAAATACCTCTCTCTGCTATTTTCTTCCCAACTCGTTCAGCAACGTCAATCTTACTTCCACTTCTATCAAAAGATTTCTCCAAAGACGATGCTGCAGCCAATGTAACTCCTGTAGAGTCATCAATTATCTGAGCGTATATTTCCTTATTACTTCTAAAAACAGAGAGCCGTGGCATATCAGAATTGCCATAAATCTTATGACGTATCCTGTGCTTTATCTTTATCCTTCTTATATCTTTCTTAGTTGACATACACAAAATCAATTAAATGAGCACGATATACTTCTTACTTCGCAGCAGCCTTTCCTGCCTTCTTACGTACCTCCTCACCTTTAAATCTGATACCTTTCCCTTTATATGGTTCAGGCTTGCGCATAGACCTAATCTTTGCCGCCACTTGACCAAGCAACTCTTTGTCAATAGACGTCAGAGTGATTACAGGATTTTTCCCTTTTTCTGTAACCGTTTCAACACTCACCTCATCTGGCAACTCGAAGAAAATCTTATGTGAATAACCCAAATCAAGTTCTAAAACATGTCCCGTAGCCTGAACCTTATATCCGACTCCAATAACTTCCTGTACGATAGTAAAACCATCAGATACACCAACAACCATATTATGCACTAACGCACGATACAGTCCGTGGAGAGCTTTCGTCTGCTTCTCATCATTCGGTCTGGAAAAATATAAATGACCATCTTCTACAGAAGCTGAAATAAGAGGACTAATTTGGCGAGACATACACCCCCGAGGACCTTTTACAGTAATCTCGTTCCCTTTGATTGAAACATCCACCCCTTGTGGAATCCTTACTGGCAATTTACCTATTCTTGACATAAATATACCTCCTATTATCAACTCACATAACACAAAACTTCTCCACCCACATTAAGAGATTTTGCTTCCTTATCAGTCATTAATCCCTTGGATGTCGAAATAATAGCTATTCCCAAACCATTCATAACCCTCGGCATTTCATCAACGGACACATACCTTCTTAATCCAGGGCTGGACACACGCTGCAAATTCGAAATCGCCGATACTTTCGTTAATGGATGATATTTCAGCGCAATTTTGATTGACTGTTTCGGGGTACCTTCATTCTCAAATCTATAATTTAAAATATACCCTTTTTCAAAAAGGATTTTTGTTATCTCCTTCTTTATTTTTGAAGCAGGTATCTCAACTACGCGATGTTTTGCCACGATGGCATTACGCATTCTCGTCAAATAATCTGCAATGGGATCTCCTACCATATTCTATACTTTGAATTTTGCAGTATTGGATAACTCCAACTTACAAAAATTACCAACTCGCTTTTTTTACTCCTGGGATAAGACCGCTTACAGCCATTTCCCTAAAATTAATTCTCGAAATACCAAATTGTCTCATATACCCCTTTGGTCGTCCAGTTATTTTGCAACGATTATGGAGCCTAACTGGACACGAATTTTTAGGCAACTTTTGCAAAGCAATAACTGCCACTTCGACCTCCTCCGGAGTACCCTTCCTTACAACCTCTTTCAACATTGCACGCTTTGATGCATAACGGGCAACCATCTTTTGGCGCTTACGTTCTCTCGCCTTAATTGATTCTTTTGCCATATCAAATTAGTTATTTTGCTGGTTACTGAAAGGAAGACCAAACTGCTTAAGCAGAGCCAACGCCTCCTTATCTGTACGTGCACTCGTAACAAAAGTAATATCCATCCCTTGAATTTTATCAACTTTATCTATATCAATTTCAGGGAAGATAATTTGCTCCGAAATACCAAAAGAATAATTTCCCTTACCATCAAACCCCTTGTCACTAATACCTCTAAAATCACGTATACGAGGAATTGAAGCTGTGATAAGGCGCTCTAAAAACTCATACATTCTATCCCCCCTAAGAGTAACTCTGACTCCAATGGGCATACCTCTTCTCAACTTGAAATTCGATATATCCTTTTTAGATTTAGTTGCAACAGCCCTCTGCCCTGCTATGGCAGACATTTCCTCAATACCTTTATCAATAACCTTCTTATCTGCAATTGCTAACTTACCAAGTCCTTGATTTAAACTTATCTTTAGCAAGCGAGGGCACTGCATCACAGTCGAATATCCAAATTCCTTTATCAGAGCATTCTTTATCTCTGAGTCGTACTTCACTTTTAAAGAAGGAACATATTTCATTTAATAACCTCCCCTGTTTTTTTTTCGTAACGAACAATTTTCCCCGTCTCTTGATCAATTCTACGCCCGATCCTTGACGGTGTCTTTCCGTTCATGTACATCAAATTCGAAACATGAATTGGAGCCTCAACTTCAACAATACCACCCTGAGTATTTTTTGCATTGGGCTTCGTATGCTTCTTTCTAATATTTCTCCCTTCCACCAACGCCATGTTCTTTTCGGGATAAATCTTCAAGATTTTACCAGACTTGCCTTTGTCATTTCCCGAGATGACCATGACGAAATCACCTTTCTTTAACTTGAGTTTCATATACACCGATATAGATAATTAAACATCAAAGAACCTCAGGAGCTAACGAAACTATCTTCATAAACTGTTTCTCGCGTAACTCCCTTCCTACTGGACCAAAAATACGCGTTCCACGAAGTTCATCCGCAGCAGTTAACAGAACGCAGGCATTATCATCAAATCGAATATAGGAACCATCATTTCGACGAATCTCCTTCTTAGTTCTAACAACTACGGCTTTAGACACAGAGCCTTTCTTTACATTTCCTGAGGGGAGCGCATCCTTAACAGCAACAACTATAGTGTCGCCTATAGACGCATATCGTTTTTTTGTACCTCCCAATACACGGATACATAAAGCATTCTTTGCGCCACTATTATCCGCAACCGTCATTCGTGTTTCTTGCTGTACCATACTACTTAACTCTTTCTATTACCTCTACAAGCCTCCAACACTTACGACTGCTCAAAGGTCTCGTCTCCATTATTCTTACGGTGTCCCCCTCGTTGCAATCATTATTCTCATCGTGTGCCATAAATTTAGAGGTTCTTTTTATGAACTTACCATATTTGGGGTGCTTAACTTTCCTCTCAACCATAACAAGAATGGATTTATCCATTTTATTGCTAACAACAACCCCAACTCTCTCTTTTCTCAAGTTTCTTTCCATGCTTATTGGATATTACTACTTCCATTCATCAACTCACGCCTGCGAATCTCCGTCAAACACCTTGCAATATTTCGCCTCGCAACTTTTATCTCATTCGGATTCTCAATAGGAGAGACCGCATGGTTGATTTTTTTCTTTTGGTACTGACTCATCTCCCTGTCTAAACACTCTCTCAACTCCGTGTCAGATAATTCTTTCAAAACGAGTTTATTTTTCATATCTATCTAATTCAGTCATTATGCCTCAAGATAATCCCTCTTCACAACAAACTTCGTCGCTATCGGCAACTTTTGGGCAGCCAATCTCAAGGCTTCCTTTGCAACGTCCATTGGTACACCCTCACATTCGAACAACATTGTACCAGGCATAACACGGGCGACAAAGTATTCTGGAGCACCTTTTCCCTTACCCATACGAACCTCATTTGGCTTCTTGGTAATCGGCTTATCTGGGAAAATCCTAATCCAAATTTGGCCTTCTCTCTTCATATATCTTGTGACAGCCTGACGGGCAGCCTCAATTTGACGACCTGTAATAAAACAAGTCTCTAATGACTTTATACCAAACGTTCCAAATGCAAGTTCATGTCCACGAAAGGCATTACCCTTAATTTTGCCCTTCTGCTGCTTTCTATATCTAGTCTTCTTTGGCTGTAGCATAACTCAACAATACTTTCTGTGATGAATAATTACTTCGTCGTTCTTTTACGCATTCCAGCGCCAGACCTTCCTGCATAAGTACCGAAAGAACGTCTATCTCTATTAGCAGAACCGTTCAAAGCAGACGACACCAACTCTCTTTTACCATAAACAATTCCTCGGCATATCCATACTTTCACACCAATTCTTCCATACGTAGTATGAGCTTCAGCTAAAGCATAATCTATATCAGCGCGTAGCGTATGAAGAGGAGTTCTGCCTTCCTTATAATGCTCTCTACGAGCCATCTCGGCACCACCAATGCGTCCCGACACTGAAACCTTAATACCTTCTGCACCAGTGCGCATTGTCGAGGCTATTGCAGTCTTGATGGCACGTCTGTATTGAACCCTACCTTCTATCTGCTTAGCAATATTCTGAGCGACTAACACTGCATCCAACTCAGGCCTCTTAACCTCTGAGATGTTAATCTGAACATCCTTGTTCGTCAGCTTTTTGAGTTCTTCCTTCAGTTTTTCAACCTCTTGACCACCCTTGCCGATAATCAAACCTGGACGAGCAGAATTAATCGTTATCGTTATCAGTTTCAAAGTTCTTTCAATGTAAATCTTCGATACACTTGCCTTTGAAAATCTTGCATTCAGATACTTGCGGATTTTATCATCTTCAACTATTTTTTGCTCGAAGTGATTTCCACCGTACCAATTTGAATCCCATCCACGAATTACACCTAATCTATTGCCTATTGGATTCGTTTTCTGTCCCATATATTCAAAATTCTATTATTATGCGACCGTAATTCAAGCTCTATTTCGCACCGTCAACACTATGCTGCTTCTCTCTTGACTCAAGCATAATCGTAACATGATTACTACGCTTCCGAATTCGGTAACCTCTACCCTGAGGTGCAGTCATCATTCGTCTTAGAGTCCGTCCCTCATCAACCATTACAGTTTTTACATAGAGATTCGAATCCTCAATGCTTGCGCCAGGATTCTTGGCCTGCCAATTAGCGACTGCAGACATCAACAATTTACGCATTTTCGGTGCAGATTCTCTCGGGCAAAACTGTAAAATAGCCAAAGCATTCTCCACGTCCACGCCTCTAATCATGTCGGCGACCAATCTCGTTTTTCTCGGAGAAGTAGGATTGTTCATCAATTTAGCAACATATACAGCCTTCATTGACTCCTTTCTCACATCCGCACTATTCTTCTTTCTTCGTCCCATTGTCCACTGTTTTTATTTCTTTGCCTTATCCTTTGAACCTGCATGGCCTCTAAAAGTGCGTGTCAGAGCGAACTCACCCAATTTATGACCCACCATATTTTCAGTCACATATACAGGGATGAATTTGTTTCCATTGTGCACTGCTATCGTTTGTCCGACAAAATCAGGAGAAATCATCGAAGCTCTCGACCATGTCTTCAGAGTAACTTTCTTATTTGAGTTCTGAGCCTCAATTACTCTTTTTTCTAACTTATAGAAAATGTATGGACCCTTTTTTAAAGAACGACTCATCTTCTCAACAATTTATTTTTTTCTTCTTTCAACGATGTACTTACTCGATTGCTTCTTAGGAGCTCTGGTCTTGTATCCCTTTGCAGGCATTCCCTTACGAGAACGAGGATGTCCACCTGACTGACGACCTTCACCACCGCCCATTGGGTGGTCAACAGGGTTCATAACAACACCTCTGTTGCGAGGGCGTCTTCCAAGCCAACGGCTTCTACCAGCCTTACCACCAACCTCGAGGTTGTGCTCTGGATTCGAAACAACACCTACCGTAGCGCGACATGCTTGCAGTATCATTCTCATCTCACCCGAAGGCATTTTAATGATAGCATATTTGCCGTCGCGAGACATTAACTGAGCATACGCACCAGCAGAGCGCACCATCTTTGCTCCTTGACCTGGGCGAAGCTCAATATTATGGATTAATGTTCCAAATGGAATTTCTGACAAGAACAACGTATTACCGACTTCTGGCGCAACACCCAAACCCGAGACCACGGTCTGTCCAACCTTAAGTCCTTGCGGAGCCAACATGTAACGCTTTTCTCCATCAGCATAATGTAGAAGCGCAATTCGTGAACTTCTGTTCGGGTCGTATTCTATAGTCTTTACGACTGCCGGAATACCGTCCTTAGTTCTTTTGAAGTCGATAACTCGATACAACTTTTTATGTCCACCACCGATGTAACGCATCGTCATCTTCCCTTGATTATTGCGTCCACCAGATTTGGAGAAACCAAAGACCAAACTTTTCTCTGGTTTATTAGTCGTGATATCATCGTTAGAGACAAGTACCTTATGTCTCTGTCCTGGCGTTGTAGGTTTTATTTTCTTAAGTGCCATATTAATTCTAATACACAGGTCATTTCTCAGGTGACCACCTATTACTTACTAATCGAACTAAATCTCGCTATAGAAATCAATCGAATTACCTGGAGCAAGCGTCACAACAGCTTTTTTGAAAGCGTTCGTCCGCCCCTGAATATATCCAGCTTTGGTGTAGCGAGACTTCTGCTTTCCCGAGTAATTCATCGTGTTTACATCCATAACGCGAACACCGTAAAAAGACTCAACAGCCTTTCTGATTTCTATTTTATTCGCATCTTTATTTACAACAAATGCATAACGATTACGAACAACAGGTTCGAACGTCTTACCCTCTTTACTCAATTTGTTTCGCTGAATACGAGTTACCTTCGGATTGGCAGCAGCCTCCGTAATTCTCGTCATCTTTTCGCTTATCAGCGGCTTGATTACAACATTCATTTCTCAACTATTCTAATCGTTACACACTATTACTTTACAGCCAAGATTTGAGAAATCTTCTGAATTGCACTTTCAGAAAGCACTACCTTACGAGCATTCACAACGTCGTAAGTATTTAGACTTGAAGCCATAACAACCTTCATATCCTTGACATTTCTTGCAGACAAAGATACGAAATCATTTTGATTCTCAAGTACAAAAAGAGACTTTCCTTCAAGCTTTAGATTCTTGGACACCTCTATCATCCGCTTTGTCTTCGGTGCTTCGAACGAGAAATCTTCAACGACAATGAGATCATTGCTCGAAAGTTTGCTACTCAGCGCCGAACGACGAGCCAATCTCTTTACCTTGACATTAAGTTTAAAACGATAGTCGCGTGGTTTGGGTCCAAAGACACGGCCGCCACCCACAAACACTGGGCTATTGATATCGCCAGAACGCGCACCACCAGTACCCTTTTGTCTTTTCAATTTGCGTGTGCTGCCCGACACCTCGGATCTTTCCTTGCTCTTGTGAGTACCTTGACGTTGGTCGGCCAGGTACTGCTTGCAGTCCAAGTACACAGCGTGTTCATTCGGAGTAATGGCGAACACTGAATCGTCCAATACGATTGTTCTGCCAGTCTCACCACCATTGATATTATAGACCTTTAGCTCCATCTTTCCAGTTTAATTATAGATCCCTTAGCTCCAGGAACGGAACCTTTCAATATAATCAGATTCTTCTCAGGAATAATCTTAACGACCTTCAAGTTCTGAACCTTGACACGATGATTACCCATTTGACCAGCCATCCGAAGACCCTTGAACAATCTCGAGGGATACGATGATGCTCCTACAGAACCTGGTGCACGAAGACGGTCATGCTGTCCGTGAGTCTTATCCCCTACACCATTGAAGTGATGTCTCTTCACGACACCCTGGAAACCCTTACCCTTAGAGGTTCCAACGACATCGACAAATTCCCCTTCTTGAAACACATCAACTGTCAACACCTCACCATACTTCTTTTTATGCCCATCCTCAAAACGAGTAAACTCGGCCATATAACGCTTGGGAGTCGTGTTAGCCTTTGCAAAGTGCCCCTTCATCGGCTTAGATGTATGCGACTCTTTCTTCTCCCCAAACGCCAACTGTATAGCATCGTATCCGTCCGTTTCGACGGTTTTCACTTGTGTAACTACACAAGGACCAGCCTCTACAACAGTGCACGGCACTTGCTTGCCGTCGGCATCAAACAGGCTAGTCATACCAATTTTTTTACCTAATAATCCTGACATTTCTTTTCTTTATTATTATCAGCGTATCATTACAACATTGGCTGATTTCTCTCATACCTTAATCTCAACTTCAACTCCGCTGGGCAACTCAAGCTTCATCAAAGCATCAATGGTTTTCGATCTGTCATTAATGACGATATCCATTAATCTTTTGTAGGAGCAGAGCTGGAATTGCTCTCTTGCCTTCTTGTTGACAAACGTTGAGCGGTTGACAGTAAAGATTTTCTTGTTAGTCGGCAATGGAATAGGTCCATTTACCACCGCTCCTGTCATCTTGACTGTTTTTACAATCTTCTCAGCAGACTTGTCCACCAAGATGTGATCGTAAGACTTTAGTTTAATTCTAATTCTTTGACTCACGGCTTAATTAATTGATTTATTCTTCAATATAGATTCTTGTTGTTCTCGTGAAATTTCAGCATAGTGGCTGAACTCCATGGTAGAGTTTGCTCGTCCAGATGTGATAGTGCGTAGCGCAGTAACATAGCCAAACATTTGCTCCAAAGGAACCTTGGCATGGATAGCCTGTACACCAACTTTTGCGGTGATGTTCTCTAACACACCCCTGCGACGGTTCAAATCACTGGTAACATCGCCTACATAAGCATCTGGTGTAAGCACCTCCAACTTCATGATGGGTTCCAGAAGCACTGGATTAGCCTTTCTACATGCTGCCTTGAACCCTATCTGAGCACACACCTCAAAGGATAGCTGGTCGGAGTCTACAGGATGGAACGAACCATCGAGCACCTTCACCTTAAGACTATCAAGGGGATAGCCAGCCAGCACACCATTCTGCATCGATATCTTGAAACCTTTCTCTATGGCAGGGATGAACTCCTTGGGTATGTTTCCTCCTCTTACTTCATTGATAAACTGCAGTCCAACAAATCCATCATCTGCCGGACCAATCTCAAAGAGGATGTCTGCAAACTTACCCTTACCACCAGTCTGCTTCTTATAAATCTCATGGTGCTGAACTGTGGTGGTGATAGATTCCTTATATGCCACCTCTGGACGGCCAATAGTAACCTCCACTCCAAACTCACGACGCAGGCGGTCCACAATGATATCCAAGTGTAGTTCGCCCATCCCACTGATAATCGTCTGTCCAGACACCTCGTCTGTCTTAAACTTGAACGTGGGGTCTTCTTCTGCAAGCTTAGAGAGGGCATTTGTAAGCTTGTCCATCTCAGCCTGCGTGTGCGGCTCTACAGCAATGCTGATTACAGGGTCGGGGAACTTCATAGTCTCAAGAACGATGGGATGTTGCTCATCACACAATGTGTGCCCAGTCTTGATATCTTTGAATCCTATGGCGGCTCCAATATCACCTGCCTCAATAATTTCCAAGGGGTTTTGCTTGTTGGAGTGCATTTGCATGATGCGCGAAATGCGCTCTTTCTTGCCCGTATTCGCATTGAAGACATACGACCCAGCCTCCAGCGAGCCCGAGTAGACTCTAAAGAAGCACAGGCGACCAACGTAGGGGTCAGTCGCAATCTTGAATGCAAGAGCCGAGAACGGAGCCTTGGCATCTATGCTACGTGTCTCTTCCTTTTCTGTCTTAGGATTCACACCCTCCACTGCCTTCATGTCAAGTGGGCTGGGAAGGAATGCTGCGACAGCGTCAAGAAGCGTCTGGATGCCTTTGTTCTTAAATGCCGAACCACACATCACTGGAGTGATGCGCATTTCGAGCGTAGCCTTGCGTATCTCGGCAATTATCTCCTCCTCGGTTATCGAGTCGGGATCCTCAAAGAACTTCTCCATCAACACCTCATTCTCCTCGGCCACTCCTTCAATGAGTTTCTGACGATACTCTGCTGCTATGCCCTTCAAATCTTCTGGCATCGGAACCTCGTAGAACTTCGTTCCATTCGAGCTTTCATCCCAGATGAGAGCCTTATTGGTAATGAGATTGACTACTCCCTTGAAGAGGTCTTCCTGTCCTATGGGTATTTCGATGGGGATTGGGTTTGCACCGAGTCGCTCCTTGATTTGAGCAAGAACTGAGAAGAAATCCGCACCAGAGCGGTCCATCTTATTGACGAACGCGATGCGCGGAACGCCGTACTTGTCAGCCTGACGCCATACAGTTTCAGACTGAGGCTCAACGCCTCCGACGGCGCAGAAGATAGCTATTGCCCCATCCAGCACCCGAAGTGAACGCTCCACCTCCACGGTGAAGTCCACATGACCTGGAGTATCGATGATGTTGTACTTGTAACGTCCGCCTTGCCAGTCCCAGTAGACCGTCGTAGCAGCCGATGTGATTGTAATACCACGTTCCTGTTCCTGCACCATCCAGTCCATCGTAGCAGAACCTTCGTGGGTCTCACCCAACTTGTAGTTCTTGCCCGTGTAATACAATATACGCTCCGTAGTCGTTGTTTTGCCAGCGTCTATGTGAGCCATAATGCCTATGTTGCGCGTATAGTGTAAGTCGGACATGTGTTACTGTGGTCTTTTAGTTGTGCTTGTGTTGATATGGGAGAACAATCTGTTTGGCAATATCTAACTGTAGTGATGATATCGTTGTTCTGACGACTCTTGTGTTATGCTCTGAAGTGCGAGAATGCCTTGTTAGCCTCGGCCATACGGTGGATATCCTCCTTGCGCTTGAAGGCTGCACCCTCTTCCTTATAAGCTGCCTGAATTTCGGCGGCGAGCTTCAGGGCCATCGTCTTCTCGTTGCGTTTGCGTGAGAAACCGATGAGGTTCTTCATACCTATCGACTGCTTACGCTCGGGGCGTATCTCGGTCGGGATCTGGAAGGTTGCACCTCCAATACGGCGCGAACGCACCTCAACAGACGGTGTAACGTTGGCCAGCGCCTTCTTCCATACTTCCAAACCATCTTCCTTCGTGCGGTCTGCCACCACATCGATAGCCTCGTAGAAAATCTTGTAGGCAGTCGTTTTCTTACCGCCCATCATCAGATTGTTCACGAACTTGGTAACGAGCACCTCGTTGTATTTAGGATCTGGCAGGATGATTCTTTTCTTTGGTTTAGCTTTTCTCATAATATTGGAATAATATGCGAGCTTCAGTACTATATTACAGTTACTTCACCACTGTTATTTAGCGGCTTGCTTCGGGCGCTTTGCACCATATTTCGAACGGCGCTGGCGACGACCGTCAACTCCCGATGTATCCAGTGCTCCACGGATTATGTGGTAACGTACACCGGGAAGATCCTTCACACGGCCTCCACGTATCATGACGATAGAGTGCTCCTGGAGGTTGTGGCCCTCACCAGGAATATAGGCATTCACCTCTTTCTGGTTAGTCAAACGCACACGTGCAACCTTACGCATTGCCGAATTAGGTTTCTTAGGCGTAGTGGTGTACACACGGGTACAAACGCCACGACGCTGCGGGCACGAATCAAGTGCAGGCGACTTGCTCTTGTACTCCAACTTTTGACGTCCTTTGCGAACTAACTGTTGAATTGTTGGCATTTCTTACTATATTTACTCTTACAACTATTGTTTACTTTGTTCACTCATTTTGTGCCTATTCCACAACTCACGCTATCCTCATGCGCTGCACAAAATAGAATGCAAAGGTACAACCTTTTCCCGACTCACGCAACATCTCCTTGTTTGAACAACGTTAAATAATCGAAAAATGTTCGCAGCACGGTATACTACAGCACATTACAACACGCAATACACAACAAATAAATGCATCGCGCTGTGCATAACTTTTGTTCCAGCGCAGCTGTTTCGCCCTCGAAACGGAACACGATTTCAACAGAGTTGTGAACAATCCGCAACCGAACAGAGTGCGCCGTGCATAAGGATCTCCTCGCTGCCAAATTGGAGATAGCGAGGGGCCATGCATCGAGGGTCGAGAACATTTTCGTACCTTTGCACCTGCTTTGGAGGGTACGCCCCCGTCGGCACACGGCACAGTAGCCGCGCATAGCCACCCAATTCTACCCCTCTGTGGCCGGGCTCCCCCCTCACCTTGTATATATACAGTTCCTTTATAAAGCAAGCATCTCCCACTGAGCATGAGCAAAAGTGTCCTTGTGGGTGGAGGATGATGCCGTGCAGGATCGTACCACCTACGCAGGCATCTACATGCACCACAACTGCTTATCATTACCCACCTGCCGTACGACATCCACAACCCTACCGTACGACATAGTACATCGTGCCGTGCGGCATCAGGGTTCCACTCCAACGACTTACATCCTCCAACCCATCGAGACCAGGCTTCCTTTTTCAACGGCTCAAACCCTACGCCTTTACTCGCATCAACCCTACGCCGTAGCCTCCCCCAAAGCTTAGGCCTTGGATTTGTACAGCCGACTGCTCAGCATCTACCCCGAGGACAAACATGCCAAAGAGCGGATTGCCACACTCAAGGGCGCAAAACCGAAGCGATGCCCCCTCCTGATGGAAGTGGCTATGGATAGCTGCGCAAACGTAGAGCTGCCTGAACAGTACGCTGGCGAATATGAGGTGCAGCAGTATGCCTACATGACATCGGACGACATCAACCAAACCACACTCGGCATGGCGCAGTTCCCCTGCGGCGTGTACACGGAGGTGCACGCCGCCCCAAACTGGTTTCAGCGTTGATTTGGCACCAGCAAAAGCAGCTTGTGGATAGGCGATAACACTTGTTATATTGCCTCCCTATTCAAGTTGTTCGACAGCTTCTGGGGCAAGGTGTTCATGCGGCCAGCCTACAAGATTTCGCGGCGGAGCATCTCGAAAACCCACTCGCTGTCGCACGGCCTGCTTCTCTTAGTTTGGGCGTATGTGATAGTGCTATTCTCGTACCTGTGCTACAGCCTCTCGTCAACCCAGGGGAAGTTCCCCCACCGTACAGACCTGTTTCACCGTAGTGGGACACATCATCAACATCGGCATGTAGGTACTGATGCTTGTGTATGGGCACAACTTGATGCGCCCCAACATAGAGACCATCTATGCCCTGTCGGATGTGTACAGCCGCCACTACATACAGCCTCTGAAACCACCCTATTTTGCCCACTCCCACTCGCCGTCGTCGTTTCTACTGGCGTTCATAAAAGCCGTAGCCTTTGTGCTACATACCCTTGTTGACTACCGACGCAACGCCTTCCTGCAAGCACTACAGAACAACACACCCCGCAAGCAGCAGCCCGACAATGCAAATCAGCAGAACGGCGAGCGGGGCAAGAAGATTATTGAGGCGTTGGTCCTCTTCTGTGCAGGCCTACTGCTTGACAAGATGCTGGTGGGGAGCCTATCCATCTATCTCCTTGTCCAAACGTTCTATCTGGTGCTTACAATCGGCGTACCGGCTCAGATAAAGCAGCAGTAAAGCCTCACTCCGAAAGCAGCACAACGGCACGTCGATCGCAGTAGGCAAAGAACAACATACAAGAGGTTTTCGCGCTCCTGCAGCTGCTCACAAGAGCTATTAAGCAGTTACAAGGAAAACAGGACTTGCTTTAGTCCTGTTATCGAAATCGGCAAAATTCAAAGAGGAGGGACGTAGCATTTGTGCTTTCGATTGTGCGTGTATGGTGCCACTTTTAGGCACCTACCCTTCAGGCGTGAGTTTGGTTCCCCAACCGTTTTCTCGAAGGTGCTTGCCGATTCCTCGTAACAAAGGGATGAGAAAAGTACACAAACCTCATGCATCTCTTCTCACCTTTACTTGAACACCCGTTGGAGGTTGTGAGCAACAAAAACTCAATACACCAATAGGTAACAAAACGACATTGCTGGCAGCATCACCGCTACACCTCAGCCCCGCCTGCTCCACGCGGAACGCCCAAGCGCGGGACTTATCGGTCCACGCAGGCATGAACCGACCGACCCAATTCGGACGAACCAGCGAGAACACCGACAGCCGACAGCATCATACGCCACATCCCCGCCAAGCAGGACATCGCTGAGAGCCCGATATTCCACCTACTACAGCACAACATCGCCCCCCACCTCGGTCACGTCAAGGTTTCATTCTCTACGTCATCCTGTATTACACCGAGGCCACCGTTGGCAGCCTCGGTCTTTTCCTCCTCTCCTGTAGAGTACGGTGGCACCAATTACCATGCGCTATAGGGGTATTTACTGTGCGGTTCTTACTCATGGTAACGCACGACAGCAGAAGGGCACACAAGCAAGAGCTTCATCCAAAAAGTTTTCGTACTTTTGCAACTGCTTACAAGAGCACGTAAGCAGTTGCAATAAAGACATTGCATAAGTGTCCTAAGTCTGAAAATTCGCCAAATCTTTCATGTAGGAGGACGGAGCATTGTGCTTTCGCTTGTATGTGTATGCTACTATATCCGCATACCGTCAGGCGTGAGATTAAGGTTCCATCAACCGTTCCTACATAGGTGTTTGGCGACACCTCAGATTTGACGGACATGAGCACATAAAGTCTCATGCCTTTCTTCTTGATATGTACCATGCCCATTGGAGACTTCGGGCAACGAAAACTCTACAATGAGAGAAAAGTGGAAGAAGACGATGAAGCCTGTGGGTATCAGTTTGCTTGTAGCCGTAGGGCTGCTGGGGCTGGATTATGCCGCAAGCAACTCGAAATATCGACTGTTCGAGAACGAACGGATGGGTATGTTCTGTCGGCTTGAGAGATGGACGAACAGTTGGAGAGAACACGACGAATGCAAGGGAGCGCTTTTTGTTGACGTGTCTAATGCCAAGCACGTGGTAAGCTTGGGAGGAACTGCTACTTCACCACAACGCGAGGTTATTACTGACCCACAAATAATATTGGAGTTCTTGCAAAAGGTAGATACACTCCCCTATGCTTTTCTATTTCTGGACATCCAATTTCAAAGGGATTCCCTCACACCGTGGGACACACTACTGGCAGATAAGCTACTCCACATGCATGACATAGCCATTGCCAAAAATGAGGAAGAAACTCCTTTTATTGATGCAAGTCTGCGAAACATTGCTTTCGCCACAAGTTATACAATCAAACCTTATGACAACCGATGCCGATACTACGAAATAGAACAAGAAGAGGGCGAATCAGTCGCTTGGGAAATGTACAGGCATACCATCAGAAGCCATACCGGCCATATACATAAGCTTTGGCATTGGTCGTCGCTCTACTGCGAAGATAAGACACCTATTACAAACTATCTTCCTCTTACATTCCACATAAACTCCGATATCTACCCATATCAGTATAACATAGAAGACCTGCTAAACAACTCTAATATTTGGAACAGATTCAAAGACATATGCGCAGCAAGAAAATCACACATCATTGTGGGCGATTTCAAGAACGATACACATTGGTCCTACATTGGCATGCAAAGTGGCCCAATGAACCATTGGCTGGCTTTCCAAGCCCTATGCAAAAGAAAGCATCACTGGTTAGGCTGGTATCTGATTATTCCGTTATTGACCTATTTCTTGTTTGCACTTCTTATTATGCGTGGCCACTCTCGTAACACTGCTACACGAATCAAACAGCCCGCGCTACGGTTACTGCTTTCCTTTGTTAGCTTTGGAACCTTAACTGCCCTCATGACCGCCATCATCTACGTAGCCTTCGACAGAATATATAGCTTTGCTTTGCCTGCAATGGTATTCACTTTGTGGAGCAACTGGTGGCAAGTACGTCATGAAAAGAAAAACAAATAAACAAAATGAATATGACACGAAAACGAACGAAACGATTCATTCTATCAGTTCTTCTGTCCATCCCGATGCTCGGCATTGGGCAACCAGAATCGCGGTATGCTATTGACGAACTGGAACCACAAAATAGCTGTACCATCAATGGAAGGTATGTCAAAAAGGGAGACACTGTGAAAGGGAACGATATGGTGTGCCTTTTAGCGATATTTAAGTCAATGCAACTTCATAATGTTGGGACTCTTGATCATATTATAGAAATTAAAGGGGAAGAGTATACTAATTTCTCTAACACTGTAAGCAACCTTATAGAGAGTACCCACAAAACATTATCCTTCTCAAAAGCTATACATAAATCCCAAAGTACCAAAGGCATTTATGAATCCAAATTCATTGAAGGAATTACCGATACAGTAAGGTTTGGAAAATGCAAAAGACTGGCATTAGTAATTGGCATAAACGAATACGACAAGGATGCGCTCAAGCTTAAGTCTCCTGTAAGGGATGTCGACTATGTGCTGAGCAAATTGTCTCATTTGGGATTCGACATACTACCCCTCTGCGATGCCACACAAAAGACAATAGATAAGAGACTTACAGACTTTTGGAAACAGGCAAACGTTGTAGGAGATAATGGAGACAACCCACCTCCATACGATATGTTGCTCATATATTTTTCTGGACATGGGATGCGTATTGGAGGAGAAGACTACCTATTACCCAAAGATACTCGCATCTCAAAAAAGAAAATAAGAAAGAAATATTTGTCAGTTAAAAAACTGCTGGAGCAATTTAGGAAAAACACATCAATGGGTCCAACCTTTATCATTCTTTACGATGCATGCCGTATAGAATATCCTCACGAAAAAACAGACCCAACTAATGTAAGGCGTGATATTCAGCTACTTCCTAACGAATCGGTATTTTACTCGTGTCAAGCAGGGGCAGCAGCTTATGAAGGCGCACTGCCCGATATGATAAGCCCTTTTACAAAAATACTTGTCCAAAACATAGGCTCTACAAATCAGACTATACTAACTGAGTTCAATAATATAAGATCACTCTGCAAAGAGTCTTCTCTATATCCATCACTAATAATAAATAAGGGGGCTGCAACCACTGGCAATGGCATTGCCATACGTTCATTCATAAACCCAACAAAGTAACTATATGATGAAACGAAATATGATAATCTGGGCCTTGCCCTTTCTTTTAGTTATGATAAGCATGGGGTCAAGTAGCAAAGCGCAGACGCTTGCACGGGACTGGGACATTCGAGCTGGCGGCATGATAAATGTTGCCTCCTCACATTGGGATATTTCGGCATTCACGGGAGAGCTCTTTGTTCGTGAACTCTTTACTCATCGTATTGGTTATGGTAATATGCTTCACACCTCCATCAAGTACGATAGTTCTGGTTCATACAGGGTGCTTTCCAACCTCACCATTGTAAACGGCGATACTACCAGTCGAGAATACAGCACCGTTAATTTCGACTCTACTACCAGGGGCTTGAACTTGGGCTATCTCTACTACGAGCCTGGCCTACGGGTTGGATTTGTCACCATTGCATGCAAATTTGGTTTAGGAGTTTATACCTTACAACAAACCTCTGAAACTCATACCACCACCTCGTCTGAGCATGGAAGTAGTTCATCTTCATCGTCAACAGTAAAGCCACTCTCGGCAGATTTGTATGCGGTCATCGGTCCTAACCTAACCTTTCATATCCCCATTGGTTTGGAGGGCGTACGACTGGCTTTCGATATAGGCTACGACTGGTTCTACCCCATGTTTAAACCAGCAGCTGGAATTACCGACGGCGTGGGGGAGTCCATCAAGGATAAGAGCGGACTAACCGTGGGGCTCGGCATAGTATTTCCCATATAATATAGGGGAGATAACCCTTCCACGGTAAGAGTGCAGGATGCCCATATATCCTTTAATCTGTTATGTCGATTTCCCTGCGGCGTGGGATGTAAGGGTACGACAATTGTATAGTACGGTGGTTAGTGCGACCGTCAATACACACAGAAACAACACTTCACAAGGTTGGAGTACACATCCGCTGGTAGAACGACATACAGGCCACTGGTAATGAAAGGTTACATCACGCCAGATGTAAGCTTACATCAAGTCTGATGTAAGTTTTCATCACGGGAGAGGTAAGGTTACGTGAGTTGTGATGGTGCTTCTTGCCGACGCAAAAACGGCGGAAAATAGCACCCGGCCCATTCCCTTTACACCTGATTGTTGAGGCTACGACTCCCCTACCAAGAAAATGAGCTGGTTGAGTCTTGAAATATCCAAGTTCAAATACTCGTACCTTATAGACGGTGGCAACTAATACGAGGTACGATTTTGAGTGGTTAGCATAACAAGTATTTATCGCATCAAATTTCCATCAACAGCATCAATCGAACCTGCTACCTACTCGTGGTAGCGCACCAGCAGGTCATTGCTAAGCTGAGTCCAGGCTTTCATCATGCGGTCGGCAGCGCGGTTGGAGAGGAGGTTGAGCTGCGTTTCAAGCCGAGGCGAATCGGATAGGCTCAGCAGCTGCTCGTCGTGCTGCAGGACGGTGCTGATAAAGCTTTCCTCAAGGGCACGCTGCTCGGCGCGTATGTCACCTATCATACGGTCATACTGGCCGTAGGCGAAGTTGGCCACTCGGTTAAAGAGCCAGAAGGCACTGGTGGTGCTGTATTGGGTCATGCTGCCGTTGCCTTCGCGGAAGCATTCGGGTACTTGCGTTAGGCCACAATACATGGGGCAGTAGACGGTGCTGTAGGTGTCGTCCACGCCAAGCCACAAGATACCACCTGCTTTGGCAGGCATCCAACGGCGACACTGGGCGACGAAGCTGAAGCCAGTCTGCTGGGTGCTGGTGGCGCGCTCGTGGATATAGGTGTGTCCTTCGTATTCCCACGTCATGGGGCGCTGGCGGTAGGGGCAATGGTATGGGCCAGCACCAGCATCGTGCCGCATGTCCATTGGGGTGCCCTCAAAGTGGTCACGCATTAGCTCCATCACCTCGTGCACATCTATCAAGTGGTCGGGCTTAATCCATAGTGGAGGCCGCTCGGCACTGATGTTGCCCATGGCATAGGCCTCGTAGCGCTCCATGCCTTGAGCCACACGGCGGAACATGGCATAGACACGGGCGTCGCAGAAACGCGCTCCGCCAAAGTCGACGGGGCAGTAGGTGTCGGCAAAGGAGAAGTCGGAATCGCTGCCCGAGTACCACCCCCGTCGACGGGCAAAGCTCACCACATCGTCGCTATATACGCAGCTGATGTCGGCCAAGCCGATGCTCTTCAGTTTGCGCGAGCTGATGGCCACCTCGCCGCGCTGGGTTATCCTCTCTTGCGGAAAGGTGGTGATGCGAGCCTGATTGGCATGGCCACACACGTAGCCTTCGGGCACCTTACGAGCCACCCACACGGCGCCCTTCTCGTTACCCTTGCTGATAATTTCCATTATCCACACTTCGTTGGGGTCGCACAGCGAGAAACTTTCACCACTGCTGCAGTAGCCATAGGTAGACACGAGCTCGTGCATCACCACGATGGCCTCCCTACAGTTGCGTGCTCGCTGTAGCGCCACGTAAATCAGGTTACCATAGTCAATGCCCTCGGCGTTGCCTTTTGAAAGCTCAGCGCGACCACCGAAGGTGGTCTCGCCAATGGCCAATTGATGCTCATTTATGAAACCCACCACGTTGTAGGTGTGGCTCGGCTGGGGGATGGAGAGCAGATAGCGTAGCGAACCGTAGTCATAGATGCGCAGCATTTCGCCCTTGCGATGGTCGGTAGCGGGGTGATAGCGCAACTGACCGTAGCGTGTGTGCGAATCGGCCGCATAGGTTATCATTGTAGAGCCGTCACGTGTGCTGCCACGACTGAATAGAAAATTGGTGCAGGCAACTGCATTGCTCATCATCGAGCCAAGCAGCACCATCACCATCAGAAAAGAATACCTCTTTATCATACTGTATTGCTATTAATAATATGCCTAACTATAGAATCATTCCCAAACAAACACTCAGACCAAAACCTCCTTGCTTCTTGCAAATAGTTTCCAATACGCCACGGGCATCACCGTAACGATAAGAAAGATGGCACACAGCGTACCGAAGCATATCACCACTCCCATAGGCATCCACAATGACGACCCGTGCACAATCATGGGAATAACCCCCACCGCTGTCGTGGCCGAAGTAAGGAAAATCGGACGCATACGTCTTCTTCCTGCTTCGAAGGAGACTTCTCGTATGTCCATCCCTTTGTGGCGTAACTGCTCGGCATAATCAAACATCACTATCGTATTCCGCACATTGATACCAATCAGACTCACCACTCCAATGATGGCCGTCATGCTGACATCGCATCCAAACAGCGCTAACCCTAGAAATCCACCAGGCAAGCACAACATTGTACCACTTAGGGCAAGGATTGTCAACCTGAACCGCTTGAAGTTGAACAATAGGAAGAAGAACACAATCATCACCGAAGCAATGAGCCCCTTTATGATGTCGCTCATCGTACTGTCGTTCACAGCATCCAGACCTCCGTACATCATCTCCATATCGTCGGGCAGCATAGCTCGGAACTCGTGCTCCAACCATGGGCGCAACCTGTGCATAGCCACAGGCTGGCTTACGCCGTAGCGTAAGTCAGCCCCCACCGTTAAACAGGGCACCCCATTGCGGTGCGCAATCTGAGCACTCGCCCAATCGGGTGCCACTTCGGCCACCTGATGCATCAACACCCATACCCCTGGCAGAGCCGTCGGCACAAGTGTATTTTGAATCTCATCAAGGCGAATGGCCGTCGCGACCGTGTCATGCTGAACAGTTCTCAGCATCACCGACACTGGGTAATCGTCCTCCCACACCGTCGTCATAGGCAAGCCGCCGTACAGTGCTGCCAAGTTGGCCGACAGCAGTGACCTGGTGATACCCATGCGCGAAGCCTCTTCCTTCTTCAAATCAATACTCATTGTGGGCAACGACCCATCCCAGTCGCTGTGCACCCAGACAAGACCATCCGTCGCCTCCATGTGCTTTTTCAATGTGTCCCCATACTGGCGAAGTGCCTCATAATCTATTCCTTTTAGTCTCACCTCCACAGGATTGTTCGTTGCCTGATAGTCGAGCTGTTTCACTCTGACCGTCGCTTCCGGGTACGCATCGACATAGGTGTCCTTATAGCGCTGCACCAACCGTTCCGTGGCCGCATTGCTGGTCGCCTTGACAATCATCTGAGCGTAGTTTTTGCCAGGCATCTGCGGACTGTACGTAGCCATAAACCTCGGCGAACTCGACCCCACAAATGTGGTGATGCTCTCCACGTCGGCATCGCCATGCAAAACCTCCTCAAACATGGCGCAGACCGAGGCCGTCTGCTGCAACGATGCACCCTCAGGCAAATGTATCTCTACTGCAAAACAATCGCGTTCCGCCTTAGGCATCAGTTGCAACGGAAGGTGGAGGAACACCACAACCGCCAATATTATAGCTACCAAACCCATAGTAAGCGTTGCCCACGGATGCGCGAAACAATGCGCCAAGAGTCGTTCGTAGGTGCCCTGTAGAAAGTCAAAGAAGCGGTTCTGCACACGCACCAAACCATGAGCCTTACGCTGCTGCTCTCGCTCTGGATCTATCATACGCTGCTCCAACCACGGCGTAAGCAACATTGCCAAGGCCAAGGAAACACACAAAGAGATAGTAATGGTCGTCGGGAAGAACTTCACAAAGTCGGCCAAAGGACCGTGCATTGTAAACAGGTAGGGGAAGAAGATGCCACATATTGCCACCGTAGCCACGGCCAGCGAGGGAAAGAACTGTTTCGCACTATCCAATGCCGCCTTCCATCGCGTCATGCCCTGATGCACATTCTCCATGTACCCATCAATCATCACTATGGAATCATCCACAATCATGCCCAGCGTTACAATGAGTGCCGCCAGCGTTACAATGTTCATCTCATAGCCCACTATGTACATAAGGGCAATTGTGATGGCTGTCGTAAGCGGAATCTCTATGGCTGGTATGAGTGCTGACGAAAGAGGGAAGAGCATCAGCATCACGAGTATGACAACGAGGATAGCCGTAATCAAATCGCGCATAAAACTCCATATTGACTCGTCTACCACCTTGGGTAGGTCAGTGATGCGATACAGGCTCACCCCGTCGGGAAGGGCGCGACGGAAGTCGTTGAGGACATTATCCACCTGCCGTCCAAACTTTACAATGTTATTACCCTGTCGCATCTCTATGGACAGAACCAACGCACGCCGCCCGTCCTTCGTAATGTAACTCGACGGATCTGCATAACGACGCTCAATGCGCGCCACATCTCGCAACCGTACCACGTGTCCCAATGGCGAAGTGTACACCACCTGTTCACCTATCTCATATTCGCTCTTATAGGGATTTGTTATATGCAGTAGCACCTCCTCTTCGCCTGTATTGACTGTGCCAGCCACACTCAATAGTCCCTGCGTAAAGAGTTGTGTCGTGAGGGTCTGCTGACTGATGCCATAGGACGACAACTTCGCCTTGTCCACCCAAATAGCAATCTCCTCTTGCTGCTCCCCCATCGACTTGACATTGCCCACCGCTGGTATACCGCGTAATTGCTGCTTCAACCTGTCCATGTAGTTCGCCAACTCTCGATATGTCTTATCTTGCGAATCCATGGTGATCAGCAGTGAGGAAGTGTTCCCGAAGTCATCAATCACAACGACCGCAGCCACACCTACAGGCAACTTAGACTTGAAGTCTTTCAGCCCGTGCCGTATCTTACTCCAAACCTCAGTCTGGTTGTTGACCGAGTTGACCAACTCCACATACACGTAAACGACCCCCTGTTTGGTGTAGCTGTACGTAAGTTGCTTGTCCACCTCTTGAAAAGTAAACAGATACTCTTCAAGAGGCTTGGTTACTTGTTGCTCCACTTCATCAGCTTCCGCTCCTGGGTAAACAGCAGCTACTATACCTTGGCGTATCACGAACTCAGGGAACTCCTGCTTATTCATGCTGTCAAGGCCATAGATACCAAAAAGCACCAGCAGTCCAACAATAAGAAAGACTATTTTGGGATTGGCCATGGCCACCTCGATAAATCCACGATTTCTACGGTTCGCCATGACCTATATAATTATAATTCTACAGGGGTACCTTCCGACACTTTGAGGGCTCCATCGGTGATGACACAATCGCCATCGGCAAGACCTTCATCAATGATTACCCCTGTGGCCGACAAGTCTTTAATAGAAACGTAACTCCGATGTGCTTTACCATCCACAACAATCCACACAAAGCGTCTATTATCATTATCTATCTGCACTGCACGTAGGGGAACATCCATGCCACCACCTCCTGCCGATTCTCCAATGACAACATTGCAGACCATGCCTGGGAGCAATTGCGACGGTGTCTTGTCTAACCGCACACGCACAATATAACTATGCGACAAAGGATCTGCGCTAACATTGCGCTCATCTACACGGCCACCTAAACTTAGACCTGTAGCATTCACACGAACCTGAGCCCTATTTCCCACCTGCACCCTATCCATATCCGCCTCTGGAATGCTCACCTTAACACAAAGCCCGCCGAGATTGAGCAGGCGCATGACCGTTTGGTAAGGTGCCACACTGGTACCCACCTCTAAATTACGGTCGGCCACGGTGCCATCCACGGGCGCTATCAATCTACAATCATCAAGGCTTTGCTGAGCCAAGTCGGCCACCGACTGAGCTTGGTTTAGTTGCGTCTGTACCTCAATCCATTTCACTTCGGACAACCCACCTGCTTCATATATTCTCCGTGCTCGATTGCAGGCATCCTCTGCCTGCCGCAGGGTGGCCTGAGCAGCCATATAGGTGCTATATGCACGTGCACTATCAAGGGTTGCCAGCAACTGTCCTTTCCTCACCTGCTGGCCGTCCTTCACAAACACCGCTGTTACCCTGCCGGTCGACGCAAAACCCAGATTACTTGCAGAAGCTTCCTCCACACTTCCCACGTACGCATTGGGGGTAGTATGTATCTCCCTCTGCACAACGACTGTCCGAACCTTCACCGCACCGCTCGTCGCCTCATCAACATCAACATGGTGACAAGCCACACACATCATCAGCCCCATCAGCATCGTTGAGATGCCAAGCCTACGCAACCTCCGTTCCCTCACATCCGCTTCCATACTGCATTGATGCCGAAAGCAGGCTTCCCTTTGTAGTAACGTGCGTCAAGATCCTTACCGTTCTTGGCTGGTTTAAATCGGATGCCAAATCGTTTTCCTGAGTACGGGTCATAGAGAACCCCATTCACCCACATGCCCTCCTCATACTTGAGATTCCAGCACATGACGATGTCCGTTGCCTGCCTCGAGCGCAGTTTGGGATCTGGATTCTTCTCGTCAGTTCGTGGAGTACCATCAGGATTGGTATCACGGTTCACCCACACAATACGTCCTTGATACGTCCCTTTTGAAGTCTTTGTTATACGCACGTGAGCCTCATCATCGCTGAAAGGTGACGGCACATCATAAGTTCCGCAGATATGGTCTGCATCAACACTCTGAGCTTGTACCGTAGTACAACCAATGCCACAAAGTAGCATCACAGCAATGCTTGCCAGCATCAAGTACATACACTTTACTTCGATCAAACTTCGTTTCAACAAGCGTATCATAACTTTACAACTATTTAGCTACAATCACCATTGCCCAACAAAATCGATACTACCGTATGACAGCAGCCTTTTTCTTATCTTTGGTTGGGGCATTTTCATCGAGGTACATTAGCAGCATCCGCATTGACTCAATAACACCTGAACTGGTGTAGGTAGCACCACTGACCGTTTCGGGAGTCTTGACCAACGCTTCGCGAATAGAGAGGCCATCCCAACTATGAAATAATGTCGATTCTTTCACCAAGCGCACATAGCCTGGAGTCTCCTGGTTCTCCAAAAGAACCACCTTTATGATACGATAGTTGACATCGAAGCACACCAGCAGTGGGGTTTCTCCATTAAAGCCCGCAATGCCATCACTATGAGGTTTACTATATGCAGCGTAACCAAGTATCTTATTGCTGGCATCATACACTGTATACCACACGTTCTTCACCTCTCTCACACGAGTTGCTTTCTGAAAGATTATTCCAATCTCTTCGGGAACTGTTGTCTGAGCTTGCACGATCTGGGAAACCATACCCATCGTGAGAATCACAACGAGTGCTGTCAAAATCTTTTTCATCTCTACTCTATTTATTATATGTATCAACCGGAACTCCGTGTTCCATTGCACCGTAAACGACATCAAAGATGAAAAATTGTGTTCATACCCTCCAGTCAACCTATTACAATACGGCACGGTCGATTTCATAACACTGAGGTTGCACCGTACAGGAATTGAAGCATCGCTTGTAGCCGAGAGAACCTCTGAACAGACTGTTCCTGTTCTGAAAGTGGCCGTTCAGCACGGCCTGCACAGTCGTATGCCGTTACGCCGTCATCCTCTATATAGTTGCAACCGTTTTTATAGGAGTGTAGTGCAAAGCGCACACTATCTACATAGTACCTACTGAACACATTACGGCTAAGAGGGTATTGTCCTATGGGTAGATTCATCTGCGCCAGCAACGTAGCAGCCAAATCACTTTGACTCATTAGGATATCTATCTCTCGAGCCTGCTTCACGGCTCCCCCAGTCCAAATCACGGGAATGTGAGCCACATGATAGTCGGACGTAGCTCTCGACCCTTGCGATACCCCATGGTCTGGCACAATAATCAATAGCAAACTATCCCATACAGGCAGAGTCCGCAAGCTGTCTACCAACACACCGAGACAAGAGTCTGTATATGCAAATGCATTGCTCTTATGGTCTTTCAACCTCTGAAACGGCACCTCCCAGGGCTCATGGCTACTGAGGGACAATACAGCCGCAAAGAAGGGTCGTTCTTGGGGCAACACGGCCGAGGGTGTCAATACGTATGCATCGGGGGCGCCCCACGCACTAAGTCGTCTTGATGCAGAAAAAGCATCGCTCCCTCGCACATCACTGAAACCCGACTCGCGCAAGTACAATCTCATATTAGTAAAGTCAATATCGCCCCCGTAGGTGAACTGCGTACTGTAACCTTCTGCCCGCAAATCCCGTGCAATGGCAGGCAGTCGGCGTGCTTTGTCCGACATTTTCATGAGCGACACCGTTGGCAGCCCCATCCACCCACTAAGCAGCGAAACCACCCCCCTGTCGGTTCTAAAACTTGACGCATAACAGTGGGAAAAATACACTCCCTCGCGACTAAGTCGCGAAATGTTTGGTCCCACACTGTCGTTCAGCACCATGTCCGTTCCTCCACTCTCCCATATTACCATCAGCACATTGGGGCGTGTCGTCCTCAGAAGTGTGTCCTGTATATCACCTTCCGTATGCAACCGTTGGGCCACTTCCTGTAGTTCTGGCGCACTGTCGTCGTAAAACACAAATTCAGCACTTAAATCCTCGGCTTTAAAGAGTGAATGAATCATGTTGAAGGTCGGGTTAAGGGCTGCATGGTTGCAAAAGGCATGCGGTGAGAAATAGGCGAACGAGGGGTTGGCTGTCGTTTGCGAAAGGCTCCCCCTCATGCCCAAGACAAGGATTGCCACAATTGGGATGTATAGTAACACCACTGCTGGGCATCTCCTATTGGTGAGCTCGCGAGGTGTAGCCATCGCCAGAAGTTTATACTCCATTACCACGCATGCCGCCACTGCCAATAGGAGCAATACAGTCTGCCACCAAGCGATGCTTGCCAGCATGTCTCGTGGCTTCACTGCGTACATCAAGTCCGCCGCATCCAGTTTCGCCCCCCAAAAATGGTAGAGTACCAAGTCTGCAACAAATAGAATCGAGACCACCGCCGCCACTGCCCAATAATATGGGCTCAAAACCTTGCGTAGCTGAACTTTTGCAAAGAACGAGCCCACCATGAGTACCAGCACAACAGGTATCAGCACATAGCAGGCCGTAACCACATCAAGCCGTAGTCCGTGCCACAACACTGCCACACACGCTCCAAGCGGAGCCCCAGCGGCATGGCCAACCTCCACAACCATAAACACCACTTTCTGCAAGAGGAATGTGGCAAGCAGAACTCCTGCAAGCTTCAGCAGAAACAGCAAGTTTTGTCTCATTGCACGTAGAAAAAGAGACGGGCAGTCCCCAGTCGAGGGCTGCCCTGTCAAGCGTCAAAGCTCTACACTACCAACGGTCGTAGTGCACATTCTCAGGTTTCCACTTGTCCTTGGGGCTGTCGTTGCCAGCTGGACGTCCTATGGCTACAACGCTATAGGGAACCACCGTAGCTGGCAGACCCAACGATGCGTGAACCGAGGTCATTCGGTCTGTGAAGGGATAGCATGCGGTCCACACTGCCCCATAGCCGTAATACTCCACTGCAAGCAGCAGGTTCTCTGTGCAAGCGCCCATGTCATCGCGCCACAACGCATTGGGAGAAGAAACAGGAGCAGCGTTGGGTTGATTGCGCGGAGGTGCCACAAATGTGGTGTCGGCACACAGCACTACCACAGCCGCAGAACCTTTGTAAATGGCCATATTGTGATTGCCTACAAACACTTCGTCATATCGGCTTGTGTCGGTCAACACCACAAAGCGCCACGGCTGAATGTTGCGACCAGTCGGTGCTGCCATAGCCGCTTTCAGTATGTTTGTCATCACTTCTGAGGGTATGGTGTCGGGAGCAAAAGCTCTCACACTCTTGCGCTGCATAATGGTTGCGAGACCATCTGGGCGACCGTTGTCCGCGCTGCAAGACTCACTCTTGTCATGATTACAACATGCTGTCATTACACCTGCTGTGGCTATCGCCATCAGCACACTTAGAATTGTTCTTCCTCTTTTCATATTGTTTCGTGTTAGGTTATCTTTCTTTTTGCTGGATATCTCGCTGCCTGTACTGCAAATAATCCATCACTCACAGTTGAACTGCCATCCTCAATCCCTTCTCTGCTATGGCATCTACACCTTATATTATATATACATCGGTTCCCGTCCCTTTTCCTCTGCGTCTCTCGATTGGCGAATGCCATCTGTTGGCACGTTACGTTTTACTCCCTTTCCTGCCAGCAGACCACAGGCGGCCATGATATCCTCCCCTCGTGAGGCACGAAGAGTACACACCACTCCATGCGCATTGAGGTAGTTCATGAATGCCTCAATCCTCGCACTATCCGATGTACGATACGGCATGCCTGGAGATACGTGAAAGCGGATTAAGTTGACCCGACATGTGAGGCCTCGCAGAGCCGCCACAAGGACTTTGGCATGGAACATGTCGTCATTAAGGCCTGAAAACATAATATATTCGAACGAAACTCGTCGTTGTCCATTCCATTCATACTGGCGCAGCAGCGACAACACATCTGCCAATGCATAGCGTTGCTGTATCGGCATTAGTTCAGCGCGCTCTGATGCCACAGCATTGTGGAGCGATACAGCCACATGGCAACGGCACTGCTCTATCAATTCTTTCAGTTGGGGTATAACGCCCACCGTGCTCACAGTGATACGTTTCGGACTCCAGCCCAACCCCCAATTAGCGGTGAGGACAGATAGGCTTGCTCGTACAGCTTCATAGTTATCCAGCGGTTCACCCATGCCCATGTACACCACGTTGGTCAGTCGTTCAAACTGGGGCAAAGAGAATATCTGGTTGAGTATTTGCGCTGTCGACAGGCTACCTCTGAATCCTTGCTGCCCAGTAACACAAAATCGGCAGCCCATACGGCATCCCGTTTGCGTAGAGACACACAGCGTGGCTCGCGAGGAAAGCCCCTCGCGGTCGTCCGGAATATACACAGCCTCCACATAGCGGTCGTCTCCAACCGGAAAGAGATATTTGCGTGTGCCGTCGTTCGACACTTGCTCTGCCACAGGCTGCCAACGTTCCACGACAGCTATCTCCTTGAGTCGGGCGCGCACTGCCAACGAAAGGTTTGTCATGGCATCTATCTGTTCCACGTGCTTCGCATACACCCAATCACATATCTGTTTACCCACATAGCGCGCAAAGCCTTCCTCTCCACACAGCCGCTGTATCTCCTCCAACGTCATACCAAAGAGGTTCACTCTCTCGGGGAGAGAACCCACCGACTGCAACGGTTTTGTATCAGAAGTCAACGATGCCATAATTCCGTTCGTTCTCTATCTCCTCTTGGAAACGAGTGCAGTCCATCTCAAGTTCCGAATAATCGGCTGGTGCTTCGAAGTCTCCTCTATAGAAGTTCAGCCGCTTATCCGCATACACGCCCTGCATAAAGTAGCCGAAGATAGGCAGAGCCATGCTCGCCCCCTGTCCGTATGTCATGTTGCGGAAGTGGATGCTGCGCATTTCGCCTCCAGTCCATACGGCCGTAGCCAACCGCGGTGTGATGCCCACAAACCAGCAGTCCGAGTTGTTTTGCGTGGTGCCTGTCTTGCCAGCTATCGCAGTGCTGTACTGGTTTAACTTGTACTTATAATTCAGTCTCACACCGGTGCCACTCTGCACCACCCCTTTCATGAGGTTTAGCATCATGAACGCCGTCTGCTCACTAATAGCCTCATGGCGTTCCTGTCCTTCGGGATAGCGTTCTATAATCATCCCCTTGTTGTCCTCAATCTTGGTGATAAAAATTGGCTTGACATACTCTCCCTTGTTGGCAAATGTGGCCATCGCACCTGCCATTTCATACACCGTGATTTCAGGTGTACCAACACTGATGGCTGGCACCGCATCAATCGGACTCTTTACGCCCATCTTACGTGCTATGTCTATCACCATTTGTGGTCCATTGCCAGCGTCGTTGGCCTGCTTCATCAGATAAGCAGACACCCAGTTGACCGAGTGCGCCAGAGCCCATTTGAGTGTTACATACTCGTTCTCACGCTCGTGTGTCGAGTTCTTCGGACACCACGAGGTGCCGTTGTCATCAAAACAAACCTCACTATTGGGCACCTCGGTGCAAGGATACATACCGAGGTCCTGCAGAGCCATCGTGTACACAAAGGGTTTGAATGTGGAGCCCACCTGTCGTGTACCCTGCGTAACGTTGTCATACTTGAAGAAGCGGTAATTGATGCCTCCTACGTAAGCCCTCACATATCCTGTGCCGGGCTCTACCGACATCATGCCCACATTGAGGAACTTCTTATAATATATCAGGGAATCCCACGGCGACATCACCGTGTCGCGTACTCCTGCCCAAGTAAAGACCCTCATGTTCACCTTTTCAGAGAACACTTTTCTGATCTCGCTTTCCTTCATGCCCTCTTCTTTCAGTGCGCGGTAACGGTCGCTCTGGCGCATGGCCTGCAGCAGTAGTTTTTCCTCCTGCTCGGACGAAAGGTTTACAAAGGGGTCTCCTTTTCGAGCACGCAACTCCTTGAAGAAAGCTGGCTGTATCTCGCCACTCATGTGCTTGCGCACAGCAGCTTCAGCATGTGCCTGCATACGCGAGTCTATGGTGGTGTAGACCTTCAGACCATCCTTGTGCACATCGTAAGGTTCGCCGTTGGGCTTCTTGTGCTTCTTACACCAGTCTTTCATATAAGCCCTAATGTACTCGCGCAAATAGGTAGCCAAACCATCGTTGTGGCTCTGCGGAGTGTAGTGGCTCATGTTGATAGGTTCAGTCTTGTACTGTTCAAACTCCTCGTCGGTAAGATACTCATACCGGTGCATTTGCGACAACACCGTGTTGCGCCGGCGCAGTGCATTTTCGGGATTGCGCACGGGGCTGTAGGTCGTGGGGGCTTTCAGCAGTCCCACCAGCACCGCAGCTTCTGGCACCGTAAGTTCCGAAGGTGCCTTGTCGAAGAACGTCTTGGCTGCTGTCTTAATGCCATAGGCGTTACTACCGAAATCCACCTTATTGAAGTACATGGCTATGATTTCCTCTTTAGAATAATTGTGCTCCAGTTTTACGGCGACCACCCATTCCTTGAACTTGCTGTGGATGACCCCCAGTTTGCCTTTGTTCTGACGCGGGAACAGGTTCTTGGCCAACTGCTGCGTAATGGTAGAACCACCACCGCTGCTGCGGTTGCGTCCTATCAGGGTCTTGAACATTACGCGGAAGAGGCTTCGCGAGTCGATGCCAGAATGTTTGAAGAAGCGTGCATCTTCGGTTGCTATGAGGGCGTTGACCACATTGGGCGAAATCTCATCAAAATCCACATTGGAGCGGTTCTCCACCCCGATGAACCCCAGTATCTCTCCATCGTCCGATATCACTTCTGTTGCCAAGTTGCTCTTGGGGTTCTCCAACTCGTCGAACGAGGGCATGTAGCCCAACCATCCCATAGAGAGCATGAAGAAAAACAGTATGACGACTATCCATACTCCTACAAAAGCCTTCCATATCCAGGAGATGTATGCGGGGCGTTCGCCGCTTGTGCGGTTGGGCTTCTTTTTCTTTTTACCTTGATACTGCGCCATGGCGTATGCGTATATTGAATGTTGGGGTGAAGGGGCTACTGCTGTTTGAGCTTGGAAATATCGGCCTGCTCAATGCGGAAGCCAACAGCCTTAAAGCCTGTTGCACAACTGTCGCGCAGTGCCTGTTCTATACCAAAACGGTAAGTGCCCTGCATCGGAAAACGAAGCGTCTTGTGGAAGTAGTAACGGTTGTCAATGTAGCGTCCGCTACGTTTGCCCAACCAGCGGCCGTCGGGCGCAGCCACAGGACACTCGAGGGTGTCCATCGCCACCGACCCATCAGGGAATGTCGTACCAATGAATAGAAAGGTGTTGGCGTATGGGTAGTCTTCTGTGAGACGGAGATCGACGAAAAAGTTGTAGAGTTGCGCGGTATCGACAACCTCCACATCGTAGTTCAGCACCTTGTGCATGGGCCAGCAATGCTCGTCCACAACCTGCTCCGACGAGTAGAACACTTTCCCTCCACACGAGGTGAAGCTCGCTGCAACCACTACGGCCAACAGCACACGCAGTCCGTGCTTTACGAATTGCCTTGCCAAGTTGCCACTATTCATGTCGGGGTGTTTCATTGCCGTTGGTCTGCGAGTTGCTGGAGCGCTCCCTGCGTGGTGCCCCGTCATTCTGACGGCGTGGGCGTTCCTGCCTGTCGCCCTGACGGGGTCCATGCCGACGCTCACCGCCCTCCTGTCGAGACTGACGGTTGCCACCTTCGCCGCGCGGGCCACGCCGACGGTCGCCTCCTTCAGAACGTTCTCCTCGTTCTGGACGCTGACCACGACCGCGCTCAGGTCGAGCCTCTTCGGCCACCACCTCCTTACCGCTGTCTGCCATACGTTTCAACTCCTGGTCGAACTCTGCTTCGCTCGACTCCTGCGCCAATGCCGACGTCGACATCAACTCTACCTGGAAGTCTTCCAAACGCTCGGGGTACTCGCGATTGCGGTTCATCTCTATGATTTTCTTGACGCTTTCGGCAGGTATAGCATAGAGGTCGCCTTCGTTCTCATAGGCATACCACATGATGCCGCGGAAGACATCGGTCTTCTTGTACAGAGCCAAACCCTTTTGGAAGCGGATGGGAGTGCCCGCTGGTGGGAAATCCTTGAGGGCATCCATGTAGACATCATATTCGAAGTTAAGGCAGCACTTCAGCTTGCCGCATTGGCCAGCCAGCTTCTGAGGGTTGGGCAGAATCTGCTGCGCCTTTGCCACACTGGTGGTAACGCTTTGGAAATTGGTGAGCCAGGTGCAGCAGCACAGCTCACGTCCACAAGTGCCGAGGCCGCCCACCTTGCTGGCCTCCTGCCTCACGCCTATTTGCTTCATCTCCACACGCACATGGAACTCTTCGGCCAACACCTTGATGAGGCCACGGAAGTCCACTCGCTCGTCGGCCGTGTAGTAGAAGATGGCCTTACAGCGGTCGCCTTGCATCTCCACGTCGTTAATCTTCATCACAAGATTCATCTCTTCGGCGATGCGGCGTGTCTTAAATAGGGCTGCATTCTCTTCGCTGACGGCTTCAGCCCATTTCTCTATGTCGAGTGGGCGTGCACGGCGGAAGAGTTTGCGTATGTTTTCAGAGGTGGGGTCTACGCGTTTTTTCTTCATCTGCAAGCGGCAGGCCTCACCAGTGAGCGACACAATGCCTACATCGTGTCCTGGCATACCCTCCACTGCCACCACGTCGCCCTCCGTAACGGCAATGCCATCGGGCAGGCGATAGAAGTCTTTGCGGTTGTTCTTGAAGCGCACTTCCACACAGTCGAAACTGTTCTGCTGCGGCTGCATGATGCCCTTCATCCAGTTGGTTGCATCGAGTTTGCTACACCTGTGGCACTCGCAACTGCCCACTGGCACATACGAGGTCGGGCAGTGGTCGCACCCATGCGACAGGAAGGGACTCTCCCTGTACTCCATGTAGGGCATAGCTGGGTCTGGGTCGAGATACGGGTCGGCCCAGTTTTCCGTGAGACCTGCCTCACTCTCCAAAGGTGCAACTTCTGGTGTGGGGGTGTTCTGTTTGCGGTTCTTGCGACGCTCTTCAATAAAGGCGGCCATCTCTTCCTGAGTGGCCACATTGTCATCGTCTGCAGCATTGTCGGCTGCTGATTCCGGACTCACTGGCTTTGGGTCGGGGCGCGACTCCTGACTGTGGTGTCGGCGACCACGGCGTGCATCCGGACGGTTCGATGATGAGGGTTGCGTATTTTTTTGTTCGTTGTCCTCCATTGTGGGATAGTGCTGATTGGTAAATTAATGATTGGAGCCTACCGCTTCTTGAGCAATCTGCTAAGGGTGAAGGATAGTTCCATGAGGGTTATCTTTGAGTAGGCGTTGCGATCCACGGCCATGATGAAATGGTCGAAGGCCTCATTGATGCCTGCTATGTTGCGTTCGGTGAGCATGGTGGGGAACGATGCATTGAACTTGGCGTCCCCAAAGTCTCGGGCAAGCGGCTGCCCAGTCTGCTGCGCCAGGAAACATGCTCCAATGGAGTCCTGCGCATAGAGTAGGAATTCGCGCTGGAAGTCGCGGCGCATGTCGGCTGCGCTGTTGACCCACTCCGAGAGTGCTGCCATATTGAGCTTGAAGAGCATGCGCATCCACTCTACAAACATCGAAGTGTAGCGCTTGCTGCGCTCTTGCGCTTCGGAGGTGGGTGCCAAGGCCGAAGTGGGTGGGGGCACAAGGATGCGCTGGGTGCGCGATCTGATAGTGCCGATCACTTTCTCTTCTTGTTCAGCCAGGAGCAAGAACAGCGTATTGCCTACAGGCTCCTCTATTGGCTTGAGCAGCCGTACGGCCACAGCGTCATTGATGCGGTCTGCCAGCCAGATGATGAACACTCTGTAGCCACGTTGATAAGTGGTGAGATGCAACTGCCGTTCTATGTCGTCGGCATCGGCCTTGCGTATTTGCCCCTTGACATTGGAGAAGCCTGCCAACTCGTGCCATTGCTCGTAGGTTCCACACATGTGATATTGCTTCATAAATTCGCGAAATTCGCTCATGAAGCTTTCGGAACGGAGCTCCGAGCCGTCCTTTACCCTGTCGGTCGACGAGGTGGGGAAGATGAAATGCAGGTCGCTATGCGTCAGCTGGCCGTACTTCAAACAGTTGTCGCACTGGCCGCACGAGTCGCCTATCAGTTCGTGAGCAGGGTCGGCCTCGGCGTAGTGCTGGCGGTTGCTGCACTCGGCATATTGCGCCATAGCCAACGCCAGCGCCAGCCCGCCGCGTTCCATGTCGCCCACAAACAATTGGGCATGCGGCATACGCCCCGAATCGACTATTTGTATGAGGCGGTTCGCCACAACCGTTTGACCCGCAATATCTTTAAACTGCATTCACTACTATTATAAGGTTACAAAGATACGATTTTTTCCGCACCTGGCCAACTCGCCTTGCCACAACGCCCCTCGCCACCCCTCCCCTCCGCAGCCCAGCAGCCGAACCGCTGAGGCTCAACCAAGCACCTACGAGGTGCACGGCCACTCCCTTCGCGGCCTTGCTGGAGTGGTCTTTTTTGTGTACTTTTGCAGGCGCATTTACGCCTCGCCAACATGCTTGGCAGTGGCTGCGCAAAGTCCCTCTCGCCCTTCCCTATTTTGCCTCTTTCGCCTGCACGCAGGAGCACCTGCCGTACAACATTACTGCACATGCCGTTCGGCATCGGCGCAGCATTTCCTGCACCACGATGAAAATCTGCTTGTTGATTGCATACCAAGCCGTACGGCATCGAAGCTAATACGCAACGCTTCCGATGCCGATGCCGTGCGGCATCAGAGCAGCAACTGTACGGGACAGCAACCTGCTGCTAACGAGACAACTTGGAAAAGAACAGGTGCGGACGGCCTTCCACCGAATGGCGCATGGCCTCAATGCCGTAGACCTCGGCTACACGCTCGGGAGACAATCCTTCGTCCACTCCACCGTGGTAGAGGATGCTGCCCTGGTGGAGCAGCATCACCTCATCACAGTATTGCAGGATAAGATTAAGGTCGTGCATGACGATGACGACCGACTTATGCTCTTCTGCCACAATGCGTCGAAGCAACTCCATAACTTCAAACTGGTGTGCGATGTCGAGGCTCGACGTGGGTTCATCAAGCAACATGATGGGAGTCTGTTGGGCCAACGCCCGCGCGATCATGACGCGCTGCAGCTCGCCCCCACTCAACCTGCCTGGACGCGCAAAGCGCAGATGCCAGGTGCCGGTCTGCTTCATACACTGCTCCACTATGTCCCAGTCGGCTTGAGACTCGTTCTGCAGGCGCGATTGATAAGGGTTGCGCCCCATCTGCACTATCTCGAACGCACTGAAGTCGACATCGGTGGCATGGTGCTGCCGCACGAATGATACGGTTTGAGCCAACTCTCGCGCACTGTATTCCTCTACACTACGTCCGGCGATGCTGACGCGTCCTTCTGTCGGGTGCAGCAGGCCACAGATGCAGCGCAGCAGCGTCGTCTTGCCACAACCGTTGGCACCTGCCACGGCACACAGCACTCCATGGCCTACCGTAGCGTTGATGTCGTGTAATATGGGCGTACCGCCAAAGCGGTGCCCCAGTCCTTCAATACGTATCATGGCGTCGGTCATCGTAGTGGAGTCAATAAGAACGTTTGTTTTTGTAGAGAAGGTAGATGAACAGCGGTGCTCCGATAAGGGCCGTGAGACTCCCCACGGGCAGCTCGGAGGGCTGCAAGAGGGTGCGAGCCAAAGTGTCGCAAAGCAGCATGAAAAAGCCGCCCACTACCAGCGAGCAAGGCACTACGCGTCGGTTGTCCGACCCAACGAGCAACCGCACGCAGTGGGGCACCGTAAGCCCCACAAATCCTATAACGCCACACCCCGACACAGCGAAAGCCACCATCAGGGTGGTGAAGAAAAGCAGACTTCGCTTGACACGTTCCACCTCCACTCCTAAGCTTTGTGCCACCTCGCTGCCCACCAGTAGCAAATTGAGCGAACGGCTGTGGTACAGCACCACAGCCATACCCACCACCGCAACGGGCAGCAGAATGAGTACATCACTCCAGGAGGCGGAAGCAAAGCTGCCCATAGTCCAGAAGATGATGCTGTCCATCTTGTCCTGATGCAGTACCATGAGGAACGAAATCACAGCGGTCATGAGGAAGGTGAAGCACACCCCGGTGAGAAGTAGCGTGGTAACATGCAGCCGGTTGCCCAAGGATGCAATGCGGTAGATTGCCCACACGGTGAGCAGGGCGGTGAGCAGCGCCATGCCACCGATGCCCCAGCGGTAGGCCTGCCAGCCAAGTAGAATGGCCACGGCTGCCCCCAGCGAGGCTCCCGACGACACACCGAGGACATAGGGATCGGTAAGGGGATTGCGAAAGATAGACTGGTAGGCGGCACCACACACCGAAAGGGTGGAACCCACCAGCACACTTAGTACGATGCGCGGCAAGCGCAGGTTCCAGAAGATAGGCGAATGCCACATCTCGCGCCACGAGAAGTGCACGTAGCCCGCCAGCGAGCAACCTGCCATGGCCACCACCAGTAGCACCACTGCCACAGGGAAGAGCCATCGGTTACGACGGTGAGCACCAAGAGGATTCGTATTGTGTTTCATAAGATTTTGGACTGAGGGGAGGCCACAGGAGAGGCCTGCTGCACGTCGGCACGTCGGCAACCCTGCCAAGTGCCACGGCGCAAGAGCTCACGCTCCACCATGGAGGGAATTTCCTCGTGGCGCAGCAGTCGGCCGTCGGCACGCCGCCAGCTGCGCGACGGGTCGGCCTGAAAGCGAGGAGGCACCTCGCCGGCCAACCGTTCCACCGCCACATCAGCACGTAGCCGCTCCAAAAAGTCGCACACCAGCCCCACATAGTCGGGTAGCGACAGGCCGTGCTGCAAGTCTGGGTTGCCCTGCAGGTATTGGTGCTCCATATAGGTGTGCTTCAACAACTGCAGCTGATGCAGCTTGAGTGAGGTGATGGGCAGTTGCGAAAGCAGGTCGGCCTCGGCGAGCATCATGTCGCGGCTCTCGCCGGGTAGGCCCAAAATGAGATGGGATCCACAAGGCAGACCGCGCTGAGCAGTGGCACGCACGGCACGACAGGTCTGCTCATAGTCATGGCCACGACGCACCCGCTTCAGGGTGGCATCGTAGCAACTCTCTACCCCATATTCCACCGCCACGTAGCAATGTCGCGCCAGTTGCGCCAGGTAGTTGAGCCGAGGCGCGTCCACACAGTCGGGACGCGTGCCCACAACAATGCCCACCACGCCGGGCACCGAGAGCGCCTCCTCGTAGCGGCGGCGAAGCACATCGAGCGGCGCATAAGTATTGGAATAGGACTGGAAATAGGCCAAATAGGAACAAGCTCCGCGGTATCGACGGGCGTGGAAGGCCTTACCCTCTTCGAGCTGGGTGCTGATACTGCCCACCCTGCGGCAATAGGACGGAGTGAAGGCCTCGTTAGAGCAAAAGGTACAACCCTCGGTGCCCACCGTCCCATCGCGGTTAGGACAAGTGAAGCCACCGTCGACGCTCAACTTCTGCACCCTGCCTCCGAACAGCTGCCGCATGTGGCATGCTTGGGAGAAATAGGGACGCCCATCGCCCCACGGGTAGATGCGCTCCATCATAGGGTGGCTTCGTTTGCGACCTCATCCAACAACTCCATCACATGTAACACCCGAACAGCACTCTGCATCTGCTCGGCGTGAGCGCGCAGATGCATCAGACACTCGGTCTCCACCCCCACTATGCAGTCGGCTCCCAGCCTGACAGCCTCGGCCAGACGGTCGCGCGCCATAGCAGCCGACAACTCGGCAAAGTGGGAAGAAAAATGGGAAGCGCCACCGCAGCATACGGCCTGCATTGGGACAAGACGCAACCCCTCGACCTGCGAGAGGAAATCGGCCACTGCACCGTACTCCGCGCCGCGAGGCGAAGTGCAATGAGAAAAGAAGGCCACCGTGTGGTTATAGCGAAGAAGCCGAGGGCGGTAGGACAACGTGCGACAAAGGAATTCGCACAGTTCGTACACCCGTCCAGCCAACCGCACCGCCTGGGCAGCACAAGGCATGTCGGCACAAAGCTCAGGAAGCCGTTGCCGCAGGTAGTTCACACAGGCACTGCCACAACTTACCACATAATCATAATCGGAGAAAGTATGCACGAAGCGTTCCGCCTGTTGGCGAGCGTCGGCCTTGTAGCCTAACTGATAGAATTCGCGACCGCAGCAGAGCTGTTCCAGTGGATAATCGATATCCACTCCCGCCTCGCGCAATCTATGTACCGCACTCCATGCCACCTCGGGCTGAAATCCATCGACACGACAGGGCACGAACAGCCCCACTTTCAGTCTTTCTGTCTTACTCTCCATGCGTTCAACATTCTGGTTCCAAGTGTCGTCGTAGCCATCGGGCATCGTTGCAGCCAAGCGAACCGATTGTGCAAAATTACGAATAAAATGCTACTTTTGCACTGCCGTGGGCGTTCATCCAAGCCGCTGCACATGAACCTATGATTAACTACAACACTATATTACTAACCCTGGCTGTCCTGCCAGCCATTGTGCTGATGGTCTACATATACCGACAGGACACCCAAGAAAAAGAACCCATCGGCATGTTGCTGCGAGCCCTACTTCTGGGCATACTTTCCACCATACCAGCAGCATTCATCGAGAATATACTCACCGCCTTTTCACCCTCAAACGAACTACCCATAGCCAACGGACTGTTCAATGGTTTTGTGGTGGCTGGACTGACCGAGGAGTTATGCAAAATGACAGCACTCACGATAGCCGTGTGGCGCAGCCGTTATTTCGATGAGTATTTTGACGGCATCGTTTACGCAACGTTCGTTTCGCTGGGCTTTGCAGGCCTGGAAAACGTGATGTATGTCTTCTCGCAGTCCACATTCGGCAGCGCGATAGCCACGGGCACCATGCGCGCCATCCTGTCGGTACCGGCTCACTTCCTCTTCGGCGTAGCCATGGGTTACTACTTCGCTCTGGCACGTTTCCGTCCTGCTCAACGAAGCAAGTACCTGGCTCTGGCACTGCTTGTCCCAGCGCTTCTCCACGGCACCTTTGACGCACTGCTGATGATACCCGAGAACATGGAGCATCAAGGCCTCATATCGTCCATCCTGTTCCTCGCCTTCCTGTGGTTTGACCTACGGCTGTGGAAATACGGCAAGCGCAGACTACAGCAACTGCAGCAGTTGGGCAACGAAGCAGCGGCACAAACAACCGCAAAAAACTACTCGTTCGAAGAAGAACCTCCTACACAAGACCATCACTTCAAGGATATTGACGACATCAACTGGTAAAGGCAACGCATCGCGCTCCTATTCCCGTCAATCTGCACACCACAGCAGCACCGAAATCCACCCAGGAGCGCACAGCCAACACACAAGAATACAAACCATAACAAAAAATATTTTGTACATCATCTAAATTGACGTACCTTTGCAAAACCTTAAAGAGAGAACGGGGTATTAGCTCAGTTGGCTAGAGCGCTTGCATGGCATGCAAGAGGTCATCGGTTCGACTCCGATATACTCCACGAACTATTGCTCATTTTCAGTTAGATACACACCACACTAACCGAAAACTAACTGAAAATAGGCAAACGCGACAGAAAAAGGAGGCTTCAAACGAGGCCTCCTTTATTATATCCACTTGATGATTGTATGCCTTGCTGGGGTCTTACGGAACACAAACCATGCATAACTCACCGCCGAGCCACCGCCAGCCCTCATTCTTTCAAAGTCGCCATTTTTGGCACATAGCAGTCTCTCACGAAACTGGTACACCTCGTGTAGCCAGCCGTGCCGATACAGCCGTTCCCATCGCCCCTTGCCCTCAAGCGCTGTAGTCTTCAGCAGGAAGATGGCCGGCTGTCCTTCGGGAAGGAGGTCAAGCGCGTGTTCTATAAATTCCGTGGCGTACTTGTAGGGTGGATTTGTTAGGATGCAGCAGTCTGTATCTTCAAACTCTATAGGTAACGGCTCTTTAAGAAAGTCCGTCCACACTTTGCCACAGCCACGGTCTACTATGTCAGATGAAAACACAATGTGGCCGTTTTCTGTCAGTCGCCTCGACAGATGCCCAGCACCACAAGCACATTCCCATACCAATAAAGGAATATTGAAAACCGTCGATAGTCTGTCAATGGCTATCGGATCGGTAGCATAGTAATCTTCGCTCTGCCGCTCTTTGTCGGTGTGGTTGCTCGCTCCAAGGGTCTTATATACGGAATTGCCGTTGCCTGTCCAGTCTTTTGCCATAAGTGGTTATTAAAGAATGTGAGAACAAGATGCAAAATTACCCAATATGAAGCATATAGAGCCAGTGCCAGGAAAGGAATTTTGGCAATAAATGGTTTTGTTGCAGACAATGTGAAAAACAGGCGTTGATAACATGTTATTCGATGATAGTGAAATGAAATGGACTGGGGTCAAATGTTGTTGTATACATTATGTTTATAGTGCCATGGTTGTCGTGATAACATTTATGCTGATTGTCGAAATAACGCCCATAGCGGAGATGCAATGTTTTGATAGTTTTGTGTGATATTAAATATTGTATATAAATATGTTGGTATATCTATGCGCCAATACGCTGTCGCTAACGAAAGCGTAAATGCGGTTATATATTTGCTTCTTGGTTATCGCTTGTGTTCTCTTCTCGTTGCACATTATACCCTGCTCTGATGTTTTAGCAGTTGCACAGATAGTTCTCAATCCGCATTGCTTTCGACATTGTGCCGTTGAAGTAGCGGTCGCGCTCAATGGTGAGTCCGTAGGCTGAACGCTGTTTTTGCAGGTCGGACAAGAGGACGTAGCCCAGTTCGGGCTGTTGCATACAACACAGACCAAACAGAAGCCAGTCGCCGTCATCCTGTTTTTCGCCCTCTGTTATGTACCACGTGCCGATGCCGCAGGGGTTGAAAAACTTGACAATGATTTTCGGGTCTGGGTTGTTCTCTTGTGAGTAGAGAGGGGTCTTTGTCAATGCCTTTTCTATGGATTTAGTTAAGAGCTGCATAATCTTTCGGTTTTTTTGAGGGTTAAAAAACAATGTCTATGAGGTTGGCTTTCTTGAAGCAACGCCACTCGGTTTTCTCTGTGTCGAAGTAGACCTGCACCGTGTCGTTCTTGCGGCGGTTGTCCACGCCGCTTGTGGCAGGGATTAGACGCTCGGACAATGTGCCGAAAGCCTCTCTAATTGTGCCGTCCACTTTCTGAAAATAGAACTTCACAATCCGGCTCTTCATTGCAATGCGCAATTTGATATTGCGCCATGCAACTGACAACGCCTCGCTGAGGCTGTATCCGTTTCGCTTCACCATTGCCCAGGCAAGCGACATAATCTCGCGTAGGGCCTCTTTACTGTTCAGTTTCGTATTCATCTTATGCTTTATTTATTGAATTATAACTTGATTATTTTTACCGCCTCATCGTTTCTCTTGAGGTACTGCACTATATAGCATCCCTCGCGTTCTTTCTCTGTCCAAAATGATGCGTGATGGCGTGCTGCCCATATCGTATCAAAGCTATCTTCGCATCCTGAGCCGCCGAATTTGTCAGACTCAATCGTATAATAATACTTATAATACTTGTTCTTGCTCATTGCGTTTTATTTTTGTTTAACTTTCGAATGCAAAGATATATCTTTATTTTGATATGGCGAAATTTTTAATACAATTTACTTTGCTTTTATTTGTAAATTTATACTCAATTATTTGAATATTACTTACTTTTGTAATGAGAAAAAAATTGCTTTTATTTGTAAATTAAACTATATTTTAACAACGATTTTTCTTTCATCGCCATAATTTGAATAAAATTTGTACATTTGCAACGGAATTATATGATATTCTAATTATGAATTTCAGAAGTAACATAAAATCATTGTGCAAGTTGCAGGGAATTACACAAAAAGAGCTGGCAGACAAAATTGGCATCACCAACTCCGCTCTGAACATCTCATTGAGCAAAAACAACCCTCGGTTCTCAACATTGGAAAGCATAGCCGAGGCACTTGGAGTGAGTGTTTCCCTTTTGACCTCGGAGGACATGGAGAAAGCCCTCGTGGACCAGGCAAAACAGGAGCAAGAGCCACAAGAGCCAAGGCAGGGGATTTACTGCCCTCATTGTGGAAGGCCGCTCACGCTATTTGTCAAGGCCGAAAATGTAGCCGAGGAGCAATAATAAAAAAGCCCGCCATTGCTGGCAGGCTGAAATGCAGTGTTCCGCACCGACTATCGCCTGTCGGGTGGAATGGGTTTCGGTTCAAAGCATTCTACCTTACGGAATACTCCATACAAACGGCTGCCTGCAGTCATTATAGTGTTTACTTAAAGAATGTCGTTTTCTCTGCGAGCGAGAAGAGTTTGGATTTCCTCACCATGCCCAGCACGTCGTCCATGTGTTCCTCGCGAAGAATTCCCTTAACGGAGGTGGCGCCGCTTGCGATGGAGGCTTCGAGTTCTGCCTTTGGGATGGTGGACACCTGCGTACAGCACAGATAAGAGTCATAGCGTAGGAAAGCGTAATCTGCCTTGTGCAACAAGTACTGCATCTTCAGCTGTTCCGGCTTGCGGTTGATTGGGTTAATGTCCGAATTGATAAAGAAGAAGCCCACGTACTTTTCCTCACTCTCACCTATTATGACGAAGAACTTTCCGTGGTCTATGTAATTAAAAACAGTTGAGTGCAGGATTGTGCCTCTGCTGATGACGAGAGATGTGGGGAGTTTCATGCTACAGCGGGAGTTGTGATTGTGCAGAGATTAGTGATGCCACATACTCGGCGTACTCTTTAGAGTCGCCAGTCTCCATAATCATGTTTTCAACGGAGATTGGATAATCGCGAGCGGTGCTGCGCCATGCGTAGTCGTGCGATTTCTCGCGAACCTCGTCCCACGACAGAGAGCCGTAGAGGCGGAGACTATCGTCCAATTCCTCGACATCGCTCTCAGATAGTTGCGAGATGTCAGCCTCTGCTTCGGGGAAAATGAAATTCCAGTCTACCACGCGGAATAAAGTTGTAAAATCGGCGGCTCGCTTGGAAAAGAATCCATCGCCTCGAACGGACTTGAAAATGTCATAGATATTGGATGGCACTGGCCCGTCAGTCATGGCAATGTAGGTATCTCCCGTTATGGAACGTCCGTACTTCGATAGGTGATTGCGGTCAGCGAAGTACAGAACTTTGAATATCTTGTGAAAATCCTTTCGCACAAGGCGGTTTGCCACATAGAGAACCGCCTGAAGGGACTTGTTGAGATTGAACTGTTGCAGGTTCATCGTTGTAAGGTTTTTTGATATGAGGATGCAAAGATATAACATTTCAATAAACTGCGCAAGTTTTTAATATTTATCCATTGTGTCCATCCGGAGAGGTGTTATCTTTTCAAACTCCTCTCTTGCTATCTCACTAAAAAAGGTCATCATAACGAAAATGTGGCCCCCTCGTGGTATTTTGTAGGAGTGGCACTTTGATGAGATTGCAGGTATTGAAGTGTTTTCTCTTGCATATTGCTTCTCCTTTCTGTTATTCGTTGAGATAGTCGGAAAATCCATCAGCATCAATCACGCCGTGTCCGTCTACAGAGCAACAAGCGAGAATGCTTCTGTGAACGGTATCTGTTCACAAACATCCTTATGGTTCATCCATAACGGTTCGCGGTGGCTAATCTCCGACATCCTCCGTGCCGTGTACCCTTTGAAAAAGTCGCACACCATGTCAATTATCTGCCGTTCCTTTTCATCAAAGAGCGACAGGTCGGCATTGGCATTCGCCACCAGTATAGTACCCTCATAATCGTGTATCATCTGTGGGCGCTGCTCCACGTCGTCAAACTCGCTGTATACTCTTTCGTAACGATGCGGGACGGGTCCAAATTCGATTGCTTTGTAAGATAGACTAGAGATAGCCATACCACTCTCACGATACGCGAGGAAATCGATGTAAAATAGGAGTTTATTCAACTGTGTCTTGTAAGCATTTCCAAACTGCTTGAGTATATGCAACAATAGAGAATGCAGTCGACTGATGGATTGAGGAGCATAACCATTCGCCTCCCCCCTGCCAAAGGTGTACACTCTCGCCACATCGTCGGCCTCTCTATGAAACTCCGACCGCCGTGCAATAACAGCCTGTATCTTGGCAATCAGTTTGTCGTATTCCTTTTCTCTAAACTGCTCGCGCGAATATTCCACAATATCAAGTATCACCTTGGGGTTCATTGCAGAACGGATCATTTTCCCATTGTTCTCATTTGGTAACTCCCCTGCTTCGTACAACCGCCATTGATTTGTGCCAAAGCCCAGCACTTCCGACATCTTGGCAGCACTCAACCCATACCTGCTGCGGAGAGAAATCATCTCATCAGTATAAGGAATGCCGTGCCTTTTGCGGTACTGGTTGGCCACTTGGTTGTAACATACTGTATCACTCTCTGTCGTGGTAAATCGTTCCCCGCTTTCCACATCCACAAAGGCAATATGGGTATACCTATACCTTTCACCCCTCATTTCCCAAGTGTCGGGCTCGTATACCACGCGCATAGGCTTTCCTGAATATGGACTATTGGCTTTCATATTGACATATCTTTAAATGGATAATTTATTGGGTGTTCTGCTATATGAAACGATATACAAATTGTTTGCCCATTGTCATATCCCAATGTGATTTTTATATATACTTCACGGCCTTTGACATCCTTCCCGAAAACCCACATCTCACCGCTATGGTTGAGCCTTTCTACAACCGGTCCCTCGGAGTAGTCTTCCACTTCGAGATTGCGTACAATCTTCGTTATCACCTTGCAATTGTTTTATAGTGCAAAGATACCCAATGAAATCAAAATAGCAGTAAAATCAACTTTAACATTGTTTTTATGAAAAGAAAGCATCAGAAAGGAACGTCGTCGGCAGTGATACGCATCGTCCGCATTATACGCCCCAGCAACTTCCCAAGCACATAGTAGCGGAGGGCATCCAACGCGTGATTGTAGGCATCTATCGGCACGTTTATATATCGCCCGTCTTTATCCTTTGACCAGGTGTAGTTCTTCAACTCCGTGATGAGGTTTTTCGACCTACTCGTTACGTGTATACGCATTGTTTTCAGTTTGTCAATGCCAGCCTCTATTGAGCCAGCCCCTTTCTGTACTGGATATATCAATAAACCAGCGTTGGCAATCTCCTGTATCAGACGTGGGTCTGCACTGTCGGCCACTATCATAAGTCCACCAGCCGCTGTATGCAACTCATGCGAAATGTCCGACGATAGCATCCCAGTGCGATAAAACAGCTCATCGACATAAATATCATCCCCAATAAGACCACATCTTACAGCTGCTGTCTGATCGTGTGTAAAACCGAAATCAAGCCCCACAGCCTGATGTTTCGACCCCTCTGGGAACTCGTCCACGATGTCCCAGTTGTCGTATATCACCCCCTCGGCCTCGTCCGTCCAATGCCCCATAAAGGTGTGTGCGTATTCTTCGGGATGATGTTCTTTGGCGTACTGCGCGTTCCGGATAAATTCCTCCGAGAGGTTGTCTATGTTGTCAAGGTAGGTAGTGTGAATGTGCAGCACACTGGGGTGGGTGCTTATCTGAACGGGCACTCCATCATAAAGAACCATCTTGTGTGTATCTTGTATGTAGTTGCGGTAAACAAAGTGGTGCTTGTCCGTGGGGTTCATGATAATGATAATACGGTTCTGAATACCTTTCTGTCGGATGGAATACATTATCGTTTTGAACTCCTCCTCACTCTGCCATTCTTCACCCTCGTCGCAGACAAAAGTTGTGATACCGTGAATGGACTTCAATTTGGCAGTCTGATTACCACTACTGGTTTTGATACCACGGAACATAACCTTGCTTCCCGTCCGTAAGTTCACCACGTCCTGCTTTGTGGCGTGGAAGTAGGCCTCCGTACCGTCAGCCTGTACCTTTTCAAGGAACTCCGGTATGACTGACACCTCGGCTGATGCCATTGTGTATCGGCTGAAGAGTATGTTGTGTACCAGTCTTTCGCGTTCCCCATTCGCCCCATCACGATGGCTCACCTCGAAGGTAAGCCGCTCGATAAACGTGGAGCAACCGAACGATTTTCCGCTACCGCGTCCACCAGTGATGAGGATTATCGGCTTCTCGATGTCGGTGTAGAGGGGGTAATATACGGAGTGGGTGTCTATCATCCCTTATCCACCTCGTTCTTCTGTGCCGCACGCTTCATCTCTATCTCACGCTCTATCCAGCAGCCTATGTCCACGCCCTCATCGGTGGTGTGGCGTATTGTCATGCTCTCGCCAAACTCCTCATCACGGCCGAGAGTAGACATGAGGTAGCGGAGCATATTGCTGTCGGGTGTCACCTGCCAACCTACGAACCTGCCGTTCTCCATGAGGGGTATACCTTGCGCCACTAATCGCGCGGTTGTGATGCACTGGTCGAGCATCTGCTTGCGACTTGCGGAGATGGCCTCAGCGAACTCTTCGTCATCGTGCGCCCATGTGCGCAGGGTGGAACGGTTGCACCCAAGAAGTTTGGCTGCGTCTGTGAGGTTGCCGCCCGTCTTCTCAAGGGCTTTTGTCAAGTCTGACACTTTCGGTTTCTTGTAGGCTGTTTTTGGCATGTCGTTGATTTTGTCGTGCGCGCGTAAGGATTGGCGTTTTTGGCATTTATGCGCCCAGTTTGTCGAGGAAGTCCATCCCGTTCATAATCATATTTTCGTGCATGTAGATGCCGACTACATCGCAGAATTCTTGTAATTCTTCGGGGTCTTTGAATGCAAGCATGATATAGGTCTGTCTGTCTATGTTGCGGTTTTCGGCAATCTCGTTATTGCGTTGTTTCTTGGCTTTGATGGCTTCGGCTGTCTCGTTGGGTTTCTCGGCCCTGTCTTGGGCTATCTGGTCAAATGTTTTCTCTTCGGTGTCGAGTGTATGCCGTGGGGAGAGGAAGTCGTCGCCGAGGTCGGCCATAGTAGAGAGGGACTGTGCTGCTTGTGCCGATGCGTCGACGGCTTGAGAGAGCGCGGTAGAGTATTCGGCGGACTGGTAGAGGGCGGTGAGGGCTTGCATCTCATCCTGTGAGAGGCCGAGTTGGGTGATGTCGATGTCGGAGGCGTAGGTGGCGATGAGGTTAAAGTCAGCCTTACTGTTGCCGACAGCCATGTAGGTCATCTGCTCCTTTTCAGTCGCCTCGTCAAACTCCACCACTTCGACCTTGATGGTGTAGTCGGTGTCGGGAGTGCCGTCATACTTGTGGATGATGTCAAGGGCTTGCACACGGCGGTGTCCGTTGATGAGGTTGCCCGTGGTCTTGTTCCAAACGATGCCGCCGAGGTAGCCATTGCGCTTGATGTTCTTCGCTTGAGTTTTTACCTGCCTGTCGGTGTGCCGTTTGGGATTGTAGGGGTTGAAGATGATTTGGCTGCGCCATATCTCCTCTGTGGTGCTGCCCTTGATAGGCATTTTCTTCGCTTGTGGTGTGGCTGCTGTGGCTTTATTGTTGCTCTGCTTGCTCATGTTCTGCTATGATAAAACGGGTTCGTGGGAATGTGTGGTAAATCTTTTCGAGGTCGGAGGGATAGTGTTGTGAGAGGTATTTTATGTAGTGGTAGTCGGAGATGTCGCAACCGCACGACTGGCCACTGCCACCGTAGGCTTCGGGTGTTTTGAGGTTCTGCTGGCTGATGTACTTCAGCACCTCTTTGTTGTTGTAGGTAGATAGAGGGTAGAACTTGCGCCCTGCCCAGCAGATGCTCTCTTTGCCATCCTTGTAGGAGCGAAGCATGAGGCGGCGCGGGTCTGGTCGATATTCTGATTGATACCACTCATCCCGTTCATCAGCGTGCCTGTCTGCTCCACGGTACGGAGCTGCCCTTGATAACCTTGCTCGGTAGTCAGAAGGCGATTTTCGCAACAATACTGTGCAAACTGAGCACCAAGGTCTTTGTTGCCACTAACGATGGCGTTTACAATTTGCAACGGGGTGGTTGCATTCTGAATGGCCATGTTGTTAAGGATGCCATTGATGGCACCGAACTGCGACGAAACCGTGGCGAAGTCCTGCCCAAGCATGGTGCTTACGGTCTGAATAGCTTGACGGCTCTGCTCACCGTTGGAACTAATGGCTGCTCGCAGCAGTTCTGTGTTGCTGTTGGCTGTGGCTTGGGCACCGAGTGCAGCGGCAGCACCATTGCCGTTTCCACCAAAACCATTACCTCCATTGAAGAAGTTCCCGAGGGCACTACCAAGGAAACCGCCAATACCAGCACCCCAAAAGTTACCTCCACCGAAATTTCCAAATCCGCCGTAACCACCATTACTGGCAAGTAACCATGGCCAAGCGTTGTTCATGTTGTTGTTCCCATTGTTGTCGGGAACTACGATTGTTTCACTCATTGTGTTTACGAGTTTTTGATTTAATAATTCCGTTTCGTTGTACAACTTGAGCGCAAAAGTAAAGGCACCCTCGATGGCTTTCCTAACCACGAAAACAAACTCTTATAACTATTTGAAACCAAACGCAAATCTAAATTTCGCAGAGACGAAAAGAGCAATAGCTATGCTGCACCTGCAAGACTGATTGCACAGCTGTTACTTGTAAGGTAATTCATGCAAGTTCAAACAATCTACGTATTTTTGCATCCGAAATAAGAGAAGCACACATTATGTCGCATAAAAGCAGGGAAGAATTTGGATCGCTGAATACGATGAGTTTGCCAACGAAAACAGCCCCCGATACCATAGAAGAAGAAACTGATGCCACCCTTGCCATTATCGCACTCCGCTTCGGGCCTGGTAGCAAATGGCTCTTCGGCTGGAATGGCATTCGCATACCTATGTCCGTAAAGGACGATGCATTGATAAAAGAAATTGACAAAGGGGCTATGTTCGGAAAGGGGGATGCTATCCGCGTCAAAATGAGAATAACAAAAGTGTGGAATGCCGAATACAACTTCTATGAGAATAAATCATATAAGATTGTCGAGTTCTACGAACATATTATTCCAAGCCGGCAAACCAAAATTACTACCACCCTTTAACTCATTCTCTTTTTCTGAGAAAACACATAGCGGATATTTATAACGTGGAACTCAACACACAAATGGAAATATGCACAATAGCGCGCTATCTATCGCAAACTACTTTGTAGACAAGGCTCATGCTGAGAAAAAAGAGATAAAACCTCTACGTTTAATGAAACTTGTCTACATTGCACATGGATATATGCTGGCCATCCTCGACCGCTCTGCCCTAAACCCTCGATTTGACAGGGTGGAAGCATGGAAATACGGACCTGTTATTCCATCCGTATATCACTCTTTCAAGCAATATGGCAACTCACCAATCACTCAAAAAACAGTAATTTTCCACGATGAAAAGATTAAGAACGGAGACTACGTCGTCAGTGTGGAAACACCAATGCTTGAGGGTAAGGATGAACGTGCCACTTGTGATGTGGTGTGGAATAACTACGGTTCCTTTTCCGACTCCGACCTCGTTACCATGCTTCACAAACAGGGCTCACCGTGGGCAATGGTCTATACGGAGGGTCAAAATATTGAAATCCCAGATATGTTTACCAAGATATATTACACCAAGGTAGTTAACTATATACTGAAAGCTAATGGTAGCGAACAAAGAGTATAATATTGATAACACCTTTTCTGACCTCAATTTGTCCGTTACTGACATTATCCAGTCAGCTAATACCAACATCACCATCTCGGCTAATGACATCAAGAAAGCCAAAGATGTACTTGATGTGGCCGTACGCAGAGAGGAATTGGAGAGTAAACGGCAAGACCGTGAGCAACGACGCAAATTCGCCGTCAACATCTTTTGGGTGGTTGTCGCATACCTTTCCCTCACCCTCTGCATCGTTACTCTCTATGGTGCAAGTGTGCTTTGCTTCAAGAACGACGCAGCAATTATCCTCACAACACTGCTGGGCACTACCACTGCCAACGTTATCACCCTGCTCGTCATTGTCGTCAAGTACCTATTCCGGACAAAAGATTAACACACAACACATACTCGCAAGATGTTCCCCATTTCGTAATTACATTGCAGTTACAAAAAAAACGGTAGCCCGACTATTGGACTACCGCTTTTTGACATATCTAAACAACTATTCCTGACTAATATGTCTGTTTTAATTCCCTAAACATATCAGCCATCATGATACACCTTGCTCCAAAAGCATTGCATGCGTCAGGCAGCTTTATTTCACCAATGCGCTGTGGAGCAGACCTCTCGAAAGAAACTACGGTGTATTCTTCTGGGTACGTCGCAGAGAAAGCAACCAAATAGATATCGGCTTTTGTCGCGTTTAGGAATTTGGCCTTTGCATTAGTATTATAATTGGTGTTATTTTGAGCCCATGATGCAACCTCTCTGAATTTTTCCTTCGTCGCCTCCGTCTCAAATTTTACAAAAAAATCTTTGGGCAATGTTTTATTCACCCATTTTCTGAGGTCGTCATCATGTTCAGATAACTCGGCTTTCACTTTGTCTATACTTCCAATCACCGATTGGTCTGATAACTCCTTTATCTTATTCCAAAAGTTTATTGCAACATCAAGAGGGTTGTATCCTGCTCTATGTGGTGTAATAAAACTATTTGTGTCAAATATATACTTCATTGAGTATTATCTATAAATATACTGCGAAGCAAACACTTTTCTATAAGTGTCGCCCTTTAGTCCCGCCAATCGATAAGCCTCAGTATGCAAAATCCGATTGCTTCCTAATGCCGAATTTACATATAACAGGAATGTTCTTCCCGTTCGCCTAATAGTATTGATATAGAAATCTCCGCCAGTTCCCTTTTTTGGGGGATTAGGTTCCTGCTGCCATCGGTTATAATTTTGCAAATACGCTTGCTCGCTGATATATCCATAATCCTTTGCACATCGAGCCACCACATACTTACTTACTTTAGCCTTGCGACTTATGTATTCGAAATCTCCGTGATTATTAACCCACAATATCTCAAACAAAGATTTTGGCATTAGAAATTCTGCTGCAACCGTATCACACAAGCGCTCGGTAACAGGCGAATCCTCTATGTCAATATCTCCAATCCCTGCACTATAACCCACTAATATATGAGCAAACTCATGAGCCAATGTAAATAACTGTGCAGACTTGGCATCCTTGCTATTGACAAAGATAAACGGCGCATATTTATCAACCAACGCAAATCCTCTGCAATCTTCTACCGCGATGGTTCTATGGGTACTATTTCCAACTATGCTGTTGAAATTCACCATTACACCATGTTCTTCCATTACAGAAGCCAACTTGTTCAATGCTTCCTCTGTAGTCTGAAGCTTCGTAGCCCAGTCAATTGGCAGACTTAGCACTTGGCGCATCGTGGCGCATATTTCTCCAGCGTTATTATCTGTTCTATGTTTTCCAACAAATTGTAACTCTTCCGCACCCTCTTCGACAAGGTATTGCCTCAACCATTGCTGGCGGTCGCTGATAATGTTTACCATATCAAAAACCTCAATATTTAAGTTGGCTTTCGACCTTCGAAACATTGGAATTGGCATCTCCTCTACTGGAGGGGTGTCAAGAAACAAATACCCTAATGGCACATGCAGGGTATGGGCAAACGTTTCAATCTGCTTTAGTGTCGGCTGTTTTTCCCCACATGCCCATTTCCTTACATTATCATGCTTGTCAATATAATCTTGATAGTCGTAACCTGCACGGGTTATCGCCCATTCGATAATATTCGGCAATATGATATTCACATTACGCATAACACGTTATTAACGCAACATGTTACGCTTTATTTTACATCTGCACACTTCCCCTTTTTACACGTTCCATTACACTAACACAACATGCAAAGCAACACAGCATTTACCTCCTATTGTTACGTTTCCGCTCTTTGCCTATGTAGACTTTATCTCATCATTCTTTGCCCATCCCCCTTAAATTTCCAAATACCAGTATCGTGGCTTACGCGCCCCAATACTATCCATTTATGTAGATTATTTTGCTTCGCCCACTTTGTAAATTCTTTCTGGATCATATAGACATTCATACTTACCATTGGAGCGCTCCCCCATAATTCTTCAGGCACCAGTGCTTCCATTGCATATTTGTCTGCTCGCTTCTCTTTGGAACTTTCGGGGTTCTGCTCCATAAGAGACTCTATGTCGTCTATATCGCCATTTACAATATGTCCAATCTCGTGCATAACACTGAAAGCAAAACTATCTATATTTTTATTCCTCAATGTTACAGCTATACATGGATTCTCATTACTCATAAATGAATATCCGTCAATTGAAGCCTTATCAACCTTTTCTTCAATAATAAAGTATATTCCGTAACTATTAAGCAGATGTTTTACCCTATCTATAACGTCTGTATTGCTATGGAATATTCTGCTCAATTCAGAGTTTAGGTTATTTGCATTTGATACGTCGAATTTAAATGGCAGGAGGGGCTGTTGAGCGCATTTATATTTCGCTAATATAGTCCATGTCAAAATCATTCTTTGGTCTATACCTACCTTTACGAATTTCCGAAATGACCCTTTTGTATTTACTTCTATCTCTGCTGGCGATGGTAGTCCGAGTATAGTTGTAAGAACAGATAAGCGCTCCACGAAAGTCCTTGCTGATATATTGAGCCTATTAAATATCGTGCTTACAGAAATTATCCTGTCATATTCTGCCACTTTATTGGAGGCTTCCTGCTCTTCTATATCTTGCTTTTTTAGCACCTCAACATCATATTCATACAATGCCTGCAACTTAACCCAGTGTGTCGCTGGTATTCCAAGTTCTTGCTCCAATTTGTAGGCAATTTCGTTCGATACTGACCTATTCCCATTTAAGATTTCATTTAAATGGGATGCCTGCATCCCGATTCTATGAGCGAAGTCCTTTTGCTTCATCCCTCGTGATAACAGCTCTTCTTTTAATATTCTGCCTGGATGAACTGCAACTGGTATATCATTTCTTGTTCCCATAATGTGTATCATCTAATTCAATTACTATTATTTCTACACCATCATTAATCTCACGAAAAATCAAACGTTCAACCCTATTGTACTTTATCCTTACCGAACTCAATCCGCTCCTCTCATACTTCAACTTCTCATAGTGTAATGCCCCATAAACCTCCAACATGTCCGCTCTCTCAACCACTTTCAGAATAGCATATACATTCTTAAGAGCCTTTATAAACACTTTGTCGCGAGATAATTTCTTGTATTTTCCATTGGCACCATACTTAATAAGTTCTTCCAAATCAGTATCATTAAATATTATCTTCATCGATAATTCTTTTTGCAAATATACACAAAATTCCCGATATACGGGAATTTTTGAGGTAATCCAATATGCCAAAGCAACGGCATTTACCTCCTATTGTTACCCCCTCCGCTCCTTCTCAAACCGCTCTATATCGGCCTTGTCCCATAACAGCTCCGTGATGCCAGCTATCTTTATCCCCTGCGGTAGTAAACCCTGTCGTACATACTTCCGAAAGGTAGGCTGCGAGATGTGCAAATACTCACACGCCTGCGCCATGCTACATATCCTTATCTTCGGCTGCGGATTGACAACACTGCCCACATAGTCCGCTATCCGCCGCCCATCCTGCTCCGTAAATGCAAACGTGCCATTGCGCACCCCGTCGGCAAAGCCCTCGGCCAACTTTATCAGCAGCAACCGGGTTGCAGGGCTTATCTCTTGCTTTAAAGCCATCTTCGGCATTTCTCCCCCCCAGTTAAAAGCAATACTCATAATTAACATATTGCGCATCCTAATCATTTCATACCCAGACACGCTTCCCCCACACCCCTCGTGTCTTCCACAGCAGACAGCACACACCTCCTACCAACCCCACACCACCTATCCACATCAGCAGCTTCTGCCACCTCTTCAGAGGCTTCTCCACCTCCACCGTCTCGGTTCGCACCACCTCCACAGGCACCTCCCTCTCCTCGCGGATGGTGTCGTGCTGTATCTTGTACACCGACTTGGTCAGCCACTTGGTTATGTACAAAGTATCGCCATTTTTGTACACATTCACGCTGTCGTGTACAAAAACGCTGTCTTTTTGTACCGATACCACCTGCATCGTGTCGTGAATGTACACGGGGCGCTCCACTATCTGCTGCGTGCCTCGGCAGCCGAAAAGTAACATAACGACAACCGCTATTGTCAGTAAATAAAATAGGCTTTCCTTTCTCATCAACATAATATCACTGCATTTATCTCGTTTGGTTTTCGTGGAACGCATCCGATTAAACCGCGAGGAGAAGGCTGTACTTCGCAATATCGCCCTCCAGTACCCCCACAAGCCAACCAAACTGAGTGAGGAACGTTTTGTCGAAGCCGTCGTTACCTTGACCGAGAAGCACCTTATTGCCTCCGTCCTCAACTACGATACCGTCGTGGATTGTTACATCACCACCAAGGGTAAAGCTTATCTTCAATCCAATCCACATCTGCACAATCCGCTGAGGTGGGACATCATTACGGCCATTGCAACAACCATTACGGCCATCGTCGCCATTGTAGCCCTACTTATCGCCTGTTCCCTGCATTAGCACAACCTCCACCTTTGGCTCGTCGCTCACAACTCACTATCCCTTATTATCACATACTTCTTATTCTTGTATCTCAACACCTGCCCCCTATTAAACCCCACGCGCTTGAAGCTCACATGTACCCACTTGTACCCGTTCTCGTCTATCAGCTGGTCAAACGGCAGGTGCATCTCCACTATCAGCCGTGCCAACTTGCGGTTCTCTGAGGTGCTGCCAGCGGTAATATCTGCCGCCTCGCCTGCCATGTGTTGACTGGTAGCTACGCCGCCCACTGCCTTGTTCACCTCCTCATTGCGGAAGCCACTGCTTACTGTGATTGGCTTGCCATACTTCAGCCGCAACGGCTCCAGCACCACACTCATCAACGCCTGTAGGTTCTGCTCCTGCTCACGCGTGGCTCCGTTCCATATCTTCTTCTTTACTGCTGTCTCGCTATACAGCATCTCACTCATCGTAAAATGTTCTGTCGCCATATCATTATATCTATTTGTCAATACCCACTCTGCGGCTCTCTGCTGGCACACCCTCTCACCATGCACAACTTCACCTCATCCGTCGCTATCTTCACCTTCAGCGTCGTATTCTCCTCTATCTTTGCATCGCGGTCTGCACGCAGCACCCCTATCTGCTCATACAGACTGTCTATCTTCTCATTCAGCTCCTTGATGCGGCTGTCGCGGTCATGGTTCGCCTCCTGCCTCTCATCGGCAAGCTCTTTCCACCCCTCCACCGCCTTTTGCAGGTTGTCAAGCTCCACAGCCCTGGCCTCCGCCTTACTCCGCTTCACCACCGAGGGAATTGTGAGCATACTCACCATACCGCCACCCACAAAGCCTATCACTATCTCTACCCAGTCCATGACACCTCCTATATCCCCAAGATACCTCTAAACCTTTCCTGTGCCTCCCCGTCGCCCTCTAAGTAGTCTAAAAAACTATTCATCCCAGATGCCCAGAAAGCGTTCCAGTCAACGCTGTTCCAGTCTATATCGCCGCCGCCTGCTCCACCTACAGACAAGTCAAACTGCATACCGTTTTGGCTCACCACGACAGAGCCATCATTGCTTGTAATGTTCACCATTCCCCCCTGTGGCTCACTCGCACTGATCCGGAACCCTATCGTGCCTGCACCATTCGTGGCATTGACAGCCTCTATTGTGATGTTGTCGCCACCGACAAGGTAGACTCCATCACGCTGAGAACTCACCGTGTTATTGCCTGTAATGGCGACATTTGTCGTCATGGCAGGCTGCGCATTGGTACCTATCATATTGGTCTCATGCGTATCTGTATCGGACCACGGGACGTTGACAAAGGCTTTTCCGCTGCTGTCCTTCTCCACTCCGTAGTACCTGTTAGCCGTCGTACTCCCCTGTGCCGTCGTGATGGCACTGCTTCTCACACCAGCGACCTTGACACCTCCTATCGTACCAGTTGTAGCCTCATTCAATGAGATTGTCCGCTCGCCACTACCCGTAATAGCGGTGCCGCTATTGCTGACGGTAATACCCGTTCCTTGTATTAGCTTCACACTGGTTACTGGCTTAATACTACTACCGTCAACACTGATAGTTCCATTGCTAAGGCTGACACTGGGCGACGATATAGTAATGTTACTGCTGCCGTCCCACTCAACCAGGGTTCCGCCCTCGCCGACCAACTTATAGCATGACCTTGCCTCCTCGTTCTCCACGTGAACTATCTTCGGATTGCTCACCGCTTCAGTACTACTGGTTGTGTCGTCCTCGTTCTCTGACACCACCGTACGAGAGGTGTGATGTGTGTCGGTGAAGACCGCATCGCTCGGAACGGACTTGCCGATTGTATAGCCACTATCTTTTATCACACTGCCCCCGTCGGACACCACCACATGCCCACTCGTCATCTCTCCCGTAGTATCAACCGTTCCCACGCTGACATTGCCACTACCAACGAGGCTGTTACCATTGACCGTCTTCACGCTGGTTACTGCACCCCCGTCGGACACTATCTTCGCCGCAGTAACAACTTCCGTCGCAGTCCCTTGGATGTTCTTCGCCGCAATCTTCTTATTGGTAGCATCGTAGGCTACGCTACTGACGACTGCATCATTCGCATTCAATTGACGAATCCACGGCCGCCAGCTACTACCCTGGTTGATATTATGGTAGCGCGTATATACGCTCCCATCAGAATTTGATACACCTAGTTGGACACAGAATGTATTGCTATTATCCCATGACATACTCAATACACAGCCATCCTTTGGCATCTTATCCGATGTATCAGTAGTGTTGTGGCTCAAGAAATATTTGACCGTGGAGTCTGAAGTTTTGACATCAAGAGAACGACTCCTGTTACTATATGTTGGCCGCTTGTACGCGACAATGGTCTCAGGAACGTAGCTACTGTGATAGTAACTGGTGCTATCCACCGACCCATCCGCCTTGAGAAACTGCGTAGCTTTACCACCAGTCTTAGCAATGGCGGAGGCAGTTAATTTCTGTGGAAAAGTCGCATTCTGGTCTATGTCCCACGTGTACAGGCGCCCTCTGGCGGCAGCTGCAGAGGGTGTTACCCAACTTATGTAACCAAATGCTTGTATGTTACCTATTGACAACCCACCATAGGAGGCGTTAGACCCTTCCTGCGTAAAGGTGAACTCAAGCTCCTTGCAGTAGGCGGAATCCGTCGAGTCTGAATATCCACCAAATGTATGAATGCCTGTATTAATTATATTCCATCCTGACCACCCTTTAATCTGTGCATCTGCATATTGTACCCACGTGTCAACCCCTTCGGCAACATTCTTAAACGTCCGCCCACGTATCCGGCAGCGACAATTCGACGCACCGCCTGTAGATATGTATATAGCGTACTTGTTCAGCAAACAATATAATTTGAAATCAACCATCGAAAGCGTAATCCTTAATTGATACTTCGAAAAGTCGGGATCTGACGAGTTGTTCTTAACTGGAATTGTGGTACTCACAATTATCGAGGAGCAAAATAATTGTTTCTTCTGCGTGTCCGTTACTCCAGCATCTACCCACGTAACACCCCCATCTGTACTACGCTCTACCTTCACACCATTCGGGCCTCCACCATCGAAACGATCGGCTCCTATCGACTTGATAAACGCACCATCATAGAAGGAGGTTTCTTCCGTATACACCGTGCCTGCCGATACTATCGCCTTCTCACTAACCCGTATTGATGTGTTTGGCAAGTCTTTTGCAGCAGCACTCCCGTTGCCTATCTTCATCATCTTAGTCGTGGAGTCGTAGATGAGCTCCCCATTCTTGGGTATCGTGGTGGTGGTGCCCCACTGCGCAGTGGTCTTGCTGGCAATCTGCACCCGTGCTTTTATCTTATTCTCAGCCATAATATTAGAAGTTACCGTCAATTATCAGTGTTACATTCGCGTCGTCTTTCAGCAAGGATGTCGGCAAAGTCGCTGCACTCATCGTCGTTGAGGCCGTCTTGCCAAATGCCGTTACCGTCGCTTTGAGTTGCGCGTTATTGGAGGTGGTACTGGTGGCCCCCGTAGCCGCCATAGATACGGCCAAGTCGGTTAACTTGCCACCTATATCGCCCGACGTAACATCACTCGCGGCCGTGATGTGGCCTGCATTGTCGTAACTTATCTTCTTGAGCCCACCTCCTGTCGTGGCTATGGTGCCGACAGCATGACTTATCTTCACCTCGTCGCTGCCTGCCGTGGTGCTATCTGTTCCGCTGATGTTGACCCACTTGTTGGCCGACGTAATCTTCAACGTCTCATTAGAGCCAACAGACTTGAGCGTCGTAGCCGTACTGTTGCCTGCACTATTGGTTGTCGCGGCACTCTGCGCCGATACCGTTACCTGCCCGTAGCCGTTGGGAGCGGTCGGCAGCGTCCTTTCTGTGGCTTGTATCTTTCCGTCATTCTCTAAGATTGACTCGATATACTTGCCAGAGCCACCCACGATCGGCACGTCCAACGCCTCTATGGCCGCCTTTACCGCATTCGGGGTGGCCGCCTTCGTCGTGGTGGCATCCACACTGTCTTGAAGCTGCACGACACCGGTCTGCGAGGTGGATGCGGCTCGCACGTTCTTCTTGGTGGCACTCACCTTGCCATCCGTCTGCGAGATGGTATCGATGAACGCAATGGTATCTCCATCGACCGAGGGAGATGAGAAGTCAAGGTTATCGGTCTTGACCTGTAGTGCGGTCCCGTCTACTGTACCTATAGTGTAGGTTCCGCCGTCCATTCTGACGGTGGGCGCATTATTCTCCACTTGGTTCTCGCCATTGACAGCATCCCACATCGTGCCGTTCCAGAAGAAGAGGTCGCCCGTCTCATAACTGCCTGCTGGCAACGTGGAACTGCCTGTCGGCGCATGGGTGAAGCCTGCCGAGGCTACATAGGTATCACCCACCTTCTGCCCCGACGTGGGTAGGTCGGCGAACTTGGTGATGGTGCCCTTATATCGCATGGCACTGGTAAGCGCACTATTGATAGCGTCTTGCACCGCCTTTGCGGTGGGTATCTGCGAGTCTGTCGACGAGGAGTTGACGGTGGTAGACCTCGTATAGCCCGATGCTTTCACCACCCTCGACGCACCTCCAGTCGTTACGAACTGGTCGGCGGCAGAGGCCGCTGAGGCCATTGTGGTTATGTTGGTGGCGTTCTCTTTAGTTACACCCGTTACGTGCCCTTTGGCATCAACCTTGACACCCGTTACAATACTGGTGCCATTGCCGAACGCCGCCACTGCCCCACTTGTGGCCGCATCACTGCTTGTGCCGCTCGGCCCGATGTGTTCCACCGTTGCAACACCGTTTGACTTCGTTACCTGGATCCAATTGCCGTCGCCATCTATCTGCCCTGCTGCATAAGGCAAGTCGGCATATTTGTCCGTACCATTACCAAATTTAAACAGCCCCGTGTCGCCCTCCAAGCATATCTCGCCTTTCAGCGGAATGATGGTATAGGAAGCCCATGCAGATGCCGTCTTCGTACATACTATATGCCTCGCTGTAATCTGATTTGTTGCCATAATCGTGCTAATTAAAAATTTGAGTCTATAAATTCTATGTCTTCTATATCAATGCCAGTCTTGTCGTATGTCAGCGACTCATCGTTCCACGCGTAGTTTACACCCTCCTCCCTGTCATAGTAGTAATAGTTGGCCTGTCCTATGGCAGGAAACTCCCACCTGTTGTCGTAGTACTGTACACCGCCGCGCTGCATAAGTCCGTTGACATCCTCCTGTATCGTGTCTGTCTGCTCTTGAAGAGACATAATTTGTTCGGCCATCTTTATAACATCTGTTGCAATAGGCACATCACAATATTCAAGTTCCTTTGCCGTAGTGATGCCGTCGGCTATCTTGACATACTGCGTGTCTTTGTCAAGCAGGATGGTGCCTGCCTTGTAGACCTTATCGGCATTGCCTGCCTTCGCCCACTCTTCTGTGGTCATCTGTACCACTGTAGAGACCTTCTCTATCTGCATCTTTGCCTCGCGGAAATCGTTTATGGGAACAAGGTCGGCATGCTGGCTGCCCACCCTTATCTGCTCATCGGTTATTACCACATCGTCATACGCCACGCGTCTATCCAACCGTGAGTTGCTCTGCAGAACCGCATCATCCAGCTGCTTCCGTATCAGCGTTCCTCTTCCGTACTTCCCTTTCCATTCGGTCAGAAGACCAGTTCGCACAAGGGCGTTGGAGAGGGTGAGTTCGGGACTGTATGGCTTGCATAGGTACTCCCGTATTCCTACCACGCGCATGAGTAGCCCTTCAGGCATGAAGTCGTCTGAGAAGAGCACATGCTGCCCCACACTCATGTACACACCCACCGTGTCCCAGTGGCTCTTCGACCATATCCCGTCTACAGTGCCAGAGAAGCGGTAGGTGTATTCCTCCTGCTTGTACAGCGAGACGATGGCAGCTCGCAACGCGTCCCACTCGGCTCCCGTCTCTTCCCTGTCATTACGGATGTAGGTCTGCGGCAGGGCTATCCCGTATATTACATAGGTATCACCCACCTGTGGCATGTAGGCAGGGTTGACGGCATACGTCCCATCGGACTGCTCCGTGTCGCCGCCTGGCATCCACACCCCATCGAGTTCGGCAGGTACTATCTCGAGTTTCCACCCGCGCGAGTCGTACGAGGTGTTGATACGTGTATCTGTGGCGGCCAAATCAAATTCTCGCCCCGCCAACGAACCGCTCTGAAAGAAGATGGTAGGCTTCTCTCCTCCGATACCAAGCCGCGCAAAGCTGTCCGTGTCGGCTGGGTCTCCTGGAAATTCGGTGCTACTGTCGTAGATGTTGATGAGGTTGGTACGCGCATCTACCACCTCAACGGCATGCACCGTCCCTATATACTTGGGGTAAACTTCCGTAGCATCAAAGTTCCCCTCTACGAAGGAGTCGGGGCGCAGCGTGCTACGTACGTACATCCCGTCCGACGAGGTGGTATAACTCCTCGCCACCCTTGCATCATAGCCAGACTGCCAACGAAAGTAACGTCCGTCGTACCGTACCGTCTTGCTCTTCGGAAATAACAGCGTCTTGCTCCCATAGGTGGTCGCATCAATGTTGCGTTCTCCACCCTCTATGTAGAGCAAATCGATGGGCGGAAAATCATTCTCGTTGTCGCGCGTGCATCCACTGATGAAGCCATTCCCCCTGCCGTACGACATGGTGATTGGGTTATCTCTGTTGAGCTCGTACTTCCCTAAGGAGATACGCTTCGTCGTGCTGTCTACTACATATTCAGTGGCGAAGACAGAGGCTATCTGCTCCAAAGCTTCCCTCAAGTACATCCTGTCGTAGGAGACAGTCTTCTCTACATCCTCCACGTCGCTACCTATCTCGCCTACACTCCATCCCGTATCGGCTTGGTTCAGGTTGGCAACGACCATGGCAAGATGCTCGTGCGCCCTCGCCGTCAACGAAAAGACCAGCCGCCCATCGGATAACGCCTGCATAGACTCTCCACTGTACAGGCACCGCATCATCTTTATCCTTAGCATGTACTCACTTGGACACATCTTCAGCGTGTAGTCAAAGGATCTGTTGTGCATCTTCCGCACCACTGGCGGCTGGCGTAACGTGTAGGTGGTCTCCTTGTAGACAATGAAGCAACCCACGGGAAACGACACATACTCGTCCATGCCGAAGTGTAGGAGCACTTGATGCTCTCCCATCACTTCGCGGAAGTAATAGCTGTCGTCCTCTATCAAGACGGAGCGGTACAGGTTGCCTGCTGCATCGAAGATGTCTATCATATCACGCCCCCAATAGTCTAAGTCGTATATCTATGTCGCACCAAAGCTCACCATCAGCCCCAATGGCAAACTTCGTAACCGAACTGCCTCCGTAGTAGCAGTTGTGCCACTGTGAGAGGTTGTCTAATCGGATCTGATGCACCCCTGGGGCTGTGAGTACGCCAAACAGGCACCTGTGCCGCTTCCAAAACTCTGCGGCGGATGCTCGGCTGTGCACCTTTAGCGTGGCCTCTTTCTCGGCAAATCGCACGTGCGACATGTCGTAATCCTTGATGCCTGCCTCATACTGCTGCTTGGTGTAGTGGTTCTCCTTGACGGCAGGCCACTGCAAAAAGGTTACCTCGGTGCCTCTCAACACCAGCCACCCGTACTCGGCAAGGTCGTGCCCGTCAAGAGATACGCCTTGCACATAAGGGCACGGCGTAATTTGGGCAAGGTCGGCTGCCACGAGGCTGTAGGTGTCCTCTATCAACGTCAGCGTGAAGTAGCCCAGTCTGAGATGAGTCGCCAATGAGTCCATGCTGTATAGCCGTGCCTTGAGCACGGTACGAAGAGGTGCGGAAAAGAAAATGGTGTGCTCTGCACCCTGTTCAAGGTCGGTGCGTAGGTCGGCAAGCTTGCGCACATCGGAGATGTTGAAACTGAGGACTACCCTGCGGCTGTCAAGCACGGGGGCTGTGAGGTCTACCTCTACCCCGTCGTATTCATGCCAGTTGTTGGAAGGCAGGCTCTTGAAGGAGGGGACAGAGGCCAGCGCATTAAACCCGTCCTCCCTCAGAGTAACTCCGTACGCCATGTAAGCATCTATGCCGTCTATCGTCATCATCTTCTCTCCTTTTACAAAGCTTTCACACCGTAGGTACGCATGTCTTGTATGTTCCTGTCCATGGCAACTAAGTGGCGCGTATATTCCTCTATCTGTAGCACGCTGCGCATCATCGCCGCCGTGTTCTCACGCAGTATGTCCGTGTTTGCACTGATGTTGTAAGTGTGCCCTTGTACAGCTGTCATGCGCCCGTTGAGCTCGTCAATGCTGTCCTGTGAGGCTTGTGCCACCCCTTTGCTGCTTCCGCTCCGCGACGCATCCTCTTCGTAGATGTCCTTTGACCAACCATAGGCCTCTTCCGTGAGCTCCTGCAACCGCTTGTATAGGCGCGCTATCTCCGCCTTCTCGTCATCATCAATCCGTCCGTCATTGGCCAAGAACTCCTCTATCTTGTCGCGGATGTACTGCATGGAGACAAACTCGCCATTCCTATCCTCAAACTGCCTAATGAACGTGTCCCCTATCTTGGTGCCTGCCATGCTGTAGACATCGTCAAGCATCTTCATCATCTGCAGCATCTCCTCGTTCAGCATCTTCTTTATCTGGTCTACTGCAAAGGCTTCCGCATCGAAACTCGTCCCCTCCTGCCATGCCTCCTGTAAGGCGGATGCAAAGTTGCTTATCGCCGTTTGGATGTCTTCACCAAAGATGGCATCTTTCGCAGCTTGCCGCAACTCAGCAAGACTCTCTGCGGACTGCTTGATACTGTCGTTTAACGCGTCCAACTCCGCCTTCTCGTCATCGGACAGTTTATAGGACTTGAACCAGTCCCTGGCGGTCCATTTCGTATTCTCTAACTCCTGCTGCTTCTTGAGAAGGGCATCCCTTCGCGCCTCCTGCTCCTTGAGCAGCTTGTTCTGCTCTACCAGTCGCTTGTTGAGCAGTGCCTTCTTCGCGCTGCCATAGGCTTTGTTGGCGGCTGCCTCTAAGGCTTCGTAGGCATCCGTTAGCTTGGCTACCCTCTCTTTATACGCATCAAGCTCCGCCTTGGCTTTCCGCTCCTCCGAGGCCTGCACAAGACTCCGTATCTTCTGCACCACCTGTACTGCCGCAGATATGATGGAGATGATGACACTGGCCTTTTCTAACGACGTCAGCCCACCCTTTGCTAACTGGGCGGCGGCAGCCACCCCACTACCCACGGTGCCCATCATGCTGCCAATGCCACTTATCACTTCTCCTGCCACCCCATCAATGGAGCTACCCAATGTCTCTATCTCATTACCCAACTGCGACACCTGGGCACCCCATTTCGCCCACTTGTCTATACGGATGGCTTCCTGCGTCTCATTGGCATCTTCTATCTGCTGCTCAAGTTCCGCTATCTGAGCCCGCAGTTTCATCACTTCTTCACTGTCTTTTGCCAACCCTTTTGCGATGGCATCGTCCAGCGTCTTCTTGGCCTCCTTGAGTAGTTTCTGCAGCTCCGCCGTTATCATCCCGTCGACACGAGTGAGGAACTGCTTATACTCCGCATCCTCGCTCAATAGCAGGGCGGAGTATTCTAACATATAGTCGCGCTCCAGCAACTCTTCGTTCTCTTGGTTGCCTCCTGCTGCAACGAGGTCTCTACGCTTCTCTGCATACTGCCGTGCCAAAGCCTCTCTCTTCTGCTGAAATGTCTTGTAGTTACCCAACGCACTATCCTCTATAGCTCGACGTTCCCGCTCATACAACTTGTCTTGTGCCGTAAGGATGGCGGTGCGACGCTCGGCCGTTACCGCCTCATCGTTTAGCATGGCCTGTTCCAGTGCTGCCCGACCCGTGCGGTACTTCTCATCTATCTTACTGAGCTGCTTCTCTACATCACTGGCATTGTCAAGTATTTCTTTGTATAGCTGTTGCACGCTGTTGGACTGCTCTTGATTGAACTGCTTCTCTTTCTGAAGATATTCCTCGTGCTTGGATGTCGCAAGGTTGTACAGGTACTCCACATCACTGTCGCTGAGCCCAAGGCCGCTAAACTGGTCTTTACTCGTGCCCTTAGAGCTGTCAAATCGTACCTTTCTCCGGTCAAAGGAGGTCGTCGCGTCTGGATGGCGCACCTTCCATAGCCTTTCGGCTTCATCACGAATGGTGTGCTCGTCTGATGCGATGGCATCGGAGAGTGCGTTCTTGCGCTGCTCTGCATTCAGCTTTATCTGCCTCAGTTCTTTATCAAAGCCCTCATCAAGCCCATCTATGATGGCCTGCTCGTAAGACAGGGCCGCATCTCGGGCACTATTGCGCTGTGCCAGCAACGTCATATCGTTCTGCTGCAGACTGCTCCGCAGGGCTTCTTTATTCTTATCTTTTCCCGTAGCCCACTTCTTCAACGCTCTCTTGGCTGCCTCTATCTCTTTCTCGGCTTCTGCCTTTATCCGCTGGCCTGTCCCGTCCTTGAACTGGTCTTCCGTCAGCGCATCAATGCGCCCTTGTGCATCCGTGATGAGGTCCTCGTAGTACTTCTTACCCTTCGGCTTTACTGCATCATCCACAACGCCTTTCCCCTTCGCCTCTTCTATGGCATCCCCTGCCACATTGAGGTTGGTAACGAATGCATCCAACTCGCGCTGCGCATTGTATATTTCACGAAGGTTTTTGTAGACAAGCATGTTATTCTTACCCGTGATGCGCGCAATCTCTGCGCCCGCCTTACTTGTGGCGTTGTCCCCATAGTCCCCGTTCCGCAGCTTCTCCACCACCTTGTTGATCTCTGCTCGCTGCCGTGTCGTGAGGTCTTTTGAAAGCCTCTTGAAAAGGTCTTGCGTATCACCTGCAATGCTTTCCTCCGTCTCTCCGCTCTTCTGCACGATGAGTTGTCGCTTCGCCTCGGCTCGTGCAGCATTCATGGCGGCTTTCTTCACTGCCTCATAGGCTGACTCTATGTCGTTCAAGTTGCCTTTCTCGTCAAGAAAGTGCTGGATGAGCTCAGGGTACTCCGACTTGAGCTTCTTGAGCGACGACGTATACAGGTCTGTCCCCTCCTTACAGTTGCGCAGCGCGTCAAACAGGTCATCTACTTTGGCTGCCGCCTCTCCTGCCGACCGTTCTACACTCTTCGTCGCTTCACGCTGCTCGCGCGCACTCGCAGTGAACTTCTTGAAGATGGCTACCGCACCCGTGATGGCTGCAATAACAAGCCCTATCGGGTTCGCCTTTATCGTCGCCCACAATGCAGAGATGGAGTTCCTCACCTTATCAACAACTAAGGCAAGCATCTTCTTTGCGCCCGTGAGAGCCTTTGTCGCCCCCGTCTCTACACCCTCTGCTACCGTATTCTTCCCATGCGCAAGTGATTCCCGTGCTTCCTGCTGTGCCAACCGCTCTGCCTCGGCGGCTGCTACCTTCTTGGCGGCTGCATCCGTCATCGTCCTGGCTTCTTCTAATTCCAACTGCTTAGCCGTCAGTTTAGAGGTAACTGCCAAATAGGCCTTCTCGTCCCCATTCTCCTTTGCAGCCTTAGCCACCTCCTCCAGCTGTGATGTCTCCATGCTGAGGTAGCTAACAATCTCTTCTCCTGTCTGCCGCTCTTCTTTGGCTGCCTCGAGACGCCTCTGCGTCTTCTTGGCTAAGTCTTCATAACCCGATACCAACTCTTGATTGGCTCGCTTCTGTTTACGCAACGCGTCAATGTAATCAGCCGCATTGTTCGTTAGATCTGCCTGCGCGAAGGCTATCTTCTGCTCTCTCGTCAGCAATGATGTGGCGATGGGTATGTAGGCCTCCGACTCTTGGTTGAGACCCCGCTGCGCTAACTGCTGCTTCTGCGTGTCCGTGAGGATGTCCGCAAGGTTATCCCGCTGGGCTTGCTCTATGATGGTCTTCTTCTGCGTCGCTGTGATGGATCGTTCTAGCTCCGCTATCTCTGCGCGCTGCTTATCGATGATATCCTGCTCTACTTTTGAGACTTTAACACCTGCCTGTGCATTGGCAATAAGGAGTTCCGCCCGCAATGACCATGTCGCATTGCTCATCTTGGTGGTGTGCAAGGTACTCTCATGTACGGCGTTCATCGCTATGTTGGCCGCCTTGGCTGTCCCGTAGGCTGCTATAACAATGGCTATGGCCTTAGCTATCTTGTCGTAGTTCTCGATGATGGCGTTGCCAACTCCCATGGCGCCCCTCAAGAAGCCCTGCATCTGCTCACCTATCTCGTTGAACATATTGGTGAGGTTGTCCTGCATCAACCCCCAACTGTCCCCGAGCGTCTTCATCTTCTCCTCCATCATGCCAGCAAACATGCCACCATCTGTCGACACGTTGTTGATGACTTTCTGCAGGTCTTCAAAGGTAAGCGACAACCCTTTCACGCTATCGCGCGTGTATTGCACCTGCTCATTGACTGGCTTGATGGACTCCTCGGCATTCTTTATCTGGGCAAGTTGCTCATAGATGTCGATACCCATGTTACCCAACGACATGACAGCTTGGCCGTCGAGTTTGTTGTTGGCCTTTACCTTGTTGAATATGGCCACCAAGTGCTCTAACGGCATGTTAGTGCCTGCCGCTATCTCTGATAGCTTGTTGAGAGTAGGGATAACTTCCTCTACATTGGTTTTATAGGCCAACAGCTGCGCCGACTGCTTGGCCAAATCTTTGAACTCAAAGACGTTATTGTAGGCATAGCCCTGCAGCGACTTGAAGAAGTCGTTGGCTTTCTCGGCCGAACCGAGAAACACGCGTAGCATGGCTTCGGTGTTCTGCATCTCAGCGCGGACACTGAAGACCTGCTTGACAAAGCCCATCGCTGAACCTACCCCTACCAACGACGACAGGGTACCTCCTATCTTCGTGAAGGCTACCTGCACTGCATCGGCCTGCTTGGCTGTCTCTGATAAGGAAGAGGGTACTCGACTGAACTCTCTGTCTATGTCGCTGCCTGCTTTCTCTGCAGATAGTCCTATTTGCCGAAACTGTTCCTTTATCTGCTTCGCAACTTTCGTTACGCTCTCGTCAGTAAGGCTGATTATAAACCCAAGTCTTCCATCCTCTGCCATGTCGTATATCTTTTATTGCATCTTGCGTGCTTCCTGTAGGATTCTTTCCCATCCTGCCGCCGTGTTGGCATTGTACGCCTTGTCTTTCGCTATCCCCTCTTTCTTCGTGTCTGTGTCAAGGCTGGGAATGACCGCCCCGTACAATATCATGTTGTCGTAACTGATGTCGTATAGCACATAGTCAAAGGGAACTCTGTACCACTTGGAGAAGCTACCTATTACTGCCCAGATGCTGTCGCTTTCGTCGGCTTGGTCATGTTTACTCCGCCGAGGAAAGCGATAAGCGCGAAAAAACTTTGCACCTGCTGCCTTGATAACAACTCATAGGCGGCCTTTATCATGTCGTCGTTACTGCTTCGCTCCATCAGCCTACGGGACAGTCGGGCAACACGCCACTCCCACACTCTATGTAACAGCCCTCTCCCCATGGAACCTCGTGCACTGACCAGCATTGTGGCCAGCACCTTGCCTATGGCTGTACAATGCTGAGCCTCTTTTAGCACGTACTCCAACACGTTCTGCTGATTGTCGATGTCTATGTACGGCAATTCTGATATGGCCGCAGAGGCCATGATGAGGTGGGCTGTCGTCGGGGCACTCACGGTGTAGTACCTCGCTCCTATCTTCATCCGCTTCGGCTGCTGCAGAATTGTGTCTGCTACTTGCTTCTCTGTGGTATGTCTCATGAGCTGACTTCTTTTCTTGGCCTCGAAGAGGTGTCCGACACCTGGCTTCTCGCTTTGACTTCGAGGCTCGCAATACGCTTGGCAGAACTTACCCTGCCTCTTCTTCACTCTCCTGTTCCACCACCCGTCTCGGTGGTGTCGGTAATGTCATTCTCTACCTCCGCCGTAGCACCTTGGTCAAGCACCTTCACGGTGTCGCCACTGGCTGGCTTCAATGCAGAAAATGTGAATTGCTTGCGCAGCGTGTCGTTGACAGAGTAGAGCGTCGAGGTCTTCACCGTGGCACGGTCTATCTGCAGGTGGGGTGCCTTGTGCCCATCTATGCCAGACTCTACGCGAATGGCATACTCGCCACTCACTACACCGCCATTGTCGGTGAACGGGAACGGCACACCGTCTTTCTTGAACAATTCGAAGGTGAGCGTATAGGTGGCTGCCTGCGATATCTTGTCGACTATCTCGCCACCCTCTTCTCTCGCCTCAAGGTCGGTCCCCTCTTGCGTGTCAAGGTTTACACTGTCCTGCACTGGTGTGTCTATCACTTTCCAGTCTCCACTCGGCGCACCATTGACACTCTTGGCCACCGACAGCTTGGGTTTACCCATCAATAACATAATTCTTTTCCTTTCTGTTTAATCATTTAATACTCTGTGAATAGTCTGTAATGCAGCATTATACTAACAAAGTGCTGATGTATCGATTCTTCTGCTACCGTGGTGATGGTATCTTGCAGCTGCAGGACATAGTCCGTACCTCTTTCAGGAAAGGTGTCCACCCAGTCCTGCGCGATACGCTCCAAGTCGGCAGTCCGTTTCATATCCTCCACTAACACGCCGTTGTTGTAAGGATCGCTATCTGGCACGTAGACACAGATGGCTACAACACCCCTCTGTATCTGGTCGGCCAGCCCACTAACCAAGGCAACGGTGATATCTTCGTTCCTACTATCGCGCGGTCGCAGACCTGCACGGTAGACGCTACCACTGATTGCCTCTGCCAACGGACTGACCTGCAACATAGCAAGAAAATCACCCTGTATCTCTTTGGCTGTCTTTGCTCCCATCTATTGGTTTGGTCTTCGACTTGATTCCAAATTGCTCCAGCAACTGCTCCGCCAGCAGTTCGGCACTAACCGTCACATCATACCCTTTGCGCTGCACATACTCGGCGTACTTCATTCCTGCGACAACAATGAGAACAATACCATGCGGGTACTCGGCAACCAGTCGTTCGGCGAACGCCTTACCTTCCTGCGCCCCCTGCGTGCCATCTCCATCCATCCCTTTGACAGGCTCGAAGGTGGACATCTTCGCTATTTCCCCGTCTACCACAATGACATAGCCGATTGACGACCTTAGGTTGGCCGTCCAGTCGATGTAGCCTGGCGTATGCTTCGGTATACTGCGCAATGGTTGGCCTTTCTCACTGTCCCAAAAGACGGTGAGGCTTGGACCAGGTAATGAACGTGCTTTGTTGACGCACATTTCACCTATTATAGCCAGTCGGCGCACTATCGCACGCTTCGCAGCTTCTACCAGCCGCTCTATTTGGCGATCTACCTCGGCCATTTTGGTTGTCTGTCGGGTAGGCATAGGACTACACCATTATTTGGGTCTGACACACGGCATCAAGTTGCTCGACGCTGATGATGCTGAACTCACCCAGCACACGACCCGCGCGGTCGGTGAGACGCAACTGCTCCGAAGAGATAGGCTGCTGCTCAATCAGCACGGTGTACGAGGCGCGGACAAAGGCTTCGCCCTGCACCCTTCCAAGATTGTCGTGGCTATTGATTAGGTACTGACACGGCACAGCATCGCCCCACACAGATGCAGAGGCGACGGGGTAGCCTGTGGCTGGGTCTATTCCACCGCCTCTCTTTACCTTGAACTCAATAGTGCCGTTAGCGATAATCATAGCCGTGAGCCTTTATAGCCGTAAATAGTATTGGGCTTATTCTCTTCCTCAAACTCGTCATAGAGTTGCGACGCGAGGTTGCGCATGGCTGTGCGCTGCTCATCTGTGAACGAGTAGGACTGACCGCCCTGCGTGATGTTCGGAGCATAGGAGAGCCACAGCAGCAGGTCGGCACGGCAAAGATTGAACTCCCTGCCTCGGAGCGTTTCCGCTGTCGTGTTGTCCTCCAGTCTGATACCCCGACGCTCCGCAGTCTCAGAGAGGGTGCGGAGCGGGACGGGATAGGAGTTTATGCCTTTGAGGGCTTCGAGAATTGTTGCCATGCTCAGAGTTGTTAGGCGGTCTGCTTGACTGCAATTTCAACGCTATTGTAGCCGTCGGACACGGTAATGGTGCCCTCACGAGCAGTAGTACCAGCGGCGACCTTGACGGTAATCTTGCCGTCGGTGCGCTTCACGGTTGCCCAGTCAACGTCGGTGTTCACGTCGAGAATGTCGGCGTCGCCCTTGTAGGCCACCTCTAACGTCTTGGATCCTCCAGCCTTGGTGAACTCCAGCGTCTCGGTGTCGGTGGTCAGTGCACCGTCGCCCACCTCGTCAGCGTGGAGGATATAGATGCTGTCGCCACCGTCAATCACTGGCATACACAGAGCCTGTGCCGCCGTGAACTCCTCCAACGGGTCTGTCTTGGAGTACTTCGACACGAGGATATGGCTACCCGACTTCTGATAGGACACGTTGGGTACGGGGTTCGTTTCCTCGGCCAGTGTGCCGTACACGATGCGACCGCACACCTCCGAGGGCAAGCCCACGATGTTGGCCTCTACCCACGGGCGTACAGGGGTCGTAGAGCCGTCGGTGTTCTCTACCTTGAAGACGCTATCCACGATGTGGAACGTAGCACCGAACTCGTCGGCCAGTGCGTCGAGGAAAGCCTGTTTGCTCGGTACGGGCAACAGGACGAGGGAGGTAATGACTTGACCTTGAAATGTGGAGACGAGCAACTTCGACTGCATGCAGTTACGCATAAAGTTGAAATACTTCTTCGTCACGTACACATGGTTGATGACATTGCTGTCCGCGTTGGCCTTGTCGAACATCTGACGCAGGTCGTCAAGCGGTCGGGCTGCTTTCTTGCCCCACGGGGCTACCGTGCCCTTGAACGAGTTCTCGGGGAGGTAGCCAAAGTCTGCGCGAACGCCCACGCCGTCGTTGTTGCTGTCCTCATCGGATGCATCCAGCACAAGCACCTGTCCTGTGGAAAGTGCCTCCTCGAACATGATTTCCTTGCGCACGTCGATAGCCTTGATAGCCTTGGGTGCGTCGTCGAATACCTTACTTGCCACCGTGGCCTCGTCTGCGCCACGGGCGACCATGATGTTGATGTTGGTAATCTGCTTCTCGCCCTTGCGGAACTTGACACCGAGTTTTGCAATGGTGCCCGTGGCGTTACCAATCTTGCCGCGCTTCTTCAATGGCAGCGAGGAGTCGAGCGACACCACATCGGCGGCTACGATGGAGTGGTTGAGTTCCGTGCTACCCCAAGACAGGTCAGCGGAGTACTCCTCCGTGAGCATGGTCTTGTGC